>NZ_CP022751.1:0-62622 GCF_002288285.1 Sphingobium xenophagum | reverse complement strand
GCGTCGTCGAAGCGGTCGCCACAATGTGTCAGGCGTCAGATCGCATCATAGCAATGGGTGAGGCAGGCCGCGCTTTCATTGCCACCTACTTTTCGCAGGACAGTTTGCGCACGGCCTTGGCTCAAAGCTATGAGCAAATCTTCAACCAGCCCATGCGCGGTCAGTCGGTTCTAGAGTCCCCGCGCAGCCAACCCCTCGTTCCCACAACCGTCCGCCTTGGTCACGTGCCCCGCACTACAGTTGTAATTCCGGTCTATAACGCTCCCGACGAGGTGCGCAACTGCATCGCTTCGGTCATTCGCCACACCGACCTTGCACGCAATCAAATAGTCGTCATTGACGATGGGAGCCCAGACCCTGCCGTGACCCCAATCTTGGCCTCGTTCAGCCAAATTCCGGGTGTGACTATTCGCCGCAACGCAGCCAACATGGGCTACACGAAAACCATCAATGCAGCCATTGTCGAGGCGGGATCCGACGATATCGTTCTCCTTAATTCCGACACTATCGTCACGCCCAAATGGCTCGAAGGGTTGCGTGCTGCAGCGTATAGTCGCGAGAAGGTGGCGACGGTCACCGCCATGAGCGACAATGCAGGCGCCTTTTCCTTCCCCACGTTCAACAAGACATGTCACAAGCCCGATCATCTCAGTCATGAGGAATATGCCCTGTTGATGACCCAAGCGACGCAAGGCTGCACTCCGCCTGAAGTCCCTACCGGGTCAGGATTTTGCATGTTTATCCGCCGCGCGCTGATCGACGAGCAAGGGTTGTTCGACCATGAAGGATTCCCGCGCGGCTATGGTGAGGAAAATGACTTTTGCATGCGGGCGCTCAAAGCCGGATGGCTGAATCTAGTTTCGCCTTGGTCCTTTGTCTATCATGTGCGCACGGCTAGCTTTAAAGGTGAGAAGGCAGCCTTGGTAAAAGCCGGGGTCGATGTCGTCACCAAACGCTATCCCGATTATGCAGCTCTGGTAAAACAGGCATTTGATGGACCTGAAATGACTATATTGCGCAGCGCGGCAAGGTGCGCCACCAAGGCACCTCTATAAATAAGCGCTGTGCGTTCTGCTTCGAAGCGAGGGCATCATGATGGTGATTGCGTCGCAGGGCTATGTGTATGCGCTTGCAAACGTCGCGTGCCCTGCTCGCAAACAGAGCGTATTTCTGCTCAGATTGGAGACAGCGGGCGAGTCGCGCCTAGGACTTTGAACAGACCATCGCATCGGCAACCGCGTGGTTGTTCCATAGATACCATCCAGCTATTCGCCCGTCCCATCGTAAGGCTATGAAATATCATCGGATAGTTATGAATTAGGCTCTTAGGCACCAAGCAGAACAGCCGCTCTCCGCATTCGGCGATCAACCGTTCATAAATTCACGACCAATTAACCTCAACGTTCACAGATTGTCATAAACCGATATACCTTCGTCAACATCGTCATATTCAGACAATAGTCCATCTTTAATGACTGAGACGCGACTACAACATTCCCTTATTATATCGGTTGTGTGGGATACGACCAAGATCGACCTGTCTTGTCTCTTCTCAAACAATTCATATCGACATTTATCCTGAAAATTCTTGTCGCCAACCATAATGACTTCGTCGATCAGATAGCAGTCAAATTCGATAGCGAGTGAAAGAGCGAAAGCCAGCCTTGCGCGCTGCCCGGATGAATAGGTTTTCACGGGCATGTTCAACTGTTTACCAAGTTCGGTGAATTCTTCGACAAAACGTCGCATCGTTACATAATCTTGTCCATATATGCGCGCGATAAAACGGGCATTGTCATAGCCGGTAAGGCTGCCCTGGAACCCGCCGTTAAAGCCCAAGGGCCAAGAACATGTCATCTTTCGGCGGATCTTGCCGGATGTCGGCATTTCGACGCCGCCGATCAATTTTATCAAGGTAGACTTGCCCGCGCCGTTGCGACCGAGCAAACCAATGCGATCGCCAGGTGCGATAGTCAGGTTAACGCCTTTGAGCACGGACTTGGATCGGTGACCAACGCGATAGCTTTTCTTAATATTTGTGCAGGATATCATTCAACCACCAAAGTCCGGCGAACATGCCGACATAGCATCAGTCCAATCATGCCGACGATCGCGGTGCCGGCCAGCGGAACCCATATGTTATAATAGGGTCTCACAGCATCGCCGAACAGGCCGTAGCGCATCATTTCCATGCCATGGACGAAAGGCGACCATAAGACAACGTCGCGCGCGGCAGGCGATAGCCAGGACGCCATGTTGAATGTACCGGAAAAGGGGATTGCGATATAGACAGTAACCGGCAGCAACTTTTCCAATGCTTCGGATATTTCGGAAAGTGGTGCAATGACTAACGTCATAGCCAGCACAAACATCATGTAGAGAAACCAGCCACCAATTAGATAGCCAAAATGGGCAGGTATGGGGAAAAATCCCAAGAATCCCAAAACAATAGCGACGAACAAATAGGCCATCATCCCACCGATCATTTCGATCAGGAAGCGCACGAAGATGAAGTCCAGGATGCGTATCTGGCGATGATAAAGAAGGGCACCATTGACCAAGAATATGTTCACCGCCCGCCCGAATGAATTACGCATGACAGTCAGCGGGATATAGCCGCTAGCGATAAATGCGATCACGCCAACCCCATGTTCGGTATCGCCGAGCATGAAGGTGTAGCCAATGCCGACCAGAACCGCGAACAGCAGCGGTTCCGCCATGATCCAGAGAAAACCAATATTTTCCCGGCCAAAGCGGGTAATCAACTCACGTATCATCAGGGCGATGATAACCCGCTGCTGAACCTGCCAACCCTTCAGGATTCTGTCCATGGGCCGTCAGTCCTCTGGAGAATGCTCGAGAATACCCACGATCAGCATCCAGCCAATAAGATACAGTACGAAGGCACCCGCCGCGACGACCAGGATATTCTGAAGTCGCTTGGGATAAGCCGGGACGTCGGGCTTGTTGGGTTCAACGATGGTTTCCAGATAATATTGCTGCTTGAGCGCCTCGCTGCGTGCCTGTTCGAGGGTAGCACTTGCCATGGTCAGCATCTGGGTTGAGAATTCCTGCTCGACCTGAAGATTTTCATATTGGGTAAGCTTGGACGCCAGCCCATCGCCCGTGCCGACTGCCCTGCTGTTCTGAGCGGCAATCTGCCCACCAATGGCGTTGATGCGGCTCTGCAGTGCCGGGATGGTAGGATTTTCCGGCGTTATCCGTTGCATGGTCGCAAGCTGCGCGCGCAATGCGGCCTGTTCGCTAACAAGCTTGTTGGAAATCTCGAGAACACCGGTCGCCTCGATCGTCGGGTCCATGACATCGCTCGAATTGCGATATTCACGAAGTCTCAACCGCGCATTACGGAGCCGTATCTGGGCGTTCTGGACCCGGTTTTCCGCCTCGGCTATCGCCTTTGACTGCGAACGGCCATTCAACCGGTTCACCAGATTTTCGCTTAGGGCCAGCAGACCAGCATTGAGATCATGCGCATCTTTCGAGGTGATGGATTTGACCCGAAGAACGGTCAAGTTGCTATCATGATCAACGCTGACATCAACTATCTTCTTATAATATTTATACATATCCTCGAAGCTATCATCCAAGAAAAGTCCGGGATAGCGGCTGAATATGTCAGCGTCCGGGTTCGAAAATATAGAACGGACATCGATTTTCTTGCTAAGGTCGGTCAGCGCGTCGCGGGAGTTTATATAGTCCATCACCTCCTTGGCTTGATCCTGCCCAGAGGAAACACCTGTCGATTGAATAATATTAGCAATAGTGGATGTCTGTGCCTGTTTTTGAGAGGGCGCCTTTATTACGAACCGCGATTCAGACTGATAGACATCCGAAGCGATAAAACCATAATAGATTGTCGCCAGAATGACGGGCACAATGACGAACAGGATGAACCACCGCCGGCGGCGTAGCGTTCTGACAAAGCCGTTCGTGGGCGCGTCGGCAGCTTCTACGGGCATATCTGTTGAAGGATGCATGATTTCCAAATCTTGAAGGTCTGGCGATTGGCAGACGGCTTGCTTATTGAGATTGGCGCCAGCCCACAAGGGTGTGTCGCGTCTAAGCAATGTCTTTGGTCGCTTTTGGCGTGTCGCTCGGACCCTTCTCGCTTTATGTTTGTAACGATCCTTGCTTTCACCCTTTACGAGCCTTGGAGATTAGGATGAAGCCCAAATCGACTGTCTGGAAGGCAGGCCTCATCCTAGCGTTGCCAGCGATCTTATATGCAGTGATGGATGACGCCTCTCCGGGAAATGCCGCTGCGGCTGAACGCAACGCAGCGGCGCATGAAAGCCTATGCTCCGGGCAAGATAAAACGTCACGTGCTGGCGGTCTTGTTAATATCGCTCCCGACGGCACCGGCGCGACGACCCCCTTGCGTGATTGCATCGTCTTTTCCGGGAACAGGAAAGCCGCGCAGATCGGCCGCACCATAGAGATTTCGGACGCAGCTCAAGGCCCGTCTTCCAGCCAGGGCACCTCTACGGCCGACAGCGGCAGCTATGCCTTATCGCTGGTTAACATCCGCCCCGGTTGGCCAAAATCCGCTTTGACAGGGGAAGCCGATGGCATGAGCATATTCGTGCGACAGGCAAAAGGGGATGCCGCCGCCATGCTCGCCAATGTCGGCATCCGCGACGGTTTCGCGGCGACATTGGAATCCCACAGTTTCGTCGCCAATGATCAAGGACAGCCCGTTCGTGGAGTCAGGACGCAACTCGGCGTGGTCAATCCGCGTGACGGCGGGGAATATGGCCTGGTGTTGCAGGCGTCGGAAGGAATCGGGCTTTCAGCCGGCTTGAGAATCGCCAGCTTGAACAAGGCCAATTGGAAAAACTATTTCGAACTGATCGATCAGGACGGCAATGCCGCGCTCTATGTCCGCGCTGATAATGGCGCGATGATTGGCAAGGATATCGCCCCGACATCCGATCTCAAAAGCCGGATCGGCAGCCCGCAGAGCCGCTATAGCGACGTTTATTCGCAGATTGTCCACCTTGCGCCGACAAATTTTGCCGATCTGCCCCCTTGCGGTAGTGGCGAGGGCGCCGGATCGATTGCCTTTGTCCAAGATCTTAGGGACAAGATCAGTGCATGGGGTCAAATGGTGAAAATCGGGGGAGGACGATATAAATCCCATGTCAAATGCGACGGAGAAAAATGGATGTCGTTTTGACATCCGGTTTCCGTCATCTGAAATAGGAAGCTATTTTTTGCTTGAAGGATGGCTTTGTCCTATCGACCTTCAATGTCTCCCCTAGATAACTGTTCGCGCGCGGTGCCTTGTCGCTAATCGCAACGATCTCGCGCAGGGCGAGCTTCCCCACCGCTTCATCGGAAAAGGCCGGAGTATAATAGATACAGTCGTCGAAATAATAATGTGTCACCTGCGACCAGCGAGTCAGACTAGGGTCGTTTTGGCGAGTGCCGCCGTGCAGCAGGTTCGCGCACCAGATCAATGCCTGGCCTTTCTTTGCCAAAAACACCTCTTCTTGTGCACCGTAGGCCTCGCACAAGGCGCGCCAGGCCGAACCATAGGGATCCTGCGCGGACCTCAAATCACTTCCAAATCCACGCCGTCCGATCAGCGCATTAGTGACGATCGGCCATTTATGCGAGCCAGGATAATAGAAGAGCGGGCCAGCGTCGGGGCCGACATCTTCCATCGCCAGCCACACGCCGCACATGAAACGTTCTGGCAAGGAAGAGAAATGAACCGAATCCGAATGCGCGTCCTGCTGCGTGCCAACGGGAAAGTTCAATGTCTGGAACGGGAAGGCGGCACGGCCGTAGAGTTTGCTTAAAAGGTCGATAATGCTCTGGTTGGCAGCTATCGCGCGCACATCTTCGTCGAAGACCCAAGCATCCTGCACACGTCGTTCGCCGATCGTCTTGTCGCTGGCAGGATTGGCGAAATCCAATCCATAGCATGGGCCAAGATTTTGCTGAATCCGCATGATCCGGGCATCAATCTCCACGTCAGGGAAATCCAGCACGGCATAGCCCTGTGCATGTAGGTCACGGGCGATCCGTATCTCTTCCTCACTCCATCCCTGTGTCTCGCACAGTTTCGGAAAAAGCGGAGATTCGAGCAGCGGCAGGCCAGGAAACGGGTTGGTCACGACTTGCATTTTCCTATTTGATCAAAGAGCAGACGCATCCTTCGGGCCAGCCCCCCTCGCCCCTGCCCTATATCTCGATAAATTGCGGTGAAATCATGCTGAATCGTCCTACGATCATCTAGCTTGCGATAGAGGCGCCAGAAAGGCTCGACACCGATCGTACGCGGCATATGCCAGACACCATGATAGCCAAAACTCCGTGCGATATCACCGGCGCGCTCGGCCGCAAACCGGTCAGCGATATCGCGCGGGGCGAAGCGCATGCCCCTTTCTTCCAACCAGGCACGGTTGATCCGCCCGATTGCTATATCCTCAGGATGCGACGGCGCGAAGCCCAGTTCGCGGCAAGCCATCATCAGGCGCCGGCTGCGCAGGGAAAACCCCCCATTGCCGACATCATAACCATCATCGAACTGCGGCCAACTGGCACCGACATAGTCATAGTCGAGAAACTCCGGCTGCCAGCGCGCAGCATCTAGAACATGCCCGTCCCATTGTGCGACCAAGCAATGCGAGGTGTCGATATGATCAACCATATGGCGTAGCATAAAATCGGAATAGGCTGTTGAGGAACGCAGGGGCGCGATCGGCACCACGATGATAGCCGGATGATCGGGCGTAACCTTCTCATGGGTGAACAGCTTGCAGGCGGCAAAATCGACCTGCTCGAGGCAGGCCTCCAGCGCGCGGATTGTGACGGCGACATTGACCGAGGTCGCGGCGCATAGCGTGACCTGGTTTAGCGCGAGCCGGGACTTGGGATCGGTGGAAGCCATGTTCACATCGCTATTGTAAAGCGTTCGGTCACGCGGCTGAGTTCAGGGTGGGAAAAGGGATCGGTGACGCTGTCGGTCCGCCAGAGCCGCTGCAAGGCAGCTAGTTCACCCGCAAAGCGGGCCGCGCCCACTGGGTCACGATCCAGCCCGCGCGATACCGATTCATGGTGTATGAGCGTCGCGCGCGGCTCGTAGAAGGACTGCCACCCGCGCTGATTGAGGCGCAAACACAGATCCACATCGTTGAAGGCAACCGCGAAATCGCGTTCGTTAAAGCCGCCGACGGCAAAAAAACGCTCGCGCTGTACGAGGAGGCAGGCGGCGGTCACGGCCGAGGTGAATTGCGGCAAGGCATGGCGATAGAAATAGCCCTCTTCAATAGGTGCCAAGAAACGGTGGGCGTGGCCCGCCGCATTGCCCATGCCGATAACGACGCCGGCATGCTGAACCCGCCCATCGGGATAGAGGAGCCGTGCACCGACCGCACCAACGTCGGGACGTAGCGCCTGTAATACCATTGTCGCCAGCCAGCGCGGCTCTGTCATCTCAATGTCGTTATTTAGCAGGCAAAGCAGTCGCCCATGTGCGACTTTAGCCGCACGATTGTTAATCGCCGAATAGTTGAATGCACCGGCATGACGCAGTATCTTCACGCGCAACCCAGGCATCGTACCGCCCACCGCATTCAGATAGTCAAGGGTTTCGGGGTCGTCGCTGTCGTTGTCGACAATAATCAGTTCGATATCGGGATAGTCGGTCGTCGCAACGCCTTCAACACAAGTGCGCAACAGGTCGACGTGATTGCGCGTCGGGACAATGACGCTGACAGGCGGCAAATCTTGCGCAAATGTGGTTATCGGCGCGGGTATGATCGGCGCGGCGCGCACACAGCGATGGTGCAGCATTTCGCGGAGATGCACAGGCCTCCCCTGCCCCGCCACGCGCGCTACCAACTGCCGCGCCCAGTCTCCCGCCTTTGCCGCGGCCAAGTCATCTTTCCCTAAGCGCAGGATGCAGGCTCCGGTCAGATAGTCAAAATGCCGAAAAAGCTCCGAATTCCAGTCGGGCTTGAAATGCGGGGTGCCAAACCGGCCCCAGCGGTCGATCTGGTCATCATCGGCATAGATGAGGCGTACATCCTCGCCCGCCTCTGTCACAGCGCGGCGATAGGCGCTGGCCGTGCCCGTCGCGACACTGTCACCCGCCGTGATAGGCATTGCCCAGCAACCAGCACTCCAGTCGATCAGCGCGTCGGCAGGGCCTTGGCGACCGATGACAAGCGCCTCTATCCCTTCGCCCGCCAGGCTGCGTAGCGTGGTGTTCAGCCCGCTCTCGTCAGCGCCAGCATCGACGAGCGCGACGATTGGCGGCACGCCGGCTTCAGCCGCCCTATCGCCTTCTTTAGTTTGGCGCCGTTCTGCGCGTGTGCGGCGCAGCGCCCACAGTGCATAAGCGCGTGGCGAGGTGCCGAGCAGAGTCGCGAATTGCGCGCGCGCCCGCACCCGCTTGCGCTTTAGCCACCACCAACACGCGGCGAGATAGGCGCGCGGCGCAGCGCGAAAGGCGTCTGCATGCACTGCCAGCGCCAACCCGGCGTGGCGCACCCGTGCGCCATATTCTTCTGACCTCCTCGCTTCCATGAACCGGGTGCGTTAGCGATATTGTCGGCACGGACAAGAGGTAGATGACATGCCACATGTTCGCCTCAATGCGCAAAGAGGTTACCTGATAGCTATCAGGTAGCTTTATGATATCTATTTGCTATCAAATAGCTATATCTCTCAACCTTGTTCTGCGTAGCCCTGGTCTTCTAGATGCCTCCTGCTTTCAAAATCCGCAGCCGTCCGAATTAACAGTCAGCCATGCCTCCGTGTCGGATGTCTGGACCTGAAGGAGCAGAGACGACGTCGCCGGACTGCAGTTTGGGCAGGAAAAACTGAGCCATATAGGCTTAGAACCAGAATGGCACAGCCTAGCACCATGGGTGCGACCATCGCCCGCCTGCAAAGGCCCGCGACCAGCGTGGTGGTCTTGCGGAGACCATGGAGGTATCCCGTTCGCAACCTAGAAGGGTCTTAGCTGCGGGCTATGTGTGTGGCGTCCCGCCTCAAAATCGAGGTGAAGGTGATACTCTACCCAGTCGTGGCGCTGACTCAGGACGTCGTGACGATCTTGCTAGATGATATGCCCAGTCTTTTACTTCCCGCAAAAAAAGGACTGGGCATATCATCAATCGAAACCGTCAAGGCCCGTCTCAGCCAATGCACTGCGCGACTTTTGAGCAAGATGTACTTGCGTGCCGCCCACAAAGCCAATGTCGGCGCCAACTGCTCCACTCGACGAGATAAATGCGATAGATATCTGATTGCTTGGTCGCTATCTGGTAGCTAAATGATATCCGAAAGGATATTTTTCTGTGCCTACCATTGCCTTCATCAGCCCAAAAGGCGGCGTCGGGAAAACCACGGCCGCCCTCCTGCTTGCCTCGCAGCTTGCGCGCGGCGCCAAGGTTTCGGTGATCGATGCCGATCCCAATCATCCGATCGCGTCCTGGGCCAAGGGAACCGCCCTCCCCGACAATCTCTCGATCGTGGCCGATGTCGATGAGGACAATATCCTCGACCGTATCGAGGAGGCGGCAGCACAAACCCCATTTGTCATCGTTGACCTGGAAGGCACGGCAGCCAAGATCGTATTGCTCGCGGTTAGCCAGGCTGACCTGGTGGTGATCCCCATGCAGGGATCGCAGCTCGATGCCGAGCAGGCGAGCCGGGCGATCCGGGTACTCAAGCAACACGAGAAGATGACGGGGCGCGAGGTGCCCTATGGCGTGCTGTTATCGCGGACCAGTCCCATCATCCGCACGCGGACCATGGGGCATATCCAGGGAGGCCTGACCGACGCGGGCGTGCCAATGTTTACGACGCAGTTGCATGAGCGCGAGGCGTTCCGGGCGATCTTCTCCTTCCGCCAGACGCTCGAAACGCTCGATCCCAAGGAAGTCGCCAATCTCGACAAGGCGATCGCCAATGCCGAACAGTTCGCGGTCGAGGTGATCGAGCAGCTGCGCAAGAGCCGGGGCAAGGGCGCACGACAGGAGGATATGACAGCATGAGCCGGGCCAATCCTTTCAGCGACCTCGATGATTTCGCGTCCGACGGCGCGGCCAAGCCCGTGCCTGCCGACGCGATCGAGACGATTGCAAAAAATGCCGGTTTTCCAAGCCGCAAGGCGGGAAATGCGGGCGCGGGCGAGACAGCGGAAACGCTTGTCCCCTCCCCTGCCCCAACACCTGGGCGCGCACCGCGGCGGCATACGACCGGGCGCAACCGGCAGATCAACATCAAGGCAACCGAAGAGACGATCGAGGAGCTGTACCGGATCGCGGACAAGATGGGGGTGCCGCTCGGCGCAGTGCTGGAACGGGCCTTGGTGGCATTGGCAAAGGATATCAAGTAGCTATCCGATAGCTATCGCCTAACCGTCAGCTATCCCGGCGCATCGCATCGATCATGAAGCGCCAAACATTGGCGGCATCGCTCTGGTGCGCATAGTCGGACTCGCCCTCCCTTACATGGCGGACGATTTCGGCACCCACCTCTTTCATGACTTGGCTGGGTTCGTGGATCGCAGCGAGCACCGTCATGACGTGGGGCACATAGACCCGCCAGGCGGGGTTGCCATCGACGAGGGCGGCGTCATCCTGGCCCTGTGTCCGACAGAGGGCGCGGGCGGCTTTTTCGATCACGATCATGACATGATTGCTCGCCGGAACGACAAGGACGGTCAAGCGAAATGACAGTGGCAGGTAACTAGCGTTCGATCGGTCGGCGGATCCTTTCCCGTTTAAGGAAATTTCTGCACATGGACGCTCAATAGTCGCTTCCCTCTCATGCACGACGTTATCAACGGCTCTTGCGGCCTTGGAAAAGGATGTTCGGTTTGGCCTCCGCACCGCTACCGTCCTTCGCTCATCTCGCATGACGGGGTGCCACGCTGCAATTGTAGGATCGACTATTATATAAAGCGATATCCGATAGCTACCGGATAGCCTCCTCACGTCAGGCATATCGCCCGAATGGTACAACTGCCCAAGCCACCTGCTCCCATTGGGGAGCATTCGCGCCGCGAAGCGGTGCGTTCGATGTTTGCGGGTTGGGAGACCGGTGCGTTGGTGGGCTTGCTTTGCGGCCTTATCCACGAATTTTTGCTTGTTGGCCGTCTAGGCCAACTCTGCTTGTTCTTTTTATATAAGACTGGGTTAGCGGTTCAGGATGGTTTTGAGACTCACGCTCCGTTCCTATGTCCTGTCGATCGAGCGCCGCCTCAAGTCGAGCAAGAATCTTGGCCAGCGCGCCCTGCTCCATCGCCTTGTGTCGTTCGCGCTCGGGAAGTCTGGTACGCATGATGGCTAGCTCCTCCTGCCGGTCGGCCTCGCGCTGGACGACATCGTCGGGGAGGGGGGCGGGGCGCATCCAGCGCGGCAGATAGCGAACAAGGCGATCGGGCAGGAAGGCGCGATAGACGTTCGATGTCTGGGCGTAGCGCGGGCCGGGGCCATCGCCCTCAACGCGCTTGAAACGGCGCTGGCGCACGAGAAAGCCGACGCTCTCCAGAATTCTGAGCGATCGAGCGATGGTCGCCCGGCCAAGGCTCGTCGCGTCGGCGAGATAATCATAACTGGGAAAGACGCGGCCGCGGTTGAGGCGGGCGAGGGTGAGAATTTCCTCAAGCACGCGCACGCTCGCGGCGGTCAAGGTGGTCAGCGTGCGCTCGACAGGGGTGAGGGTGCGAGCCTCGGCCCCTGCGCCTCCCCGCGCTTCGCGCCGCAGCTGGCGCCCGGCATCGAGCAGCCGACGCGCGGCGCGCAGCATCCGGTCGGTCTCCCCTTGGCTGGCGCTGTGAAGAAGAGATGCTCGAACGTCCCCTCCTCGACGCTGTCGCGCAGCACCGGCGCACCGGTGGGGTGGGGCGCGCCCGAACGGCGCTTGCGCGGGGCGCGTTTCCCCGAGCCGGTCAGATGTCCACCCAACGCGCCGACCAGCGCCTCGCCAAAGGCAAGCGTTCCCATTCGTCCCTCCATTGCAGAAGGCCGTCACCAGACAAAAAGAAGGCTTGGCGCGAAGCGCGCATCCTTGAAACCGTAGAGAAACTGAAGTAGGAGAGGGCGGTGTTAGACCTCTTTTGAGGCACCCGGTTCGACGTTTGGCGACGTCGCTCCAACCTTCAGCGGATGCCCGGCCTTCGTGCCGGGTATTCTTTTAAGTGGTCACAGCCGCCCCTTCGTTGATCCTTCGCCGACAGGACGCCGGCCATAGCCGCAAGCCGTCGCGAAGGCGGCCGCAGCGCCATGATTGCAGCTAATCTCCTATTCCGAAAGGGCTTGCGGTTCGTGCTTTCGAGTAGGAATGCGGAAAATCATTCGTGCTTTCGCGTAGGAATAGGGGTCCAATTCGTGCTTTCGAGTAGGAATGGATGTTCACCATTCGTGCCATTGAGTAGGAATAGCCTCGCATCATTCGTGCTTTCGAGTAGGAATTCGCCGCCGATCCGAATCGGTACCGCGAATCGCAAGCGCTTGGCCCTGAGGTGTCAGCTGTCGGCGGATGCGCCTTGCGCACTCCTCCCGACCCCGTCCCAGTCGCTGCCGTTGGGCAGGGCAGGGGGACGCTGCGTGATGATGACGCGCGCGCTCGCGGCCCGGCGCCCGGCCTTGCGCTCCTCGCCTTGCGGAGGCGGCGGGGCGGGGGCATCTTCGACCAGGCGGATGTCATAATCCGGGACGATGTTGGCGCCCGCGATCTGACGCATGGCGATGCGGAAATTGGGCAGCGGGTTCTGGAAACCGATCTGGTGGCGCAAAAGATCAAGGTCGATCTCCAGCGGCTCGCCCTCTACGCAGGACGAGCGTGCGACCTCATAGATGCGCCGCTCGATGGGGCCGAGCTGGAAATAGGTGTGGGCGTAGTCGAGCACCTGCCCGTCGCGCAAAATCGCGCGAAACAGCCAGTCGCACAGCCGCACACGCACGGCTTTCAGACGCTTTTCGCCTTTTCCCGAGCGCGCATATTGTAGTCGTGCTTCGGACAGCCAAGAGAAGAAACCCTCCTCGCCCTCGCCGCCAGCCTCAATATTGGTGCGGATCTGCGTGCCCTGAAGCCGCTCCAACGCGTCCGACAGACGGGCATAGGTGCGCGCCGAATGATTGGCGCCGGTGACGGTGAACAAGTCGTGCGCGGTAAAAGTGAAATCTTGGCTCACCTCCATCCCCGCCTCGATCTTCGCGGCCATGAGGCTGGCGATGTAGAGGACGATTTCCTTGTCGTAGATCGTCGCGACCCCGCGCGCGGACGGACGCACCTCGATCGTGACGGTGGGCGTCGCATAGGTAAGCGGCTTCATCCAGGCATTCTTCGCCAACGCAAAGAAGGGAAAGGCCATCAGCGAACGCTCGCCGCGAATCTCGCCCATGAGGGGGCTGTCGAGCTGAAAGAGTTCGCGCTGTAGGTTGGCCATGGGAGGGCCTTAGCGCGATTGAGCCATAATGACTATTTCTACTCGAAAGCACGAATTCATGTACTGATCAACCTAATACCCTGCTGCCTGCCGCCATTCGAATTAGGGATAGCAGAAAGATGGCTATCAGCTATCCTCCCGCTCCAATTGTTGCGCTTGCGAAAATTCTTTGCACGCTGCACCAAAACCCTGCCCCCGCGTTTGAGCAACAGAGTTTGTTCGGCAAGCGCTAAGGCTCAAGGCGGCTCGAAGGGATTTAGAACATATATGGCCACGACTTCCGCTCTATCCGGCCCATCCATCACGCCTGTCATCCTTGCCGGCGGATCGGGCACGCGCCTGTGGCCGCTGTCACGCAAATCCTATCCCAAGCAGTTCGTGCCTTTGCTGGGCGAAGGTACCTTGTTTCAAGATGCGGCACGGCGGATGTCGGGATCGAGTGGGACGGTGCATTTCGACAAGCCCATGGTGCTCACCAATTCGCTCTTCCGCTTCATTATCGCCGAACAGCTGGCACAGGAGGGCATTGATCCTGAAGCCATCCTGATCGAGCCGGAAGGACGCAACACCGCGCCAGCCATTCTGGCAGCCGCGCTCTATCTGGTGCAAAAGCAGCCCGACGCGATCATGCTGGTGGCGCCGTCCGACCATGTCATCACCAACAAGGCCGCCTTTCACGAGGCTGTGGGCAAGGGTCTCGTGGCGATCCCACAAGGGCAGATGGTGACGTTCGGCATTCAGCCCACGCGCGCCGAAACCGGCTATGGCTATCTGGAGATCGGGGAACGCCCCGACGGGTCCGGGCAGCCGATCGCGCTCAGCAGCTTTGTCGAAAAGCCCAATGCCGCGCGCGCCGAGGAAATGCTGGCGACGGGCAATTATCTCTGGAATGCGGGCATCTTCCTTTTTGCGGTGAAGGACATCCTCGCCGCGTTCGAGCGCCATACGCCCGAATTGTTCGCGACGGTGCGGCAGGCCGTAGAGCAGGCGGAAGGCGATCTGGGTTTCCTGCGTCTGGCCGAAGAGCCGTGGGGCAGGGCGGACAATGTTGCGATCGACTATGCGATCATGGAGCGCGCCGACAATCTGTCGGTGGTGCCCTATGATGCGGGCTGGTCGGACCTGGGCGACTGGGACGCGGTGTGGGGACATATGCAGCCTGATGCCGATGGCGTGGCCCTGTCCGGCGCCGCGACCGCGATCGATTGTACCAATTCGCTGCTGCGGTCCGAAACCAAAGGGCTGGAGATCGTCGGCCTTGGCCTCGACAACATCGTTGCGGTGGCGATGAACGATGCAGTGCTGATCGCCGACAAGTCGCGCACGCAGGACGTCAAGAAAGTGGTCGAGGCACTGCAACGTAAGGGATCGACGCAGGCCGAAACCTTCCCCAAGGACCACCGCCCCTGGGGCTGGTTCGAAAGCCTGCTGGTCGGCGGGCGTTTCCAGGTGAAGCGCATCACCGTGCTGCCCGGCCAGTCACTGAGCCTGCAAAGCCATTTCCATCGGTCGGAACACTGGATCGTGGTCGAGGGGACTGCGAAGGTGACGCTGGACGGGGCGATATCGCTGCTGACCGAGAACCAGTCGATCTACATTCCGGTGGGCGCACAGCACCGCATCGAAAATCCTGGTCGCATCCCCACTGTCTTCATCGAGGTACAGACCGGGCCCTATGTGGGAGAGGATGACATCGTGCGGCATGAGGATAGATATGCGAGGGGGTAAGCCGCCTCCATTTAAAGATATGATTATCCAATAGACAGAATGATTTATCTCCCATACGTCTGTTCTGTTGACATTAATAGGCCCAGTCGGCCCGAAGCTGCGATTTTGGCCAGGTTGAAGAACGAACACTGAACGCTTGATTGATTCTACCAGGACCGTTGCTGACCACCGACCTCGTAGATATCGGCTTCCATGGAGCAATTGTAGCTCTCTGCGATGTTGAACATCTCGGAGAGGAGGCTTTGGATTTCCTCATCAAGGGAAATGCCATCCGGATCGGGGTCATAGGCGACGGTCAGTTTGTAATCACAATTGCCGTTTTTTACCATGGCGTAGTCGCGTTCCAGCATCGCCTCAATCCGCTCCCGAGCGGGTTTTCTACCTCTTCCACGCTTGTTGAAGTTCTCGATAATCAGATGCAGGGCGATGCTGGCAGTGGGCGGCTTTTCCGGCAGTTTGGTCTGTGACGGAATAATGTCGAGCGCCCGATAGACGGTCATTCGTGAGACCTTCAGGTCGCGGGCAACGCGGGCCTTGCTGGCGCCGGCGGCAAGGCGACGGCGGATTTCATCGTCATCGACGTTCTTCTTCCGGCCTTTGTAAACGCCTTCGGCGCGCGCCGCTTCGATCCCGGCGCGCTGACGATCCTTGATGAACTTCAGCTCCATATCGGCGACCATGCCGAGTATGGTGATGACCATTCGCCCCATGTCGCCCGCCGTCGTCACCTCTGGCTCAAGGATGCGCAGCGAAGCTCCCTTTTCATCAAGCTCATGCACCAGGTTCAGGACATCGCGCGTGGAGCGGCCGAGCCGGTCGAGCCGCAGCACGACCAGCTCGTCGCCGGTGTGCATAAACTGCATGATCGTTTCCAGTTCCGTGCGCCCGCTCCGCGAGGCCCCCGATCCGGTCTCGGAACGGATAATTTCGCAACCTGCATTCTTGAGGCGGCCAATCTGGATATCCAGATCCTGGTCCGTGGTGCTGACGCGGGCATATCCGATACGAGCCAAGTGCAAAATCCGTCACATTAGGGTGGCTCTTGCAGTGTATCGTCACATTGAGCGCAAACCCACCCTTTTGTGACAGACGAATGGTGTCACTCGGCCCTATCACTCTGGGGTGTACCCAAATGTTATAGGCCGATCAGCCGCCTCACGCTGCAAGCCGTCCAAAATCAATCCGGTCGTTCAGGTCGAGGTCGAAGCGGCCATAAGGGTTCACATGACTGTAGATCAACGGCGTGAGACCACGATAATCTTCCGGCGTCATCCGCCCCGCCCACTTCGGCTCAACCAGTACGGTCTGAAGCATGCGGGTGTTCACATACACCAGCGACGCTTGCAGGAGGTGTAGCGCCAGAACGGAGATTTCCTGCTCATGGATGCGGTTGGTGGCGATCTCGCCGCCCTTGCCGAAGAACACGAAACCATTAGCGCCGTTCCAGTTCTCAACCACATTCAGCCCTTCGTGGATCTCGCGGCGGAATGCCTCCTGACGCAAATACCGGCATAGGAAGATTGTTTTGACCGCGCGGCCGAGTTCACTCAGCGCCTTGTAGGTCGGGTGCATCACTTCGGCTCTGGCAAACCGGAGCAGGATCGCTTCCGGATCGGCGGTGCGCGATTGCATGGCAGCGGCATATTTGACCATTTCGTCATATTGTTGCTCGATCTCGTCCCAGTCGATCGGGCTGGAGAGGATCGGCAGTAAATTGGAAAGCCGCGTGCGCATGCCGGCTTGGGGAAGGGCCAGTTTCTGGCGTGCCACTGCTTTCAGCCGCGGGGCAAGCTCAAATCCAAGGAGTCGGCAGAACGCAAAGCCGACTGCGCTCTGGCCGTGGCTATCGACGTACTGGCGCTGGATTTCCATGTCGGTGCAATGGCGTAGCACGCCTTCGATCATGGAGGCGACCTCCGAGGAAGAGCACCGCTTGAGCTGGGAATAAACGCAGGTCGCGCGCTTCTCCACATGCCAGTAGATCATGACGCCACGGCCGCCATAGCGGGCGTGCCATTCCGTCATCAGGTTGCGGTCCCACGCGCCGAACTTCGTTGAATCGGACGCGCATGCCGTGCCCGCATCTCCCCATACTGCGGCATTGCGGATTGCCAGTGTCGCGTTTGCTACCCGCGCGCACGCCTCCCTCAGCGCTGGCGCGTGGATGAAACGGCGATGGACATGCAGCAATTCCTCGTAACTGACATCGGGTGTTGCGCCAGCGACCCGCTTGAGCCCGGCGTTCGTGCCCAAGCCATAGAGACACAGCAAAAGACGCTGAGCCAAGGCTGCTTTCGACAGGGTAACCCGCGAGGCCGACGTTTCGAAAGCATCCATCAATCCCGTGTCCAGAGCAGCCTCTTTCAACACGTCCAGCAGTCCGGTCATCGGCCAGCGCTGACCGATCTCGCTTTTGATCGAAGCGAGACCCTTCGGTTCGGGCAAGGGCTTGAACGGTGTAATCGATATCCGGTTGTCGCCGCGCCACAGGAGCCGGACCTTGTCGTTTTGTGGAATATTGGCATTGAGGAGCAACAGTTCCCGTTCAAGCTCCTCCCGGATCGAGGCGCAAAACGCCTGCGCATCTGGCGTCAGGCTGAGGCCGGAATAGTACGCATCTCGCCTGATCTCGAAGTCCTTGGGAAGATCGTCATCGGGATTGCGATAGCGATCCGCCCCGACCACCCAGATTTCTTTGGAGCGGATGCGGTCGCGCAGTTGCGTCAGGACGCAAAGCTCATAGCTGATCCGGTTTACCCGCCCATCGTCATCAATGACGGAACTGCGCCATCGCGCTGGAATCACCTCATCGATCGGAACATCCTGCAATGGCACGAAGCGGCATCCGCCATCCACCTTGCTCCTGATCCAGTCGAGGGCCGCCAGGACCGGCCGCCACACCGCGTTGTTCGACCGGAACTCAAGTACGGAAAGCAGGCTTGGCAGCATGCGCCGGTAATGATTGGCCCAGGAACCACGCATCACCTTGTAGATGCGCCGGTCCAGAGCGCCCTTCGCATGGCTCTCCTTGACGATCGCCGCCAGCTTGGCCTTACCGGCGATCGGGAAAATGACATCGCAGATGCGCCCCGATGGTTCATTGATCGAGGCGCTGGCGATCTCGACCAGCAGGCGCTCCTTTCCATAGACCCGCTCGATGTCTTTCGCGATATCGCCCACCACCTTGCGTTTCGAGCGCGTTCCGATCTTGTGAACGGTTTCGATCAGCAGGTCGATCATCGCGTCAGTGAGTTGCGCCTCCCGCGACATTAGATAAATCGCATAAAGGCCGAGCTGTCGCGCCGGCGCATGCCGGCGCATCTCCGAGGCCTTTTCACCGGCAACGCGGCGAACAATCTGATCGACCCATGGCTTGCCCGTAGCCGTCAGGAGATCATGGGGAAGATCAAGTCTCTGGATAAAGGCGAGTTTCTCGGTCACGTCGAGAATGTTGTCGAGCGTTGCCTGTCCGGCGTCACCCTTCATCCTGTTGAATCCGGTCGAGCTGTCCGGATCGGCAAGCGAGGCTTCCAATAACGCCACCGCATCTGACGAAAGCCGATCACTGGTTCCGATCAGCCAGGTGTCCAGATAATCTTGCCGTTGTGAGCGAACGACACGTTCAAGCTCCTTGCGCGACGGCCCATAAATACGCCGGTCCCGGCACCACAGGAAAACATGCTCAAGCATGGCATTGATCGACTGGCCGCCCGGGCACAGCTCGCCAGCAATCCATTCCGTCAATTGCGCGCGATCCACCCGCTTCATGCGGTGATATCCAAGATGGATCAGGATCTCCGCACAATGCCGTCGTGCTGTCCGACTGGAAAAGTCATAACCGGCTATCTCGCCAGCCTCGACACCGAGTTGCTCGGCCAGATACGAGAGGCCATCGGTAGGGATTGAGCCGGGATCGATCGCGAAAAACCCCAGGGAAGCGAAGAATTTCAGCTGCGCGGCGAGGCCAAGGCGCGTCAGGGCCGGCTTCGAATTTACAAAATCAATATCGGCAAAGCTCAGGCTCCATCGTCCGATCAAATCCCCGCCCGGAATACTCCGATCCATCAACCCACTCCCTATGATGGAGCGAACTGTCCTCTTCTATGATTTCCATCGTCAATACCGAATGCCACGTTCCCAAAACGTTCTCCGACTTGGCCAAAATCGCAGCTTGGGGCCGACTGGGCCTAATAGGGGCTGACATGTCGTTTCAGGAGAAGGCGTCGCGTGGACGGCGGGTGCGGGTTCGTGCGTTGCAGACGAGTGCGATTTTCGGGGCGATGCTGGTGGCGGGACCGGCCTATGCGCAATGCTCGCCCGATCCAACAACCGCCTATGGCACCACCGACTGCACCGGGACCGACAGCGACGGCCTGACCGTCACCACCAGTGGCAGCCGGGTCGTGGTTGCAGCCGATGCCGTTGTGCGTCCAGGCAGCAGCGCAGCAGCGATCATCAATCGCGCGACCGACACGAGCTTCGACATAAAAGGGCTGGTCGACGGCGGCACGGGAAAGGCCGGGCTGTTCTTCACGACCGGGCCGGCGATGTCGGTTCCATGCGATCCCTATTCAGGTGCGACGCCCTATTATTGCGTGCCCGGATCGACCGTGACGACCTATCCGTCGGCCAACACCTCTGTCTCCGTAGCGGAAGGCAGCACGGTGACAGGCGCGCAGGGTATCCTGATCCGGCTCGATACGGGGAACAGCAACGGCAATATCTATGCTACCATCTCCAACTGGGGGACGATCAGCGGGACGGCAGGCCCGGCGATCGTCGTGGATCAGACCGGCATTGGCACACTGTCGGTCTATAATTATGCTCCAGGCTTTATCGGCGGCATGTCGGGTGCAGTGTCGTATGTCTCCAATTCCGGCACGATCGACGGGGGCAGCAATGCCGCAATCGCCTCGACCAATAGCTATCTGAACATCGACAATAGCGGCACGATTCGTTCGAGCGGATCGGCCCCGACGATCAGCAGCGATGGCAGTGCCTATATCACCAATGCCACAGGCGCGACGATCGGCGGCAGCAGCACCGCGATCCGACTGTCCGACAGCATCACCCTCTCCAATGCGGGCATAGTCAACGGCTCGGTCATCGTCACCACCACAGGTCGCCAAAGCAGCGCGATCGACACGCGCACGGGTACGATCAACGGCGATCTTATCCTGGGCGCTGGCGACGACACCTTGCAGGCGCGCTATGATGCGACAAGCGGCCGGATCAGTTCGATCACCGGGCGCATCGATGGCGGCGCGGGCACCGATACGGTCGAAATTGGCATCGACAGCGACACGACGTTCCGCACGATCGTTCTGCCGACCAATTTCGAACGCTTCGGTCTTCTCCTCAGCAACGATGCGATCGCGACGCTGGCCGCCGATTTCACGCCCACGACGTCGATCCGCTACGGCGGATCGGGGACGCTGGTGAACGAGGCTGCGCTGGTGACGGTGGGCCCGGCGATCATGGCCCAGTTCGGAGCCTATGGCCCGATCTTCGACAATCGCAATTCGATCCTAGCGACCCTGTCGGACGACAGCAGCTATGCAGTGTCGGGAAGCAGGATCATCAACAGCGGCACCATCACCGCCAATGGCGGATCGGGCGTGTCGGCCGATTCAAACCTAACGAACAGCGGCAGCATCACCGCCAGCGGGACGGGCGCGTCGGTTAGCTACGGCAATATCGACAATAGCGGCATCATCCGGTCGACCGGGGGCACGGGCCTCACGCTCGGATATTCGAATACAGCGGTCAACAGCGGCAGCATCGATGGCGCTACCACCGGCCTTTCGCTGAGCTTCGGGCGACTGACCAACAGCGGTGCAATCAGCGGCGGCACCACGGGCGTGGCGCTGGGCGGGACGCTAATCAACACGGGCACCGGCACGATCACGGGCGGCGTCAGCGGCGGGGCTTTGGGTCGGTGTTGGCCAATGCCGGGCAGATCGTCGGCGCAGTCAACCTGGCCTCGCCCTATTCCTACGATTCCAGCTCTGATATTTTCGTCGATAATGGCGGCAGCGTCACGGGCGCGATCCTGCTGGGCGGGGGAGACGACCAGTTGATCGTCGATCTCGACGCGCCGGCGGAGCGGGCGCTGGCGGGCGCGGCTAGCGGCGTCGATGCGGGCGCGGGCTGGGACACGTTACGCTATCGGGTGAAGGCCGACGCGAACGCGACGATGGCGCTTGCCAACGGGTTCGAGGCGCTGTCCTATGAACTGTCCAATGGCGCCGCGCTGACGCTGACGACGGCGTCGCCGCTGTCGACCACGCTGGGCCTTGCCGGGAACGGAACGGTCACATTGAATGGCAACCTGTTGTCGAGCGACCGCACGCTGGTCGATGCGACGATCGCCACGACCGACCAACTGACGGGCGGCGGGGCGGGGCCGGATCGCGCTTTGACGATCGTCAACAACGGCACGCTCAGCCTCAGCAAGACGACGCAGAATTACAGCTACGGCACTGCCGCCATCGTGGCCGGGACCGCCGACGTCACCAACAATGGCACGATCAGCGTCACTAATGCTACCGGTCTCTATTATCCGGCAAGCGGCATTTTCGGCGGAACCACCGTCTCCAATGCAGGCATGATCAGCCTGAATGGCAATGGCACGGCCATCACCGGCGCGCAGGATGTGGTGAACAGCGGGATGATCACTGATGTCGCCGGGTCCGGGGCGAGTGGCATCACAGGCTTTGCCACGCTCACCAACAGCGGCACGATCGAGGTCGACGGGCTGGCAGTGGACGCGGGCTATTACAGTCAGTCGAAGGTAACCAACAGCGGCACGATCGCAAGTCGCACCGGCGCGGCCGTCAGCCTCAGCTATTATGGCAGCCTCACCAACGAAACGGGCGGCACGATCCGCGGCGCGACCGCCATCGACCTGTCCAACGGCGCCACGATCATCAATCGTGGCGCGATCATGGGTGATGTTGCGGCGTCACCCTATAGCTATGCGTCCGCCATCTATGTCACCGATGGCGGCACGCTGGAGGGCAATCTGACCTTCGGGCAGGTCAATGATCTCTTCCTCCAGACCGGCGAGACGACAGGCGTCAGCGGCACCATCGACGGCGGCGCGGGCTTCGACATCTATGGCCGGTCACGCAGCAGCAGCAGCACGATCGCCCTCGGCAACCACGCAGGCATCAATTTCGAAGCGGACTATGTCCAAGCTTTGGGCGCCGATACCGTCCTGACGCTGACCGCGGCGGACGACATCGCCAGCGATGTCTATATTCAAGGCGACGGGACGATCGTCAACGACGCGACGATCGACGGCCTGGTTTCGACCTACCTGCCATTCTATGGCGTGAACTTCACGCCCTATAGTGCGCTGGCAGCGTTCACCAATCGCGGCACCATGGCAGGCGGCGTAAGTGGCACTATCCAGTCCTTCACCAACGACGGCGCGATCGGCAGCGCTATGCTGGACGCCACCGCCGTGCAGATACAGGCGGCGAACACCGCTCTGACGTTCGACAATAGCGGCAGCATCGCCTCTTCGGGGCAGGCGCGCGCCGTTACGCTGAATGGCACCGAGCTGACCGGGCTGTCCGCCATCAACAGTGGCACCATCGATGGCGGCATGGCCATCTCTGCCACCTTCGCCGCCGCCGACACGCCCGCGATGATGACGATCGACAATAGTGGATCGATCAGCAACGCCATGGGCAGCGGCCTGGTCGTCACGAGCAGGGACTATTTTCCCTCCCCCGACAATCCGGTCGCCGCCTCGTTGCGCAACAGCGGCACCATAGAGTCGTCAGCAGTCGGTGGGGCGGGCGTGACGCTCAATCTCGCCAACCTGACATCGGCAAGCTACGCCATCGACAATCAGGGCGTGATCCGCGCGAGCGGCGACGGGTCGACCGGTAGCTACGGCTATTACAGCTATCCCGGCTTCATCTATACCGAGGTGAACTATACCGATCCGGCCGTCGGCCTGCTCGTCTATGGCAACGGCACGGGCGTCAGCGGCACGATCAGCAACGCCGGGACGATCGAGGCGACGGGCGAGAAATCGATCGCGCTGATGGTAAGCGGCACCGCGCTCGACCTCACCAACAGCGGCACGATCCGGGGGCAGGGCGATACGCTGCTGGCGGCCGACGATCTGCTGGCCGCCGCGATCGGCACGACGAGCCTCGCCGGGGCGATCCAGGTGATCGGCACGGCCGACGACCGCATCGTCAATACAGGATCGATCATCGGGTCGATTGACTTGGGCGCAGGCAATGACCGGATCGACAATTATGGCCGGATCGAAGGCAATGTCTGGCTGGGCGCGGGCGACGACATCTTCCTGCACGCCGCCGACGCGGTGCTGACGGGCATCGTCGACGCCGGATTGGGCGACGACAGCCTGATCATCGACGCGACGCGGGGCGGGGCGGTCAATGGCGACCAGTTCCTGAACTTCGAACGCTTCAGCCAGATCGGCAACGGCGCGGTCGCCTATTCGGGCACTTTCAACTTCGACAGCATCGGCCTGATGGGCGGCACCGTCACGGTGGCGTCGGGGCAGACGCTCTCGAGCAGCGGCCCGACGACGATCATGGGCGGCAACGGCGCCGAAACCGTGCTGAACGACGGCACCATCACCGGCGCCGTCGATCTGGGCGCGGGCAATGACCGCGTGGTCAACAATGGCCGCATCGGCGGCGCGGTGCTGCTGGGCGCGGGCGACGATCAGTTTGTCGAGGGACCGGGCAGCAGCGTGGCGAGCGGCGTCGACGGCGGCACGGGCAACGACCTTTATACCGTGATGCTGGCAGGCGACCGCAGCGGCATCGGCCAGCGCACGGGCTTTGAACGGCTGTCGGTCGAAGGCAACGGGACGCTCGCCCTGACAATCGACCAGAATTTCCAGACGGTGGCGATAAACGGCACCGGCCTCACGCTGGCGCTCAATGGTTTTGCCGTGGGCGGCGTTGTGGGATCGGGTGGCGCGGAACGTTTCAGCGCCGATGGCGATGTCGCCGCGGCGATGATGGGCGCAGGCGACGATGTGCTGGCGCTCGGCACCATCCAGGCAGCGGGCGTCTATGATGGCGGGGCGGGCAACGACCTGCTGCGCTTTACCGCCAATGCGCCGGTTCGGCTGACGGGCAGCGCCATCGGCTTCGAGCAGGTCGCGCTGACCGGCGGGGCGCTGGACGTCGCAGGCACGCTGGGCGCGGCGAGCGACAGCATCGGCTTTGGCGATGGCGCGCAGTCGCTGACCATCGCGCAGGGCGGGGCGCTGGCCGGGACGATCGACCTTGGGGCTGGCAATGACAGCTTCCGCTTGGCCGCCGGTGCGACACTGGCGGGCACGGTGTCGGGCGGCGCAGGCACCGACAGCGCGACGCTGGAACTGGCGGGCGACCGCACGCTGGGTGCTGCGTTGCTGACCGAGTTCGAGATATTGAACAGCGAAGGCACTGGCACGCTCAGCCTGACGGGCGCGCATGTCTATGACGCCGTGAACGTGGGCACCAACCTGGCGGTCGCGTCGGGGGCGTCGCTCAGGGCGCCGGTGATCTTCGGCGCGGACGACAATCGCTTCACCATCGCGGGCGGCTTTGCCGGATCAGTCGATGGCGGCGCGGGCAACGACAGCATCCAGATTTCGGGCGGCAGCAGCGCAGCGCCGATCGCCTTCGCCAATGTCGCCAATATCGAGGCGCTGGGGATGAGCGCGGGCTTTGCCACCCTGTCGGGAACGGGCAGCTTCGGCACGATCGACCTGACCGGCGGGCGCTTCGTTGGGCTGGCCGGGTCGGTCATCCGCGCAGGCCAGATCGCGGTGCGGCAGGGCGCGACCTTCGGGTCGGCGGGCATCGTCAATGGCAATATCAGCGTCGCGGGCACATTGAGCCCCGGCGCCTCGCCCGGCACGATGACCGTCAACGGCAATGTCGCGCTGGCGAGCGGCTCCGTCTCGCTGTTCGAGATCACGCCGACGATCGCCGATCAGCTGATGATCAACGGCACGCTGACGATCGCCAATGGTTCGACGCTCAAGATCGTGGCGGACGGGCAGATCAGGCCCGGCACCTCCTACGACCTCATCATCGCGAGCGGCGGGATCATGGGCAGCTATTCGACGATCGACAAAGCGGACACGCTGTTCGGCTTCATCGTCCAGCGCGCCGACCGCATCCAGCTGCTCGGCCGCTTCCTCAATGACCCGCTGTTCAACCCGCAGGTGTCGCGCAGCGTCGATTATGCCAACAGCGTCATTCCGACGCAGGCGGCGAACAGCCCGCTGTTTGCGGCGCTGCCTTCGCTGTTGCTGGCGAACGGCGGATCGAACCCGGCGGCCTTCACGCGGCTGACGCCCGAACCCTATGCCAGCGCGACGCAACTGGGCGTCGACCAGGCGCTGACGCTGGCCGATGCGGCGCGCGGTCCGGGCTTTGCCTTCACCGACAGCGACGATGTCCATGCCTTCACCTTCGGGCAGGTGCTGGGCCAGTGGCACAGGCTGGCGGGCGACAGCGACGCCGGCACGTCGAGCGCGCGTACGCGGGGTTATGGTCTGCTCGGCGGCGTGGGCATCGGGAACCGCGACTGGGCGGTCGGCGCCTTCGCGGGCTATCTCGATAGTCACCAGCGGATCGACGCGCTGGGCGCCAGCACCAAGACTGACGGCTTCGTCGCGGGCGTCCATGGGCGTTATGCAGCGGGTGGGTTGCGGCTGACGGCATCGGTGCTCTATGATGGTGGCGACGCGCAGACCGACCGGGCGCTGCCCAACGGCAGTTCGGCTTCGGGCCGCTATGGCCTGCACAGCTGGGTGGGCGACCTGTCGGTCGGCTATGCTTTTCCGACGATGGGCGACTGGGCCGTGACGCCCAAGGTCGGCGTCACCTATGTCCGCACGGTGCGCGACCGGGTAAGCGAGACGGGCAGCGTCTTCGCGCTTGATGTCGCGCGCGATCGTCACGTTTCGGGCTTTGCTGATGCGGGCTTCCGCTTCGCGCGGGCCGACGCGTCGGACGCGGCGTTCCGTCCCTTTGTCGGATTGGGTCTGCGGGCGCAGATCAAAGGACGCACAACCGAAGCCATCGGCGGCTATGCCGGCGGACCGCTGACCCTGCTCGCCACCGGGGCGCAGCGGGCGGCAGTGGTCGGCACCGCGTCGGCGGGTCTGTCCTATCGCCTGACGAGCGGCGTCGAATTCTTCACGACTATCGATGCGCAGAGTGGCGAGGACGACCATCGTGAAAGCGCGTCGGCGGGCGTGCGCATCCGTTTCTGACGCGACCGGCCCGCGCCCTTGTCGGGGGGGCGGGCCGGAAAGCATGTCATTTCACACCCACAGCCTAAATCATTAGCCAATAGGCCACAGGACATCAACCCCGATATTGAATAAGATTATTGCGGCAGACCAAGTTTATTGTGATATTAGAATTATAGGAACGTAATTCCTCAATACACTAAGGATTATTCATGGAAAACATGCCGGACATTTACGATATGTTCCCAATATATGGGGAGGACGACCTATTTAAGGATGTCAACCGTCATATTCTTCCAGAAGATAGTATGCTTGAGGGTATACCTGGCGATTACATCATGCGCACTCGATATTTTTCGGTCGGCGCAAGTGCCATTTCCGTCATCAGGCAGGTGCTGCAGGCTCAGGATCGACACATAAGCGATGTAAAGCGAGTTCTGGATTACGCTTGCGGCTTTGGTCGAGTCCATCGTTGGCTCAGGGTCGCTTTTCCTCGGGCCGTAGTCCGAGGTGTGGACGCCGACGCACCATCAGTTGCGGGCGCTAAACAGTTAGGGTTTGATGCAGAGACGCTCGATCTTGCCCTGAACGATGACCTCGGGAAATTCGATCTCATCTGGATTGGCTCGCTTTTTACGCATCTCTCATACGAAGAGTCAGCCCGGACGCTGAAATTCCTCCGTCGTCAGTTGTCGCCTTCTGGGGCATTAATTATCACGACGCATGGAACGGATGTGGTTGAGCGCATTAACGCGGGCGCACCCTACGGACTGGAGACCGATGGCCTAAAGAGCCTTTTCGAGACATTCAAAAGAACCGGATGGGGATACGCAGACTACCCAGATCACGACGGATATGGAATATCTCTTTCAAGTCCTGATGTTACCATGAAGCTGCTGTCAGATTGCGACATGATCCCGTTCTTTTTTCGAGCGAAAGGCTGGGATAAGCATCAAGATGTCTACGCTTGCACGCCGCTTGATTAGGCGGTGTGGGACGTATTAAGGGGTCGAGGCTCAGCGTTTTCCTGGTTAATTGCCCGTCGCAAACTGCATGGCGAAGAACATCACTGCGCATCCGTACCGAAAGATCGCCCATGTCGTGAAGGCCCTGGGGAACGTCGACGGATATTCCGATTTTTGGATGAACCAGGCAAAGATATAGGGAAACCAAAGCGTCAGAAAGCCCATGATAGTTAGCTGGACACCTCGAAGAACCGCTGGATTTGCGTGTAGGGTCGACGGTGCGGATTGAGGCGGCGTGGAAGGAGTGATGTTGCAGCGTATTTGTCGGTGATTTCGATATTGCCGGTGCCGCAGTGGCCGGATTTACCGTCGGTGGCGCTTGGTTCATATCAAGCAGGCGCAGTTCGCCCTTCGAGCCAGGCCAAGCGCTGGAAGTTATAGGCCAAGTTGGCCATGCCGATCTTGATGGTAGCGCGGGCGATGCCGATGGTGCGCACGACCAGCCCCATGCGGTTCTTTTGCCCGGCGAACACATGCTCGACCTGGGCGCGGATCTTGGAACGCCGGGTATTGGCCTTGGCGATCCGCTCAGGCAACGCTCGCCGCGGTTTACGCCGCTGGTGAATGTGGCTGGTGAACATGCCACTGGCCAGGAACGCCTCGTTCTTCTTGGATCGATAGGCGGTATCAGCCCAGACGCCGGAGGCAGTGTTGTCCTTACTGATCAGAACCGGCAGCCGTGCGCCGTCATGGGCATTGGCGGCGCTGGCATCCCAGGTGCGGATCAGCCCATGGGTTTTGTCGATGCCGATATGATTCTTGTACCCGAACATCGGGATGGCCAGATCGACCGGCCTAGCCGCCTTGGGATCGGCGCCCTCTTTGATCTTGGCCTTGCTGTACTTGATCGACCAGCGCGCATCACGGTCCTTTTGCCGGGTCTTGGCCGGCTTCCAGCCCTCGGGCACGCCGCCTTCCTTGATCGCTGCTTTCTCCGCTTCGGTATTGCGCTGTTTGGGTGCCTGCACGACCGTAGCGTCGATGATTTGCCCGCCCATGGCGAGATAGCCCCGATCCTTGAGGGCAGCGTCGAAGCGAGCGAAAAGTTTGTCTATGGCCTTGGCATTTACCAGGCGTTCCCGAAACAGCCACACCGTGGTCGCATCCGGCACGGTGCCATCGAGCCCAAGGCCCAGGAACCGTTGGAATGACAACCGGTCTTTGATCTGAAACTCGGCGGCCTCGTCCGACAGCGAATAGAGCGCCTGTAGAACCAGAATCTTGAACATCAGCACCGGATCAAAGGGCGGTCGCCCACCCTGGGGTCAGTTCTGGCTGAGGGCGGAATGACACCCTAAGCGGCGGAGTCCTTGGGCCAAAGGTACTCACCAGTGAGAAGGATGTGGGCCCACCCGAGCGGCGAGATATGGACGAGAAGATGGTCGGGGGTATCGAGCCCTTCGCGGCGGCGAGCTTCGACGGCATGGCCGAGATGCAGGGTGTTCCAGTAGACGATGATGGCGGTCAGTAGGTTGAGGCCAGCGATCCGGTAATGCTGACCCTCCGTCGTGCGGTCGCGGATTTCGCCCTGACGGCCAATGCGCAGGGCATTTTTCAACGCATGATGTGCCTCACCTTTGTTGAGGCCCACCTGTGCACGGCGCTGCATACCGGCGTCGAGAATCCATTCGACGATGAATAGCGTCCGCTCGATCCGGCCCACCTCGCGCAGCGCGGCTGCAAGATCGTTCTGGCGCGGATAGGCGGCGAGCTTGCGCAAGATGCTGCTCGGCGCGACCTGCCCCGCGCTCATGGTGGCGGCGCAGCGGAACAGGTCGGGCCAGTTGGAAACGATCAGCGCCTCACGAACCTTGCCGCCCACCAGCGGGCGCAGCTCGCTCGGCGTGGTGGCAGGGTCGAATACGTACAGTCGTTTGGATGGGAGGTCGCGGATGCGCAGCACAAGGCGGTAGCCGAGCATGGCGCTGATCCCGAACAGATGATCGGTGAACCCGCCAGTGTCGGCGTATTGCTCTTCGATCCGTCGCCCTGCCTCATTCATCGTCAGCCCGTCGAGCAGGTAAGGTGCTTCGCTGACTGTGGCTGGAATAGTCCGCGATGCAAACGGCGCGAAGCGGTCGTTGACGTGAGTATAGGCCTTGATTCCGGGATCGTTGCCGTAGCGGGCGTTGATCGTGTTCATCGCCTCGCCCTGCCGTGCTGCGGGGAAGAACTGGCCATCGGCCGATGCGGCTCTACCCATACCCCACACCTGGGCCATCGGCAGCGCCCCTTGCGCCGCGACCACGTTGGCCAGCGCCTGGTCGATCGCCTCGCTTTCGACGTGCCAGCGCGCGAGACGGGAGAGTTGCCAATAGTCGTGGGTGTTGGAAGCCTCTGCCATCTTACGCAGGCCCAAATTCAGGCCCTCGGCGAGCAGGACGTTGAGCAGACCAATTCGGTCGCCGCACGGCACGCCGGTGCGCAGATGCGTGAAGGCATCGGTGAAACCCAGCGCGGTATCGACTTCGAGCAGCAGATCGGTGATGCGGACGGGCGGCAGGCGGCGATACAGATCGAGCATCAGATCCTCGATCCCATCCGGCGCGTCGGCGGTGAGGCGATCAATGCGCAGCGTGCCGTCTTCGATGCTGCCTTTCGGAATTGTACCGCTGCGCGCGGCGCGACCGAGCCGGGCAAGGCCATCGGCGAGACGCACCTTGCGGTCAGCCAGCCAGACATGCGGGTCGGACGGGACCGCTAGCTTCGCGGCATGCGCGACCGCCATCGGCACGAGGACGTGGCGCAGGTCACCATACCGATGCGAGCGGTCGAACCAGATGTCGCCCGAGCGCAGCGCGTCGCGCAGGTGGAACATGACCGCGACTTCCCGGAGGCGGGCATCATCATCGCCCTTCGCCCGCAACTGTCGCCGCCATTTGGAATGCGGGCGCAAGAAATCGTCGGCCGCCGGAACTGCGCCCCTGGTAGCGATGGCGGTAGCCGCGTCCAGCAAAGGCCGTGCAACCGCCGCAGCTTTGAGGTCGAGGCATCGCAGCATGCGCGGGGCATACCGACGGAAGCGGTGATACCCCTGATCAACATAGGCCAGCGGATCGTCGCCCAAGGTGTCCGTCAACGTCTTGGCCGTAGCGACGAGACTGGTGAGCCGTTCCCATCCCGCCCCGCGCGCGACCGCATCTTCCAGCGACGCGCCGTCGCCATGCGCTTCGAGCAATGATTGACCGAGTGCAGTGAAGCCGTTCAAAGTCGCAGTGGTAGCGCCTCTGGTTTCTACGACCCGCGCGTCATGCAGTTGCTTCGCGTCGCGCCAGGTGCGGCCAACGATCCGGTCATGTGTTTCGATCACCGCATCCGCCGTCGCAGTGGCCCATTCAATGACGCAAACCGCCATGATAGCGCGGCGCCGATCGGCGCCGAGATCGCGCAGGCCATCGGCGAAGTAGCGCTCGCCCTGCCGGCGTAGCCGGGCGACGCGATGCGGTGGAACACCGGCAAGTAAACCATCATTGAGGTTCATCGCGCGCAGGAACTCGAGCCGGTCGAGCAGCCGGTTCGCCGCGGCGGAGTTGTTGCCCGGCTCAATCCGGCGCAGCCAGATGAAGCGGCTGATCGCCCCCGGCAGCATCTCGGTAGTCAGTCGGTCGAGCCCATCACAGGCGACGGGATCGAGACGGGCTGCGATCCGCTTCTCGATCTGGCGTTCGGCGGCGACGAGCGCGTCCGCGCACAACCGCTCGATTGTCGTGATCGCTGGCAGGATGGTCATGGTTTCACGGCAGCGGGCAATGAAGCGCCGGGCAAGGTCGTCGTTTGAGCGTGCCTGCTCGGCTTCGGCGAGAAGCCAATCCCGGAACGCCCTGGCATGCGGTCCCTGTCCGGGGAACATCCTGTATCCGTAGATGCGGCGCAGCGCCTCCATGTGCTGGTGCCGGGTTTGGCGTCGAACGGCATAGGACGCGAGCGTGTCGCCAGCGATGCCAAGCTGGGCACCTAGAAAGGCGGACACGGCGTGGGGGATCAGTTCGCCGGGAGCAAGCGTCCGACCTGGATATCGCAGCGCACACAACTGCAGGGCGAACCCGATGCGGTTCTCCGGTCGGCGCCGCCGGTCGATATGGATCAGGTCATCGGCTGCCAGAATATAATGCCGCAGCAGCGCCGCTTCGTCAGTCGGCAGGTCGAGTAGGGCCGAACGCTGTCGGGCGCTGAGGATATGGCGTCTCGGCATGCACGGCTTGTCCCTATTGAACAGAAGTCTGTTTTGGACAACACTGACCCCACGCAGATCAAGGCTTTTCGAGGCCTAATTCCAGAAGGGTTCAATTGGGACAGCGCGCCGCCATCTACGCCAGGGTCTCGACAGCCGACCAGTCGTGCGAGCGGCAGCTTCGCGACCTCGCCGGTTTTGCCGAGCGTGGCGGCTATGAGGTGGTCGAGGTCTTTCGAGAAACCGCCTCGGGGATGAAGGCCAACCGATCGGCACGTGCCGAAGTGATGAAGCTGGCCCAGGCGCGCCACATTGATGCGATCCTTGTCACCGAACTCAGTCGTTGGGGGCGCTCGACGCAGGACCTGCTCGATACGCTCAACCGGCTGTCGGGCTGGCGCGTGTCGGTGGTCGCGATGAGCGGCATGACCTTCGAGGTCGATACGCCGCACGGTCGTATGATGGCGACGATGCTCGCAGGCATTGCGCAGTTCGAGCGCGACATGCTCAGCGAGCGGGTTCGCTCCGGCCTCGCCGCGGCACGGGCGCGGGGTCGGAAACTCGGGCGGCAGACCGGCGTCCGCCCGAAGTCGGATCGGCTTGCCCCCAAGGTGCTAGCCCTTGTTGCCGAGGGGCGCAGCTATCGCTGGATAGCCCGGGACCTCGGCCTCAGCAAGAATACTGTCGCCGCAATCGTCGGACGCTCCAGGGCGGACATGGATCACAAGGTCGAGGTGGCGGCATGAGCGTCGCGCCGGATGTCGGACGAAAGCACAGGATGAAGACCGCCGCGCTTGGATGCATTACGTACCTGGCGATTGCAGGCTTCGTCTTCGGTAGCTTGCTGAAGCCAGTATTCCTCGCGACGATCTGGTCAGATAGACTGGGCGCGCCTCACTGGCTCTGGATCGTATCCGCTTGCTTCGCGGTCGGAGCGACCAGCTTTTTGATACCGGCTCGGTTTTCGATCGTTCGAGGCCCCATTTTTGTAGCGGTGGCGCTGGCGGGCTCTCTACTCTCAGTCGGAGCTTATGCGGATAATCTGAGATTGAAGGCGTTGAACGAGTTCGGTGCTGACCGGCAAACCCAACACTCGTTTTTAGAATCGGTCCGGCATGCCCCGGAAGAATTTCAGTTCTTCCTGCATACCGCCGTCATGAAGCACTGCGTGCCATATGCATGGAGCTATCGAACGATGAACTTCTATCGCATACCTTTGAGGGCAGCGGTCAACGTCATGCCTGCAAGGTGGCTGACGGAATGTTCTATCCATCGAGAGTGACGCAGTTTGTGATCAATGGCAGCCGCGGCGACGGCAAGGACAGCTATTCCCTTAGAGCCTGATTCATAATTATCCGATGAAATTTCATAGTCTTGCGATGCGACGCGCGAATAGCTGGATGGAAGCTATGAACAGCCACGCAGTTGCCGATGCGATGGTCTGTTCAAAGTCCTTGGCGAGCCGACGGTTGCGGTTCAGCCAAGCCAGTGTTCGCTCGACGACCCAGCGGCGCGGAAGAACCACGAAGCCTTTTGCAACATCGGATCGCTTGACGATCTCGACAGTCCATTTGCCGGTACGCCGGAGGGCTTCCCTGAGCTTGTCGCCAGCATAGCCGCCATCGGCAAAGACATGGCGCAGCCATGGAAAGCGGTGGATGATTTCACGCAGGACCAGCGGCGCGCCGTCGCGGTCCTGAATGTCGGCGGTATGGATCACCGCATGAACCAAATGGCCCTCGGTGTCGGTGAGGATGTGGCGCTTGCGCCCCTTGATTTTTTTGCCCGCGTCAAAGCCGCGAGGGCCGCCACTTTCCGTTGTTTTCACGCTCTGACTATCGATCACGCCAGCACTGGGCGAAGCCTCGCGGCCTGTCGCTTCACGCGCCATCAACAGCAGGGTATGATTGAGCGAGAGCCACAGTTTGTTATCGCGCCACAGGTAAAACCAGCGCCGAACCGTCGAGACCGGCGGAAAGCAGGGCGGCAGCATTCGCCACGGCAGCCCCCCACGCAGCAGATACAGGATCGCCTCGACGATCCGTCGCAGCGGCCATTTGCGCGGACGGCCTACGTGGGAGGGTGGCGGCAAGAAAGGTTCGAGCACCGACCATTCGGCATCGGTCAAATCGCTTGGCAAAGTCAGTCCCGCGCGGGCATATTGCGCCCGAGTGGTATCGGTCCACATCGTTGATCTCCGGAAGTTTGTTGCAAAACCCCTGAATCAACGACTGCGGCAAGCGTCAAGCTAACCCGCTGATACCACTCAACTTAATTTCGGATCGGGCTCTTAGGGTGTCATTTCGCCCTCAGCCGGAACCGACCCCACCCTTGCCGCGAACGCAGCGACGAAGCGCTGCCACCAGCGGACCACGGAAAACCTCGAAATCCACAACTGCCGCTAATCGCTCCAGCGGATCGCCCGCCGCGCTCAGCGCATCGTACCGGTCCGAAAGATCGAAGAAACCAGGCTGACTTGCCATCATCGCCTCCTACGCATCGCCGACGAAGTGAATCAAATCCGCCGATCAAACGCCAGAGTTTTTCGAGGTGTCCAGCTGGAGGCCAGCAACAACCTCTATTTCTGTGGCGGAGCGGCCGTGTCAACGGCGGTCAGATTCCAAGCCATCGGGGCAGAGTAAAACCAGGTCGCTGTGATGCGGGCCGGCGATATGAAGAGGGCCCCGATCGGGGCCCTCTTCATATCGTTATCGTCATTGATCAGGTGGCGGAGATCTCGCCAGTGTTCCGGTTGATGACCGGAGTGGCCTGGTTTTGCTCCGCCCCGGCAACGCGGGGGCGGGCGGACTACTTGAGGCGGTACTCGACTTCACGCGACGTGCCTGCGCTAAAGGCACTGGCGAGCGGGATGGTGACGGCGCACCTCAATATGGCGAAGGGGCTGAAGCCCTAAGGCTTGCTCAGGCCGCTTGCTTTTCCAATATGGCTAGGCTTTGCCAGAAGGCGGGATGGTGGCTTGCATCCAGCCCATCGGTGAAGTGTAGCTCCAGAAAGCCAGCGTTGCGCGCGAAGCGGCGTATCCAGTCGCGGTGCAGAAAAGCATCGAGATGAGGGCTTGGACGCCCTTGACGAATAAGCTGAAGATTAGCTTCCCACACCCGATCATGCGCGGGCTCTTCCAGCTCTAGAAAAGAGAATATCATCTTCCCCCCAGGCTTCAGCGCACGGAAGGCGTCGAGCATATAGAGGTAGGATTCGCCCGGATAGAGATGGGTGAAGACTGACCAGTGAAAGATCATATCCAGTGAGGCATCCTGCGCTATAATGTTTGGCGTAACATTGAGGTGCGTCTGATAGCCGGGACAGCGTGAGGACAATTCATCGAGCAACTCCTGCACGACGTCCGCCCCGGCATATTGCCCCTGCCACCCCTGCCGATGCAGCGCCTGCGCTGTACGACCGCATCCGCACCCCAGATCATAGATCGCCATGCCGTCAGTCAGACCATGATGACGCAGCACCGCGACATGACCATCGCCCTGAGAGATGAAGCTACCCATCGTCTCGGCCCCGATCGATTGCGCGAGCGCCAGACGCCGATCATCGGGCATCGCTTTAATCTTGTTCCGAACGAGCTGCCTATAGTCCCGGACTGAATGGGTCAGATATTCGCGCCTTGGCCGGCATCGGCGTAGGAGCGTAGATAAAGTGATCAAGCAATGCCCCTTGTAATCTTTCGCCTGCAATCATCACGCCAAGGAGAAATAGCAATATGCTTTTTAAAACATCCGAAGATAGACGAAAGCAGATTTTTCTCATATCTTTGATAAAGGACATTATCACATATAACCGGCGTTTCTAATGATCTCCTCTCTCATCCTGCGATCGTCACTCCCACTCCCGCCCCTCATCGCGCAGTCTGAGCCGCGAGCGCAGGTGCGTTTCCTCGAATTCTTTGCCGCCGCGATCCGCAATCCGAACACTCGGCGCGCCTATGCGAAAGCGGCGCATGACTGTCTCGCCTGGTGTCTCGATCATGGGGTACGCGACCTGTCCGACATAGCACCCATCCACATCGCTGCGTGGATCGAGACGCTGGGGCAGGGCCTCGCAGCGCCCAGCGTCAAACAGCGGCTCGCGGCAGTGCGGCACCTGTTCGACTGGCTGGTAACGGGGCAGGTGATCGCGACCAACCCGGCGGCCAGCGTGCGCGGTCCGGCACATTCAGCGCGCCAGGGCAAGACGCCGGTGCTCGACGCACAGGAAGCGCGGGCGCTGCTAGACGCGATCGACGTCACGACGCCAGTGGGGCTGCGCGACCGGGCGCTGATCGGCCTCATGATCTACAGCTTTGCGCGGGTGGGCGCGGCGCTGGCGATGAAGCGCGAGGATGTGTTCGTGCAGGGGCGGCGGCTGTGGCTGCGGCTGCATGAGAAGGGCGGCAAGCGGCATGAGATGCCCTGCCATCACCAGCTCGACGATTATCTGACCGCCTATATCGAGGGCTGCGGGCTGGGCGAGGGCAGGGGGCCGCTGTTCCGCACCATCGCGCGCGGCACCGGGCGCCTGAGCGATACGCCGCTCAGCCAGGCCGAGGCCCATGCCATGGTGCGCCGCCGCGCGAAGGCTGCGGGGATCGCGACGCGCATCGGCAACCACAGCTTCCGCGCGACGGGGATCACGACATACCTGAAAAATGGTGGAACGCTGGAAAACGCCGCCGCGATGGCCAACCACAGTTCGACCCGCACGACACAGCTTTATGACCGGCGGCGCGACGAGATCAGCCTGGCGGAGGTGGAACGAGTGCGGATTTGAGGCGGGGGTGAAAGGCGGGCCAAGTCTGCTCGAGCAGACTTGGCATCAAGGTGACGGAAGGGAGGGCCGGATAGGCCTGACGCCGGCAATGTTTAACAAAGGGCCGCTGGCGGGGCAAAAAAGGGCACGCAGGTGCATCAAAAGCGACTGGAAAAGTGCGCGGGCGAGGCGGGGGGGACAAGCGTGTTTACGGGGGCGTTCAGGCTGTCCAATCGACACACTCGAATGGCCGGCATGTAGGCATGTAATACATTGAACGCAGGTATCCCTATCCTGCCAACAGCCATCAGGCAATCGACTTGCCATTGGCTCATATGATGCATATATCCGCATCATCTGAACCAGAGGCATATATGGCAACACAACCCCACAGCATCGAGGCGCTGCTCGGCGTAAGGGCCGGAATTCATACCTCCCGCCTGTCGTTGCCGACCTCCATCGAAAGCGGCCTGCCCGTCGCCGCGCTCGATCGCCTGGCCGACAAAGTGGCGCCGGGCGACGCGCGCTTCAAGTTTCGGCTTATTCCCAAGGCCACGCTCGAGCGGCGGCGCAAGTCCGCGTCCAAGCGCCTGACGAGCGAGGAGGGGGACAGGCTTGCCCGGCTTGCCAAGGTGTTCAGCTTCGCGCTCGACATCTATCGGGAGCCAGAGCGGGCGCGCGAATTTTTGGGGCGCGCGCATCCGATGCTCGACGGAAAGGCGCCGCTCGACGTCGCGCTGGCGACCAGTCCGGGCGCGGACCTCGTCATCAATCTGCTCGGTCGCGCCGCTTATGGCGGGGGCGTGTGAAAGGCGGGCGAACCGATCGGGTATTGACGGCTTACCGCATCGGCGATCCCGACGGTGTTCATCCGATCTATGACAGCGAAGGCGCCCGGCTCTATCCTGGGCGGTGGAATACGCCGCTCAGCTCCGTCATCTACACGTCCGAACATTATTCGACCGCGATGCTGGAGAAACTGGTGCATGCCAGCAGCGTACTGCCGCCCAATCAGCATTATATCCGCATCACCATCCCCAACGGCACCAGCTACGAGATTTTTCAGACCGCCGCGCATCCAGGCTGGGACGGGAAAGACGAGGGGCTGTGCAAGGCGTTCGGGCAGGCCTGGTATGAGGAGCAACGCAGCGCCATCCTGATCGTGCCGTCGATCCCGGCGCGGGTGGAGCGCAACATCCTCATCAATCCGCAGCATCCTGATGCGACAACCATCACGCACGACCTGCCGGAGCCAATCTGGTGGGACGAACGTCTTTATGGTTAGACGCTGATCAAACGGCTTCTCCGCAAAGGATCCCATGACCCACACCGTTTCCATCGCCGATCTCATGACCCGGTCCGGCGTCGCCTTTGGCACCAGCGGGGCGCGGGGCTTGTCACGGCGATGACCGATGAGGTCTGCTTCGCCTATACGCAGGCCTTCCTTCAGCATCTCAGCTCCATCGGGCAGTTCGCGCCCGGCACCCATGTCGCCATCGCAGGCGATCTACGGCCCTCCAGCCCCCGGATCATGGCGGCCTGCGCGGCGGCGGTCGGGCACATGGACGGCGTGGTCGACAATTGCGGCTTCGTGCCCTCGCCGGCGGTGGCGGGCTACGATTTTGCGCGGGGTATCCCGTCGCTGATGGTGACGGGTAGCCACATCCCCGACGACCGCAACGGCATCAAGTTCAACCGCACCGATGGCGAGGTACTCAAGAGCGACGAGCAGGGCATCCGCGCCCAGAGCGTCGACCTGCCTGACCTGTTCGATCGCGAAGGGATCCTGAAGGCCGCACAGGCACTGCCGCCGGTGATCGACGTCGCGACCGCCTATATGGCGCGCTATATCGACTATTTCGGGGGCGATGCGCTGTCGGGCCTGACGCTCGGCATCTATCAGCATTCGGCCGTGGGGCGCGACATCGTGACGCAGATCGTCACGGCGCTGGGCGGCACGGCGGTAGCGCTGGGCCGGGCGGAAAAGTTCATCCCCGTCGATACCGAAGCCGTGCGGCCCGAGGATCAGGCGCTGGCGAAGCAATGGGCGGCCGAGCATGGTCTGGACGCGATCCTGTCGACCGATGGCGATAGTGACCGCCCGCTGCTGGCCGACGAAACGGGCGTCTGGATGCGCGGCGATGTGCTGGGGATTCTGTGCGCGCGGGCGCTCGGCATCAAGGCGGTGGCGACGCCGGTCAGCTGTAACAGCGCGGTCGAGCTGTCGGGCCTGTTCGATGCGGTGCGCCGCACGCGGATCGGCTCTCCCTTCGTGATCGAGGCGATGAATGCGCTGGCGGACGAGGGGCAGGTGACGGTGTGCGGTTATGAGGCCAATGGCGGCTTCCTGCTGGCGAGCCCGGTAACGGCAGAAGGGCGGACATTGGGCGCGCTGCCGACGCGCGACGCGGTGCTGCCGATGCTGGCGACGCTGGTCGATGCGCGACGTCAGGGAGTGACGCTCTCGGCGCTGCAGGCACAGTTGCCTGGGCGCTATACGTTCAGCGAGCGGTTGCAGGACTATCCCACCGCGCAAAGCCAGGCGCTGATCGCACATCTGGAGGAAGGGAACGAGGCCGAGGTGCTGGCGCGGCTGACTGCGATGTTCGGCGCGGTGGCGGGCGAGGCCGATGGCATCGACACGACCGATGGCTTGCGCATCCATTTTGCCGGGGGCGACATCATCCACCTACGCCCCAGCGGCAATGCGCCGGAGCTGCGTTGCTATACCGAAAGCGATACGGCGGAGCGGGCGGCGGCGATCAATGCCAAGGCGTTGGGGATCGTACGGGAGACTGTGATCGGCTAATCCGCGACAGCGAGTTAGACAGGTGCGAACGCATTACCCGAACAAGCCCTTGAAAATAAAGGACTTGTTCGGGATATCCTGATTGCATTACGCGCGTTTTGGGCTTTTATCCTCTGCAATCAATGACTTACATTGTTGCAAAAGTGCCGGTCAGCTTTCCGTCAGGATGCCGCGCAGATAGCGGCCATAGTCGGACTTGCCGAGCTTGCCGATCGCCTGTTCAAGGCCGTTGGCGTCGATGAAGCCCTGGCGGTAGGCGATTTCCTCGGGCGCGGCGATCTTGAAGCCCTGACGCTTTTCGAGGACGCGGACGAACTCGGCCGCATCAAGCAGGCTGTCGGGCGTGCCGGTGTCGAGCCAGGCATAGCCGCGGCCCATGATTTCGACATGCAGGTCGCCGCGTTCGAGATAGACGCGGTTGACGTCGGTGATCTCCAGCTCGCCGCGCGCCGAAGGCTTCATGTTGGCGGCGATATCGACGACTTGCTCGTCATAAAAATAAAGGCCCGTGACCGCCCAGTTGGATTTGGGGCTTTCCGGCTTTTCCTCGATGGTTTCGGCCTTCATGTTCGCGTCAAAGCTCACCACGCCATAGCGTTCGGGATCGTTGACATGATAGGCGAAGACGCTGGCGCCTTCCTTGCGCGACGAAGCGCTGGCGAGGATTTCGGGCAGGCCGTGGCCATGATAGATATTGTCGCCCAAAATCAGCGCCGACTGCTGGCCTGCGACGAAATCGGCACCGATGATATAGGCCTGGGCCAGACCGTCAGGGCTGGGCTGTACAGCATATTCCAGGGTCATGCCCCAGGCCGACCCGTCGCCCAGCAGCGACTGGAAGGCGGGCAGGTCGCGCGGTGTCGAGATGATCAGCACTTCGCGGATACCCGCCAGCATCAGCGTGCTGAGCGGATAATAGATCATCGGCTTGTCATAGACCGGCATGAGTTGCTTCGACGTCGACAGCGTCATGGGATAGAGGCGCGTGCCGCTGCCTCCTGCAAGAATGATACCCTTCATAGCTCAAAATTCCCCAGATAATTCAGTTGGTCGCCGGTTGCAGCCGGTCCATCACTTCGTCGAGCGAGACGCGCCAGTCGGGTAGCGTCACGCCATGCACTTTCGCGATCCGGGCGCAGTCGAGCCGCGAATTGGCAGGCCGGGTGGCGGGCGTCGGATAGTCGGCCGTGCCGATATGCCGCACCGATGCCGACGGACCACCGCGTGCCGCCGATGCCGCGAAGATCGCTTCGGCAAAATCGGCCCAGCTGCCTTCACCCTGCGCCGTCATGTGAAAGACGCCGCGTTGCTCTGGATAGCTATCGGCTACCATGTTGGTAGCTACCTGAATGATGCCATCCGCGATCGCCAGCGCACTGGTCGGATTGCCGACCTGATCGCCCACGACGCCGAGATCATCGCGGTCACCCGCAAGCCGCAGCATCGTCTTGACGAAATTGCCGCCGAACGGGCTGTAGACCCAGGCGACACGCAGCACCGCGCTGTTTTCCGGGTAGGTCGAAAGCACCGCCTGCTCGCCCGCCAGCTTCGACGCGCCATAGACGCCGGTGGGACCAGTGGGGTCGCTTTCGACATAGGGGCGGTCCAGCGTCCCGTCGAACACATAGTCGGTCGAGATGTGGATGAGGGGCACGCCCAGCGCCTTGGCCGCCTGCGCCACCGCGCCCGCGCCCGCGCCGTTGACGGCGTGGGCCAGATCGCTCTCGCTCTCCGCCTTGTCGACCGCGGTATAGGCGGCGGCCGAGACGATCGCGTCGGGCTTTGCCGCTTCCAGTGCGCGGGCGATCGAGGCGGGATCGGCGAGGTCGAGGTCTGGGCGGCCGATCGCGATCACCTCATGCCCCTGCGCCGTGCCGCGTTCGATCAGGCTGGTGACGACCTGGCCTGCCGTCCCGGTGACGGCGATCCTCACGCCTTCGCTTTCTCAAGACCTAGGCGCTGGCCGTCATAGGCGTCGCGCAGCGGGCGCCACCACCATTCATTGTCGAGATACCAGCGCACCGTCTTTTCGATGCCGCTGTCGAAATTCTCCTGCGCGCGCCAGCCCAGTTCATTCTCCAGCTTGGTCGCGTCAATTGCGTAGCGGGCGTCATGGCCGGGGCGATCGGTCACATATTCAATGAGATCGACACGGGGCTTATCCGTGGGGCGCAGTTCGTCGAGTACCGCGCAGATGCGCTTGACCACATCGATATTCTTGCGCTCGTTGCGGCCGCCGACATTATAGGTTTCGCCCGGCTCGCCCTTTTCGACGATGATGTCGAGCGCGCGGGCATGATCGTCCACATAGAGCCAGTCGCGGATATTCTCGCCCTTGCCATAGACCGGCAGCTTGCGCCCTTCGAGCGCGTTGAGGATGGTGAGCGGAATGAGCTTTTCGGGAAAGTGGTACGGCCCGTAATTGTTCGAGCAGTTCGACACCACGATCGGCATCCCATAGGTGCGGTGCCACGCCTTGGCGAGGTGATCGGACGCAGCCTTCGACGCCGAATAGGGCGAGGAGGGATCGTAGGGCGTCGTTTCCTCGAACAGCCCTTCGTCGCCCAGCGAGCCATAGACTTCGTCGGTCGACACATGGAGGAAGCGGAAGGCGTCTTTCGCGGCGCCTTCGAGGCCGTTCCAGTAGGCGCGGGCGGCCTCCAGCAGGGTGAAGCTGCCCACGACATTGGTCTGGATGAAATCGGCCGCACCGGTGATCGAACGATCGACATGGCTTTCGGCGGCGAGATGCATGATGCGGTCGGGCTGGAACCCGGTGATCGCTGCGTCCATTGCCGCGCGATCGCAGATATTGGCGTGCAGGAACTGGTGGCTGTTCTTGCCTTCCACTTCCTTGAGCGACGCTTCGCATCCCGCATAGGTCAGCGCGTCGATGGTGAGGACGTCATAGCCCTTTTGCAGCACCAGATAACGGACGAGGGCAGAGCCGATAAAGCCGGCGCCGCCGGTGACGATGACACGCATGGATTAGTTGCTCCAGCTGAAATAGGCAGGGAGGTCGGCGAGCAGGGGCTGCCGCGTATCCTTAGGGGAGAGGGTGCTGGCATCCGCGACGTCAGGCCAGGTGATGCCGATCGTGGGATCATCCCAGGCAAGACCCTTGTCGCATTCGGCGCTGTAATAATCGGTCACCTTGTAAGCGATGACCGTGTTCGGTTCCAGCGTGCAGAAGCCATGGGCAAAGCCCGACGGTACCCAGAGCTGCTTGCCATTGTCAGGGGTGAGCGTCTCCCCGACCCATTGGCCATAGGTGGGCGACCCGGCACGGATGTCGACGGCCACGTCGAACAGCGCGCCTGCGGTGCAGCGCACCAGCTTGCCCTGCGCGTGGGGATTGCTCTGGAAATGCAAGCCGCGGATCGTGCCCACCTTCGCGCTGAGGGATTCATTATCCTGCACAAAGCCGAAGTCGCCCACATGTTGCATGAACAGGTCGGCACGGAACACTTCGGCAAAATAACCGCGTTCGTCGCCGATATGGCGGGGCGTCAACAAGGTGACGCCAGCGATGTCAAAAGTCTGGATGTCCATATTATCCCCTGCGCAATGACACGCCGTGCCGGCTGTCAGTTCCTGCTGTTCTGAACCGTTTGCACCGCGCTCGTCACCGTCAGAATCGGCGAGAAAAGCTGGCTGATCAGTTGGATGAGCTTGCTCGGCTGATTGGCGGCGGCATTGCCGAAATACAGCACATCCTTGTCCTGCATGGCAAACCGCTGGGCTAGGAAATAGGAGCCGGTCTGCATCATATTGATATGATAGACGATGGGCGCTTCTTGGCCTTGCGCGTCGGCAACGTAGCGAAACACGAAGATGGCGGCAGGATTGCCGATGCCCGGATTGACGCCGCCTGCGGTAGCGATCGCTTCGGCCAGCGACACTTTCGACCGGCTGAAGGGTACCTGTTCCACCCGCCCCGACGCGCCCAGCACTGAAAAGGTGCGGGGGTTGTTGATCAGGATGAACTTATCGCCTGGATAAGCGCGCACGTCGAGCGCCGGATTGTCGGTCAGGTCGTTCATACGCACGTCGACATTCCTTCCGCCCCGGTTGATCCGCAGTGTCAGGTCGCGCGCATTGCCGCGATAGCCGCCAGCCAGCGCCACCACGTCGGACAGCGTTTCGCGATTGGTCTGAAGCACCAGCCTGCCTGGCTTTCCCACTTCGCCGCCCACGATGATTGAATTGGTGATCGCCTGGTTCATGGTAATCAGAACCTGCGGATTTTGCGAGACGCGTCGCAGCGCGTTGCGGATCATCGCCTCGACCTCGCCCACAGTCACGCCCGCGACATGCAGCGTGCCGGCATAGGGAACGGCGATGTTGCCCAGATCGTCGACCCGCATTGGGGGAAGCTTCTGCACCTGGACACCGGGGGTCGTCAGCTGGTCGCTGGTTCCGCCAGAACCGGAAAATAGCGTGACGCCCGCTTCATAGATATTGATGTCGAGTACGTCGCCCGGCCCCACCAGATCGGTCGGCGGCGGCGTGAGCTCGGGTAAGAGCGCGGTCGCAGCCGTCGACGCCCCCCCTGCGGGCACATCCGCGGCCGTTTTGACCTGCACGAGGCGGATTGGGTCGCTGCCGCTCTTGGGCGCCTTGGCCGATTTTTGGATCTGTCCGCCTGTCGGACCGCTCGATGGCAGGGTGGTGCAACCCGCCAACGCTGCGAGCAAGATCAAATAGAGGAAATTCTTGATATGCATCGCGGAATGAACTCAGAGGCTGGCAGTTTCGATTGGTCGCCTTAGCATCGGTATCCAAGAATGGACAATAGCCCTGCCTGCGATTGCCTATTCACGAATCGGTTGGCGCAATCAGAAGCGGGAAGATGGCTTGATCGTTCACTAACGCAACCTTCCCTGACATGGCTTAGTCGTGCATCCGACACCGGTAGCCGATTTACCGCCTCAAATCTGTGAGATGCAACGCATGGATCCTGAAATACCGGCTTCTCAGACCAGGCGACTTACGCCATGCATAATGGCAAGGCCTGGATCGAAGCGATACATGGACTTGTGTAATATATGCCGCCTAAGGCGGCTGCCTAATACCGCATATTCTGGCGAAGGGCTGAATGATTTGACATGTTCATAAATCCGAACCATGGCATCCGCCGCACAAAATCCAACCCGACATCCTTTGCCAAGGGGCATGCCCATGCATGATACGGCCTATCAGATCGGCGGCCTGATCATGGACATCTACCTGCCTTTATCCCCGGCCAAAATTCTCGAAATCGGCGCCCAGAACGTCAATGGATCGTTGCGCGACCATGCTCCTCGCAACGCCGAATATGTCGGCCTCGACTTTGAGGCGGGGGACGGTGTCGACATCGTCGTGACCGGTACTGGCGACTGGAACGTTCCAGATGCCCATTTCGACCTCGTCATGGCCTCTTCTGTCTTTGAGCATGATAAGGCTTTCTGGCAGACTTTCGTAGCAATGTGCAGGAAGGCAAAGCCGGGCGGCCATATTTATGTCAGCGCGCCATCGAACGGGACCGTCCACCGATATCCTAAGGATTATTGGCGCTTTTATCCCGATTCCGGGATGGCGCTCGAACAATGGGCACGGAGCGAAGGATTCGATCTGACTTTGGTGGAAAGCTTCGTTGCCGAACGCGAAGCCGAAGTCTGGAATGATTTTTGCGCCGTCTTTCGGCTTGGCCCTAGCGACGCCGATCTGAACCGCGATTTTGTCCATGACAAGGTACGATCCACCAATGTCCTGACATGGCGATCGTCGCGGATCATTAACCCCAAGGACGACACCGAAGATATGCGCCTGCTGGGCCAAGCCCGGGAAGAAACGCGCAAATGGGTGGCTCATAGTGAATTTCTGAACGCCACCTTGTCTGAACGTGAAACCATGTGGGAAACGGAACGCGCCAATTTAAAGGCGGAGGAAGCCCAACTTCGCACTGCCCATTCCGCCGAAATCGAGCAGCGATCCAATCAGATCAGGGAACTGGAACAACAGATCGAACAGCACAGGTCCAGCTTGGCCGATGCCGCCGCTACAGCGCAGGAACTGGACGTCTCGCGCCGGAGGGGGAAGAGCTGGCGGCAGAACTGGAGCGGCTGAACAATCAGGCACAGGTGGACGCAGAACAGCGTGAAGAGCAGATTCGCGCGTTTAGGGATAAGCTGAGCGAATTACAGAGCCGGCTCGCGCAGCGGGAGGAAGAAGCAGCCCAAGCCTGGACGAGCGCAGAGGGGCATGAACGGGAACGCGACATGCTCGCGGCCGAAGTCGAAAAGGTGCGTCGCGACCTGGTCGATGCCAATGGCTGGGTCATGCGACTTGCCCTGACGCGCACCGAGATGGAACGGCGCATCACCGGTCTGGAAGGTGATCTGGCCAAGCTGTCCAAAGATTTCGGGCGGGTGCAGCAACGCAATATCCTGCTCGAAAGCCGCGTGGCGTCTCTATCTGCACAAACCGCTCGTCCCGCGCTTTCCGACCAGACCGTAGCTCCGCCCAGAAGCGACAGCACCGACGAAGAAATAAGGCGCCTTCAAGATGATCTCGCCCAAGCGACAAACACTCTCGTCAGCAAGGAGCTTCGCATCAACCAGCATGTCAAAGAACTGGTGATGCTGGGAAATATGCTAGCTTCGGAACAGGACCGACTGCTGGAATTTGAGAAGCAAAATGCCTGGTTGAGAGAAACCGGAAAGGTCATCCTTGATTACAGAAGATGGTGGTGGCGCTTCATACCTTCGTCCTGGCAGAGAAAAAGGCGCGACCGGCATTTGCTGAAAAAGGGCCTGTTCGATGCAGAAGCATATGTGAACAAGTATCCAGATGTGATTACTTCTGGTCAGGATCCTCTGCGCCACTATTTCTATCATGGCGTCGCTGAAAACCGACAATATTTTTAAACAGGCCCTCACCATGCAGACATTGTCGGAGCAAATTCTCCAGCTTGAGCAATCCGGGACATTCGATCAGGCCTGGTATGTTCAGCGTTATCCCGATGTGGCGCAGTGCGCCATGTCGCCCGCTGAACATTTCATACGGATCGGTCAGCATATCGGCCGCAAGCCGAATGGCACGGCATCTGGTGAACGATCCGCAGATGAAGTGCGCGCGGACGTCACCAGCACCGCGCCACAAGAGGCGATGCAAACGCACGATGGTCGGCGGGCGGCGATAGCGCGAGCCAGCAGAACCGATAATCAGGCAATTGCACAACTGGCCTTGGTTTCCCACCCGCCCGTAAAGACATATGGCCAGTATAAATCCGAGATCCTGTCACGGATGGATATGTTGTCCGACCAGCCATATTTTCCCGTAAATGTCAGCATAGACACCGATTATACGGGTCCCCCACATGCCACGTCATTCGATTCCTTCATTTCCAAGCGGCAGCGATCGGAAGCCGTGAAGCAAATGACGAGGATGTTGAAATTCGGCATCGTAGCCATCAATCCACAGCCTGGCGTTCATGCCGCGCGCGATGAGGATGGAGAATTCATCCGCTATCGCAGCATCATGGCGGACAAAGAGTTCATCGACAGGCTGCCATCCTGGATGATCATCCATATCCATGCCTTCTACCCCGATGTCGTCGAAGAGATGCTATCCTATTTCCATGGGGATTCGAAAAAGGGCCGGTTCTTCATCACGACAACAACCCAGAAAAATTACGACGCGATAGCCAAGATCCTCGATAATCAAGGATTTTCATCCTATAAAATTCTTCTGATCGACAATAAGGGTCGCGATATTGGGCCATTCCTCGATTATGCCGTCGATTACGCATCTGACGGGGACGTCATCTGCCACGTACATACTAAAAAAAGCCCCGACGTCGGCGGGAGCTACGGCGAGAAGTGGCGTAATCAGCTTTACGGAGCGCTGTTGACCCAGACGGCAGTGAATGCGTTCGAAGACAGGCAGCTTGGACTGCTTTTCCCCGATACGTCCCGCAGCGTCGGTTGGGGCAAGAATTTTCCGCTTTGCAAGCAAATAGCTGAATATTTCGGCCGCCAGCCAAGCTCCCATCCCGGTCCCATGCCGGTCGGCAACATGTTCCTTGCCAGGGTGGAAGTCGCGCGGGCTATGCGGGATGCCACCCATGATTTTGAATGGCCGCGTGAGCCGGTCCCTTATGATGGGTCGATCCTGCATGCGATCGAGCGAATGTGGTCGATGGCGTGCGAACATGCGGGCTTTCAATGGGCGGCGATCCATAGCCCCTATGGCGATAACGCAAGCACTGACGCAGGCGCCCGACCTGCCGGTGCCCGCCGCGCAAAAGGATGAGGGCGGTCAATGGCAGCAACGCGATCGCCCGCACTGCCAATTATCTTTCCAACTCTGCGCGTGTTGGAACAGGCGATTATCAGAATCAAAATGTGAAATCGCTGGTACTAGATAAAAATCATTTTTGAAAATTGGATGCTGCCGTGAGTAAATATCACAAACATGCCGCTCATATAATCAGCAACGGCATATTCAAATATGATTTCTATCGAGATCAGGTGGCCGAAGCGCGCGACCTCAACGAAATTGAACTTGCTTGTCATTATTTCGAGTTTGGTCAATATAGAGGTATTTCACCAAGCGGTGAGTTTGATCCGGAATATTATTTAAGGGTCAACCCGGATCTGCGTGGTGTGGAAGATCCGACCCTTCATTATGTTGAAAACGGGAAAAGGGAGGGGCGATCCAGCAGCCTTGCCGCCCACCTGATCGCGGAAGAACTGGACGAGCTTGCCATCGAGGAGGGGTTGATCCCGCAGCCCGATCTTGCGCCATCGGACCCGGATTATCTTCATGCCCTGGCCGTTGCTTTGCGGATGCTTGATCGTGACCCGAACTATTTTTCGGGCCGGTACTATTTTTCGCGCTACCCGGACATCGAAGGCCAACCGCTTCACCCGCTGATCCATTATCTGAAATATGGGCGGCATGAAGGGCGGGTGACAAATGTGTCATTGATGGAGAACATCTACGTCAATGCGGAACTGATCGACAAAAACCGCCCGAATATCCTCGTCGGCGTTCATGAATCATCGACTACCGGTGCCCCTATTGTAGGCATGGACCTGGCCAAGGAACTGACATCTTCCCATAATGTAATATTCGTTTCCTTGCGTGACGGCCCTTTAACGGAGATCGCAAAATCATATTTCCCGGTCGTCATGGTAGCCAGCCATTCAGATGACGATAATTATTTCTTCATTGACTATATAATGGATAACCATCCGGTAGTTGATTCCATATTCTCTAGCACGGCATGCGTTCCTTTTATTAGACCGTTTTCGTCAACCCAATGCAAAATAACTTGTTTGGTACACGAATTTCTGGAGTATATGATTTACGCCAGAAGCGTCATTTATCTATGCGACCTGCTGGTTTTTTCGTCCCGGCAGTTGCTTAAGTCCTGGCAATATATGCTTGAGGATCTGGACCGCGATCCCGCAACGATCATGGTTCTGCCGCAACCGACCGCATCAACCAACGTCCGGGCGATGCCCAAAGCCGAAGCGCGCGCTGCAGTAAGCGCCGCCACCGGCCTCGATCTAGAAGGGGCGACGCTGGTGCTGGGGCGGGGCATATCCAGATCCGCAAAGGCACAGACATATTCCTGCAGATCGGCAACCAACTGCGACGGGAGGAAGGAAAATTCGTCGTCGTCTGGATCGGTCAGCAGATCAGCGAATTCGATATGGCTTTCGGGGTCTGGCTACATGCCCAGATGGAACGGAGCAGGGATAGTGAGGGCGCGCTGTCGGTTCATTTTGAACCTTCCGGTCCGCTCTATCCCGTCTTGATGGATGCAGCCGACATATTCCTAGTGACCTCGCGGCTCGACCCACTTCCCAATGTCGCGCTGGATGCTGCGGTTCGGGACGTCCCGGTCATTGCCTTTTCAGGCGCCACAGGTCTTGCCGACCTGGCCGACCATGGCGAGATGGACCTGATCGAGGTTGAGATTGGCGCCATAGATGAAGTGGTTGCGGCGATAAAATCGCGGTTAGGCCTGAAGTCGTGACCTAATCGGGCTATACGGACCCCGCTCCTCAAGTTATTTGGGCCGGATCATTTTACTGCGCATATCGCAGCACGGATCAGTTGACGGGGTGTTATAGTGAGCAAGGCAGGGTCGTGCACGATCATAGGCGGGGCTTGATCGCGACCGCAGGCGCCCTGGCTTTGGAAGAGCTTGGCTCGAACGTTACCGTTGTGACCCGCGCTCCACCGCCGCTTGGCGGAGACAGTATAGAATGGACATATGGGGATGTGGCGAGCCAAGCCGCCGTCCATGCCGTCGAGCGCGCTGAAAGCGTCATCTATGCTGCAGGAACGCTGGGACCGGCGACCAAGCTTGAAACAGTGCATAGCGGCATTTCGGACGAAATCGTGCCCGTCCTCAAGCTGGCGGAACAGGCTGCCGGGTCCGGCTGCAAGACATTCGTGTTCATATCGTCCGGCGGCACGGTCTATGGCCCGAACGTGCCCTTGCCAACACATGAGGACGTCCGCACTGCCCCGATCAACATCTATGGCACCATCAAGGTTCTGACTGAACTGGCGCTGCTGGAGGTCGGGCGGAAATACGGCATCTCTATAGTGATCTTGCGTGTTTCCAACCCCTACGGTCCGGGCCAGAGCGGAACGCGGCGCATGGGCTTCATTGCTGCGGCGGCAAAGGCAGCGATGGCCGGCGAACCGATCGTGATTTGGGGCGATGGCAGCACCACGCGGGATTTCATCTTCATCGACGATGTGGGCCGAGCGCTTGCTCTAGCGGCCGGCTATCGTGGAAATAGCGTCATCCTGAATATCGGTTCGGGCGAGGGACATTCCCTGCTCCAGATTTGCAAGATTGTGTCCAGCAACAGCCCCGCCCGCTAAATGTCCAGTTCGACAGCGGACGGGCCTTTGATGTGCCCAAAAACTATCTGGATATTTCCCGCGCCGCACAGGTGTTAGGCTGGCGGCCCCAAGTGGCGTTGAACGACGGGATCGCATTGTTGATGAAGAGAGGCGGTATCTGACAAGTTGACCAGACCTGCTGACAACAGAACATATTATCTCCGCCTGCTGGCGGGATGCTCCTATGGACGCCGATCGCGTACAGACGCCAGTTCTTGCCTTCAGGTTAGGATGTATCATGCCGTCCAATGCCCTATTCTCGGACCCGCCCATGAGCAGTGACGAGCGATCAATCGCGCACTGGCGGCAGAAGCTGGCCGATAGCGAGGCGAAGCGGGAAGCGCTCGCGCAAAAGCTGGCGCAGGCCGATCGGTGGGTGTTCGACCTTGCAGACCAGTGTCGTGTATTGACAGCTGACAAGGCCGACCTTGGCAAGACATTGCGCCTGACACAGTCCCGCTTGGACGAATTAAGACAATCCTTGGATAATCGCCTCGATCGCCTGACCCGTCGGTACGAGGAAGCACTTTCCCAACTGGAAAGTGAGCGAGAAGACCATAACGCCATCAAGGACGCCAGCACGGCAAAGATCGCCGAGATGAACGACCGGATTGCCGCAAGTGAGCAGCAGATGAAGGAACGTTTCCGCGAAATTGTCGCCCTGACGCGAGTCATTCAGGAGCGGGATCAAATCCTGGCCGAAGCCCATGGACGCATCGAATGGATGCGCCGGGTGATTTCCGTATTGACCAGAGGGTTTTCCACCTCCGGCAAAGCGCGACTGCTATCCTGGTTGCCGAGCCGTTACAGTCAGAAGCGTCACAAATATTTGCTGAAAGAACAGGGATTGTTTGATCCAGATGCTTATACGAGCATTTATCCTGATGTCGTTGATAGCAAAGCCGATCCATTACGGCATTATATCAATCATGGCCTCCAGGAAGGCCGCAAGATAAGCAGAGACAAATAGTTGTGATTGACGTGATAGACAATCTGCATATTTCTATACTTCGCGAGTGGGAATATTTCGACGCCGATTGGTATTTACAGGAATATCCCGATGTTCGCATACTGAACATGGATCCTGCCTATCATTATCTGTGGATTGGTGCGCGCATGGGCCGCAAACCATCGGCCCTGTTCGATAATTTCATCAATCGCTATCACAAGGCCGACGATCTTATTCGGGAAATTAAGAAAGCGCCTTCGCCCGGACGTCAGTCACCCTATGCCTCGCATGATGATCCGCTTCGCAAGCAACCGGCAGAATTCATAGAACCGGGCAGTGTCGAGCCAGCAGCGGTCGAAGGACTGCGTGTGGCCGTGCATGCCCATATATATTATGCCGATTTGGCGGAGGAGTTCGCCCGCTACCTGTGCCGGATACCCTGCACTTTCGATCTGTATGCATCGACGGCAACCGAAGAGGCCCGCCGCAACGTCGCGGCAACATTCTCCAATATTTCCAACGTCAACAATGTGGATGTACGCGTCGTTCCTAATATAGGCCGGGATATTGCCCCATTATTTGTAGAATTTGGTGATGACCTTATTAAGTATGACATAATTTCGCATATTCATACAAAAAATCTTTTTATAATAATGGATCTACAGATGGCTGGAGGGAATATATACTAGAATCCCTTTTCGAGAATGAGGAAAAAATTGCTTTCTTTATTCAAAATCTCAACCGTTCACGATATGGCATCATATATCCACAATCTTTTCACAATTTGCCTTATATGGCCGCTACCTGGCTGGCGAATGGCGGATTGGCACGGAAATGGGCGCCGCAATTTGGCGTCAACGCCCTACCTGATGGCTATTTCGATTTTCCGATAGGGTCCATGTTCTGGGCCAAAACCGACGCCATTCGGCCTTTGCTGGACGCCGGCCTGCAATGGAGCGATTTTCCGCCGGAACAAGGGCAGACCGATGGCACCCTAGCCCATTGTATTGAGCGCATGTTAGGCGTCGTGCCGACGTCACGCCATTTTCAGCACGGCGTTATCCGCGATATCCAGACACCCAGTTGGTCGCGTTGGCGCCTGAACCAGTTCATCGACCGGCCTCTGGAACATATCCATGCCGCCATCACAGACAAGAATACGAAAATCGTTGCCTTCGACATTTTCGATACCTTGCTGACGCGCCCCTTTCTGGACGCCGATTATGTGAAGCATATCCTGCATAGCGAACATGAGAAAAAGGACATCGGGGGATTTCGCGACTTGCGCATGCGCAGCGAAGGCGAGGCGCGCGAGGCCAAGGGAAGCGATGTCGACATTCACGATATCTATCGACAGCTGTCTACTGCGGAGAGCGCAACGCAGTATCTGACGCCGGATCGCGAGATCGCGCTGGAAATGCAGTCAGTGCGCACTCGAAGTGAGGTTGTGGCATTGCTGAATCTTGCAGTGCAAAGCGGTAAGAAAGTCGTGCTGGCGAGCGATATGTTCCTGCCCGCAGCGCGATCGAGGCGATGCTAGCGCGTTGTGGCATCGCAGGATGGGACAGATTCTACCTATCGTCAGAAGTGGGCCTGCGAAAGGACAGCGGCAAGCTGTACGAGCATATTCTCGCCATGGAAGGGGTAAAGCCGCATCAGATGGTGATGATCGGAGACAATGAACGATCAGATTTCCAAATCCCGGCAAACATGGGTATCCGCACCATCCATCTGCTCAAGCCCGTGAACATAATGCGGGCCATTCCCGCCTGACGGACCTTGTCCCGGCGGCCGAAGATGCACCAGCGGCGGACCAATTTCTCTTCGGCGCCATCGCGTCAGAAAATTTCGGCGCAATCAGCTATCCGGATTTTTCCCCCGACGACATGTTCGGCCCGTCCCCCAGAGCCATCGGCTATAGCCTTCTGGGCCCATCGCCGCCGCTTTTTCGCAATGGCTGCTGGACGAGGCGCAAAAGCACGGCCTCGACCAGCTTTATTTCCTGGCCCGAGAGGGGAAATTCCTCAAGGCCGCGTTTGATGTCTGGCAGGATGGTCGCGCGGAGGCGGTGCGCAGCGATTACCTGCTCATTTCCCGGCGCGCCGTCACCGTGCCATGCATCAGGTCGGTCGAGGATATATTCGACATCGCCGCATCCAACGATTTCCATGGCGCATCCATGGCAATGTTCCTGAACGAGCGCTTTGGTACGGTGCTGGACGACGTGCTATGGACAGAGTGCGCGCGCGCCAAACTATGGCCACGCCACGCCCCCCTCATGATATCCAATGGCGATATCGATCATATTCGGCCGTTCCTACGGTTTATTGCCCCGCATATCATTCGACAGGCCGATATCGAACGCGAATCGGCTCTTGCATATTATCATGCCCAAGGACTTGGAGCAGGTGAAAGCGCCGCTGTCGTCGATGTCGGCTATGGCGCCACCATCCAGCGACACCTCATCAGGCTGCTCGATCAAAAAATCCATGGATTATATATGATTACCGACAAGAAAGGCGATGCTCTGGGCGCAGCCGCGAATGTCATAGCCAGCGGATGTTTTGTACAGGGTGCCGAGCGCAACCCTTCCGCATCCCCCCTTTTCGTTCACAGTTTCCTGCTCGAAAAGATGCTCAGCGCAGATGATGAACAAGTCATTCGCTACAATCTGTCAGGGCAAGCGGAGTTCAGGGAAAGGGGCGATTATATCGATTCCAGTCAAAAGGTCCGGCATGAACTGCAGCAGGGCGCTATGGCCTTTTTGAAAGATGCCGTTCGCTTTCGTGATGAAATGATGGAGGAACTCATCATCGATACAGAAAAATGCGAGACTTTATTCTCTCGTTTTGTTTCTGATATTTCCGATGCAGAGAAGCGGATTTTTTCATCTCTTGCGCTTGATGATTATTATTGCGGTAGAGGGATAGTGGAATAATATATCCTGAAATTTTTGGATTTATATATTCAACCGTTCGAAAATTTTGACCGTTAAAGGACAGACTGGCTTTACTTTATCCAAGCTATTGCAGAGGGAATAGCGGTAAGCCAGCTGGAGCCCCGCAAAGTCGGGATATTCTGAGGATGGTGAACTTGCCGAGTGGTGGTAGCGATGTTGCCGGACGCTGTGGGCATCAGATGGTTGATCTTGCGCACCATCGGCATCGTCCGTGCCACTATCGAGATCAGCAGGTAACCTTGCCTATAACTGTCAGCGGTTCGCCTGGCTCGATGGGCGTACTGTGCCCGTTTGATACAAAACCGCCCTCCAACGCCGTCAACAGCATAACAATTGGACACCTCGAAGAACCGCTGGATTTGCGTGTAGGGTCGACGGTGCGGATTGAGGCGGCGTGGAAGGAGTGATGTTGCAGCGTATTTGTCGGTGATTTCGATATTGCCGGTGCCGCAGTGGCCGGATTTACCGTCGGTAGCGCTTGGTTCATATCAAGCAGGCGCAGTTCGCCCTTCGAGCCAGGCCAAGCGCTGGAAGTTATAGGCCAAGTTGGCCATGCCGATCTTGATGGTAGCGCGGGCGATGCCGATGGTGCGCACGACCAGCCCCATGCGGTTCTTTTGCCCGGCGAACACATGCTCGACCTGGGCGCGGATCTTGGAACGCCGGGTATTGGCCTTGGCGATCCGCTCAGGCAACGCTCGCCGCGGTTTACGCCGCTGGTGAATGTGGCTGGTGAACATGCCACTGGCCAGGAACGCCTCGTTCTTCTTGGATCGATAGGCGGTATCAGCCCAGACGCCGGAGGCAGTGTTGTCCTTACTGATCAGAACCGGCAGCCGTGCGCCGTCATGGGCATTGGCGGCGCTGGCATCCCAGGTGCGGATCAGCCCATGGGTTTTGTCGATGCCGATATGATTCTTGTACCCGAACATCGGGATGGCCAGATCGACCGGCCTAGCCGCCTTGGGATCGGCGCCCTCTTTGATCTTGGCCTTGCTGTACTTGATCGACCAGCGCGCATCACGGTCCTTTTGCCGGGTCTTGGCCGGCTTCCAGCCCTCGGGCACGCCGCCTTCCTTGATCGCTGCTTTCTCCGCTTCGGTATTGCGCTGTTTGGGTGCCTGCACGACCGTAGCGTCGATGATTTGCCCGCCCATGGCGAGATAGCCCGATCCTTGAGGGCAGCGTCGAAGCGAGCGAAAAGTTTGTCTATGGCCTTGGCATTTACCAGGCGTTCCCGAAACAGCCACACCGTGGTCGCATCCGGCACGGTGCCATCGAGCCCAAGGCCCAGGAACCGTTGGAATGACAACCGGTCTTTGATCTGAAACTCGGCGGCCTCGTCCGACAGCGAATAGAGCGCCTGTAGAACCAGAATCTTGAACATCAGCACCGGATCAAAGGGCGGTCGCCCACCCTTGCCGCGAACGCAGCGACGAAGCGCTGCCACCAGCGGACCACGGAAAACCTCGAAATCCACAACTGCCGCTAATCGCTCCAGCGGATCGCCCGCCGCGCTCAGCGCATCGTACCGGTCCGAAAGATCGAAGAAACCAGGCTGACTTGCCATCATCGCCTCCTACGCATCGCCGACGAAGTGAATCAAATCCGCCGATCAAACGCCAGAGTTTTTCGAGGTGTCCAATTGCCCAAAAATAGGCTGTCCCATCAGACCAACCCCGGCTTTACCATCTGTGCCACCGTCGCCAATCACATCCGACAACTTTTCGAGCAGTCCAACTTGCTTGGGGCCGGATTGCCATTAATGATAGCGCTAGAGGGGTTAAGCTGTATGGCAAAAACAGCTGGGGCGTTTTGATGACAATTAGCATCGCTGTTGGTTTGAAACATCCAAAACGAAAGATGGATGAGTTCAATCCAGTCCGATTTGTTCGGATTTCGCCTCAGGCAGGCACAGTGAGTGCTGCATCCGACAAGGCGCATGGGTGAAAGAAGGAAAGTCTAGGAATGGCGATGACGGATAGGGCTGTACGCAAAGGCGGCATGACAAGCGCCAAGCCCGTCGGCGGAGCAGCATTGGCGCTCCCAGAAGTCGCAATGTCTGAGGGGCCAGCAGCCGCCCTATTCCGGAGCGCCAAGCCATCGTGGTGCTGGCGATGCACCGCACGGGATCAAGCGCCATTACCCGCGTGCTGAACCTACTGGGCTGCGATGTGGCAAAGACGTTGATGGGTCCGAACGAGCATAATGAAAGCGGCTATTGGGAATCCGATGTGTTGCGCATCTTCAACGACAAGCTTCTGGCCTCGGCAGGATCGGACTGGCGAGACTGGCAGGCCTTTAATCCGGGCTGGTACCAGACGCCGCGCCTTGCAGAACATCTGGAACAAGGCCTGGAACTACTGAAATCCGAATTCGGCGCATCAAGATTCTTTGTTTTCAAAGATCCTCGTATCACCGGATCGTACCATTCTGGCGCCGACTTCTGGAGGCAGCCAATGCCGAACCCTATGTGGTCATAACTTTGCGCCATCCCGTCGAGGTCGCAGCATCGCTGGCCAAGCGCGATGGCATGACCGGGGCGGAAGCCGCCTTGATCTGGCTGCGCAATATGCTGGAGGCCGAACATGGCAGCCGGGCATGGCCAGGGTGGTGGTGAATTATGACCGACTGATGACCGCGCCGAGCCAGACCATGGCTGCGATCCAGCAACCGTTGAGCTTAGTCTGGCCGCGCTTGTCGAAAAGGTAGCGGCAGAGATCGACGCTTCATGTCGCCAGCATTGCGGCACCACAAAGCGGAACCATCCGCAGCATTCCAGACGGATCAGGCTTTCCGCACCTGGCTGACCGAGGTCAACGCCATTTTCGAACGCTGGAGCGAGACTGGAGAAGACAAGGCGGACTGGCCCGCGCTCGATGCTATGCGCGCCACGATGGATAATCTCGCCATGCCGCTGCGCGAGGTTGTGACAAGCCTGAGTCAGCAGGCCATCGACATGTCCGCGCGTGACAAGGAACTGGCCTATTTGCGCGGCGAAGCGGGCAAGCGCGGCGATGCCGTCACCGCTCTGACCGCCGAGAAAAAGACCCTGACCGATGCGCTGGCAGCGCAAAAGACCGCTCAAGTGGAAGAAGGCGAGGCACTCCGGCCGAGATTAGAAATTGCGCGATGCTCTGGCAAACGCGCAAGAAACCGCCGCCAGTCAGGCAGAAGCGCATAAGGTCGCGCCGAGGCACTGACAAGGAACTGGCCAATCTACGCGGCGAAGCGGGCAAGCGCGGCGATGCGTCACCGCTCTGACTGCCGAGAAAAGACCCTGACCGATGCGCTGGCAGCGCAAAAGACCGCTCAAGCGGAAGAAGGCGAGGCACTCCGGGCCGAGATTAAGAAATTGCGCGATGCTCTGGCAAACGCGCAAGAAACCGCGCCAGTCAGGCAGAAGCGCATAAGGTCGCGGCCGAGGCCACTGACAAGGAACTGGCCAATCTACGCGGCGAAGCGGGCAAGCGTGGTGATGCCGTCACCGCTCTGACCGCCGAGAAAAAGACCCTGACCGATGCGCTGGCAGCGCAAAAGACCGCTCAAGCGGAAGAAGGCGAGGCACTCCGGGCCGAGATTAAGAAATTGCGCGATGCTCTGGCAAACGCGCAAGAACCGCGCCAGTCAGGCAGAAGCGCATAAGGTCGCGGCCGAGGCCACTGACAAGGAACTGGCCAATCTACGCGGCGAAGCGGGCAAGCGCGGCGATGCCGTCACCGCTCTGACTGCCGAGAAAAGACCCTGACCGATGCGCTGGCAGCGCAAAAGACCGCTCAAGCGGAAGAAGGCGAGGCACTCCGGGCCGAGATTAAAATTGCGCGATGCTCTGGCAAACGCGCAAGAAGCCGCGCCAGTCAGGCAGAAGCGCATAAGGTCGCGGCCGAGGCCACTGACAAGGAACTGGCCAATCTACGCGGCGAAGCGAGCAAGCGTGGTGATGCCGTCACCGCTCTGACCGCCGAGAAAAAGACCCTGACCGATGCGCTGGAGCATGCACGCCGACAGAGCAAGCTTGAGCAGTCGGCAGCTCTCAAACAGGCAGAGGATTTGAGAGCGGAATTGGCCGATCTGACTAGAAAGCTGGATGCATCGGACGCGGCTCAGTCCCGTCTGGCGAGGGAAATAGCCGAAATTACTGCTCAAAATCGCGAGCAAGCAAACCAATTGGCACAGGCCGCGTCCAGCAAGCCGATTATGAGCAAGCCCATATGGCACAGGTTAAGGCTTTGACAGCCAGCCTAGAAGCCAATGAAACCGAACTCGACAAATCCAAGGCTGCGCGACAGACTCTTCAGCACAGTTTGTCCGAAACCCAAAGCGCGCTGCGCCAACGACAGCTTGAAACCGAGGAAACCGCCGCCGCCCTCGCTGAAATCCGTCAGGAACTGAAAGCCGCGCAGACTGAGTTGGATGAGCTGCGACAAATGCAGATAGATGACCGCGCCGCTCTAGAAGCCGCACGCCAGACCGCTACGGTGGCGCAGGCGGCCGAGGCCGAACGTTATGATGAAATCGCGGATCTGACGCAGGTCCTGATAGATCGCGAGGAAATGATCGCGGCTCAGACCGCGCATATTCATTCCGTCGAAAGCGCCTTTACCTCTCTGAACGACGCCATGAAAACCATGAAGCAGGAGGCGGTTCAATCCACCGCAGCTATTGCGCGTCTGAGGCAAGATTTAATTGCGAACGAAAAGGCGTTGGCCACGATCGGAACCGAACGGCAAAACCTGCAACATCTGTTGTTGGAAACCCAGGGCGCCTGCATCAACGCCAGCGAGAAGCCGAGGAAACCGCCGTGGCGCTGGCAGCGACCCGGCAGGCGCTGGAAACCGCAGATGCCGAACTAGAGCATACGCGTCGGCGCAGGCGGAAGACCGGGCCGCATTGGAGGCCGTCCGCCACGCGCCGATGTCGCGGAGACGAACGGCAAGCCAGGATCATGGATCTCACCCAAAGCCTAGCGCAGCGTGAAATGAGAATTGACCATCTGATGCATCTGACCGAGGAAGGGCGATCCCTATCCGAGCGGATCGACCATGCGATCAACGCCATTCTGATCCGGCCAGAACGCCGTTGGATAAGCGGCAAGCGTCAACTGGCGCGCAAAGCGGCCCTGCTAAGGGAATCGGGCATGTTCGATGCCCAATGGTATGGCCTGGCGCATCCGGACGTTACGCAAGCAGGCGAAGACCCCGCCATCCATTATATTCAGCACGGGCGCGCGAAGGTCGCCACCCTTGCCCGATCTGGCCCGGTTCATGGCGACATTGCCCAAGGCGAACCCGCCTGAGAACTGAACGACGATCATCTTCACCACCTGATGCGCTACCTCAACCTCCCGGAATTCTGCCATGCTAGATCAACATACCCTTGCCGAGGAAATCGCCACATCGGGACTGTTCGATGCTGACTGGTATCGTAGCACCTATCACGACGTGGATAGGAGCGGGTTAGACCCCTGATGCACTTCGCCCGCTTCGGCATTGCGATGAAGCGCAGCCCTGGCCCTAACTTTGACAGTCGCTTCTATCTTGCACGCTATCCCGATGTGACCGCTGCCCGGATGTCCGCGCTTGCTCATTATCTGCGTCATGGAAGGAAAGAAGGACGATTTCCGCTGCCAGGGATGGAACAGCAGGATGCAGCGGGAACCGATGTTGCCCGCACGCCCGACCAGATTTCCTATCCCGCCAGCGCGCCACCCAAGCGCACTGGTTTGGCGGCTTGGCACAGATGCCTTTATGCAACGCGGGCTGGAACCGATGGCACCACTGGCCGTGGTAATCAACGCCGCCGATATGTCTAGCTGGTCCAAGGGTCTGGAGGCACTCGCCAAGCTCGGCGAAACCGCGCACGACCTGTTCTTGCTGGGGCCTGACACGCTCTATTTTTCGGCGATGCCAGCGTCCGTTCGATCGATCACGTTGCTTGGCCCGCAGATGCTGCGGGCAATGCGCAAGGCTTCGTGCGAACCGCCGCCTCGAACGTCTTTGCCCCTTATGACACCCTGCTCTGGATATCACCTGAGGAATCCGTCGAAGGTGAAAATCCAAACGTCGCCGCGAAGGCTGCGCCCTTTCATGCCGATGCCGATTGGGGCTGTGCAGCTGGTGCGATCGAGGTTCTGGACCCCAAGGCGCCGTGCGAAGCCCGCAAATCCCTGCTAACCGCCCTCGCACCGCTCTGCCCGGCTCGGTCTAGAGCTTTCCGACATCCTCTGTCCTTTCCTGTCGGCTCAGCCATTTGGCTGCGCCCCCTCCTGCTACGCGCACTTGGCCCTAGCGTACGCCCGTTCGAAATGAAGGCCGAAGGCCAAGGCGGATTTCCAGGCCGCGCTACGGTACTCGCCATGCTAGCCGCCATAGCGCGCGAAGGCGCTATGGCTACACGTCTGGCGCTCCCTTCAGCGCCCCCGGCAACATTGCAAGCGACAACGCCCGCCACGGTCGCCGAAAGGCAGGTCAAGGCTGTCGCATTCTACCTACCCCAGTTCCACCCGATCGCGGAAAATGACAAATGGTGGGGCAAGGGCTTTACCGAATGGACCAATGTGGTGCGCGGCAAGCAATTGTTCCGCAACCATTATCAACCGCGCGTGCCCGCAGATTTGGGCTATTATGACCTTCGGCTAGAAGATACTCAGGCGGCACAGGCCGATTTAGCCCGGCAATTCGGTATTCATGGTTTCTGCTATTATTATTATTGGTTCAACGGCAAGAATTACTCAATCAGCCGATCGAGCAGATGGCGCGATCCACCCGCACCGATGCGGGTTTTTGCGTCTGTTGGCCAATGAGAACTGGTCGCGCAACTGGGATGGCCAGAACCGCCATGTCCTGATGAAGCAGGATTATTCGCTGGAGAGCAACATCGCACTGATGCGCGAGTTGATCCCGATGATGAAGGACCGCGCTGGATCCGTTACAACGGCAAGCCCGTCATGCTGGTCTATCGCATCTCGATCATTCCCAACTGGCTGGAAACGGCGCGAATCTGGCGCGCGGAATGCGGGCGGCGGGCTTGGGTGAAATTCACTTATGCGCCGTCCGTTTTGGTTTGGAGCCATTGCAGGGGCAGCCGCAAGAGCATGGCCTAGACAGCTATGTGCTGTTCCCCCCCATGAAGCTCCGCGCAAGGATCTCCGTGGAAGGTGCATGATCTGCATAAGGATTTTGGTGGCGAGATTTTCGATTACACCGCTGTGGTGGACGGCGATATCGAGAAATATGCTGGCGGCTATGACTGGCCAGTGCATCGAGGAGCAATGCTTGGCTGGGACAATACCGCCCGTCGGCTGACAGACTCACGCATCTTCCACGGCGCGACACCCTATGGTTTTCGCCGCTGGGTCAAGACAATCCTAGAACAAGAGACCAGGTTCAACCCCGGTCCGGAAAGCCTGATGTTCATCAATGCATGGAACGAGTGGGCCGAAGGCACCTATCTGGAACCTGACCAGCGCTGGGGCACGTCAAATCTAGAAGCCTTCGCTTCTGGCGTCCAAGCGGTTCCGGGGATCAGGACGGTGCGATGGCCAAGGGCACGGCGCTGCAACCCCAAATCCAGACCGCGCTTGCGCGGATCGGATCCCGTTAGGCCAAAACGGTGCTGCGATCTTCCCGCCTGCTTGGCATGAAGGCGCTAGGAAGCAGGACACAAGCCTGCCCACAGTGTTGTTGTGCGCGCATATTTCGGGCCATCATCTGTTCGGTGGCGAGCGCAGCCTTCTGGACGTTCTGGACGCACTGTCGACTCTCCCGCTCAATGTCGTGGTGACGCTACCGTCGGGCAACAACAAGGCGTATTTGGATGAGATCACCAAACGTTGCATCGGAGCTTATGTCCTTCCTTATCCACAATGGTTAGACAATCGCGAGCCATATGGCTGGCTGTCCCATAGTTTTGCCGACATCATTGCGCGGCATGGGGTAGACATAGTTCACGCCAATACCATCGTGCTGTGGGAACCGTTGCTGGCGGCGCAACGGATGGGGCGGCAGACGCTGATCCATTCGCGCGAATTGATCTCGCTTGATGAGCCGCTGCGCGATCGCATAGGGTTGACCATAAGCGACATTGTGACGGAAGTGTTCAAGCGCGCAGACTGGATAATAGGCAATTCAAAGGCGACCTGCGCGCTTTTTTCCAAGGGTGACCGTACGCTCTACGTGCCCAATGCCGTATGTTTGTCAGAATTCGACATGAGCAATAAATTCGGCAACATTATCAAGTTCGGCATCGTAAGCTCGAACATTCCAAAGAAGGGCGTGGCTGATTTCGTCGAGGTCGCCCGCCGCGCCGCGACACGCGTGCCACGGGCGCGCTTCGTAGTGGTGGGACCGCACAATCCACAGATTGCACTTTGGGAAAGTGAGGTTAAGCGCGGCGAACGCCCGGACAACATTGCCTTTCTTGGTTATCGTGAAACTCCGCGCAAGGCGATGTCGGAACTCAACGTTCTGCTGAACCTGTCGCATTTCGCCGAGTCATTCGGCCGCACCTTGGCGGAAGGCATGGCGGCGCGCCGGCCTGTCATTGCCTATGATTGGGGAGCTCTTCATGAATTGGTGCAACATGGCGAGTCCGGCTTTCTGGTGCCCTATCGTGACATTGATGG
>NZ_CP022750.1:0-79937 GCF_002288285.1 Sphingobium xenophagum | reverse complement strand
CGAGAATCGACGGGGAAGGCAGGAGGATCTGTCGACGCCGGAGTTCGTCGACAATAACCCCTGCCATTTGGCCCGGGCGGATGATGGTCTGCGCGATCGGGATCGAAAAGGCCACGATTTCACGAAACGCTTGGCGATCGAAAGCCCTGAACCCGTGCGATCGTCGGATATCGACGAGATGCTCGCGGCGGGTCTGGTCCCGATGGGCATAGTCGGCAAAAGCTTCCGGCGAGACGCCGAGTTGCCGGCCCACATAGGCAAGCACCGGGCCGGGCGGGAGTTCGCCCGCTTCAAGCGCGCGGCCAGGCCATCTCATATAGAGCAGGAGCATCGCAAAGCCGAGCCGGGTGGCATCGCCGCGACGGCGACCGACAATTTCCAGATCGTCGCCGGTCAGCGTATAATGACGCACAATCTCTCGCTCATCGAGCGGCGCGTCATAATGCCCCGCCCAGATTTCCGGGCTCACTAGTCGCCGCCTCGCCAAGCATCATCTCCTTCGCTGCTGCTGTCCGTCAGACGACCGTTGAACGGTCACCGGGAATGTGTCCGTTTACTCTGGACCTGCAATGGCGATTCGGACAAGGTCGCGTGATGATGGGAAAACGGACACGACAGGGCAGAATGTGGCGCTGATCGGTTATGCGCGCGTCTCCACGCCGGACCAGAAGCTATCGCTCCAGCATGACGCCCTGGAGCGCGCGGGATGCGAACGTGTTTTCGACGATCAGGCATCGGGTGCCAGGACCGACAGGCACGGGCTTACCGAAGCATTGGCTTATCTGCGCGCCGGCGACACGCTGGTCGTGTGGAAACTCGATCGGCTCGGCCGCTCGATGAGCCACCTCATCGACAAGATCGGCGAACTGGCATCCCGCGGCATCGGGTTCCGTTCGCTCACCGAGAACATCGACACCACCACGCCGGGGGGAATGCTGGTGTTCAACATCTTCGGCTCCCTCGCGCAGTTCGAGCGTGATCTGATCCGCGAACGCACCCAGGCTGGCCTGCGCGCTGCTCGTGAGCGCGGCAGCAAGGGCGGCCGTCGTCCCGTCGTCACCCCCGACAAGCTGCGCAAGGCGAGAGCACACATCGCGGCGGGGCTCACCGTGCGCGAGGCAGCCGCCCGTCTCAAGATCGGAAAAACCGCCCTGTACAAGGCGCTGGAAAGCACATGACACCGCTGCCGATCAGGAACTCGTGGGTGCTGGTTACAGGGGCCTCGACCGGTCTGGGCAGGGCGTCCGCCCTCCATCTGGCGGCATTGTATCAGGCTAAGCCGCTGATTGTCGGGCGACGGCTCGACAACTTACTGGATCTGCAAGCCGAAATTGGCGCGCGGTTTGATGTTCCATGCGAGATCATAGTGGCCGATCAACGTGAAATCGATGGCAGGGAGAAGATCGCGGCCAGGGTTACAGAATTGGAAGTAAAAGCAGCTTTGCTCGCTGCCGGACTGACGAGCGCCGGTCCGTTCGATGCTGGCCGCGCCAACGCCTATGCCGAGGTGATTGAAACAAACATACTCGGCTTCACGGATTTGCTGGCCCGCTTGGTCGAAATCTTCAAGCGGCAACAGTCTGAATCCTCAATAATCGCGGTATCGAGCCTGGCAGGCGAAACATCCGTACCGTTCCAGGCGGTTTACGGCGCGTCGAAAGCCTATGTGAGTAATCTCATGCGGGCACTTTCCGTCGAGCTTGCGGGGACGGGAGTGAGCGTCGGATCTTTCGCACCAGGGGGCATCGACACCGACATGGCTGCCCTCAGCGATCTGAAGTGGGGGAAGTTGGGTTTGATGGACGTTGATCGGTGCGCGGCCCATGCGATCCACGCCCTGGTTCATCGGCGATCCTTCGCCATACCGGGGATGGGCAACAGGCTCACATATTTGGCAAGCAGGGCTCTACCTCGATCGTTGGTCAGCCGGCTTGCCGCCCTCCCATACAGGCGCCCGCAATAACGACACATGTTCGCGGACAGGTTGAACACGTCCTTCAGCGCTTACCGAAAGCCTATGCTGGCAGCGGACCCCATTTGTTCGCCCTTAGCGTGCAAATTCGTCACTTTCGTGTAGTCACCCCTCATGGCTCGGGCGCAATGCCCGGCATGGCAGGCGATCAGTCGATGGCCGGCATGGACATGGGTGGCATGGACATGGGCAACATGAACATGCGCGACTTCTCGAAGGCACCGGAGGTGAAGAAGGGGCCGGGCGTTCAGACCATCTCGGCTATGCCGGTGGACCGCACCGGCGATCCGGGTCAGGGGCTGGAGAATGTCGGCCACCGCGTGCTGACCTATCGCGATCTGATGGCGCTCGACCGCAACCCCGATACGCGGGCACCAGAGCGCGAGATCAAGCTTCACCTCACCGGCAACATGGAACGCTACATGTGGGGCTTCGACGGCGAAAAGCTGTCAGAGAACCCCGATCCGATCACGCTGCTGCATGGCGAGCGGGTGCGCGTCACCCTCATCAACGACACGATGATGGGCCACCCGATCCACATTCACGGTCACTTCTTCGAGCTGGTGACGGGGAAAGGCGCCTATGCGCCCCGAAAGCATACTGTGCTGGTCCAACCGGGCGGAACTGTCAGTTGGGACGTGACGGGAGAGGAAGGCGACTGGGCGTTCCACTGCCACATGCTCTACCACATGCACGCGGGCATGATGCGTGTCGTCCAGGTCCGCAAGGCCGGGGAGGCCGCAGCATGAGCCGGTCGATCCTCCTTGCCGGTTTGGCATCAGCGATCATCGCTGTTCCTGCCTTCGCACAGAGCATGGACCATTCCATGCACGACATGCCGGGCATGACCATGCCGGCCAAGCCTGCCGCCAAGGCCGCCCCGAAACCCGCGCGGAAAGCCGCCGCGAAGCCGGCATCCAAGCGCAAGGCACCTGCCAGAAAGACGGCGTCCCGACGTGCGCAGGCCCAAGCTCCGGCGACTGACCCGCACGCCGGTCACGATATGAGCGGGATGCAGGGGATGGACATGGGCGGCCAGCAGTCGGCCCCCGCCTCGAACCCGCACGCGGGCCACGATATGTCGGCCATGCCCGGCATGGGTGCCCCGGCAGGAACGGCGCAGGACCAACACGCCGGCCACGACATGAACGCGATGCCGGGCATGGCGATGAACGGCGATCAGGGCGGCGCTAAAGTCGGGACCGACCTGCCCCCCGGCAATAAGCCCGCACCCGCTCCCTCCGGCGATCATCTTGCCGATCGTTTCTGGGGTGCGAAGGCGATGGCGACCTCCCGCGAGGACGATCTGCGTCGCGAGCATGGCGGGATGACCTACTATCAGGTGCTCTTCAATCTGGCCGAGTACCAGGCTCGCAAGGGTAGCGACGGGTATCGTTGGGATGGCGAGGCGTGGGTCGGAGGCGACATTGATCGCCTGTGGCTGAAGTCGGAGGGCGAAGGCAGTTTCGGCAAGTCGCTCGACAGCGCCGAGGTTCAGGCGCTCTACAGCCATGCACTCGACCCCTATTGGAACCTCCAGGCGGGCGTCCGCTACGACATCAAACCCAACCCTTCCCGGACCTATGCGACCGTGGGTATCGAGGGGCTGGCACCTTACTGGTTCGAGGTAGAAGGTGCGCTGTTCCTGTCGAACAAGGGCGAGGTGCTGGGTCGTGCTGAGGGCTATTACGATCAGCGCATCACCAATTATTTCACGCTTCAGCCAAGGGTCGAAGCCAACTTCTCTGCGCAGGACGTGCCGGAGACAGGCACCGGGTCGGGGCTTACCGATCTGGAGGCAGGCCTGAGGCTTCGGTATGAAGGCCGGCGCGAGCTGGCGCCGTATATCGGCGTGTCGTGGGAACGGCAGTTCGGCGACACCGCGCGCTTCACGCGGGCACGCGGCGGTGACACCGGCGGGTTCAGCTTCGTCGCTGGCGTGAGGACCTGGTTCTGAGCCCGCGGTTGCGCCTCCACATCGGGGCGAGCAAGGTCCATCGCTGGCTTGCTCTCCTGATCGGGGCGCAGGTGATCGTATGGTTCACCAGCGGACTCATTATGAGCCTGCTGCCGATCGACACGGTTCACGGCGATCACCGGATCGATCGCAATGCCGAGCCGGCGCTGTCGATCGACCAAACCTTTGCACCCGTTCCTGCCCTGCTCGCGAATGCCGGCGTGCCTGTCCGTCAGCTTCAACACCGGATGCTGCTCGGCCGACCCGTCGTTGAGGCGCAGCTTGCCGATGGCAAAATCCGGTTGCTCGACGCCCGGACGGCTGCGCCGCTCCCACCGATCGACATGAGGGCCGCGGCGGCCATCGCCGGCAGGGCCTATCGAGGCGGACCCGCAGTTCCGACGATGGAGCGGGTGGAGCGCCCGAGCACCGAATATCGCGGCAGCCTTCCCGCATGGCGCGCATCGTTCCCTGACAAAGATGCGACGCGCATCTACGTGTCGGCGGAAACCGGCCGGCTGACCTCGGTGCGTACCGGAACGTGGCGGCTCTACGACTTCTTCTGGGGCCTCCATATCATGGACTGGACCGAGCACGAACGCTTCAACACGCCGTGGCTGATGGCCTTTGCGGCGGGTGGCCTCGTGTTCGGCGTCGCGGGTGCGATCCTCCTGTTCATGCGCTGGCCGCGACGCAGGCGGAGAAAAGTGCAAGGGACAGCCCGAACCGCCGCGTAGTTTCTTTGGGGGGTGCCAAAGGAGAACGAGCGATGGACCACGACCAGCACCGATCCGGCCAGGGTGGCGGGATGGGCATGAGCTACGGGCGGTTCGCCGCCATGATAGCGACATCGACCGTCGTGATGTTCGGGTTGATGTACCTGAACACCTATGCCCTGAGCCACGTCGAGTACAGTCAGACCCGGACGTGGATGGCGATCGTCATGGGTGCCGTGATGGCGATCATCATGCTCGGTTTCATGTGGGGCATGTACCCGAACCGCCGCGCCAATCTCGGCATCGTGGCAGGCGCCGTCATCGTGTTCACCGGCGCGCTGTGGCTTGTCCGCAGCCAGGACACAGTCGGTGACGTTGCCTACATGAAGGCGATGATCCCGCACCACTCGATCGCGATCATGACGAGCGAACGGGCACACATCAAAGACCCGGAAGTGCGTAAGCTCGCTGACGGCATCATCGACGCCCAGGTTCGCGAAATTACGCAGATGAAGCGGATGATCGCCCGACTGGAAGCGAACCCCACGCCCCCGAACGCGCCGGACCTGCCTTCCTATCGCGACCGGCAGGTGCCGCCCCCGCCCCCCGAGACGGATCAGAGCACCGGCATCAACACCTTGCAGCCGGTCCGATAGATTTACCGTTGGTTGAGGGGTGGCGTGCTGGTGCACGTACCTTTTCGCATGGGCGGGGGTAACGTGGAGAAATCAGACATGAAGACAATCGCGATCATGACCGCCGCCCTGTTCGCCGCCGCCCCGGCATTGGCGCAGCAGACCGGGCATCAGGGGATGGATCATCAGGGAATGAACCATGCAGGCATGATGCAGCCGAGCGCGGCCAATCCCTACGGCCCCGACATGATGAAGATGCACGAGCGGATGATGGCGGCAAAGGGTGCCGACGCCGGCGAGACGTGGATTCGTCAGATGATCGAGCATCACCGCGGCGCGATCACGATGTCGCAGACGGCACTTCGCAGTACCCGGAATGAAATCCGTCGTGAGGCGCAGAAGACGATCGACAGCCAGAACCGTGAGATCGCGACGTTGAACGCCATGCTTCGCAAAATGGGCAAGAACCCGCAGTAACCGACCCGCCCTCGCCTTTGGGCGACACAAGTCAGCTATTGGAGAGCCGATGATGAGCCGACCTTTTCGTGCTGCGATAGCCGCCTTGTTGATGGGGCTTCCCGCGACCGCGATGGCCGCAGCCGACATTGCCATGCACCGCGATCCGGGGTGTGGTTGCTGCGAGAAGTGGGCTGAGCAGGTCCGCCAGCAGTTCGGCCGCAAGGTGCGGATCATCGACGATGCCAATCGCGGCGCTTTGCAGCGTCGCGTCGGCGTCCCGGCGGATCAGCTATCCTGTCATACCGCCATCGTCGACGGCATGGCCTTCGAGGGCCATGTTCCGATCGCTGACATGAAGCGCGTTCTGGCGCAGCGTCCCAAAGGCGTCAGTGGGCTGGCAGTCGGCGGGATGCCGCTCGGGTCGCCCGGCATGGAGGTAGCGGGCATGAAGGCCCAGCCCTTCTCCGTCATCGCGTTCGGCCCGGGCGGTCGCCGCGTCTATGCCCGGCATGGTTAGGTAGCTGGCGGGAGCGATGAACCGCTCCCGCCCGCCGTCAGATCAGTGCTTCATGCCCGACATGTCGTGGCCAGCGTGATCGCCGCCCTTCTTCATGTCCGCGCAGCAATCCTTCTTGCAGCAGTCGCTGCCGTCCTTGCAGCAGGTCTTGTCCGCGCCGCAGCAGCCGGCATCGGCCGCGAATGCAACGCCGGGGATCGCCAGCGCCAGGGCAGCGCCGATCAACTTGAACTTGGTCATTGGTAACTCCGTCGATTGAATGTGTGGGTAGTTCGGATCGTCACACAGCTCGCGGAGGGGGTGTTGCAGGCGGAACGGGCATTCCCATCAATCCCGCAACAGGTAGTGGTTTGAGCGCGATGCGGATCGGAGCGTTAGGTCCGGTCTGCGCCAACGCTTCACTCTGAACTGCCATGCAGGGCGTCGAGCAGGCTGCTTGTTGCGGGGCCTTCGTGGGTTTGTGACTTCCCTCGCAATCGGCCATCTCGGATGCGACCGGCGCGGCGTTCGCCACGGCCTCGCAGATCGGGCCGAGGTGCAGGACAAGCATCACCGCCAGCATGGTCAGCACCGCCAGGCGAAGCGGGCGGGCAAGGCGGTTCAATCGACGCTCCACAGGCTTATCGATCCCGATCACCGTTCGATGTCAATGCGCCATCGAGAGCGCTGCTGGCGCGGCAATCATCCAGATCGCCATCGCGACCATCATCACGTTCTCGGTGAGCGACAGGAAGCCGAGCGGCACGTTGCTGTCTCCGCCGACACAGGCGCACTTCAGCTCGCGCTTGTCGATATAGACGGCCTTGATGACCGACACCGCACCGATCGTGCCGATGACGAGCGCGACCGGCACCGAGAGCCAGGTCAATGCACCCGCCGCCATCAGAACGCCCGCCAGACCCTCCGCGTAGGGGTAGATATAGGAATAGGGCACCCATCGCTTGGCAAGTAGGTCGTAGTTGAGGAACATGCTCGAAAAGCTCTCGACGTTCTGGAGCTTGAGCATCGCGAGCACGCACATCGAGAAGGCGATGAACCACTCTCCCGCGCGCACCGTGACGGGCGTACCGAACGCGGCGTAGCTAGCGGCCAGCGCCATCAGTGCCGTCATAGCGAACACCGCGATCACCGGGCGGTAGGTGACGGCCTTGGGATCGCGCACTGCCTTGCCGAAGAAACGGCGCAGGTCGTCATAGCCTCCTACCCGCTCGCCCCCGATGAAGGTTTGCGGCGTCGTCTTGACCCCGTGCTTCGCCTTGAAGGCGTCAGTTTCCTCCCGCGTGCGCAGCCAGTGGTCCTCGACCTCATAACCCTGTCGCCGAAGCAGATCCTTCGCCTTCAGACCATAGGGGCAGGTGTGCTCCGGCATCACCATCCGGTAGATTATCGCGCTTTTGGGGGCCGCGGTCGCCATCGTCTTCTCCGTGTTCTCGCGACCCCTATATGGGGTCTGTAGTATAGTACGGAGTCAAGCATGGTATCCCTCACGATTGCCGGTTTAGCGCGTGAGGGTGGCGTCGGCGTCGAGACGGTTCGCTATTATCAGCGACGCGGACTCCTCGACACGCCCCAACGTCCTCAGGGAGCCGGATCGAGCGGCGGGGTCAGGCGCTATGGGCCCGAAGATGTGCGCCGGCTTCGCTTCATCCGCTCGGCTCAGGCCGCGGGATTCAGACTTGAACAGATAGGTGACCTGCTCGTGCTGAACGCGACCGATGATCGTGCGCAGGCGCGCCAGCTTGCCCGCGAGCAGATTGCTGCCTTGGACATAAAAATCAAGGAACTCAATCGCGCGCGCGCGTCTCTTCAACATTTAGCCGACGAATGCGGTAATGGCTTCGACGGCCCGTGTCCGATCCTGACGGCCTTCGATCGATCCTAAGCGTCGGTTAACCTTCGTTGTCCCATAAATGGGGAGGTTGCGCTTTCTGAGACGCGTCAAACCTTCCCAAATCTTGATCGAAAGCGGGAAAGGGGCGCGATCAGGATTGCGGCGCGGCGGCGATGCTCGCCAAGTCCGTGGCCGCATCGATCGACGTGCCGGCTTCCCCATCGCTCATGACGATCTCCGCTTCCGGATGATCCTTCGTGATCGCGACAATGCTTCGACTAGCGAGGCCAGTCTCATCGTTCACTTCATAGGCTTGCTGGGCGACGCGCCTGCCGCGCCATCCCGTTCCATTTCTTCCGCGCTTATCGCCTCTTGTTCGGGGGCAGGCAGATGGCGGTACAACGTCGCCACCGACACACCGATCGTTGGTGCGATCTCACGGGCGGACATGCCCGATGCCAAGAGCTTTCGCGCGGCCTCGATCCGCTTGGGCGTCATGACCTTCTTGCGCCCGCCTACCCGGCCCTCGCTACGCGCGACGATGAGCGCGGCCGTCGTTCGCTCGCGCACGAGGTCGCGTTCCATCTCGGCCATCGCAGCCATGATGTGAAAGACGAGCTTCCCCGCCGTCCCTGCTGTGTCGATGCCATCGGTGATGGATCGGAGGCCGATGCCGCGATCTGCCAGCTCGACCGCAAGATCGACCAGTCCCTTCATCGTCCTGCCAAGGCGATCGAGCTTCCATACGACCAGCACGTCCCCCTCGCGAGCGTGCGACAATGCTTCGGCCAGGCCAGTGCGGTTCGCCTTGGCGCCAGATGCCTTGTCCGAGAAAGTGCGATCGCAGCCAGCTTCCTTCAGCGCCACCAGCTGGGGCGTCAGATCCTGCTCCGCTGTCGATACGCGCGCATACCCGATTAGCATTGATCAGTCTCAAAACTCATCCGCGACCCCTATCATGCCGCGAGCATTTTGCGAAAGCGTTTTGAGACAAGGCCGATTGCTGCTATCGGTGTCTCACATGAAGTCGCTTCAAAAACGATCGTTTGCGAGACACGCCGGCAGCTTCGGTCGCCAAAAGCACGAAGCCACGCGTCGCGCACCGCAAACGGTCACCGAAAGCACGAACTTTGCAGCCTGTGCCGAGGCGATTGGAGGGAGGCGGGAGATTTCGCGGCCCATCTTCGTGCTTTCAACGACCGATCGCTATCGGGCGGGGGCTGGCGCGCGATGAACGACCCCGCTTCGATCCAGGGCGACCTTTTCGCGCTCGACAGCCCGTTGCTGACTGAGGTCCGTGGCGAGCGCTCGTTGATGGCCTTTCCGTTCTTTGCCTTGAGCAAAGGGAAATGGACAAAGCCGCTCGCCTATAAGACCGACGCGGTTTCAATCGAAATCGTCGCCACGTCCAAGGGTATTGCGACGATCTATGACAAGGAAGTGCTGCTCTATATCGCCAGCCTGATGGTGGCGAAACTGGAAGCCGGTGTCGGCGTGTCGCAAGACTTCTACTTCACGGCTCATGATCTATTCCGCGTCACTGGCGTCAATGGATCGGCGCGATCCTACGCTCGCCTGTCGGACGCATTGGAGCGGCTGCAGGGCACGCAGATCAAGACCAACATCGAGGCTGGTGGCGAGGGCCAGGCCGGCTTTTTCTCGTGGCTGTCCGAGGCCCAGCTTCATTACACCAAGACCAAAACTGGCGATAAGCGGCTGAAAGCCGTCAAGGTACGGCTGTGCGATTGGCTATACCGTGCCATTCTGCGAGACCGGCGTGTGCTCGACTATGCTCCCAGCTATTTCCAGCTCGGTCCCATCGAGCGGCGGCTTTACGAGGTTGCCCGCTCTGCCTGTGTGCATGGTGCTGTCGATGTCGATCTTGACGAGCTGCGCTTACAACTCGGCTATCAAAGCTCGCTCAAGCATTTCCGCTACGAGCTTAAACGAATAGCTGACGAAAACAGCATTCCCGGCTTCACCTTCGATTTGCTCGAACATGCCGCGACATCTGAAAAAGGGCGATCGCGACGCAACGCCGGAGCTGGACGGGTCAAGATTACTCCCCGCCCCCTCTTGGCAAGTGCCTGACCTCTTCATCAGTTCGACTTCGCGAATCAACTAAGCGGCGTTGCCGCCCTTCGGTCAGCGATAGCACGAAGTAGGGTCGGCCAAAGCACGAAGCGCGGTCGCCAATAGCACGAACGCGATCGGCAACGGTCAGCGAAAGCACGAACTTTTGTTGGAGTCGGTCGTCGAAAGCACGAACTTCAACTGTTTCGCCCCTCCGCGTAATTCGCCAAAAATATCGGAGTGCCGGAAGCATTCTGCGATCGGCCATCAGGGAGCGGCCGTGACCACATAAACGAATGCCCGGCACGAAGGCCGGGCACCCTGGAACGTGATGAGCGATGCCTGCAAGCATCGATCGGGACGTAAGACACCCCCTCATACTCGTTCCCGAGCCTTGGTTCAAGGGAGCGCGCTTCGCGCCACGCTCTAGTTTTGCCTGGTCCCGGCCCCACGAAGGGGACGGAAGATGGGAGCTGTTTCACTCGCGAAGGCGAGCTTCATGGCGCTCGACCGCATCGAGCGGGCGCGCCCACGATCGCGATCGGGGTCTGCAAATCCGACACGGGCGCATGTCCACCCGAACAGCCGCAAGGCGGGCACGTTCGAGGACGACTTCTTCTATAGCTATGCCAAAGGCGAGACCGACCGGCTCTACAAGAAGGCCGTCGAGCTGCTGAAGCGCAAGAATGCCGTGCGCAGGCTGGCGCGCGCCGAGGGGCGACAACTCACCGAAGACGAGCGGCTTGTGACGCTGATAACGCCGGCAGCCGTGCGCGTGTTCGAGCAGCTTACCACCTTGGCCCGGACGTGCGCCGGCAAGGTGTTTCCGACCTGGGAGTGGATCGAGGCTGCAAGCGGCCTGTCTCGTGCGAGCGTCGGGCGGGGCCTTTCGATCCTCGCCACGATGGGCTTGATCGAGAAGCAGCGCCGCTGCGTGCCGATCGATCCGCCCGCTGATCGTCCCAAGGCCCGCAATGCGCAGACGTCGAACGTCTATCGCATGAGCTTTCCCAATCGGCTTGCTCGATTTCTTCCGCGCTTCCTGCGTCCCGTTCCGCTCCCCGACGATGTTGTGCAACGCGAGATCGACCGCATCGAAGAAATCGAGACGATGCGCCTTTGGCGGACGCCGCGACAGGTGGTGGCTGAGGAGATCGAGGACGACGGTCTGCGCCGGGTGTTGGACAGCCTTGCCATTGCGCTCGAGAAGCAAGAGTCTCAAAAAAATGGTCAACCGCTCCTAGATTCATATAATCTAAGGACAGATGGAGTTGGCCTAGTCGGCCAACGCTCTAACGCCTGACGGCGCAGAACGGCCTAGACGAACCCGTAGGACAAATCCCACCCCGAGGCACCTAGCCGCTCCGTCGGACGCGCCGCTACGCGTCGCGATGCTCCCGAGAGGAGCAAGCGGTTTCCGTCGCGCTCAAATGGCCACGTTCGTGCTTGCTGATAGCGATTTTCATCGACGAACGCGGCCGTAGCGTCCAGGCAAAGGGCCGCAGAGGCGTGATCGGCACCGTCATCTCATTTCCAAAGCTGCCTGCCATCTCAATTCGGCTCGGTGGTTGCGGCTTGAACGACCTTCCTCTTGTCGCGTCGGCATTCCTGTTGGGCGCGAAATCGATGCCGCGCGATTGTGATTGCCGTCCTTCGATTGGCTATTCCTGTATTGATGGGAAAATGGGCGCTGGCCGCCTTGTACGATCAAGCAAAAAACCGGCTGCGCCTACGGTTTCCGCCACGCGGACCCTCCGTTTTTTAGCTGGATCGCGGCGTCTGCACTCCCCTTCAATTCCCATCAGGAATGAGCCTGATCGATCGAAAGGACAGGACCATGCAGAATATCGCGGAGTTTCGGATCATCGGCCGGGTGGGCAAGATCTCTGAGCACGACAAGGTGACGAAGGTGAACGTCGCCGCCAACTACAACCGCCAGGAGAATGGCGAGTGGGTGACGGACACCCATTGGAACGAGGTGACGCTGTTCGGCAAGCTGATCGAGCGCGGCGGCAAAGCCCAGAAGGGCGACCTGGTGCATATCACGGGCCGCGTGCGCCAAAACTCCTACGACACGGCTGAGGGCCGGCGCTACACGGTGGAGCTGATCGCCGACGGCTTTGCGGTACTCGCCAAGGGATCGGAGGATCGCGACTAAGAGCGGTCGGGGCCGCCTACTGGCGGCCCTTCTCGCCGGCGAAGTTCCAGCTCGACCGCTTCGCGCATGAAGTCGGACTGGTTCTCACCATCCCGCAGCACGGCCTTGATCCGGCCGAGCGTCCCTTCCGGAAATCGCGCCATCGTCTTTTCCGCGTTAATCCGCGGGCGACCTGCCGTTCCTGATTTGCTAGTGGTCATCCCGAAGTACGCATATTGTTGATACCACCTATTGACGTGATTTCAGATACCACTTATTACAGGATGCGCCTTTCATCAAGGCGACGGAGGCACTGCCATGTGGGATAATCTGCTGACGATCGGACTATTCGTCCTGATTGGTTGGGCCGTCCTTCGGGGCGGTGGCGGCCGTAATCCGCGCATTTGGAGCGGCGACACGCCCGATGAGGAGGCGCGTCGCAACACGCGAACCGATTCCAACTATCGCGGCTATGACCATTGGAACAACAATTCGGATCGGGGTTGGTAGGGCGTGAAGACCATTGCCATTAATGTGGAGAAGGGCGGCGCCGGCAAGACGATGATCGCTTGTCACTTGGCGTGGGTGCTGGCTGATGCCGGGCATCGTGTGCTGTTCCTCGACCTTGACCGGCAGTGCAATGCAACCGATGCCCTCGCCGACTTCGAGAGCCTTGGCACGTGTAAGCCGCTGTTCGAGCCGAACTATGTTCCGCCGACCAGCCTTCCCCGCCTCTCTATCTATTCGAACCGCATGGGCGGCGAATACGATGCCGACTATCCTCGCGCGCTGACTAACATTAATGCCAATTTTCCCGCGCTCGATTCTCATTTCGACTTTTGCGTCATCGATACGCCGCCCTCTTGGTCGTGGATCAACTATGCGGCGCTGCTGGTATGCAATCACTTGATTGTTCCCGTCGAGCTAGGACCGTTCGGGCCGGCAGCGACGAAGCAGGTTTCGGACTCGATTGCGACGGTGAACCAGCGCCGGAAGACGCCAATTCACGTCGTGGGGCTCGTTCCGAACCGAGTGCGTGCAAACGACACCCATCAAATGAAGATGCTTGCTGCGATCAAGGAGAAGATCGGGCGCAATCTGTTCACGAACTTTCTTCCCGAGCGTGCGCACTACAGCCAGGCGATGCAGGAGCATGTCCCGGTCTGGCGGTTTGACAAAGACGTTCGGACCTCTTTGCCGCCCATGCGCGCCTTCCTTGAGGAAGCCATGACCCGGATCGGGAGCCACAAATGACAGATTTCTCCGGCTTTGATGTTTTCAGCGAGAAAGCGGCTGTTGCTGACGCCGATCGCGTCCAGCTTCTCGATCCCGAGCTGCTCTACCCCGATCCCGAGAACGTGCGGAGTGCGATCGACGAAGCGACGATCGATGAGATGGCCGAGACGATCAAGGAGCGGGGCCAGCTTCAACCGATCACCGTCGCGCCCAAGGATGAAGATGGGCGCTATCGGATCATGTTCGGCGAGCGGCGCTGGCGTGCGTGCCGGAAGCTGGGAATGCAGGTCCGCGCGATCGTCAGCAAGGCCGACGACATCGAACAGGTGCGCATCGATCAATTCATCGAGAACGATCAGCGCGAAGACTTGTCGACCGCCGACATGATCCGTTTCGTCACCGGCCAGGTAGCGAAGGGGCGTTCGCTCGCCGAGCTGGCACGCGCGACAGGCCGCAACCGCACGTTGCTGACCCGCTATCAGGGGCTGGCAAAGGCTCCCGATTATGTTGCGGCGCTATTTGCGGACATCTCGATGCGAAGTGCTGTCGCTTTGACCCAGGCTGCGAAGGCCGATGATGCGGCGACACGTGCGTTTGTTGCGAATACCGCCGCTGAGGACATGACCGTGCTGGCGTGTGAGCGGTTCGCGCGCGAGATTGGCGGGAAGAAGTCCACATCAAAGCCCGAGGCGGCTCCAGTGGAGGGTGTCGCGCCCCCTACCCCTGCCCCCACGCCGGAACCGTCGACTGATAGCGAGCCGGATGCAACTTCTTTGGCACCGACGACGGACGAGATCAGGGACGACGAAGCCGAACGCGCGCTGGATGAGACACCGGTTCCTGTTCTTTCCGCGCCGTCTCAAACCCCACCCCCCGAGCAACGTCGAAACCGAAGGGTGGCAAGCCGCGCATCGAGCGCCCTACGATCGAGCTTGAAGGCAAGCGCGCAATGGTGGTCGAGGCGCTGCTACATTTCGACGGTGAAGCAGAGCCCCGGATCGTTAGCTGGCGCTAATCTCGCCGAGTGAACGGAGAGCGCCGGCAGTTGCCGCCCCTCGCTTCCAGGCTCAATCCTTCTTTCCGCGATTTCTCACTTGCAAGATGGATTGCTGTGCCACGTGGCACACGTGAAGGCAGATTTTAGTGGGGGATGTTTGATGGCAGGATAGGTGTTGCGGCGTCTTGTGTATTACATTAGTCTTCGGGCTATGTCGATTGCGCCGCAGCCTGCATCCCCCACAAAGGACACAGCGATGCTGACGGCGCGCGTCGATCGCGAGTTGCTGGCGGCGTTCGATGCAGTCGCCGAGGGGAGGGGAGGGCGGAGCGCTCTCCTCCGCACCGTCCTCCAGCAGTCATTGAAGCATGTCGCTGACGCGCCCCGGATCGCACCCAGGGCGGACAGCCCCAGCAATCGGGTCAACCTTCGTTTCACCGACGTCGAAACCGCAGTCCTCGATCATCGGGCGGCGCAACGCGGTGTCGATCGGGCAGGGTGGATCAAGGCGCTTGTCCGTCGCCATCTTGCGCTCAAGGCAGGTGTCGACGACGGGCTGCGCGACGCGGTGGCGCCGATCCGGATGCAGCTCACGCGGATCGGGCGAAATCTAAATCAGGCCATGAAGGCCGGGAACGCTGCGATGATGGCCGATAGCGGCCTGCAAATCGATCGTGAGCTGCGCAGGATCGCCGACATGCGCGAAGAGATCAACGAGCAGATCGAGGCGCTGGCGGCTGCGCTGCGCGGCGAAACCGCCTTTTGGGAGGTGGCTGACTAATGTCGTTCGGGGATCGCGAGGACGAGCTGTGGGAGGCAATGAAGCCCAGCTTCAAGCCACGCCTCGTCAGCGATCCGAACATCAAATACGCCAAGCATCTGGTCAATCAGACCGGGCCTTTCGCTACAAGAGGGGCGCTAACGTCACTTGGCCGCACTGATGTTCGGGCGACGCTTGCGCGCGTCGTGCGCCGAGCCCCGGAGGTGCTGGTCAAGGTTACGGGGCGGAAGAAGGGCGCGAAGCACCTTGCCGCGCATCTCGATTATATCGGCCGTCATGGCGACATTCCTCTTGAGACGCGCGACGGGGAACAGCTCGCGACGAAGGAGGATGCGCAGCGGATCGCGGATGAGTGGTCCGATTCCCTCTACTGGCGGCAAGGGACGTCCGTTTCAGCCGTCGCGATGGTGTTTTCGATGCCGGCAGGCACGGACCCTGAAACTGTGAAGCAGGCCGTGCGCGAAACCGCCGAGCGCATGATCGGCGATAATCACGATTATCTCATGGCGCTCCATACGGACACGCCGCGACCTCACGTGCATTTGACCGTCCAGGCCGAGGGATTGAACCGCAAGCGGTTCGACCCACGCCGCGAGGATCTGTTTCGATTTCGCGAGGCGTTTGCCGAGGCGCTGCGCAGCCGGGGCGTCGAGGCCGAGGCAACGCCTCGTTACAGCCGAGGCCAGGGGAGGGCGGGGACCAGCATGGCGCTGACACAGCTTCGCTCCCGCATACGCAGCGGCGCATCCCGTCAGCCGACCGAAACAGATCTTCGTCAGGCCCGTGAGGCGATGCAGATCGCACTTGGCAATGCCGAGCAGCCCGCATTCGTGTCGAAGACCCGCGCGCGCTGGCAGGACACGAGGCGCCGCTATGAGGCTGCGGCCGATCGGCTCGACCGCAGCGCCGATCACGAGGATCGCAAGCTCGCCGGCGATGTCCGAACATTCCTCCAAGAGCGGGCCAACATCGAGACGGTCCCCGATAGGATGCTACGGGATGCCGAAGCGCGGGTCATAGCGGCGCGACAGCCAGCGCGGACCGATCCTTCGCCTGAACCGGGTGTGCCACGTGGCACACCTCCACCTCCGGCAAGACGTCGCTGACAATGCGCCATCAACTCACAGGAAATGCCGGCCTCTACCATGTCGCGCGCGAGCTATCCCGGCGGGGTTGGCATGTGATGCCGACGGTCAGAAATGCGCGTGGAGCCGATCTCTACGCCGCAAGCGATGACGAGGCGCGCGTACTGCCGATCCAGTCAAAAGCGCTGTCGAAGCGGGCGCCGGTGCCCCTTGGCGGATCGCTCGACCGACTTTGCTCGCACTGGTGGGTCGTCACCATCAATGCAAACACTGCCTCGCCTACATGCTTCGTGCTGACGTTGGATGAAGTGAAGGCCGCAGCCCATCGTGGCGTCAACCAGGCCGGCACTGTCTCATACTGGCTCCAGCCCAAGTCCTACGCGCTTGAAGAATATCGCGAGGCGTGGGATCGGCTTGGATCACCAGACGCACTGAGCGAACCCGCTAGTTCTTATTGAGGCCCATTTCCCTGCTCTGAAGCTTTGCTTTCCAAAGGGCCTCCACGCGGATGATCTCGTCAACCGTTAAGCCCGACCCGCAGACCTCCAGAATGGATACTTGGTAGTCCGAGAGCTCGCGACTTTTCAGCCCGATGTTGCCACCGTGGCCATCGCGCGCGTAGCCTGTCCAGCGGCCGAGAAAGCCATCCTCACCATAGGCGGAGCCTACATATTGCTCTTTGGTGCGGGGGCAGGTCAGAAGGTAGATCCCGCGTGCGGCCCTGAGCGCGGCGAGCCAGTTCGACGGCAGCGCCTCGATCGCCGAGAGGTTCGCGATGAAGGCCGTGTAGCCCGGGAAAGCCTCTTCCTGAAAGATGCGGGTGACTTCCAAAATGGGCTTCGGCTTCTCTTGTGCCCTTTGAACCCAGGCCCGCGTTCCCGGCCCCCAATCGATATAGACGCGACCCGCGTCCTCCATAGAGACGCCCACTACGGCCTGTCGGTATAGATCGAGTTCGCGGGCGCCTCCCTGTGTCACCGGCACGCCCCGCAGGGGATCAATGATGGTGGGATCGCACGGTCCTATCTTCTCGATCTCGTAGAGTCCTACGAACAGCGTCGAGGCTGCTGGGGTGACGACGAAGCTGGCCCAATATCTCCCTGTCAGCTTCGGTCCATTCTGAACGCTTTGGATGGACTGATAGAGCAGGAACCCGTCATGGTCGTCTCGCCACAAAGTGTATGGCGTCCGACCTGCATATTTGATTGTTTGGTGACGCAGCAGGCGCACGTCACGCGGATCGATGCCGTAGTCGTCCAGCAGTGAATTGAAGGTCAGCCCCATACCGCGATGGTAGCTCCGCGCCGAGGGAATGCGATGCGAAAATGGTCAGGCTCGATGGTGCGCTTCATCGGCTCCGGGATTTCTGAAGGATCTGATCCTGCGCCATCTCACGCACCCGCTGTTCCTGGCGCGCTTTGACCTCAATGCCGGCAATCGTCTCGCCACGGCCGATCCGAGCTGCCACTTCCTCCTTGCGCTCCGCCACGAACTCGCGCCGTTTATCGTAATCGCTGGGGAAGCGTTCGGCCGCGACCGCCATTGCAAGTGCGACATGGCTTTGCGCCTTGCGCAACTCGGGGTCTTTCGCGTTCTGGACATCTGACTGCCGGCGGAATCGTTCGGCCAGATCGGCACGCGGTTCGGCCTGTTCTCTCGTGTCGCGGGCCTGGTTGGCGGTCCGCGTCGATCGCGCTTGATTGTCGGGCACGCCGCCTTGCCGCAACGCCTCACGCTCGGCTGCGGCCTTCGTCTTCTCGTCAGGTTTGTAGCCGTCAACCTTTATGCCCTGCGCCGAGGCGGCGAGATAGGCAGCCCGCTGGAACTCGGCATCGCCGCTGACCTTGATCGCAGTCCACCCGTTTTCCTTCGCGAGCCGGATCAGATCGGGAAGGGAGTTTGGGTCTTTCGCCTTGATGCGATCAGGCGTGATGGTCGCGACCGGCTGTTTGTCGTGCGCGCTTCGATAGAGCTTGTCGCCAACCCGGAGGAACCGAGAGTCCAGCTCGGCGGGCACTTCCATCGGACGCCTGCGGCGTGCCTCGCCTTCCTTGCCTGTGCCGGCAGCTTCGACATTCTCAACCATGTCAGCGCTCCTGTTCGATTACACCAATGACCTCATTGCCACTTTGCTCGGCCGACACGTCGATGAGCATGTCGGGATGATCCTGGGTGACGACGCAATCCATCGCGAAGGTGAATGGATCGGGGTCCGTGAGCTGATCGAATGTCGGCAGCACACAGTCGGGAAGATCCTCGTCATCACGCACTACGCGCGGGATTGGAGCCACTTGCGGCGCTGCCTCCACGCGCGCGCGAAAGAGGCCATCCGCGTAGTAGCGAATTTTGTCCCCGTGGATGGGTGGTATGCCGCCCCGCAAAAGGAGTAATTCGGTGTCGGGGAATTGCATCAACTCCTGCGGAAGCAGGAGGGCGCGGCGCTGATCCGACATGGATTTGGAGCGGTTCGCCAGAACGCCGTGGATCGTGAGCGACTTGGTGATCGATTCCTGCCCGATATAGCCGATCCGTTCGGAAAGCTCGTTCGCCACGCGCAGCTCTTTCGGCGTGAAGGCGACCTCGACGCCGCAGTTGGCGACGATCTCATTCGCAACGTGCTCACCATAGACAGCGCGAAGTTGAGAGCGGGACTGGATGACGGGCAAGAGCCGAATGCCGTAGCCCGCCACATAGGAAAAGGCGCTCGCAATCACCTGCGCCCGCCCTATCCGCGCAAATTCGTCCAGGATGACGAGGATCTTTAGCGGCGTCTTCTCGTCAGGGAGGTCACGCACGTTCAGGTCGACGAGTTGCTGAAACAGGAGGTTGTAGAGCGGCGCCACCCGATCCAGTTCGTCAGGGGAGACGCCCAGATAGATCGACATGCGCTTGGTGCGCAGCTCGCGCAAATCGAAGTCGCATTCTTCCGTCGCCGCATCAACGCGGGGATTGAGCCACAGACTGAGCTTGGACGTGACGGTCTGGACGATGCCGGCAAAGGTGTTGTCTGCCCCCGATGTGAAGTCAGCGAGCGCATTCCGGCACCCTTGCGATAGATCGAGCGAGCGATCTTCGAGAACGCGGCGGAAAAACCCGCGCGTGTCGCCCGTCGTCATCAACCGGTAGATGGCGCCGATGGTGAAAGGCTGATCGGCGACCGCAAGATAGGCCCCGACGCCGACAAAGGCGGTTCGCGCCGAATCCGTCCAGAATGGCTCTCCGCGCTCGGGGGGCACGAACAGCATCGTGGCGATCTTCTGCAGCTCGATCACCACTTGGTCAGGATCGGTGCGGTCGATGTAGCCGAGCGGATTATAACGGGCGGTTCGGCCTTCCGGATCGGTCGGATTGAACAGGTAAACGGCCTGGCCGTATTTCTGGCGAAAACCCGCCGTGGCTTCCCAATTCTCACGCTTCACATCGAGGACGACGACCGACTCCTGCCATGACAACAGGTTCGGGATGACGATGCCGACCCCTTTGCCCGAGCGGGTAGGGGCCTCAACGATACAGTGCTCATTGCCGCCGAAGGTCAAGAACTTCCCGCCCTTCTTTCCCAGGACAATCCCGTCATTTGCGCGGAAACCGGCGCGACGGATCTCGCTATCTTTGGCGAAGCGGGCAGCCCCGTGGAGAGGTGGCTTCCGCTTTGCGACCCACCACAGCATGAGGCCGGCGATGATGAAGCCGACCAATGCACCTCCGGCGAGCGCTTTCAGCACCACGGGATCGTGCCGATAATACCAGAAGAACCCCGGCATCTTGAAAATGTCGAACTTGGCGCTGGGGAGGCCCAGGTAGATCCAGGCGATGACCGACGTGATGAGGAAGGCCACGACGATCCCGACCGGAATGCCGAGGGCGAGAATGGCGCCCCTTTTAGGCTGCATGACGCCCTGCCGGATCGTAGTAGATCTCGGTCATCCGGAACTTCCCATCGACCTTCTTCATCTGCACCACGACGTCGACGAGGATCTTGAGCAGCGAGCGTATGTCCTCACGCGCCAGGTCTGCGCCGCCTTCGCTTTCCTTCACCAACAGCGTCAGTTGCTCGAAGGCCAGTTCGGCCGAATCCGCGTGGATCGTCGTAATCGAGCCGGGATGACCGCTATTGACGTTGCGCAGGTAGAAAAATGCGGTCCCATCGCGCAGCTCTTGAAGAAGAATGCGGTCGGGTCGCATCCGTAGGGCGCTTTCCAGCAGCTCCTTGGCCGAGACCTTGGCGGTGCCGGTGCCGTCCTTGCTGTAGATCATGTGGACGACGTTCTGGTGAGGCACCACCAGCTCGCGCGTATCCTCGATCGTCAGCAGTCTTTCATTCTCCGGGATTAGCTTGATGAGCCCCTTGGAGAACGTCGTCTTGCCCGAGCCTGTGGCACCGGAGATCAGGATGTTGAGCCGGCTTTGCACCGCCAACTCGAAAAATTCGATGTGCCGTCCCGCATGAAGCAGGCCGAGCAATTTTTCCTCGACGGGGCTGACCCGCTTTGTGGCGACCTTCGTTTCCGAGAACAGGCCGCTGGCCTCGAAATCGGCCATCGTCATTGTCTTGGTCGACGGCTTGCGCACGGTGATCGACACGGTGCCATCGGGCACGACGGGTGGAAGGACGAGCTGGACCCGCTCGCCGGTTGGAAAGATCGTCGAGCAGATAGGATTTTCGCGCGTCACATCCTGTGAAGTGAAAGCCGCGGCTGCCCGGGCTAGTTCGTTGAGGGCGTCGAGGGTCAATCCCGCTTCCCGCTCCCAGGTCCAGCCACCATGCCGCTCGACACCGACGATAGTCGGCTCATTGATGACGACTTCGGTCACGCCATCGTCATCGAGATATTGCCGCAGCGGCCGAACAGCATGATCGAGGATCGCCGTATTGCGGAACGGCGCGTTCATTTGAGCCCCAGTCCATAAACTTGCGAGAAATCGAAATCCTTGGCGACGGTGATTGCCAGCTCGGTCCCTTGGTTGACGCGCACGATCGGGCGGATGTTCTGCGTGTCCTGAAGGATTTGCGACGTTGAATCACCGGGAGTGCGGAAAACCGTCGAGCCCTGTGGGCTGACGGCCTGGCCTGCGATCTGGCCGCCCGCGTCGAGGACGCTGAACAGCATCGCGGCACCAAACCGCTGCCAGAAGAACCGATCAATCTTGCCAGTGACGCCGGCACGACCCAGCGGGTCAGAGGCCGGCGAGCCTATGTCGATCGCTACGCCGCGTGGCGTGACGGCGCGCGTCCACATCGCGAACAGGCGATTTTGGCCGCGCTGAAGGCCGCCCTGATACTCGCCGAAAACGCGGGTGCCCTTCTCAAGCAGCACGACGCGGCCATTATCGGAGTAGACATCGCGAGGGATGATGCAGGTCGCATAGCCCGGTACGGTGCTGTCCATAGCCGTTTGCAGCGTGCAAGGGAGGATGGCTCCCGCAGTGACCAGATAGTTGCGGTCGCCGATCATGCGCGCTGTAGCGGTGCCGATAGCCGAGGTTTGCTTGAGATTGTCCAGGTTGGTCCGCGAAGGAGCGGTCCCAGCGTCACCTTGCGCGTTCCCGGCACCAGCGCTGGTGACGTCGCCGATCGCGCGTCTGACCCCCTGGTCCCCGTTGTACGCGATCAGCGTCGATCGCCGGGCATTGTCGCGCAGCTCACGCGCTTCGTTCGCACGCCGCTCCGCCTCGCTGACACCACGGCCCTGCTGCCCTCCCGCCGATCCGTAGGGTGTGATTGGCTGACCATCAGGCCCGATCGCCGGCACCTGCTCGCCTGTGAGCTGGACGGGCGCATTCGGATCGCGAGGCGCAGTGGCGAGTGTCGGCGCAATGACAGAATTTGGGTCGTAGGGCGCCTCCGCTGCCGGGGGAGGGGCCTTCCTCGCTTCAAGCGCCTTGTTGTCGCTGCCAGACCCGGAAACGAGCGACAGCACGCCAAACACGATCGCGCCGGCTAGGGCCGCGCCGACGACCATCTTCTTGTTGTCCCACTGGACGGTGTTGAGCGAAGGGATGCGGTTCGGGCGATCGGCGGCAGGGGTGCGGTCAATCTCGTTCACGTCAGGCGTCGCATCGACGTCGAATCTCTTATCGGACACGTCAGTTCTCCGTCGTGCGCTCGACAGCTTCCGACGCCGTATCCGTCTTGGGATCGCGACCGTAGAAGCTCGGGCTTTCGTTGTAGATGCACAGCACCACCTTCCCCCGGCGCAGGCGCAGCTCCTTGTAGACGCCATGAATGACGACGAACTCGTCGCGCACGTCGAAGGAGGCTGTGGCTTCACTGCCGTCGGGATTGACGGTGAAGATGGCAGGAATTTCGCGCTGGTTGGGGAAGCGCATCACGGTGAATTGCCCGTTGTCGCTGACTTCCGATGGTTGCAGCGCTGATGCGCCCTGCACCTTGTAATTGAGGTTCCGTGTCCCTTCGAGAACACCCATATCGAGCGCGATCCTCGTGGCCTTATTCTGCGCATCCAAGACCGTCGCGAGTTGCGCGCGCTGTTGTGCCAAACGGGCCTGCGCCGCCTCATATTCAGGGTAACGGAGCCGCACCTTGAAGAATGTGCCTGGAGAGCGCGCCGCAGCGACGGTCGACAGCTCAAAGGTGTAGTTGCGCTTGGTGCCTTGGAAGTCCGTCACAACGATGAGGTTGGTGGCACCAGCGCGCTCGCGAGGCTTCACGAACAGCGAATTGTCAGCCGGGGCGACCTCCCACGACACGGTGTCACCCATCGCCACGAACTTGATGACCTCGCCGGGTGCGAACTCAATCTGTGTCGCTGTGCGGAACGCGCTCCGGATCTGGATCACGTTTCCATCGGTGTAATTGACCTCGCGGATACGAGCATCAGGACCGCGCTGCGTAGGCGTCTGCGCCATCGCCGGCGCTGCCGACATGGCGCCGATCGCCGCGGCCAGAAGCAGGATGGTCTTCATCGTGTCGGAACCTCCACGTCGGCCCGGTATGTCTTGACCTGAAACCCGAGCGGATTGGCGTATCGACCGGATTCTGTTTCCGGCTTCGACAGCACGTCAAAAGTGATGGTTGCGATGGCAGGCGTCTCAATCACCTGCTGGTCGCGCTGGAGGCGCTTGATGAAGCGGACTTGCGCGACGTTGGGCGAGATGAACGCAACCGAGCGGATCGCCACGAAAACCGCGTCACTGGCGGTAAACTGGTTTTGCGGGGAGTCCGGATTGTCTTTCTTGTAGAAGGCGGTCCAGCGGGTTTGTTCCTCCCGTGTCGACAGCGCCAGCACCTTGCGGAAGAACTCTTCCCTGGCCTGCGGAATCCACCCTTCGCGAGCGCGAACATAATCGGCGAGGAAATACTTCCGGATCGCCTCGTCATAAGTGATCGTCTTGTCGCCGCGCAGCTCCTGCGTGACTTCGGTTGCACCCGTCGAGCGATCGACGGTGACAACATAGGGCACCACCGTTTTGAGCGGCGAGAGCGCCAGCACGGCAGCCGCGCAGATCGCGGCGAACACGATGGCGACGATGGCGACGATCCACGCGACACGGCGCGAGCGAACCGCTGCCACGAACCTGTCGCGGTCCCAGCTTTCCGCTTCCGCGAAATATGCCTTCAGATCCTCGTCTTTGTCTTTGACGCCAATAGCCATGTCAGCAGCTCGCATATGAGATTGAGAGCGCGGCGGTCGGACTACCATTTGGTGTGAGAGCGCCGATTGCCGGCACCTTGCCTGTTCGCGAAGCGTCCGCTCCCTCTGGAGCGGACGCCGCGCCGTCGGCCGGGAAGAGGTTGGTAGCCGGAGCCGATTGCGATGGGGGTGTGCCACGTGGCACACCATCAGCGGGAGCAGCCGAGGTAGCGTTTCGCGGCGGAATCGACGGGAGAACGGTCCCATAGAGGTTGGCAGGTCGCTTTTGCCGACCGCTGCACCGAGGCAGCTTCTCGTCTTTCGCAGCGCTCGCCGGAGCCGAGGGAGTGAGAGCCGCGAGGGCGAGAAAGGCCAAGGCCGAGCCGAGCTTCATACCGGATCTCCGATTAGCTGTTGTTGTAGAGGGTGCCGCCGCCACCTCTTCCTGCACGAGAGAAGCGACCTAGCCGCGACGGCAAGCTGGCGATGCTTGCTGGAGCGGAAGACAGCGCGCGACCCGCAGAGGGGACGACATTGCCGGTGGAGGCGTTCGCAAACTGCGTCGCGAGCGAGGCGCCCCCGCCGCCAAGGCCAGCGGCCAAGCCCGGTATCTGGAGGAAGAAGAAGAAACCCAACACGTAGAACGCGATTGCACGGATCGCGATAACGGCGATGTTCGTATCACCTGCAAAGGCTTGGCTCATAAAGTCCTCACCCGTGTTGCGGATGAAGATCGTCAGCAGGAGAGCGAACGCCACGAGCATGAGGTAGCTGATCGCGGACCCTAGCCAGGCAAAGAAGAAAGCCCTCGTGGAGTCGAATAGGAGTGCCGCGATAAAGATCGGCCCCACTGCCGCGAGGAGAGCCAGTGCAAACAGCGCAAATGCGCAAATGGTGAAGCCGAGCGCTGCCGATAGGATGGCCATGACCATCAGGACAAGGCAGTAGATACCTGTAAAAAAAATCTCGACGATGTTGTTAGGGAGACCGACAAGGTTCTTGCCGGCAGCGGCGGTTCTAGCGTCCTGTATTTCGGTGATCTTGGCGACTGTTGTGGATGCGCCTCTTACGATCTGATCGAAGAAGTCGCCGAGGCCCGTCACGTCGGACCCGCCCACGGCCTGGGCTACGTCTCTCGGCAAGCCGTCCATTGCGAAGAGGCTGACCGATGCGCCGTAGAGTGTCGTGACAGCGAACACGAGCGCAGCCAGCTTCATTCCACGATATACAAACTCCCGGAACGGATACTCGACTGCGCCCCGCAGGATCGCAAAGCCGAGAAGGATGATGTAGATCGTCACACCGACACGCAATGGTCCGGAGATCCAGCCCACTACCCCCGCATAGACAGCGATGATCGCGGCCAAGGCGTCGTTTAGGTAGGTAAACATTGATTGGAAAAGATTACCCATTCTACCTGCCTTTAAACTTCAGCTTAACCGCAGATCATCGCGCTTAAATGCCCATGCCCTTTTTGAACTCGTCTCGATCTTTCTTGGCTTGGATAAGCTGATTTGCTGTATCAACATTGTTACAGTTGTTGACGACAACAGAGGGCCAGCTTGCCAGTGGACGTTGCGAAGCTTTCCACTTCTCGCAAATCCTAGCCATTTCTACGCGCTCCTGCTCATGTTGTGCGAAATAGGGGGCGTCTCGAAGCGGCATGTCAGACCGAAGGTCATCTCCGGTTTGCTGCCGTTCCGAGGGCGAGCATGAAGCGAGCGCGACAATCGCCAGTGAGACAGTTGCGGCACGCAGGTTGCGCATCATCAATCGATCCCCATTCCAGCTTTGAAGCTGGCGCGATCAGACTGCTGCATTGCTACATATCGCTGGTAATCAGCCTCAGCCTTGGCCCGGCGCTGCAACTCGATCGCCTGAAGGCCCATCTGATCGTTCATCATCTGCGCCTGCTCCAATTGGAGCCGCGCCGACATGTCGGCGCGTTCGGCCGCCGAGGTTGAGCTGTTGAGCCGACCCCGCAGCTCTTCGAGGCCCTGACGCCGGCTTGTCACGGCATCGCCGACATTACCCGCAAGGCCAGTTGTCACCGCAGCTTCCCGCGAGCCTTGTTCATAGGCGGCGCGCTGCTCGGGCGTCATCGTCTGCGATCCGCGCCCGAGAAGATCCTGATAAACGTCGTTCGCCTTGCCCCGCAGGCCGCCGACGACGTTCAGATCGCCACTGGTGTAGCCATCAAGGCTGCTGGATGACACGTTACTGGTGCGCAGCACGTCGTTCTTGAGCTGGTTCGCGACGTTGCCGATGTCCGTCATTTTATTGAGGTCGCGGTAAAGCGCCCGTGCTTCATCGAGCTGTTGCGCGCTTTGCTGGACGACTTTCCGGGCCTCGTTCAACTCCTGAAGCTGCCTGGCGAAGGCCGTTGGGTCATGAACAATGCCACCGAATTGCGCATGTGCCGCACCAGCAGACAGGAGCGCTGATCCCGACAGTGCGAGGGTGACGAACTTCAATCTACGCATGTCCCTTCTCCTTCAGCTTGGACGACGACGTTGGTGGAATACGGGGAGCCAATTGGCGGGATCGGGGCCAAATTCGGCTGCGGCCTGCACGGCGATCGGTGTTGTTTCGGCGCGTCCCGACAGCACCGACAGCTCGTTATCGAGGCCCGTCAGATCCAGCTCGACCACAACGCTGTCATGACCCTGCTTCACGAGGAATTTGCGCGATTCCGGCGACAACTCCTCGCGGATGAGCTGATATTCCGCGTCGGTGAGGGAGAACCCGTCAACATAGTCGCGACGCGCACCCTTTGGATTGGGAAGCATCACCTGGGTCGCGACCTGTTCGAGGATCGAGTGGGCAATATCGCTCTTGAGCGCGTCCGCCGGCGACTGCGTGGCAAACACCATCATCGCGTTGCGCTTCCGGTATGTCTTCAAGCCATCCTGCGCGAAGCTCCGGAACGCATCGTCGCCAAGTGCCTTCCAGAACTCGTCGACGGCGATGATCGTGCGCTCGCCGGTCAGCAGCTTGTCGATGCGGTGGAACAGGTAGAGCATCAGCGGCGTGCGGACGTCGGCGTTGTCGAGGAAGTCCGTCATGTCGAACCCGATGAATCGGGCATCGAGCGTCATTTCGTCCGCCGCGTTATCGAACACCCACCCCATCGACCCGCGCGAGGTCCACTTCTCGAGCCGAGCGCCAATACCGCCTGCGTCCGCCATGCCGAGCATCGTGCGCAGCGCATCGAGCGAACGATCCTCTCGCGGAAGCCGCATCACTGCGGCGATCCCTTCATCGATCATCCGCTCTTCCTGAACGGTGATCGGGCGACTTTCGGCGCGAACGAGCTGGCGCACCCACAGCGACAGCCAGGCGCGATCCTCCGGCTTGTTCTCGAGCGCCTTGAGCGGCGCGAAGCCGGTGGGCTTGCCGTTCTCGAGCGTCAGATAGGTGCCACCCGAAGCCAGCACGAAAATCTGCGCACCGCGGTCCTTGTCGACGAAAATCTGACGCGCGCCCGTTTTCTCGGCCTGCGCCATCAGGAAATTGACGATGACCGTCTTGCCGCCCCCGGTCGGGCCAACGATCAGCGTGTGGCCAATGTCGCGCTTGTGAAAGCTGAAGAAGTAGGGGCTGCGTGCGCTCGTCTTCATCAGCGCGATCGCGTCCCCCCAATGGTTCCCCGTGGCGAGGCCAGCGGGATAGGTATGGAAGGGCGAGAACGCCGCGAAGTTCAGCGACGTGATCGGCGCCGGCCTCGCGCGCCATGCGAAATTTCCGACGAGCTGGCTCCAGTAAGCGGCTTCCAGCGCCGCCCCTTCCCGTGCCGCGACCATGCCGGTATCGGCCAGCGCTGCACGGGCGATCGACATGTTGTCGCGCAGGCCCTTGAGGCTGTCGGAATAGACCGCGAGCGTGAAGTGGTGATCGCCCAGGACAAAGCGGTTGGACATGAGATCGTCCGCCGCGTCGACAAGATCGAGCATCTGGCTGACGGCCCGATCATCGGCGTTCTCCATCTGCTTTTGCCGCAGCCGAAAACGCTCTGATGCCGCTGCACGGCCGAGGAAGGTGAAGGATTGCGTCAGCACGAACGCGAAATCGACCGCCAGCAGAGATTGAAATTGCGTGGGGGTGGTGGACGCCGGGTATTCCCTAATGCCGAAGATGCCGCCAAAAGCGCTTCGATCGGCATCGCGCACCTCCACCGTCTCGCCGCCGAAGACGACGCGTTGACGATAGAGCGCGCTGCCGAGGTGCCCCCGGATGATCGGAACCCGGCGATGCCGTCCCGTCATCACCATTTCCGCGACTTCCATCGTCTCAGAAAACTTGAGGCCATTATGTCCGTAGATCGAGAGCCGGCGCGGCGAGCAGCGATCCATCAGCTTCTCGAAATCGCGCGCCTTGTCCTCCAGCGCCTCCAGTAGGTCGGCGTCGATCGCATCGGCTTCGGCTTCGGCCCTCGCCTTGTTCTTGAAGAGCTGCACCAGCTTGTCGGCACCGTGGACCGATGGGCGCAACGCCAGCGTTACGAAGAAGCGGTTGATGAACAACCGCTCCTTGTTCATCCGCGCGAAGTAAGCGGCATCGAGATCCCGCGCGAAGCGGGACCGGAAATTGCCGCCGGGATATTGCTCAACCCGAGCGCGGACGAGGTGCGTCCAGATCGACAAGCGATCGTCATGCAGGTTTCGCAGCATCCCATTGAGCTTCGCGTGCCAGTCATTCAGATCGCGCACGTCAGCCGTCTCGAACGCTCGGCCCTGGAGCTCGAACGTCAGCATGATCGCCCCGGAATCGAGCACCACCACCTCATCGGTGACGTGCCGCGCATAGGGCAGGAACTTGGTCGGCATCACTTCCTTGAGCGCGACCTTCATCGGCACCTGTTCCGACAGACGATTGGTCCTAGCCATTGCGGCCAAACCCCTTTCGCTTGATGCCTTTCAGGGGAAGCGGCGTGTAACTCGACCCGCCCCAGAAGACGCGGTTACGATTGGCCGCTTTGGTGCGGCCCCAGAGAAAGATGAGGCGGAAGGCGTTGACGTCGTGGCGCACCACGAGGCGCGAAATGCCGAACATCACCGCTGCGACGACAAGGCCGTAAACGGGGTTTGTCGTCCCGATCAGCGTAATGACCGAGGTCAGCAGGATCACCACGGCCGCCTCGATCGGGATACCCGCAAACAACGCAGGGCGCGTCACCGCCAGGAACAGCGTGTTGCGCGCCATTACTTCCCGTTCTTCCTCCACGCTACGCACTCCACACGAAACGGGTGTGGACGAGGCGCTATTCGCACCCCGCCCACATACGGATCAGCCCTGAAGCTGATCGACGATCCACGGCGCCGAGAAGATGATCGCGATACCGATGATGACCGTGACGAGCGCGCCTGTGTTGACGCGACCTGTCAGCCACCCGAAGCCCGCCGCAATCAGCGCAAGGATCGCAACGATGCGCAGGAGCCCGTTGCTCAGCAGACCGAGGACCGCATTGCCGAAGCTCTCCAAATTGGTCTGTGCGAACGCTGGTTCGGCTGTGACGAGCGATGTCAGCGCCACCAGGCTTGCCATTGAGAGCGCCCGCGACGCTTTTCGCTGGCGCGGGGTCATCGCCTCAACCCGCTTGGTGACGTGGGTTCGAAGGGCAAGCGCCGGCCCACCGAAAGATGCGAGATTCATCGGTTTTCTCCTTCTTCGGCGAGCCGTGCTCGCTCATATTCCGCCCTCGCGAACACGTCCCACGATGGCGGCGGTGGTGCGGGCATTGCCTGTGGCGGCCCTGCTGGGGACGTGTTTTCCTCGACCAGCGCGGCGAGCTGCGCAGCCGCGCTCGACCCTCCGCTAGTATCGGTGGCGGGCATCGGTTCACCGATGCGAACGGCGGCGGGCTGGATGCCGTCCGAGACGCCGGCATTGCCGACTACCCGCCCGACATAGCCGTTCGAAAAGCCACGCGACTGCGATCCCGTATTGTACATCGATAAAGCGATGCGAAGCGCGCGCTGCGGGTGAAGTCCGGCGCGCACGCTGTGATAGTTGCCCGAGAGAACCGCTCCGGCAGCGGCGATGTTCGTGCAAGGATCGAACACATTGTCCCAGGTCAGACCCAGGGCTTTCATGTTGCGGGAGTTGATCTGGCCGAGGCCGAGATCAACCGAGTGACCCTTGCCGATATAGTGACGAGCGAGCGCCACCGCCTGCTCACGGCTTGTTGGGACGATCTTGCGACCGAGACCGTTGACGTTGAGCGCCCATTCGAAGCCTTGGCTTTCGGTCTGGACGATCGCCGCGATCGTTGCTGGAGCCACACTCGGCGCGCATTGCGCTGCCAGACCCATGATGACTGCGGCGGGGAGCGTCATTACCGCTCCAATGTCTTCGACCCAAGGGGACTGCCCGGCTGCGCCGTACTTTCCAAATGGGATTTGTGTGCCGCTCCCCGTCCCCCATAGGCGGCATGAAGAGCGAAGTTGAGCCGACCCGGTTGGCTACTGCGCAGGGGGTTCCTGCAATTCGGCGTGCTGATGACGCGAACAGGACCGGAGGCGAACGAAGCCGTCATGAGGCGGCAGCCGCGAGCGATGTAAACAAGCGATAAGCCATGTTTTCACTCCACTGGTGAACAAGGCTAAATCGCTATTGGAGCGGGGGCTAGTCCGAAAATGCCCCGGTTGCTCGCTTCATCCCTCTTTGAGAACGGTTCGCAGATTGGTCCGATTTGGCTCAGAATGTAGTTGCGTCCTGTAATCCCGCGAACGGGTGGACGTGAATCACGCCTTCATAGCCATACCCCAACACTATATGTCGGATGGCCGAAGAAGCCTTTTTATACAATCGGATACGTTTCTTATCATAGAGGCCGACGTGATAGAGTGCGGTGCCGCGCCAGCTCACGCGGACATTGATATGCCACTTGCCAGACTCGTGCTGACAGACGTGAACGTCAGTCATCGTCCCGCCTGGAGGGCGTTGCGTCGTCAGCTCGCGTTCCAGTATGAGTTCTAATTCCATTGCCACCCTGCTAAAGCGATTTGACTGGTTTTCGCTGGCGCGCATTGCCCCCGCGCTCTACCAACTATGCGTCCTGTAACGGAGGTGTCCATAGATGGCGCGACGTGAGTCAGCTTCGATCGAGGAGCAGGCGGACCGCATCGTCCGTCAACTTGGCGGAAAGTGGCAAGGTGATTTCGCCATGTGCCGGTGCCCGGCGCACGCAGACGGGAAGGCCAGCCTGTCGATACGTGTTGGCGAGCGTGCCGTTCTCTTCCATTGTTTTGCCGGTTGCACGGCCGACGCGATCATGTCGGCGTTACGGACAGGCAAGATCCTCGCGCCCGCCAATCACGACCCAGGGCAGCGTCAGGACAGCAAGACGGACCTCAACAAGCTCGCGCTCGCGGTCTGGCGTCACGCCGAACCCTTCGCTGGCACACTGGCCGATCGCTACCTGCGCGAGGGGCGGTCGATCGTTCCTGATGGGATCAACGCTCGTTTCGACCCTCGCTGCCAATGCGGTGCTGGTGCCGCCAAGGCTTTTGCGCCTGCCCTTATTGTCCCTATCGAGGAGGACGCCGGCGTCGTCGCGATCCATCGCACATTCCTGCGCCCTGATGGCCGCTGGAAAGCCGATATGGACGAACCCAAGCGAATGCTTGGTAATCCCGGCGTCGGCGCGGTGCGTTGGGGTGGCGTACCGCTCGACGGCATCTTGCGGCTCGCCGAAGGCGTCGAGGACGCCGCCAGCGTGATGAACCTGCTGGAGCCAGGCCGCTTTGTATGGCCCGTTCTCGGGATCGAACGGTATCAGGCTGTCGCGATCCCGGAGAGCGTGCACACCGTCGTCATCTATAGCCAGCATGGGGCCGAGGCAGCGCGCGCGATCGAGCGCGCCACTCCGCATCTGGCGGCCAACGGCCGCCAGCTCGTCGTCAAGCCACCGCCCCATGCTGGCGACTGGAACGATCTGCTGCGCGAGATCCGTTCGCTATGAAATTGTTTCCTGGAGCGACGCGGTTCCAACGATGGACGATGGGGGCGACGTTCCTGATCGTGGCAACCTATGCAATCTCGCAGAACAAGCAGTCGCTCGTCGAAGTCTCGAAAACAAGATTGTCTTCGCCAAGTCCCGGGATCATCGATGGGGATACGATTGATTTTCCCAATGGACGGGTTCGCGTCGTCGGCATCGATGCGCCCGATGATGATCTGCCACAGCTAAAGGCCATCTCCAGCGAGGCGTTGCGCGGGCTGGCGCTCCGGGACGGCGGAATGGACTGCTCGGTGTCTATGTTTGACTATGCGCTGCGGCGGGAGAAGCAGTGCCGCACCGATCCGAAAAGCTACGGGCGGTTGAATCTGGCGTGTCGTTTTCCCGCCAATAAGGCGAGCGTGGGGGCAACGATGGTCGCCCAAGGCTATGCCGTCGACTACCGCATTTTCTCCGGTGGAGCCTATGTCGAGCTGATGCAGAAGGCGGCAGCGCAGCGGGCAGGATTATGGGGCGTGGACTATGAGGGAATGCGTCAGCTTGCTGTTCGCAGGGCGCAGGTGCCGCAGGGATGTAGCACAGGGACGATCAAGAAATAGGCTGCACAATGCTTGAACGCGGATCGCCAAGAGCGGCATTGATCGGCCGCTGGGGGATGGCCCTCACACTTGTTACCGGCGCGGTCCTGATCGGCCGCCTGATCCGTAATTTCCCCTATCTCCTGCCCAATCGGCTTCCTGGCCTTGTCCTATACGAGCTGGGTCCGGCGCTGATCTTGGTTGCTGCGGTCGGCAGCGCCGTGGTCTTCACCAAGGAAGACGGACCGCGCCTTGGCATCCCTGCGCGGCTCGTGCTGTTTGCACTCGTCGCGACGATCGCCGGGACCGCTACCCTTGCTGCCGAATATGCTGCCGCTCTCGACGGGCAATGGCTATGAACACGAGGTGTGCCACGTGGCACACCCCTATCGCGAGACCTACATGGCGTCGCGATGACTTTTGCGAGGGTGTGATGCCGATAGAGCCTTTCGTTCTTATTGTTGCCGATCACGACAGGCGCGTCTTTTCGGTCGAGGGGCCGATGGTGGACGACAACCCGTGGTCAAAGCCGGTCGTCGATGCTCAAGATGGCGGCAAGCGCCACATCAACTGCTTCGTTCCCGGTGGCCCCTCGCGCACCGACGTAGAGACCGCCGCGCGCGAATATCAGCGTGAATATGGGTATGCGCGTGTTGAGGCGGGATCGATCGTCAGCCGCAAACCCTACTAAGGTCACAGGAACCGGCATCAATCAACCTGGTTCGTTCATGCTATCTATCTGGCGCATTTGACCCGCCAAGCCGCTCAGACGGCCCTTCAGGCGTTGATCGCCGCTGCCGGGCTGCTGGAGGGCCAACCTCGTCTGACGGTGCTTCAGGCGCTGGCGATTGGGCACGACGACCTTCCCGTCGCGAACGACGACACCCGTGATCTCCGCTGGCCGATCCACATAGTGCTTGAGCTTGTGATAGCGCAGCCCTGTCCGGTGGATCATGCGCCGCACATGCCAAACATCTGCTACGGGCACTTTCGCGCCGGAAATTGTCACGTCATCGACATAGACCGTCAACGTGTAGCCCTTGGCCATGCAGAACGCCGCGATCTCGGCCCACATATCGTGATAGCTATAATATGCCAGGATCGGGCTGAGGGGACTGCCCGTCGGCAAATGACCCTCGAACGTGCAAAGATCACCAAGAAGGCCGGCAACGTCGGCGCGGCATCCCATGATGCTTTGGAAGAACGCGATCACCCGCACACGGGGCGTGTTGGGGAAGAACTTCTTGATGTCGAGGCAGTGAACGACGCGGTTGCCGCGATGGCGCGCGGCATTGCTGACGTAGCATCGTCCCTTCACCGGGCAGAACAGAAAAGATGGCGGCTCGATCCGCGCCAGCATCTTGGCGATACGGCCCTGTACACGCTTGAGCGGCGCGACCGGATCTTCAACCGGACGTTTTCCGCCACTCTTCTTCTCAATCTCAAACTGCCGATACCGATCCGGCCCGGTCGCCATTGCCCGCAGCTCAGCTTCTGCAAGGCCGAGCACGTCAGCGAGGCGGCGCGGACTCGTGAGCTTATAGAGCTGCGACTGATTGAGCGGGATGACCGTCTTATTCGGCATGGGTCCGACCGGACCGAGCCTCGAGGAATTGAAGCAGGCTCACCACCTTGCCAGCGACAAAGGTCCGTGCCTGGTCGAGCGTGCTCTTCTGATCGAGGTTCTCCGAAAAGAACATGATCGACGAGACAGGCATGTCGAAGACAGTGGCATAGCGCTGGATGATGTCCAGCGTGGGCGTCTTCAGGCCGCGTTCGATTTCCGACAGATACGACGTCGAAACCTCCAACCGCTCAGCCGCCTGCTTCTGCTTGAGGTCGTGATAGACTCGGATCAAGCGAAGAGCTTCACCCAACATTGCATCTCCTTTCAGGAGGCTATTCAGGGTGCGAATTACTGGCGGAAAACCTTGATGATGGAGAGGGCGATGTGGAGCAGTTGCACCACCACTCGCCCCAAGGCCACCACCGTCTTCAAAGTGGACGGACGGATCAGGCGCTTTGCCCAATGCTGCCGTCGCACCGTCTTCGTTCGCGCACGCTTCTCGTTCAGACCAAGCTTTCGCATGGCGTCCTCCTCTGCCAACCCCCACACCATGCAGGGGCGCCGCCGAGGCTTTGGAGGGTGGGGTAGAAGCACGTTAACCCTGAACACCAAGGCGGACACCGGGCCGTCCGGTGGCCGCCCGCGGCGCCGCTCGCTCGCACGCACGGAGCCACAAAGCAGAGAAGGTTTCTTCTCCAGGAGGGGTTTCCCCCTCGGTTGATGGCGACACATCCCCTTTCAAACTGAACGAGAGTGTGATGCCCTAGCGCACTTCGCTAGTCAACGAATAAAATCCGCTCACAGCGAATTTATTGCTCTGCCTAAGCGGCGGCCGACGACGTTCCGCCCTTCCCTGCCATGCGACTGGACGACTCGATGCCAATCTACCGGCGAGCAGGTCATTATGTCTGAAGCTTGCGGGCTGCGTGCCAGTGCCGCAGATAAGCCAAGGGCCGCCCTTTTGAGGCGGCCCCGACCATTTAGTTCCCTCGCGGGAAACGGACACTCCCCAGGGGGAGGCCGCGCGTGCTCCCCATGTAGAAACCCATCCCTTACGATTCAACTAAAATCTGAAAGGACATCAACCGGCCTTACGCGCCGGAACCGGTGGGCGTAGGCGGCACCCCCTGAGGCGGCGACGGGGGCGTCGAGGGCACCGGCAGCCAGGCCAACACAAGGCGCAGCATGTCGTCGAACTCCCCGACCGGCATTCGCATGATGCCGCCTTTGTCAGGGATTAGCCGGCTCACCGCCACGGTCGTCAGCTTGTCGCAGATCGCGAACGCCGCCCGACCGTCAATCGTGGTCTGCAGCGGAAAGGCCCACTTGTTTCCTGGCTGCGCTGCCGTCGAGCAGGGCACCACCGTGACCGCGCCATGCAACGTGTTCTTGAACGACACGATGATGACGGGGCGCCGCTTCCAGAACTCCGGGAGCTGGGCGTCTTGCGGAAAGTCACACCAGTAGAGCTGACGGATGCTTGGCGCGGCCGTAACCCTCGGTTCCACTTTCGGGGGTGGATCTTGGATATGCGCGTTCACTCGTCGTCATCCTGTACCAGACGCAGCTTAGGCGCCCCGGCCCGGTTCTGACGGCGCTTCGCCAACTCGGCCTTGTCCTTGATCTCAGCCAGCTTCTCGACCGCGAACGGCGCTACTGCCTTAATCAGCCCATCGAGATGGTAGATGTTGGTGCGGCTGCCGGTTTCGGTCCGCCGCTCCTCGCGACGGATATACCCTGCCCCCTCCAGCGCAGCGATGTGCTTCTGGATCGTGCGCGGATGAACGTCCATCGCCTTCGCCATCGTGGTCTTGGACGGAAAGGGCTTGCCCTCCGCCGTCCACCATTTGCTCGCCAGATACACGATGATGTTGAGATCGAGCGGCGACAGCATGAGCTGGCGCTGATTTTCGATGATGACGCTCGGCAATGCAGTCCAGCCCGCATCCATCAGCGGCTTGGTCCACTTCTTCTCATTCGTTCGCAGATCGGCGCTGCTGTCCTTTTGCTTTTTCGCAGCCATGTGATTATCCTTTCTGGCTGCAAATATGCCCCTCGCGCGAAGGGGATTCAAGTTTGAGGGGGCGGCACTAGGGGCGCCCCACAGGGCGCGCAGGCCGCCCCCTCCCCGGCCCTTTGGGCCGCCCACCCGGGAGCCGCACGGGGCCTACAAAGCATAGGACATCCCCATATAGGAACCGCTCAGGATACACTCCTGGCGTATCAACCGAGGATAAACCCAGCGGGAGCCCCCACGGCCTCCCCCTCTCCCCGTGTTTTCCTATTCGCGCTGCCGCAAGGCAGGTGTGCCACGTGGCACACCCCCCATGACACGCCTGGAGCGTGGCACAGCTTGTTGGGCACGCTGCCCTCCCCCGGAGGCCAGACCGGTGCCGGGGAACACCAAGGGCGGCTGCCCTTTCGTTCCCGAACGACAATCAGGCCCCCCGTGTAATCCGCCAAACGCGGCCCCCGACGCCCTGCGGAGCGTCGGCCGCGCTAGGCGGCTCGCCCGCGCCAGAGGCCAGATTCTCGCCCTCCCTCCCCATCCCGTTCCTCGCCGGAAAGGCAGAGCCGGTTGCTGTTGCGACCGGCTTTCAGCCTCAAAGGAAAGGAAGACATCATGGGACGGATCACCGACAATCGAGCTGACATCTATCAGGAAATCACCGATCAGATGATCGCGATGATCGAGGCCGGCACCCGGCCGTGGTCGAAATCGTGGAATGGCAGCACCGCACCGAATATCCCGCTCCGCTCGACCGGCGTTCCCTATCGGGGCATCAACGTCCTGACCCTTTGGGTTGCCGCCATGACCAAGGGCTATGCCTCTCCGCATTGGCTGACCTTCAAGCAAGCGCTTGCGCTTGGTGGATGCGTCCGCAAGGGCGAGAAGGGTTCGACCGTCGTCTATGCCAACAAGATTGAGGTTGACGCCGACAAGGGTGGAGAGAGCAGCGAGGACGGCAAGCGTCAGGTGGCGTTCCTTAAGCGCTATACCGTTTTCAATGCCGAGCAGATCGATGGCATCGAGGCGAAATATCCAACCCCCGCGCCAATCATCACCGCAACCAATCCCGATGAGCGGGATGCCGAGCTGGACGCGCTTTTCGCTCGCATCTCCGTCACCCTTAAACACTTCGGATCGCAGCCCTATTATCAGCCGAGCGGCGATCATGTGGTCATGCCCGAGTTTGCCGATTTCCACACCAGCGATGACTATTATTCGACCCTAGCGCACGAACTTTGCCACGCGACGGGACATGTTGACCGACTTGCCCGTCCCTCTCTCATTTCCACGAAGCGCGAGGACTACGCCCGAGAGGAATTGGTTGCCGAGCTAGGGGCGGCGTTCGTCAGCGCGACCATCGGCATCAAGCTTCACGATCGTGAAGACCACGCCGCCTATCTGGCGAGTTGGCTACAGGCCCTGCGCAACGACAAGCGGTGCATCTTCACCGCCGCCCGCCTAGCCCAGGACGCGTCCGACTGGCTCTTGAGCCGCATGGCCGTTGAGACGGCCCCTGAACTGGACGAGGCGGCATGAGCGCCCCCACGATCCCGGCCCCGACGAGGGCCGGGACGTGGCGGCGCGACTGGCCTATGATCCCAAAATCACGACCGTCGCCATCATTGACGGCGGTGAGCGCCACCTTTTCAATCAGCCGCTACTTTCGGGGTTGCCGACGTGCAAGCCAGGTCCGCATTTCGGCGATCTCGCGCCTTTGGGTTGCCACCACTGCGGCCGCGAGGCGGCGCACGGCGGGATCTCGGCCATACTTCAATTCGATTTCAGCCATCGCGATAGCGCCTTCATGATGGGGAATCATCGCGCGCATAAAATCGGCGTCGGCATCACCCGTGAAGGCTACGTCCATATCGCCATGCATCTTGGCATTTGCGGCCCGGTAGGCCCGCGTAGCGGGCGGCTCGTTTAGCGAGCCTGACACGGCACCAGTTGACCCATGCTGGGTATGCTGTGCCTTCGCGGAAAGCGGGGTTAAGACGGCGGTCATTGCCAGCATCAGCGCGAACGGCCTGTTGCTTCCGATCATTACGATTCGTCTCCAGTGATAGTGATTTGGTTCATGGGGCGGGCGAAGGTGGCTCGCTTCAGCGTCCAGACTGCCGCCCCGCCGCCGCGTCGAGCTCGGCCACGGCTTGCGCCGCGGCCTCGCAGTCGCTGCCGGTCTCTTGGCCCCGCTCGCAGCGTGTGACGACCAGTCTCGCCTCTTCCGCGTGGAAGCGGAAATAGCCGGCGTCGCGTGGTTTAATCAGCCCGCATCCGGACAGAACGATTGTTGCGGCAACGGCGATGATCGCCTGCTGCTTGCTGTTCCCCATTATGTCGATCCTCTCCATATTCCGGCCCAACGCCACTTCCCTCCGTTGCGACGCCATGCGTGAAATCCGCTGCGGTGAAGCCTTCCAACCAATCTGATGAGGATGATCGCGCTGGCTGGTGAGATCAGGCTAAAGGCACGTGCAAAGCGTGTGATGCGGACAAGCATCGAAGCTGCCATGAGCCAAAGGCCGGCAGGAAACGCGGGCAGCAGGTCAGCCATCAATGGCCACCCCTTGATCGCCCGAAAGTCGCGACCCGCCAAAGATACCAGATGACGGCCAGCGCGAGCACGGCGTTGCTGACCGGTTCGATGACGCTCGCCACCTGGCTATAGCGTTCGCCCAGCTCATAGCCCGCCAGCACGAGGATAACGGTCCATATGGCCGAGCCGGTGAGCGTCGAGACCAAGAATGGACCAAGGGGCATCCCGCTGACCCCTGCGGGCACCGAAATCAGGGTCCGGACTCCCGGGACCATGCGCCCGAACAGAACCGCCCAACGACCGTAGCGGTCGAACCAGCGGTCGACATGATCGACCTCACCGGGCGTCAACGTCAGCCATCGGCCGTGGCGGGAAGCAAAGCGCTTCAATCGTTCGATGCCGATCCAGCGGCCGACATAGTACCACAGCACCGCCCCTGCAGCCGATCCGAGGGTGCCGGCGATTGCCACCACCCACAGCGAGCCGCGCCCCTGCGCAGCGGTGTAGCCGGCAAGTGGCAAAATCACTTCCGACGGGATTGGCGGAAAGACGTTTTCGGCCAGCATCAGCAGGAAGACGCCAAAGCCGCCGAGTGACGCGAGGATCGATGTTATGATGTCGAACACAAACCAGCCTCGTCAGAAGATCCAATAGGAGATCGCGCAAATTACGAGCAGGAGGGCGGCGACGGACCCAACGATCCGATTTTCCAGGCGCGGACATTCGACGTTCCTGATCCGCACGGCGACCTGCCAAGCGGGTCGAACCGGACACCGCCATGAACCTGCGGCAATCCGATCCAGCTCGGCATCAGACAATCCGAAGAACGATTTTGCTTCACCGCGCGATCGTCCCGCCAACCCCATCACCCGCAGCACCACGTCGCTCCATGCGACATCGATCGCGCTCGGCCGATCGACCATCGTGCCGCGCGCGTCACCGCCCGCCCACGAGGGGGACAGCAGGCCGATGATCTGGTGGGGATTGCGCTCCAGCAGCGTCGCCCAGCGCAGCAAGCGATGTTGGCGGTCTCGCGCCGCGATGGTCGTCGCCGGTGACCAGCGCCGGGTAAGGGATCGCACAGGCCGCATCCATCGGCTCGCCCAAGGGGTCGTCATGGGCTCGCCGAGCTGCCGACGTCGCCATTGGTGGCACGCTTGAGCGGACGAGAGCAGCGCAGGGTGAGGAAGGTGGTGGCGCTCAGGATGAAGGCGATGTCGTATAGGCCGTAGCCTACGGCCGCGCCGAGAGCCCCAGTCGCCCACAGACTGGCCGCCGTCGCCGTACCTGACGCCTTGTCGCCCTTCTTCAGAATCGCGCCGCCCCCGATGAAGCCGACGCCCGTAATCAGACCTTCGAGCAACCTGGCTTGCGCTGGAGACGTGCGGCCGAGGATCGCGATGCCCACCAGCACGAAGCCGCAACTGGCGATGGCAACCAACGGGAATGTACGGATGCCTGCGCTGCGGGCGTCCTTCTCGCGATCCCAGCCAACAGGAAGGGCGAGCGCGTAGGCGACGGCGAGACTGATGATATGGGTGGCGATCTCCCACCACGAGCTTTGAAACATGCCGGCCTGCCTGTTCTACGCGATTGCTCCAGATCGGAGGTAAAGGGCTAAGGTCGGGACGAGAGTCCCACAGACGTTCAGGCCCAAGGCGGGGATCGCGAACATCGGCGATCCCTACCGGTGCAGACATGCGATGATGGCTGTCACGACGGCGGTGGTTTCCGCAACGTCGCGCACTCTCACCGTATCGAGGCCAATTTCAGCGGCGGGATAGTCATTCCCACCGGGGAAGATCGCGTCGCCGATGAACAGCATCCCGTCGAGCGGGACGCCGCTTTCAGCACTCAGGCGCTTCAGGCCATAGCCCTTGTCCACCCCTGCCCTGGTCACGTCGATCGATGTCGTGCCACCTAGATTGATCGAGAGGTCCGGCAGCGTCGCGCGCAACGTGGCCTGCAACGCGGTCCTCTTCTTTCGGTCGGGATCCCACGCTTCCTTTTCCTTTAGCGGCGCTCCCTGCCCCAGCCCCGAAAAGGTGATCTGGCTGCCCCGGTCCTCGATCCGTTCGCCCCAGATACGTTCGTCGGCGAGGCTGGCATCGGTCAGGGCTTGATCGAAGGCCGCGCGGATCGTCGCCTTCTCTGCGTCGTCGAACAGCTCGGCATAGACCGCGCGCCAAGCGCCGTTGATGAACCGATAGAGTTTTGTGCCTGTGGTCGGCATCAACCAGAGACGGTCAAGCGCGGCGCCGGCAGGAAGACGCGAGGCGACCTGCTTTTCGAACTGCGGCCAGTCCCCGCCCGAGATCACCGCCACATCCGTGACGGCGAGCAATCGGGCGAGGGTTGTGGCCATATCCTCCGACAGCGGCCGCTTGCTCTCGGCAAGCGTGCCGTCGAGGTCGAAGGCGATCATCCACTTCATGCCGCCTTCCCCGCCGGATCGCGGTAGGCGAGCAGCCTGAGCGCATTGATGACAACAAGCAGCGTTGATCCCTCATGAACCGCCACCGCTGGCCCAATACCGAGGCCCAGGATGGTGGCAGGAACGAGGAAGGCGACCACGCCCAGGCTGACGAAGACGTTCTGGCGGATGATCCCGCGTGTGTGACGGCTCAAGCCGACCGCGAACGGCAGGTGCGCCAGATCGTCGGCCATCAATGCGACGTCGGCTGTCTCCAGCGCCACGTCCGAGCCCGCCGCGCCCATTGCAATGCCGACCGTTGCACTGGCCATCGCCGGCGCGTCGTTCACGCCGTCGCCGACCATCGCGACCTTGTCTTCACCGGCGAGCTTCTTGATCGCGGCAACCTTGTCTTCGGGCATGAGGTCGCCCCACGCCTCATCGATCCCGACTTCGTTGGCGATCGCTTCGGCGACTTTCTGGTGGTCGCCAGAGATCATTATCATCCGCGACACGCCCATCTCGTGCAGCCGGCGCAGCGCGGTCTTTGCCGCTTCGCGGGGCGTGTCCATCAGGCCGATCGCGCCCAGGTCGCGGTCCCCCTTGCGGACCACCATCGTCGTGCGACCGTTCTCGCGCAGTTTCGCGATCGCGTCCTGCGCTCCCTGCCCCAGCGCCGGAATACCCTCACTCCCGAACATCTCGGCCTTCCCGATCCAGACCGTCTCGCCATCCACGCTCGCGGTGACGCCCCGACCGGTCAGGCTCTTGAGGTCGCCGGCAGTCGGCACGGCACGATCGTTCAGTCGTTCGCGACCGTCCTTGACGATCGCTTGGGCCAGAGGATGGTCGCTCAACGCTTCGACGGCGACGGCCAGCGCCAGCAGCTCGCCTTCATCGGCGCCATCGACGGGCACCACATCGGTGATGCGCGGACGACCTTCGGTCAGCGTGCCCGTCTTGTCGAAAGCGATCGCCTTGAGCGACCCAAGGTTTTCGAGCGGTGCACCGCCCTTCACGAGCACGCCGCCCCGCGCTGCACGGGCAACGCCAGACAGGACAGCGCTCGGAGTTGCGATGGCGAGCGCGCACGGGCTTGCCGCCACCAGTACCGCCATCGCGCGATAGAAGCTGTCGCGGAACGGCTCGTCGACGACCACCCATGCGAAGAGCAGGAGCACCGACAGGATCAGGACAGCAGGCACGAAGATCCGCTCAAACCGATCGGTGAAGCGCTGCGTCGGCGACTTCTGCGTCTCCGCTTCGCTCACCATCTTCACGACCTTGGCGAGTGCGCTTTCGTTGGAACGGCGCGTCACCTCGATCTCGATCGCGCCGCCGCCGTTGATCGTACCGGCAAAAACCCGGCTTTCCGCGTCCACCGCATCGGGCTTTGCGCGTGCCGCCGCAGCGTCGGCGACCGGCACCTTGTCGACCGGGATGCTTTCACCCGTCACCGGGGCCTGGTTGATCGCGCTCGTGCCCTTGATGACGAAGCCGTCGGCGGGCAGGCGCTCATTCGGGCGCACGATGGCGATGTCCCCGACGACCATCTGTTCGACAGGGATTTCGCTAGTTTCCCCGTCGCGACGCACGGTCGCGGTTTCCGGGGCGAGCTTCGCCAGCGCCTCGATCGCCTTCTTGGCGCGACCCATCGCGTAATGCTCGAGCGCGTGACCAAGGCTGAACAGGAACAGCAGCAGCGCGCCTTCGGCCCATGCGCCCAGCGCAGCGGCGCCGGCGGCAGCGACCAACATCAGCGTGTCGATCTCGAACTTCTTCATCCGAAGGTTATCGATCGCCTCGCGCAGCGTGAAGAATCCGCCGAAAAAGTAGGCTGTGATGTAGCAGGCGGTCGGCAGCCACTCCGGTGCGCCGGCAACTAGCCTCTCGATCGCATAGCCGATCCCCAGCAGCGCGCCGCAGGCGAGCGCGAAGATCAGCTCGGTGTTGGGGCCAAGAAACTCGGCATGGCTATGGTCGTGGCCATCGCCGGGACCGTGCTTCTCCTCGCTCATGCCGTGGCCCCCGGCCCGTGGTCGTGGCCGGCATGGTCGTCGGCCGCGACCCGCTTGCCCACACCGACCTTCAGCTTGCCAAGTGCGGCGCGGACCTCCTCTTCGGTGGTTTCGCGTCGATCATACTCGACCCGAACCGAGCCGCTGGTGCTGGCGCTTGCCTGGACCACGCCGGGCAAGGCGCACAGCGCATCGCTGACGGTGCGTGCCCGACGCTCGTGATTGATACCTGTAACCTGCCAGATTGCATGGCCGTAGCGGTCGGTGATCTCGGCGCCCGCGGCGCGCACCATCTCGCGCACGCGCGGCAGCGGCAGCTTGGCAGCATCGAAATGGATGCACAGCGCCGCCGGCGTGTCGCCGTCGAGGCAGATCACATGCGCCCGCTCCACGCCTTCGCGCTTGGATAGGGTCGACACAAGACGGTCCAGGCAGGCATCGGCCGCATCAGGCAGGTCCGGCAACAGCACTGGAATATCGAGTTCGAGCTTGTCGTTCATGACGACCTCCTTTCGCTTTTCTTGGTTTCGGCGCGCGCATCGCGCAGGATTTCGACACCGCCCTTGATGGCGATGATGGCGGTGGCGAAGCCGACCAGCAGGTCCGGCCAGTTGGTGCCCAGCCACAACACCAGCACGCCGGCGATCAGGATGCCGCCGTTGGAAATGAAGTCGTTGAAGCTGAAGGTGGTGGCGGCCCGGAGATTGACGTCCGGATCCTTGAGGCGCTGAAGCAGCCGCAGGCAGAGGTAGTTCACGACACCGGCAATCGCCGACATGACCATCATCGTCGGTCCGATCGGCTCGCTGCCTTGCACGTAGCGCCGTGCGACATCGAGCAGAATGCCGCCCGCGAAGATCAGCAGCATGACGCCCGACGCCATCGCGGCGCGTGTCTTCCATGTCTTGCCCCGGGTGAGCGCCACGAGGCTCAGCGCGTACACGGCGGTGTCTGACAGGTTGTCGACGCCGTTGGCGATCAGCGCGCTCGAATCCGCGAAGAAGCCCGAGACGAAGAAGCCTGCCGCAATCGCCGCGTTCAGCAGCAGGACGATCCAGAGAGTGCGGCGCTCCTGTCCGCCGTTGTTGTCATTGCTCGAGATCATCCCATAATCTCCTCAAGCGTGAGCAGGGCCAGGAACCCCACGAAGAACATCGAGCTGATGAGCGGGGTGTCGGGTTTCTCGTGCGCCTCGACCAGCAGCTCCTCCGTGACGAGATAGAGCAGCGCCATCAGCCCGAAGCTGAGGAAGCCGGCGACCATCACCGGCGACAGCGTGGCGACGGGCACGGCCGCAAGCGCGCCGAGCGGCAGCAGCAGCGCCAATGCCGACACGATCACGATAATGCGAAGGCGCGAGCGATAGGTTTCCGCCAGCTCGTCGGTCAGCGTCAGCCCTAGGAACAACACTTCCAGCGTCAGCGCGATCGTCAGCAGGAAACCCGCCTTTTCGCCCGCCACGAAGGCGAGGCCGAGCACCAAGCCGTCGACCAGAATGTCAATGCCGATCGCGGCGAGCAGCGCCATCGGTCCTTTGAAGCGGGCTTCGAATGCCTTGAGCCCTAGCATCGTCGCAACGCCCGCCGCCCCGCCGATCAACGTCGCGCTGGGCGACGCCTCATGCTTGACCTGCGGCAGGATTTCAGTCGCGGCCGCCGCGAACACGACCCCTGCCGCGAGATGCTGGAGGCCGGCCACAAGGTTGGGCTTCAACTTGGTGCGGCTCGCTATGATCGCGCCGAGCACGACCGCCAGCACAGGCGCAAGCGTGTAAAGCAGTGCCTGCATATCCTATGATCCCTCCGGGGTTCGGTGACAGACGTGGATTTTCCCGCGCCGCATGAAGGCGATCGCCCCGCCCGCCACGACGGCCCGTGACTGGTTGCCGCGAAATTCATCACCGGTTCGCTGGGCGCGCAGGATCTCGGTCCTGCCCTTCGGCAGCCAGGTTACGGCCATCTTCAGGCCGTCGTCGATGAAGTCGACATCGGCGCGGGTGCCGTCGTCGCAATACATGATGCGCTGCGCGATCAGCCTTGGCGTCACACGCTTGTCGTGAGCCGGTTCGACAGGTTCGCTCGGAGCCGGGTTGCACGCCCCTACAATCACGCCGGTGACGAGAACGACGCCAACGCGCGCGATCGTCAGCCCGGGCAGATGCAGCAAGGCGCGCATGCCCATCACCACAGCACCCCGTGGTCAGGTGTCAGCGGCTCGGGGGCCGGAAGTCCCGCGGTTTGGAGAAGGTCGATCTCGATCGTGCGACACATTGCCGTGAGCGGGACATCGTGGACGCTATTGGCGAACGGATCGGTCAGATCCTCGCCGATGCTCAGCACCGCGAGGAAGACGAGTCCGATCAGCGTCGATCCGATCGGCGTGGCAAGGCCCAGGGATTCGACCAGCGCGATCGGGAGCAGCACGCAGAACACACGCGTGAAGAGGTTCGGGAAGAACCGAAAGCCATTGGGCAGCGGCGTGTTCTTGATCCGCTCCATGCCGCCCTGCGCATTGGCGATGTCGATCAGGACGCGCTCCACAGTTGCCTGCTGGATTTCGGTGATCCGACCTTCCGCGAGCGCGTCGGCGTAAATGCCCGATATGTCCTCCAGGAGCGCGTTGGCAGGGTTCAGGCGGGCGACCGCCATATCGGCGACTTCCGTTCCAGCGACCCGGGCAATCTCTTCATAGGGCGATTGTCGGCGAAGCTGGCAGCGCATCGAGTGCGCAAAGGCGATCTGCCGCAGGATGATGTTGTGCCGCATCTCACTGCCCTCGGGTTCCCCCTTGGTCAGGCTGCGCGTGATCCGGGCCAAGCTGCGCGAGGCATTGATGAGCGCGCCCCAAAGAGTTCGCGCTTCCCACCAGCGTGCATAAGCGGCGTTGGTCCGAAACCCCATGAAGAGCGCGATGGCAGTGCCGAACAGCGCCGTCGGCAAAGGCGGTTCCTTGATCGGGGTCATCATGTGGAATGCCGTCACCGCCACGTCCCACACGAACAGGATCGTGAGAGGCTTCCAAACCTCGACAATAATCTGCTTGAATCGTGGCCTTGTGCCGACAATCATACCAATACCGCCTTAGTTATCTTCGCGATCGTCATCCGATCGGCATGTTCATGATGTCTCGATATGCAGACAGCAGCTTGTTCCGGACTTGCAGCGTCGCCTCGAAAGTAATGGATGCACGGCTCTGGATGAGCGCGACGGTTGCAATGTCGGTGGTTTCGCCCCGTTCATATGCTTCGGTGACGACATCCTCCTGCTCCTGGGTCTCGTTGACCTTCGCCACCACGGCATTGAGGGTGTCGGCAAAGGTTGAGGCTGGAGCGGTCGGCGTCACGCCGGGCGGTGCCGTCGGCTGCGCCTCGCGCAAGGCGCGGCTTCGCGCGATTACTTCGGCGCGAATGGCCATCACATTCGAGATCGACGTGTCAGACATCGTTTCTCTCCCGTTGCGGTGCGACGTGTCGGAAGACATGACGGTTCATCGGGTGCCCTCCCGTTCGCAGGTCCGCGTGCGGCCTTCGCCTTCCACGATGGTGAGCTGCGACCCCTTGAAGGTCGCGGTGGCTGTCTCGCCGACATATTGGAGGCCCTGCGCTGGCGCGGTCAGCGTCATGGGCACGGCGCTGCTGGAGCGCCGCAAATCGATCTGCAGGCCGTTGTCCTTGTAGTCGACGAACAGCGGTTCCCCGTCGGAACAGCGATAGGGATGGCGCCCCATTTCCCCGGTCGCCACGGCGCTGTCGGATGAATGGATTTGCTGCTCCGTTGGCGGGGCTGGCGGCTTGCTTTCCGTGCAAGCCGCCAGCCCGACAACGAGGATGAGGGCGGGCAGTACCCGCTTCAACGGCGTCATCGCGCCTTCCTCCTGTAGCGGGAGGGGACGCGCTGACGATTGATCCCACGGGCAGGCTGACCCACCCGCCAGCGCAGATAGGTCGCAAGTCGATCGTCGGCATCGACCATCAGGGACCGCAGACGACGCAACATCATCGCCGCGAACGGCAAAGACAGCGCCCCGCGCAGCGTGCAGCTATGTGTTAGCCTGGTGCCACCGTCGTCCCCTGCCAGCTCGTACCGCTCTTCGAGCGTGAACAGATAAGGGATGCCGCAGGACCAAGCGAAGGCGTGCGGCTTGTCGAATTGATCGACCATGGCCGGCGTCCGAATTGGCCGGGTGATGCCCTGGATCGCGAAGGTACATTCCGTCTCGCCAAGCTGGCAGGGGTTGTCGAGGAATACGAGCGGACTCCAAGCCCGGCGATGATCCGGATCGGTGATCGCCGACCAGATCCGCAGTGGCCCGCCGTGAAGCATTGAGCTGGTTATGGTGCGAGGCATATCCCCATCTCCCAGAGATGAGCGGGGCGATCGCGGATCGCCCCGCGCACCCATCAGGCCAAGTTGTTCACGAAGGTCTGACCGTGGTCGTCCCCTTCATGCTCCTCATTGTAGTGCTCGGGCTTCTCGATCGCCTTCTGCCCGAACCGGGCGTAGAGCGTCGGCAGCACGAACAGCGTCAGCAACGTCGCCGAGATCAGGCCGCCGATGACGACGGTCGCCAATGGCTTTTGCACCTCCGCGCCCGCGCCCTCGCCAAGCGCCATCGGAACGAAGCCGAGGCTGGCGACGAGCGCGGTCATGACGACTGGCCGCAGACGCTGCATTGCGCCGACATGGGCCGCCTCCTCGCGCGATAGCCCCGACCGGATCAGATCCTGGATTGAGCTGACCATGACGAGGCCGTTGAGGACCGCGATGCCCGACAAGGCGATGAAGCCCACCGCCGCCGAGATCGAGAAGTCCATGCCGCGCAGGAAGAGCAGCAGGACGCCGCCCACCAGCGCGAAGGGCACGCCGGTGAACACGATCGCGGCATCGCGGACCGATCCAAGCGCACCGTAAAGGAGCAACAGGATCAGGATGAAACAGGCCGGAATGACTAGCTTCAGCCGTTCGCTCGCCGATTGCAGGTTCTCGAACTGACCGCCCCATTCGAGATAGGCACCGGCAGGCAGCCGGACCTGGCTGCCGATCGCCGCCTGCGCGTCTGCAACGACGCTACCGACGTCGCGACCACGCACGTTGGCTTGCACCACCACGCGCCGCTTCCCGTTTTCGCGGCTGATCTGATTGGGACCGTCGACGACCTTGATGTCAGCGACACTGGACAGCGGCACATAGCCGCCCCCGCCACCGGCACCTGCACCTGTTCCAGCAGGCCAATGTCAGCGCGCTGCGTCTCCGACAGGCGGATCACCACCGGGAAGCGGCGGTCGCCCTCGAAGATCTGGCCCGAGGTGCGTCCGCCGATTGTCGCGGTGACGGTATCCTGCACATCCTGCGCGGTGACGCCCAGGCGCGCCATCGCGTCACGATTGACGCGAATGTCGAGCATGGGCAGGCCCGTCGTTTGCTCGACCTTCACGTCCGCCGCGCCCTGCGTTTTGCGCAGTACGGCGGCGATTTGCTCGGCCGTCCGGTTCATCGTGTTGAAGTCGTCGCCGAACACCTTCACCGCGATGTCACCGCGCACGCCGGCGATCAGCTCGTTGAAGCGCATTTGGATAGGCTGGGTGATCTCATAGGCGTTGCCCGGGATTTTTGCGAGATTTCCCTCGATCCGGCTGACCAGCTCCTCCTTGGCAAGATCGGGATTTGGCCAATCCTTGCGCGGCTTCAGGATGACGAACATGTCGGTGGCGTTGGGCGGCATCGGGTCGGAAGCGAGTTCCGCCGTGCCCGTCTTGGAATAGACGAACGCCACCTCCGGCTGCTTCGACATCATCCGTTCGATCGGCACCTGCATCGCCTGACTTTGCTGGACCGACGTGGCGGGGATGCGCAGCGATTGGATCAGCAGGTCGCCTTCATCGAGCTGTGGCAGGAACACCGAGCCGAGCGTCGTGAAGGCGAGCGCCGCCACGACAAGGCTGCCGACACCCGCGCCGATCGTCAGGGTCGGGCGCTTCATTGCCCGGTCAAGACCGGGCTCGTAGCGCTTCTTCAGCCACGTGATGATGCGGCCGTCCTTCTCCTCAACCTTCTTCGACAGCCAGATCGCGATCATGGCCGGCACGAAGGTGATCGAGAGGATGAAGGCGAAGGCGAGCGCGATGATGACGGTGAGCGCCATCGGCACGAACGTCTTGCCCTCCACGCCGGTCAGCGTGAGCAGCGGCACATAGACAAGGATGATGATCGCCTGCCCGTATACCGAGGGGCGGATCATCTCGCGCGCGGCGGCCGCCACGGTCGCGAGCCGTTCCCTTACGCTCAGCAAGCGACCTTCATGATGCTGTTGCTCGGCAAGCCGTCTCAGCGCGTTCTCCACGATGATGACAGCGCCGTCGACGATCAGACCAAAGTCCAAGGCGCCAAGGCTCATCAGGTTCGCCGAGACGCCGGCACGCAGCATCCCGAAGCCGGTCAGCATCATGGTGATCGGGATGACCAGCGCCGCGATCAGCGCCGCGCGGAAATTGCCGAGCAGCAGGAAGAGCACGACGATGACCAGCACCGCGCCTTCCGACAGGTTCTTGGCGACCGTCTTGATCGTCGAGTTGACCAGCTCGGTGCGGTTGAGCACCGGCTGAACCACGACGTCGGGTGGCAGCGAGGCGTTGATCGACTTCAGCTTCTCGGCGACGGCCGTGGACACGACGCGGCTGTTCTCGCCGATCCGCATGATCGCGGTGCCGACAACGACTTCCGTGCCGTTCTCCGAGGCCGAACCCATGCGGATCGCCTGCCCCGTCTTCACGGTCGCGACTTGTTCGACCGTGATCGGCACGCCGTTACGTGTCGCGATCACGGTCCTGGCCAACTCGCCGGCATTGCGCACGAGCGCATCCGAGCGGACAGCCAGACCTTCGCCATTGCGATTGACGAAGCCGCCGCCGACGCTGGTGTTGTTGCGCTCCAGCGCGTTGCCCAGGTCCGTCAGCGTGATGCCGAGTGAAGCCAGCTTCTGCACATCGGGCACGACGAGGAACTGCTTGGCGTACCCGCCAATCGAGTCGACGCCGGCGAGGCCCGGTGTGTTCTTCAGAAGCGGCGTGACGATCCAGTCCTGCGCGGTGCGCAGGTAGGTCGCCTTGTCCTCTTCAGTCGTCAGTCGCTCACCCTCTGGCGTGATGTAACTGCCATCGGGCTGTTGGCCCGGTTCACCGGGCTTGTGCTTGTCGTCCTCGCGATGCTCGAGCCGGACGGTGTACATGTACACCTCGCCCAGGCCCGTCGCGATCGGACCCATTTCGGGGTTCACGCCATCGGGCAGGTTCTCTTGCACGCCCTGCAGACGCTCGCCCACCTGCTGGCGGGCGAAATAGATGTCCGTAGAGTCGGAGAAGACCGCAGTGATCTGCGCGAAGCCATTACGGCTCAGCGAGCGCGTATATTCGATGCCGGGGGTGCCGGCGAGCGCGGTTTCGATCGGGAATGACACCTGCTTCTCGACCAGCTCGGGCGAGAGCGCGGGTGCGCGGACGTTAATCTGCACCTGGTTGTTGGTGATGTCCGGCACTGCGTCGATCGGCAGCCGGTAAAGCGAAAACGCGCCAATAACGGCGACGATGGCGGTGAGCAGCAGGACAAGCCAGCGCTTCTCGACCGCCCATGTGACGATGCGGGCGATCATGGCTTAATCCTCGTGGCTCGCTTCGCCCTTGCCGATCTCGGCCTTGAGCGTGAAGCTTCCGGTGGTGGCGATTTGTTCGTTGCCGGTGAGACCCGAGCGGACGATCACCGTGTCGCCCGACGCATCGCCGAGCTGCACCGGGGTCGCCTTGAAGCCCGTAGGTGTGCGAACGAACACGACCGACTTGCCCTCGAAGCTCTGCACGGCCGTCGTCGGCACGCGGATTGCGCCGCTACCCCCGCTGCCCGTGAGCTGGACGGCGGCCGTCACCGGTTCGCCGACCCGCCATTCGCCGCCCCTGTTGTCGAGGGTGGCGAGCGCGGGCACGAGCCGCGTTTGCGGATCGAGCGCCGGCGACACGAAAGTGACGCGCGCGGTCGCCTGACGGCCCGCCGCCTTGACCAGCACCGTGTTGCCGGGACGCACCCGACCTGCATCCTCAGCCTTCAGGTTGAGGGCGATCGACACCTGGCTCAGGTTCGCAATGCGATAGAGTTCCGCGTCCGCCGCAACCGTCTGTCCCAGCGTCACGGGGCGAGCAATGATCTGGCCCGAGATCGGCGCGGCGATGCCGAGCCGGTTGAGACCGCCGCCGCCGACGCCCGCAGCCGACACCATGCTCTGTGCCTGCGTCAGCGCGATCCGCGCCTCCGTCGCGGCCGTGCGAGCTGCGATCAGATCCTGCTCGGGCGACACCTTCTGCGCGAACAACCGCTGCTCGCGTGCGAGGTTCGAATTGGCGAGCTGGAGCCGCGCACGCGCCGCCTCGACCTCGCCCTTGATCTGCGCCGCCTCGCGGCTCTCGATGACCGCGATGGTCTGGCCGCGGCCGACCGATTGGCCGAGGTTGCGGGTTAGCGAAACTACGCGTCCCGCGATGGCGGCCGACACCACTTGCGTCCCTTGCGGGTCGCCCTCAATGATCGCAGGCAGCTCGATCGTCCCGGCCCCACCGATAATCGGCCGTCCAATCTGCACGCCCGCTGCGGCGATCTGATCGGCGCCCAGCGTGACCACGCCTTCATCGGCATGACCGCCTTCGGCACCGCCCTTTTCCGCGCCTGCCGCTTCGTTACCGGCTGCGGCATTGGCGGTCGCCTCGTTCCCGGCATCCTTGCCGCCACAGGCAGCCAGCAGCAGGGCGAGCGATGCGACGCCCGCGAGATAGAAGTTCTTCATCACTGGTTTCCCCCATTGGGCGCAGGAGCGGTCAATCGCTCCACCTGCGCGCGGGCATTTTGATAGTTGGCGAGCGCGTCGATCGCGGCGACCCGCGTCTCGGCGAGGGTGCGTTCCGCATCGAGCAATTCGAGCTGGCCGAACTTGCCCTCGCGATAGCCAATCCGGGCGATGCGGGCGGCCTCCTGCGCAGCCGCCAGCGCCGGCCCCGACGCCGCGCGTGCGGTCGTCGCGGCATTGGCCGCCTGTGCCTGCGCGTCCGTGATGGCCTGTTCGATGTCGAGCGCGGTCACGCGGCGCTGTGCATCCGCCTGCGTCCGCTGCGCGGTCGCCTGCGCGATCGCCGCGCGACCGTTGTTGAACACCGGGATCGGGATCGACACGGTGAACACCGCCGCCATGTCGTTGGTCGCTTCCAGTCGGCGGATCGCAGGTCCGACGTTCAGGTCAGGGACGCGATTAGCGCGCGCGAGCCGCACGCCGGCCTCGGCGATCGAGAAATCCGCGTTGGCCGCCGCCAGCGCCAGCGTGCCGGTCGTGTCAGCCGGCGCGATCGGCCCATAGACGTTCGCCCCCGGGAGGCGATCGAGCAGCGTGTCATCGAGCGCACCGTCAATCGGTCGCCCGATCCGGCGCGCCAGATTGGCCCGCGCCGCCTCAGCCAAGCGAAGCTGCCGCTCCACATTGGCGTCGGCGTTGATGCGCGCGACATCTGCGCGCTGTTGCTCGAGCGGGGAGGCGCGCCCCGCCTGCACGCGAACGCTCGCAGCCCGCAGCGCGTCGCTGGCGATCCGGGCCTGATCCCGCGCCGTCGCCACCCGGCGATCGGCCGCGACCGCTTCGACATAAAGCTGCGTCACCTGAAGCCGGACATCCGCCGCGATGATCGCGGCCTGGATCTCGGCCCGGGATAATTGCGCATTGGCGACCGCGACGCGGGCGCCGCGCTTGCCGCCTAGCTCGATCGGGATCGCAAAGCCGACCGTGGATTCCGCGCTGCGGACCCCACGATACGGACCCGAGCCGATGACGTTCTCAACCTGGCCCTGGACAACCGGGTTGGGCCGCAGTCCGGCGACCGTGCGGCCCGCGCGGGCCGCATCGATCGCGGCTGTTGCCGCTTCGGCAGCAGGGGCCGAACCGCCCGCTGCACTGACCGCTTGGTCAAGCGTGTAGACCGGCGCGTCCTGCGCAAAAGGCGCGGACGGTCCGACCTGCGCCTGCGCCATAGTGGCGCACGACGCTGCGGCCAGCATGGCCGCGAGGATACGATGCATGAAAATAGGACTCCTGACGATGATCGACAGGGGCGCGCCAACGCGCGCCCAAATCGGACGTCAGGCTTGGGGGGGTCTCAAATGGACCGTGCCGGTGCGGCCATCGAGCGACGCAGAGGCGGAGATAGTCGGCTTGGGCATCGTGAGGACGTGGGTATATTCCATCGTCGTGCGCGCAGGCGCACCAACGTCATGCCCGTGGCAATAATTGTGATGGTGCGGGACGTTCTTGTCCGAATCCGATGGCACTTGATCGATGTCGCCATCGGTATGGATTGTGAACTCGACGCCCGCGATGCTCCCCCCGCCAGATCGGCGGCGTGAGCCATGCCGGAGAAACTGGTGAGGACCAGCATCAGGCATGTCAGGAGAGGCAAAAAGGCTCGCACGAACCCGCCCTTACCACGGAGAGGTTTCCATGTCATTGCAATAACTCGCGAGCCGGTGCCTTCGCGGCACGCCATGCCGGCCAGGCTTCCCCAAGCACGCGCCATGCCGAGCGCAGGAAGATCACGGCGATCAACCCGCCGACGATGATGTCCGGCCAAGCCGAGCCGGTCAGGCCGACCAATCCGGCAGCCGCGAGAACCCCGACGTTTGACGCGACATCATTGCGCGAGCACTCGAACGTGCTCGACATGTTCACATTCTCGCGGCGGAAGCGCCAGAGCAGCGCGAGGCAGATTAGGTTCGCAACCAGCGCGGCGCTGCCAACCCCGAGCATCAAGCCCGATGCCGGAGGAACGCCGTTCGCAATCTTGTCAGCGATCTCGAAAATGACCGCGACGCCGAAAGCCAGGATGATGCCACCCTTCGCCAGTGCTGCCCCCGCTTCCCAGCGCGCACCCCGATGCAATGCATAGAGACTGAGCGCATAGACCACCGCGTCGCCGAACATGTCGACCGAATCCGCCATCAAGGCAGAGGAACGCGCGACGACGCCGCCGCCAAACTCGACCACGAACATCGCGAGATTGATGAGCATCACGATGATGAGCACGCGGCGCTGCTCGGCCTTGCGACCAAGTTCCGCGATCGTGTCGCGTTTTGATGAGCAACAAGCGTCTGCCATTATCGAAGCTCGATTCGTGGATCAGACGCCCTATATGAACCCTCATCCTACTAGAGGGTCAAGAGGTTCGGCGATGAAAATCGGTGAGATCGCAAAGCGCACTGGGTTGAAGATAGAGACGGTCCGTTTCTACGAGGCAGAAGGGCTGGTTCCCGCTCCCATCCGTAGCGGTGGCAACTATCGGCTCTACGATCGCTCGCACCTTGATCGCCTGTCCTTCATCAAACGCTCGCGTGATCTGGGTTTCACGCTGAATCAGGTCCGCGCGCTTCTGCGTCTTGCAGATGATCCGCGGGGATCCTGCGCCGAGGCCGATCAGATCGCCGCGGTCCACATCGCGGAGATCGATCGCAAACTGGCCGACCTCTCGGCGCTGAGGTCGGAAATCGCGCAGTGGGGTGACACCTGCAACGCCAGCATCGTTGCCGAATGCAAGGTTATCGACGCCCTGTCGCATTGAACCAAACCAAGTCGGGCGCGACCCTGCCGGGCACGGCTCTATCGGCGCCCTGGCGTGCGCCGACCGAGCCACCGTGCCGGCGTCTCGGCCCAAAGGGTAACGATCCTCGCGTGAGGTGTGCCACATGGCACACCTGTCGCCGCCGCCCGATGGGCGCGACTTCACTCGCATAGCGCCGCGGCCCTCCCCGGAGGCCCGCCAGCGCGGGGAACACCAAGGGCTGCTGCCCTTTCGTTCCCGAAGGAAAATAGACGCCCCCGTGTTGTCCGCCAAGCGCGGCACCCGACGCCCTGACGGGCGTCGGCCGCGCTAGGGCGGCCTGCCCGCGCCAAGGCCATCGATTTTCCTCCTCCCTCCCCATCCCGCTCCTCGCCGGAGAGGCAGACCCGGTTGCTGCGGCAACCGGCTTTCAGCCGCAGGAAGAAGGAGAAAGGACAATGGCTTACACCCGATACAAGGGCGATCCCTACTGGAAACGGGCCAAGGTGGGCGGGACCAGTGCAGACGGCACCCCCTACGCCAAAGGCGACCGCGTGTTCTTCTATCCACGATCCGGCGCGACCTACGCAGGCGACGCCGCGACCCGCGCATCAGCCGAGTTCGACGAGCTGGCAAGCCTCGAAGGCTGACCCTTTCCCCCCAATCGACACCACAGATCACAGGAGTTTCATCATGGGTATCACCACCATCAAGCTGTCGCAGCTTCGCCTTTCCCCGCTCAATCAGCGGCGCGTGAAGCCTTCCGCCGTGGAAGCGATGGCCGACGACATTGCCGCGCACGGCCTGTTGCAGAACCTTGTCGCCTACGAGGACGAGGGCCTGTTCTATGTGTTCGCCGGAGGGCGGCGCTATCGGGGCCTCAAGGAACTGGCGAAGCGCAAGCGGATCAAGAACAACGACACCTTCCCCGTCGAGGTCCGCACCAAGGAGGAGGCCATCGAACTGTCGCTCGCGGAGAACTTCCAGCGCGAGGACATGCACCCCGCCGACAGCATCCGCGCCTTTGCGGCACTGCGCGACACCGGCATGGACGCCGAGGAAATCGCAGCTCGGTTCGGTCAGGCAGTCAGTTTCGTCTACAAGATGCTTCGCCTTTCCGCGCTCGCACCCACGCTGATCGACCTGATCGCCAAGGACCAGTTGTCGCTTGAGGCGGCGCGCGCGCTCACCCTCACCGAGGATCACGACCAGCAGATCAAGGTCTGCAAGGCGGCGAATGGTCACGCCCACACCATCCGGCGGATGCTCACCACGGAGAAGGTGGACACCACCAGCGGTGCGTTCCTGTTCGTCGGGCGCGATGCCTATGAGGCGAAGGGCGGGACGATAACGGTGGACCTGTTCAGCCAAGGAGCGGAAGGCTTTGCCGACCAGCCCGAGCTTGTGCAGGAACTGGCCGAAGAAAAGCTGGACGGCATTGCGGACGAATATCGTGCGATCGGTTGGCACGAGGTCCGCGCCACGCTGGAACGGCCCTATGATCTCTACATGAAGGGCAGCATCTATCCGGCCACCCGCGAGCCGACCGAGGACGAGGCGGCGCGGCTTGCCGCCATCGATGCCGAAATCGAGGCGATTGCCGAGGCCGAGGGCGAAGATAGCGACGGCATCGAGCCGCTGTCCGACGAGCGCGACACCCTCACCGAAGCGATGCGGGCGTTCAATGCGGAGCAGGTCGCAGTCGGGGGCGTGGCGCTATGGGTTTCGCATGACGGTTCGCTCGGCAAGAGCTTCTATCGCGCCAAGGCCGAGGCGAAGCCCAAAGCGAGCAGCGGCGAACCCCAACCCCTCTATAGCAACAGCCTGTTCGCGGACCTGACCCGCATCAAGACGCAGATCGTGCAGGAAGCCGTCGCGGCCGACCCGGCGCTGGCGCTCGACATCATGCTGGACAGCCTTGCAGGCCAGTTGCTCCACGGCGCGCACAGCTACCAAATGGCCCTTGAGGTTCAGGCCAAGACGGTCGCGACCGATGTGGCCGACGAGCTTATGGCAACGAGCGACGTTCGTCCCGTCGAGGAAGTGATGGCGACCCGCTTCGCATCGATCCCCGCCGAAGGCCGGTTCGAGGCAATCCGCGCCATGACCAGCGACGACAAGATGGCATTGCTGGCGGGCCTTGTCGCCATGACCGTTGACGGCACTGTGTTCGCGGGTGGCTCCCCCGGCAGTCGGCATCACCATTTCGAGCAGATCGCGCGCGCGACCGGCGTGGACATCGCAGCCCGTTGGACCGCCCCCATCGCACTGTTCGACAAGATGCGCCGAGCCGCGATGATCGACCTGTTGCGCGAGGAATGCGGTGCTTCCAGCGCCGAGAATTGCGCGACCATCAAGAAGAAGGGTGATCTTGCCGTCAATGTGTCGGGACGGCTTCCGGGAGGGTGGCTACCTGCCCCAATGAAGATTGGCGCGTTCGATCAGCCCGAGGCCGACCCGGAGGATTTCGACACCGACATGGACGGTGACGGGATCGAGGACGACGACATGGAGCGCGGCGAATTTGCCGACGATGAAATGGCCTGATCTGATCGGGGGCCGGTGATAATCGGCCCCCTTCCCTCCGTCTCAGCAGCGCCCTCGCCGCCAGCGCGACAGCCATGCCCCGCATGGCTGTCGCGCCCGCTGCCCTTGCAGGCCAGCGCGCGCCGCCCGCCCACAAGGGACGGGCGGCGCGATTGCGGCTAAGTTATAGCCTCAGTCGTAGTGTGGGCCATCCACGTGCGTGCCGCTAAAATCCACGCCGCGCCGGGTCGCCACGAGGTCGAACCGCTTGAAGAAGGCGAGGGCTTCTCCTGGCGTAACGCGCACCTCGACGGCGCGCACCGCTGCCGGAGCAGGCTCAAATTCAGCAGATCGAAGGAGGTATGCCACCAGCGACACGTCAGTCACAGGGGTGCCCCGGTTCTCTCCGGAAGCGATCCTGAATCCTACGACACGCTCGTCACTTTCGGCCTTCCCCAAGGACACCAGATAATCGGCAAGCGCGACGTTGTCGGAAATGTCCGCCGCGACAGTCCCCTTGAAGTCGTTATATTGGACGCCAGCGTTGAAGGTATCCATTCCATTTCCCCGTTCTGCTATTTCGCGCGAGCCGATCTCGCTGCGCTCCTACCTAATGCTGCGCCCCGTCATTCGTCGCTTGAAACAGCCACGAGCAAATAAGTCCGCGTTTAGCGCTGCCGGGAGCCGCAAAAGCAAAGGGCGGAAGATCGCTCTCCCGCCCCCTACCGGTGACGCTGGCGCAACTGCGCCGATGGTGCGGGGCCGGCCACACCAGCAGACCAGCCAACGATCAGTGCCCAGACGGTCTCGAAAGAAACAGAACAGAGCTTCATCACGTTAGTCACTGGGTTCAGGTTGGTGTTCTTGACCTTGTGCGCCTTGCGAGCGCGAGATTTTGAACGTGTAATCATAGGCAGTCCCTCCATGAAGATGACGCTCGCATAGCGAAGCGCCAGGGCCAAAAAGAGGACACCGATAATCAGCCAGCCTGCGGGAATTGAACCCCCAGCACCCCGAAGCCACGAAGGCCAGCTCCTAAGTAGGTTCGTGGGTTCGCATGTTCAATGTTCGCATAGGTGTGCCACGTGGCACACCCTCGTTCGCCATGATCGAGCGCGCTTCGAACCACGCGAACAGGTCCGCCACAGCGCGCCGGCGATAGGCATTGAGCCATCGACGACGCCGATGCTCGTCAGCATCGTGGATCATGTGGCACCGCTGGCAGAGCGCAGCCAGGTTGCGCGGGGCGTTGTCGGTCGGATCATGGTTGAGGTGGGCGCAGGCGATATAGACCCGCGTGATACGGACGATCGCCACGAGGTCTATCGCCCCGACCCTGATCCGCCTTCCGCGCCCGTCTCGCCATTGCCGACGATCCATGTCCCACCACCGTCCGTCGCCCAAGTGGAATACGCGCTGACCATGCGGGCGATGGCAATGCTCGCACCGCCCATTGGCGCGGCCGAAGCGAATGGCTCTCGACAGCTCGGGCCAGTCGATCGGGTAAAGCCAGCGATGTTCGGCCATGATCGGCATGACAATTCTATGAGTCAGCGGGAACGAGAACGAAAGCAGAAAATCACCTGATCGACCGCCCTGGTGGGCGGGCGTTGTTTGGTAGGGCTGTCCGTCAGTCTCCTCCCATCGTGAGGGACGCGGCCCGCCGCCTCAAGGATCAGCGGTCCCCCAATTCACTGCGTAAATCGGCTCCCCCGCTGCCCGGCAAGCCGGCCGCTTCGCGGTCCTGTGACCCGGCGTTCCGCGCACCTCCCGCTGTCGTCGCCAATCACGGCAACACGGAGGTTTTCCATGTCCCATCATCGCCTGTTTGCGCAGCTCGCCTTCGAGCGTGCGCTTGGGATGGCCGCGCTCAATGCGCTGGCTCAGGCCGTTGCCGAGTGCGACCAATTCCGCGCCGTAGGCCGCGAGCGCGACCCGATCCATTTCTGGGTTCTGGCCGGTGAACTGGAAGACGTGGTGCAAGATCGCATCCGCGACGTGTTGGATGGTCCTGGCCTTGCCGTCGTCGAGCGCGGCGAGCTTTTCCATCAGCCCCGCATCGTCGAGCTGGTGATCGCCGCTCGCGACGCACGCACCGCGCCGTCATGACGGCGCGCTTGCGCGCAAGAATGCCGTGCGGAGATCCGCACCGCGCCGTCCTCGCCGCCCGCGCATCGCGCGATCGGCGCGAGGGAACACCAAGGGCGCCGCCCTTTCGTTCCCGAACGACAATCGACCGCCCGTGTAATCCGCCAAGCACGGCACCCGGCGCAAAGCGCCGACCGCACTAGGGCGGCTCGCCCGCGCCAGCAGTAGATTCTCGCTCCCCCTCCCCATCCCGTCCTCGCCGGACAGGCAGGGCCGTGAGGCCGAGCGGCCTTGCGGCCCATGCAGCAGGAGGATCAGTTATGCGCAGCCCCGAACAACTCGACACCATCCGTCGCCTGAACGATGCGGCCCGGAGCAATCCCGGCACGGCTTCCATTGCCAACGTCACGCTAGGGTTTCAGTCCCTTCCCGATGCCGACCGCTTTGCGGCACTGGCGGCGATCGTGGGATTTTCCCGGTTCGACGGAGACAATGACCCCTATGGGGAACATGATTTCGGCGCGGTCTATCGCCTCGCGACGGGAGGGTGGACGCAGGAGCGGCCCAAAGACGAGAAGACGATTGCCGAGACAGTGTTCTGGAAAGTGGATTACTACGATAATACGTTAGCGTCCGCGCTCGTGGTGTAATTTCTGGTGTAGATTGAGATGATCGCATGGGGTGGGGCATGCCCCACCCCATGCGATTTCGATCTCGGTGGCCACCGGGCTCATCGGTAAGGTGGAGTTACCACACTTCACACGCCCACCGAGGAGTTGATCCCGATGACCAACGACAGACTACCGCTTGCCGAGCTGATGGCGAAGACTGGAGATGGAGATTTCCTGCGCACGATCGCCGAGAGCGTATTACAGATCATCATGGAGGCCGACGTCGATGGCCTGGTCGGCGCTAGCCGACACGAGCGCTCCGGCGACCGGACGACCTGGCGGAACGGCTACCGCGACCGCAGCCTCGATACCCGGCTCGGCACGCTCAACCTGAGGATTCCCAAGCTACGGACCGGCGCCTACTTCCCTGGCTTCCTGGAACCCAGGAAGACCGTCGAGAAGGCGCTGGTCGCGGTGATCCAGGAGGCGTGGATCGCCGGCGTCAGCACCCGGCGTGTCGACGAGCTGGTGCAGGCCATGGGCATGACCGGCATCTCCAAATCCTCGGTGTCCAAGCTGTGCAAGGATATCGACGAACGTGTCCATGCCTTCCTTAAGCGGCCGCTCACCGGCGACTGGCCCTACCTCTGGCTCGATGCTACCTACCTCAAGGTGCGCGAGGGCGGGCGGATCGTCAGTGTCGCCGCGATAATAGCCGTTGCCGTCAACACCGAGGGCAAGCGCGAAATCGTTGGCCTTCACATTGGACCCTCCGAAGCCGAGCCATTCTGGTCGAGCTTCCTCAAGGACCTCGCACGCCGCGGACTGACCGGCGTGAAGCTGGTCATCTCCGATGCCCACGAGGGCCTCAAGGCAGCGATCACTCGCGTGCTCAGCGCCACCTGGCAGCGGTGCCGCGTCCACTTCATGCGCAATGCCCTGGCCTACGTGCCCAAGGGCCAGAACACCGTCGTCGCCGCTGCCATCCGCCAGGTCTTCCTCCAGCCCGACCATGCCGCCGCGACACAGGTCTGGCGCCAGGTCGCCGACCAGTTGCGTACCCGCTGGCCAAAGCTCGGCGCCTGCATGGACGATGCCGAGCACGACGTGCTGGCCTACATGACCTTCCCCGAGCAGCACCGCGTCAAATTACATTCCACCAATCCACTGGAACGCCTGAACAAGGAAGTGAAGCGCCGCGCCGATGTCGTCGGCATCTTCCCGAACGAGGATAGCATCATCCGCCTCGTCGGCGCCGTCCTGCTGGAGCAGAATGACGAATACCAGCTCCAGCACCGCTACATGCAGATCGAGGGCATGGCCGCCCTTGCTACACCAATGATCGAGGAGGCACAGCCGCTACAGATTACACCCAAGGCCGCCTGAAAATGCAGCCCGCTGGCCACACCCAATTCTACACCACATTGACGGACGCGACCGATAATACGCTCACCTATGGCAGCGAAGTGCCGTGGGATGAGCACCAGACCAAGCGTGTGCTGACCATCATGTTAGCCAACGAATACTGATAGTTGCGGCGATCATCCCGCGCCCGAACGGGCGCGGGACATGGTGAACCGAGTGACTGCCGCGTCGAGTGATTTGTTGAGGAATCGCGCCGGGGAGAGTAAGGTTAAGATAGAAAGGATGACGCGATGGCCCAGATCGATATTGAAGCGCTGCGCGAGCGCATCCGCCAGATGGATTTCGAACGCGGCACTCCCGAACAGATCGCGCTCTGGCGCGAGGATGTCGCGGAGTCCCGCGCCAATCTCGTGATTGAAGACATGACGCCGACCATCGATGAAGACGCGATGTTCGCGATGATGCTCGACGAGGGTGTGCCTCCCGCACTCATGCCCTCGATCATCCTTAGTCTCTATCCGCCCGGAACCCGCCAGATCGCTGCCTGACATTGGCAAGCGATCCTTACACGTATCCCGGCACCGAGACGCTTCGAAACCGGCTCGGGCTCACCGATGAAAAGACGCTCATCGAAGCTGAGCGGCGCCTAACGCAGGCGCGCGGCGCAGAGGCCGCGCGCCTGACTTTTCCAGCGACGACCGACGGCTATCGCGCGCTTCACAAGCATCTGTTTCAAGACCTCTATGATTGGGCGGGGCAGGACCGGACCGTCAACATCGCCAAGGGCGGCTCGAGCTTCGCAGCCGTGCCCTATGTCGCGCGTGAACTCGACAAGCGGTTTGCCGACATGGGCGCGCAAAGCGGCTTTCGCGGACTTCCTCGAGACGAGTTTTTCGACCGGCTCGGCGACCACATCAACGAGATCAACGCCATCCATCCTTTCCGCGAAGGTAATGGGCGCACCATGCGCCACCACGCGGCGCAGCTCGCGCGCGAGGCCGGACACCCGATCCGCATCGCCGCGATCGACAAAGACAAGTGGATGGAGGCATCCCGGCACGGCTTTCTAACGGGGGATCATCGCGGCATGGCCGCGGTTCTTTCCGCAGCGGCAGTCAAGCGCGACCTCGCGCCCGAGGCGCGCATCGGTCCCGCCGGGATTGCCATGCTTCCGAACCGCGCGCCACCCGAGGGGCAACGCTATCGCGTCACCCTCGCTAAGGCGCGCGAAGAACTGGAACGCTACCTGCCCGCCGCCCGACAGCAGGCGGCCGAACGATTGCGCGAATTGATCGGAGAAAGCGCGCCATCTACTGCCATCGCGAATGCACGAACCGAGCTTGCCTATGTCCGGCACGCCAAGGGTCCGATCTACCAGTCCCACCTTTTGACCTATCTCGGCGTGCGGCAGGTCGATGCCGTCGTTACCGCCCAACAAACGCCCCTTGAGCGTGTGCGTGAGATCGGGGCCGCCCTGGGCGTGCAGATCAACGGTCAGCAATCGGCGCAGCTTCAACGCGCCGTGCGGGCGCTGGAGCGGCCGATCCTCCCCCCGGCCATTCACCCGGGCAAGAGCGGCTTGCCGAGCTTTTCATCAAGAACACGCCCGAAAAGAACCATGCCGATCCACGCCTTTCGCCCGCGCAAGCGATTGTCGATGCCGCCATGAAGACGGCGGCCGATCGGGGTGAAAGCGCCCGCATGGTCGCAACGATCAGGGAGTCGACGCGCCAGCTCGTCGCCGATCGGATCAAGGCTGGCGGTTCACTGGACGGCGAGATCGGCCGCGCGGCGCAGGTGCAGGCACCTGCACCGCGCGATAAGGACCGGAGCCGCTAACGGCTTCATCGCGCAACGGGTATCTCCCCGATCCGGGTCGTCCATGCCGGGCTCTTCTGTGATCGCTTCGTATCGAACGACCGCGCACCGCACCCCTGCGCCGCCAAGATGACCGTGTTTCTCCCAAACCGGCTATTGAGACCATCCATTGCCGCCAACAGCGCGGGTGCCTTGGGATCGGCTGTCGCAAAGAGGTCCGCCTGCCCCGCCCCTTCCGCTGTCAGATCCTCCAGCAAGACGCCGCATTTGGTATAGACGCCTCCCGGTTGAAACATCGCTTCCATCATCTTCCCCGCGATCCCCACGATGATGCGCGGATCGTTGGTCGGCGGGGACAGCCGCGCCGATCGGGATGCCGAAGGCGGGTTCGGGCGATAACGCGAGCCATGTGCGAAGGCGATCAACCGGCTCGCCGCCAGTCCTTGCGCGCGTATCTTCTCGGCCGCACGCGCTGCGCGGCGCGCCATCGCTTCGCGCAGCTCGGCGAGATCGGAGACGGGCGCGCCAAATTGCCGCGTCACTGCGGTCGCCTTGAGCGGTTCGGGCGCCACCTTGAAGTCGTCGCACTCGATCCCACCCAGCTCGCGCACGAGCCGTTCCAGCACCACCGTTCCCACATCGCGTGCGACCGCCGGAGGTAGCGCGGCCAAGTCCGCCGTCGTCTTCACACCGAGCGGGCGGAGCCGCGCTGCCAGCGCGTGCCCGATGCCCCACACTTCTCCTACCGGCCATTGGTCGAACAGACGCCGGCGCAGCTCGACGTCGTGGAGATCGACCACCCCTCCCCACACCTTCTCGGTCGCCTTCGCCAAGGCGTTTGCCACCTTGGATAACGTGCGGGTCGGACCCAAGCCGATCCGGGTCGGCAGGCCGACCGATCGCGCTATATCCTCGCGGACCGCGTGCGCGGCCACGACGTTGCCGAGGCCGTCCGGCAGCACCGGCAGCCGGAAAAAGCTTTCGTCGATCGAGTAGATCTCCACCATATCGGCCCAGTCGGCCCGAAGCTGCGATTTTGGCCAGGTTGAAGAACGAACACTGAACGCTTGATTGATTCTACCAGGACCGTTGCTGACCACCGACCTCGTAGATATCGGCTTCCATGGAGCAATTGTAGCTCTCTGCGATGTTGAACATCTCGGAGAGGAGGCTTTGGATTTCCTCATCAAGGGAAATGCCATCCGGATCGGGGTCATAGGCGACGGTCAGTTTGTAATCACAATTGCCGTTTTTTACCATGGCGTAGTCGCGTTCCAGCATCGCCTCAATCCGCTCCCGAGCGGGTTTTCTACCTCTTCCACGCTTGTTGAAGTTCTCGATAATCAGATGCAGGGCGATGCTGGCAGTGGGCGGCTTTTCCGGCAGTTTGGTCTGTGACGGAATAATGTCGAGCGCCCGATAGACGGTCATTCGTGAGACCTTCAGGTCGCGGGCAACGCGGGCCTTGCTGGCGCCGGCGGCAAGGCGACGGCGGATTTCATCGTCATCGACGTTCTTCTTCCGGCCTTTGTAAACGCCTTCGGCGCGCGCCGCTTCGATCCCGGCGCGCTGACGATCCTTGATGAACTTCAGCTCCATATCGGCGACCATGCCGAGTATGGTGATGACCATTCGCCCCATGTCGCCCGCCGTCGTCACCTCTGGCTCAAGGATGCGCAGCGAAGCTCCCTTTTCATCAAGCTCATGCACCAGGTTCAGGACATCGCGCGTGGAGCGGCCGAGCCGGTCGAGCCGCAGCACGACCAGCTCGTCGCCGGTGTGCATAAACTGCATGATCGTTTCCAGTTCCGTGCGCCCGCTCCGCGAGGCCCCCGATCCGGTCTCGGAACGGATAATTTCGCAACCTGCATTCTTGAGGCGGCCAATCTGGATATCCAGATCCTGGTCCGTGGTGCTGACGCGGGCATATCCGATACGAGCCAAGTGCAAAATCCGTCACATTAGGGTGGCTCTTGCAGTGTATCGTCACATTGAGCGCAAACCCACCCTTTTGTGACAGACGAATGGTGTCACTCGGCCCTATCACTCTGGGGTGTACCCAAATGTTATAGGCCGATCAGCCGCCTCACGCTGCAAGCCGTCCAAAATCAATCCGGTCGTTCAGGTCGAGGTCGAAGCGGCCATAAGGGTTCACATGACTGTAGATCAACGGCGTGAGACCACGATAATCTTCCGGCGTCATCCGCCCCGCCCACTTCGGCTCAACCAGTACGGTCTGAAGCATGCGGGTGTTCACATACACCAGCGACGCTTGCAGGAGGTGTAGCGCCAGAACGGAGATTTCCTGCTCATGGATGCGGTTGGTGGCGATCTCGCCGCCCTTGCCGAAGAACACGAAACCATTAGCGCCGTTCCAGTTCTCAACCACATTCAGCCCTTCGTGGATCTCGCGGCGGAATGCCTCCTGACGCAAATACCGGCATAGGAAGATTGTTTTGACCGCGCGGCCGAGTTCACTCAGCGCCTTGTAGGTCGGGTGCATCACTTCGGCTCTGGCAAACCGGAGCAGGATCGCTTCCGGATCGGCGGTGCGCGATTGCATGGCAGCGGCATATTTGACCATTTCGTCATATTGTTGCTCGATCTCGTCCCAGTCGATCGGGCTGGAGAGGATCGGCAGTAAATTGGAAAGCCGCGTGCGCATGCCGGCTTGGGGAAGGGCCAGTTTCTGGCGTGCCACTGCTTTCAGCCGCGGGGCAAGCTCAAATCCAAGGAGTCGGCAGAACGCAAAGCCGACTGCGCTCTGGCCGTGGCTATCGACGTACTGGCGCTGGATTTCCATGTCGGTGCAATGGCGTAGCACGCCTTCGATCATGGAGGCGACCTCCGAGGAAGAGCACCGCTTGAGCTGGGAATAAACGCAGGTCGCGCGCTTCTCCACATGCCAGTAGATCATGACGCCACGGCCGCCATAGCGGGCGTGCCATTCCGTCATCAGGTTGCGGTCCCACGCGCCGAACTTCGTTGAATCGGACGCGCATGCCGTGCCCGCATCTCCCCATACTGCGGCATTGCGGATTGCCAGTGTCGCGTTTGCTACCCGCGCGCACGCCTCCCTCAGCGCTGGCGCGTGGATGAAACGGCGATGGACATGCAGCAATTCCTCGTAACTGACATCGGGTGTTGCGCCAGCGACCCGCTTGAGCCCGGCGTTCGTGCCCAAGCCATAGAGACACAGCAAAAGACGCTGAGCCAAGGCTGCTTTCGACAGGGTAACCCGCGAGGCCGACGTTTCGAAAGCATCCATCAATCCCGTGTCCAGAGCAGCCTCTTTCAACACGTCCAGCAGTCCGGTCATCGGCCAGCGCTGACCGATCTCGCTTTTGATCGAAGCGAGACCCTTCGGTTCGGGCAAGGGCTTGAACGGTGTAATCGATATCCGGTTGTCGCCGCGCCACAGGAGCCGGACCTTGTCGTTTTGTGGAATATTGGCATTGAGGAGCAACAGTTCCCGTTCAAGCTCCTCCCGGATCGAGGCGCAAAACGCCTGCGCATCTGGCGTCAGGCTGAGGCCGGAATAGTACGCATCTCGCCTGATCTCGAAGTCCTTGGGAAGATCGTCATCGGGATTGCGATAGCGATCCGCCCCGACCACCCAGATTTCTTTGGAGCGGATGCGGTCGCGCAGTTGCGTCAGGACGCAAAGCTCATAGCTGATCCGGTTTACCCGCCCATCGTCATCAATGACGGAACTGCGCCATCGCGCTGGAATCACCTCATCGATCGGAACATCCTGCAATGGCACGAAGCGGCATCCGCCATCCACCTTGCTCCTGATCCAGTCGAGGGCCGCCAGGACCGGCCGCCACACCGCGTTGTTCGACCGGAACTCAAGTACGGAAAGCAGGCTTGGCAGCATGCGCCGGTAATGATTGGCCCAGGAACCACGCATCACCTTGTAGATGCGCCGGTCCAGAGCGCCCTTCGCATGGCTCTCCTTGACGATCGCCGCCAGCTTGGCCTTACCGGCGATCGGGAAAATGACATCGCAGATGCGCCCCGATGGTTCATTGATCGAGGCGCTGGCGATCTCGACCAGCAGGCGCTCCTTTCCATAGACCCGCTCGATGTCTTTCGCGATATCGCCCACCACCTTGCGTTTCGAGCGCGTTCCGATCTTGTGAACGGTTTCGATCAGCAGGTCGATCATCGCGTCAGTGAGTTGCGCCTCCCGCGACATTAGATAAATCGCATAAAGGCCGAGCTGTCGCGCCGGCGCATGCCGGCGCATCTCCGAGGCCTTTTCACCGGCAACGCGGCGAACAATCTGATCGACCCATGGCTTGCCCGTAGCCGTCAGGAGATCATGGGGAAGATCAAGTCTCTGGATAAAGGCGAGTTTCTCGGTCACGTCGAGAATGTTGTCGAGCGTTGCCTGTCCGGCGTCACCCTTCATCCTGTTGAATCCGGTCGAGCTGTCCGGATCGGCAAGCGAGGCTTCCAATAACGCCACCGCATCTGACGAAAGCCGATCACTGGTTCCGATCAGCCAGGTGTCCAGATAATCTTGCCGTTGTGAGCGAACGACACGTTCAAGCTCCTTGCGCGACGGCCCATAAATACGCCGGTCCCGGCACCACAGGAAAACATGCTCAAGCATGGCATTGATCGACTGGCCGCCCGGGCACAGCTCGCCAGCAATCCATTCCGTCAATTGCGCGCGATCCACCCGCTTCATGCGGTGATATCCAAGATGGATCAGGATCTCCGCACAATGCCGTCGTGCTGTCCGACTGGAAAAGTCATAACCGGCTATCTCGCCAGCCTCGACACCGAGTTGCTCGGCCAGATACGAGAGGCCATCGGTAGGGATTGAGCCGGGATCGATCGCGAAAAACCCCAGGGAAGCGAAGAATTTCAGCTGCGCGGCGAGGCCAAGGCGCGTCAGGGCCGGCTTCGAATTTACAAAATCAATATCGGCAAAGCTCAGGCTCCATCGTCCGATCAAATCCCCGCCCGGAATACTCCGATCCATCAACCCACTCCCTATGATGGAGCGAACTGTCCTCTTCTATGATTTCCATCGTCAATACCGAATGCCACGTTCCCAAAACGTTCTCCGACTTGGCCAAAATCGCAGCTTGGGGCCGACTGGGCCATATCGGAGTGATCGGCGATGACCGCGTTGAAGCGTCGATTGAGGTCGGCATACAGTTCATAATTGCTCGATCGGAGCTGGATTCCGTGGCGTTTGATCCGATCGCGCATCTTGAAGACCGGGTCGCCCATACGGACGTGCAGCGCCTTCGCCTCTTCACTGCGCGCGATCGCGCAGCCATCGTTGTTGGACAAGACGATGACGGGCACATCGCGCAGGGCCGGATCGAACAATCGCTCCGCGCTGACGTAGAAATTGGCTATGTCGACGATTGCCCATGACACGGCGCTAGCGTCGATAGTCGCGGACGCCGGTCCGCACGACACCCCATATCTCCACCCCTTCCACGGGTGTCGGCTCGTAGATTTGCTGCGCGTTCCGCGCTTCCAGGAGGAGGTCGCCGCGTCTCCGGCAGAGCTGACGGCACACGAAGCCGCCATCCACGATCGCAATAACGATATGCCCCTCGACGGGGCGCGTGTCGCGATCGACCACCACGACGCCGTTGTCGTGGATGCCAGCGTCGATCATGCTCGATCCGCTGATGCGGAAGACGAAACTTGCCGCCCGATCGAGCCGCAGCAACTCGATCAGGCTTATGGCGTCGTCCTGCCAGTCTTGGGCAGGGCTTGGAAAGCCGGCTCCTGCTGCACCAACGATCCGGAGAATGGTCCCCTGCGGCACGTCGGCAAGCGGGACCGGCTGCATCAGAGGCAGCATCAGAGATTCCCTTCACCCTCCATTGTAACACTCGCGCGAACGAAAGGGGAACAGGAGAGTTGAACCATTCGCCGCAACGCGGGGGACGGTTCCTCTTGCGACCGTCGCGACAGATGGCACGATGCGCGTTCAAGGAGATCACGATGCCCGCCACCAACGTCAATACCGCCAGCGCCGCAGAACTCGACGCTGTTCCGGGTCTCAATGGGCATGGCCCGGAGATCGTGCGCTACCGCGAGGAGCGCGGCGGCTTCAGCGATTTGCGCCAACTGGAGGAAGTGCCCGGACTTGCCGGAAAGGTCGACGGCAGCAGCGCGGCCCTTACCGTGGGCGACGCGAATTGAGAGACGAGCATGAGTGACACGGACGCAGATGACGACGACGATGGCGCCTATTATGTCGTACCCGAAGAGGCGATCCAGTATCTGCCGCGAGAATGGCAAGAAGCGATCTACGCGCGTGCCGAGGACGGTCGCAAAGTCTTGGAAGCCGCCGACAAGGAGCTGAAACAGCTCTCGCGACTATCGCTGTCCTTCTACCACGTGACGGTCCTGAAGCACATCAGGGACAAGCTGGCCGTCTATCGTTTCAAGGCGGATATGGCCGCGTTCCTCGAATTGGACATGCTAACGACCGCCTTCGTCGCCACCTATGTCCGGCTTCACACCGGAGGGAGCGGCAGCGGCTTCGCTCGCGACGCGCTGCCCGAGGCGTTGCGCAGCGCCCATGACGAAATCATCGATATGCGGAACAAGCGATATGCCCATGTTGCAGAACACGATTCCGTCAACGATGAAATGGAGATCCAGGAGGATGAAGGGCGCTTCATCGTCAATCTAGGCTTCCGCTTCGGGTTCTATATCGGAGGGTCGAACGACTGGACGAAGCTCGTCGATGCGCTCGACGAGATATTCGCCGAGCGAGGTCAAAAGATCGTCGAGCGGCTTCAGGCCAGGACCGGTAGAGAATGGTCGATCGCGCAAGGCCCCCTCCCGACGCGACGCCGACCTGACTGGAGGGGGCGCAGCCGGCACGGGGTCTAAGGATCGGTCCTTAGCGTGTCATTCCGCCCCGAGCCGGAACCGATTGAGGTGCATAGATTGCGTGACGGGTTAGGTGACACCGCTCGATGCCGATCGAGCCGGACAGGCGCTCCGTCACACATACGCACGTTTGCGGATCGTCCCGTTTCTCCATCTTCAACTGGCCATGTTGGGAAAACCCATTGGGGAACAGACTTGGGAAAACCGTGCAGTCGCGACGCGCGCGATCAGCGCAAACTCCCCGGCTGTCTCGCTACGGGTTCCCAATCGAGAAAGGCGTCAGGACTGTGGCGCGGTCGCGATGTTCGACAGGTCCGTGGCCGGATTGATCGGCATCCCGGCCTCCCTGCGCTCCGAGTAGCGATCGATAAGCTGGACGGTGTGGGGGCGCAGCAGGACGGTAAAGCGCACCAGTTCCTCCATCAAGTCCACGATCCGATCGTAATAGCTAGACGGCTTCATGCGACCGGCGTCGTCAAACTCGTTGAACGCCTTAGCGATGCTCGATTGGTTGGGGATCGTCACCATCCGCATCCATCGGCCCAACACGCGCAGCGTGTTGACGCTGTTGAACGACTGCGACCCGGCCGACACCTGCATCACGGCGAGCGTGCGGCCCTGCGTCGGACGCATCCCACCCATCGAGAGCGGCAAGTGGTCGATCTGCAACTTCATGATGCCGGTGATCTGTCCGTGCCGTTCGGGGCTGCACCATACCTGCCCTTCCGACCACATCGATAGCTCGCGCAACTCATGGACGGCCGGGTGATCGTCGCCAGCGTGCTGATCAGGTAGCGGAGGGTGGACGGATCGAAGAGGCGCGTTTCGCAGCCGAAAAAGCGGAGCAGACGCGCCGCTTCCTCGACGCACAGCCGGGAATAGGATCGTTCGCGCAGCGAGCCATAGAGCAGGAGAATACGCGGCGCCGGATCGATCGCGCCCAGCCCCAGCGCCGGCCGCTGGATGGCATAGGCGGTATCGAGTGCCGGCAGATATTCGGGGTCGGCAAGGTCGCGAAGGGGCATCAGGTAAGTCCGATCCGCAGCGCGAGCGCGGCAAGGGTGATGAGCAGGACGGGCACGGTGAGCGTGACCCCGACCCGGAAATAATAGCCCCATCCGATCCGCACGCCCTTCTGCCCCAAGACGTGCAGCCACAGCAGCGTGGCGAGTGAGCCGATCGGCGTCAGCTTGGGGCCGAGATCGCAGCCGATCACGTTGGCGTAGATCATTGCTTCCCTGATCGCGCCCGTCGCGTGGGTCGCGTCGATCGAGAGCGCGCCTAACAGCACGGTCGGCATGTTGTTCATCATCGACGACAAGACGGCCGCGATCACGCCCGTTCCCAGCGCCGCGCCCCACACCCCGCCTTGGGCGGGGCGGTCGAGCAGCGCCGCCAGATGATCGGTCAGGCCCGCGTTCCGCAGGCCATAGACGACCAGGTACATGCCGAGCGAGAATATGACGACCTGCCACGGCGCGCCGCGCAGCACCTTGCCGGTCTGGATGACATGGCCTCGCCCCGCAGTCACCAGCAGCAAGATCGCGCCGGCAACGGCTACGGCGCTGACCGGGACGCCGAGCGGTTCCAGCAGAAAGAAGCCGGCGAGCAGCAGGGCAAGGACGATCCATCCGGCGCGGAAGGTCGTGGTGTCGCGGATTGCGGCACCGGGCGCACGCAGCGCGGCCACGTCGTAATTTCGCGGTATATCACGTCGAAAGAAGATCAGCAGCGCGCCCAGTGTGGCGGCAATCGACACCAGATCGACCGGCACCATCACGGCTGCATAGTCACCGAACCCGATCTTGAAGAAGTCAGCCGACACGATGTTAACGAGGTTCGACACGACCAGCGGCAGGCTTGCGGTGTCGGCGATGAACCCGGCCGCCATGACGAAAGCCAGCGTCGCCTTGTCCTTGAACCCCAGCGCCCGCAGCATGGCGATGACGATCGGTGTCAGGATCAGCGCCGCACCATCATTGGCGAATAGCGCGGACACCGCCGCGCCGAGCAGCACGGTCAGGACGAACAGCCGACGACCATGCCCCCCGCCCCAGCGGGCGACGTACAGCGCCGCCCATTCAAAGAACCCGGCTTCATCCAGCAACAGGCTGATGACGATGATCGCAACGAACGCGGCCGTCGCGTTCCAGACGATGCCCCATACTACCGGCACGTCGGACAAGGTGACGACGCCTGCGAGCAGCGCCACGACGGCCCCGCCTATCGCGCTCCACCCGATGCCGAGGCCTTTGGGTTGCCAGATGACGAGCGCGATCGTCGCGACGAAGATCAGGACGGCAAGAAGCATCAGGCGACGCGCTGGCCCGAAGCATCAACCACCTGTTCGCCGTCTTCCTTGGCAAACGCGGCAAGCTGGCCACTCGGCAACAGATCGAGGACGGCTTCGGAAGGGCGGCACAGCTTCACGCCGAGCGGCGAGACGACCAGCGGCCGGTTGATGAGGATCGGATGCGCCATCATCGCGTCCACCAGCGCGTCGTCGGACAGGAACGTGTCGCCTAGGCCCAGCTCCGCATAGGGGGTTCCCTTCTCGCGCAGCAGCTCGCGAGGCGTCATGCCGGCGCGGTCGATCAGCTCGACCAGCAGCGCGCGTGCGGGCAGGGTTTTCAGATACTCGACCACATGCGGTTCGATGCCGGCATTGCGGATCATGGCGAGGGCGTTGCGTGACGTGCCGCACGCAGGGTTGTGATAGATGACGATATCAATGGCCAAGGGGCGTCCTTTCAGCAGCAAGGGCGAGTTCGGCGAGGAGCGGCACACATAGTTCGGGCGAGCCGGCGCAGCAGTCCTTGACGAGAAACAGGGTCAGCGCGCGCAGGCCGCCCAGATCGGCGCGGTAGATGATCGACCGGCTATGCCGTTCGGATCGGACCAAGCCGGCGCGGGCGAGGATACCGAGGTGCGCCGACATAGTGTTTTGCGGCACGTCAAGCTGACGGGCGATTTCACCGGCCGCCAGTCCGGTCGGTTCATGGCGAACCAGCAAGCGAAACACATCGAGCCGTGTTCCCTGTGCGAGCGCACCAAGAGCAGCGATTGCCGAATCGATTTCCATATATCCAGCATAGCAGATATATCGGTTAACGCTATTGTCTCGCGCCTGTTGGTAGATCACGTGTCTCGCCACTCACCCGCAACGGGTTTCGGGAGGACTAAGGGCGTCCCAAAACTCGATCCCAGTTGGGAAGGGCTGCATGACCTTGCCGGCCCTTCGGCTGAAAGGTTGCGCGGAAGAATGCGAGAAGATGGTCGCGTAAGTGGCGTCGGGCGACCTTGATCGGTCGCCCTACTCTTCACATCGCCGACATGGGTGGTTCGAGCGTTCCCAGCCATGCGACGAGCGCGAGGATCGTAATGGCACTGACCGCCTCGATCCCGAGGCTGCGCCGTAAAGCGCTGAGTGCGCCGCGTTGATCGCTACCCGGCAGCGCTTGCTCCAATGCGGGCGTCAGCCGGAAGCGATTGAGCGATGCCAGCACCAGCATCGCGCCGAACAAGACGAGCTTGGCGAGCAGGAGCTGGCCGTAAAGGGATGTGGCGAGCTTTGGAAGGTTGCCTACACCGACTAGCAGCCATGTATTGACGAGGCCGGTAACGATAATGGTGCCGACCACGATCGTACCGACCAGGCCGAACCCGTGCAGTACACGATGCGTAAGCGTCAGATGAGCCGCGTCGGCCCGGCGGGTAGGGCGAGCCACAAGCAGGACAAGGCCAAACAGCGCCCCGACCCAAGCACCGGCTGCGAGCAGGTGGAGAATATCGGCAAGGAGGTGAGCCCAGCCTTTTGCGCCCTCATCCATCGCACCGTGCCCGGTCCAGGCGAGTGTCGCCAGCGCCACAGCGCTGGCGATCACCACGACGCCGAGGAGAGGCGCACGTCCGGCCGCCGCCAAGGCGGCGACCGACGCCACGACCAGCGCGGTCATGCGTGCTTCCCATGCCGTGCCTATGGTCGACCCGGAAAGCAGCATTCCGATCGCCTCGCGATCGATTGGCCAGGGCGGTGTGCCCGCCATCGCCGCAGCGAGTAGCGCGAGTGCGATGGCGGAGAGCAGAAGGCCCAGCAAACCGAGACCGACGAGCCAGAGGCGCAACGCGAGCGCGCTGGCGCGCTCGCGTCCCTTGAGGCCGTAGAGGCCGAATGCCGACAGGCCGAACAGCCCGCCCAGCGCCAGAAAGAGCGCGAAGCGTACAGCGATCAGCGGCCAGTCGGTTTCCACGTCACTTGACCGCGAAGGTGTAGTTGCCGGCGACGCGGTGGGTGTCGCTCGACACGACATGCCATGCAACGGTGTAGCGGCCCGGAGCGAGCGGCGCCTTGGGCGTAAGGACAAGCGTGCTGCCGTCACCGGCGACGGCTGCCGTCGTCGTGATCTTCATCGGCGCGTGCGTTGCCCCGCCATGTCCGGTCATCATGAGATCGGCGCCGGAGAACTTCGGCATCAGCTTTTCGCTGAAACGCAGCTCGATACGGGCAGGCTTGTCGACGGTCGCATTCGCGGTCGGCGAGGCTGTCACGAGTTTCGGATGAGCCTGCGCTGCGCTGGCGATGCCGAGAAGGGCGAGGGCGGTAGGGAGGAAGATGCTACGCATGAGATTACTCCGTGGGTTCGTGCCCTATCTACGCGCCCCGGTCGCGCACCCCTTAGCCGCCCGATGAGGGATGTCGGGCAATCCTGCGTATGAAATGCTAGTGGGGTGGAGTGGAAAGCATGGACGAACTGGACAGAGCATTGGCGAGGCTGGCGGGCGCACCCGCCCCTGCCGCGCTGGACGGCATCGAGACGCGGGTACTTGCACGGATCGGCTCGCGGCCCGTCGTGCGGCAGGCCGGCATCGGTCTTGGCGTAGTGACGGCAGCGGCGCTTGCGATCGGCATCGTCGGAGCCGAGCTGCCCGTCGCTGCCCGCCCGACCGTTTCCCTGGCCCCGCTTGGCGGAGCGTCGCCGCTTGCGCCTTCCTCCTTGCTCCTGGGTGAGCAATGACCTCGACGACGCGCATCGTTCTCGGTGTCGTGCTCGCCTTTCTGGCCGCGATCGGAGGCGTGTTCGTCGGGCGGGCGCTGTTGCCGCAGCCCAAGCAGCCAGGTGCCGCGCTGCATGACGTATTGCACCACAAGCTGACGCTCGACGACGGCCAGCAGGCACGGTTGAAGGTGCTGGAAGATCGCTTCGCGATGCAGCGGCGTGCGCTCGAGCTCGAAATGCGCGCTGCCAACACCCGGCTCGCCGAGGCGATCCAAACCGAACATGGCAATGGCCTCAAGGTCGCAGCCGCGGTGGACCAGAGCCATGCGGCGATGGGCGAGCTGCAAAAGGCGACGCTCGCGCATATCTTCGCCATGCGGCAGTTGCTGCGACCCGATCAGACCTCCCAATTTGATGCCGCGGTGGTGAAGGCACTCACCGACGGTCAGGGGTGAGCATCGACTGGACCGCATTGTCTGACGGCGAACTGGCGACGCTCAGTATCGCCGGCCGTCAGGCGGCCTTTGCGGAAATCATGCGCCGTTACCGTCAGCCGGTTTTTCGGCTCGCGCGTGCCTCTGTAGGCGAAACCGATGAAGCGCTTGATCTGGTTCAGGAAACCTTTGTTGCCGCGCATCAGGCGTTGCCGCGCTACGACACGCAGCGCGCGATGAAGGCATGGCTGTCGACGATCGCGATCAACAAATGCCGGGATTGGGCGAGGAAGCGCGCCGTTCGCCGTTTTCTGTCCTTCGGCTTCGCGGCGGAGGATCAGGCTGACACCCTTCCCGACAACGCCGTGCCGATCGATGACAGTGCAGCCGATCGCCAGGAGCTTGATCGGGTGACGCGCGCTATCTCGACGTTGCCGGTCAATCTGAAGGAGCCGCTGGTGCTGCGGACGATCGAGGGCTTGAGCCAGGCGGAGACGGCCGAGGTGTTGGGTATCAGCCAGAAGGCGGTCGAAACCCGCCTTTATCGCGCGCGGGCGCAGCTCATGGAAAAGTTGAACGCGGCTAAGGGATGATCGGGCGAGACGCGTAGAAGGGGTGAGGGCCGATCGCGGCCCGACCCTTGAGGAGCTTCGATGTCGCGCGTTCTCGATCGCCGCCAAGTGCTGCGCGGTGCCACCATGGCGGGAGGCGGCCTTGCCCTGTCGGCCTATATGCCGGCGTGGGCGCAATCCGTTTCCGCTGGTATCGCCAAACCGTTGCCGACCGTCTCGGGCGAGGACATTACGCTGAGGGTCGCGCATCAGAAGATGATGATCGACGGGCGGGAAAGCCACGCGATTGGCATCAACGGCACCGTGCCGGCACCGCTGATCCGCCTGCGCGAAGGCCAGAATGTGCGCCTTCATGTCGTCAACGACCTGGACGAAGAAACCTCGATCCACTGGCACGGCCTGCTGGTGCCGTTTCAGATGGACGGTGTTCCTGGCATCAGCTTTCCCGGCATTCCAGCGCGCTCGACCTTCACCTACGAATTTCCGATCATCCAGAGCGGCACTTACTGGTATCACAGCCATTCGGGGCTTCAGGAACAGGACGGTCACTACGGGCCGATCCTGATCGATCCCAAGGACCCGGACCCGGTGCAGTTCGATCGCGAGCACGTCATCGTGCTATCCGATCACAGCTTCCAGCATTCGCATTACCTGTTCGACCGGCTCAAGAAGGAGTCGGGCTATTTCAACCGCCAGCGCCAGACCTTGGCCGGCTTGCTCGCGGGCAAGGATCAGCCGCTCAAAGAGCGGTTGATGTGGGGCAAGATGCGGATGGACCCAGCTGACGTCGCCGACGTGACCGGATCGACCTACACCTATCTGGTCAACGGTCATGGGCCGCGCGACAACTGGACCGCGCTGTTCAAGCCCGGCGAGCGGGTCCGGCTCCGCTTCATCAACGCATCGTCCATGACGACCTTCAACGTCCGCATTCCGGGCCTGCCGATGACGATCGTCGCAGCGGACGGCCTGAACGTGCGGCCGGTCCAGATCGATGAGTTCCAGTTCGGTCCCGCCGAAACCTATGATGCGATCGTTACGCCTCCCGACATGCGCGCGTACACGCTCGTCGGCGAAAGTGTTGACCGCTCTGGCCAAGCCGGGCCACGCTCGCGCCGCGTGAGGGCATGGCTGCCGAGGTTCCTCCCCTCCGCAAGCGTCCGCTCGCGACCATGAAGGACATGGGCATGGGCGGCCACGACATGGGCACCATGGATCACGGCGCCATGCAAGGCATGGGGAACGGTGCGGCGGGCGCGCAGGCCGGTTCGATGGCGGGCATGGACCATAGCGCGATGAACCATGGTGCCGGTGCCGGCTCGATGCAGGGGATGAATCATTCCCAGATGAACCACGGCACGGCCGCTGCCGCTGCCGGAGGGATGGCCGGAATGGCGATGCCGCAGGGTCAAAGCGGCACGATGGCCGGGATGGATCATGGGGGTGACTACACGAAAGTGACGTATCTGCACGCTAAGGCGAACGGATGCCGAACATCACGCGGCGAGCAAGGAACTGACGGCGCGAAGGGGTCGCAGGACATCCGGATCGGGGCGATCATCGACATTCCAGCTATAGTCGCCGGTCAGCGAGATATGCTCCCAGCCCAATGGTGCGATGTGGCGCGCGATTTCGTCGGGCGCGCCGATGTCCACCAGCGCCATTTCGAGATAACGGGTGTTCCACAGGATGATAGCGGCGACGAGCAGGTTGAGGCCGGATGCGCGATAGGTCTGATTTTCGAACCGCCGTCGCGCAGCTCGCCGAGCTGGTTGAAGAAGAGCGCGCGGCGAGTGCGTTGCGGGCCTCGCCCTTGTTGAGTCCGGCCTGGGTGCGTCGGCGCAGGTCGATGTCGCGCAGCCAGTCGAGCATGAAGATCGAGCGTTCGAGGCGACCAAGCTCGCGCAGCGCGAGGGCCAGTCCGTTCTGTCGCGGATAGGCGGACAGCCGACGCAGCATGGCCGAAGCGGTGACGGTGCCGGTGCGGATCGACGTGGCGAACCGCAACAGTTCGTCCCAATGGGCCCCGACATGGGCGATAGCGATCGGATCTCCCGTCATCCCGGCCAGCAGCGGTCCGGCTTCCTGACCCGGCAGCAGATGCAGGCGTCGGTCTTTTATGTCGCGCAGACGCGGTGCGAAGCGGTAGCCGAAGAAGGCATTAGCCCGAATACATGGTCCGATGCCCCGCCCGTGTCAGTATAGTGCTCCTCGATCGTCAGGCCGGTTTGGTGATATAGCAAGCCGTCCAGGACATAGGGCGCTTCGCCGGCGGTCGCGGCGATCACCCGGCTCGCGAAGGGATCATATCGATCCGAGACATGGGTGTAGAAGGCAACACCCGGTTCGTTGCCGCTGCGCGCATTGATGTCGCCGATCGCGGCCCCGCGACCGCCGGCATGAAATTGTTGTCCGTCGCTCGACGAGGTGGTGCCGTCTCCCCAGAGTGCGGCAAGCGGCATGGTGCGATGGGCGTCGATCAGCCGCGCTAACGCCTCGCCATAGGCGGCTTCGCTGATATGCCAGTCGTGAAGATGGGCGAGCTGGCGCAGACTTGCGCCCCGGCAGGTCTCTGCCATGCGGGTGAGGCCGAGATTGATCCCATCGGCGAGGATGACGGTGAGCAGGGCATTGCGATCGTCGGCCTCCCGGCCCGAACGCCGATGGACGAAGCATTCGCTGAACCCGGTCCAGGCATCGACCTCAAGCAGAATATCGGTGATCTTCACGCGGGGCAGTCGATCATAGGCGGCGCGACGGGTAATCTCGGTAGCGGGGGGTGTCACCGCCTTCAGCGGCGAGATGATGAGGCCGCTTTCGTCAAGTCTGACCTGGGGTAGCTCACCCTGTCGGGCTAGAACTGTCACCTGATCGATCGCCGTGTCGAGCCTGGTGCGCCTTTCCTCGATATGGCGTTCGAAGTCCGTTTCGATGGCGAGAGGCAGCGGTCCCTTTTCGCGAAGCGCCGCATAGGTGGCCGGCGGGATGAGATAGCTGTCAAAATCGCGAAACTGGCGGCTTCCCGCGACCCATATGTCTCCGGCTCGCAACCGCTGCGTAGCTGTGAAAGGGCGCATAGCTCATAAGCGGCACGATCGACGATACCGTCCCGCAGGACGAACGGCCGCCATGCTGACGGCACAAAGCGCAGCGGTACGCCATCAGGCAAGCGGCGTTTGCCGGTCCGGTATAGCTCCGCGATAATCGTCAGCGCCGACAGGAGCCCTGCACCGCACCCGGCGCCGCGAAATTCGAAGGCATTCAGAAAAGCGCCGGCAAAGAGCTTCACCGTGCGATGCCGCTCGATCAGTTCAGCGGTGCGATCGGACGGTTTTCGGGTCGGCCGAGCACTTCGGCTTGCTCGACCGCCACGGCGAAGCGCTGCCAGTCCAGGGCATCGATCTGCGCCAGCGAATCCACGCTTTGGTGCGCGCGTCGATGAGGATGCGGCAAGACCCCGTGAGTGTCCGAAGATGGCCCTGCAGTTCCCGCACCGTCTTGAGGGCTTTATCGCGGGTCCGGTTCTCGGCGCGGCGCACCATGCTGCCCAACAGCTTGTCGAACATCGTCAGGGTCGCGTCGGTCAGGCTTTCCTCAAGCCGTATGCCGGTTGCGCCAGCGTCGCGTGTCGGCGCAGGGCATTGAGTTCGCCAAGGTGCTGGGGCGTGATGCGGCTGCCCTCGTCCGCCAGCCTGTCAAAAGTCGAAGCCGGGATCATGTCGGCGCGAGCGCGATCGAGGCCCAGCGCGCGGATAGAGGCAAGCCGTTCGATCAGTCGCAGGATGTTGCGCGCTGCCGGCGACTGTGGCGCGTTGCGCAGCCAGGATAGCCATGTCGCGGTTTCCCCGTACGTCGGGCCAGCAGATCGTCCAGACCCTGTAGCGTGTGGGTTGCAGGCCGTTTGTGAGCACTTCATAGGTAAGCTGCTCTGCTTGCTGGCGAGCCCTTCGGAGCACCGCTTC
>NZ_CP022749.1:0-171560 GCF_002288285.1 Sphingobium xenophagum | reverse complement strand
CTGGAGGCTCCCTTCCTGCCCAGACGCGTTTGTTCGCCAGACGCCCTAAGATGACATAGCGATATCGTTCATGAGGGCGCCGCCAGGCATCATGGCTTGGCCTTATCGGCCAGCTTTGGTAGACCGCCAACGCGCTGCGAAAAGGGCGGCGCCGGGACTGCTAATCCCGCGAACGCGAGCAACTCGGAACCATCGGTTCCCGGGGTGCCGCTGCGCATGTCCAGACCTCAGGGTTAAAGGTGGCGGCGCATGTGTGTTCGCATGTTAGCAGCTCCGGCGGCTCCCGCGTCCAGTGCGCGGGAGTTCGGGAGATCGCTCCTTACGCTTTCGCTTCGACAGTTTGACAGGAAGGTCAGGCAATGAATGCGAGTGACACACGGGGCCCGGCGGTGGCAGTTGGCCTGATGCGCATGGCGTTGACTTTCCTCGACGAGATCGACGACGATATGGTGATCGCGAGGCTTCAGCATGCCATCGACACCGCGCTCGCCAAAGGCGGGTTTGAGGATATTGATCCCAGAAGCGCGGCGCTTATCGCCGCCATGCCCCTCGACAGCTAAGCGCGCCGGGCTGCGCGCAGTGCCCCGGCACCGGGATGAGACTGCGAAGGCCATCGTTTCCCGTTCGATTCCGACGTCCCGAGGTTCGTTGCTCACACGGGCGGCTGGCTGTTATCGTTCCTGAACAGAAACTCACCCGCAGAGACGAGGCGCAGCATGACCGACACGGACCTCCACCGGCTCGCTCATTCCCTCCTTGGCAAGTCGGCCGACGCGCTCGAGCCCGAAGAAGCCAATGTCCTTATCGACATTCGCGACCAGCTGCCGACCAGCCAGGACGTCGCGGATGCGGCCGATGAACGTGCGACCGTGGGAGAGCGGCTAGCGGACCGGGTCGCCGCCATCGGCGGGTCATGGGGATTCATCATCGGTTTCGCGCTCGTCCTGTTCGGATGGATGATCCTAAACACCGATATTCTCGGCCATTTCCATCTCGCCTTCGATCCCTATCCCTATATCTTCCTCAACCTGATGCTCTCGATGCTGGCGGCCGTGCAGGCGCCGATCATCATGATGAGCCAGAACCGGCAGGCGGCAAAGGACCGATTGGGAGCTAGCCTGGATTATGAGGTCAATCTGCGTGCGGAGCTCGAGATCATGCGCATCCACGAAAAACTCGATGACCTGATCATGGCCCGCCTGGACGAACTGAAGGCCGGGCAGGAGGCGCTGTTTGCGCATCTCGGCGTGACACGCCCGGACCGTTGATTCCCGGGCGTGGAAGCCAGATTGGGATTTGTCGCCATCGCAGATCGCTGGAGATGGGCCGTGCGCATGGCCCGGTCCGTGTCCTGACTGACGCTTCGCCCCATCAGCGGCGAACGCGACGTCTTGGCGGGGGTGGTTGCAACCAAGGATGGACTGTGTCCCAGGCCAATTCTGCCAGACGGACCGAGCGCGCCGCGATAAACGCTTCGTCCCACGGACCTTCGAACGCGCTGATGGCCTGGCACATCGGCAAAACCGACGACTCCTCGACGAGGTCTTCCGCTCGTCGGCCAGGATTGAAGCCGAACTCCCGGCCTGCGGCAATCGCCCTCCTCGCCTTCGCCGCAGTGTCGGCCCCGAACACCCGATAAAGAATGCGCTTCTGGACCCATGGCCTGTTTGCGAGGAGGTTATTCTCGACCTCGGGAATGAGGACGAAATTGCCAAGGCGTTGCACCGTCCGGCGCTCGGCATAAACATCCCTCGGCCAACCCGGACTGTGGGCGGCGTCCGGTGCGACGTGCTCGACCGTGAGCATTTCGTCATCCAGCCACTGGGAGCGACTTAAAAGTGGATTTGAACCCCGACGCCCTCGCACAATCATCCCCGGCACATCATCGTCCGGTACGGCATTGTGCGAAGCCGTCAGTAGCAGAAACCGCGTGATCGATTGGCCCGTCTTGTAGATCGCGGATACACTCGTGTCGGCAACCCATGTCGCGCGATCGAGGTGCTCTGCATCGAGCTTCGCCAGGAGCGCCGCGCGCAGATTAGCCAGCGAGACTGCCCCGCCATTCTGCCGCCCCAAGGCTGCGCCCCCACCGATGCCTCGCGCCATCAGTTCCCTATAGACGCTGTCGATGTTGGCTGTGCCGCCCTTCGCAGCTCGCCACAGCATCGAAAAGGCCGTTACGGCCTTGATCGCCCCAAAGAACTCTTCCGCCGCCCGGTCGCGGCCGGCAGGGGCGGCGTCACAAAAGGCGGCGTAGAAGCGCGATAACGGCGCCAAAACAATTTCGTGCCGGATCGCCCGCAAGACCTCGAAACAGAATTCAGCTACGTCATCCGAACGCGCTGGGTCAGGAAGGAGTTGCGGGGCGCGCCGGCCGTGGGGGCGCCACGCCGAACTTACGAAATCCGAAGTAGTGGCAAGATGCTTCACGAAGTTCCGCTTGGCATTTCGCGTGTTTGCCGCCGCGTATTGGTCTCGAAGATAACGTCTCTGGTGACTGAGATGTTTTTCCAGGCGTTGACCGTTCTCGGCGAGGGCAAACGGAATGAGAAGGGACGCGGTCGCTCCGAGCCGCTGCTCCGCATTCTTGAACCGATCCAGGAACTGCTGAACCTTGTCGATCGAAACCTTGGATGGGGATGCCGGGTAAGCGGCCGGCGTCTCGGATTCGACAACCTTGGGTTTGAACGTTTCGAACGCAGTAAGCGGCTGCCCCGTGGTGTTTAGCGATTCGAACATATCGAAGGCATAATCTTCGTTGCTCGCATCGATCACCGTCGCGGCCATCCTGAGGTTCACGTAGCGTGCCAGCGCCAAGAGGCGCATCGTCTGGGTCGCCTCGACAAAAAACGGTTCGTCGTCATCTCCCAACAGGAAGGCACGTGCCGGTGCCGACAAGACGTGCGGCCACAATTCCGCAAGCACATGCGAAGCCCCCGCGATCAAGGCATCGACTGGCGGCAGAGACAGGATCGCATGCTGGTCCGCGGCAAGCTGGTCGACCTGTTCGGCGAGGTTTGCCATCGCGTCGACGAGCGCCTCATGACCTTCGAGGATGTCACCATCCGCGTCAGTTCCGGTATATTCAAATTCTCCGGCTTCATCGTCCTGGATATGTTCGACATAGCTCCAGATTGCGCGGGCAATGGGGGACTCGTAGCGGGCGGTCACTGCGTTTCGTGACCAACTGTCGTCTATCGCGCGCACAATGCGCGGGTAGAAGCGATGGAGATCCGGTAATCGCGACCGTTCGAAGCGGATCGTCTTGGCGAGGTCATCGAGGAAATCGGCGGCATCGTCCCTCAGTGCTATGACGCCTGCTTCGTCGGCATCCTCCATCGATCGGACAAGACGGCGCAAAAGCTCGTGGAAAATGATGTTGAGGATGACGATCGTACAGAGCCGCTGCTGGCCGTCGATGATCGTCATCACGTGGCGGGGAAGTTCTCGGTCGAATGGCGGTGCCGCCGCCACCAAGGCATTGCCGCGCACCGTGATGATAGAGCCCAGAAATCGCACTGAAGAGCTATCGCTGATCAGCCGTTCGAGTCCGAGCGTCGCATCCTCGAGCAAGCGTCCGACATGACCACTGTCCCACGCATAGCCACGCTGGTAGGCAGGAATGAAGCAACCCTGCCCCTCCCGTGTCAGAAAATCATGAACGCTCTCGGATTCGGCGCTGAAAATTTGCGAGATATTCATCGGCAAATCCGGGTTCCCCTTCCCCATTATCCCGCTGCGGCGAAATCTACCCAGTAGCCAAGCGCTTCATCTGCGTCATCCATCATAAATTGCGGGGAGAAAATTGCCGGCCTGTTGATGTTCTCTATTCGTTCCGATACTGTCGCTTTCGAGACTTTCATGCGTCGCCAACGCCAAAATGGACTAAGACCGGCCTGAATGAACGATCCTATCTATCTTGATGGCTTTGCCACGCTTCCCCTTGCGCCCGAGGCACAGGCGGCGATCCTCGACGCGTGGTCGAGGCCAGGTAATGCGGGTTCGCCTAATGCTGCGGGAGAGCGGGCCGCCCGGATCATTGCGGATGGCAGAGCGGCGATCGCCGCCCTGATCGGCGCCGCGCCTGACGAGATCATATTCACTTCAGGTGCGACCGAGGCGAACAATCTCGCGGTCGTCGGCGCAGCGCGCGCGCTCGCCCGTATCCATCCAGGACGGCGTCGCATCCTGATGTCGGCAATCGAGCACAAGGCGGTGATCGAACCCGTCCGTAGTCTAGAAGCTGAAGGCTGCAGCGTTACCATCGTGCCTGTAACCCCCACCGGCACGATTGATCTCGAAGCTCTTCGCGCGCTTGCCGGCAGCGATATATTGCTCGCCTCGTTCATGCTCGTGAACAACGAGCTCGGCACGATCCAACCTGTCGGTGAAGCGGCAGCGATCATTCATGAGGCGGGCGGATCTATTCATTGTGACGCCGCGCAAGCTCTCGGAAAGATCCCGGTCGACGTGTTCGATCTCGACGTCGACTATCTCAGCCTTTCTGCGCATAAATGCTACGGCCCTATGGGGATCGGCGCGCTGTACGTCTCCGCCGGCGCCATAAAGCCCGATGCGCTGTTGGTCGGCGGCAACCAGCAAAATGGCCTGCGATCAGGTACTGAGCCTGTTGCTCTCATTGCCGGGTTCGCAGAAGCCGCGCGGCTCGCGCATTCGGCGCTCGGTACGGATCCCTTGCATGGCGAACGCCTGCTTTCACGCCTTCTCGATAGTCTGCGCGAACGTCAGCTACGCGTTACACTCGTGAGCGGCGACGCCGACAGGGTCCCGGGCGGCGCCGCGATTGCGATCGCCGGGATGGACGGCGACACCCTGAGCGCGCTGCTTGGCTCGCAAGTAGCGATTTCGACAGGCTCAGCTTGCACGTCCGGCCAGATCAGAATATCCCATGTTCTTGAAGCCATTGGACTTTCCGAGCAGGAGGCACGATCTGTGATCCGCGTTTTCTGCAATCGCTACAATACCGAAGGGGAAATTCTTTCGGCGACGGATCATATTGTCGCTGCTGCCTCACGATGCGCCCTTGCTACTGGAGAAGTTCGCCAGTAGCGTTTTCGCATGGCTAGGGATGGTTTGAAAATTGATTCGAAGGTGCAGTTCACGGGACACGAGACGTTCCCGCTCCGACTGCTGTGGTTGAAGAAGGCGTACGACGCAGTCGGCGTGGAAGCCCCTATAGGAACATTCCAGGAACAGGAAGCCATTGCCCGCTTCGGCGTCGGGCGCAACATGGCGAATTCGATGCGCTACTGGGCGAATGCCTCGGGACTTTTCGACGAGGCGGATCGGATCATCCGCCCCACCACGCTGGGCCATGCCATTCTTGCTGATGACGGGCTCGATCCCTTCCTCGAGCAGGCGGCAACGATCTGGCTCGTGCACTGGCATATCGCGAGTGTCCAGACCAAGGCGACCACAGCCTTTTACGCGTTCAACGTGCTCAACGCGATCGAGTTCGATCCGACCAATCTCCTGGAGGAACTCAGCGCGCTAGTTGCAGCGCAAGGCTGGCGCGCAACCCGCGGCACATTGAAGCGCGACATCGAAGTTTTTCTGCGCAGCTACGTGCGCAAGGGGGAGACATTCAGCGAAGACGCGGCCGAGCCGCTCCTCGCCGAGCTCGCTCTCATCCGCGAAGCCCGTCTTGGTGGCTGGTATGAATTTGTTCGCGGCCCCAAGCCCACCCTGCATGATGCAATCTTCGCCTATGCCCTGGGAACATTCTGGGACCGGTCCGGCGGCGCGACCACGCTCACGGCCGAGCAGATCTGCTACGCGCCAGGCTCGCCTGGGCGCGTGTTCAAACTTGATGAGGACAGCGTCATCACGCGCCTGATGCGCATTGACGACGTGACTGAAGGCGCCTGGCAGTGGGTCGATACCGCAGGTTTGCGACAGGTGCAGAAAATTGAGGAAATCGACGCTAGGCGACTGGTCCCCGCGGCGTATAGCGCTGCTCCGGGCTGGAAGGTCGCGGCATGAAGTCGCTCGCAGCGCATGTCGCTATCGATCGCCGCTTCGCGCGTTCCGCGCGCCTGGATGCTGACCTCAACGGTACTCCGCCACTTGTGGGCTACGTGCTCCAGGCGACGGTCCGCAAGGCGCTGACGCAACTTGCTGAGAGCCAGATCGAGAGCCAACAGGGTGCATTCACCTGGACCGGCCCTTACGGCGGCGGCAAGTCAAGTGCGGCGCTTCTCCTCGCCAACCTCGTCGCGGGGCCCAAAGCGAACCGTAAGATCGCGCGGGAGATCGCGGGCGAGGCGCTGAGCGAGCTTTATGCCAAAGCTTTTCCCAAGCGTGGTGGTGACTGGAAAGTCGTCGCGGTTACAGGTGGGCGGGTACGCTTGCGAGAGGCAATCGCCGAAGCAGCCGCAAGCAGCTTTGGCTGGGACGAGCAAGCCCGAAACCGTCATGGCTCCAGCGATGACCGCCTGATTGAAGCGCTCCTGTCTGGCCCAGCGCCGCGCAGCAGCGGGACGCTCCTGATCCTCGACGAGCTTGGCAAGATGCTTGAGCATGAGGCGCTCGAGGGCGGCGATGTCCATCTCCTGCAGGATCTCGCCGAGCGCGCGTCACGTAGCGACGGCCGTTTGGTCGTCATCGGCATTCTTCACCAGTCTTTTGAACAATATGCCGCGCGCGCTGCACGCGATGCCCGCCAGGAATGGGCAAAGGTCCAGGGTCGTTATCAGGACATCGCGTTTCTCAGTGGTGCGGACGAGACCGTTGCCCTGCTTGGCCGCGCGATCGCGAGCACGCCGCCGGCCGAAGCCCTCGAGAATGCCGGTCACGTCGCGACGGCCGTCGCCCAGCGCCGGCCTACCGAAATCGCCAGTCTCGCGCAGGCCCTGGCGGACACATGGCCCCTCAATCCTGTGACCGCCCTGCTTCTCGGACCCGTTTCTCGCGCGCGCTTCGCGCAGAACGAGCGCAGCGTGTTCGGCTTTCTGAGTTCGGCCGAACCTGCCGGTTTTCAGCAATTCCTCACAGCCACCAAGGTTGGAGCAGGGACGTATGATCCCTCGATGCTTTGGGACTATCTTTCTGCCAACTTCGGCATGGCGCTTGCCAGCGGCCCCGATGGTAGTCGCTTTAGCCTTGCCTTTGAGGCCATCGAACGCGCCAGCGCCAAGGGTGGGCCGCTGCACGTAGCATTGACAAAGTCCGCCGCCGTCATCGAATTCTTCCGCAATGGCTCAGGCGTTGCCCTCGCCGACGATTTTCTGACCGCGGCCCATCCCATGGCAGCAGAGGCCGAGCGGGAAGCTGCCATCAAGGATCTCCTCGACTGGGCCGTTCTCATCCGCCAACCCCGCCTCGGCGGTTACGCCCTGTTTGCTGGCAGCGATTTCGATCTGGAAGATGCCGTCAGCCGCGCGATCATGCCGATCGACAACCGGCAGCTCGATCCCATCCCCCAACGCGCAGGGTTTGGATTTGCGACCGCGAAGCGGCATTATTTCCTCACCGGCGCTCTACGTACGTTCGAGATCGCTCTCCATATCGTTGGAGCCGAGGAGAGCGCACAGTCTCTCTCCACCGCGCTTCTTGCCCGCAGCGAACGAGGTAGTGGCCTTTTGGTCTTGGTCCTTGGCGATGGTTCAGTGCAGCCTGCCGAGCTTGATGCTTTGGCAAAAGCGACCGCAAAGCTCCTGAAACGCAAAGGTCGAGTAATCGCGGTCGGAGCTGCCGCGGACAGTTTCGCCCTCCGATCGTCCGCCTCGGAACTGCTCGCGGTCGAGAGAGTCATTCGCGACCACCCACAACTTGAGGGCGACAGGATCGCGCGGCGCGAGATCGCAGCGCGCCAGTCCCTGTGCGTTGATGAACTCCATCGCAGTCTCGAAGCCGCTCTCGAGACCGCGCGCTGGTTCCTCGCGCCCGCGCCAGCAAAGGGGCTGCGCGAGCCACTCGCCGTCGTTGCAAGCGCGCTGGCCGACGCAGGGTATCCCTCAGCACCGATCCTCAAGAGCGAGCTGCTGCAGCGCGACAAGCCCTCATCAAACGCCATGGCCGCATCGCGCGACCTTGCACACGCAATGGTCAGCCGCTCCGCGGAAGCCGATTTGGGTATCACGGGCTACCCGGCAGAGCTCGGGCTATATCTGACGGTCCTCAAGCCGTTCGGACTCCATCGGCAAACGCCTGCGGGCAACTATGCTTTTTACGATCCCGATGACAGTCCGGAAGGCCGCTCGCTCCAGCCTGCCTGGGACCTGATCGACGCCGCTGGCTCAGAGGGACTCGACACAGTATTCAGCCAGTGGGCACGAGCTCCTTACGGCCTTAAGGCGGGCGTCATGCCCGTCCTGGCGCTTGCCTATATGCTCGCCCGTCGGGACAGCGTCGCCATCTACATCGACGGCGTCTACCAGACCGCCATCAACGACGTGGTTGTCGACAAGCTGCTACAGCGGCCCGCCGACTTCCGTCTGCGGCGAATTGATCGTTCGGTGCGGGAGACTGCATTCCTCAGCGGTCTGGGAGAACTCCTCGGCACGGCGTCAAGCGAAGGTTCCCTTCCCGTTGCGGCTGCGCTGTTCCAGCGCTTCGAGGCGTTGCCGGACTATGCCTTACGCACCCAGCGATTGGCAGACGATGCACGCAAAGTCCGTGCCGTCGTGACGAAGGCGGAAGATCCCGAAGCGCTGCTATTCGATGCCTTGCCAGAGGCTTTCGGCCAACGGCTTTCCCCTGAACTCGTTTATCAAGGGCTCCTTGGATGCGAGGCCAGCTACCCTGAGCTGCTGACGGAATTGCGCCAAGCGCTTGCCCGTGCCCTTGGCATTGATATCGAAAGCTTTGGCGGCATTTCGGAGCGCGCCGCCACGATCAAGGGTCTCACCAACGATTATGCCTTCGATGCCTTCGCTGATCGTGCCGGAGCGATCGAGCAAGGAACCGGCGATCTTGAGAGCCTCGTCAGCGTCCTGCTCCACAAGCCCGCACGCAACTGGTCGGACCGCGACCGGGAAGAGGCACTGACCGGGATCGCTCGCTTTGGCCGCCGCTTCCGCGAGCTCGAGGCTCTTGCCGTGGTGCGCGACCGGCAATCCCACACTGAGGCGCTCGCGCTTGTGGTCGGGCTTGACCCCAAGACTCCGCCCCTGATGCGCAGTTTTGTGTTGAGCGAGAAGGAAAAGAAAGCCGCTGCGACCCTTGCGGATCGCGTTGTTGCCGAACTGCGATCCGATGACAAATCGGGCCGCCTGAGGCTCGCAGCGCTCGCGCGCGCGGTGGCAATGCTTGCTGCCGAAGCCGATGACGAAGTGGAAGCGGCATGACCAAGGAACGACACATCCTCGGCCTCTCCGGCGGCCGCGATAGCGCGGCCCTTGCCGTCTATATGCGCCAGCATCATTCCGATCTGCCACTTGAATATTTCTTCACCGATACTGGCAAGGAACTTCCCGAAGTCTACAAGTTCCTCGACAAGCTTGAGGGTTTTCTCGGGCGTTCGATCGCGCGGCTCAATCCCGATCGCGACTTCGACTTCTGGCTCAAGGAATATGGCAATTTCCTACCGTCGCCCCGCACGCGCTGGTGTACGCGCCAGCTCAAGCTTCGCCCGCTTGAGCATTGGCTCCGTCAAGATCTTGATGCGGGCACGATCGTCCATTCCTATGTAGCTATTCGCGCGGATGAGCCGAGCCGGGAAGGTTATCAAGCTACCCATCCCAATATGCGGGTCCACCTGCCGCTGCGGAACGCTGGTATAGATCGCGCTGGCGTGCTTGAAATACTTCAGCACTCAGACGTGGGCGAACCCGAATATTATCAGTGGCGTTCGCGATCCGGCTGTACCTTTTGCTTCTTCCAGCAAAAGATCGAATGGGTTCGCCTTTTCGAGGAGCATCCCGCCCGGTTCCAGGAAGCGGTCGACTATGAAAAAACTGCGCTGAGGGACGGGTCTCCCTTTACCTGGACGCAGGGGGAGAGTTTGACCGAACTGATCGAACCGAAACGCGTCGATCAGATCAAGGACGACTATCAAAAGCGGCGTGAGCGCCTGTTGCGCAACCGCCGGGTCAATCCTCTATCCGCCAAACCTGCTCCCACTTTGGATGATATTTATGGTGTCGATGAGGGCTCGAGCAGTTGTGTGATCTGCCATAAGTGAACCGAGCGTCTAAACGCACAATGGCCGTTGCCGCGAGAAACAGGGAAAGCAGCCGACGCGCTTGTATAGTCTCCAAGCGCGTCGAGCTTTGTGCGATCCCTATGCGGTCTGGTTCTCGCTGCGGATAATGGCATCCACCGCGGCATCTATATCTTCGTCCGAAAGGAAAGGGGCCTGCGCATAGATGATCGCGGGCTCGCCGCTCAGCCGCGCTGCAAGATGCCCCAGACCGAGCAGTTGCTCCGCCCCTTTGACCCCCAAGGCGATCTCGGAAGTTCCAACGCTTGCAACTTTCAGAATGAGCCTATTGCCGAGATTATCGCGCAGCTGCATCGGCATGACGTTCGCGTCCGGACGCTGCGCTGCAAAGATAAGATGCATGCCCGCCGCGCGCGCCTTCACGCCCAGGCGCGACACATTCGAGGTGACGGCCGTCTTATAGTCGTCGGTGAGCATCCATTCAGCAAATTCGTCATGGACAAGAAACACGTAAGGCAAACGCTCCGCCGGACCGACCTTGGTATTATAGGCCCGGATATCGCGCGCGCCGGCGACACGAAATTGTTCGTAGCGGCGCTCCATCTCGGCGACGAGGGATTCCATCACCTTGATCGCGCGCGTCTGATCAACGATCACGCCGCCTTGCAGATGCGGCAGTCGCTCAATCGCCGCGTAGTCTACCCCCATTTTCGGATCGATGAGATGGATGTGCGCCAAGCTACTCGGATTGGTCGCCGCGATATCAAGGAGCAGGGCCTGGATCAGGACTGACTTCCCCGAACCGGTCGCGCCGGCAACGAGCGTGTGCGGCTCATGCTGTTGCCCGCCGGCAAAGGGTCCTCCCAGGTTGAGATAAAGTATTTCACCGTCCATTTCCTTCAGGCCCAGCACGAACGACGCATTCACGCCCGCCGCGTTGCGGTTCAGTTCCCGGCGTCCCCAGACATCCCATAGAGACACGATCTGCCGCTGTGGTCGTGCCACGCCGACGACAATCTCTCCGGGATGAGGCGAAACCGAGATGAGACGCAGTCCGTGCGTGGTAAGCAGTGCCGATTGCTTCGCCTCGATGTCCTCAACCCGAAGTCGATCACTGCCCATGAACCGGATGAGAGCGGCATTGGGCGTCAGGCGCGTCCCTAGAACCTTGGCCTGAAGATTATACCCCATCAGCGCGGAACGCAGCTTCTGTGAGGTCGCTTCGAGCCACGCCTGATCGTCGGCAGAATCGTCCTGTGCGCGTTCAGCGCGCGCCGCTACGAGTGCGCTAAAAGATGTCGATCCTGCCGGTGCCTTCGGTGCCATCCGCGCAGCCGCCACTGCCCCGGTGGGCGCGTCGATCGCCGGCGGGATGTGCGCTGGATATTGTGGGACCACCTCGGCAACGGCCGCTGCCGTCTGTCCCGGCCCGTCGACATCGACATCGACATCGATCGTTGTCGACTCAATCGCAGCCGGCAATAGGTCTGCCGCGACACGTTCTGGAGACGCCGTCGGCTCTTCCTCGAAATCATCGTCATCATAGTCATGGGCCACGACCTGGGCCGCTATTGCCGCCTTGGGTTCGGCCGTGACGTCCTTAGTCCAGTCGACGCGGGGGCAGGGTCACGATAACTGGGACGATCCCAGCTATCTGCCTCACCAAGTCCAGCGCGGATTGGCTTTAGCGGCTGACCGCCTTCATAGGCCTTGAGAAGCTGCCGCAGGCCTTCGCGCGAGAAGGTCTCCTGGAGCCCCCCGCTCACGTCAGTGATGCGCTCCTGTTCTCCAAGCGAACTGCCATCGGTTGCCGGTCCCGTGATGAAAATGTGGGAATAGCCGCGTAAATCGATCGGTACACCACCTCGCCGGATGCCGTCCCGGACTTGCTCCAGCAAGTTGGCCTGACCCAGTGCGGCGGTGCCGTCGAGCAGGAGATCGGCAATGCGGGAAAGCCAGAGGTCGCGATCGAGTCGCCCCGGATCGCCGAACAGCGCGTCATCGATGCGCGCAACTGTCTGCCGTAATTGTTGCCGCGACTTCCGGCTCGCTTCGGCCGACCCGCTCTGCTCGACATACTTGGCTTCGGTAACGATTGCGCGGAGGCGCGGTGCTTCGCTCTCGCTTCCGACCAGGCACAAGCCCAGAATGTCGGCGATCCCCTCCTCGCGTTGCCCCAGCCACTCGGCATAGTCATCGAGCAGGAACCAGGCGACCGCAGGCTGGGCGCCGAGCTCCTCGGCAACGAGGGCACGGCTGAGAACCAGGCCAATAAGTTCCCCCGCGGACACGCCCCGTTTCGCGGCCCGCAGTACGATATCACCCGAAATAGAGTTGGCATCCTCGATAAGCCGTCGCGCCAGTTTCGAGAGACGATCCTCATCGAGACCTAGCGACAGTTCGTTCAGCCGACGACGCACCAGGACATTGAGAATGCGCAGCTCCGACGTGGAGGAAACCACCATGTTACGGCCATGGGTCCGCTGTCGCCGGTACCGGATGACATTGATCCCCTGCGCCGCAAGCTGCCGCTTGTCGAGAAGGTCGTCATAGGTCGCGACCCATTCGGCAAGCTCATGAACCTCGTCGAACATCGCCTTGAGGCCCGAATCCTGAAACGAAATCTGTCTTGCAGGGAGGTAATGCTCGTGGCTGCCATGGGCCTGGCGCCGGATCACATTGGCCACCGCATCGACATAGGCCCAGCCAGCATCGGGCTGACGCGGACAGGTGAGATAGACCGTTGCCTTCAGCTCATCTTCCGCCGTCACGCGCCGGTAGGACCAGCGGGCGGGCACGTGCTCTAGCAGGGATGGGTTCGTCTCCGCGGCGGGGACCGAAAACCACTGCTCCCGCGCCTGGCGCGACACTACGTCATGCAGGAATGCTACATCGATTTCGCGCGCGGCATTGCCGGGGCGGAGCGCGCCGCTGTCGAGCATTACGCCGATCCGCAGCTTGGACATGAAGTTGCGCGACGTCTCGCTCACCACAACGGCATCGGGATCGCCCTCCGATCGGTCGAGCAACTCGCCATAGACCCGCGAGAGGCGCGATCGATCGCGGTGACGGACGAGGACATTGCAATGCACCTCTTCCTGGTCCTGCACTGAACTCAGACTGTTTACGGTTGCGAGAGGAAGTCCGGCCGCATCGCAATTAAACAGCATGATGCTGAGATTTGAGCGTTCATGCGGCTGGAGGTCCAGATAGCGCTCCAGCAGCCCGCGGATTTGTCGTGAGGCCTCACCGGGATCGACGTCAGTCGTCGCCTCCGAAGGATCGCGCACCGGCCGCTCAAGCAGGCTGTAATCGTTGATCGTCCCCGTCTCGGCGAGCAGCACGGGCTCCGTCCCGTCATAACCTACCGCGATTTCGGGATAGAGCGGATGGGCAAGTTCATCGCGCAGATCAGAGAAGAACAGGCGAGAATCTCCGAAATTCACGTCCACATCGGAAAGGAGATAGTCCGCCAGACCTGCCACCGAGCGCATTCGGATCGCTCCCGCGGCAAGCCGGAGCGGATGCCAGGGCGCCACGATCGCGGAAGGTGCGCTTCCGGTCACCGGGATCACACCCAAGCTCAGGACCGGCTCCCACAGATCACGACGATTGAGATCGCCTGGCGCGTGAAGCGCAAGCGTGCGCAGCAGACTGCCGAACGCTTCGGCCTGTGCCAGGAATATGGGCGAGGCAAAGCCCGATACCTGCAAGGCGGCAATGGCCTCGATATATTTTCCGACAAACTCAGACCATGCGGCCTCGATCGCGGCGATACCTGCCGGATCAATGCGCCCCCCCTGCCCCGCGAGCTTGAGCGCCTTGGGAAAGGCCCTGGCTAGATCCTCGCCGAGAGTGGTGCGGGGAATGAGCGACCCCGCGTCCTGCCCAAAGGCAGGTTGGAGTGTGCCCACATCTCCAAGCGAGACCGATTGCAGAGCACCCTTACGGCTGACCGGCAAACGCGCTACGCTGCTGCGGGTCAGCGGGCGCTTAACGAGACGACCTAGATCCTTGGGCAACTCCAGTCCGATCGCATTGGGCTGCGCAATCCAGATCAGCTGAACGGTCGCCCGCTCCGATCCGCATTCAAGGATGACGTCGAACTTGATCTGTAGCGCCGCCCGCGAGGTGGACTCATTGCGCCGATACTTCTTGCGCTTTTTCGCGCGGTCGAGAAGTTCCTCATAGTCGAAGAGATAGGGCACTTCCCATTCGACCGCGGTTCCAGTCAGCGCCGGTAGTCCGCGATAGCGAAGGCCGAAAGCGAGCCCCACGTCGGCATTGATATCGAGGAGCTGCGAACGGCTTTTTCGCGCGGCGCGAATCTTGAGGGTGCGTTTGCCCGCTGCGAGGTTCACCTGCCCAAACAGGCGCTCGAAAGCGCGTAGCAAGCCCTCAAGGAAATCGTTGCACTCGATTGGGCGCCCAAAGATGAAACGTTCCCACTTGACCCGCAGCGCCTTGTCCTGGCCCAGATCGTCGCGATGCGCCTCGAAGAAGTCGCGATCATCATCGCGCGTTTCCTTGAGTGAGCGCCCCTTCAGCGCCTCGAGATAGTCGAGGTCGGATAGGCTCAGCCTATCGGGCAGCGTGAATTCGAAAAAGGCCAGCGTTTCCTGCGGCAGGGTGGTCTTCTTGAGCTTGATGCCCGAAAATAGCTGGAGGACACTCTGGGATTCCCATTCGAATTGCGACAGCGCATCGGCGGCCTCGTTCCAACCCGGCGTGGAGCCTATGAAGTCCTCGATCGCGCTATGAACCTCGGCCGGAATATCTTCCTGCACAGCCTCGAACTGCGACCGCAACTCATCGCTCTCAATAATCTGGCGATTGGGCTTCTGCTTGGCGAGGAGCGGTTTTCGATCCGATACGAGCTTTTCAAACAGGCGCTTCCAGCGTCGCGACTGCTCAAGCTCCTTGTCGCGGATCGCGAGAAAATAGCCACTGTCGCGCGGCAGGTGCAGCGCGGGTAAAGCCCATCCCAAGGCGTCCGGAACCGCGGCCGATTCTGCCGCGATCCGCTCGCGTGTCAGAGCCACATAATTCGAGATCTGATGGAGCGTCCAATCGTCGGCCGCATTCAGACCTTTAAGAGCGGCTTTCCACGCGCCGATCTGGCTGTCGGGAAGCCCAAGCCCGGCGGCAGCGGCCTCCACCCACGGCTCCGCGTCCTCGGTCAGCTGCTTTGCGCCGATGAGCGTCACGTCGCCGAGCGATGCGCCCTGGTCGTCGTCAGTGTTCGCGATGAGAAGAGCTGGACGATCGCAATCCGCATGGCGGATCGCGACCGTGCGTTCGTCGGTCACGACGTGAGCCGGAAGCTCAAAGTTGCCGATCAAAGTACGCGGCAATGCAATCTTGAGCAGGGCATCGGTCGCAGAATCCTCAAGGAGTGCGCGCGTGATCGCCGCGACCTGCTCTCCCGTCAGGCGGTCCAGAAGATAGCGCGCGACGCCCTCGGCATCGGCAAGATTGGCAAGGCGCTGGCGAATTGAGGCGGCGCCAGCGGCACCGATAAGATCTGATGGAGTCACGCGGCTTGGGCTCGCTGAAACGGGTTTTCGACATAGGCGCAAGAATCGGAGAGACGCTTCAGCAGCCCGAGGCTAGCAAGGCGCTCCTCCAGGCGCCGGGCATTATCGGAGAAATCCTCCTGATCGGCATCACCGCTTTCGATAAAGGTACGCGCTTGGGCGTCGCCGATGACGATCCCGTAGCGATCGTGCAAAAGCGCCAGAAAATCTCTGAATTCCAAGCGCTTTTCGACACAGCAGGCGACCAATGTCTTAAGCAGCCGATCGGTGGGCGCATAACGCACACGCCGGCTAGACCGCCGCGATGACAGCCCTATCGCTCTTGCCCAGCTCATATGGATCTTACCGATGTGCTGCTTGTGACGGCTGATCCCCTTGTCGGCGAGCTGGTTGATGAGGGCCTGTGGGTCTGTTGCCGCTTCCTCTTCCTCAGTATCAGGCCAGCCGAAATTCTTCTTCAGAATGTCCGCGGCGAACAGGACAGGTTCATCGGAGCGAAGCGCCCTCGCCCATTCCTCAGTCTCTCCAACGCGCCTCACGAAGCGCTCCACCGCCTGCTGGGGAAGTCCATTGTTGCGTTGATAGGAATCGGCCGAAAGATCCCGCACCACCGACTTCTTCGGCGATACGATTTCGCAGACCAGTTGCACCGGCTCATTTTCCAACACCTCACGCGCACGCTCGAGTTGGTAAAGGATGAGGTTCAGGCCCGTCATCGTCACGAGATGCGGGATGGCGTCATAGGCCGGAATCGGCAGTTGAAGGATGGCGAGCCAATCTTCGGCCAGACGGTCGAACAGGCTATGGCTTGAACAGGGAAGATAGGCCCCCGCTCGCTCGACCTTGGAGAAATGGGGCTCGCCCTGCAGGGCGGCCGCCATCCGATCATAAGGTGCGGGATTTTCCAGAAAGCGCGAGATTAGCAGGCCCCGCAGCGCATCGGCATCCCTGCTCCTACAGAGCATGAGGTAGAGCAACTCGCCTGTTCGGGCGAAAAAGCGTCGATCGTTTGATACGCCCCCGCGAGGATTGACGTTGGCGTCCTCATAGAGCGCGTTCGGCCCAAACGGGAAAACGAATTTCGAGCTCCAACGCTTGTTGCTCGATCCTTCGATCGCCGATCCCTGCAGGAAGCTGATCACCGCTGCGAAGTCTTGGAAAGTCTCGAAGCGGTCGCGAAGATAGGAGAAATCCCGCTCTTCGATACCGCCTGCGGTCTCAGCCATCTTAGTGAGCCAAATACTCCAGGCGGCATCGTCAGCGCGATCCTCGGCCAGAACGGTCATGATGTGCGGATTGTTGAAAACAAGGTTACGCAGCCGTAGCTGAAGCTGCGGTCGATAGGACAGGCTGTTGAGCGCGTCCTCACGCAACGCTCGTCCCGCTCGGTGCTCGGCAAGCAGCACCGTCATGAACTCAAGAAAGGTCAGCCACGGGGTCTGCTCATCGTACAAACGATGTCCCCAGATAGCCTCGTCGATCCAGAAATCGGGGCCGGTGCGATCATCAAAACTCGTCGGGCGGGCAAGAATTTCCATTGTTAAACCCGCACGATTACGCGGCGCGCCACCGCGCGTCCGTCGTTGCCAAGATCAATAAAGCGGAGCATCAACTCTCCATCCACAATCTCGTCGCCATCGAGCTTCCGGCGGTTCTCGGTCTCCCGCAGAAGCCGCGCCTTGAAGGCCAGGAGGTCTTCATGGCATTCTAGCGAAAAGCTGCTGGGCAGCGCGCCTTCGGCGACGCGGCCGAGAAATTCGAACCGTGTCGGCGAGAGTGCGAGGGTGACGAGAGGAATGTCCGACCCGCGGACCAACCGTACCGACACAGAGAAGCCGCCTGTCCCGTCGCTCACTATGGCGACTTCCTCACCGCCCTGCCGCGGGACGGAGATAAGTTCATCGAGAAGGGGGCTGCGCTTGGACTGGGAATAACTGCCAGAGGTGGCGAGAACCAGCTCGTCCTGGTTCTGGACGAGCATCCCGGTAAAGATACGGTTGAGGCCCCGCACTATCATCGTGATGGCCTGCCGGGGGACCGGTTGCTTGGCTGCAAGTTTCTCCGCCACCTCGAGATAGAGGCCGGCGTATCGGAAGACCGTCAAATCCCACAGGTCATAATCGACTGCGAGTTCATCGGGCAAGGTGAAGAAGAGCCGCTGGCGCTGGGATCTCAGGCTCGCCAGAAACGCCGTGCGATCTGTTGTTTCGACCCCTTCGAGATAGGCACGCTGCGCTGCCGAATAGGCCGGGGTCGCCCCGTAGATGGGATCGACAAGAACCAGCCGCTCGTAATCTCCCCGATAGGCAGGATCGTCCGCACCGTAGACTAACAGATTGTCGACACGGTTACTTGTCTCGGCGCCGATCCCGAAGACATTGAGCTTGCGGAAGAGTTCGGTTTTCTCCGCTTTGCTCGGCCTCAGGTTTTCGCCAAAGATATTCCGGTAGATGCTCGCGAGATCAGTTCTGCCTTCCTGGACGATCCGCGGCACCTCCGCGCAACTCATCAATCCATCGCGCGCATCGGGATGGCCTAGCAGGCTATTGGCAATGAGGGCGAGGAGCTGGCGCACGGGAAAGTGGTTTCCATTGCGCTCGCTCAATTCGATGAGCGCCGCGATGCGGCGCTTAAAGGCGTCTCCCTCGCCCTCCCCTATCAGACGCCGCCGGTTCTCGTAGATCGGACAGATGGCATCGCCCGCATTGGCGGCACAACTACCGCACCCGTCCCAACCATCATGCTGCGTGACTTCATCAATGATGGTCATCACCGTTTCAGCGGCAGGCGATCGGCTGAGATCGTCAAGGTCGATGGCGATAGCCGAATCCGGATTATTGCCCGTGACAAGGAGTTCCTCGATAACGGTGGTAACCCGCTCGATCTCATCTGTTGGCGGCGCGGACTTGAGCTTTTCCAGGAGCTGGCCGTGGTTAGCCGCCAGAAGATAGAAGGTCGAAGTTGCGGGATTCGCCACGTCACGCGCGAAGTCGGCGATCAAGCCGGCACTTTCCTCGTCGCGCAGTTCGCTGAGGTCCTTAACGATGACAAGGGAGCGACTGCCTATCGCCAGCGTCTGGATCTTTGCGCCTTCGTTCCAGACTGCGGGATCCCCACCGAGCGCGGTCCACACCTCACGGCAATGATAAGTTTTTCCGTCGCCTGCCGTCCCAGTGATGATGTGCGAGGCGGGCATCTCCGCCCGGAAGTTCTCCACTAAACGCTTCACCAGAGGAGCCGGCAGCGTGATAGGCACGATCTTATGTCGCTTCAACGCGCGCTGAATCGATTCATCGTACATATTATCGTTGGTTGGGATCGGGCCGTAGTTGCGTAAAAAACGCACCCAAGCCGCTGCAGTCGCATGAATTGACAAATTTCCCCCCTCTGCCGACCTGTTGCTTCTACTGAAAGGGCGCGCACGATCAATGGAAAGTGCCGAGCTACGCGAGAGAATTGTCAGGAATTCTGGGATATAATTTAACGCGCGCACAAGAACCTGGGCGGCACAGGCTGATCGCAATAGACCTCTACGGCGGCGGACGCTCCGTCCTACTCGCGCCTTCTGTCTAAGCGGGCCCCGCCGGACTACCGGGCTGAGCCTCTGCCACATCCCGCACCATGCTCGCCCAATAAGCTAGAACCATCCCTTCATCATTGGCACTCTCCGAAGTGGCGACCGCGTAAATGCCCAGAAGGCGCGAAAATTCGTCCAATGACACATCACCGCCGCGCCCGATCATTGTAGCAACGAGGGCAAGCGCACCGCCCATGGCGCGGATCACCGGGATATGGGAGCGCAGCCTCGACTCCCCGCCATCATCCATCGGCCCTTCAGGCAGGATGTCCAAGGCGTGCTGCAGATAGGCGGCCGCAGTGCTCTCACCGCTCTCATCCAGTATAGCCAAAGCCTGACGTATGAGTGACGCGGCGCGCGAGTGCGAAGTCGGTTCAGTCGCCACAAGCTCGTCCCACTGGAACGTCAGTATCCGCTGTTTTTCTCATTTCCGCCCCCCGATGATATGGTCAAACATTCTCCGCTTTGCGTAGGTCGATCTGCCGCAGACAGCCGACAGCACGCTGCCTGGTAGGGAAGCGTGCAGCCCGGAAACCGGGCATTGGAAACCTGATGTGAGTCAGGCGCGAACGCCTTTGGGCCAGGCCTTGGACATACGCGTCCGCTGCCCGGTAGCCTAAGCTCGCCGGCTCTCACATAAGAAGGTTTCCACGCCTCCATCCGCGTCTCCGCAGACCGTATCGTCATAGGGGAGAATTGCGGACTAAAGCAATGTGGTACTGCCAATCCGGCGCTAACTGATCAATCGCAGGCAAGCAGGTATCAGCCAGTGGGCCGGCAGACGATCTCTTCGAAGCAAATTGGCTGCTCGTGGCTGCCAGGCCCTATCATCCGCCATTGCAACCGCCTCTCTGAAGGCAATCGTTACGCGGATGGGGAAGCAAGGGAAGGGCTGGCTTGCAAAACGGGGCGGGCGCCAGGCGGCCAGCTATTGCAATAGAGGCGAGCCGAGCGCGACCAATCGGTCCGCCGCAGTGGAGACCTCGCGCTCCGCTCGGCGCTTGGCGGTATGTTCGTGCTGAAGCGCCATGGTCTCGAAGGCCGCGACGGATCTCAGAGCGCGGTCGCGGGCATTGCTGAGGGTCGCCGCGTCAGCTTCGGCCTGGGCGCGGGCCGCCAGCCCGCGATAATGCTCGGCGTCATTCGCCATGGACAATCCTTTCGAATAAAAAAAAGGGCGGCACTTCATGCCGCCCTCCTTGTGTCTCAGTCCTGCGTTTGCAGGTTGACCGCGCTGGTCTTGCCGCGGCGGTCGGTTTCCAGTTCATAGCTGAGCCGCTGGTTCTGGTTGAGCGTGTTAAAGCCTGCGCGCTCGACTGCCGAGATGTGGACGAACGCATCCTGTCCGCCGGTTTCGGGGGCGATGAAGCCATAACCCTTGTCGGCGTTGAAGAATTTGACGGTGCCAGTGATGGTGCTCATGTAAGATATCCTTCTAGGATCGGGCTCCCGGAGATCGGGAACCCTCGTGCTGCGAGGGGCAGGGAAAGAAGGAAGAGCAGAGCCGCAAAGCACCGAAAGACCGTCTATTTGCGACTGTAGCAGGCAAGATATGGGGCCTGATCACGCAAAAACAAGCCCGCCATTCCCGACGACGAACAGGCGGCGCAGAACCCGCTCGCTGTCCTAGCGGCGGCGGCGGTCGAACGTGTAGCGAATGCTATCGCCCGCGATGTTCACCACGCCGTCAGCCTCAGGGCCGAGCGGATTGGGCAGGATATCGATGGTCGTGGCGCCGGTTTGCCCCACATTAGCCACATAGGCGATCACATAGCGGTCAGCCGCTCGAGAGCGGGCAATGTCTCGCGCCCACCGTACCTCGGTCTCTCCCATCTCAAACTGGCAAGGATCTTCGGTGCTCGCCTTCACCTCGATATACCAGACTTGCTTGTTGAAGCTGATCCGGAAATCATAGCCAAGATTGTCCCGTCCTTCCTTGCCAACGAACGGCCCGGAATTACCCGACACCCAGCATCGGTCGATATCCTGACCAGGTTGCCGAGCCTTCAGCCAGTGATAGACCGTAAGCTCGCCCAGCCGGCCGATCATATCCTTCTTCTCTTGCGGTATTCCGCTATAGGCGCCGCCACTGCCCCCGCCGCCGGATCCCGATCCCCGGCGCCAGCCGCGTCCGCCTCCCCCGGCGGCCAGCTGTGCAAAGCTGCCGATCGGCCGGTTCAGAAGCTTCTTTGACAGGCTGCCGGCCAGCTCGGCGGAAAGACTGAGCCAGTCCACCTCGAGCGGATCGCGCAGCGTCCCATTGAGCCGCACCGATCGCGCTTCGCGACTGCGTCTCTCCCGCTCCTCCCTCGCCTTTTGCGCCGCCGCTTCAATGTCGGTTTCAGGAACGCCGAGCACAGCGCGATCAAGGCTGTGCTTCATGCCGGAGGGCCAGGCGCCGAGCTTCTCCAGCCATATCAGGAGCTCGGCTTCATCCCACAGGCGGCAGTCGAACGCGCCTGCATCGTCGAGCCGGCGGCGAAGCTCCGTCTCCACCTGCCCGGCGTCGCGCCACAGATCACCCACCGAAACTGAATGCTGCACACCCCAGGCGCGCACGAGCGGCGGCGCTGTACGAGCGACCTGACGCAGGATAGTGGCGTTGCCGGTGCGAACGGCCGCGAGATCGCCCAGCCCTTCCGGATTCGTGCCGATTGCCGGCGCGCCCGTCGCCGCCAACCATGCCGCAACATGACCGGCCAGGAGCGGCTCGGGTATCCGCTCATATCGCAGGAGCCAATCGGGATTGGGCTTGAGGGCCCCCAAGGCTTCGATGGCCGCCTTGTACCTCGGGTCAGGCGTGAACGCGAGCAGCGTCGGCGCTGTCAGATTGCGAAGCGCGTCGACGATCAGAATGCGATTGTCCGCCACGTAGAAGTCGAGCTGTTGCTGCTGTCCCTCCGGGTCGATGTCCGGCTCGCTCCCCGTTGCGATCAGGCTGGCATTGAAACTCTCGAACTCCAGGCCCAGCCGTTCGCGCAACTCCCCAGTCGAAAGCGAAGCCCGAGCCGCCGCCACGATCTCTTCCACGCTGCTCACCGCCGGCAACAGGGATCGCAACTGCTCGGTTGCTACGCCCGCATCCTCCAGCGCGGCAGCCTCGTCTTGCATCCAGGTCTCGAATGCGCTTTCCCCGCCATGGTAGAAGACCACCGCACGAAACCATGGTGCCAACCGGTCCAGCCTTTCACCCAGCGCGTCGCGCGCGGCTTCGCCCGCCTGTTCGGTGAGTTCCAGCGCGCGGCACAGACGCAGCAGGTCTCCTTGACCTGAAGGCTGATCGTCGACCGCCACATCATCGAGCAACAGCTGGCGAGCCAGCAGCTTCATATGCGGGACAACGGCCGGATGCCGGATAGCCTCGCCGATCGCCGGCAACGCCGCTTCGATCTTGGCCCAGTCGAGCGGGCCGGTTCCCATGACGACAAGCAGTGGCTCGCCCTCGGCCCGCTCGAACTGATAGGCTCCGCGCGCAGTGGGCGGTGTTACATCCTGGCCGTTGAGCAAGAAGCGAAGCGCAGCGGTCTGATGAAGCTCGAGCCGATCCAGCGTTTGCAAAATGGCGGCACGGTCCGCCGGCAAGCGATTGAGATCGACACTGTCGAGGGCCTCGAGCGCCACAGCGAGCATCAAGCGGAGCCAGGGGCAGCAGCTTACCAACTTGGGGCCCAGGCTAAGCTCTTCGAGAGGCGATCCATCGACCTCGATCGCGTAGGCGAGCTGCGAGGTTCGCCGCACACCGTTGCCGTACAGCTTGTGAAGGAGCACGCCCAGGCGCTCCGGCTCGGCCCCGCGAACGTCGAGCAGCGGATCGCCAAGCACCTCGACCAGGCTCGTCGCGATCAGATCCGTGCTGTCTCGAACATAGATTGTCTCGGCGGCACCGGCCCCCAATGTCGCGACGCCAAGCTGGCCGCGCCTGCGCACCAACAGCGTCGCGGGCGGCTTGCCCGGCGGCACGGCAGCATCTTGCGCCCCATGTCTCTCGGCAAGCCGGGCCCAGCAGCGCGCATAGATGTTGATGAGTTCGCGCTCATGAAACCGGCGGACGCAGCCTTGGGCGAATTGTTCGGCCAGAAAGCCTGCCTGTTCGAGCAACGTGTCGGTCGCATTGAAGGTCTTGAGCCCGGCATGCTTACGAAGGGTATCGGCGACGGCGTCGGGCGTTCGGTCCAGCGCCCGGGCGAGCTTGTAGGACAAGCGGCGAAGGAACGGCGGAAAGCGATCACTTCCGCGCGGAAGCCAGACCTTGGAACCTTCGTGCCGCGACCGCTTCAGGCCATCGGCGCCCGGCTCTTCGCAGGGCAGCCATGCCGTCGATCGCAGAAAAGCCGCTAGCGGCGTGGGCCAATCGCGATTGTCCGAGCGATGATTGTATCGATGCTTGACCGACATCCAGAGATGCCGGTGCGCTGCACGCCCGATCCAGGCAAGAATGAGCTTGGCATAGGCGTCGAGCGCCTCGTCGCTGAAGGCCTCGACATCTGCTTGCCCTGGCATCCACCATAGCGCCCCGACATCATAATCGGTCGATGTCGGCAGCCCAACCGAAACTCCCGGCCGGGTCGCGATGTCCTTTTTCAACAGAGATCCGAAACTGTCCGGGAGACCGAGGTCCTTGAGGAAATCGAAGCTCGTCACCCGTCCGGCGCTGACATAATGCTGAAGCTCCTTCGTCCGCGGCTCGAGGCCTCGCTGCACTCCAATTCCGATCAGAAAATCCGTCCAATCGTCCACGAACCGCGTTCCAAACACGGCGGCGGACGGCGCGGCCAGCCGGCGGGCACGCACCTCGGCCAGATCGGCGGATCCCGCAGGCGCGAGCTCGAGAAATTGCTGCAGGTCATAGCCAAGGGTGCGGTCGGGCCAGGCCGAGGAGAAGACCGCCTCCGACGCGCGGATGAATTCGCCATCGATCGTCGGCACGAAGAGGCGATAAGCGGAAGACAGCGTGACAGCTCGCATGATCGCAACCGAGCGGCGCCAGATGGCAAAGGCCCAGCGCAGTCCCGCTGCCCTGACCTTCTTCGTCTCGTCCCGCTCGAGAATCTGCGAAATGCGGGTGAGCAGCGCCTCGCTTTCGAATGCCGTCGCCAGATCCTTCTCCAGGAACTGACGAGCGGCGGCGAGCTCGCCATACCAGGGCAGTCTGTCGTGCAGGAAGGCGAAGAATTCGCGCAGCGGGGCTGGCGGATAGAAATCCTCGCCAATGCTGTCTTCGGCATCGCCGCGCCTTGGCGGCACAAACACCGAAGCTTCGCGCGGCGCGCGGCGCGTCCGGCGCTTGGGCGTCTCCCCCCGCGACGGCTCGGGTCGCGCTTGCGATCGCGTGGCGCGCAGCGAGCCATCCTGGCAAATCAGAATCGCCTTGCCCGCCAGTGCCGAGGCATCGCCTCCCATGAAGTCGGACAGGTCGCGATAAAAGGCGGTCCAGCGCGCCCAATCAGGCCTGCGCGGCTTCGCGATCGCCCTCGCCAGCCCCTCGACAATGATGGCCCGCTCCGATGCGGTCATGCGATCCCTGAAATGGCCGCCGGCATGGCTGCGCAGAAACAGCGCCAACTTCTCGCTGCGCTGCTCGCCAAGCCCCGGCCAGAAGGGCGCGAGGTCTGCGGACTTCCCGTGTCGCGCGATCACGTCGAGCGAGAAGGACGTGTCGGCGCCCTGCACACGGCGCGAGCCCGCCGGACTGACAAAGGCAACCGGCCCGAAGGGGGGCCGGGCGAGCGCATCCCCGGTCCAATCGGCCAGGCATGGAACGAAGTCCGCCTCCGCCAGCGAGGATGCCCCCCACTGCCGAACAATCGCAGCGGTCATCGCGGTGCCGAGGTCAATCGCCTCCTCGCCCTCGCCATCACTCTCGCCCTGCAGCAGGCTGGTCGGCGTATTCCAGAGCAAGAGGTCGACAGCCGCCCGCACAGCGGTGAGGACCGGGACCTTCGCCTCCAATTGCGCAGAGCCACGTCGCTGCAGCCAGGCCGCCGTCGCGGACGCTAGCTTTACCGCATGATCGAGCACCAGGGCATTGACCCGCACAGCAGGGTCGAGGCTCGTCCGGTTCGAACTCGGAAAAAAGCTGCCGTGCAAATGGCCGCGGAACGGAGACGTGGCGCCGCGCCCCATTGGCAAGAAGGTGTAAAGACGAGGGTGAAAGTCCGGCATCGTCTCGCCGATAGGGACAGCAACCGCTACCTCGCCGCTGCCTTTCCACCCCTTCCAGCTCTCCGGCAGTGCGCCACTTTCAAGGCCCTCTGCAACCGCCGCCTGCATGTCGCTCTCGGGGATTTCCGCCCGGGCGACCCAGAAGGAGCCGTTTTCGCCCAAATCGACCAAAGCTGGACCTTGATCGTCTTCGAGCGGCGTCTCGCTCCGGGAGAGTTTCAGGTTGAGCGCATCCTCCTTGATCCGGTCACCCTGGATTTCTGCGCGCAGCGTCGCAATTCGGCGCAGGAACAGCAGCATCGGCGCTTCGGCCTTGGCCAGGCTCAATATCTCGGCGCGAACCACATCGAGGGCAGCCTGGTTGCGCAGCGGCAATCGGATCACGCTCGAAAATCCCTTGCGCGCGAATTCCTTCACCGTGTCCGGCGTCCGGTCCAGCCAGCGAGGGATGTAAAAGGCTGGAAGGTCGGTGCGCGCGAGCGCCCGCGTGGCCTCGTCGGGAAGCAGCGGATCAAGTTCGCTGCCGCGGGCGAAGGTGAAGCGATAGCCGTCGAAGAGATCGCCCGGACTGTCCTCGGTCAGGCGCGAATAGATTTGCGGAATATCGCTGACGTGCCGGACACTGCGAAAGCCGAGGCCCTTGTTGCCGACCGCCTCGCCCGGCGGCTTGCTCGACAAACCCATTTCGCAAAGCGCGTCGACATTCCTGGACGCAAAAGGTTGCCCTCGATTGGCGACGTAAAGCGTGCCGCTGTCGCCTTCATCACCCGCGAGCAGGACAGCGATCTCCCCATCCCGTCGCGCCCGGTCATGGGCGTCGTGCCCGTTCTGAATGAGTTCGATCAGGAAGCGGCCGTGATAGTCCGCGATAATGTGCTGGGAAAGGCTCTGGTTCTGCTTGTGGACGGGGTCGTAATAGACGCCGTCCTCGTCGATCGTTCCGCAGAAACCCTTGATCTTCCGGCTTGCGATGCGCTCGATATGGGCGCGCGGCGGCAACGCCGCCAAAAGACTGGCGCGCTCGGACAAGGCAGCTGGGCTGCGGTCTGGGTCACTTACGGTTGCGATCGGCTTTCCCCCTCCGCGCACGTTGCCCATGCGCTGTGCCGCACGCAAGGCCAGCGAGCGGCATCTCGGCGGATGGCTTGGCATCGGGTTTGACTTGGGGGCGCAAGGGGGACATCATTACCCGATGCAGATGCTGCGTCATCACTTCCGGTTCCGCCACCACGGGGGACAGCTTCTCGCGGGCATTTAGCCCCGGGTTCCGGCGCATCCTGCCCCGAGCCCGGGGCTCGATCAGTACAATGTGACGCACCACTTGGATTGGTGCGCCTTGTCTCTATTCCGGAAAGCCATAGCCATGACCAAGACCAAAGCGGCCCGCCGGCCGCCCATCCATATGATCGACAGCGAAGCCGATATCCTGGCCGATCTCGCCACCAGCGCCGCCACCCGCCTGCCCCAGGTCAGCCAGTTGCTGCTGGAAGAACTGGGACGCGCCACCATCCACAAGGCTGATCGAATTCCCGCCGACATTGTCACAATGCACAGCGTGGTCCAGTTCACGGACGCAGCGAGTGGCAAGGAACATCGCTACCAGCTCGTCTTTCCCAAGGACGCCGACATCGCCGAAGGACGGATATCCATCCTTACCCCGGTCGGTGCCGGGCTCATCGGCCTGCGCGCCGGACAGTCGATCCTCTGGCCCGACCGCGATGGTCATGAACGCCTGCTCACCATCGCGAAGGTAAGCCGCGAGCCGCTGCCGCTGCCGCTTAGCCAATGACTGCGTTGGTCTAGCCGGGCGCCGCTCGAACCGTTCCTGCACGGGAGGCCTGAATGCGTGTAAACACCGCCAAATCTATGAAATTGGCGCGTTACGTCAAAGCCAAATACGGAACATGGCAGGCTATGCGCAGGGCTGCCCGGCTGGAGAATGGCATATTCATCATCGATCGTGGCGCCGCCGGCGACGAGGAAGCGAAGGCCCCACACCCGGCAAAATCGATATAGTCAGTCCCGGCCTGATCGCTCGCCGCAGATCGTCGACCGTATTGCGTCGCCGAAATAGCCACCTGCAACGATAGCATGGCCGGGACCTTCATCAATCAATCGCAACCTGCAGGAACACCGAACTGCGACAATTGAAAGCTTTTCCTCGCAGGCAGCCCTGCTGTAACTTGCATCGGACCACACAACCCGGAGCATTGCGCATGTTCAAACGGCTGAAGCAGCAATTGCGCAGTGCTCCGTCCGCGAAGGTGGTGAAACTGCCCGGGCAAACAAAGACAGCCGCCCTGGTCATCTCCGATGACGAACTTCGAGCGGCTTTCCGCCAGGCAACGCTCAATCATCTGGCCGACGTCCATGGCCTGAAGCCCGTCTACTGCTTCGATCTGCAGTCTGAGAAGGCTTTCAAAGCGGCCCAGGCAGACATGCCTCTCATCGCCGTCTGGAATGAGCACCAAAGGCCGGAGGGCCTAGCCTTCTCCCTTTCGGTCAATATGCTGCTCGTGAAAGCGGCGCTCCGGGAATATATGGAGGAGCTCGATCCCTGGTTCGACGAGGAGTGTGCGCGCATAGTCGCCGATCTCAAGGATCTTACCTATAATACGATCGTCCAAACCGCGACCGAAACCGGATGGACCCCCAGCGCCATCTGCGCAGCACTCGCCGACAAGCCGAACGCCTGAGCCAAAGGCGATGGCCCCCAATGACCTGCTAGCCGACCGCATCTGCGCGAAGAGCGCGCCTGCCACCCCCACCGCTCTCACCGAAGACACCGCGATGGCCTTTCGTACAGCCTCGCATTAAGCGCTTGAGGGTGTTCGCCCTTGGGAGAAATCATGTCGAAGATCGATGAGAAGCTCGAGCCCGTGCTCGATCAGGTCCTGCGCCGGAATGCAGGAGAGCTCGAATTTCACCAGGCCGTGACCGAGGTCCTCGAAAGCCTGGGCCGCGTCGTCGCGAAATATCCCAGCTATCTCGAGAACGCCCTCATCGAGCGGATCTGCGAGCCCGAGCGCCAGATCATCTTCCGCGTCCCCTGGGTCGACGACCGGGGCCAGGTCCACATCAACCGCGGCTTTCGCGTACAGTTCAACTCGGCACTCGGCCCCTATAAGGGCGGCCTGCGCTTCCATCCGTCGGTGAACGTCGGCATCATCAAATTTCTCGGCTTCGAGCAGACGTTCAAGAACGCGCTCACCGGCCTTCCGATCGGTGGCGGCAAGGGCGGCTCCGACTTCGATCCGCGCGGCCGATCGGACGGCGAGATCATGCGCTTCTGCCAGTCCTACATGACCGAGCTTCACCGGCACCTGGGCGAATATACCGACGTCCCCGCCGGCGACATCGGCGTGGGCGGCCGGGAAATCGGCTATCTGTTCGGCCAGTACAAGCGCCTGACCAATCGCTACGAAGCCGGCGTCCTTACCGGAAAGGGCCTGGTCTACGGCGGCTCGCGCGCCCGGACCGAAGCAACCGGCTACGGCGCGGTCTACTTCGTCGAGCGCATGCTCGCGACCAAGCAGCTCACCTTCGATAATCGCCGCGTGGTGGTGTCGGGCTCGGGTAATGTCGCCATCTACACCGCCGAAAAGATAACCGAATTCGGGGGCAAGGTCGTCGCCTGCTCGGACTCGAGCGGCTATGTGGTCGATGAGGCCGGCATCGATCTCGCACTCCTCAAAGAGGTCAAGGAAAGCCGCCGGGAACGCATTTCGGAATATGCCAGGCTCAAGGGCGACGGAGCGCGTTTCTCCGATACCGGCTCCATCTGGGACGTCCCCTGCGAAATCGCGATGCCATCCGCCACCCAGAACGAGCTCACTGGCCGCGACGCCAAAGCGCTCATCCAGAACGGCGTGATCGCCGTTGGCGAAGGCGCGAACATGCCCTCGACGCCGGAAGCCGTACGCTTCTTCAGGGAGGCGGGCGTCCTCTTCGCGCCCGGCAAGGCCGCCAATGCAGGCGGCGTGGCGACCTCGGCCCTGGAGATGCAGCAGAACGCGTCGCGCGACAGCTGGACGTTCGAGCAGACCGAGCAGCGCCTTGCCGATATCATGCGCCGCATTCATGACACCTGCGCATCGACCGCCGACGAGTTCGGAACGCCGGGCGACTATGTCCTTGGCGCGAACATCGCCGGCTTCGTCCGCGTGGCCGAGGCAATGCGGGCGCTTGGCGTCATATAGGCCGGCCTGTGCCTACGGCCCGCGGCCCAATGGTCTCTTCGTCGCCGCCCACCAATAGCACAATTCCGGTTCGTGCTCCGGGCGCGGGGACGTGGTCGTCAAGCCGATGAGCCGTTCCCGCGCGTTGCATCTATAAGTTCCGCAGCGCGGTTTTCAGCCGGCCGTGAGCTGCATGGCTTCGAACGAGGCCAAGATGGAAGACAATGTGGCCAGGGACGGGTAGGACGATCCTATGACGTCCTTCCTGCCACAGCGGCGACCGGAGATCGCAATCGATTTCGGGACCGCGAACATCCGCATTCTGCGTCGCGGCGACGGCCTCGTTTTCGACGAGCCGTCGCTATGCTGTGTCGCGGGCAAGCATAACATGACCAGCCTGCTTGCCGCCGGCCGCGAGGCCTATGCGATGATCGACCGCACGCCAGCGGCCCTGCGCATTGCGCGGCCGCTATGTCGCGGGGTCCTGCAGGACATCGATGCCGCGAAACGGGTGCTCCGCTATGCCCTGTCGAAGTCCAGGGGCCGGAGCCGCTGGCGCACACCCGCCGCCATCATTGGCGTCCCCGCCGATGCGACCCAGGCTGAGCGCGGAGCGATGCTCACCGCCGCCGCCGACGCCGGGCTCGGCCCGATCACGCTTTTGACCGAGCCGCTCGCCGCCGCCATCGGGGCCGGGCTTGCCGTCGATGAGCCCGCCGGATCGATGATCGTGGAATGCGGCGCGGGAACGACCGAGGTTGCTGTTTTCTCGCTTGGCGGGATTTGCGGCACCGGATCGGTGCGGATCGGCGGCGACACGCTCAATCGCGCGCTCGCCGACCAGGTCCATCTCCAGCACAAATTCCTCATCGGCGATCGCTCGGCGGAACAGCTCAAGCTCGACTATGTCGCGCATAAGGGGTCACGCAGCGCGCAAGGCGATGCGATACCCGTCAGCGGACGCTGCCTGCGCACCGGCCTGCCCAAGACGATTGCGATCAACATGGCCGATCTCGACCGGGTCGTCGAAAAACATGTGGCCCAGATCGTAAAGGTCGTGCGCGACGTGCTCGGGCAGACCGCGCCAGACCTCAGTCAGGACATCCACGACAAGGGCATCCTGCTGACCGGCGGCAGCGCGTTGGTGCCCTTGATGCGCACCATGATCGCAGACGCAACGGGTCTTGAGGTCATGACGGCCGATGAGCCCGCGCAATGCGTCGCCAAGGGCCTCGAACGACTGCTCGAAGCTTGATGGGACGAAGCCTGAGGCCGATCTAGTCAGAGCCGAGCGGAGCACCCAAGGGGAAAGCGCGGACTGCCGCGCTCAAAGGGACGGCATCAGCACATCCACCCTGCCGAAAGATACGAGGCGTGTGGAGCACCCAAAGCTTTAGGCCGCTTGCTCAAAGGCCTCTTCGCCTGGCGCCCGGAGCATGTAGCCGCGGCCCCACACCGTTTCGATATAGTTTTCGCCGCCGCATGCGAGGGTCAGTTTCTTTCGTAGCTTGCAGATGAAAACATCGATGATCTTGAGCTCCGGTTCGTCAATGCCGCCATAAAGATGGTTCAGGAACATTTCCTTGGTGAGCGTTGAGCCTTGGCGCAGGGCCAGCAGCTCGAGCATCGCATATTCCTTGCCTGTCAGATGTATGCGGGCCCCGTCGACTTCGGCGACCTTCCCATCAAGGTTCACGGCAATCTTGCCGATACGTATGACGGACTCGGCATGACCCTTCGACCGGCGGACGACAGCGTTGATCCGCGCGACCAGCTCGATCTTATGGAAGGGTTTGGTCAGATACTCGTCCGCGCCCATGGCGAAGGCACGGACCTTGGAATCCAGTTCCGAAATCCCCGAGAGGATCAGCACCGGAGTGTCGACTCGGCCCATCCGCAGCTTCTTGAGGACGTCGAACCCGTGCACGTCCGGCAGGTTGAGGTCGAGACAGATGAGATCGTAATCATAGGATTTGCCGAGATCGAGGCCCTCCTCGCCCAAGTCGGTCGAGTAGACATTGAACCCCTCGGCACTCAGCATCAGCTCGAGGGCACTCGCGACCGTAGTGTCGTCTTCGATCAACAAAACCCGCATGCAATGTCCCTACCTCGATAGCCTGGTTAAAGCGCTATGACATGGCTTGGTTAACAAGCTTCGCTCCGCCCTTCTTTCGAGGCGGGCATGCTGGCGATCAACTCACTTGTCGAAGCGAGAATGTGCCGCGCGGCACAAAGCGCGGCACATGTTGATTGAATTCGACCTCTCATTGATTATTTAGGATATCATGCTATATGGATATCCATCATATCCAGTGAGGCGATCATGGCCACCGCAACAGCGCCGGATTTTTCGGACGTCCGTATCAAACCTCTTACCGGCTCCGCGCGGGACGTGCGCGCGCGTCTGAAGGACAAGGACGGCCCCATCATCGCCTTTCAGCTGGAACATGCTGGAGAAGCGGCAGCCACGGCCTTCGCGGAGGCGGTGCGTCTGATCGCGCCGATGATCCTTCGCAACCTCGCGGACCGTGAGACCGCAACTCTCGAAAAGCTGGTCGACGCGCTCGTCCCCGCCGTTTCGCCGCCCGAACATCTGCTCACCCAGGCTCGTATGAACGCCGAAGCCCGCAAGGCTGTGCTGGAAAGCGCGGAATGGCTCACTGCGGCCAAATTGTCCGGAATCGCAGGGTTTACTGGGCTGAACTCGAGCGCCCAGCCAAATAAATGGAAGCGCGAAGGTAGGATCTTCGCGCTGCGCCATGATGGCAATGATCTCTACCCAGCTTATGCGCTCGACCCGGAGGCGCAATATCGGCCGGTAAAGGGTCTCACTCCCATTCTCCAGGTTTTCGGGGATGAGCTCGATGCCTGGGACATCGCGATCTGGTTCGCGTCCGCCAACGGGTTCCTGGGCGGCGCTCTGCCACAGGATCTCCTCGTCAGCGATCCCGAGCGCGTACTCGCGGCCGCGCACGACGAGGTCGCCGGCGTGCGTCATGGCTAAACGAGCCAAACCCCGCGACGCAGGTGCCGATCCAGCTAAGCCACGAACGCGCAAGAAGGCGCCTGTCGCTCCGGCTCCCGCCCCTGCCGGAGCGATCCCTTCGCGCACGATCGCCTCGCCGCCCGACAACCTCGATGCGCTCGTTAAACGAACGAGCTGGTCAGCGAGCCAGACCATCCATCGCATTCACCCCGATGAATATGCCCCGGATGCCTTCAACCCCGGTCCACACGGCAACGCGCGTTTCAGTCCGCTCCGCAATGCCGCCGGCAATGCGATCCCTACCCTCTATGGTGGCACGACGCTCGAATGCGCCGCCATGGAAACGGTCTTCCACGATGTGCCTCATGCGCCGGGACTGAAGACCGTCGCGAAACGCAAGCTCAGGAAGCATCATTATTCCAGATTGCAACCCGCCGCGGACCTCAGGCTTGCCGATCTCAGCAGCACAGCGCTGCGCAAGCTTGGCATTCCGCGGGTCGATCTCATCGAGAGCGACAAGGATATCTATCCACAGACCCGCGCCTGGGCGGAGGCCATCCATGCCCAGTGTCCGGACGTCCAGGGACTGGGATGGGTATCTCGTCAGGACGATAGCGCGCGCGCCCTCATTCTGTTCGAAGACCGGCTGCCGCCCGATCCATTCAGCAGCGTCGAAGCGCCGGTCGACATCGTCGCCGATGCCGACACCTTCACTGCACTCATCGAGCTCGCCGACATCATCGGGGTGAAGATCACCGGCAAATAGCCCCGCGAAGCCCGCTTCGGCGATCTAGCTCCGACCTGCTCCGCCAGGCGGCAGCCTCCCTCCCCTTCCTAAACCCTGGCGACCGCACGGCTTGTACGGGCGGCGCCAAAGCATGGAGAAAGCCTATGTTCGAACCGAAATCCAAAATGACCCCGCAGGCCGAAGCGGACTTCCTGATCCAGGAAATCCGCGACACGCGCACCGCCTACGACAACGCGACCGTCGACAAGTGGCGCGCCCAGCATCTTGGCATGATCGGTCTGCGCATGAGCGCGCTGGTTCGCGCCGCCCGCAAGGTGCTCGCCGCCGCCCACCCGGCAACCCAGAGCGACACCGACGCGGACCAGTGCACCATGCTGGAAGCGCGTACCAGCACCTATCTCAATTCTGCCAGCCGGCTTGCCGCGACGATGGAGCATGAGTGGCCGCGCGACATCCAGCAGGAGATCGATGCGCAGGCCGATGATCTTATCCGCGATGCAGACGCGATTTCGGCAGAGCTCGCCGCAATCGTCGCCCGATATCCCGCTCCCTGACATTCATGCGACCCGCCACCCCGCGCGATCACCGTAGGGTGGCCGCTCCCTGGGAGCGCCCATGCGGGAAGCGCGGCTTCAGTCCACGAGCAGCTTGTCGATCGTGACCGGCAGGCTGCGTACCCGCGCCCCGGTCGCGTGATAAATGGCATTTGCGACTGCGGCCGCAGTGCCGACTATACCGATCTCGCCCAGGCCCTTCACGCCGAGCGGTGTGACTTCGGGGTCCGGCTCGTGGACGAAGATCACCTCGATATCGTGGATGTCGGCATGGGCAGGCACATGATATTCCGCGTAGTTGTGGTTCATGAACCGGCCGAGCCGGTGATCGAGGAAGCTTTCCTCGTGCAGCGCCGCGCCGATCCCCATCACGATCCCGCCGAGTATCTGGCTGCGCGCGGTCTTGGGGTTGATGATCCTGCCGGCCGCGATCGCGCTCACCACCCGCGTCACACGGACGACGCCCAGCTCCTCGTCCACCCGCACCTCGCAGAACACCGCGCTATGGGTGTTGCGCGACTTGCGCATCAGGCTGACCATGTCGAGGGGGCCAGGCTGCGCTGTCTTCTCGACCTCGATCCTGTCCAGCGCCGCGGCCTCCATCGCCGCCGTGAAGGGGACCGCTTCACCTTTGCCGTCGCGGCGGCGCATGGTCCCATTCTCGAAGAGCAGGTCATCCAGCTTCGCGCCCTCGAGCGGATCGCCGTCCATCTTCGCAGCAGCCTTGGCGAGCCGGGCGGCCACGCCATGACAGGCAAGCTGCACCGCTGCGCCCACTGACGCCGCACCCCAGGAGCCGCCCTCTACCGGCGATAGCGGAAGGGTGGAATCGCCGAGCTTTGCCCTGATAGCCGAGGCCGGTAGTCCGAGCGTATCCGCCGCGACTTGGGTCATCACCGTATAGGTGCCCGTGCCGATGTCCGACATCGCGCTTGCGACTTCGAGCGTGCCGTCGGTCTTGAGCGTCGCACGGGCCGCGCATTTGGAGAACATCGCGTCCCACATTCCGGTCGCCATGCCCCAGCCGATCAGTTCCTGGCCTTCGCGCATCGAACGCGGCTGCGGGCTGCGCCTGTCCCATCCAAAAGCCTGGGCGCCCTGCGCATAGGCTTCGCGCAGAGCCTTGCTGGTGAACTCGGTCCCGTTCATCGCGTCGATGTTGGAGTAATTCTTCACCCGCAAGTCGAGAGGATCGATGCCGACCGCGTAAGACAGCTCGTCCATCGCCATCTCGAATTGTGTCATGCCGGTCGCCGCGCCGGGCGCGCGCATGTCGCCAGGCGTATAGGTGTCGACCGGCGCGATATAGGAGGCGCCTTCCGCGTTCTCGCAGGCATAGTTCATCATGCCCCAGTTGACGACGGTCTCCATGTAATTCTCGAACCTGGACGTCAGGGTCGTGGCGTCGGTCAGGATCGCTGTCAGAGCCCCGTCGCGCTCGGCACCAAGCGAGATCGAGTTGAGGCATTCGGGGCGGTGCGTATGGGTGAACATCTGCTGGCGGGTGAGCACGACGCGTACCGAGCGTTTCAGCTTCAAGGCGGCCATGGCTGCCAAATACACATTATATTGTGGTCGCAGCCCCGAACCAAACGCGCCGCCGACAAAGGGATTGAGCACGCGGACATCGTCGGCCTTCAGGTCGAACGCGCCGGCCAGATAGGCCTGCACATTCTGAGGACCCTGTGTCTTGTCATGAACCGTGAGCCTGCCGTCTCCTTCGAAGAAGACGGTCGAGGCATGCATCTCCATGGGATTATGGTGCTCGGCGCCCTTGTGATAATCGCCGGCGATCGTGACCGGTGCGGTCTCGAAGGCCGAGCGCGCGTCGCCACGGTTCTTGGGCGGATAATATCCTGACCGCTTCTTCCTGGGCACGAACTTTTCCGCAAGCGCGACTTCGAACCGGGTATTGTGCGCATCCTGCTCGTAGCCGAGCTCGACGAGACTTGCCGCATAGCGCGCCGCCTCGAATGTCTCGGCGACGACGAGGGCGACCGGCTGGCCATTATAGTGGATCTGCGCGTCGCACAGGGGGCGCAAGGGCGAGCCGGGCGGGGCGACGTCATCCTGAAATTTCTTGTCCGCGGATGCGATCTCCAGCCGATTTTCATGGGTGAGCACATCGACGACGCCTGCGACCGCGCGTGCGGCACTGTCGTCGATCCGGGTGATCCGCCCGCGCGCGATCGCGGCATTGACGACGACCCCATGGAGCAGACCAGTGGTGGGATATTCGGCGGCATAGCGCGCCTTGCCGGTCACCTTCAGAAGTCCCTCGACCCGGCTGAGCGGAGCGCCGATGCCGTCGTGAGCGATGATGGCTGCCATGGTCCTGTCCTCAGGCGACGCGTTTGTCGGTTTGCGATTGCGGCGTGCCGGCCGCGGCCTGCGACAGCGCCCGCACGATCGCGCGCCGCGCAAGCGGGATCTTGAAGTCGTTCTCGCCCTGGCCGGCCGCACCGTCGAGCAGCGCGTCAGCGACCTGCCGGAAGACCGCCTCGCCCGCCTCGCGGCCGACCAGCAACTGTTCGACGTGGGGAAGGCGCCAGGGCTTGTGCGCCACGCCGCCAAGCGCGAGGCGCGCCTCGGCGATCCTGGCGCCCTCGATACGCAGAGCCGCCGCCACCGACACGAGCGCGAAGGCGTAGGACAAGCGGTCGCGCAACTTCAGATAGGTGTAGTTCTGCGTGAAATCCTCATGCGGAAGGATGATGGCCGTGACGAGCTCGCCGCGCTCGAGGCTGTTGTCGCGCGCGGGATCCTCGCCGGGCAGGCGATGATAGTCCGCGAACGCGATCGTGCGGACGCCATTCGGGCCGGCCACTTCCACTTGGGCCGAGAGCGCGGCCAGGGCGACGCACATGTCCGACGGGTGGGTTGCGATGCACTGATCGCTAGCCCCCAGAATGGCATGGATGCGGTTGACCCCACCGATCGCGCCGCAGCCAGAGCCCGGGACCCGCTTGTTGCAGGGGGTCGCCGTGTCATAAAAATAGTAGCAACGCGTGCGCTGGTTGAGATTCCCGCCATTGGTCGCGGCATTGCGCAGCTGGGGGCTGGCGCCCGCCAGGATCGCCGACGACAGTAGCGGGTAACGATCCTGGACGCGCCGGTCATAGGCGGTGTCGGCATTGGGCACGAGCGCACCGAGCCTCAATCCCCCATCCTCAGCCTCCTCGATCCTACCCAGTGGCAGCCGGGTAATGTCGATCACGCTCGTCGGCCGTTCGACATGTTCCTTCATCAGATCGACCAGGTTTGTGCCACCCGCGATGTAGCGCGCACCGTCCTTTGCGGCCAGCCTGACGGCGTCCGCGATCGACGTTGGCCGCGCATAGCCAAAGCGGTTCATGCTCGCTCTCCCAAGACCTGCTCGATGGCGTCGGCGATGTTCGTATACGCGCCGCAGCGACAAAGATTGCCGCTCATGAGCTCGCGTATCTCCTCCCGGCTTCGGGCACGGCCTTCGTTGATCAGCCCCTGGGCCGAGCAGATCTGGCCCGGCGTGCAATAGCCGCACTGGAAGGCGTCATGGTCCAAAAACGCCTGTTGCAGGGGATGCAGCGCCTCCCCATCGCCCATCCCCTCGATCGTTGTGATGTTATCGCCATCATGCATCACCGCAAGACGCAGGCAGCTGTTGATCCGGCGGTCGCCGACCAGCACCGTGCAGGCGCCGCACTGGCCATGATCGCAGCCCTTCTTCGTGCCCGTGAAATCGGCATGATCGCGCAGCAGATCGAGCAGCGTTACCCAAGGCAGGACCGTGAACGCCTGCCGTTCGCCGTTGATGGTGAGGCTGATATCGAGAGGTTCGACGTCGCCAGGGGCCGCGGGTTTGGAAATGGTGGCCATGGCAGCTCCCTGTCCCGCGCGGGAGCGCGGCTCTGTTCGATAATCCCCCCGGTCGCCCCCTGGTTCCCCTAGGATCGCCGATTCCGCAGGAACAGGCCGCCCAGGATCACAGCAGCCCCGCCGACGAGCGCCGCAGCCGCGTGTGGCCGTGTCCGTGCCGCCAGGGTTAGGCTCGATCGGCGCCCTTCCTCGTTGCGCGAGCGTGCCTCGCCATCGGCGCCCGGCCCGAAAAGATTGTCACCTTGCGTCGCGGGCTTCGAGCGATCGACGAGAAAAGGCCCGACGAGCGGCGCGAGACGCTCAAACAGCGCCGGAAAATGGCTGGCGAACAACACCTCCAGCCGTCCGATGCCGCCGACCGTGAGGGCACGAACATTGTGGGTCGCGGTATAGAGTATGGCATCGGCCACGAGCGCCGGATCATAAGGCGGCGGCGGGATCCGCGCTTGGCCGTCCTGGTGATTGGCGGCATGCATCGCGATCGGCGTGGTCATGCCCGACGGCTTGATCAGCGTCACCCGCACCGGCGATCGCGCGGCCTTGAGTTCGATCCGCAGCGAGGCGACGAAGGCGTGGATCGCATGCTTGGAGGCAGTATAAGCGCCCATGACAGGCGAAGGCATGTCGCCGGCAATCGAGCCGATCGTAACGAGCGCGCCGCCACTTGCCGTGAGATAGGGCACGGCGACCTGCGCGCTGTTGACCGCCCCGAAATAGTTGGTGCGGAACAATCGCTCATGTTCCTCCAATGGCGTGGCGAGCAGCGGCGCATAGATGGCGACCCCCGCGTTGCTGACCCATGTGTCGACGCGGCCGAAGGCCGCTATGGCGCAGGAAGCGGCGCGCTGCAGCGCCTCGCGATCCCCGACATCGGCGACAGCGTAAGCCGCCCGGCCACCGTCCGCCTCGATCTCCTGCACGATCGCGCGCAGGGCCGCGTCATTCCGGCTGATGAGGAACACGCGCGCGCCGGCCCCTGCCGCCTTACGCGCGGTAAGCAGGCCGATACCGGAGCTCGCGCCAGTGATGACGAAGACCTGATCGGAAAGCGGTCGGTGCGGCATGGGGCGGTCCGGTCGGTTTGCGGCGGTTGCCGTGCGACCGGCATAATGGATGCGCTATGGGAACTCGCCTGCCCGGCGACGGGTTCCGGCACAGACGCTAGATCCAAGGAACACCTCATGCCGCAGCCGGTTCTGTTCTCCCCCGATGTCGAGACGCCTGAGCCGGAGGAAGCGGAGACCAGCATGGCGATCGACCGGGAACTGCACAGGATCCTCGAGACGACCTCGCAGGATTATGGGCACGCGGTGCGAAGCGTGCATGCCAAGAGCCACGGCCTGCTTGAGGGTATGCTCGCCTTGTTCGACGGCTTGCCGGCCGAACTTGCCCAGGGCATCGCCGCCCGCCGCGGCCACCACAAGGTCGTGCTGCGCATCTCGACGAACGCCGGCGACATCCTTCCCGACAGCGTCTCCCTGCCGCGCGGGATGGCGATCAAGATCCTGGGCGTCGAGGGCGAGCGGCTTCCAGGTTCCGAGGATGCCAGCACGCAGGACATCATCATGGTCAACGGACCGGCCTTCTCGGCGCCGCGAGCCAAGGACTTTCTCGCCAATCTGAAACTGCTCGCCAAGACCACGGACAAGGCGGAACGCAGCAAAAAGGCGCTGTCAGCCGTCCTGCGCGGCACAGAAGCGGTGATCGAAGCCCTTGGCGGCGAGAGCGCTAAGATCAAGCAACTGGGCGGTCACCCTGTCACGCATCCGCTCGGGGAAACCTTCTACAGCCAGACCGCTTTTCGGTTCGGCGACCATATTGCGAAATTTTCCCTCGCTCCTGTTTCGCCGCACCTCGTTGCGCTGAAAGACCAGCCGGTCGATTTGGCGGGCCGGGACAATGGCTTGCGCGAAGAAGTAGACGCGGTGATCGCCGCCCACGGCGCGGAATGGGAATTGCGCGTGCAGTTGTGCACCGATCTCGAGGCGATGCCCGTAGAGGATGCCACAGTGGTCTGGGACGAAGCTCAAAGCCCATTCCGCGCGATCGGCCGGATTGTCGTCGAGCCCCAGCCTGGCTGGAACGACGAGAAGGCCAGGCGCATCGACGACGGGCTTGCGTTCAGTCCATGGCATGGCCTTGCCGCTCACCAGCCACTCGGCGTCATCAATCGCGTCCGGCGCAGCGCGTATCCGATGTCGGCCAATTACCGCTCCGCGTACAACCGCTGTCCGATTCACGAGCCATCTGCCTGATCGCGGCAGTGTCATAGCCCGTGACGCCATCGAGATGATCGGACGCGAAAATCCTCCGGATGACGCGCGTCTCGACCAATCCTTGCTCGCCGGCAAGTAGCGTCGGCAACCGGCGCGACATTCCAAGCACCCGGGCCCCTCCTGCTGACGAGGGCTACTGGCGTCTCCTCGACGTCATTTTATTGCGCATGATCCATAGGCGCCGGGAGCGCAGCCGGGCCTAGCGCGTTCCACGACCGAAGGATCACGCGAGGCAGGACATGAAAGCAGCTGACAGTATCATCGAACGCGCCACGGCCCCGAGCCGGCGTCGGAAATTCATCCGGTCGCTCGAGGAAACCGCGGCACGGGCAGTGGTCACCGCAACCGTCACTTTCGCGGTGGGCTGGGTGCTCAAGAAGATGTTCGAAAAGTCGGTGGCCGAAGCCGCCGAAGAAGGTGCAAAGGCCGGCGCCGCGGAGGCTGACGCCAGCGCGCAAGACGCCATCCCTCCGGGCGGTTCCGCCTAGGAGGGGAAGCGCGCCGGCCTTTGCATCAAAGCCTAACCTGCCGCTGCCAAATAGAATGGCCACCGAGCGGGCGGATCACGAAAGCCTTGGGCCAAGCCGCTCGATGATCATCGCGATCCCTTGCCCGCCGCCGATGCACATGGTCACGAGGGCGTAGCGGCCGCCGGTGCGGCTCAACTCGTAGAGCGCCTTCACTGTCAACATGGCTCCGGTTGCGCCCACCGGATGGCCAAGACCGATCCCTTTTGTGACCACGCGATTTGTCGCTGATGCTCCACGACACGCCGAATTGTATCGCGGTGCGGTCCTGTCCTTTTAACAGGCGTTCCACAGTCTTCCCCGCTCTTTCCGCCGACTTTCCCACTGCGCGCGAGCCAGGCGCGTCACCGGCGTGCCTTTGGCGATAATCCCCATCTTGGTCGCGCCTATTGGCGGGCGGCGACTGGCCAACTAAAGCCGGCGCTTGCCCAAACGATAGTAGCGCTGGCGGAGGCGGCTCCCACGCCGGGTCACCCTGCCCCGCCCGGCAGGTTCTGCTCGCTGCATGGTCTCGAGCGCGCGGCGCAGGCCATGGACCTGGTCGAGCAGGTGGAGAACGATCTCGATACCCTCGTCGTTGATCCCGAAATCGCCTTCCAACTGATGAATGAGCCGTGCTCTGGCGGCATCCATCTCCGAGAGCTGCAACGTGCCGGGGTGCTCGGCGACCAGCCATTCGCGCTCGATCCAGGTCGTCAGAACCTGCCGTGCGATACCCGTGCGCTGCACGAAGTCGTCCAGGTCGATCATCGGCTTGCCTCCCGCGGATTATGTGCCCTGCCCGCCTCCCAGTTTTTCACAAAGGCTTCGAGCTCCGGATCGGTCGGCTTGGGCAGTACGATCTTCAGCCTGACCAGTTCGTCGCCGCGGCCGCCGCCTGCGCGCGGGGCCCCCTGCCCCTTCAGGCGCAATGTGCTGCCGCTGTTCGAACCGGCCGGCACTGTCATCGACACCTGACCCGTCGGTGTCGCGACCTGGATCTTGCCGCCAAGTACCGCTTCGCTCAGCGAGATCGGAACCTCGAGAACGAGATCATCGCCTTCTCGCGCAAATCGCGGATCGGGCAGAACCTCGAGCATGATATAGGCGTCACCGGGGCCGCCGCTGCCAAAGCCCATCCCGCCCTTGCCCTTGAGGCGCAATGTCTGGCCATCGACGATCCCGGCGGGAATCTTGACGTCGAGCGTACCACCGCCCGGCAGGGTCAGTCGCTGTTCGCCGCCCGTGATCGCCTGCGCCAAGGTCAGACCCAGGCGGAACTGGAGATCCTCGCCGCGCCGATTGGGCTGCGCTCTCCCACGTTGCCGGAACAAGTCGGCGAACAGGTCCTCGTCGAAATCCGCAAAGCCGCCGCTGTTGGCATATCGGCCGTAATCATTGCTGGCATAGTCCCGGTAATAGCCCTGCGGCGGTCGCTCGGCGCCGGTCTCGTCGATCTCGCCGGCGTCGAAGCGACGCCGCTTTTCGGGATCGCGAAGGAGATCATAGGCTCCCGCGACGGCTTTGAACTTGTCTTCAGCCGTCCGGTCGCCAGGATTGAGATCGGGATGGAGGGTCTTGGCGAGCTTTCGGTAGGCCTTCTGAATTTCATCCGCCGAGGCTGTCGGCGATACCCCCAAGACCTCATAAGGACTGCTCAACGTGGTGCCCTCGCTCCTGTATCATTGGCCCAGCGCGGCATAGCCGCGCTCATCCAATTTTGTTGCGGTCGGGACAAAAACAAGATTTCGGTCGGGGCTGGCTGCACGATTTTCTTCTGGCTCCGTCCCGCCGTCAGGGCCGCCGGCAAATGAGCGCTGACACTCAGTCTAACCTCTAATCTGCATCAACCGAAGCGGCGAGCCGCCACCAGGACAACGGCCAGAACCGCGAACGACAGGACGAGACTGCTAAGGACGTAGCCTATCGCTGCCGCCTGTTAGCCGCGTTCCCAGAGACTGTACGCGTCAAGGCTGAACGTCGACCAGGTGGTGAAGCCGCCGATGAGGCCGGTGGTCAGGAAGACCCGCAGCTCATGGTTGGTCCCCGAACGCATCGAAAGCACTACGATGACCAACCCCATCAGCGCTGAGCCGAAGACATTTATGGCCAGGGTTCCAGAGGGAAAGCTCGGTCCGAGCAGTCGAAGCGATACAAGACCTACGAGATGGCGTAGCGCGCCACCTATCCCTGAACCCACGAACACGATGAAGAACAAACGCATGATTCCTCCTTCGCCAGATGGTGCCGGTAGGAATCATCGTCCCTTGCGAGGGCGGTTCGGCGATGTGCCAGGCAGGAATCCATTGCCTTCCGCAACATTTAGCGGGCGATATATGTGATCAATAATTGCCGAAACGACGCGGCCGGCGGCGCCTGGCCGAGCCTCCGGTCGGCCCGGGGATAAGGAGCAGCCGCCAAGTGGCGGGGACACTGCGACTATGGCTGCGCGTATCCAACCGTTGCTTGCGCCACCAGGCGATCCTCGCGCCCCTGCCAGATCCGCACGTCGATCGTTGATAGCCTGCGCCCGAGTTTGAGCAGCCGGGCATCGGCATGGATCGCCTCGAACTGGCAGGCCCGCAAGAAAGAGATCGAAAGGTTATGTGTTACTGCCATAGGTTCAGGACCATAATGGGCGGCAATCGCAGCATACGCCGCAATGTCGGCCAGCGCCATCAACGAAGGGCCTGATACGATCCCTCCAGGCCGCGCCATCGCCGCAGTCGGCTCGAGCAGCATCCGGACACGCCCCGGAGCGATCTCCACGAGCGAACCTAAATTGGCGCGCGCTTCGAGCGGAAAGGCGGCGTCGAGAAACGCATTGAGGCCGTCAAAATCCAGGCGCGGTTCGGGAAGATCATTGTTCATGTCGACCGCTCTTATCGCAGGAAACCTGTTCTGATAACCGAAAGGAAAATCAAGCCGATCAGGCCTATCTACCTCTTCGCTGCCCATACCCGGGCTGGCGGGCCCTAACCCAACCGAGGCGCGCTGCCTCTGCCGCTCGTGACCAGGCCGGACGACGCCGCCGAGCGGCCTTCAGGCCTGTCCAAATCACGGCGCGCGAGCTTCATGGCAACGACCACGCCCGCCGCGAACAGCGCGCCCTCAACGAACGCAGAGGCCGCCTCGGCCACCGGACCAAGACCTTGCTCGCCGAACAGGCCGCCGATCTGCGCAAGGCCGATCCGCGATTGCGGGAATGTCTGGACGAGTTGCTCGAAACTCCCGGCCATGAGATGTCCGCCAAGAAGAACGACAACGCTGCCCGCCGCACCGCCGCAAAGCGCCGCGCGCGCTGCCACAGAGCGAAGGGAACGATCAGAGCGGCCCATGCCGGACAAAGTAGCACCAAGGCCTACCCCAGCCCCCAGGAAAAGCCCCTCGAGCCCGCCCGTAATCCCTGTCGGTGACTGGCCGAACAGGAGATTGAACGCGTCGATCCCAAGCAACTTCACGACGCCGCCGACGATCATTCCGCCGACTGCGCCGCCAAGAGTAAGCCATGGGCGTTTGCCTGCGGCCTCGGCTATGGCGATCCCCAGGCTGACGCTCGCGCCGCCCACGAAAGCCACCGCCAAGGTGAGCCAGAGCAACACGAAGACGGAGGACGCGGCGCCGCCTCCGCCTGGCAGTGGCGGCGTCGCGGCGACAAACCCATAGGCGAGCCCGCCGATCAATCCGGCGCCCCCAGCACCCAGCGTTCCGGCTCCCGCCATCATCGCTACGCGGCGGAGCGCCGAGGGCGCGGCCGACGGGTGAAGCGTGTGGGGGCCGAGTCTTCGGCCGGGGCAGAGCCTTCGCGCCAGTTGACCTCGGCAATGAAGCGGTAGCCATGCTTGGGTACCGTCTCGATGAAATGCGGACGGCTCGCATCGTCACCCAGACGCTGGCGAAGGAGCCGGATGCATTGGGTCAGCGCCTCGTCGGTGACAGGCACATCTTTCCAGACTTCCCCCAGAAAACGGTCCTTGCCGACGAGCGACCCGGCATTGCGCACGAGAAGCGCCAGTGCGTCGAGATAGCGAGCGTTGAGCTCGACCGGAACGCCGTCACGCAGCAAGGGCCGATCCTCGGGATCGAGGACGAACTGGCCGAAATGATATCCGCGCGGCGGCACTTTTCAGCAAAACCTCATATGCTTCTCATGACGCTCATCGGTCTTTCCGGGACCCTGATGATCTGGGCAAATCTCGCGGTCGGCATGATCGGCTCGGAAGACAGTCCCTTCAACCTCCTCTTCGCGGGCGTGCCCATCATCGCCTTCATCGGCTCGGCGATGGCGCGCTTCAGACCGCTGGGCATGGCGATCTCCCATAGCGCGGCTGCCGCTGCCCAGGCAGGCATCGCGGCGATGGGCGCACAGATTGATGCGCGCGGCGGAACATTCAGCGCCCTGTTCGCCGGCCTCTGGCTTATCGCCGCGGTCCTCTATTGGCTGGCAGCCTCGAGGGCCGAGGGCGCGTCGAAATCGTCACGGTAGCCCTTGATCCCAAGGGCCGGCGCTTGCTCTTGGCGCCGCGGGCCGCGCCGAACTGTCCGCCTCATCGCTGCGCAAGTATCGGCGCGGCTGAAAGCCTGTTGACGCCCTGACCGATGATGCCCACCCCTTGGTGCAACGCTGCCCCGCCCCGCATGCGAAATGGAGACGTGACATGAACCTTGCCGATCTGCTTCCCGAAGGAAGCCTCGACGCCTTGACCCAGCAACTTGGCATTTCACGCGAAGATGCCGAGCGCGGGGCGCAGGCTCTTGTTCCCTCGCTCATCGGCAGTATCGACGGCAAGACGGCGGCCCCGGTTGAGCCGGCGGGTCTAGCGGCGCAGGTCCAGGCGTTGGGCGGCTCGGGGCTCATCGATAATGTCGTCGGCTCCAGCCCCACTGACACCGGCCTTGGCAATCAACTGCTGGCGAGCCTGTTCGGCTCGAAGGACGTCAGCCGGGAGGTCGCCGGGAAAGCATCGCAAGCCACTGGCCTCGATCCCGCGATCCTCAAGAAGATGCTCCCTATCCTCGCGATGCTTGTCGCGGGGCACCTCGCCAAGCGCTCCGGGGGGCAGCAGGGCGGACTGGAATCCATTCTCGGCAGCATTGCCGGTGCGCTCGCCGGTAGCGGCGGGTCCTCCGGGAGCGCCGCATCAGCCGGCGGACTCGGCGGCATATTGGGATCGATCCTGGGCGGCCGTTGACCGCCCTCCCTTTCAAACGACTTTGGGGCAGGCCTGCTTATGGACGACCGCGCGCAGATCGAGCATGCCGAAGGCCGGCTTCGCGCGTCGATGCTCGCCAGCGATGCGGCGACCCTCGATGCCCTGCTCAGCCCCGATCTGATTTTTACCAACCAGGTCGGCGTGCGGCTCGACAAGGGCGATGATCTCGGCGCTCACCAGTCCGGCCTGCTTCGCATCGAACAACTGGACCCCATCGAGCCACCCCTCATTCGCCTCCTAGGCGACAGCGCGGTGGTCTGCGTCACGGTCCAGTTGTCGGGATCCTACGACGCGCAACCTTTCAGCGGCACCTTCGCCTATACGCGCTGCTGGCACCGGCTGCCGGGCGATCAGTGGCGCATCGAGGCGGCCCATTGCTCGCCCGTCGTTCGGCCATGATCGTTCCGCAGGGTCGGCGCGGTCGTTGACCGGACGACCGCTTCCCTCGCGCTCCTAAGCTCGCAACGCCACGGTCTGGCACGCGCTCGCGGCTTGCGGACGCCCGAACAGCCAACCTTGCAAGCGGCCGCAACCCGCGATGCGCGCAAGCTGCGCCTGTCCCGGCGTCTCGATCCCTTCGGCACAGACTTCAAGATGATAGGCCTTCGCCAGGCCGACGATGGAGATCAGCACTTCTCGCATGTCAGGCTGCGATTCCAGCGGAGCAAGGAACGACCTGTCGCTGATTTAAGCTGGAGATGTTGTCGATGCCTATACCCGCGAGTGCCTGGCGATCCACGTCGATCAGGGGATCAAGGGTGAACAGGTGGTCGATGTCATGGACCGCCTGCTGTTCGAGCGCGGCAGTCCGCCTGCCAAGATCAGGGTGGATAACGTCCTGGGTCACGAAGGAAAGCGAGATTTGGTCAACAGATCTCTATGCGCCGACATTGAGCGGCGAGGCATGCATTCTGAGCCAGATGGCTTCCACCGTCAACGGGATCGCTCCCTGCCATAGCAAACACAGGATCCAGCGGCGCCGAAGCGGCCGTGGTCCTCACCGTCCTTAGAACGAGATACGCACCCAGGTGGAAGGCCCGAACATTATCTACAGGGTCGCTTTCGCGCCCTCACGGCACTTGCAGAGAGGGGTCCTTCCACCTGGCATCCGACCGTTCAAGGAACGGTCGGTACTCTGTCCCCGTCTTGATGACGGCATGGGCAACGCGCGCCATCTTGGCGGTGAGCGCCGTCATCGCCTTGCGGCGACGATCGGCATCATCCGCGTGCCCGGCAGTGTATCGTCCGAGCTTGTCGCGGAAACTGTTGTTGCGCTGACGTGCGGCGACCTGGGCAGCCATCCAAAAGGTCCGCCGCAATCGCGCATTACCGTACTTGGACAGCATCGTGCGGCCTCGGAATGTACCGGACTGCCGGGTCGCAAGATCAAGACCGCAGAACTTCAGGAACTGACGGTGATGGCTGAAGCGGCGTAGATCGCCTGCCTCGGCGAGAATGGTCAACGCATTGATGGGCCCAATGCCGGGGATCATGCGCAGAAGCTGATAATCGCGGTTTTCGGCCAGCATGGCATGCGCCGTTCGCTCGATCTCGTCGCGCTGCCGGATCAGGTTGCGTGCTTGGGCGATCACCATGCGGAACATAGCGATCGAGACGGAATCCTCGTTGACAGGTAGCGCCACGGAGGCGCAGGCGGTCTCGTAGATATCGTTGATCAGCCGGGCTTTGGACACTTTGCGGCCGACCAAGTCCCATGCTTCGCGGGAGAAAGTCTCCTGGCCGAGCACAGTCATGCTGGCTGGAGTCGGGAATCGTTCGAGCAGAGCAAGGAACCAGTCGGATCGGCTGTTGCCAGCGAAGCGTTCAATCTCCGGGAAATAGAGCGGCAGGTAGTGGGTCAGGATGCGATGCCATGTCTGCGTCTTAGCCTTGGAGATCGCCTCGTGCGTTTTCGACATCTCCTGCAGGTCGTTGATCCCGGCGGCGAGCGGATCGACGTATCGCTGGGTGGCGCCGATCCGCAGCATGTGCAGGATCACTTGCGCATCCTTGGAATCGTTCTTGTCCCAGCCATTGTGCAGAGCCTCGCGCGTTCGAGCCAAGGCAACGGACGAGATCAAGCGCAACTCGAAGCCGGCGGACAGCAGGCGATGCGCCAGCGTGCGATGGTAGTTACCAGTAGCCTCGAAGCCGACGATGATCGGACGCCCGATGTCGCTAAGATCCGTGGCTAGGCGATCATAATCTGCCTTTGTCGCCATCACCGTCATGCGACGTCGGCGTCCGCCTTCTGGACGTTCGATCAGGACCTCCTGGCGGTGTTTGGACATATCGATGGCTACCAGCACGGCGTCGGTGGGATTAGAGCTACGCTTGGTCATGGTCGGTCTGTCTCCAAAGGGTTGAGTCGACAACTTCACTTTAGAGACCTGCGGGCCGATCATGACTGCCTTGATGAAGCCTGCGGGCGCTACGCGCCCTTGCCTTCATCAAGGCAATGCGCCCCTTCGAGGGGCCGCTTCCCAATGTGCTATGGTCCGGAATTTATTTCGCGGGCGCTCGACCACTGGGCCTACATCAACCGCGTCACGCCGGACTTCAGCAGGCCGGGAAAGCCGACCTACACGGATGTTGTAGAAAAGTCCTTTCAACCGGGCGCGGGCATTTTCTTTGAGCGGGAGCTGGCGCGATCAGGTCAATCCGGACATACGGACTGGGCTCGCAGTGGGCTTGGTTGTTAGTCGACAGAGGCTTGTTGCTAGAACATCAAGGACGATCTCGCCTGGACGATTACACCGCAGCCGGCCATCGATCGAGTGCCATTTTGGTGATGGAGAGCAGTTCGTTAATCGTAGCGCCGTCGCGCGCTTGAACGGACATGCCTTCCATGACCGTATTGATGAATTTGCCTAGCACGGCCGGATCGGCATCGGCCGCAAGCTCGCCCTGCGCGGCGCCGCGATGCAGACGCTCGATCAGGAGGGCCTCCGCCGCGATACGCTTGTCGCGCAGCAGGCATTCGATGGCGGCGGACGCCGGCGACACGGCTGCCGCTGCCGAATACATGAAGCAGCCGGCCGGCGTTCCAGGCTCCGAGAACGATGACGCCGCTCGCTCCAGCAGGCCTTTGACGGCCTCGAAGGTGGACAACGCCGGGTCGTTGATGGGGGCATAGAGGTGGACGCTGAACGTCGCGGCATAGCGCTCGATCACCGCCGCGAACAGCCCCGCCTTGTTGCCAAACGCCGCATAGAAACTGGCGGCGGCGACGCCAGTCTCTGCCACCAGATCGGCCATCGAAGTCGCCTCGTAGCCGCGCTGCCAGAACAGCCGTACCGCCTTGTCGAGCGCTGCGTTAGTGTCGAACACGCGAGGGCGACCTGCGCCGCGACGTGCTTTCGTCTCTGTCATTTCTGGCGCCTGATATGGAATGATCGATAAATAATAGCTTGAGCCTCGTCGCTGACATCGATACAGAACGATCGTTCAATAATCAAGGAATGTCCCATGAGCCGCATCGTTCGAATCCACGAATATGGCGACGCCAGTGTCCTCAAGATTGAAGATTTGGCAGTGCCCGCGCCCGCGGCCGACGAGGTGCAGATCGCGGTCAAGGCGATAGGCATAAACCGCGCCGAGGTGATGTTCCGCAACCATGCCTACCTTCAGGAAGCCGAGTTCCCGAGCCGCCTTGGCTATGAGGCTGCCGGCACCGTCGTTAAGGTCGGCGCGGACTTGACCGGGTTTGCGCAAGGCGAAGCCGTCAGCGTCATCCCTCCGCTCGATATCGCGCGCTGGGGCACTTATGGCGAGGTCGCCAACGTGCCCGCCCGCCTCGTCGTCAAGCATCCGGCGGCGCTGTCGTTCGAGGAAGCGGCGGCCGTGTGGATGCAGTATGTCACCGCCTGGGGTGCGCTGGTGGAGCAGGCGAAGCTCGGCGAAGGTGATTTCGTCATCGTCACCGCTGCTTCCAGCAGCGTCGGCCTTGCTGCCTTCCAGATTGCGCGGATGGTCGGCGCGACGGTGATCGCGACGACGCGTACCGGCGCCAAGCGCCAGGCCTTGCTTGATGCCGGTGCACATCATGTCGTCGCGACCGGGGAAGAGGATCTGGTGGCGAGGGTGATGGAGATAACCGATGGTGCAGGTGCGCGCGTGGTGCTCGACCCGGTTGGAGGCCCGTCGTTCGAGCCGCTGACCGCGAGCATGGCGCGCGGCGGCATCCTGCTCGAATATGGCGCGCTCAGCGAGGAGCCGACGCCGTTCCCGTTGTTCTCCGTGCTGGGCAAGAGCCTCACGCTCAAGGGTTATCTCTACAGTGAGATCGTCTCGGACGACGCCGCCCTCGATCGCGCCAAGGCGTTCATCGTGGCGGGTCTGGAATCGGGCGCGCTCAAGCCGCGGATCGCGCGCACTTTCCCGCTCGACGCCATCCAGGACGCGCACCGCTTCCTCGAATCGAACGAGCAGATCGGCAAGGTCGTCGTTACGGTCTGACCGGCATACCGGTGGGGGAGTGAGCGATCGCGCCCCCCTTCCCCGACAGAGGATCGGACTTGCGGCGCCCGTGCCAAGGCTGCTCGTGGCGCATCCTTGAGAGCATGACCGGAACCTCGCCCGATCATAAAAACGCCCGGCTCTGTGCAGGATTGAAACTCCCCCCCTGTATAGTATGCTGGAGCGATTTCTCGGGAGAACGCGATGCCACATTCATCAGAGGACAAGAAGCGAGCCATCACACGCTTGCGGCGTATCAAGGGTCAGGCGGACGCTCTGGAACGCGCGATCGAAGCGGGGGCCGATTGCGCTCCCCTGCTGCAGCAAATTGTCGCCATGCGTGGTGCGACAAATGGACTGATGACAGAAGTGATGGAGAGTCATCTCAGGGAAACATTCGGTGCGGGCGCAGATCGGGCCGTCGGAGGCGCAGGCGGCGATCACGATGACGGCGTGGAGGGCGTAATGAAGATTCTGCGTACTTATCTTAAATGACAATTTCAGGCTCATTTTCTTGCCCGCGTTCTCCCGAACTTAGAAGCCAGCCCCTGCTGCCTTCTCTGGTTTGAGATCCTCGCCAGGACACCTCTTGTATACTGGTAGGGAGTATGATAAAGATACTCCCTACCAGTATGAGAATGTCGTCGAATTTGCGACGACGCAACGACCTCCCACCAGCAATCAGTTTAACTCAACGAGGGTATCCCAACATGAAATCTCGCGCCGCTGTAGCTTTCGAGGCGGGCAAGCCACTCGAAATCGTCGAGATCGATGTCGCTCCACCCCGGAAAGGCGAAGTCCTCATACGGGTGACGCACACCGGTGTGTGCCACACCGACGCGTATACGCTGGAGGGGAGTGATCCGGAGGGTGTTTTCCCGGTGGTTCTGGGCCACGAGGGCGCGGGTATCGTTGTCGAGGTCGGTGAAGGCGTCACCAGCGTCGAGCCGGGCGATCACGTGATTCCGCTCTACACCGCCGAGTGCGGCAAGTGCGACTTCTGCCTGTCGGGCAAGACCAACCTGTGCGTCGCTGTCCGCGAAACGCAGGGCAAGGGCTTGATGCCCGATGGGACCACCCGCTTTTCGTACAACGGTCAGCCCCTCTATCATTACATGGGCTGTTCAACCTTCAGTGAATATACTGTCGTCGCCGAAGTCTCGCTCGCCAAGATCAATCCCGAGGCAAACCCCGAACATGTCTGTCTGCTGGGCTGCGGCGTCACGACCGGCATCGGCGCAGTCCACAATACCGCCAAGGTCCAGCCCGGAGACTCGGTCGCCGTGTTCGGCCTTGGCGGGATCGGCCTCGCGGCGGTTCAGGGCGCCCGCCAGGCGAAGGCGGGTCGCATCATCGCCATCGACACCAATCCGTCCAAGTTCGAGCTGGCACGCCAGTTCGGTGCGACCGAGTGCATCAACCCCAAGGACCATGACAAGCCCATCCAGCAAGTGCTGATCGAGATGACGGGATGGGGCATCGATCATACCTTCGAGTGCATCGGCAACGTCAATGTCATGCGCGCCGCTCTTGAATCAGCGCACCGTGGCTGGGGTCAGTCGATCGTGATTGGCGTTGCCGGCGCGGGCGAAGAAATCTCCACCCGTCCATTCCAGCTCGTTACGGGCCGCGTCTGGAAGGGGTCCGCTTTCGGCGGCGTTAAGGGACGTACACAGCTCCCCGGCATGGTCGAGGACGCCATGAGAGGCGATATCGATCTGGCCCCGTTCGTTACCCACACCATGGGTTTGGAGGAGATCAACGAGGCGTTCGAACTGATGCACGAAGGCAAGTCGATCCGCACGGTCATTCACTACTGACCCGCCGATCCCAGGCGCCTCTGGCAACACCAGTCATCGAGGAAGTTCCGGATGACCAGTCCGGTTATCTGGGGTGACAGCATTTTCTTCCCCCTCTTCCTCGACGCCGCCAACATCGACCGTTCAGTCGCGTTCTAAGACGCGGCGCGAGGCGCTCGGATCGACAACTCGGCCGTCATCATGGCCCGACCCCGGCCATGATGACGCGCGCTCTGGCAAGTGGGCAACGCGTCGCGATGCGGTAAAAAGCGCCGAAGTGCGGTCGTTACATGCCGATAGCGGCACGGACCAGGGCCGTGTGGCCCAGGCGCTTGACAGCGGAGCGTGTGTGGCCTCGTCGCGTGACCAAGGTCGCGTCCGTCAATGTGGTGTAGAATTGGGTGTGGCCAGCGGGCTGCATTTTCAGGCGGCCTTGGGTGTAATCTGTAGCGGCTGTGCCTCCTCGATCATTGGTGTAGCAAGGGCGGCCATGCCCTCGATCTGCATGTAGCGGTGCTGGAGCTGGTATTCGTCATTCTGCTCCAGCAGGACGGCGCCGACGAGGCGGATGATGCTATCCTCGTTCGGGAAGATGCCGACGACATCGGCGCGGCGCTTCACTTCCTTGTTCAGGCGTTCCAGTGGATTGGTGGAATGTAATTTGACGCGGTGCTGCTCGGGGAAGGTCATGTAGGCCAGCACGTCGTGCTCGGCATCGTCCATGCAGGCGCCGAGCTTTGGCCAGCGGGTACGCAACTGGTCGGCGACCTGGCGCCAGACCTGTGTCGCGGCGGCATGGTCGGGCTGGAGGAAGACCTGGCGGATGGCAGCGGCGACGACGGTGTTCTGGCCCTTGGGCACGTAGGCCAGGGCATTGCGCATGAAGTGGACGCGGCACCGCTGCCAGGTGGCGCTGAGCACGCGAGTGATCGCTGCCTTGAGGCCCTCGTGGGCATCGGAGATGACCAGCTTCACGCCGGTCAGTCCGCGGCGTGCGAGGTCCTTGAGGAAGCTCGACCAGAATGGCTCGGCTTCGGAGGGTCCAATGTGAAGGCCAACGATTTCGCGCTTGCCCTCGGTGTTGACGGCAACGGCTATTATCGCGGCGACACTGACGATCCGCCCGCCCTCGCGCACCTTGAGGTAGGTAGCATCGAGCCAGAGGTAGGGCCAGTCGCCGGTGAGCGGCCGCTTAAGGAAGGCATGGACACGTTCGTCGATATCCTTGCACAGCTTGGACACCGAGGATTTGGAGATGCCGGTCATGCCCATGGCCTGCACCAGCTCGTCGACACGCCGGGTGCTGACGCCGGCGATCCACGCCTCCTGGATCACCGCGACCAGCGCCTTCTCGACGGTCTTCCTGGGTTCCAGGAAGCCAGGGAAGTAGGCGCCGGTCCGTAGCTTGGGAATCCTCAGGTTGAGCGTGCCGAGCCGGGTATCGAGGCTGCGGTCGCGGTAGCCGTTCCGCCAGGTCGTCCGGTCGCCGGAGCGCTCGTGTCGGCTAGCGCCGACCAGGCCATCGACGTCGGCCTCCATGATGATCTGTAATACGCTCTCGGCGATCGTGCGCAGGAAATCTCCATCTCCAGTCTTCGCCATCAGCTCGGCAAGCGGTAGTCTGTCGTTGGTCATCGGGATCAACTCCTCGGTGGGCGTGTGAAGTGTGGTAACTCCACCTTACCGATGAGCCCGGTGGCCACCGAGATCGAAATCGCATGGGGTGGGGCATGCCCCACCCCATGCGATCATCTCAATCTACACCAGAAATTACACCACGAGCGCGGACGCTAACGTGACCAACGGGAGAAATGGTTTTGTCGTAACCTTGTCTAATGCCGGAAAAATACTTCAAAGGTGCCGAACATCAGGCCAGCCTGGCCGTTGGATGTCTTGAGTCGGAAATGCATTCATCGGTCACCCGATCTTGATGAATCACGGGCCGCACGGGCGTATAGGGCAGGAAGACTGAATTGAAGAGCAAGGATATTCACGCGACGACGCAGGCCACCGATCATGGGAATACAGGGCCGCCCGCTTGCGTGCAGGTTCGCGGCGCGCGCCAGAATAACCTCAAAAATATTGACGTCGATGTACCGCGCGACGCCTTCGTGGTGTTCACCGGCATATCGGGCTCGGGCAAGTCATCGCTCGCGTTCGGCACCCTTTATGCCGAAGCCCAGCGGCGTTATCTGGAATCGGTTGCGCCCTATGCCCGTCGCCTGATCGACCAGGCCGGCGTGCCGGAGGTCGACACGATCGACGGATTGCCGCCTGCGGTCGCGTTGCAGCAGCAGCGCGGCTCGGCCAACGCGCGATCCTCGGTCGGCAGCGTGACGACGCTCTCCAGCCTCGTGCGGATGCTCTATTCCCGCGTGGGCGAATATCCGCGCCATCAGCCCATGCTCTATGCGGAGGATTTCTCCCCCAACACGGTCGCGGGGGCCTGCGCGACCTGCCACGGCATCGGCCGCGTATATGACGCGACCGAAGAGACGATGGTTCCTGACGACAGCCTCACCATTCGCGATCGGGCGATCGCCGCCTGGCCGACCGCCTGGCATGGCCAGAACCTGCGGGATATCCTCGTTTCGCTCGGCTATGACGTCGATACGCCGTGGCGCGACCTGCCGAAAAAGGATCGCGACTGGATCCTCTTCACTGACGAGGCGCCGACGGTGCCGGTCTATGCGGGCCTGACGCCCGAACAGACCCGGACGGCGCTCAAGCGCCGCATGGAGCCGAGCTACCAGGGCACCTTCACCGGCGCGCGCCGCTATGTGCTGGAAACCTTCGCCAACACTAAAAGCGCGCTGATGAAGAAGCGCGTCTCGCAATATATCATCGGCCGCGATTGCCCGACCTGCGATGGCAAGCGCCTGAAGCGCGAAGCCCTGTCGGTCAAATTCGCCGGCCTCGACATTGCCGAGTTCGGCGACCTGACGGTGCTCAAGCTGAAGGACTTGCTGATGCCCGTAGCGCATGGCGAATATGGGACGGCCTCCACCGCCTCGAAGGGCCATGTTCTGGAAAAAGTGGCCCGCGATGCAGCGGTCGAACAACGGGTTGCGGCGGGCGGCTCTGCGCACAAGAGCGCGCCCGACGTGCGCCGCACGCCCAATCTCTCTGACGAGAAGCGGATCGCCGCCCAACGCCTCGCCTGCGAATTGATCGAGCGGCTCGAGCCGCTGATCGATCTTGGCCTTGGCTACATTTCGCTCGACCGCAGCACGCCGACGCTCTCCTCCGGAGAGCTGCAGCGCTTGCGGCTTGCCACCCAGTTGTCGTCACAGCTTTTCGGCGTGGTCTATGTGCTTGACGAGCCTTCGGCGGGGTTGCACCCGGCAGATGGCGAAGCCTTGCTCACTATCCTCGAGCGTCTCAAGGCGGCGGGCAACTCCCTGTTCGTCGTCGAACATGATCTCGACGTGATCCGCCGCGCGGAATGGCTCGTCGATGTCGGGCCAGGAGCCGGGGAGAAGGGCGGTGAAGTCCTCTACAGCGGGCCGATAGAGGGGCTTGCCGACGTCGAAACTTCGATCACCCGCCGCTACCTGTTCGCAGAGCCGCTTCGGAGTGAGCGCACACCGCGCGATCCCAAGGCATGGCTACGCCTGGAAGGGATCAGGCGGAACAATCTCCATGGTCTCGACGTCGAGTTTCCCATCGGCTGCTTCACCGCTGTCACCGGCGTTTCGGGATCGGGCAAATCCAGTCTTGTCAGTCAGGCTCTGCCCGAGCTTGTCACGGAACACCTCGGCGGCTCCCCCGTGGCCGCGGAGGAGGATATCGATCCGCTGCTCGATGTTGTTCAGAACGATACTGAAGGACGCATTATCGCGGGCATGGAGCATGTTCGCAGGCTGGTGCGGGTCGATCAGAAACCGATCGGCCGCACGCCGCGCTCGAACCTATCCACCTACAGCGGCATGTTCGACCATGTGCGACGGATCTTCGCTGATACGCCGCTCGCCCGCCGGCGGCACTACAGCCCGGGCAGGTTCTCGTTCAACGTCGCGCAAGGCCGCTGCCCTGTTTGCGAGGGCGAGGGATACGTCATGGTGGAGCTGCTGTTCCTGCCGAGCGTTTTTGCGCCCTGCTCGACCTGTCACGGCTCTCGCTACAACCCGCAAACACTCGAAGTCGAATGGAACGGGCGCAATATCGCCCAAGTGCTCGAACTGACGGTCGACGATGCGTGCGATTTCTTCGCTGGCGAGGCATCTGTGATGCGCTCCCTCGACGTGTTGCGGGAGATCGGTCTTGGCTATCTGAGGCTCGGACAGCCGGCGACCGAGCTGTCTGGCGGGGAGGCGCAGCGCATCAAGCTGGCGACTGAACTGCAACGCGCCCAGCGCGGCAACACGATCTACATCCTCGACGAGCCAACTTCGGGGCTTCACCCCTCAGATGCCGACCGGCTGATGCAACACCTGCAGGGCCTCGTCGACGCCGGCAATACGGTCGTAGTCGTCGAACATGACATGCGCGCCATCACGCAGGTGGATTGGATCATCGATCTGGGACCGGGGGCCGGGGAAGATGGTGGCGGTATCGTTGCCAGCGGAGTCCCTGGCGTCGTTGCGGAAGCGGAAGGCAGTCTCACTGCCCCCTATCTCAAAGCGGCGCTGTAGGTCGTAAACCTGACCGAACGGGCGTTCGATCAGGTGCATCTCGACCACACGTTGGAATGGGTCGAATCTGGAAGCGGGAGCCGGCGATGTGTCACCGCGGTTGACGCGGGTTAGGGTTTGAGTGCCCGTCAGGTGCGCCGTGTTCGTGTGATACGCGGCGTGGCCGACAGCCAATCGCCGGCCATCCGCCACGCTCACTTTGTGCGGACCTTCCCCAGGGAGAGGGCCCTCACATCGTTTCGTCGAAACGCCCCGCCTTAATTCCCTGCTGCGGGCGCTGCGCCGACACCTTCTGCGATTTTCTCAACGAGTTTGGCACAGAAGGCGGGCAAATCATTGGGATCGCGGCTGGTAACAAGGCCGTTGTCGACCACGACTTCCTCATTGGTCCATGCACCGCCGGCGTTCTCGATATCGACCTTCAGCGTCGGGTAGGACGTCAAGGTGCGACCCTCAAGCACGCCCGCCTCGATCAATGTCCAGGGTGCGTGGCATATGGCCGCAACAGGTTTTTTCTGATCAAAGAAAGCCCGGATGAAACCAATTGCCTCGACGCTGCCGCGCAGCTTGTCGGCACCGACAGTCCCTCCGGGCACAACAAGTCCGTCGAAATCGTCGGCTATCACCTCGGAAAACGTTTTGTCGATAGTATAGCTGCCGCCCTCGTCAAGATCGCTATTGACCGTGCGAGCCTTGCCCGGTTCAAAACTGATCACGGTCACTTTGCCACCAGCGTCCTCGACAGCTTGCTTGGGCTTCGAGAATTCTGGTTCTTCCGTCCCACGGGGTGCGATCAGAATGGCAACTGATTTGCCTTCCAAAGTCATGATTTATTTCCTATTCCGTCGAAGACCAAGGTCAGGTGCCCGGCTTGAGCACGACCTTCGTCCAACCAGCATCGCGCTCGTCGAAATGCTTGTAGGCGTCTGGTGCCTGATCAAGCGGCAGTCGGTGCGAGATGATTTGGGCAGGATTGGCCCGGTCTTGCTCGATAAGCTTCATCAGTCGCCGGTTGTAGTGCTTTACATTGCACTGGCCGGTGCCGATCTTCTGGCCCTTGAACCAGAAGTTGCCGAAGTCGAACGCCATCTTGCCTTCCTTCTGGAGATCGTCGGGCGCGTTCGGGTCTTCCGGAATGAACACGCCGACGACACCGATTCCGCCGGTGGCCTTCGTGCTTTTGACGAGGCAGTTCATCGTGTAATTGCTGCGCTCCTTGCCGTGGCGATCGCAACACTGGTATCCGACCGCCTCGACCCCCCGGTCGGTCCCGAGGCCGCCGGTTGCGTCAAGGATCTGCTGGGCGGGATCGCCCTTGCGCATGTCGATCGGAATGGCGCCCATCGCCTCGGCGAGTTTCAGTCGGTCATCGTGAGAATCGACCACGAAGATCTGAGAGGCACCGCGAATTTCGGCTGAGTGCGCGGCCATCAAACCGACCGGACCAGCCCCATAGATCGCGATACTCTCACCAGGCAAGAAACCTGACAGTTCGACGCCATGCCAACCCGTCGGGAAGATGTCGGAGAGCATGACATAGTCGTCCTCCTTCTCTTCGGCGTCCTCGGGCAGTTTCAGGCAATTGAAGTCTGCATAAGGAATGCGCATCAACTCGGCCTGACCGCCTTGCCACGGCCCCATCTCGGCAAAGCCATACGCTGCGCCGGCGGTTCCAGGATTGGTCGTGAGGCAAAAACCCGTCAGACCGCGTTCGCAATTTTCGCAGAACCCGCAACCGACGTTGAACGGCATGCAGACGCGATCGCCCTTCTTGATACGATCTACGGCAGCGCCGACTTCGATGACCTCGCCAAGGTTTTCGTGACCGAAGACCCTGCCCTTCTCAAAGCTGGTACGGCCCTCGTACATGTGAAGGTCGGACCCGCAAATGTTGGTCGTGGTCAGCCGGATGATAACATCGGTTGGCTTTTCGATCTTGGGATCATCGATGGTATTGACGGAAACGTCTTTGGGCCCGTTGTACACGATAGCTTTCACGGATCTTCTCCTTTTGTAGCTCTGCTCTGGGCGTCATCAAATCGAGAGCTTGCTGATGATCCGGACCAGCGCAAAGGCGCATAGCATCGCATCTTTCCAACCGATGTCTGTTTCCTAAACCGCCTGATGCCTGAGCGGTTCCTTCCCGTTCGGCAACTCTAGGATCGATTTACGGCGGCTTTTCGATTGCCTGGGCCAGGACGATCTAAAAAAGCGGCAGATTGATGACCTCAAGAAGTTCCTGCGAAACCAACGGCGCCATGATAACCCAACACATCAACGCCGACTTATCAGCAGCAGCATCAAAAGGCCGGATAAGCGCAAAAGACAAGGCCATCCACTATCGCGGATGGCCTGTCGTATTCTTCTCTTTAGTTCCAGAGCCGGCCGGGCCGTCCATTCCCGAGGGCAGGCGACCCTAACCGTGCAGTCGTACGGCAGCTTGGGGTGCCGACCGCTCCGCTATTTCGCGGCCAGCAGGGTGAACTTGTGAATCTGCGGCGGTTCCGAGAACAGTTCTTCCGCCTTCTCCATCAGCGCGGCGGCAACCTTGCCGTCAAGATGGGCCTGCCGATCCTCCTCTGTGTCGAACGTATCGAAGATCGCGTACGCACCGGGACCTTCCTCGATCGCATACCAGGTCAGAGTGCCCGGCTCAGCTTGAACGAGCGGCAATGCCGAGGTCAGGAAATTGGCGACATCGCTCTCTTTACCGGGTTTGGCCTTCAGTGGCACGTACAGCGCGAGTTTGGGCATCATCGACTCCTCAAGTTAAACGGACAGATATCATTTGGCAAAATAACGGACGAGCGGGCCGGTACGTTCCCCAGGAGGCGGAGCACACGCGGCCCCGCCTCCTCGTCGAAATCAGAACTGCTGTGCGGTCGGCCGGATGACGATCGCGTTGACATCGACGTCATCAGGTTGTTCGACAGCGAACGCGATAGCACGCGCCACCGATGCCGCCGGAATGGCCTGCTTGTAGAAGTCCAGCACCGTCTCGGCAGCCGTGCCAGAGGTCGTGAACTTCAGATCGCTCTCGACAGCTCCAGGCTCGATTGACGTGACCCGGACCTTTTCCCCCACCTCGTGGCGCAAGCCCTCGCTGATCGCGCTGACGGCGAACTTGGTGCCGGAGTAGACCGTGCCGCCCGGTGCGAAGACCTTGATGCCTGCAACCGAGCTCAAGTTGATGATGTGACCGCTGCCCTGCTCGAGAAAACCGGGAAGGGCCGCCGCGATGCCGTAGAGCGTACCCTTCAGATTGACGTCGATCATCTGGTCCCACTCGTCGGTGTTGACCTCGGCCATCGGACGGATCGGCATCAGCCCGGCGTTGTTGATCAGCACGTCGAGGCGGCCGAAGTCGGCAATGATTGCGGCGACCACGGACTGGACCGCCGATTTGTCGGTCACGTCCAGCGCGTAGCTACGTGCCGTGCCGCCAGTTGCGGCGATGTCCGCGACGACCTCGTCGAGCCTGTCCTTGCGCCGCGCGGCGATGGCCACCTTGGCGCCGCGTTCCGCGAGAAGACGCGCGGTTTCCGCGCCGATGCCGGTGCTGCCGCCGGTAATGAGAACGACCTTGCCTTCGATACCCTTGGTCATGACAGTATTCCTTCAAGTCAGTTGTTGATTTTTCGCCGGATCGCGGGCCCGCGCGAGCCCGCCCGGCCTGATGGGGTCACCGCGAGCGCAACAGGACGGGAGCGGTGCCCACCTTGATGCGGAGCAGCTCGTAGGGCTTGCGGCGCAAGTCCCGCCCGCCGTGGAAGCCTGGCTGGCGGTGAAGCTGGTTGGCGGTGAAGTAGAGATAGCCGTCGGTGCCGATCGACAGCGTGTCGGGCCAGCTGATGCGCGGGTCGCTGACCACCGTCGTCCAGCGGCCCTGGTCGAGCATGCGGATCGCGTTGTTCTCGTAATCGCCGGCGAACACGCGGCCCTTGTCGTCTTCGGCTATCCCGTCCGAGGCGCCTTTGCGCCCCAGGCTGCGGACCGCGCGGCTCAACTCCTCCTCGGACACCGCGGGATCGCGCAGCATCGCCGTGGGCACCGCGTGCAGCGTGCGGCCCGACAGTGGACCGTAATACAGCAGGCTGCCGTCGGCGCTGAGCGCAATCGCGTCGCTTGCGATCGTGACCGGCGTCGCGGGGCCGTCAGCCGGGCGGTTCATGAGCACCGCGCCGTCGACAACCGGGGTGAAGCCGGGCTCGGGGTTGGTCGTCGCATGGTTCGACAGGCGCCGGATCGCACGCCCGCTGGCGATATCGACGACGATAATGCCGCCGACCCCCTCGTTGCTGCTGTCGGTGATGTAGGCGACGCCCTCGGCGCCCTGACGCAGATCGAAGCGCACGTCGTTGAGGTAGGTCGTGGGCAGCACCACGCTGGGCGGCAGGACGATCGTCTTCACCACCCGGTCGGTCGCAAGGTTGATTGCCACCAGCTTTGCACCGCCGGCCTGCGGTTGAGAGAATTTGGGCGCCGCCGTGTCGAGCACCCACAAGCGATTGGCGCCGTCGGCCACCACGCTCTGCACCGAGATGAAATGCCCCGCCGGGTCGGCCGGATCGGGCCGGTTGGTCGCGGCATCGGGATAAGGCACCGCCTTGCCGTCGACCAACTCGGCAACCGTGAACGGCGCGTTGTCGCCCCATTGCGGGAAGTTGACGAAAATGCGCCCGTTGGGGGCGACGGTCACGCCAGTCGGCATCGCGCCATCGAAGGTCGCGACCTGTTCGATCTGGGGCGCGGATGCACCCTCGCGGGTCGTCGCGCAGGCGGCGAGCGAGAGGGCGGCGCCAGCGGCAAGAAGCAGTTTGACGGAGATTTTCATGGTGTCATTTCCTTGAGGATGCGGCCCGCCTCGGGGGGCTCGGACCGGAGGTATTGCGGCGGAGCCTTGACCGATGCGCCGAGCGCGGCGGCGGCGTGCCAGGGCCAGCGCGGATCCCACAGCGCAGCGCGGGCAATGGCTATGGTGTCGGCATGCCCGTCTTCGAGGATGCGCTCTGCCTGCTGAGGATCGGTGATCATTCCGACCGCCGCGACAGGCATGGCAACCGCGTCCTTGACCGTCCGCGCCAGCGGCACCTGATAGCCGGGGCCGACAGGGATCTGCTGGCGCGGGTCGAGGCCGCCGCTGGACACGTGGATCGCCGAACAACCGCGCCGCTCCAGTTCCTGCGCAAACCGTGCGGTTTCTTCCGCCGTCCAGCCGCCTTCGACCCAATCGGTACCCGAAACGCGAACGGTGACCGGGCGGTCGGCCGGAAACGCCTCGCGCACGGCATCGAACACTTCGAGCGGGAACCGCATCCGGTTGTCGAGACTGCCGCCGTATTCATCGCCGCGCCGGTTGGAGATCGGCGAAAGAAACTCGTGGAGCAGATAGCCATGCGCGACGTGGATCTGGATGGCTTCGATGCCCAGCCTGCCGGCGCGGCGGGCGGCGTCGGCAAAGGCGCCCCGGATGCGGGCAAGCCCCGCCGTGTCCAGTTCGACAGGGGGATGGTCGTCCGGAGAGAAGGGAATGGCGCTGGGTGCCACGGTCTGCCAGCCATTCTCCGCATCGGGGGCGATCTGCGTTCCGCCTTGCCACGGCTTGGCGCAGCTCGCCTTGCGGCCGGCATGGGCCAGCTGGATGATCAGCGGCATGTCCGACCAACGGCGCACACTTTCGAGCACGCTTCGCATCGCCGCTTCGGTACGGTCATCGTACAGGCCGACGTCACCGTAGGTGATGCGCCCTTCCGGGCTGACCGCGGTCGCCTCGATCGTCAGCGCGCCCGCGCCCGAGAGCGCCAACTGGCCGAGATGCATCTGGTGCCAGTCGGTCATCGCGCCGTCGACTGCCGAATACTGGCACATCGGCGCGATGACGATGCGGTTGGCGAGCCGCAGCCCGCCAACCTCAATCGGTTCGAACAAATTCGCCATCACCATTCGCCTGTGTTGGGCATGGAGGCCCAGGGTTCGGCCGGAGCCTTGTGTTCGCCCTTCTGCAGCAGTTCGATCGATATCCCGTCCGGCGAGCGGACGAACGCCATGTATCCGTCACGCGGGGGGCGATTGATCGTCACGCCGCCCGCCTGCAGCCGCGCGCACGTTTCGTAGATGTCGTCGACCCCGTAGGCGAGGTGCCCGAAGTTTCGGCCGCCCGTGTATTTCTCGGCAGGGCTGCCGTCCTCGGGCGGCCAGTTGTACGTCAACTCGACCTCGGCTTCGCCCTGCTCGCCGTCGCCGCGGAAATCCTCGTCGGCGGCAAGGTAGATCAGCGTGTAACGCCCGGCCTGGTTCTCCATGCGCCGGGTCTCCTTTAGACCCAGCAGCGTGAAGAACCGGATCGCCGCCTCGGGATCGGCGACGCGCAGCATGGTGTGGAGATAGCGCATGATCAGGCGACCTTGTCCTTGAGGGCTTCCATCACCAGCTCCGCGGTGCGGGTAGCGCTGGCGGGGTTCTGGCCGGTCACCAGATTGCCGTCGCGCAGGGCGAAGGGGGCAAAATCGGGGCCGCCCTCGTGCTTGCCCCCAAGTTCCTTGAGGCGCGTTTCGAGCAGGAACGGCACCGCCTGATCGAGGCCGACCGCGCGTTCCTCGCTGTCGGTGAAGCCCGCGACACGGCGATCGGCGACGAAGGGCGTGCCATCGGCCTTCTTCGCCGAGACCAGCCCTGCCGGTCCATGGCAGACGGCGGCGACGATCTTGCCTTCGCGGTCGAAGCGTTCGACCAGGCGCGCCAGTTCGTCGCTGCCGGGGTAATCGAACATGGTGCCGTGGCCGCCGGGCAGGAACAGCGCGTCGTAGCCGGCGGGATCGATGCTTGTGAATACAGGGGTGCTGGCAACCTCGGCCTTCAGGGCCTCGTCCTTCAGATAGCGCTCGACCGAAGCGTCGTTCTCGCCGTCGGCGTTGACGCTGCGCTGGTCGACGGGGATGGCGCCGCCCTTGATCGAGGCCAGCGTCACCTCGGCGCCCGCATCGCGGAACGCGTAGTACGGGGTGGTGAGTTCCTCGAGCCAGACACCCGTCGGTTCGGTGCCGGGAGTCATGCGGTCGGCGGAGGTGGCCACCATGAGAATGCGGGTCATCGTCAGTTGTCCTTTTCTAGTGATGTCGGGAACACGAGCAAACGCACCCGCCGGCGCCGCGCCCGCCACCAGGACAGCGGTGAGGGCTTGCAGCATTGGCGGCGATTTTGCATTCGATCGTTCCTTTCGGCGGCTTAGATACGCAGGGAACGGCATCATGAAATCCAGCGGGAATGGCGGACGGCCATAAATCCGCTTATGGAACCGCAATGTCCCTCCTGCAGTTGCGCACCTTCGTTGAAGTCTACCGCCGTCGTTCGCTGAGCGAGGCGGCCCGGGCAATCGGCATCACCCAACCGGCGGCGTCGCAGCACATCGCATCGCTCGAGGCGCAATTGGGCCGTCCCTTGTTCGATCGCCATTCGCGGGGTGTTCGACCAACAGCGATTGCCGACGATCTCGCGGCTTCGATCGGAAGCAGCCTCGACACGGCGGAATCGGCACTGGCCAGCGCGCGGGCCCGATCGTCGCGCATCTCGGGCACGGTCCACATCGCCGCGCCGTCGGACCTGCTGGGGGAGATGATCACGCCCCGGCTGGCCCCGCTGCTGGAAGCAGGGCTTGACCTGCGCCTGCATATCGGCGGACGCGAGGCGCTCTATGCCTTGCTGCTCGAAGACAAGGTGCACCTGGCCGTCACCGCCTCGCAACCCGAAGATGCGCGGTTGGCCTTTCATGTGCTGGGCGAAGAGCACCTGCGCGCCGTAGCCTCGCCCGCCGTGGCTATGCGGATTGCCGAATTGCCGCTTGCCGACGGGCTCAACCGGACGGTCCACCTCGCCTACGATCTTGACCGGCCGCTGCTGCGGACCTGGCTCGAGGCAAACCAGATCGAGCTGACCAGCCAGCCAGCCTTGACCGCGCCCGATCTGCGGGTGCTACGGTCGGGATTGCGCGCGGGCCTCGGCTGGACGGTGCTGCCCGGCTATCTCACCCGCAGCGAACGCGCTTCTTGCACGCTGATCGAGATCCCCGCCCCGATCACGGTGCCGCGCAACGCTTACTACCTCGTCTGGGCACGCTCATCGCTGCGACACCCGCGCGTGGCCATGGCTCGGGACGCCCTGATTGCTGCACTCCGAACATAATTGTGGCCACGCCTGTTGGGCCGTGAGCGCAATGTCGGGCCTGAACCAGTTGAGCGTTGGCGAAGCGAATGGCGGCTTTCGGAATCGTCGGCGACAAGGCCGAACGGCCGGATGTGGGGCGCAAAGCTGGCGTTATGAGGGCAGTGAAACCAGAATTTCCCAATAATCACAGTGCTCATCACTTTCATGTTGGGTGCGCCCCGGGCCTTTGGTTTTCCTCGAGAATGCGTGAAATTGGACGATCTGCAGCACAAGGGGAATGAGTACCTCTACCCGATCTTGATGGGATAGCGGCTTTTTGAAGCCGCAGTCCCGAAAGTCTTCGCGTATTCATTCCGGTACACCGCCCAAGGCCTGATAAAGTCCGACCAGCGTCGTGAGTTCATCGGTCCTTACCTGCACCAGCGACAGCTCGACGCCCAGCAAGGCACGCTGTGCATCGACCTGCTCGATGTAGGGTGTGTCAATTAGCGACAGTCCCCCACTCCCCCCGGCTGGTTACCGACGACATGGCGGTGTTGCGGGAAGCGGCGATAGCGGGGGCGGGCGCGGTACAGCTACCGACGATTTTTATCTGGGACGACGTTAAGTCCGGACGGCTAACGCACATACTCCCGGACTGGAGACCACAGGCCGGCATAGTCCATGCGGTCTTTCCGTCGCGGCGCGGCCTTCTGCCATCGGTACGAGCGCTGGTCGACTTTCTCGCCCGGGAATGTGCAATTCAGCGCGCCCAGGCCAACAAGATCGTTCCACCCCTTACTGATTGATTTCGAGCGTGGTCGTTGACCGGCCGACCGCTTCCTCGCGCTCCTAAGCCCGCAAGGCCACAGCCTGGAAGGCGCTCGCGGCTTGGGGGCGCCCGAACAGCCAGCCCTGCAAGCGTCCGCAGCCCGCGAGGCGCGCAAGCTGCGCCTGTCCCGGTGTCTCGATCCCTTCGGCGCAGACTTCAAGACGATAGGCCTTCGCCAGGCCGACGATGGAGACCAGAACCTCTCGCATATCAGGCTCCGATTCCAGCGGAGCAAGGAACGACCTGTCGATCTTGAGCCGGTCGATCGTGAGTTGCTGGAGATAGGCGATGCTCGCAAACCCGGTACCAAAGTCGTCGAGCGCCATGCGGATACCGAGTGAGCGCAGCCGGTCGATCACAGCCGCCGCGACCTGGGGACGGCGCAGCAGCAGGCTTTCGGTGATTTCCAGCTCCAGCCGCTCGGGAGGAAACCTGGTCCGTTCCAGGACCTGCTGAACCTCGTCGTAAAGATTGCCATCCCAGAATTGCGCCGGCGACAGGTTAACGGCCAGATCAAGCCCGGTCTCGCGCATTTCCCGGCAGGCATGGAGAAGCACCTGGCGGCCGATCGCGTTGATCAGCCCGCTGATCTCGGCGATAGGAATGAACACGTCCGGCGGGACATCGCCATGGACGGGATGAGACCAGCGCGCCAGCGCCTCGACGGCGACGACCTCGCCCGACTGGGCATCGACGATCGGCTGATAGCGGACGTAGATCTCTTCGTTCTCGACCGCGCGCTTGAGATCCTGCTCGAGCCGCTGGCGCCTTTCATGGCCTTCGTCGAGCGAGGGGTGGTAGACCCGCGCGCAGTTCCTGCCCGCATCCTTGGCGGCATACATGGCAACGTCCGCCTTGCGAATGAACTCTTCCGCGCTATCGCAGGATGTGTCGCTCTCGAAATAGCCGATACTGGTCCCGATTGTGATGCTGTAGGCGCCAACCTTGAACGGCGTCGAGAACGCTTCGAGAATGGCCTCGCATGTCTCGGCCGCCACGCCAGGCGATGGCGATCCCAAGAGAACGGCAAACTCGTCGCCGCCCGCGCGCGCGATGAAGGCCTCCCCCGCCGCGGCCTTCAGGCGACCGGCGGCTTCCTTGAGCAGGAGATCGCCGGCACTATGGCCGTAGACATCATTGGCGTCCTTGAACCCGTCGAGATCGAGGAACAGCAGGGCCAGTCCTTGCCTTGCCGCGACAAGCTCGCCCAGCCGCTCCCCTAGCGCGCGGCGATTGGGCAGTTCGGTCAAGGTATCGTGATCCGACAGATGCCGGGCAAGAAGCTCGCTTGCGCGCAAAGCCTCGATCGACTGGCCGCCCCGGCGAAGAATTAGGCCGGCAGCCACAAAGGCGACGAAAGCCACCGCCAGGATCGCCGGCACCAGATGCTGCCTCAGCGATTCACCCGGGTGATGCGACCGCCATTCCAGCCAGGCGATCCGTTCGCCCGACCGGCCCTTGATGGCGATGGCGTCCATTCCCGCTGTCCGGTTTTCCAGCGTCATTCGTACATCGTGGACATTGAGTTCGCGCGTGAGGTCCGCCAAAAACGCCTCGTCGACGCGCCGGGCGATCACCAGAAGGCGGGTCGGCCCTGGGGGTGCGGCGATCTTACCCGTCAGAGGCACCACGGCGGCCGTGGCATAGACCATGATCTGCTGGCCCGAGCGCGTGAAGCCACTGACGATCGGGCTGCCCTCAGCCGGCAAGCGCCGCACTTCGGCGATCGAGCGGACGAAGTCGGCGCCAAGACGCAGGTGAGCGGTCTTCGCGGCGATCTTCCGGTCGTTAAAGCTGTAAAGGGTCCGATCGTCCGCGCCGAGCACGAAGATGTCGGAATATCCCTGGGTGCGGCCCAGATAGGCCACGACATTGTCATCCATCCAGGCCGCATCGAACCTCGAGCCGATGTGACGCACGGCATCGTCCCATTTGGCGTAATCCTGCAGATCGTGCTGCACCATCGCGGAAGCGGTGGCGAACACGCCCCCGAGCGCTTGCCGCTCCCGCTCGAGCTGCTGAGCATCCTGGGCACGAGTGCTCAGGAAAATGAGAAGGAAGATGAAACCGAAGCATACGCTGAGCAGCGACAGGAGCGGCCAAAGATACTGCCGTGGCACAGAAACGCGGAGAAGTCGGACAGCTACGGCCATGGACTCGCGATATCGCAACTTGGTTAAGGCTCTCCTGCCGATTGCCTCGGTCAAGATCGAACGGCCGGTTGACGAGCCTTCCAGACATCCGGCGCCCAGTGTTGCTGCTTCGCTGCAAAGCCGACCGATCTCAGTTTGGAGGAGGCGATCCCTGTGCATCCCGCGTGACAGCGGGCGAAGATGGCCCGTTGTGATCGTCGCCCGGCACGGACATGTCGCCTGCCAGCCGGTCACGATAGAGGGCGGCACGGGCCAGCAGCATGAGGGTCAGCGGCGTCGTCAAAGTCACGAACACCGCAATGAGGATCTCATGCACAACGGGCCTGGACTGCATCGCGGAAAAACAGGTGATGGACGCCATGAGGATGAAGGCCGTGCCCAGCGTCGGGCCGAGCGTCGGCGGATGGAGGCGCTCATAAAAGGTCTTCATCCGCACGAGGCCGACCGTGCCGATAAGCGTGACACTCGCGCCGAGCAGCAGGCAGATACCCACGATCAAGGCCGCCCAGGGCGGAAGGTCAGGCGCCTGGATCATTCGATCACCTCGCCGCGCATCAGAAATTTCGCCAATGCCACGGTTCCCGCAAAGCCCAGCAAGGCGATAATGAACGCGGCCTCGAAGAACAGGGTGCGTCCGGTCTGGATGCCGTATGTAAGCAAGAGCAGCATTGCGGCCAGATAAAGCGCGTCGAGGCCCAGCACCCGGTCCTGCGCGCGCGGTCCACGTAGAATCCGGAAGCTTGCGCAGGCCATGGCCAGGCCCAGAAGGATTTGGGCTGCAGTGATCGCCAGGCCCAGGAGGAGGTGGCTCAAACGAAAATCTCCTTCAGGAGGCGCTCATAGCGGCCCTTGATGAGCGCGATCCAGTCCGCCTCGTCCTTCAGGTCGAGGACATGGATGAGGACTGTCTGCCGATCGGGGTCATGCTGAAGCCAGATGGTGCCGGGCGTCGCCGTGATGATGACCGCCAGAGTGGTAAGCGCATAGGGATTACGCAGTTCGAGCGGCACTTCAATGAACCCCGACCGCCGCCGCCGCGAACCGAACAGAACGATGCGCGCGACCGCCAGATTGGAGCGCAGGATATCGAGCAGCACCAGGCCGACGAGGCGCGGCACCGCCCTCCCCCACCGGATCTGGGCCGACGCTGGCCCGAGAGGCCGCATCACCTGCGGCACGAGCAGCGCCGCCGCTGCAGCCAGAAGGCATTGCCCCGCAGAGACGCCGCTCAGAAGGATCCACAGGAGACAAACTGCCGCCGCCAGAAGCGGATAGGGGAAGAGACGCCCGATCATCGCGGCGCGCCCGCGTGAGATCCCATCACCGCCTCGATATAGGCACGTGGCGCACCCAGCCCCCCGGCGGTCGTCTCGACATAGCGGTAAATCGGACCCGCCGCGACCATGAGGGACAGGCAGATTGCCAGCAGCAGCCCGATCGGGACAACCTCGATCACGCTCAGGCGGGCTGGCGCATCCTCGCCCGGCGTCCAGAGAAGATCGATGCCGGCGCGGGTCATGGCGACCAGCGTCGCGAGACCCGAAAGGATGATCAGGCCGGCAAGCGTCCACGCGGAGGGGGAAATGGCGTCCTGGTCGAACAGGGTGGAAATGATCGCGAACTTGGCGATGAAACCGGAAAGAGGCGGCAGACCGGCAAGAAGGAGCGTGCAGAAGATGAAAGCGCCGCCCAGGACCGCGATCGTGCCCGGTATTATAATCCCGACCTCGTCCGTCTCCTCGCTGACCGCGCCCACATATTCGTCGTCGAATACGGGTTCGGCGATTCCCGCGATCAGATCCTCCTCGTCGGCATTGCGCTCCACCGGTTCGATGAGCAGGTAGAGCGCGCCCACCGCGAGCGTCGAGCTCACCAGATAGAAGAGCAGCGCCGCCACCAGCGCCTGACCGCCCAGCCCGATCGCCGCGATCAGCGTACCTGAAGACACCAGCACATAGTGACCCGCGACCCGGGTCAACTGGCGGGTCGCCAGAATGCCCAAAGTTCCGAACAGCATCGTCGCGAAGCCCAGGAGAACCAGCGCATGATCGGCAAAGCCACCGCCGCGCCCGACCCTTCGCCGAATAGTAAAGAGCTGAGCCGCAGGATGATGTAGACCCCGACCTTGGTCATGATCGCGAAAACCGCAGCGACAGGCGGCGCCGCCGCCGCATAGGTGCGCGGCAGCCAGAAGTTGAGCGGCCAGATGCCCGACTTGACGAGAAAGGCAACGCCCAGCACCGCGGCGCCCGCCTCGAGCAGCATGAGATCCCCGCGCGCGACCTGCGGGGTCTTCACCGCGATGTCGGCCATGTTGAGCGATCCTGTCACTGAGTAGATCATCGCGACCCCGACCAGGAACAGCAGCGATGTCGCGATATTGATCGTGATATAGTGAAGGCTCGCCCGCGTGCGCTCCTCCCCCGAGCCATGCAAGATCAAGCCATAGGACGCGGCCAGCAGCACCTCGAAGAATACGAAGAGATTGAAGATGTCGCCGGTCAGGAAGGCGCCGTTGATCCCAGCCAGCAGCAGCAGAAACAGCGCATGGAAACGCGGACCCGAGCGGTCCCACCGCGCCAGCGCATAGACCAGCGCCGTCACTCCCAAGAGATCGGTCAGGAGGACCATCAGGGCCGAAAGGCGGTCCGCCACCAGAACGATGCCAAAGGGCGCCGGCCAGTCGGCAAGACGGTAGACCTGCGGCCCCCCGGTGCCGCCCCCACTTGTCCATCGCAGCTCAGCACCAGCAGCCCCGCGACGGCGACCATGGTGACAGCCGTCACGAGGCTGATCGCCCGCTTGAGCCTGCGTCGCCGCTCGGCCACCGCCAGCAGCAGCGCGCTGGCCACGATCGGCAGGACGACGAGCAGGACGGGCAGATGCTGGAGCCAGAGGGGGGCCGCGCTCATGGCTCTTCATCCTCGCCGTCGACGTGGTCGGTTCCGGTCAGGCCGCGCGCGGCAAGCAACACCACCAGGAGCAGCGCCGTCGTGGCGAACGAAATGACGATAGCCGTCAGCACCAGGGCCTGGGGCACGGGATCGACATAAAGCGCCGGATCGACGGCCTTGCCGTCCAGGATCGGCGGTGCGTCGGTTCGCAGCCGACCTGCGGCCAGGATGAAGAGATTGACCGCATAGGAGAGGAGCGACAGTCCGAGCACCACCTGGAACGTGCGCGGGCGAAACAGCAGCCACAGGCCGCTGGCGACGAGGATGCCGATCGCAAGGGCCAGCACCGCCTCCATCAACTCTCACCCTCGGCAGGATCCTCGGGCGAAGACCCGGCCGCTGGACGCGACCGAGGCGCGCGGATCGATTGATGGGCAAGCGCGATCAGGATCAGCGCCGTTGTCCCCACCACCACCATGAACACGCCAATGTCGAACAGCAGCGCGCTCGCCACCGGCACCGCGCCTGTCAGCGGCACCTCGAAATACTGAAAATAGGTGGTGAGGAATGGCGCGCCGGACAGGAGCGCTCCGGCGCCGGTCGCTACCGCACAGACCAGGCCCGCGCTGATCCAGACCAGCGGCTGCACATTGAGCCGCGCTTCCACCCAGCGCGTGCCACCCGCCATATAAAGGATGATGAGTGCGATGGAAGCGGTCACCCCCGCCGCGAAGCCGCCGCCCGGCCAGTCGTGGCCGCGCATCAGGAGATAGAGCGCGAACGTGACGATTATCGGAAACAGCCATTCCATGAGGACCCGAGGGACCATGAGATAGTGGCGCGCCGTGTCGCCTCGCTCCCGCTCCGCGCCCGCGTCGTCGAAGGCATTCTGGACCTTCTGCTGGTCGGGCGCTTCGACGCTTTCCGCAGCGGGTCGGAAGCGGCGCAGCAGCGAGAAAATGGTCACAGCAACGATCGACAGCACCGTGATCTCGCCCAGGGTGTCGAAACTGCGGAAATCGACAAGGATGACGTTGACCACATTCTTGCCGCCGCCGCCGGGATAGGCCTGCTCCAGGAAAAAGCGTCCGACGCCTTCGGGCGGCGCGCGCGTCATCGTCGCATAGGATAGCGCCGCCATGCCGACGCCCCCTATGCCTGCCAACAGCAGGTCGCCGCCGCGGCGCAGACGAACGGCGAGCGGTGTCTGCGCGCCCGGCCAGACGTCCGGACGGCGCAGCGGAAGCCAACGCAGCCCAAGCAGGAGAAGGACCAGGGTCACGGTCTCGACCAGCAGCTGTGTGAGTCCAAGATCCGGCGCCGAGAGCCAGATGAAGCTGACGCAGGTCATGAGCCCGGCGACGCCGACCATGACGAGGGCCGCCAGACGATGGAACTTCGCGCGGTTGGCCGCGCCGATCGCAGCGGCTCCGCCGATCAGCCAGAGCAGAGCGAATATGGGATTCAGAAGCGTGCGCGGCGCGGTCCCGGCGCTATAGCCCAGGAGGAAGACCGGCAAGGCGCCGGCACAGAGCGCGGTCACGATGAGGAGGCGCAGTTGCACCTGCAGCCGGCCCGAGCTGATCGCCCCATAGGCGGACCGCGCACCCTGAATAAGACCGGTCAGCGTCCGCTCGAACAGGCGGTGTCCTTTCAGATGGCCGATGACAGGGGAGGCTTCGACACTGTTGAGCCGCCGTCCGAAGACCCGGTAGAGCAGGAGGCCGCCGGCCAGTGCGATCCCGCTCATAAGCAGGGGCAAGGTGAAGCCATGCCAGACGGCAAGGTCATAAGCCGGCGTGCGCGCGCCCAGCACGGCGCGAGCGGCGTCACCGAGCAGCGGGCCAATCGTCGCGGCAGGCGCGACGCCCACGACCAGGCAAAGCAGCACAAGCACCTCGATTGGCAGCCGCATCCAGTGGGGCGCCTCGCCAGGCTGGTGCGGCAGGTCGCTGGGCGGCGGGCCAAAGAAGGTCTGGTGGATGAAGCGCACCGAATAAAGCACGCTGAACATGCTGGCGAGCGTCGCCAGCACCGGCAGCGCCTTGTCGAGCAAGGTGCCGCTATGCGCCCCGAGCGCCTCGGCCAGGAACATCTCCTTCGACAGGAAGCCGTTGAGCAGCGGCACGCCGGCCATCGCCGCCGCCGCCACCATTGCCAGCGTCGCGGTGACCGGCATGCAGCGAAAGAGGCCGCTCAGCCGCCGCAGATCGCGTGTGCCCGTTTCATGGTCGATGATCCCTGCCGCCATGAACAGCGACGCCTTGAAGGTCGCGTGGTTCACGGTGTGGAAGATCGCCGCCACAGCCGCGAGCGGACTGCCGAGCCCCAGAAGCAGCGTGATGAGCCCGAGATGGCTGATGGTCGAATAGGCGAGCAGGCCCTTGAGATCATGCTGGAAGATCGCGGCCCAGGCCCCGACCAGCAATGTGGCAAGGCCTGTGGTCGCGACGATCAGATACCAGGCCTGCGTGCCGGCCAGCACCGGCCAGAGCAGGATGAGTATGAAGATGCCGGCCTTCACCATCGTCGCGGAATGGAGATAGGCCGAGACCGGGGTGGGCGCCGCCATCGCATGTGGCAGCCAGAAGTGGAACGGGACCTGCGCGCTTTTCGTAAAGGCGCCGATCAGCACCAGCACGAGCGCGGGAAGATAAAGGGGATGGGCGCGGATTAATCCGCCCGAGGAGAGGACGACCTCAAGATCATAGCTGCCGGCGATGTGCCCGATAAGCAGAAAGCCCAGGAGCAGGCAGACGCCGCCCGTGGCCGTCACTATAAGCGCCATGCGCGCACCGTCGCGCGCGCTCTGGTTGTGATGCCAATAGCCGATGAGGAGAAAGGAAAAGAGGCTGGTGAGCTCCCAGAAGAATATGGTCTGGATGAGATTGCCCGACAACACGATGCCCAGCATTGAGCCCATGAAGGCCATCAGAAAGCTGAAGAAGCGCGGCACCGGATCGTCCGGCGACATGTAATAGCGCGCATAGAGAACGACCAAGGCTCCGATCGCGAGAACCAGCAGCGCGAACAGCCAGGTAAAGCCGTCCAGACGCAGGACCAGATCGAGCCCGAGGGACGGCAGCCAGGGCTGGTCGATGCGCACCACGTCCCCTTGCGATACGGCCGGATAGAAGCTGAGGAGCGCCCCGATCGCCAGCAGGGTGACGACCCCTGCCAAGCTCGAAGCCAGATTGCGGGTCACCGAGGGTAGAAAGGCTGCGGCCAGGCTCGCGAGAAACGGCAAGGCGAGCACCAGGTAGAGAAGGTGCGGCTTGATCACGAGACCAACCCCTCCCCTTCCCGCAAGGCGCGACCCTGGTGCCGCCGATGTCGGATCATGACCTGTCCCGGGCGCCAGGCGCGCTTGGTTGATATCAAAACCGATTGCACCCCCTCATATCCCCTGCAGCGGCCTGAACGGTCTTTCCTCCTGTGAAACACGGCGGCGCGCGACTGGCTCCCCGCCGAATATGGACTCGGCCCTTTTCTCACGCGTCCGCAGAATGGCGCACGATCAGAAGGTCGCCCTCGAGCGCTTCGACCAGACGCTTGGCCGTGCTGCCGATCAGCGCGTCGAACAGGGCGCCATGTCCGTGGCTGCCGACGACCGTGAGATCGACGCGCTGGTCCTCTACATAGTCGGGGAGAAGGGCCTCGGGCGCGCCGTAATCGGCCACCACCGAAACCTTGCCGCCCAGACGGGCGTCGAGGCGGTCATCGGCGCGAACCTTCGCCATCATGTCCTCTTGCATCGTCAGAAGCGCGCGCCCGTCCTGCCGCGCGTCGGCGAGCGCGGCACTGGGGACGTCATAGGCATGAAATAGCGTAAATGCCGCTTGGGGAAACAGGTCCCAGGCAGTCTGCAGTCCCGCAATCGACGCATCGGAAAAGTCCGTCGCCACGACGATCTCGCGATAAGGCCGGAAGGCGCGGTCGTGAACGACCAGGATCGGCTGCTCGACCTCGCGAGCCACGCGGTTGACGGTGCTACCGAACAGGATCCGGCCCATCGATCGCGCTCGCCGCCCCTGTCACAATGAGATCGCAGGCTTCGCTGCGTGCATGGGCAACCAACTGTTCAGCCGGATCGCCCTGGGCCGCGATGACCCTGATCCCTTCGAACGCCTCGGCAAGGTCGCGCTGCAACCGCCAGCGCATCCGTTCGGCGGGGTCAGGCACGCGCCGCCAGGACCGCTCTCGCCGATCGAACATCGAGTCGGACTGGTCGGCCGCGTCCATGACATGAACCGCCACCAGTTCGGCCTGGCTCTCCCTCGCCAACTGGACGGCGCGGTCGAGGGCGCGATCGCATCGCGGGGTAAGATCCGTCGCCACGAGGATCTTCCTGATCGTGGCTGCAACAGGCTCGGCCACACGACGCTCCTTTCGGTTCGCCCCCCAAGCTGCTGAAGCTAGAACATTTCGCCTTTTACATCCACCTACGTCCGCCTGAATGGGTGCGTTGCCGGCCCGCGGATCAGGGAACCGTAAGGCCCCAAGCGCCTTCTATGGCGATGGCAGTTTGAAATCCGGAGAAGACTAATGAATCGCGCCTTGTTCGCTCTGGCCTGCTCGGCTGTCCTTATCACAGGTTGCAACAGGGCCGATTCCCCCAGTGATATCGCCGAGGACAAGGTCGAACGCGACGCCGAAGCGGCGGCGGCCGCCGCCGGCCCGACTCCGGCCGCGCTCGGTCTCACCGAGGTCCAATTGCTGGAAGCGGACCTAGTCGGCGGCAACGGCGTGGAACTCGGAGACGTGAAGTCGCTCGTGCGCGGCGCGGACGGCTCGGTGTCACAGCTTCTGATCGAGATCGAGGACAGCCATCCTGACAAGTTCGTCCACGTTCCCGTGGCCGGATTGCAGGTCGTTCGCAAGGGCAATGACACCGACCTTTCGACGACGATGACAAAGGAACAATTGAACGCCCTGCCCGCAGTCGACCTCACGAAAACGCAAGGCGCTTCCGGAACCTGACACGAGCGGGCCTTAAGGTCCCTGGTGGCCCCATAGGGAGATGCTTGCCCTATTGGCTGGTATGATCCGGATCACCAGCAGGAGTCCGACAGCGGCGGCCAGGGCCCGCGATATCGCAACGTGGTAAGGCTCTCCTGCCGGTCACCTCGGGATAGGCCGTGTCAAAGCTATCGATCAGGCGGCGCTGGCCTCTTCATAAGCCTGCGTTTCGGCAGCGATGAGAATGTCGGCAAGCATCCAGTAGGCTTCGCCCCAGGCAGCCAGCACGTCGTCCGTGGCGACTTCGGCGCCCAGAACTTCACGGATCGCCGGAAGTAGAGCGGCCGCGACATGGGGATAGTGCTCGGGCCTGACGCCGGTCTCGACGTGCCGGGCGACCATGCGCTGCACGGCGCTCCCAAGGTTCTGGAGCTTATCGATATTCCTTGCGTAGGCCAGGATCGCGCCGGCGAGCCGGCGCGGCTGCTCCCCGCTTTCCTGCGCCGCCCGATCAAACATGGCGGCGATCTCGGGATCCTGCAGCAGCCGGGCATACATGGCCGTGGTGATCTCAACGCCGTGCTTCTCAAGAGCGGGGGCCGTGGCCTTGACGATCTCCATGGCGGCGGGTGAGGCTGTACGCATCAGGGAACTCCTTGATAAACTACCGAGGTTGGGAACGAGGGGACGTGCCGGTCAGGCGATCAATCCATCCTTAGAAATTCGACGTGGAAGCGGACCGGCCCCACCGGCGCCACATGGTGCAGGATGGTCGGTTCGACCACGCCCGGCTCGCCGGCCGCGGTGAGGATCCGCTCCGAAGGCGGCCGACGCTCGTCCGTCACCACATAGCGAAGCGCGCCGTTTTCTACCCGGATGAGGCCCCAGGTGCCCTCCTTGGTCGAATGGTCGCCCAGCAGGCCTGCCGGGATGGTGGTTTCGGTAAAGGTCGCGGTGCGCTTGTAGGACTTGGCGTTCGCTGGGATCGCGACAGTCATGCGGCGCTCCGTTCGCGATAAAACTGCATCCCTAGCTGAAGGCTTTGGGCGATACGGTCCGCCTTTTCCTGGAACGCCCTGGCGACGGCCGGCGCGAGAAGTTCGTCCGTGGTCTCTCGCCAGATCGCGAGCCAGCGGGCAAAGGCCTCATTACTCAACGCCCTTTCGTGACGGATATGGGCGGGCATCGGCTGGCCTTTGTAGCGCCCGCTTGCCAGCATCACCGACGACCAGAAATCCTTCAGCTTCGCCAGATGATGGGGCCAGTCGTCGATGGCACTCTCGAAGATCGGCCCGAGCAACCCATCCGCCCGGACGCGGGCATAGAAGGCAGGCACGAGCAGGTCGATGACGGTTTCGTCGATAGAGCAAGCAGACATGTCAGGCGGCCTTGGAGGAAGCGATGATGGTCAGGAGGGCATCAGTGAGCTCGTTGCCGAGCAGCGGCTTTTCGATCAGGACTGCTCCGAGCGGCTTCATCCGTCGCCGGAGTTCCCGCGAGGGATTGGTCGCCAGCAGGATTGCCGGTACGACAACGCCCTTGTCCCGCAGATCCTGCAGAAAGCCGATCCCATCGGCGCGATATCGCTGGTCGATGACGAGGCATTCGGCCGTCGCGGGGTCCGCATCCGGCACATTGCCATCCGCGGGCAGGAACCCCTCGAGGCTCAGGGCGAACTGCAGGGAGGACAGGACGGGCTGATCGCTTTCGAACAGCAGGACCGGGCGATCCAAGACCATGTCATGTCCTTCCGCAGTCAGGCCGAGGCTCAGGCGGCCTTCTTCCAGTTGGGGACGAGCTCGGCGTGGGGCGGGCACTGCGCGACGGCTCCAACCGGCAACCCGCCCAGTTCATTGGCGAAGCCGTGGTTGACGTCGCGGTGGTGCGCCTCGTCGGCGCGGACGACCAGCACCACGTCGCGCAAGGTGGCCTCCTCGGGCAGCCCCCAGTACCGCTTGGCAATCTCGGGCGCCGGCACATTGGCGCTGCGGCCCTCGTCGATTTCCGCGAGATAGTGCGTGTAGCTGATCACCGCCTCTTCCTCGAAATAGCCGACGACGCGGTGGGCCGTCTTGGCGCTCAAGAGATAGAGAGCAAAGAAGAACACATAGAACACCCATTGCACGCCGATGATCACGGCCCGCTCGAACCAGGTCGGCTTGGAAATCTCGATGAAGGTCATGAGGTGCATGCGCTCATTCTCGGCCTCGTCCATGAGCGTCTTGATCCAGCCCTTGTCGTCACACATGCGGCGCAGGCAGGCGAGGTGGTTGATCGTCGCACCGACCATGCCGGGCACCGCGGCGACGGTCTCGAGCACGACGGCCCGGTGACCGTAGCGCTGGGCGAAAAAGGTGTCCGCGCACCAGCGCAGGACCTTGGTGAAGCCGAGCGCGACCTTGTCGGAGAGTCCGCTGGCCTTATGGTGAACGCCCAGATCGATGAACGGTGCAGTCATTGTCGTGTCTCCAATGGCGACGCGATTGACGGGGCGCCGCTGATGGGCCGTAAGTAGACGGGGAAAGGAAGGACGAAAATTTGGATGATGTCCCTACCGCAGCGCCCCTAAGGGACTTACCGGAGGTGGCTCGCAGCGATGGTGCAAGCCGGCTCCTGCCGCGGCTCGCCCTGCCCGCTGCCCTGGGCGTCGCGCTGCTCGCGATCGCCGGCGGCCTCGCGGTGCGGCTGCTGTTTGCCGATCAGCTCGGCGCACGCGCGACCTTCATCTTCTTCGTCCCGGGCGTGGTCGCCGCCAGCGCCCTGTCAGGCCTTCGCGTCGGCGCGATGGCTTCGCTGGCCGGCGCAGCCGCCGGCCTGTGGTGCGACCACCTGACAGGCCCGATCGAGGAAGGCAGCGTGATTGCCGCGGTGGCCTTCGTGGCGATCGGGCTCGCCATCGCGCTAGGGGGCGAGTGGTTTCAGCGAGCCCGACTTGCTTCGGACGAGGCCGCTGCCGGCCTCGCCAGCCGAGAAGCCCATCTGCGCTCGATCCTCGACACCGTCCCCGACGCCATGGTGGTGATCGATGCTGCGGGACTCATTCGCGACTTCAGCCCCGCGGCGGAACGGATGTTCGGCTGGAAGGCGCAGGACATCGCGGGCCGCAACGTGCGGCTCCTGATGCCCGAGCCCTACCGCGCAGCCCATGATGGCTATCTGGATCGCTACTACCAGACGGGAGAGCGCCGCATCATCGGCAAGGGCCGCGTCGTCGTAGGCGAACGTCGCGACGGATCGACCTTTCCGCTCGAACTCGCCGTCGGCGAAGTGCAGGCCAACGGGCAGCGGTTCTTCACCGGCTTCGTCCGCGATCTCACCGAGCGCCAGCATGCCGAGGCGAGGCTGCAGGAACTGCAGAGCGAACTCGTTCACGTCTCGCGGCTGACCGCCCTGGGTGAAATGGCCTCGGCCCTCGCCCATGAACTGAACCAGCCCCTCTCCGCCATCGCCAACTATCTCAAGGGCAGCAAGATGCTGCTCGAACGCGATGAGGGTCGCAACGACCGGGTTATTGATGCGGTCGGCCGCGCCGCCGCCGAGGCGCTGCGAGCCGGGGAAATCATCCGCCGGCTGCGCGATTTCGTCGCGCGCGGCGAAACCGAACGAGCGGTCGAAAGCCTGCCGAAGCTTGTCGAGGAGGCGAGCGCGCTGGCGCTCGTCGGCGCCAAGGAGCATGGGATACGCGTCCAGCATGACTTCAGCCCAGAGATCGATCTCGTGCTCGCGGACAAGGTGCAAATCCAGCAGGTGGTGCTCAACCTCGTTCGCAATGCCATCGACGCCATGGCCGGGAATGGGTCGGGGCCACGTGCGTTGACCATCGCCATCGCGCCGGCCGACGCCGACATGGCGCGGGTGACGGTCGCCGATACCGGCCCGGGCATCGCGGCCGATGTGGCCGACCGGCTGTTTCAACCATTCATCACCACGAAACGCACCGGCATGGGTGTAGGCCTGTCGATCTCGCGCACGATCGTCGAGGCCCATGGCGGGCGCATCTGGGCAGAATCTCATGAAGGGGGCGGGGCCGTGTTCGGCTTCACGCTGCCCAAGGAGGACAAGGAAGGGCCAGGCGATGGCGAGTGACCCAATCGTTTATGTGATCGATGACGACGATAGCGTCCGGCATTCACTGGAATTTCTCCTCGATGTAGCCGGGATACGGGTGCGCTCCTATGCTTCGGCAGACGCTTTTCTCAAATCATCGCCGCCCCTCGCAGGCGCCTGCCTCGTGACCGACGTGCGCATGCCGGGGATGACCGGCATCGAGCTGGCCGAAAAGCTGCAGCACGGAGGCGCAGGAGTCCCTGTCATCGTCGTGACCGGCCACGCCGACGTCCCGCTGGCGATCCAGGCCATGAAAGCCGGCGTGGCGGACTTCATCGAAAAGCCTTTCGATGACGAGGTCATGCTGAGCGCGATCCGCAACGCGCTGGCTCGCACCGCGGGAGATGCCGCCTCCGCCGCGGAAAGGCAGGCCATCCTCGACCGCATCGCCACGCTCAGCCCGCGCGAGCGCGAGGTCATGGACGGCCTCGTCGCGGGCCAGGCTAACAAGGCGATCGCCTATGACCTGGAGATCAGCGCGAGGACGGTCGAGGTCTACCGCGCCAATGTCATGATGAAAATGCAGGCAAAGACCTTGTCCGACCTCGTCCGGATGGTCACGATCGCGCGGCTATCCTGAGAGGCACCAAGGGGCGTCCTTGATAATCGGCGGAAGGGCTCGCCCGGCCCTCCGCAACCGTCGGACAATGCAAGGGCCGATCTCAACCAGACAGCCCCTCACCCGGCAAATCACATCGGTTCAATACTGCGGGCGCCAGATCCGGCACGGACGCCGTTGCGCTCGATGAACTGGAGCGCCGTCTGCGCGACCTCTTCCCAGCCGAGCTCGTTGCAGATGAAGTGGCTCCGGCCAGGAAAGGACACGAACTCCGCAACGCTCCCCTCATCCTTATAGGCGCTGTGGTTCTTCTCGGTCAGATGCGCCGGGATGATCTCGTCCTCCTCACCGCCGATCATCAGCAAGGGCGCGTGCGGCGCGTCGAGATCGATCCGGCCATCCTCGCCCATACAGTCGCGCAGGATATTGCGGCTGTCATGCGTTGCTGTCGCTTCGAACGCGCGCGCTGCCTCCTCTTCGCTCAAACTGTTGGCGAAAGCGCCGTGGAATGTCTTGGCATCCATGTAGATCGGTTCGTCACCCTTCAGCGGATTGGCGATAATCGCGCTGTTCTTGAGAAAGCCCCAGTCAAAGTCGACCATGGCGTTGGGCGCGACGGAATCGATCGCCACCCCGGCCGAGAGCAATCCCCGGCTCAACAGGATCTGGGTAATGAGACCGCCCACCGAATGGCCGATCATCACCGGGCGGTCGAGGCCACGCACCGTAGCCTCGATAGATGCGATGACATCCTTGAGGCGAAGTTCGCCCAAACCCGGCGGCGGATTGTCGCGCAGCGAGCGCGGATCACCTTCATGCAGCGGCCAGGCCGGGGCGTGGCAATTGTACCCCTTGTCGCTGAACATACGGATCCAGTTCTCCCAGCTCTTGGGGTTCTGGAACATGCCGTGGACGAAGACGATGTCGGTCATGCGATAATCTCCTGCTGATCTGCCTTCCCGACACGCGTCCGGGCAGGATGGGTTCCTCGCCTGTTTGAAGGCACGGGACGAGAACGCGCGACTATGAACGGCGTTGCCCGGGATGATTTCTCGCGATGACTGCTCCTCGCCGCGTCGGCGTGCCGGTGGCTTCCTCCATCCTGTGCCGGCGCCTGGGTTCCTAATGTTTCGCTTCGTCGCCAAGGCGAAGAACCGATCCGCGGTGGGCGAGTTCTCTTGTGAGAAGGAGATGTCCATGAGCGATACCCAGGGGATGATTCACGAAGATGCGCTTCCGGGTCGCGAGAGCGGTCTCGATCCGCGGCCAGAGTGGCAACCGCGCTACAAGGGTTCCGATCGCCTCGCTGGCAAGGTCGCGATCATAACCGGTGCTGACAGCGGGATCGGGCGGGCGGTGGCGGCTCTCTATGCCCGGGAGGGCGCCGACATCGCGATCGCTTATCTGTGCGAAGATGACGACGCCGCCGAGACGAAGCGCATCGTCGAGGCCGAAGGCCGCCAGGCGATCACCATTCGGGGTGATATCGGAGAAAAGGAAACTTCGGAGCGGATCGTCGCCGAGACGCTCAGCGCGTTCGGCAAAATCGACATCCTGGTCAACAATGCCGGCGAGCAGCATCCCGACAAGGACATCACCGACATTACCGAGGAACAGCTACGGCGCACGTTCCAGACCAACATCTTCGGGATGTTTTTCCTCGTCCAGGCGGCGCGGCCGCATTTCAAGGAGGGCGCGGCCATCATCAACTGCACCTCGGTCACCATGTACCAGGGTTCAAAGGAGCTGCTCGACTACAGTTCAACCAAGGGCGCCATCACCGCCTTCACCCGCTCGCTGTCCGAGAACCTCGTCAGTGACCGCATTCGCGTCAATGCGGTGGCACCGGGACCGATCTGGACCCCGCTCAACCCTTGCGGAGGCGCCAGCCCGGAGAAGCTCGAGCATTTTGGCGAAAACACCCCGATGGGCCGGCCCGGACAGCCCAATGAGGTCGCTCCGGCCTTCCTGTTCCTAGCCTGCGAGGACTCCAGCTACATGTCGGGCCAAGTCCTCCATCCCAATGGCGGCACGATCGTGAACGGCTGAAGCAACCGACGCTGAGCATCTGTGCGAGGGACCTTCAGGGCTTACGGAAAGATCGAGACGGGCCATCGCCCTGCCATTCATCATATGGCTACAGGGCCGGAACCTTTGCCTTTTCGGCGAGCCGCCGCTGGAGGAAGGCCAGCACGACCGCTTCTTCCGGACGGAGGCGGGACAGGTCTTCCCGCAGCTCTTTCTCGACGGCGTCCCGTGTCTCCAGGACCAATTCGTCGCTCAGGTAGCTTTCGAACACTTCGGGATGAATGTAGCACTTGCGGCACACGGTGGGCGTATTGCCCAGCCGCGAAGCGACGGCTTCGATTGCGGTCCGGACATTCCGTTTCGCCGCAGCCTGGCTGTCGACCTTTTCATATTCGGAAAGCGCCAGGGCGGCGAGCACCGTGCCATTCCAGGTGCGGAAATCCTTGGCGGTGATGTCCGTCCCGGAGATCTCCCGAAGATAAGCGTTGATATCGTTCGAGGTGACTTCGTACTGCGCGCCGTCTTCGCCCACATATTGGAACAGATGCTGTCCGGGCAGATCCTGGCTGGCCTTGACGATCTTCGCGATGCGCCGATCCTTCAGCTTCAGCCGCCACTGCTTTCCGCTCTTGCCCTTGAAATTGAATCGGAGCTCAGCGCCCTCGATCGCGACATGGCGGTCCTGGAGGGTCGTGAGGCCATAACTCTTGTTCTGCTTGGCATAATCCGCGTTGCCGATGCGGATCATCGTGGTCTCGAGCAGATGCACGACGGCGGCCAGGACCTTCTCACGCGGTAGCCCGCGCTTCTTGAGATCGGCATCGATGCGCTCGCGCACGCCAGGAAGGGCCTTTGCGAAGTCCAGCATGTGCTCGTACTTGGTGCTGTCGCGTACCTCGCGGAAACGCGGGTGGTAACGATACTGCTTGCGGCCCTTTGCGTCACGGCCGGTCGCCTGGATGTGCCCGTTTGCCTTGGGGCAGATCCAGACATCGGTATAGGCCGGGGGGATGGCGAGCGAAGCAATTCGCTTCAGAGTTTTTTTGTCCGTCACGACGTTGCCCCGGGCATCGCGATATCGAAACTTGCCGCGGTAGGGCTGGCGGACGATTCCCGGGCTGTCGTCGGTTACGTAGACGAGACTCGCATTTTCCGCGGCTTCCTGCGCATCGACGATCGTTCCTGCCTCGCCGGTGTCAGCCGGCCCATCCTCTTGTGTTTTCATAACCGCTGAAGCGTCCAGCACGGGTTCGCGTTCCCCACCCAGGCCGGACTCTGGTTCGCACTGTCCAAGAGCAAGACTCGATCCTCCTATGCGCCTGTCATGATCAGGCGCCAGTCCTTGCCCCCGTCTCGCCGGTAACGGGGTCATGCTTCGGATCGGGAAGCGCCTCCATCCGCGCGCGTGCCGCATCGTCGGGCGCTTCGCGGCAGATGTCCCAGCCCTGTCCCCGCGGATAGGCGCCGACAACCTCGAAATCCTGGCTCGCATGAATCGCGCGGTGGCCGGTACCGGTCGGCAGCATGAGCGCATCGCCGGCTGCGACGGACACCTCGTGCCCGTCTGGCCCGCCAAGCTCGAGGCTCGCCTTCCCTGCGAACACAACCTCGTGCGCGGTCGAATGAATAGTGGTGATAGTCGAATATGCCGTCGCGCCAATCCGGTGGCCAACCATGGTCCTCGAACAAGGCCTCGAACCGGCCGGCCAGGTCTTCGCCCTCGCCGTCCAGCGCGGCGCGATAGATGACAACCGGCAACCGCGCATTGTTCGGCACCCAGTCATTCTCGCCGAGCAGGAAGCTTTCGATCTCCATCACATTTTCGCCTTGGGGACTCGCTTGCGCTTTGGCTTGTCGGCCAGTTCGATCCAGACCGGGGCATGGTCGCTGGTCTTTTCCCAGCCCCGCACATGGCGATCGACCTGAGCATCGAGCAGTCGGTCGGCAAGCGCGGGGCTGAGCAGCAGGTGATCGATGCGCAGGCCCGCATTGCGGCCATAGGCGTTCCGGAAATAGTCCCAGAAGGTGTAGATGACCTCGCCCGGGCGCAGCGTGCGCAGCGCGTCGGTCCAGCCCTGATCCAGCAGCCGGAAATAGGCCGCCCTTATTTCGGGTGCAAACAGCGCGTCGTCGAGCCAGCGCTCCGGCTTGTAGACGTCGAGATCGGTCGGCATGACATTGAAGTCGCCCGCCAGCATCACCGGCAGTCCGCTCTCCAGCAACCCAGCCGCGTGCTCGACCAGCCGGTCGAACCAGCGCAGCTTGTAGTCGAATTTGGGGCCGGGCCGCGGATTGCCGTTGGGCAAATAAAGCCCGCCGATCAGGATGCCGTTGACCGCCGCCTCGATATAGCGGCTCTGGCTCGGGTCGGGGTCGCCCGGAAGCCCCCGCCGCGTCTCGTGGATTTCGCCGACGCGGCTGAGCAGCGCAACGCCGTTCCACGACTTCTGGCCGTGCCAGATGACATCAAAGCCAAGATCGCGGATCGCACTTTCCGGAAACTTCTCCTGCGGCGCCTTCAATTCCTGGAGCACGACCACATCAGGCTGCGCTTCCTCAAGCCAGCGCAGCAGCACCGGCAGCCGGCCATTGACGCCGTTCACATTATAGGTGGCGATCTTCACAGGTCAGGCAGGGTCTGGTCGGCGCGGCCCCAACCGCTGAGCGCCTTGGAGCCGGCCCGCTTCACCAGTTCGGTGCCATCCCGAATGGTCCAGTGCGAGGGCTTGTCGATCGTCTCCATTTCCTTCCATGTGATGGGTACGGCGACCGGCGCGCTTTCGCGCGCGCGGACCCCATAGGGCATGACCGCCGTCGCACCGCGCTGGTTGCGAAGATAGTCGACAAAGATGCGGCCCTTGCGCTGCGCTTTCGGCAGGGCGGCCGTGAAATGCTCAGGGTCGCTCTGGGCAACCGCCTGGGCCAGCCGATGCGCAAAATCTTTCACCTCCGGCCACTCCGCTTGCGGGACCAGTGGCGCGATCACATGGACGCCCTTGCCGCCGGTCACCATCGGGAAGGTCTCAAGCCCGATCGACTGCAGGATCTCGCGAAAGTGGAAGGCGGCGCTGCGCACATTCTCGAAATCCAGACCCTCGTCGGGGTCAAGATCGAAGACCAGCCTGTCGGCCTTCTCGACATCCTCGATCCTGGCGCCCCAGCCATGGAACTCGATCGTGCCCATCTGTACGCAGGTGAGCAGGCCGTCCGCGGTATCGACATAGAGATAGGGCTCGTCATGCCCGTCCTTCTCGCGAATGGCGACATGCCGGACAGCGTCGCCAAAACTGCCCGCGTCATGCTTCTGGAAGAAGCATTTCTTGGCCCGGCCTTGCGGGCAGCGCACGAGGCTGATCGGCCGAGACCCGATCCAGGGCAGCATGATCGGAGCGGCCTGCGAATAATAGTCGGCCAGTTGACCCTTGGTAAGCTTCCCCTCGGGAAAAATGACACGGTCGCGGTTGGTGATCTTGATCGACGACGTCTCGGCCGCCACCGCCCCAACCGGCGCCTCGGTCTCGACGACCACAGCCTCGGGCTTCTTGTCTTCGCGTAGGCCCAGAAAGGACGGATGCCGGAGGGTCCCTTCGTTTGTCATTTCGGTAAACGCGATTTCTGCGACCAGCTTGGGCCGCAGCCAGTGCGCGCCGCGCACCTCTGCGCGCGGCGCCTTGACGGCCGGCGCTTCCTGCTCGAGCGGCGCCATCACCGCCATCAGGTCGATAATCTCCTGGGTATCGAAGCCGGTGCCGACCTTGCCGGCATAGCGCAGGACGCCGTCCTCGTGGACACCCAGGATCAGCGATCGGAATAACCGCGACTTGTCCGAAGGGGTCCAGCCGACCACGACGAACTCCTGCCGCTTGATGCATTTGGTCTTCAGCCAGCCGCCCGATCGCGAGCCGACATAGCGGCCGTCGGCCCGCTTCGAGATGACCCCTTCAAGGCCCGCCGCGCAGAACTGGTTGAGCAACTTCTCGCCATTGCCGGCAATGTGATCCGAATAGCGCAACCGCGACTTGCCCTTGGGCAGGATCTTCGCGAGCTTCGCCTTGCGCTCGGTGAGCGGCAGCTGGGTTAGATCCTCGCCGTCGAGCTCCAGCAGGTCGAACGCGAAATAATCGATCGAAGCCGGCGGCCCTTTGAGCGCGTTTTGCAAAGCCTGGAAACTCGAGCGGCCGTCGGCATCGAGCACGACCGCCTCGCCGTCGATGAGCGCGGAGGAGACCTTCAGCTTCAGGGCGTCGACAACCAGTCCGCTAAACTTCTCCGACCAGTCGAGTCCCGAGCGGGTATAGGCAACGGCCTCGCCCCCGCCGACGCTCAGCAGCACACGGTAGCCGTCATACTTCATCTCGTGCAGCCAGCGGTTGCCGGTGGGAACGGTGTCGACCAGCGTTGCGAGTTGCATAGGGCGGAAAGGCGGCGCGCGGCCGGTTGAAGCCGCTTTCCCTGGCGCTGAGCTCACGCGCGCCATGATGGAGGGCCGTTGTTCTTCATGGAGACCAAAGTGCGTGAGCGGCGGACTCGTTCCAGCGCGCCGCGGACTCGGCTCGCCGAGCGACGCCCCGCGTCTCACCGATCGCGGCAACCGCATCGTCCCCCCGGCGTTGCGGACCTAGGCCACCGACGAAGGAGATGAGCAATGGCAGACGACAAGGACGCTCGCGGGCCCCAGGACCGGGCGCGTATCTCGCTCGGAGAGGATTATGAGGTCGATTACTGGACCGGCAAGTTTGGTGTCAGCAAGGAAACGCTGGAAGCGGCCGTGAAGGCCGTCGGAAACGGCGCGGACGCTGTCGAGCAGCACCTGAAGGGCTGAGGCCGACCGGGCTCGTTTAGAATATGTCGCTCCGCGGTCGCGCTGCCCAGCGGACGGCGTGTAACTCGCATTTCATCAGATGTGGACCCGACGCGACCCACGCGCCGGGCCCCCTGCTACCTATGAACTCTGGGTCTAATTGGCCGCGAAATGCTTGGCTGAGCTGATATCGTTCGCCAACCGAGGTTCATCCTCTCGCGCAACTTCCGCAAGATGAGCTTTCACCTCATCACTGCGACGCGCAATTAATGACGCAACCTGCGCCCTATTCTCCGAGCATTTGCCAAAATGGCTGCCCCGGATCATTCGATCGGCATCCAGGCGATGGCTCAAAGATGCGCCCTTGGTACCTGCCACATCGCGAACGACGGCCACCCGGGCGGTCCAGAGGCAGCGTTCCGTGGTGGGTCGGGTTCCCGCGGACATGCCGATCTGCCGGGTAGATACCTTGGTATCGGCCCGATAGGTCACATCCAGGGATCTCCCTTGATGATCCACGCTGGTCCGATGAACCTGATCAGTAAAGGGCGCAACGGAAGCGGTTGCCAGGGCAAGCAAAGACAAGATCACAACATACTCCTCTTTCCAAACAATGGATCGAGCTCAGGGAGTATGATTGAGACGGCCCCTGAGTTCGATACGTCCGACATCACGAGACATTCTCGCCAGAGGGGCCCGGTACGCATCCCAAAGCTAGGCCTCAGATCGAGTTTATCAATGGGCCCGTCACGGTTTCGATTGGGGGACACACTTTCTTACAGAACTTCGTCGTCAATGCCTGACCTGTGATCGGCAGCGCTCGCAGCCAATCCGGGCGCTCGGTCGTCGAGGAAGTCGTTGCCGGTTCCAGCCAACGAAATGCCGCTCGGCGGATTGCGCAATTGCTAAGGACCCACGCGGTCCCTACGGAAGGGGCGCCGCGAAATTACTGTCTGTCAGGATCATCGGATGCCGCTTCGCCGCGCCCATTATCTCGTCCTGGCAATGGTGCTCGCCACAGTCGTGGCATTCTGGCCGACCTACTTCGCTGTTTTGCGGACCGCGCGGACAGAACTTTATCTTCATGGAGTAACGGCCACCGCCTGGATGTTGCTGCTGGCGCTCCAGAGCTGGACCATTCATCATCAGCGACGCGGCGCGCACCGGATTTTCGGGATCGTGAGTTTGTTTCTGTTTCCGCTTTTTCTCGCGGGGAGCGTCGCTGTCCTTTTGAGCATGGCGCGCAACACGCCGTCAGACCCTTTCTAGGCCCAGTCGGCCCGAAGCTGCGATTTTGGCCAGGTTGAAGAACGAACACTGAACGCTTGATTGATTCTACCAGGACCGTTGCTGACCACCGACCTCGTAGATATCGGCTTCCATGGAGCAATTGTAGCTCTCTGCGATGTTGAACATCTCGGAGAGGAGGCTTTGGATTTCCTCATCAAGGGAAATGCCATCCGGATCGGGGTCATAGGCGACGGTCAGTTTGTAATCACAATTGCCGTTTTTTACCATGGCGTAGTCGCGTTCCAGCATCGCCTCAATCCGCTCCCGAGCGGGTTTTCTACCTCTTCCACGCTTGTTGAAGTTCTCGATAATCAGATGCAGGGCGATGCTGGCAGTGGGCGGCTTTTCCGGCAGTTTGGTCTGTGACGGAATAATGTCGAGCGCCCGATAGACGGTCATTCGTGAGACCTTCAGGTCGCGGGCAACGCGGGCCTTGCTGGCGCCGGCGGCAAGGCGACGGCGGATTTCATCGTCATCGACGTTCTTCTTCCGGCCTTTGTAAACGCCTTCGGCGCGCGCCGCTTCGATCCCGGCGCGCTGACGATCCTTGATGAACTTCAGCTCCATATCGGCGACCATGCCGAGTATGGTGATGACCATTCGCCCCATGTCGCCCGCCGTCGTCACCTCTGGCTCAAGGATGCGCAGCGAAGCTCCCTTTTCATCAAGCTCATGCACCAGGTTCAGGACATCGCGCGTGGAGCGGCCGAGCCGGTCGAGCCGCAGCACGACCAGCTCGTCGCCGGTGTGCATAAACTGCATGATCGTTTCCAGTTCCGTGCGCCCGCTCCGCGAGGCCCCCGATCCGGTCTCGGAACGGATAATTTCGCAACCTGCATTCTTGAGGCGGCCAATCTGGATATCCAGATCCTGGTCCGTGGTGCTGACGCGGGCATATCCGATACGAGCCAAGTGCAAAATCCGTCACATTAGGGTGGCTCTTGCAGTGTATCGTCACATTGAGCGCAAACCCACCCTTTTGTGACAGACGAATGGTGTCACTCGGCCCTATCACTCTGGGGTGTACCCAAATGTTATAGGCCGATCAGCCGCCTCACGCTGCAAGCCGTCCAAAATCAATCCGGTCGTTCAGGTCGAGGTCGAAGCGGCCATAAAGGTAGCCGACTGGCTCAAATATATCGAAAATGGCGCGGCAAAATCGGGCACCGCCGATCCGATGGGCACCTATGACTTTACATGGATGTGGGAAGAACTGGGGCTTAGCGACCTCCGGCGGTAACGGCCATCATACGGTTCTTGAAATGTTCTCGCTTAGCGTTGTCTGGCGTACCTTCCACGCGATGCCCTCTCCCTCAGAAAAGACTCTATGCCTTCACGCCCAACGCGACGCCGGCCAATGTGCGAGCGCTGGTCGGAGGTAAGATCAATGAACCGCTCATCGAGCGCAACTGGCCCGACATCCTGCGCATCATGGCGACGATCGCAGCGGGGATCGTCGCCCCCAGCCAGATTCTTCGCAAGCTCGCCTCTTACCCGCGCCAGAATGAGCTGGCCCTCGCATTGCGAGAGGTGGGCCGCATCGAGCGAACCCTGTTCATGATCGACTGGATTCTTGATGCCGGCCTCCAGCGCCAGGCTCAGATCGGCCTCAACAAGGGTGAGGCCCACCACGCCCTAAAGCGCGCCATCAGCTTCCACCGCCGAGGTGAAATCCGGGATCGATCCGGCGAAGGCCAGCACTATCGCATCGCCGGAATGAACCTGCTCGCCGCCATCATCATATTCTGGAACACCATGAAGCTCGGCGAGGTCGTCAATACCCGGGCCGCCAGCGGTACCCATATCGCGCCTGATCTACTCGCCCACGTCTCGCCGTTGGGATGGGAACACATCAATCTAACCGGGGAATATCGCTGGCCCAAATCCTTAGCGTAGGATTCCGCCCCCTCCCGCAAACGCCCCCTCATGAGGCACGATGAAGAAATCTGACAGGGCAAAGAAACATACCGGCAAGGTAATCGAGGCGGCTGCACGCGCTCATGAAGCTCTCGACTATTTCAACGGCAACGTCACAAATCCGTTCGATGAGCTAACATGGCCCAGCATTGCCGAAGGTTATCTTCTAGTCGCACAGAAGGCGGTATCAGACGCATTGGTCGCTTTGGAACGTGCAAACAGCGTTGGTTGGACCAAGCACGGCCAATAACTATCGTCCTGGCCCTTCCCGCGAACGATCGCGGTTCCTAGATCGTTCGCTCTGCCGCTTCCGCTCCATCGCGGCTACCGATCGCTCATGAATTGTAGGCGTTCGCCCTGCCCCCACAAATTGCCGCACCTGGTCGGCAAGCTGGCGGTCAGCTGGATCGCTGCTTGTCTCAAGCCGCTTGGCGGCAGCTAGATAGCGGTGTTGCGTCTCATTCCATGCCTGCCGCCCGCGCACCACGAAATCCGGAGCGGTTGACCGCCCCGCCAGCTGGTCTCGCGCGGCCGCAGTGATCTTCTGATTGGCAAACGGCGCAGGTGCGGTGCCGGCCATGTAGCGCTGCCTCATCCGATTCAGGGCCATGCTCTGACCGGCTCGGCCGACACCACGCGCTGCGCGAGGCGTTGCCTCGGCAGTAACCCCCCTCGCCCGCAATTCCTCTGCAAAGCGCTCCCGGTAATGATGCAGCGTTTGAGGTCGCGGGTTGAAGCGTTGCCCTGTGTCGCCGCGCGCGGCAACCGTCACATGCACGTGGGGCCGCGGTGTGTCCGTATGCAGCGCCAGGACGTAATCCCACTCATGCCCGATCTCGCTGCGCGCGACCTCGCGCACCGCTGAAAGAACCTTGTCGGGGTCTGTCCCTGCCGGCATCGAAAAAACCATGCTCACGGCGGCTACGGTAGAATTGTCACGCCAATAGACAGGATCGCCCCAATCGCGCGCCAGCTCCGCCCGAGCTTCCTTGTCAGTCAGTATGTCGCCATCACGCGTTTCAAGCGGCACATCGCCTTTCCGGCCGATATAGTCGAAATGCGCAGCCGCGTGGTTCTTGCCCTTCGGCCTGCCCGTAACCTTGACCATGACCTCCGGGGCACGGCTGACAACGCGAGCAAGCCGCGCCCGCGTGCTCCCGCCCTGGCCTGCCCGCCTCGAACTCAGCGAGCGCAGCAACATATCGGCCCCGCGCCTGTTCGGGTCGCTGGTCAGCTTTGGTTTGAACAGCGCGGCAAGCTGTCCCGCCTCAAAGCTGCTATCAAAGTCGCTCACTGGAAACCTCCCAATAGGACAGGTCAGCTTTCGTAGCGGCGCCGATACCTTCGACGGCCGCGCCGATCGCCGCGCGCAGGTCGTTGACCTTTTGCAGCTCGCCGGCGATCTCCGCTGCATTGTCCGCCAGCGCCATCTTGTTAGCGGCTCGGGCGATCTGATTCACGTTGCGCCCAATGCGCTGCAACGCCTGACGGCAATTCAACAGCTCTTCGCGCAATTCGCGATCGACAGGCGCGGCAATGCCGATGTGTCGCCGCACAAGAGCCATGGCCCAGGTCGCCGGGGTCATGCGGCGCTCTTTTGCGCGATGGCGGATCACGGCCAGTTCGGTTTCGGTCGGCCGAAGATAAAGGCGATGCTCGCCAGCGGCCTCGCGGTCAACAAGAGGTGCGGCCTCGCTGGCCGCCCCGGACTGCCGGAGCACGGCGTCAACCAGTTGACGCATGAAGGGGCCGCGCCCTCCCCTCGTCTGCGCAAGCGCGTCAATCTTTGCGAGCTTGGTTGCCTCGATCTTGAAGCCCAGCGTCTTTTCCATGTGGGGTAGGTATCTCCCAACCGTGAAGCGCGATCCGATAGGATTGAGCGTATCGGTTAACATTAGCCGCCGCAAGGCTTATCCTGCCATACAGTAGATACCTACCCCACAAACAAAAAGCGGTGGCAACTGCCACCGCTCTAAATTCCACGTCGCCTCGATGCTGAGAGAACGTGGACGGTAAAAGCTATCAGAAGTCGAAGGTTTGGGGCGCGGCCTCGCCGTCGAACCGAACCGTGACCTGGCCACTTAGAACAATCCCGCGACGGCCCTGAATGATGATAGCCGGTGCGTCGGTAGCCTCTTTCGGCTGACGGGGGGCGCGCGGCTTGTGATCGGAAGGATCGGCAAGCACGGCCCCCTCCCCTTCCCGCTCGTCGTCGTGAGCGTCCAGTTCAGGCCGCTCCCGACGATCGTCCGTCGCACTGGTGGCAGCTGCCACCGGCGCGCGCGATTCTTGGGGCGACGCTGGATCGTCGATCGCTTTAGCGGCACCGGCCTGCGCGGTCTCTTCCTCGGGGCTGCCTTGGAGCGTAGCAAGAAACTGCTCACAGGCGGCGGCTGTCGGATTTTCGTTTGCTGCCACGAAATTGCGCGTGGCCTGCTCGTCCAGCTCGATCGCGTGTTTGATCGCGACGGCGGCACGCGGAGAACAATTCTTCAACGCGGCAAGAATGTCCTCGGGCAAGGTGCGCAGCGAGTAGAGCCGCTTCACTTCCGAATGCGGCTTGGCGATGCGCGCGGCTAGATCCTTTGTCGAGAGCGTGTCACTGACGCGGCTCGCGATGAAACTGACGCGCTCAGCCAGACTTAGGGCTTGGCGTTGCTCGTTCTCAAGAAACTGGTCGAGGCCAATATCGCGCTCGGCGTCCGCCTGATCCAGAACGGTGTCGATCTGGTCGAAACCAAGCTGGCGGCACGCGCGATAGCGCCGCTCTCCGTAGCGGATGATGTAGCGACCGTTCGATGTTGGCGCGACAACGATGGGTTGCAGCAAGCCGCGGTCCTTGATGGTTGCGGCCAGTGCATCAATCTCGGCCTGGTCGAACTCCCGGCGAACCTGCGTGGGGTCTGGATCAATGTCATCGAGCGGAAGGCGCTGAAACCGTCCAGCTGCCTTGAACTCGGTATTCGCGGGGACGGCCGAAAAGTCCATCGCGTCCATATCGAAGTCGGCAAAGCTCTTCTTCGCCGGTTTGACAGCTGCCTTGCTCATGCGGCTTCCCTCTCAGCTTGATCGACAATGTAGGAGACGACTTCGCGCACGATCGGCGCGCTACGCCGCGTGTCCTTTGCCAAGCGCCAAACGGGAATTTCGAGTAAAGCCGCCTCGCGCATGTGCTCGCGGTGCGGAATGGTGTGCGGCACCACATTGGCAGGAAGCGCCTGCCCAATGCGGTCCATCAGCATTTTTGAAACTTCGCTCGTTGTCTGAACGCGGTTGAACACGATCCCGAACCGGGTCGCGTTACCCTCCCCGCGCACCTTGTTTGCAAGGCTGATGCTTTGCGAGATTTCGTTGAGCGACTGACGCGCGGTTTTGTCGGGGTCCAGTGGGACCGCGACATAATCGGACGCAATCAGCGCCATGAGGTTCCGGCCATCCCACGCGGGCGCAGTGTCGATCACGCAGTAGTCGTAGTGCTTGGCAAGGCCGGCACGAATGGCGCGGACATAAGCGCCGATGTGCTGGCCTTGCTGCGGGCTGTCAGTCGTCAACTCGACGATCTGCCGTGTGTTCTTGAAACAGGCCAGCGCCGGAGGTTCTTCGTTCGGGTCGAAGTCAAGAATCGACTGAACCGGGCCGATCTGCTCGAACTCGGCTTTCAGCATCCCGGCACTGTGGCATTGCTTGTCCAGGTCCAGGACCACGACACGCTTGCCCTGCTCGGCCAGATGCCACGCAATATGACAGGTAAGCGTGGTCTTGCCGATGCCGCCGCGCTCATTGGTCACTACGATTGTTCGCATTGAGAATCCCTTCAATGGCTGCGCCACGGGCTACTTGTGCCAGCGGTTATGAGCGGCGCTGTTTCCCGATCCGAAGCGATACTGCGACTGCATATACCATGGGTTCGGATCGTCGTTCAGGTTGAGGCCCTTGCCCTTGCGGCGCGGGCCGGTCTGTTCGGTTGGTGGGTCTTTGCCGAAGAAAACGATCAGCACGAAGACGGCGACGGCTCCCACTCCTAGCCAGCCAAAAGCGAAATAGGCCGCGAGTCCGACTGCAAGGACGACGATCAGCGCGGTTGCCGCGATCGCAAGCCACAGGGCAAGCGATGCCCAAAGCATGACAGTCCGTAGCACGCTGGCTGCGCGCCGAAGTTTGCTGGCAATCTCACGGCGCATAGCGGCCTCCTAAGCTGTTCGGCTCTCGCCTCGCTCGGAGCCGATCAGCTTAGGGAAAGGCTGCTCCCTGAAGATGTTCGGCACCTCGGTTCGCAGGGCACGCGACATACGTAGCGCCGTCAGCAAAGTGGCGTCCTGTCTGCCGTTCTCGATGGCCGCGACTGTTTCAGGGGAGACTTGAATCCTCGCTGCCAGCTCGGATTGCGTAAGTCCGGAAGCGACGCGCAAGCTCGCTACACGATTGAACAGTTTGGCTGCCACACATGCCTCACGTAGTTAAACCCTATTCTTGTTAGGGTCTGTGAAAAGCATTGTCCACAAAAAAGGGCGGCCACCAGGCCGCCCGTTTTAGGTGAAAGGGGGGGGCTTAGTCAGCCCCGCCCCGAACCAAGATACCCAGCCCCTCAGCGATCAGGTCCACCGAGTAGCGGGTTTCGCCATTGCTCTCGTAGCTGTTCTGGCGGACCCGTCCGGTGATGTGAACCAGGTCGCCCTTGCCCAAGTCAGCGGCGCGCTCTGCCAGCTGGCGGAAGAACGTCACGCGGTTCCAGTGCGTATCGGTCTTCCATTCATCGCCATCCTTGCGGTTGTAGTTCGCGGCGACGGAAACATGGGTGACTTTATCGGTCGTATCGACACTGCCAACGCGGCCGATGATCCGAAATTCAGCGATGTTCTGCATGGTAGTCTCCTTTGGATAAGCGTTGCTGACGGATTTTTTGCGGCGGAGCTGAGCTACGCGGGCAAGCTGAAAATGGGAGGGTCCGCTTGCGGAAACCCAAGGCCGAAGGCCGGTTTTCTGCTTGCCCGCATTAGTGGCGATGTGGAGTTCGTATCCGTCAGACAGCAACGCCCAAAGGAAACGGCCCGAGTAGATGCAGCAATTTGGACTGGCGGCGGTGGCAGCTGCCACTGGCCATTGGCACCCATAGGTCGCTGCGCTCGATCGGCACGGCGGGGATTGGAAAACCCTGTCGCGGCTCCGCCGCTCTTTCCGTAGCTGGCAGTCCGTTGACGCGAGCAGGGGACTGCCGGTGGCAGCTGCCACCGGCTTGAAGCCGAACAGAAAGGGCAATCAGCGGTTCCGCTCACGATGATTTCGCTGAGGGCTGGGTTCTTGCACCTGGGCGGCACGATGGGCCGCCCACACCCGCTTGACGGTGCTGCGGTCGCAATCGGCCAGCTCTGCCGTTTTGGCAATGCTCTTGCCCGCTTCGCGCAATGCCACAATGCGGGCGTGCGTTGCCCGATCGCCTTTGCGCCCTCCGCTGCGCCCTGCGGCCTTTGCCAAGGCGATACCTTGGCGCTGTCGCTCGCGGCGATCGGTGTAATCGTCGTGAGCCATCTGCAGGGCGATCTTCAAGAGCATCGCCTGAACAGATTCGAGCACGATGCGGGCGATGCCCTCGGCGTCGGCCGCGAGGTCGGACAGGTCCACGACGCCGGGAATGGCAAGTCGCGCGCCTCGCGCACGAATTGTCTCAACCAGCTGCTCGGCCTCGGCCAAGGGAAGACGACTAATCCGGTCAATCTTCTCGGCAATCACCACTTCACCGGGTTGAAGATCGGCAATCATACGCAGCAACTCGGGGCGGTCGGCACGGGCACCCGATGCCTTCTCCCGATAGACTGCCGCGACATAATAGCCCGCTGCCTTCGCCTCGGCTACGATGGCATCCTGTCGGCGTAAGTCCTGTGCATCGGTGCTGACGCGCAAATAAACGCGGCCGATCTGCGGCGCGAAGGCGGGGGACGGCTCAATATCAGTGGCCATCGTTTGTTGAAGCTTCCTTGCCTAGCTGGGGACCATCCGGGGGCGAGGCCAGCATGTTGGATATGCTGGCTTCTGCGCTCGCGATCGCATCGCGGATTTCATCGGCCTGTTCGCGCAGCGCCGCCAATTGGCGGTCGCGCGGCAAAATTGCCCTCAGCCAATTAGCGCGCTGCTCGATTTGAGCGATCTGTTCGGCAAAAAACTGAGCGTCGGATCTCATCCGATCAAGCTCAGCCTGCGCCACGCGTAGTTTGCGGTTCCAAGCGGAATCGCGCGCCTTCGCTCGCCTGACCTCGTCCCGGTCTTGCTTGGCTTTGCGCTTCCGCTCCTGATCTAGCGCCTTTTGCAAGGCATCGCGTTTCCTGATCCGCTCGGCCTCAGCCGCTTCATCACGCCTGCGCGCGATCAAAGCATCCAGCGCCGAACGATCGTGAATGTCTATGTTGTTGCAGACCCATCTGATCCTTCGGAATGCCTTGTCCTCGATTTGGCCGATGCGGCTTGGCGACACACCGACGATCTTTGCAGTCGCGGCAAGAGTGAGCGCGGGAGAGGGGCCAAGCCCGATCCGCAAGCGGACAACCTGTTGCTCATGCGGTTCCAGCATCGCGATCAACCGCTCGACGGTTCGATGGTCGGTGATCGGCCTCTCTACATCGCGCTTTGCAAGCCGAGCTGCGAACAGCTCCATGGCCGATTTCATCGCGTCGTCCTGACCGTCCATGCAGGGTTTGAACCTCGCTCGTCCAAATATGGCGCACAATCTATACCATCTGCGCTAGGCGCGAAAGCCATGGCGCAAATAGCTTCTAGAGCAACCCTATTGCGCCATGCTGCCCGTGCCGACATTCTGCGCCTAGCCAGAAGGACGCGAACACGATGCCAACCATATACCTGAAACGAACATCGCCGTTGATGGCCCAGCTCGGGGCCAACATCGCTCGCGAACTAAAGAAACTAGGCATAACTCAAGGGGAGTTGTCCGAACGCTCGGGCGTTGCGGCGTCACATATTTCATACATGGTGCGCGGACATGGTAATCCAACGCTTGCTACCTTGGAGAGCCTTGCCGATGCTTTCGGATTATCGGCTGTCGAATTATTGGCAGCGGATAGCACTTCCCGCGACAAGTCCTGAAAGGCAGTCGCTTTATTTGATCGGAACAATCTATGTCCAGTAACCCGCCCGCGAATTTGACCGACTGCTACAAGATGCGCCGCTGGTGCGGGCAATGGGGGGAGCACTCTCGATGTTTGCCACGCTGCTTGCGCGTCAAGGCATTGTCGAGGCGAGCGAGGTTGCAAACTTGCTGGGTATCTATGCGGTCGCCACAAGCGAAGTCGATAATGAAGAGGGCATGATCTTGGGATGCTGGGCAGCTATGATCCGCGACGTGGCGGAGCAACAGCGCACATCTGCTCGCAAATAGCCCCGGCGCGCACGGCGCTAGCCGTGAGCCGCTTCGATCTTCTGGGCAAGCTCGGCCAGGTGATCGGAATCAAGTAGATCCTCGGCGGTAAGATCGGCCGCGAAAAACTCGCTTCCGCTGGGTGGCGCGCGATCGGCGGCGAAAGCGGCCAGATAGGGCCGCGCCTCGTCCGTGGCGATCCAGCGCCAGAAAGCATTGCCCTGGCCGAATAAACCGCTCTCGAACATATCGAGCCGTGCTTGTGCGAAGTCGGTCAATTTGCGTCTCCTGACAATCAGTCGGTTCGGCAAAAAAAGGGAGGCCGAAGCCTCCCTTTGTCTTACTGGAACAGTTTGATGAAAGCGGGCGCGAGGCCGATGACTGCGAGGACGAAACCGACGCTGCCGATGACCCAAGTTTGTGCCGTCAGCTTGCTTTCGATTCCCTTGTTCGCCTCCTGAACCTTCACGGCGATATACTCCTCAATAGCCTCTACAACTTCCGCTGCGGCGTCGTCGGACAGATTAGCCGCTTTCAGTGCTCTAAACAATTTGATGTGCATCCGGTTCTCCTTCTCGTTGGTGACGGGAGACACCCGGCATGGGCACCGGCGCCGGCTGTCAGGGACCGCGAAGCGGCCGCGGTAGCGGGCGGTGGGGGAGCCGATTTGCGCAGCAAATTGGGGGAACCGCCGATCCTTGAAAGCTGGCGCGCACCCATGCCAAAATGCCACGACACACAGAGAGAAGAGATTGCGCGGGGCGGGGTTCGATGCCCCGTCCCGCGCTCTGCATGGCACCGAGATCATCGGTTTCGCCCAGCGGGCGAAAAGGGGCGGGCTAAGCCCGCCCCTCCGGCGTCAGCCGGATTGGCCGCGCTTCGCCTTGGCCGCCAGCACGACCGCGACGACTTGCGGATAGACGCATTCGCCGCGCTCGATGTTGCGGATGCCGGGGCCGTCGAGCACGTCCTTGATACGGTCCTCGATGATCTGGCCCAGCTCGGCCGCAACCGCCTCGATGTCAGCACTCGTCTTGCCGATAAACATCGGGTCTTTCGGCCACATGCTTTCCGCGTCGAAATGATCCTTATCGTTCAACGCGGTCGCCAGCGCCTCGATCGCAGCATTTCCAAGCGCACGCTCGAAAGCCAGCTGAGCGAACAGACGATGAGACATAACAACCTCCTTGTTGCCGGAATTGGCGAGGCCAAGGGGAGGGCAGCGCCGGGTCGGGTCAGGGACCGCGAAGCGGCCGCGCTAGCGGGCGGTGGGGGAGCCGATTTGCGCAGCAAATTGGGGGAACCGCCGATCCTTGATGCGGCCTGGTGCAGCCCTCATGCTAGGAAGACACTGACGGGGGGATTTAACGAACTAACGCCCGCCCATCGGGCGGACCTTCACCCTGCGCCGTCTCGCGCCCGAACGATCGCGCTGTATTCCAGCAGCGTTTGTCGGACATTCTCATCATCCATCACATTGAGCGCATGGCCGGTGGCCGATGCCTGATCCGTCCGCATTTCGAGCCAAGCGATCCGCGCCGTGTTCGGCACAACGCGACCATGCTCAAGCGCGATCTGCTCGCTGTAACCGGCGATAACATCGTTGATGGCCTCAAGGGCTGCCTCATAGGCAATGGCCTGATCTTGGGTCCACAAGGGCGCTGTCGGTGTGGGGGCAGTCACCTTGCCATATAGAGAGGGCAACTGGTCTCCCGGCAAGCGCAAACTACGCCATTTGCGCTTGCCGAGAGTGGGCGGCCCTACCGGGGGCTTGGGCCGTTGATGGGCCTATAATCCTCAAACTCACAACGCCAAATGGCGTTGGATAGATTGAAAGGGCGGCGCGACAAACAGATGCCCCCTCGAAGCGCATCGCGCGAAGTTGCGCATGGACCGCGACAATTCTCGCTTTCAGTTGTCGCTTAACCAAGCGAGCTGCTGACCGATTCCAAGCCCCTCCATCGGAACCGATGCGCGCCGTTCGATCTGCGGCCAAAGGGGATCGCGATAGTTGCGGCCTGCGAGAACGATCAGCGGCGCGGCGGCGTCGATCTGCTCGGCCATTGCTTCGATCACGCGCGCGCCCCAAAGGCGGCGCGCGCCTGCCTTCATCGCGCCTAGCGTTTCGTCATAGCGCGCGATGACGGTTTCCGGGGCGATCAGGCCATGCTTTGCTGACAGGATGAACCATGCGCCGCCCTGTCGTTCGACATAGGCACGGGCCTTCTGGAACCATGGCGATGCGTAAAGATCGCGCGCCGGGGCGGGGCGGTCCAGCTTCGCAGCAACGCAAGCGACAAGGAAAACCGGAGACGGGGACGGGGGAGGGTCGATGACAGACGGCGGCGCTGCCTCAAGATCGGCAATGACGGTGCAGCGGCCCCATTTCTGCAATTGGCGCTGCCATCCTTTCGGCGGTCCTTGGCGCTCGGCAACGTGGCTAAGGGTCGGTCCACCGAACAAGTCGGGTTGCTCCCCGATGCGCTGCACCGGGGGAACGTAGCGAGGTTCGCGGATGCAATGGCGGGCCATGCTCGATCCCCTCAAAAGGCGAAAGCGGTCTGGCCGCTCGCCTCGGTGAAGCTGGCGCTATCGCCTGCCGCGTAACGGTCGCGGCCCATGGGGGACCATTGCAGATGCCCGGAACGATCATAGGAAAACCAACCATCCTCGATCCCGATGATGAAGGACCATGCCTTATCCTCGGCGCAAGGTCCGTGAAGATTGATCGGCCAATGCTCGGCCCCGCGTTCCTGCTGGCAGGGCGACGGCGCGGAAAAGCTGCGAAGCAACGCGGCGCGTATCGCGGCGGCGGCGCTCATGCGCTCAACTCCGCATAGGTGGCGCTGCACTCGTAGCGGATCGCATCGCCATCCCACATAGGACCGCAAACGCCCTTGAATTTCGGTGCGCCCTGCAACTCAAGCCGCTGGCTCGGATTGCTGTTGTAACCGCTGCATTGAAGCCCCTCGACCGCTGCCCGGCTGACGATGGTTTCAAAGGTCGCGCCCTCGATCTCGATTCGGTCAAAGTCCTGCTCGGTCTGGCGGTAGATACGGATTTTCATGGGCTTTCCCTTCCTAATTGAGCCGAAGGCGATGACGGGTCATCGACTTCTGCCGAAAGCGGGCGACGCTGGGCCGGGGAATGCCGCAAACGGGGCCGATCAGGGGGGAGGGGGATCACCCGCCCTGCACGGAGCGCAGCGAAGGAAGGGCGGGGAAACCCGCCTGATCGCCAAGCGGAGCCGCGCAGCGGCGGAGACGGTCTAGCCCTTGCGGCAGGGGGCAGGAACAGGCCCCAAACGCGACAAATCAGCGCGGCGGCTTGCCGCCTCAATCTGCGCCAGGACAGGCGGTGGCAGCTGAAAGCGCGAGTCAACGTGTCCTCGGTCCAGTCGCGGCCACATGACAGCGATAGTGGGCCGCCAAGGGTCAGGCGCGCCGCCTCGTCGCGGGTTGCATGGTAGGTGTCATAGAGGCCGAGCCAAAGGGCTATGGCCTTGTCTCGGCCGTCGCAAATATCCGCAATCTGCGCGGGCGTCATAAGCTCCTGGCCCATGCTCACGCCCCCCGAGGATAAGAGCACCAAAGCCGAAGCCCTCGGCGGCGTCCTCGATGGTGGTCACAAGGCCGTCAAAATCTTCATCCGGTCCTAGTAGGTCGGCAATCTCGATGACGGCGGGAAGGTCAGCGCCATGATTTTCGGCAAGGTCTTTGATGTAGCCGAAGCGGTCAAAATTGCCCTCTTCCTCATAGCGAGCGAGCGGAATGGTGCGGGCGGCGTTGATCCGAAGAATCGTTGCCAACGGAATGTCGGTCATGTGCTGTTTTCCCTGCCTAGAATGGAGCCGAAGGCGATGACGGGTCATCGACTTCTGCCCAGCGGCGAGCAGGGCCGGGGAATGCCGCAAATCAGGGCCGATCAGGGGGGAGGGGGATCACCCGTCCTGCACGGAGCGTAGCGAAGGAAGGGCGGGGAAACCCGCCTGATCGCCAAGCGAGGCCGCACAGCGGCCGAGACGGTCCAGCCCTTGCGGCAGGGGGCAGGAACAGGCCCCAAAGTCGAACAGCGGACGCGGCGGCATTGCCGCCTCAATCTAGGGAAAAGCGCCCGCCAGGTCATAGCATAGCGGTGACCTAGAGGACGCTGCGGCATGTCGCCGGCGACATGCCCAACGGATAGCGCCGGAAGCATCCGAGCAATCGGATCCTCCGTCATTTTAATTGCCCGAGCGGTTGCGCGACACGTCCGCATAAGGCTTGCGGCGGCACTGGCTGCACCGAAGCCGCGCGATCAGCTCGTAAATGCGGGTATCGAAAGAAATGCGGCGCGAGCGGGCGAAGTCGCCCAGCGGGGCGACAACGCGGCGACCGCAAGCGCAATAGATGCGCAGATAGCAGCCTTGCCGATACCAGATAGGATCAATGGGCTTGGGGCGGTTGTAGTTCGCGGCCATTGGGCGCTTATGCGCCAAAGGGAACAGACGGGGAACACCTCGCGCGCGCGTCGGTTATTGGATTGGCAAGGGAAAAGGGCTATATAGGCAATGCTTCGTGTGCTGATTCATTTCACGCACCTACCTGAACCCGCCGTGCTGTCACACGGCGGGTTCAAACATTTAGGGCGGGCGGCCCTGTCAGACCACCCGCCCCGCTAGATCAGCCCTTATCGGACTTCCCCAGCTTCACAATTGCGATCACGAGCGCGACGGCTGCGATCGTCAATTGAGCTGCTTCATATGCTGTCAAATCACATCACCTCCTTTGAGCGAGAGGATTTGCGAAGGGCCGCTGTCACAGTCCCTCGCCCTCGCTCGATGGGGGCTATACAACGGATTGGCGAGAATGCGCGCGAAACGCGCTTCACATTTTCGTGAAGCCGTTGGATGATCGCCGGCGACCGTTGATGAAAAGGGGAAGCTATGGGCCTCGTATCGCAGGTTAGCGCCGATGACCGGGAAAGTGCATGGCGAATAATCCGTCATCGCGAAATCATGGAACGACTGATTCCGCTTTGGGCTGTGCTTGGCGTTGCGCTGGTGCTGATGGGCGTGGACCTGGGCGGGCGTCTGCTGTGGACGCTGCCAATGATCGGATATGTCTTTGGGGTGATGGCGGTCGATCACGGCCCTGATTACCGCGCCGCGAATTATTGGGTGCCGGTCCTGGGAAGCCAAGCGGCGGCGCTGCTGCCTCTCATCGCCAGATTCTAGATCTCTCTGAAAGCGGTGGCAGCTGCCACCGCTCCACGCGCGTCAAGCTCTGGCCTCGAAGCGGGCGATCAGCTGTTCCGCTACGGAAGTAATTTCGGCGGGGTCGGCGGTTTGAGTGCAATCGCCGCCTACAACAGCGCCGAGCGTGCCGCCGTCCAGTTGGACAACGTGGACACGCCACACGTCGCGCCGGAGTTCGTATTGATCGGGAAGCGGCCTCTGCATGATTTCATGAAACACCAGGTCAACCCATTGGCGCGCGTCCGGATCAGAAGACGCATCGGCGTAGTCGGCGCGGCTCGCCATGACGCTGTATCGGTCGCCTAGCATGAATTGGCGTTCGCGCGCGCGTCGGTCCTGCTCGATCCGCGTCACGCGATCTTTTTCCGCCCGCTTCATGGCCTGTTTCATCCGAACATCGTCGGCGCTGCGCGTCAGCGCCGCCATGATGTTGAGGACGCGCGCGGGCATATAATGCCCCGCGCGCTCGGCCGCCTCGATCACAAATTGCAAATCGCTGATCTCGGTGGGGGAGAGGGTGACGCGAACGGCGCTCGCCGTGTTGCTGATTTTCATGGCTGCGGCTCCGGCTCTTCCTTCGCCTTGTAGGCGGCAAGGCCGATCCACGATCCGTTATCGCCGCGAAACTGGCGCACAACATCGCCACCGTCCCAATGGCCGGTGAAGATGCCGCGCCGGTTGATGCCGCCGACGGGGCGCGTGCGCGCCGCCAGAAGGCGGGCGCGGCGCGTGTCTCGATCTAGGTGGCGCATGGGTTGCATGGTCAATCCTTCCTATTCGCTGGCGGTGTCGAGTTGCGTGCCGATCTCGTCGGCGTCGAAGTCTTCAAGGGCTGAAATCGCGCTTTCCAGTTCGGAAACTGCGGCGTCCATCGCCTGCGCGCGTTCGCTGTCCTCAAGACTGGGTGGCAGATTTTCGCGGGCGGCCTGCTCGTCATCCTTGACGGTTTCGAGCATGTCGCGCGCCTCATCCAACAGGGCCTTGCCCTTGTCGATCAGCACGCGGGCGGCGGCGATCTGCTTGCGGCGTTCGCGGTTCATGCCTCTGCCCTCACGTCGCCGCTGTCGATCTGGAAGCCTGCGCGGGCCAGCTCGTCACAAAGGGCGCGCTGCCGATCCTCGCGGGTGCCGCTGGTGGCGATGTAGCTGCACCGGCCATCGTGGAAGGCGAAGCCTGCGCGTTTCAGGCATCCGCGAAACCGCTGGTGGGTGCGGTCGCTCCAATCCAGTGTGCCCGCATAGTTGCGGAAGGCGGCGACAGCGCAGACGGAACCGTAATTCTCATCACGCCAGCTAAGCTCGATCACGGGGGGCGATTTGGTCATGGTGGCCTCCCTCAATATTCGCTGGTTAGGAGAATGGTGAGCACGCGGGTTGTGGCATCGGGATTCCATGGTTCGGCGCTGCCAAATTCAAGATCGCGGTCGTAATAGTCGAACTTCCACATGACCGAGAGGGCTGGGCGCGTGCTGTCGTCAGTCCAGCGGGTATGCCATTGGCCGATCACATCGCGATAAAGGAAACCGGCGTCATGCTCGCCGTGAGGATCGTTGTCGGGTGTGAAATCCTCAAAGCCCTCGATCATCTTGAGAATGTCGGACTGCGTATTCTCGTCCAGCGCCGCGATGCCTTGCGTAATCACGGTGCGACAAGTCACGCCCATCGTTCGCCGCGCAATGTCGTTCAGCGCCGCAACGGTGGCGATCTGGTCAGTTGTCGCTTCCATTTTCCTCACTCCTTTAGGCGAAGCCGCTGCCTGCGGCCTGCGGCTCTGACCCGCTGGCGAAGCGCGGGATGGGGAGGGGGGAGCAAAATCGATGGGAGTGGTGCGGGCGGCGCGACTAGGGAGGCCCCGGCGCGCGCGAGCGCGCCGGAACTGGCCGAACTTGTCGGGCAACCCGGTCCTGTCGATTATGCTTCGGGAACGAAAGGGCGGGTGCCCTTGGTGTTCCCCCGGTGGCAGCTGCCACCACTGACGGAGCGCGGCCCTGGGCCGCTCGATCCTATGTGGCAGCTGACAGACTACGAAGCGCGCGGCCCTGGCCGCTCATTTTCAGCGCTCGCGGTCCTTTGATTTCTCGGCGGTCGGCGTCGGTGATTTGCCTTCGCGCAATGTTGCGGCGACATGGGCCTTTGCGCTTTCGACGATCTGCGCCAGCTGTTCCTTCGATGCGCCGCGCTCGGTAGCTGTCGCGACGCGCTTATCAATGGCGAGCTGGAATTGCGCGAACCTGGCATCGGCGCGGTTCTGCTCAGGCGAGTTTTTCTCGAATTGCGCGGCAAGGCGTAGATCAACCTGACTGACGCCGGGAGGCATGACTTGCAGACGTAGCGCGCGATCGGCGGCCTGAATGTCGCGGTCGGTCATTTTCGAAAGGAAATCTGCGGCGCCCGCGCTGATGGCGCGGACTCTTTGCAGCGGGTCCATACCCTCGGACCAATTGACTTCGATCTGATGATAGCGGCGTTGCTCAATCAGCTGAAGGTGGTGCATCGGCCCTTTGGGATCGCGGAAAAAGGCAAGCTCCTGCGCTGAACGCGCGGCCAGCTGGCGCATGTCAGCGGACGTTTCCGCGATCCGATTAAGCTGCTCATGCTGCCGCGACGCAACGGTTTGCGCAGTAGGTAGGTAACGGCTGATTTGATCCTTGGCCTGCTCGATACTCATTGCGCGTCGTTCGCCAACTGGCATGAGAGATTCCATCGAGGGTGGAAACGCGATGCCCGCTGGCCCACGCGCTGGCTCGACGCGGTTCTGTTCGAGGGGCATGGCATCACGGATGACTTTGGCGAGGGAGGCGTGATTTCCAGTATGGAAGCTGTCGCGGCTCGCCTCCATCCAGTCCTTCGGCCCCATTGCCTGGATCGAGACGAATTTCTCGGCCGCAAGGGAATGTAGCTGCAAGTGCAGCCGCATGGTGCGACCATTGCCCTCACGGAACGGATGAACGGCATTTAATTCGGAAATATGCCGCCCCATGGTATCCGCAAAGCGATCACGATCCATCGACTTGAGGGTTTGGAGGTCGGGCAGCTGCTTAAATTCGTGCTCCATGCTGCGGGCAATGAAGTGCGCTCGGGCAAAAGTGCTGCCGGGTTTGCTTATGTCCACAGTCCGAAAGCGCCCCGCCCAATCATATACGTCCTGAAACAGATGATTGTGCAGTTCGCGATACTCGCGCGCGTTCGTCGCCGGCGCGGCGCGCTGCACAACCAGCTCGCCATGTCGGACAACCGAGAAGAAAGCTTCTCGCTCCTTGAGGATATTATCGTCGCGGATTCCCAGCTTGTTCCGAAGAACGTCGCTGTTACGCCAGGTGTAAGGGTCGCTCACCTGTCATGCAGCGAGTTTCTGGCGGGACAGAACATCACGGTTGTAGTCCTGCGCCAGACCAATCGCCACATCGACGGGAATTTGGGTTTCGACCAACAGCAAACAAAAAGAGTGGTCATCCGAAACCAATTCAAGTCCTTCAATCTTGCAATTTGCGATTGCTTCGCAATAAGCTGCCATCACGTCAGGAATCTCTTCCTGCCGACGCGGCTCATACCCCATCGCCTTGATGCGATTCCTGTAGGTGTCGATGATATTTTCCATTTTGCACCTAAAAACGACCTGCTCCCGCCCATAGTTAACATGTCGGGATTTGTATATAAACCACATTGAGTAGCCCCCATATTTCACTTTCCTGAAATGGGACGCCGCGCTTGCGCGGCGTCTCGTGCATTTAGCAGGGCGGGTCATTCAATCCGCTTGGTCGGTCATCATCGCCAACAGGTAGTCGGCGGCGTTCTGAGCCTCACGGGCAGCCTCGAAAATCGCGCGCTTGTCGTTGCGGAGCGCGGTCAACCAGTGCTCGATATACGCGGCATGGTCTTCGCGTTCCTCGACCTTGAAACCGACAATCGCGCCGATGAAGGATGCGCCCAGCTCGGCTACGAGCTCGTCCCTCGCATAGTCGGCGCGGCTCGTTGAAATCAGGGTTTTCCGGTTGAGGCGGCTTTCATGCCCTGCATGATGCACGGCCTCGTGCGCAAGCGTGGCATAGTAGTCGTCGGCGGAATGGAACGCTTCAAAAGCAGGCATTTGGATATAGTCGTCGCGGGTGTGGTAATAGGCTTGCGATCCGCCGATGCGAACGGTTGCGTCGATGCGAGAGAACATCACTTCAAGCTCAACGTCGCGGGTTTCGGGATTGGTAATGATCGGGGCGGGCGCGGGATATTTGCCGTCCAGTCCCTCGACCTGATCGGCATTGAAAACCGTGTATCGTTTCAGAAACGGAATGGCGCGCTCGTCGTCCGTCTCGGAGTCCTTCACGACAAGCTTGTTAGCATAGACAACGGTGGTCCCCTTGCTGCCCTTCCGGACATTGCCGCCAAGCTCCAATGCCTGTTTGAAGGTCAGCCAATAGGGGGAGGCGAAGCCCTGACGCATGGCGCTGGCCCAAAGGCTGAGGACGTTGATCCCACGATAGGCGACCCCATTGTGCCGGAGCGGAATGGTCGGCCCACCGCTCCACGGCTTCACCCAAGGCTTGGTGCCCGCTTCGAGCATCGCAAGAATGTCGTCGGTGACGGCCTGATAAATGTCGATCCGGTTCGTTTCCTTAGCCATTTTCCTCACTCCTTTAGGCGAAGCCGCTGCCTGCGGCCTGCGGCTCTGACCCGCTGGCGAAGCGCGGGATGGGGAGGGGGGAGCAAAATCGATGGGAGTGGTGCGGGCGGCGCGACTAGGGAGGCCCCGGCGCGCGCGAGCGCGCCGGAACTGGCCGAACTTGTCGGGCAACCCGGTCCTGTCGATTATGCTTCGGGAACGAAAGGGCGGGTGCCCTTGGTGTTCCCCCGGTGGCAGCTGCCACCACTGACGGAGCGCGGCCCTGGGCCGCTCGATCCTATGTGGCAGCTGACAGACTACGAAGCGCGCGGCCCTGGCCGCTCATTTTGGCGGCGGCTTGCATGATTTTGTGCTGTTCGTCGCACCCATCGGGATTTTCTTCCTCAACAGGCGCATTCGCTAATCGCAAAGGCCGGGCGGTGGCAGCTGCCACCGCCCCCAAGTTTGCGGGGAGCGCGGGAGTGAAGCGCGCTCCCCGTGCCGTCATGCCGCTTGGCTTTCGCTATCGGCGGCATCGGGCAAGGCAGAGGGTCGAAGGGCGGGGGGCAGGATGCGCCGCCCCGCAAGGCGCTCGTTGACCGTCACGGCAAGGTCAGAGCGCTTCATGGTCTGGCAATTCTCTACAGCGTCGTTGCCGCAACCTTCGGCCAGCAGCTTCAAGAGCGTGGCCTTGCTAAGCTGGTCATAGAATACCTGATTAGGTTCCCACTTGTCGGCCATGTTGATCTGCGCGGCTCCGACGATCTGCGCCAGCTGGCGGTCGCGGTCGCTGTGGAACGAAAGGCTCGTGATCTGCGAGGCAACGCAGTAGGCCAGCAGCCGCAATTTCGCTTCGCTGTCCATCTGGCGCATGTCGTCCAGCGTGGGTGTTTCGGCCAAGCGGTCAAGATCGGCCCTTGCGATCTCGTCAATGTCGGCAATCGTGGAATGGCCCATGACCGCATCGTCAACATGGAAGCGGTTCTTCTCGGCGGTGATTTCGGCGGCTTGTTGCCACGAATAAGCGTTGCCGCGAACCTGCCCCAAGAGGCCCGTTAAGAGCACGTCCAGCGCCAGCTCCGGGTCGCTGGCAAGGGCTTCCCGAACCGCCATCGTGCGGATGCCGCCCAGCTGATCCATGACTTTCTGCGAGTAGTCGGGGCGAGGAGGCTTGGGGCCATCGGCGGCGGTGCCCTTGGCGGTGCGGGTGAACGCGACCTGTTCGATACCGTCATGGCCGATGAAGACGATAAGCGAGTGCTCGGCCTTCTGCTCGGCGGTGAAAACGCGGCAAGCCGATACGATAGCGTCCTGTTTGCGGGTCAGGGCGCGCAACTCGTCGTCATAGTCGTGATCGTCCTCGTCCACCTCGCTTTCCCGCTTGGCGATTGCCGCCTCGATCTCGACCAGCTGCGCGGTTTCTTCCTCGGTCGGATCGCGCTCGCCAGCGGGTTCCAGATGGCCGCGCATCCAGTAGGAATCAGGCCGGTAGAGCTGCCCTTCTGCATCGCGCCAGCCATCTTCGCGCGCCGCCTTGGCGATGGCGTCGAGCCGATCTTGCACAAGGTCCATGACAAGGCCCGCATCATCGCAATAGCGACGTTCTCCGAAAAGATCGGTGGTGAAGGTGCCGCCTGCGGCGCAATAGGCTTCCTCGCCTAGGCGAAGCCGCTGCCTGCGGCCTGCGGCTCTGACCCGCTGGCGAAGCGCGGGATGGGGAGGGGGAGCAAAATCGATGGGAGTGGTGCGGGCGGCGCGACTAGGGAGGCCCCGGCGCGCGCGAGCGCGCCGGAACTGGCCGAACTTGTCGGGCAACCCGGTCCTGTCGATTATGCTTCGGGAACGAAAGGGCGGGTGCCCTTGGTGTTCCCCCGGTGGCAGCTGCCACCACTGACGGAGCGCGGCCCTGGGCCGCTCAAACTATTGCGGTCGCTTTAAGAAGGAGAACCAGCGGCGGCGTGGGGGCTTTGCGACAATGGGAGGATCGATCTGATCTCCGCCAGCTTCATTCCAGAAGGCTTGCCAGCGTTCTGATTCAGCGCGGAGAGCTGCGGCGCGCTCATCAACCGCCCGCAAGCGTCTATGATAATCGTGAGGGGACCTGCTCATGAAAACGCTGTGAGCCTGATTGGATAATGGATGGTGGTGTTCCAGGGTTAATGCCGGAATTATCAACGCAAGGCATGGGGTTAGAGATCAAAGCCCGGAGAGCGCGAAGCACGCGGCGATCGAGCCAACCAGAGCGATCAGGAGAACGGGACGCCTCGGCGCTGCACTGACGGTGATGGTCGCGCCGGCGCAGGCCCATAGCAAGGTGGCGGCGGGACCGGCCCGGTAGATCAGGAAGCCGATATAGCTGTTCGGCAGGAACTGCGGATAATCGACAATCAGGCGTGCGACGATCCCGCCGCCTGCGAGAATGAGCGCGGCGATCAGCCATGCCGCGATTGCCTCGATGCGCGGCGATGCACTGTGCCTGGGCGCGGCCTGCATCGTCGTTCGCGTCGCATCATTCATGCTGATCTTCCCTTATAGCCCTGACCGTCACCCGAATGGGCGTGCGCCGTTGTGGCGCGAAGAAGAAAGGAGTGTTCGAATGAACTGAGCTTATTGGCATAGCTCATGCCTGACCGACTTACCGGGGCCGGTGATGAATCGGCTGAGACCCCGAAAGGGGGACGGGACCATAGCATGTCGGGGTAGGGATCGAAGTTGGGCGCCGCAGCCTGACAGCTGACCAGCAGGCAAGATGCGCATGGTGAAGACTGGATTGTCTGAATCCCAGTTTCCAACGACCACTAGGTAGGTGACGGTGAACGCGGCTGACACATCGTCTCGAGCGGAGCGAGGAGCACGTCCCAGTGAATCGCTGCCAATCCGTTCGGCGTGGCCCCTGTCAGGGGACTAAGGAAACGAACGGGGCACCTAACCGCATCGCGACTCCTCACTCGCGCAACTGCGGGATCGCCTAAACAGGACGGCTCGCCGGACCTGCATGGCGACGGAGCCGTCATAGTAGTCAAACGCCCGGTGTAATGGCCGGGACAGCCGCCGCGAGGCGGACGGGGTAGCGGTATAAGCGGGAGCGATCCTTGTCGAAATCCGCTGCGTCCGGGCGAAGGACGGCAGTTCTGTAACTCGATGGATCAATGGAAAGGGACTGCTGATGCAGACCGCTACTATCCTGAGACGGATCGAGAAGCTTCCGGCCCTGTCGCGGGCGGGCAAGCGGATCAATGGTCTCAACCGCCTCATGCGGTCCCGCTGCTTATATGAGCGGGCCTATGACAGAGTATCCCGGAATCGGGGTGCGATGACGCCGGGAGTGGACGGACAGACCTTCGACGGCATGACGCTGGCGAGGCTCGACCGTCTGGTTCAAAGCGTGGCGGAAGGCCGTTACCGCCCTCGTCCAGTGCGACGGGTCTATATCCCCAAGGGCAATGGTAAGATGCGCCCATTGGGTATCCCAACGGCGGATGATCGCATCGTTCAGGAGGCGGCGAGGATGGTCCTCGCGGCGATCTATGAACCTGTGTTCTCGAAACACAGCCATGGGTTCCGCGCGGGTCACTCCTGTCACACGGCTCTCGAAGAGATCCGTAAAACCTGGACGGGCGTAAAATGGCTGATCGAGGTGGATGTCCGCGGGTTCTTCGACAACATCGACCATGACATCCTGCTCGGCCTCTTGGCCCGGCGGATCGATGATCCAGTGTTCATCGATCTGATCGGGACAATGCTTAAAGCCGGGTGCATGGACGACTGGAAGTTCGAACGGACTTATAGCGGCACCCCACAGGGCGGGGTTATCTCGCCCCTGCTCGCCAATATCTATCTCCATGAACTTGACGAGTTCATGGAGTCGATGCGGCGGGGCTTCGACAAAGGCGACAGACGGCGGGCGAACCCCGCGTATGTTGCCTGCTCTCAGCAAATCGCCGCTCTCCGCAAGGAGATCGATGCAGTCCGTGCCGATGGTGCGGGCGATGGCGAGGTTCGCGTCCGATTGGCGCTAATCGAAGCTGTCAAACAGGATCGGCGGAAACTCTCTTCCGTCGATGACATGGACCCCAACTTCCGCCGCCTGCGGTATTGTCGCTATGCTGACGACTTCCTCGTTGGCGTGATCGGCAGCAAGGCGGACGCTGTCCGGATCATGGCCGATATACAGCGCTTTCTCGCTGATCGGCTCAATCTGGCGGTGTCACCGGAGAAAACCGGGGTTCGCGATGCATCGAAGGGATCGCCGTTCCTTGGCTTCCATGTATGCGCCTTCACGTTGCGCTCCGCCGGAACAATGGCGGGGCGGCAAAAGACCGGCGGTGGAACGCGTAGCGTTCTTCGTCGGCCGACGCGAGGGAATATCAAGCTGTGGGTGCCACGGGATCGGGTCTATGCGTTCTGCAGGCGCAAAAAGCTCGGCAACCTCGACATGAGGAATGGTCGGGTGCGCCCGCAGCTCATGGAATCCAGTGTGCCGGAGATCATCGTAGCCTACAACTCGGAGTTCCGAGGCTTCGCGAACTACTACGCGATCGCCGATGGCGTGAAAGCGTCACTCGACAAGTTGGAACTGGTCATGCTCAGGAGCCTCTTCGCGACTGTGGCATGCCGGCGACGCTCGACGAGGCGGCAGGCCGAGGAATATCTGAAGATGGGGTCGGACCACGGGATTACGACCGTGGTCCGGGGCGAGCCGCGCGTTCATAAGGTGTGGAAACTGAAGCATCTGATCGTGAAGACGTGGGATAACCCCATCGTCGACACCATCACGGTAGGCTCTCGCCTTGCGCAGAGTCCGAACGATCTGGTCACGCGTCTTAGTGCCGAGCAATGCGAGGCATGTGGCGATACGGGGTCGGTTCCGGCTGAGGGCGAAATGACACCCTAAGAGCCCGATCCGAAATTAAGTTGAGTGGTATCAGCGGGTTAGCTTGACGCTTGCCGCAGTCGTTGATTCAGGGGTTTTGCAACAAACTTCCGGAGATCAACGATGTGGACCGATACCACTCGGGCGCAATATGCCCGCGCGGGACTGACTTTGCCAAGCGATTTGACCGATGCCGAATGGTCGGTGCTCGAACCTTTCTTGCCGCCACCCTCCCACGTAGGCCGTCCGCGCAAATGGCCGCTGCGACGGATCGTCGAGGCGATCCTGTATCTGCTGCGTGGGGGGCTGCCGTGGCGAATGCTGCCGCCCTGCTTTCCGCCGGTCTCGACGGTTCGGCGCTGGTTTTACCTGTGGCGCGATAACAAACTGTGGCTCTCGCTCAATCATACCCTGCTGTTGATGGCGCGTGAAGCGACAGGCCGCGAGGCTTCGCCCAGTGCTGGCGTGATCGATAGTCAGAGCGTGAAAACAACGGAAAGTGGCGGCCCTCGCGGCTTTGACGCGGGCAAAAAAATCAAGGGGCGCAAGCGCCACATCCTCACCGACACCGAGGGCCATTTGGTTCATGCGGTGATCCATACCGCCGACATTCAGGACCGCGACGGCGCGCCGCTGGTCCTGCGTGAAATCATCCACCGCTTTCCATGGCTGCGCCATGTCTTTGCCGATGGCGGCTATGCTGGCGACAAGCTCAGGGAAGCCCTCCGGCGTACCGGCAAATGGACTGTCGAGATCGTCAAGCGATCCGATGTTGCAAAAGGCTTCGTGGTTCTTCCGCGCCGCTGGGTCGTCGAGCGAACACTGGCTTGGCTGAACCGCAACCGTCGGCTCGCCAAGGACTTTGAACAGACCATCGCATCGGCAACTGCGTGGCTGTTCATAGCTTCCATCCAGCTATTCGCGCGTCGCATCGCAAGACTATGAAATTTCATCGGATAATTATGAATCAGGCTCTAAGGGAATAGCTGTCCTTGCCGTCGCCGCGGCTGCCATTGATCACAAACTGCGTCACTCTCGATGGATAGAACATTCCGTCAGCCACCTTGCAGGCATGACGTTGACCGCTGCCCTCAAAGGTATGCGATAGAAGTTCATCGTTCGATAGCTCCATGCATATGGCACGCAGTGCTTCATGACGGCGGTATGCAGGAAGAACTGAAATTCTTCCGGGGCATGCCGGACCGATTCTAAAAACGAGTGTTGGGTTTGCCGGTCAGCACCGAACTCGTTCAACGCCTTCAATCTCAGATTATCCGCATAAGCTCCGACTGAGAGTAGAGAGCCCGCCAGCGCCACCGCTACAAAAATGGGGCCTCGAACGATCGAAAACCGAGCCGGTATCAAAAAGCTGGTCGCTCCGACCGCGAAGCAAGCGGATACGATCCAGAGCCAGTGAGGCGCGCCCAGTCTATCTGACCAGATCGTCGCGAGGAATACTGGCTTCAGCAAGCTACCGAAGACGAAGCCTGCAATCGCCAGGTACGTAATGCATCCAAGCGCGGCGGTCTTCATCCTGTGCTTTCGTCCGACATCCGGCGCGACGCTCATGCCGCCACCTCGACCTTGTGATCCATGTCCGCCCTGGAGCGTCCGACGATTGCGGCGACAGTATTCTTGCTGAGGCCGAGGTCCCGGGCTATCCAGCGATAGCTGCGCCCCTCGGCAACAAGGGCTAGCACCTTGGGGGCAAGCCGATCCGACTTCGGGCGGACGCCGGTCTGCCGCCCGAGTTTCCGACCCCGCGCCCGTGCCGCGGCGAGGCCGGAGCGAACCCGCTCGCTGAGCATGTCGCGCTCGAACTGCGCAATGCCTGCGAGCATCGTCGCCATCATACGACCGTGCGGCGTATCGACCTCGAAGGTCATGCCGCTCATCGCGACCACCGACACGCGCCAGCCCGACAGCCGGTTGAGCGTATCGAGCAGGTCCTGCGTCGAGCGCCCCCAACGACTGAGTTCGGTGACAAGGATCGCATCAATGTGGCGCGCCTGGGCCAGCTTCATCACTTCGGCACGTGCCGATCGGTTGGCCTTCATCCCCGAGGCGGTTTCTCGAAAGACCTCGACCACCTCATAGCCGCCACGCTCGGCAAAACCGGCGAGGTCGCGAAGCTGCCGCTCGCACGACTGGTCGGCTGTCGAGACCCTGGCGTAGATGGCGGCGCGCTGTCCCAATTGAACCCTTCTGGAATTAGGCCTCGAAAAGCCTTGATCTGCGTGGGGTCAGTGTTGTCCAAAACAGACTTCTGTTCAATAGGGACAAGCCGTGCATGCCGAGACGCCATATCCTCAGCGCCCGACAGCGTTCGGCCCTACTCGACCTGCCGACTGACGAAGCGGCGCTGCTGCGGCATTATATTCTGGCAGCCGATGACCTGATCCATATCGACCGGCGGCGCCGACCGGAGAACCGCATCGGGTTCGCCCTGCAGTTGTGTGCGCTGCGATATCCAGGTCGGACGCTTGCTCCCGGCGAACTGATCCCCCACGCCGTGTCCGCCTTTCTAGGTGCCCAGCTTGGCATCGCTGGCGACACGCTCGCGTCCTATGCCGTTCGACGCCAAACCCGGCACCAGCACATGGAGGCGCTGCGCCGCATCTACGGATACAGGATGTTCCCCGGACAGGGACCGCATGCCAGGGCGTTCCGGGATTGGCTTCTCGCCGAAGCCGAGCAGGCACGCTCAAACGACGACCTTGCCCGGCGCTTCATTGCCCGCTGCCGTGAAACCATGACCATCCTGCCAGCGATCACGACAATCGAGCGGTTGTGCGCGGACGCGCTCGTCGCCGCCGAACGCCAGATCGAGAAGCGGATCGCAGCCCGTCTCGATCCCGTCGCCTGTGATGGGCTCGACCGACTGACTACCGAGATGCTGCCGGGGGCGATCAGCCGCTTCATCTGGCTGCGCCGGATTGAGCCGGGCAACAACTCCGCCGCGGCGAACCGGCTGCTCGACCGGCTCGAGTTCCTGCGCGCGATGAACCTCAATGATGGTTTACTTGCCGGTGTTCCACCGCATCGCGTCGCCCGGCTACGCCGGCAGGGCGAGCGCTACTTCGCCGATGGCCTGCGCGATCTCGGCGCCGATCGGCGCCGCGCTATCATGGCGGTTTGCGTCATTGAATGGGCCACTGCGACGGCGGATGCGGTGATCGAAACACATGACCGGATCGTTGGCCGCACCTGGCGCGACGCGAAGCAACTGCATGACGCGCGGGTCGTAGAAACCAGAGGCGCTACCACTGCGACTTTGAACGGCTTCACTGCACTCGGTCAATCATTGCTCGAAGCGCATGGCGACGGCGCGTCGCTGGAAGATGCGGTCGCGCGCGGGGCGGGATGGGAACGGCTCACCAGTCTCGTCGCTACGGCCAAGACGTTGACGGACACCTTGGGCGACGATCCGCTGGCCTATGTTGATCAGGGGTATCACCGCTTCCGTCGGTATGCCCCGCGCATGCTGCGATGCCTCGACCTCAAAGCTGCGGCGGTTGCACGGCCTTTGCTGGACGCGGCTACCGCCATCGCTACCAGGGGCGCAGTTCCGGCGGCCGACGATTTCTTGCGCCCGCATTCCAAATGGCGGCGACAGTTGCGGGCGAAGGGCGATGATGATGCCCGCCTCCGGGAAGTCGCGGTCATGTTCCACCTGCGCGACGCGCTGCGCTCGGGCGACATCTGGTTCGACCGCTCGCATCGGTATGGTGACCTGCGCCACGTCCTCGTGCCGATGGCGGTCGCGCATGCCGCGAAGCTAGCGGTCCCGTCCGACCCGCATGTCTGGCTGGCTGACCGCAAGGTGCGTCTCGCCGATGGCCTTGCCCGGCTCGGTCGCGCCGCGCGCAGCGGTACAATTCCGAAAGGCAGCATCGAAGACGGCACGCTGCGCATTGATCGCCTCACCGCCGACGCGCCGGATGGGATCGAGGATCTGATGCTCGATCTGTATCGCCGCCTGCCGCCCGTCCGCATCACCGATCTGCTGCTCGAAGTCGATACCGCGCTGGGTTTCACCGATGCCTTCACGCATCTGCGCACCGGCGTGCCGTGCGGCGACCGAATTGGTCTGCTCAACGTCCTGCTCGCCGAGGGCCTGAATTTGGGCCTGCGTAAGATGGCAGAGGCTTCCAACACCCACGACTATTGGCAACTCTCCCGTCTCGCGCGCTGGCACGTCGAAAGCGAGGCGATCGACCAGGCGCTGGCCAACGTGGTCGCGGCGCAAGGGGCGCTGCCGATGGCCCAGGTGTGGGGTATGGGTAGAGCCGCATCGGCCGATGGCCAGTTCTTCCCCGCAGCACGGCAGGGCGAGGCGATGAACACGATCAACGCCCGCTACGGCAACGATCCCGGAATCAAGGCCTATACTCACGTCAACGACCGCTTCGCGCCGTTTGCATCGCGGACTATTCCAGCCACAGTCAGCGAAGCACCTTACCTGCTCGACGGGCTGACGATGAATGAGGCAGGGCGACGGATCGAAGAGCAATACGCCGACACTGGCGGGTTCACCGATCATCTGTTCGGGATCAGCGCCATGCTCGGCTACCGCCTTGTGCTGCGCATCCGCGACCTCCCATCCAAACGACTGTACGTATTCGACCCTGCCACCACGCCGAGCGAGCTGCGCCCGCTGGTGGGCGGCAAGGTTCGTGAGGCGCTGATCGTTTCCAACTGGCCCGACCTGTTCCGCTGCGCCGCCACCATGAGCGCGGGGCAGGTCGCGCCGAGCAGCATCTTGCGCAAGCTCGCCGCCTATCCGCGCCAGAACGATCTTGCAGCCGCGCTGCGCGAGGTGGGCCGGATCGAGCGGACGCTATTCATCGTCGAATGGATTCTCGACGCCGGTATGCAGCGCCGTGCACAGGTGGGCCTCAACAAAGGTGAGGCACATCATGCGTTGAAAAATGCCCTGCGCATTGGCCGTCAGGGCGAAATCCGCGACCGCACGACGGAGGGTCAGCATTACCGGATCGCTGGCCTCAACCTACTGACCGCCATCATCGTCTACTGGAACACCCTGCATCTCGGCCATGCCGTCGAAGCTCGCCGCCGCGAAGGGCTCGATACCCCCGACCATCTTCTCGCCCATATCTCGCCGCTCGGGTGGGCCCACATCCTTCTCACTGGTGAGTACCTTTGGCCCAAGGACTCCGCCGCTTAGGGTGTCATTCCGCCCTCAGCCAGAACTGACCCCGATACCGATGGTCCGTTCGAGATGCATCATCCCAATCGCTTGAAGGACAAGCGGCGCGACCAACTGACGCCTTGGGTGCAATCGGCACGACGGCGCAGGACAATCGTCCTGTGCCGAAAGTGTCACGTTGCCCATCATGGCGGCCGGATGCCCAGCGGAATGGAGAGCCGTGTGCATTGAAAGGTGCAAGCACGGTTCGGGGGGAGGCGCTGGGGCGTCCTCGAAAGAGGCGTCTCGCGTCTACCCTACGGAGACGGCTTTGCTGGCTCCGTGGAGCCGCGCGGCGCAGCCGTGTGGTGGAATAGGGCAGGTTCCCGGCTCCGATCATTTGCACTTGTTCGGCAGCTGGCCCCTCTCGATCGCCAGATTCCTCATCGCCTCGTAATCGACACCCCAAAGGCCTCGTCGCTCATCGGCAGCGTCTTTCATGAAACGGGCATAGGCCAGCCCTGAATGTTGCCTGTAATCAACGGCATATCCATGGCGTACCATCGTTGCCGAAACAGATGCCCCATTCGACCGAAACCGGCACGACAGGTTAGACCCGCCCCAGCTCGTCCGCCGCGTGTTGCATATCGGCTCGATCGTCAACTTTTCGTCCTGAAAATCGCTCGTGCAATCCATGCCGCCATTTTGCTTCACCAGCTCTTCCAAATAGAGCTGCGCTGCGATCTTGGGCACATTGCCCTTGCCGTCCTCATCCGGCGCATCAATTCCCGACAACCGCACCCGCTTTTTATCGAGCGTTTCGAGCGTATCGCCGTCGATAATGCGCGGGTTCTCGACATGGATTGAAACCGGCTCGCTATTCCTCGCCTGCATCTGATTGAACAGCGCGCCGAACGCGAAAACAGAGAGAATGGGCAACGCGATTTGCTGATTTCGCGGCCATTTTTTGAAACCTCGGATCAGCACCTGGCTCTCTCCTGAAGAATGTCGTTCCAGTCCATCGGCGCCGGGGCTGGCGGGAGGATGATTTTCAGTTCGCGGTCGTTGGCAGTGAGGTGGTCGCGCGCGTCCTCTATGGCCTGTGCGGCTTCCTGGCCGTGTTGCGAGTAGATGACGATTTTGCGGATGCGTTCGGGGATCGCGATCAGGCCATAGCGGCGAATGCCGCCAGCGCCCCACACCTTGAATTTCCCGTCACTAAGCTGGGTGACGGAAACGGCTTCCTCGAAGCCTTCCGCGAGGCGCAGAACATCGCCGGTTGGCTGGCCGCCGATCCGCATGGCGGCGTGTCGGACCAGGCCGAGCGTCAATTTCGCCTCGCGCAGCGCCGCATGGTAGCGTTTCTCGCCGGTTGCTGGATCGAGCAAGATCCGCTGCACGGCGATTATGCCTTCGTCGGCCTCGAACGGCACGAGAAGGGCAGGATGCTCTTCGCGGGCGTCGGGCGGACCAACGATGCAGCGCGGAGCGAAGCGGAGCTTGAGGCCGGTCGGGTCGATTGCGCGCGAACGCAGATAGCGTTCAGCCGCGGTGCCTGCGATCGGCGCGGCGGAATCCCATAGTTGGAGGGCGAGCTTCCGGCGCGAGGGTTCGGGCGCGCGATCGACCGTTTCACCGCTCGTGTGGCGATTGATTTTGCGGCTGTTGAGCGCGGACCAGACGGCTTCCTGACTGCAACCGGCCCAACATTTGAATAGGACGGCCTTCTTGCCGGGGGTGACTTGGAGCGACGGATTGCGGTCGTTGTGGGCTGGACAGCAAACCATGCCATATGAGCCGCGCCAGTGGCCGCCCATATCCGCTACGATCTGACGTGCGCGTGCTTCGACGTCCATCTGCATCGAACTTCTTTCGTCAACGGTATCCCGACATTGGGATTTATACACATTTCACGATGGCGGGCAAACGGTCGGGATACATGCCAATATCGCGCATGGCCCGACTAGGGCCATTCAATATAAATATCTCCGCCGGTTATCTTCACTTGCGGATGACTCACGTTCTTTCGCCTCAATCGCTTGGCCCAGGCTGGCGAGAATGTCCGCCAGCTCGCGCTTGTCCCGCTCTTCGCGGGTTAGCTCCCATAGGGGCAGCTGATCCCTCATGCGCTCCATGTCGCGCGCCGCCTCGATCTGGCGATATTGTTCGCAAGCGGGGGCTGGATCGGCCGCGACGCCGCGACGGCGGCGAGCAGCGAAGATTTTCGAGAGGAAGGCGGGGAAGAGGAAGCGATAGGCGTTCGTGGCCTGCTTGATGCGCGGGCCAGCGCCTTGCGCTGCGTGGTCGGGAACCGGCTCGTAGCGCCTGAACCAGTCGATAATTCGCGCGTCTTTGAGACGCGAAAGCGCCTGAACGACGCAATTCTTGCTGAGGCCGGTTCCATCCATGATCGTGTGAAGACTGGGGAACAGCGCGCCAGTGCTATAGTCGATGACGCGGGCCAGGAACTCGATGATCTGGATGCCGGCCTGTCCGATAGCTCCGTTGCGAATGCGCGGTGTGGTTGTCCGCCGCTGCGCGAGCGTTTGCCGCTCGTAGAGCTTTGCGGCTTCGATCATCTCGCGCATCTGGCGAGCATTGCGGATCGGTGTGTAAGCCTTGGCCCGCTTTTCGTGGCCTACGGCGATGCTGCCGGCCCAGACTTTGACGCGCGGTTTTTCGGCACGCGCAAGCAAGGCGCGGTCGATCGTGGCGAGGCCGGTGCTACGCAGCACGGCGCCTATGGAAGTGGTCATGCGGACCTCCCTTCGTCGGTCCCGCGAGGCCAAGCACCATCGCTCCCGAAAGCACGCTTTCGAGATTGACTTTCGCCGCAGCACCACCGATAAAGAGAGCCAAGTTAGAAGCGCTCACTTCGGTGGCACAAACAGCCCTCGCTCAGCCAAGCGAGGGTTTTTTGTTGTCCTGTCGCCTCGGGGAGCCACCCCGCACGCAACAGATGAATCGCCGACTCCAAGGCGGAATCAGCGCGTCATAACTGGCTCAAGTTTAAGGGGTTGGCAAGAATAAGCGTGCGCGCACGCTTATAACGCGCTCGTCACGCCAATTTGCGGTAGTGGCGCAGATAGTCGGGATATTCGATCCCGCGTGCCTTCAAGAGATTGATCGTCGCCTCTTCGACCAGGGCAGCAACGGACGTTTGTTCGCGCTCAGCGAGGTTCTTGATCTCGGCCGCCAGCTCGGGTTTCACCGATGCTGCGAGATTTCGCGTGTTGGCGCGGCTCGGCCGACGCCGGGGCAAAGGAACCGGGAGAAGAGGGTCTTCCTGTCTTTTCGGGCGCGCCATAGGTCTAGAACACAAGAGGTTGGTGTGGTGCCGGAATAAGCGTGTTGACACGCTTAATGGCTGTAATGTGGTTGCGCGGCAAGAGACGACAAGCCGGGTTGCCCTCGCCGTCAAAGCGAGGATAGACATATCCTAATCGGTAAAAGGGAATAAATCACGATGCCGCATAGCGACGATTGGCAGTATGATCCGATCCTTGAGCGCGAACTAACCACCCGCCGCCCTGCTGGGGGAATGATCCAAGCGGTCGAAATTGCGCAACTGCCGTCGAGTGAATGGATCATCAATGTCAAAGTATCGTGGCGTGGCGATAAGTGGCTGAATGTCTGCCTATTCGAGCAACCAACGCTTAAAACCTACAAGCGACTGTCAAGCGCTGTGCGGCATGTCGTGCTCGATTACGGATATGAGGATGACCATATCCGATTGGTTCCCGACAAACAATGCAGCAACAAATTGGCGTTTTAGGCTTCCCTTTCCCCCTCATCGTGATATGTGCATAAATCTCGATGACGAGGGAGAAAGCGATGAAAGCTTTTAATTTCGCGCTCGCGACCGCCTTGGTGGGGGCTGCGGTGCAATCGACCCCCGCTGTAGCGTCGGATAATACTTGGGCATGTGAGGTTGTGCTGTGCATCTCCAACCCGGGTGGTCCGACGCAATATCCAGCCTGTGTTCCACCGATAACGAAACTGTGGCGCGTGCTGGCTCTCGGCGGCAGCTTCCCGACATGCACGGGCGGGGGCATCGCCAAGACCAAATACAAGAAGCCGGATGATGGGAGGCCTGGTCGCTTGACGGTCACTTGGACTGACGGGCGGCAACAGACCTACTATCAGCCGCGCAACTGACCGGGAGCGGGAACGTGTTCCTCGAAACCGGGGCCGTTCTTTCGCTGGCGGCGCAATGCGCCCCAGCGGTAGCGCCGCATACGATCGCCGCGATCGTGGATGCGGAATCTTCGAACTATGTTTTTGCGATCAACGTCAACGGCGTGGCCAGTCAGCCTCGCCGTCCGCGTAATGAGGCTGAGGCCATCGCAACCGCGCGCTCCTATGTGGCTCGCGGCTACAGCGTGGATCTCGGCCTCGGCCAAATCAATTCACGCAACATGGGATGGCTCGGCCTAACGTGGGACACTGTTTTCAAGCAGTGCTCCAATATCGAAGCGGCAGGCCGGGTGCTCCTGTCCAATTTCCGTTCGGCCAAGACGGGGCGCACCCCGCAAGAGGCCCTTCGGGTCGCACTCAGCATGTATAACACAGGCTCTCAATCGAGAGGTTTCCGCAACGGCTATGTCGCCCGCGTGGAGAACGCAGGTCGCCGCGTCAGCGGTCGGCCTGCGACCGCAATCCCGACTGTCATCGTGGGCGATCAGCCCGCCAGCGCCGCCATGAGCGACACTGGCGCCGGTCGTGTGCCGGTGGAGCTGGCGGAAATCGCAGCGGAGAACATGGAGGCGGCTCCACCGCCTGCACCGCCTGCGTGGGATGTTTTCGGCCGCGCCCAACACGCGCGGATTGGTTCGTAAGGCGAAGATAGGAGTTATCGAATGTTTCGTATCTGGAAGATCAAGGCTGAATCCCGGCTCGATGCGCTGCTCGCGCGTCTCAAGCCCTCGCCGCTCATGGCGCGCGCGCTGCCCCTGTCGCTGCTGGCAAGCCTGCTCGTAGCGGAGCCGGCTTTTGCGCAGGCAAACTTTGAAGGCCTGGCCGACAACATTCTCGGCCTGCTGAGCAACGGTTTGCTCCGCACGCTTGCGATCATCGCGATCATCGTCGTTGGCCTTCTGTGGTTCCTCGGCCGCGCGTCGGTGCAGATGCTCGTCACGGTCGTAGTTGGCGTGGTGATCGTGTTCTCCGCGCCTTGGATCGTCGACACGATTACGGGGTGATCGGGGATGGACGGTCAGGAAGAAATGACAAAAGACCCGCTGTTCTTGGCCGTCACCCGCCCCGCTTTGTGGGCGGGTGTTCCCATTGAAGCGGGCGCGCTCATCATCATGGCGGGCGCAATCACGTTAGTTGGTTCGGGCAATCCTCTCTACGGCGGCGCGGCCGCCGTCGCGCTTTATGCGATGGCGCGGCTTATCGTTCGGCATGACGTGAACGCATTCCGGCTGATCTTCCTGTGGGGCCGGACCAAAGCGGCGAACCGGAACCGCGTCTTTTGGGGTGGATCGAGCTACACGCCGCTGCCGCTCTACGGAATCAAGCGAAAGGGATTTGGTCGTGGTGTTCGGTAAGAGCGCGCTCGCGGAGAAGGTGCCTTTTGACAAGGCCAAACGGGAGGAAATGCCCGAGAAATTCTTGCCGTATTCGCGGCATGTCAATGAGCATGTGGTCGCCCTCGATAACGGCGATCTGATGCTCATGCTCGAACTGGATGGACGGCCCTTTGAGACTTCGGACGTGCGCGATCTGAATGATTGGCACACGCGCCTCAACGGGGTCTGGCGCAATATCCATGACGAGCGGCTTTCGATCTGGACGCACATGTTGCGGATGCGCGTGCGCGACTATCCAGGCGGCACGTTCCGCTCGCATTTCGCCGCGAAGCTCGATCAAAAATACTATGAGCGGATGACGGCCGAACGCATGTTCCGCAACCGCTTCTTCATGACGGTCGTGATCCGCCCAACAGCAAACGCGACCGACAAGCTGATGGATTTCCTGCGCAAGAAGCAGGAGGACAAGAACGCCAATATCGCGGAAGCTCTAGAGCTGCTGGAAGACAAGGTGCGCGATCTGGAAAAGCTACTGCTGCGCGTTCGTCCGCGCCGTGTCGGCATCTATGAGCACCGGGGTCTCCTGTTCTCCGAACCGCTGGAAATATTGAACCAGGTGATGACCGGGCGCTATCGGCGCTGTCCTCTGGTCCGTGGCCGTCTCGGCTCGGCGCTCTATGCGAGCCGCGCCATCATCGGCGCTGAGACATTTGAGGTCCGCGACGCCGATCATTCGATGTTCGGCGGCATTTTCGGCATTCGCGAGTATCCGTCATCGACAACGCCGCGCCAGTTTGAATCGCTGCTTTCGGTCGATTTCAGCCTCGCCATAACGCAGTCGTTCACGTTCCTGTCGCGCACAGCGGCAACAGAACGGTTTCGGCTTCGCCAGACCCAAATGGCGAACGCCGGTGACAAGGCGATCAGCCAGATGGATGAGCTGATCGACGCGGCCGACGATTTGCAATCGAACCGCTTTGTGCTGGGGGACCATCATTTCACGCTGACGGTGTTCGCGGAAGATTTGAAGAAGCTGCGCGATAACATGTCGATCGCGCGCGCGGCGCTGGCCGATACGGGCATGGTCGCCGCCCGCGAAAGCGCGGCGCTGGAAGCTGCCTATTGGTCGCAGCTGGTCGGCAACTTCGCGTGGAGGGCGCGCCCCGCGCCGATCACGTCATATAATTTCTCGGCGTTCTCGCCCTTCCATACGTTCCCTGCAGGGCACGAGGACGGCAATCATTGGGGGCCTGCGGTCGCCTTGCTCAAGACAAGCGCTCGCAGCCCCTATTACTTCAATTTCCATTCGGCAGACCTGGGCCATTCGATGGTCATTGGTCCATCGGGCGGCGGTAAGACGGTGCTGGTCAACTTCCTGATGGCGCAGCTCGAAAAGTTCAACGCGCGCCATATCTTCATCGACAAGGATCAAGGCGCGGAAATTTTTGTCCGAGCCAGCGGCGGCACCTATCTCGCGCTGCGCAACGGGGAACCTACGGGCTTCGCTCCGCTCAAGGCGCTCGACAATACGGCTTCCCATCGCGCGTTCCTCGGTCGCTTCATCCGCCAGCTGGTGAAGCAAGAGGGGGCGCCGATCACGGTGCAGGAATCGCACCTGATCGACGATGGCATCGAAGCCGTGATGAAGCTGCCACGCGAGCAACGCTCGCTGTCGGCGCTGCGGACCATGCTCGGCATGTCGGACTCGGGCGGCGTCGGCGCGCGCCTAGTCAAGTGGACCTCCGAGGGGAACCTTGGCTGGGTTTTCGATAATGAGGAAGATTCCATGTCTCTCGAAGCCCGTTTCGTGGGCTTCGATATGACCGACTTCCTCGAAAACGCGGAAATCCGCACGCCGGTCATGCTCTACCTGTTCGAGCGGATAGACGCGCTCCTGACAGGCGAGCGCATGGTTATTGCGATTGACGAATTTTGGAAGGCGCTGGCCGATCCGGCGTTCACGGCATTCGCGCAGGATGGCCTCAAGACATACCGCAAGCGCAATGCGTTCCTCGTCTTTGCAACACAGTCGCCTGCGGACGCGCTGCGGTCCACGATCAGCCATTCGATCTTGGAGCAGGTCGCGACGAAAATCTTCCTGCCCAATCCGTTCGGCCAGCGCCGGGATTACATCGAAGGCTTCTCGCTCTCGGAGGCGGAATTTAAGCTGGTGCGCGAAGAGCTGTCGCCGGAAAGCCGCAAATTCCTCGTGAAGCAGGGCCATGACTCCGTTGTGGTCGGCCTGGATCTCATTGGCATGGACGATGAACTGGCCGTGCTGTCGGGCCGCGCTGAAACAACGGGCGTGGCCCGCGAAGTGATTGCCGAACTGGGCAATGATCCGAAGCTCTGGTTGCCGGAATTTCACCGGCGCCGGCGCCCAAGCTGAAAGGAGTGAGACTATGAAGCAGCTTATCTTGGCGGCTGTGTCGATCGGGAGCCTTGCGGCCGCGACGCCAGCCAGTGCGCAGGGTATCCCTGTGTTCGATAGCACGTCGGTGCTCAAGCATATCGAACAAATCCAGAAGACCATGCAGATGATCGAGCAAGGTCGCCAGCAGATTGCGGAAGCGCAGCAGCTCTACCAAGGGTTGAACCAGCTGACCGATGTTTCCTCGATCGCCAACCAGCTTAAGACAGATTCACTTCGCACCCTGGGCGTTGATGTGAACTCGCTCGAACGCATGGCGCGCGGCGATTTTGGCGGCGGCGGCAGCTACGGCGGGCGATCTGATGCGATCTATCAGGACATGCTCGAACGTCTCGGCGTATCCGCGAATGGCGATCAGACTGACGTTCGCTATCAGACAGCTCGCTCGATCGCGATGGACAAGGCCATGGCCGAAGGCATGGGCGAAGCGGCCACATCGCGCGGTGAGGGTCTGGAAGAGCTGCGCAATCGACTTGCGACCGCATCAACAGCCAAGGAAGTTGCTGACCTTCAAGCGCGCATCCAGCTCGAAAGCGCGTCGATGATGAACGACCAGCTCCGCGTCGAAGCGTTGGAGCGAGCGCGCAGAGCGGAGGCCGCGGCGCACACGGCCGAAGCTTTTGCGGACAGGTCGCGCAAACGCGATGAGCAGCGTGCGCGAGCGCGGGCGGCAGCTGGAATTTGACCATGAAGAAAATGGTCCTTCTTGCGATCAGCGCAGCCGGCTTGCTCGCCGGCTGCGAACGCGCGCCCACATTTCCCGAGATTTTAATGACCTATCATGACGTTGATTGGCTCAAAACTCATGAAGATCAGATTCCGGTGATCGTCGCTGAGTGCGACAAGATCGTGAACAGCGAACTCAAACAGTCGGACCTCCCCATGCCAGTGGCTCGCAATTGCGGAGGCATAAAGAACAAAATCGCCTCCATTGAAAGGTCGCGGAAACGTGATGAGCAGCGTGCGCGAGCACGGAAGGCAGCTGGAATGTAAGGCTGTAATAACAGCTTGAATTATATCTAATCGGAGCGGTCTGGTGGAATACGATCTATTTACGAATGCCTATCAGGGCTTCACCAACGAACTCAATTCGGTAGTTGTGTCCAACTATGCTGGGTTTGTTGGGTGGATCGCTGGACCGCTCCGCACTGGCATGATCATTTACATAATCCTGCTAGGCTACGCGATTATGCGCGGGGCCGTGCAATACCCCTTCCGCGAATATGTCTATCGCTCGCTTATGCTGGCCGCGCTCTATTATGCTGTGACAAACCTCTATGGAGCATCGCTCGCACAGATGATCGTGACCGGCCTGCCGCATGAGTTTGCCTCGATCGTAGGCGGCTCACCGGACGGCGTTGGTGGGTCTTTCGATGGGATGTGGGCGCGGGTCGATGATGCACTGCTCGCGATGCAGGATGCGACCGAGAAATACGCAGAGGAACACGCCTCACTGACTGATATTCCCGGCGCTGCGGCCGCAATTATGCTGTGTATCGGTGCCACTATCATCATTCTTTTGACAGCGATCGCGGCTCTGTTCGCACTGGCTGTCGGCTTTGTGATCGTGCTCTATGCGCTGTTTGCGCTCGCCTGTCTGGCGGTGGTCGGGCCGATCTTCGTAGCAGCGCTGCTGTTTGATTCCACCAGAAGCTACTTCTTCTCATGGCTCGGCAGCGTCCTCAACTTTCTGATGTTGTCGCTATTTGCGATGCTTCTTGTGCTCGTTGTGGCCAATGTCGCTGAATCGGCAACAGCAACATTCGATGGCGATTTTGACAACATCTGGAGCACCTGTATCCGGATCATCGCGTTCTACATTCTCGCCTGCTTTTTCTTCATCCAAATCCCCGGAATAGCTGCCTCACTTGGCGGCGGCGCGGCTGCAATGGTGACGCAGTTCGGCAACGCGGTGACGAAGGGTGGCGGGGCAGTTGCAACGGGCGCAGGGCACGCGGCCAGCGATGCCCGCGCCATGGGGGCCAGCATGGGGCGGGGCTTCTCGTCGGCGGTTCGCCGTTGGCGCAACCGAAACACAATCACCAGAGCTTGAGGGAACGAATATGCGCAAGTTGCTTGGACTCGGAATCTGCCTGGCGCTGGCGGCCTGCGCAGGTCAGCCCGTCAAAAAGCCAGCCAAATGTGAGGGGCCGATGCGGCCTGCAAATCCGCATGGGCTTACCCTCCCCACAATCCCGGATCAGGCCGCACAGCGAACCGCGCCGGCAAATGTGGACGTGTTCAATCAGGGTGCACCGGCAACGCCGGACGCGGCCCCGGCAGACCCCTCCACTCCGGGCAATGAACAGTCGGACGCATCGCGGGCGGTCGAAGTGCCGCGTCTAAGCGCCTCGCTGCGCGGCCCGATCTACTCGAATTGCTGAGGTGTTACGATGGCAGTTGGTATTCCAAAGGACGAGCTGAAAGCCTATTTTGAAGAGGCTGCAAGCTGGGAACGTGACAAGCTTGCGGCGGCCGAGCGCTCCAAAAAGCTGGCGTGGGTCGTCGCTGGCGTTGCTGGCGCCCTGGCGACTGCTGGCGTTGTGGCCGTTGCAGCCCTGACGCCTCTAAAAACGGTCGAGCCATATGTTATCACGGTGGACCGTAACACGGGCGAGGCGTCGATCGCCGCCAAGCTCCACGGTGACGCGACGATCACCTATGACGAGGCGGTCCGTAAGTATTTCCTCGCTACCTATGTCCGCTATCGCGAAGGCTGGATAGCGGCCGCTCGCGAAGAATATTTCGATGCGGTCATGGTCATGTCGGCGCGGCCCGAACAGGATCGGTGGTCACGCTTCTACAAGACCGACAATCCCCAAAGTCCGCAAAACATCCTTGCGAACCGCACTGATGTTTTTGTCGAAATCAAGCGGGTGTCGTTCCTGGGCGGCAACGTCGCGCAGGTCTATTTCACTAAGGAATCTGTGACCGGCTCGAACTCGACCAAAACCGATGCCGTCGCGACCATCAAATACAAGGTCGATGGCACGCCGAGCAAGGAAGTGGACCGCTTCAAGAATCCGCTTGGCTATCAGGTCGAGAGCTATCGCGCTGACGTGGAGGTGCCCCAATGACCGTGTTGAAGTGGAGCGCCCCGTTTGCGCTCGCGATCGCGCTAGCTGCGTCGCCGGCGATGGCCGAAGAAACGCCTCATGCGACGGTGCTCGATCACCGGGTTCGTGAAGCGAACTACAATGATCGGCAAGTCTATGAGATTCCGGGTGTATTCCGCATCGCCACGGAAATCGTCTTCGCCAAGGATGAAGTAGTCGAGCATGTGGCGTTGGGCGATACCGTGTCTTGGGAAGTCGCACCGGCTGCCAATTCGCTTTTCATCAAACCGCGCGAGCGCGCGGGTCGCACGAACCTGACAGTCATAACCCGTTCACGCTACGGCCCGCGCAGCTACCGCTTCGCTCTGTCGCCAACGCAGCGCGGCAGCGGCTTCTATACGGTCGTTTTCCGCTATCCTGAACAGGAAGCGGCCGAGGCGCAGGCGCAAGCCGCAATGGCCCAGCTGGCCCAGCTGAAAGCCTTGGAACGCGGCGCGGTGAAGTCCGCGCTCGATATTGGCGTGCTGGAAGGCACACGCAACGCCGATTACATCATGCAAGGATCGACGGCCATCCAGCCCTCCGAAGTGTCTGACAATGGACAGTTCACCGTGATGCGCTTCCCCAACCAGCGTGAATTGCCGGCGTTCTTCGTCGTCAATCCTGATGGATCGGAAGCCATCGCCTCCTTCGATGTGCGCGATGAATATGTGGTGCTGCACGGGGTTTACAGGACAATCCGGCTGCGCCGGGGCCTCGAAGTGCTCTGCATCCACAATCAGAAAACCGACTATTACGGGCGCGATCCCAAAACTGACACGGCCTCTGGCCTAGTCGAGCGAACCACGGGGGTTCAATAAAATGGCTGCGAACGATCATGACAACGCGCCGCATGGCGACAACATCATCTCGCAGGGCGAGACGGTCGAAAACCGGCCCCTCGCGTCTGAGCCGGTGCCCGATCCCGAAGATATTGAGCGGCAAAGCGAGCGCCAGGCGAAGATTGCCGCTCTGCCGAACAGGTCGATCGACCCCAAAAAGGCGGTCGTTCTCGCGGCGGTTGCCTGCGGCGCGATCGTTCTCGGTTTCAGCACAATCGACGCGATGCGGAGCGATCCAACCGAAAAGGCCGAGAAAGCGGAAAAGCCGGATGAAAGGCAGCTCGCCAACTACGATCCCAAGTCGATCATAGCGCCCACGCTTGCCGATGCGCCAAATGATCCGAACGCGCCGGTGCCCATGACGGAAGTGCCGGCGCTTGATGGAAGCCAAGCGCCCCGCACGGGCGGCGCGAATGGCCGCCCCCAAAAGTCTGAGGGGCAAGTCATCGCTGAGGCCCAACGCCGCGCCGGGATCATGGCTTATGGTGGCGAAAACGGCGGCGGGGTCGGTGGAGCGGTGGCAGCTGCCACCGGCCTGCCCATGGGCGGCGGCACAGGAGCACAGGGCGCGCAGTTGATTGGTGCGTCGGCCGATGGTGATGGGCAAGGTGGATCGCGCCGGACAAATCTCGAAAACATGCGCCAAACCTCGCAAATTGATCGGGTGTCAGGCCGCGACATTGGCAACCGCGATATGCTGATCCTCGCAGGGTCGTTCATTCCGTGCGTGCTGCAAACGGCGATGGATTCCAGTCAGCCCGGATATGTCAGCTGCATCATTCCCCGCGACATTTATTCGGACAACGGCCGCGTCGTCCTGCTGGAAAAGGGAACGCGCGTCTTGGGCGAATATCAAACCGGCGTCCAGCGCGGCAAATATCGTCTCTTTGCGGTATGGAACCGCGCGGTTACGCCTCGCGGCGTGGCGATCGACGTAGGTTCGCCCGCCAGCGACGCGCTTGGCCGTTCAGGTATGGCAGGCGGCGTGAAGAACTTCTTTTGGGAACGCTTCGGGGCCGCGCTGTTGTTCAGCTCGCTCAACGATGCCGCCTCGATCGCCGCCTCGGAAGTCTCCGACGCCGATAATGTCACGCGGGTTCCCAGCCAAGCGTCGGACACGATCTTGCGGGACACGATGCAGATTCAGCCGGTGCTTCGCATCAATCAGGGCGCGGAAGTGGGGATTATGGTCGCTCGCGACTTCGATTTCTCCAACATCTACGGCCTGCGGCTGAGGCGCGGCCAGTGAGCAATACGGCTGTCCTCGAAAACGCCCTGCTGCCGCTGCGTCCTCTTCTTGCGCGTGAGGACGTAACGGAGCTGGTGATTAACAAGGCTGGCGAAGCGGCGATTGAAACGCGCAATGGATGGTCCTGGGAGACATTGCCTGACCTCAATGAAAAGTCGCTGCTCGCGCTCGCGCGGGCAGCGGCGGCTTTCACGCATCAGGACATAAGCCAGTCCACGCCGATCTGCTCCACAATCCTCCCCAGCGGTGAGCGCGTGCAGCTGGTTGTGCCGCCTGCTGTCCCTGCCGGCACCGTGTCCATCACCATCCGCAAACCGTCATCGGTGACGTTGACGATGGAGGACTTCGAGCGCGGTGGGCTGTTTAGCGAGACAAAGATCGCAACTAGGCAAGTCTCGCCGCTCGATGTTGAATTGCGCGATCTGCTCGACGCAGGAAAGCACGTCGAATTTTTCCAAAAGGCGGTCCAAGGCCGCAAGAATATCCTGATTTCGGGCGCTACCGGCTCGGGAAAGACGACGCTCTCTAAAGGGCTGATCCAGCTCATTCCGCCGCATGAGCGGCTGCTGACGATCGAAGACACGCGCGAATTGGTCGTTCCGCATCGCAACGTGGTCCACATGCTCTACGCGAAGGACAAGCAGGGCACCGCGAAAATCTCTGCAAAGGATCTTCTGGAATCGGCCCTGCGTATGCGGCCTGACCGGATACTGTTGCAGGAGCTGCGCGACGGCACCGCGTTCTTCTATCTCCGCAACGTCAACTCAGGCCATCCCGGCTCGATCACGACGATCCATGCGGACTCGGCCGAACTCGCGTTCGAACAGCTGACATTGCTGGTCAAGGAAAGCGAGGGCGGCGCCGATCTGGCCCGTGACGACATTCGCAGCCTGCTCAAGCTGCTGGTTGATGTGGTCGTGCAGACCAAGAAGGTCGAAGGCCGCTTTCGCGTGACGGAGATATATTTTGATCCAGAAAACAGGCTCTAACAGGCTCGCACTGGCCCTCGTCCTCCTTCCGATCACGCTCCTGCTGATCGGCCTGCTGACCGGCACGGTGGCGTGGTTCTTCCTTAAGATGCCCGCCGCGGCTTATGATCCGCTCACGCTCCCCGGCTTCTTCTGGTATTACCGGCATGATCCTGTCGTGACCGAAGCGCTTTGGCGAGGCGCGGTCATAGGCGTGCCGTTGCCGGTGTTGCTCATGGCGATCGTCCTGCGGCCGAAAAAGAACCTTCACGGTGAAGCTCGTTTCGCGCGCGAAGGTGAAATCCGCAAGGCGGGCCTTCGCGCGAAAAAGGGCATTGTGCTCGGCCGCTTCCGCAATGGCTTTTTCCGCAACGGCTTTCTCATGGTGGGTAAGATGGAGCATGTATTGCTCGAAGCCCCTACCGGATCGGGCAAGGGCGTCGGCATCGTCATTCCCAATCTGTTGCAATGGCCGGATTCGGTTGTCGTGCTCGATATTAAGCGTGAGAACTACGAAATCACGGCGGGTTTCCGCCGCAAAGGCGGCCAAAAGGTTGTCCTGTTCAACCCTACGGACAGGGAAGGCCGCACGGCCCGCTACAACCCGCTCAGCTACATCAACAGGTCCGACCCGATTGAGGTTCTGGTCGAATTGCAGAAGATCGCCACGATGCTCTTCGTGCCTCCGGAAAAGGGCGAGGCGTTCTGGACGGAATCAGCCCGCACGGCATTTGTCGGCATTGCATCGTGGATCGCGGCCAAGCCTGAACGTCCCTTCTCGTTTGGCGAGATCTACCGGACCATCACGATGCCAGGGATGAAGGCATTCTTCGCCAAGGAAGCCGGCGATGGTGCGCTATCGGAAGGGTGCCGCGCTGCGTTGAGCGATTTTACGTCCAGCGCTGACAACACATTCACCGGCATTATCCAGACCGTCACCTCCAAGCTCAATCTCTGGATCAATCCGATTGTCGATCGCGCGACTGCCGAAAGCGACTTTTCCCTGACGGACCTTCGCCGCATCCCGACCTCGATCTATCTCGGCGTTTCGCCGGATGAACTCGATAGGGTCGCGCCGCTCTACAATCTGTTTTTCCAACAGCTGATCGACCTCAACACGCGGCAACTGCCCGACGATAGCGAAAAGCTGTCCGTGCTGCTCATTCTGGACGAATTTGCGCGGCTCGGCCGCGCCCAGGTCATTGCAAATGCGTTCTCCTATGTGCGCGGCTATGGGCTTCGTCTGCTTCCCGTCATCCAGTCACGCTCCCAGCTGCGAAATGTCTATGGGGAGCATGGCGCGGACGAAATCGTATCAAACTGCGGGGTCGAAATTGCCTTCACGCCCAAGGAACTGCGGGTCGCAAAGGAACTGTCCGAACGCCTCGGTTATCTCGGTCAGGATGCGGAAAGCCGGTCCCTGACGATACATGGATTGCTCGCCAATCGAAGCAAGACAATCTCCGAACAGCGGCGCGCACTGATGCTCCCTCAAGAGCTGATGCAGCTGCCCGAAGACGATATTCTCGTCATCCGGGGCGGTATCCCCGTCATTCGCGGGAAGAAAATTCGCTACTTCAAGGATGCCGTGTTCCGCTCGCGCTTGACGCCTGCGCCGAAAGTGCCGGCGCTGCCCAAGCCGATCGCCCCGATCGCGACCATCGATGATCTGAGCGATGAAGAGCTGGCGGCTTTCAACGATTATTCCGCACTGGCCGATGACCAGGTGCAGGACATTCCCGAAGACGTTCTCGCCCTCGATCGCGACATGCCGAACCTGACAGTGAAGGACGGCAGCATGGCTTTCGATGAAATCGACTTCGACGACATTATTGGTCCCGACCCGACAAAAGAGGAGTGGGAAGGCCAGCGCCGGGATCTAGTTCTAAGTGAAGGAGAAGAATATGGCCGATGATGACACAAGCCAGCGCGGTGCATCTGAGCCACGCCCTTTCGAAGTTCGCGGCGGACCGGGGAACAGCAAACAGTCGTTCGCTACTCTTCCCGATGCGATGCAGGCTTACGTCAAGGCGGACAATGGCGATCATTCGCTGACGATGCAGAAAGGTGGCAAAACTGCTTGGCTAGCATCCACGGACTGGCAGAACGATGGCTCAACGCCGGTGGGGCAATACTTAAGCCCTGCTATTAGGGACTATCATAGCGCCGTAAAACGCGGGGCGCCTGCCGCTGAATTGGAGCCCCGCGAGCGCGCCGCGCTGGCCGATGTTGAGGCTTGGCCTCGGACGGTAAAGCGCGAAGCGGCACCATCGGCCCCGGCCGACAAGGCGCTGAATATTGTTGAGGGCGAACGGTCGAAGGCGGAAAAATCAGAGCCTGCGCCCTCCCGCGCCGACGCTCCGTCGAAGACGGCGAACCAAGACAAGAAGGTCGAGGATACAACCTTGGCCCTTCCGGCGCAGATCGAACGCAAATATCTGCGCGTAGGCGACGATCTGTTTCGGAGCGGCCGCGATGAAAAGCCCGATATGTCGATCAAGGGACAAGATGGCATTCGGATCAACAAGGACCATGCGATTGGCGATGCGGTCGCCATTGCGAAGCATAATGGCTGGCAGTCGATCCGTGTTCATGGCAGCGATGATTTCAAGAAGGCGGTCTATCTGGAAGCCGCCCGCGCCGGTGTCGCCGTCAAAGACTTCGAGCCTTCTCCCCAGCTGAAGCTTGAGGGAGAAAGACTGGCGGCGCGTGACAAGGCGCGCGAAGCTCAAGACCCTACGAAAAGAGCGAGCATGGCAAAGCAAGACCCTACCGAGTCTCGCGCAGCGGCCGAGCAATTCCGCCGTAACTCCCACCGCGAGAATGCGACCGATCCGCAATTCAAGGCCGCGCAGTCGCACGTCCTGGCGGCCTCAATCGAAGCTAAAACGCGCTTTCCCAAAAAGGAGGATCAGGCGCGCTACATCGAGAACGCGAAGGAAACGGTGGCCAAGCGGATTGAGAACGGCGGACCGATTCCTGCGGCCCGTTTCGAGCAACAGCGCCAGAACGAGGCTACCCGCATAGCGCGCGAGGATTTGACGCTTCGCCAGCAGGAGCGGAAGCCGTCCCGCTCGCGCTAAGTGCATGGCACATGCCTTTTGGAAACAGGAAACCGCACGATGAACATTCCCCGGTCTGATCCGGTGCCATCGAGAGGCGTGTCCGATCTCGATCGTCACATTGAAACCTTGCTTCGCGTGATTCATTCCAGAAACCTCGCTTGGTCTGATCTAAGCGAAGTGGGTAAACAGGTGGAACGCCCTCTGACGGACGTTGAGCAATTGCTTACAAATGTGGGCGACGACGCCCATGAAATCACCCTTGCTACCGAGACGATCATAACAGCTCTCAAGCTGCAACGTGATGCGCTCGCGATCCAAAGCTCTCGCCGTAGAACACGCTTCGGCTCGATGCTTCTGCTCTTGATCCCCGTGTTCTTCGTAGGTTTGATGATTGGCACATCATACGGGATAGATGAAGGTCGGGCGCGGGAGCGTGAAGCCTTAAAGTATCCGGTCCTACCCCAGCTGTCCGTAGATCGTGACAGGCTCAAAACTGACGGAAGGTAGAGCGGTGGCAGCTGCCACCGCTTGCGATCTCTTGATGGGCTATGGCTTCATGAGGCACGATGAAGAAATCTGACAGGGCAAAGAAACATACCGCCAAGGTAATCGAGGCGGCTGCACGCGCCCATGAAGCTCTCGACTATTTCAGCGGCAACGTCACAAATCCGTTCGATGAGCTAACATGGCCCAGCATTGCCGAAGGTTATCTTCTAGTCGCGCAGAAGGCGGTATCAGACGCCTTGGTCGCTTTGGAACGTGCAAACAGCGTTGGTTGGACCAAGCACGGCAAGTAGGCGTCACCTCAAGGTTTGTTCGCCAGACAACGATTTCTCGGACATAAGCGGAACATGGGCTACGCTACACGCTTCAACCGCGCCATTGGCTCGTTGAGTGGGTGGAATTCACCTGCTGGAAGTCGCCTGGCCTGCTCCCAGAGGTAATCGCCGGTCAGACTGATGTGCGCCCAGCCCATCGGAGAAAGGTGCGCAAGCAGGGGTGACTACACGAAAGTGACGAATTTGCACGCTAAGGGCGAACAAATGGGGTCCGCTGCCAGCATAGGCTTTCGGTAAGCGCTGAAGGACGTGTTCAACCTGTCCGCGAACATGTGTCGTTATTGCGGGCGCCTGTATGGGAGGGCGGCAAGCCGGCTGACCAACGATCGAGGTAGAGCCCTGCTTGCCAAATATGTGAGCCTGTTGCCCATCCCCGGTATGGCGAAGGATCGCCGATGAACCAGGGCGTGGATCGCATGGGCCGCGCACCGATCAACGTCCATCAAACCCAACTTCCCCCACTTCAGATCGCTGAGGGCAGCCATGTCGGTGTCGATGCCCCCTGGTGCGAAAGATCCGACGCTCACTCCCGTCCCCGCAAGCTCGACGGAAAGTGCCCGCATGAGATTACTCACATAGGCTTTCGACGCGCCGTAAACCGCCTGGAACGGTACGGATGTTTCGCCTGCCAGGCTCGATACCGCGATTATTGAGGATTCAGACTGTTGCCGCTTGAAGATTTCGACCAAGCGGGCCAGCAAATCCGTGAAGCCGAGTATGTTTGTTTCAATCACCTCGGCATAGGCGTTGGCGCGGCCAGCATCGAACGGACCGGCGCTCGTCAGTCCGGCAGCGAGCAAAGCTGCTTTTACTTCCAATTCTGTAACCCTGGCCGCGATCTTCTCCCTGCCATCGATTTCACGTTGATCGGCCACTATGATCTCGCATGGAACATCAAACCGCGCGCCAATTTCGGCTTGCAGATCCAGTAAGTTGTCGAGCCGTCGCCCGACAATCAGCGGCTTAGCCTGATACAATGCCGCCAGATGGAGGGCGGACGCCCTGCCCAGACCGGTCGAGGCCCCTGTAACCAGCACCCACGAGTTCCTGATCGGCAGCGGTGTCATGTGCTTTCCAGCGCCTTGTACAGGGCGGTTTTTCCGATCTTGAGACGGGCGGCTGCCTCGCGCACGGTGAGCCCCGCCGCGATGTGTGCTCTCGCCTTGCGCAGCTTGTCGGGGGTGACGACGGGACGACGGCCGCCCTTGCTGCCGCGCTCACGAGCAGCGCGCAGGCCAGCCTGGGTGCGTTCGCGGATCAGATCACGCTCGAACTGCGCGAGGGAGCCGAAGATGTTGAACACCAGCATTCCCCCGGCGTGGTGGTGTCGATGTTCTCGGTGAGCGAACGGAACCCGATGCCGCGGGATGCCAGTTCGCCGATCTTGTCGATGAGGTGGCTCATCGAGCGGCCGAGCCGATCGAGTTTCCACACGACCAGCGTGTCGCCGGCGCGCAGATAAGCCAATGCTTCGGTAAGCCCGTGCCTGTCGGTCCTGGCACCCGATGCCTGATCGTCGAAAACACGTTCGCATCCCGCGCGCTCCAGGGCGTCATGCTGGAGCGATAGCTTCTGGTCCGGCGTGGAGACGCGCGCATAACCGATCAGCGCCACATTCTGCCCTGTCGTGTCCGTTTTCCCATCATCACGCGACCTTGTCCGAATCGCCATTGCAGGTCCAGAGTAAACGGACACATTCCCGGTGACCGTTCAACGGTCGTCTGACGGACAGCAGCAGCGAAGGAGATGATGCTTGGCGAGGCGGCGACTAGTGAGCCCGGAAATCTGGGCGGGGCATTATGACGCGCCGCTCGATGAGCGAGAGATTGTGCGTCATTATACGCTGACCGGCGACGATCTGGAAATTGTCGGTCGCCGTCGCGGCGATGCCACCCGGCTCGGCTTTGCGATGCTCCTGCTCTATATGAGATGGCCTGGCCGCGCGCTTGAAGCGGGCGAACTCCCGCCCGGCCCGGTGCTTGCCTATGTGGGCCGGCAACTCGGCGTCTCGCCGGAAGCTTTTGCCGACTATGCCCATCGGGACCAGACCCGCCGCGAGCATCTCGTCGATATCCGACGATCGCACGGGTTCAGGGCTTTCGATCGCCAAGCGTTTCGTGAAATCGTGGCCTTTTCGATCCCGATCGCGCAGACCATCATCCGCCCGGGCCAAATGGCAGGGGTTATTGTCGACGAACTCCGGCGTCGACAGATCCTCCTGCCTTCCCCGTCGATTCTCGAAGCGGTGCTCCGAAGGGCTCGCCAGCAAGCAGAGCAGCTTACCTATGAAGTGCTCACAAACGGCCTGCAACCCGACACGCTACAGGGTCTGGACGATCTGCTGGCCCGACGTACGGGGGAAACCGCGACATGGCTATCCTGGCTGCGCAACGCGCCACAGTCGCCGGCAGCGCGCAACATCCTGCGACTGATCGAACGGCTTGCCTCTATCCGCGCGCTGGGCCTCGATCGCGCTCGCGCCGACATGATCCCGGCTTCGACTTTTGACAGGCTGGCGGACGAGGGCAGCCGCATCACGCCCCAGCACCTTGGCGAACTCAATGCCCTGCGCCGACACGCGACGCTGGCGGCAACCGGCATACGGCTTGAGGAAAGCCTGACCGACGCGACCCTGACGATGTTCGACAAGCTGTTGGGCAGCATGGTGCGCCGCGCCGAGAACCGGACCCGCGATAAAGCCCTCAAGACGGTGCGGGAACTGCAGGGCCATCTTCGGACACTCACGGGGTCTTGCCGCATCCTCATCGACGCGCGCACCAAAGGCGTGGATTCGCTGGCGCAGATCGATGCCCTGGACTGGCAGCGCTTCGCCGTGGCGGTCGAGCAAGCCGAAGTGCTCGGCCGACCCGAAACCGTCGATCGCACCGCTGAACTGATCGAGCGGCATCGCACGGTGAAGCTCTTTGCCGGCGCTTTTCTGAATGCCTTCGAATTTCGCGGCGCCGGTGCGGTGCAGGGGCTCCTGTCGGCGCTGACGATTATCGCGGAGCTATACCGGACCGGCAAACGCCGCTTGCCTGATGGCGTACCGCTGCGCTTTGTGCCGTCAGCATGGCGGCCGTTCGTCCTGCGGGACGGTATCGTCGATCGTGCCGCTTATGAGCTATGCGCCCTTTCACAGCTACGCGAGCGGTTGCGAGCCGGAGACATATGGGTCGCGGGAAGCCGCCAGTTTCGCGATTTTGACAGCTATCTCATCCCGCCGGCCACCTATGCGGCGCTTCGCGAAAAGGGACCGCTGCCTCTCGCCATCGAAACGGACTTCGAACGCCATATCGAGGAAAGGCGCACCAGGCTCGACACGGCGATCGATCAGGTGACAGTTCTAGCCCGACAGGGTGAGCTACCCCAGGTCAGACTTGACGAAAGCGGCCTCATCATCTCGCCGCTGAAGGCGGTGACACCCCCCGCTACCGAGATTACCCGTCGCGCCGCCTATGATCGACTGCCCCGCGTGAAGATCACCGATATTCTGCTTGAGGTCGATGCCTGGACCGGGTTCAGCGAATGCTTCGTCCATCGGCGTTCGGGCCGGGAGGCCGACGATCGCAATGCCCTGCTCACCGTCATCCTCGCCGATGGGATCAATCTCGGCCTCACCCGCATGGCAGAGACCTGCCGGGGCGCAAGTCTGCGCCAGCTCGCCCATCTTCACGACTGGCATATCAGCGAAGCCGCCTATGGCGAGGCGTTAGCGCGGCTGATCGACGCCCATCGCACCATGCCGCTTGCCGCACTCTGGGGAGACGGCACCACCTCGTCGAGCGACGGACAACAATTTCATGCCGGCGGTCGCGGGGCCGCGATCGGCGACATCAATGCGCGCAGCGGCAACGAACCGGGTGTTGCCTTCTACACCCATGTCTCGGATCGATATGATCCCTTCGCGAGCCGGGTGATCGCCGCGACCGCCGGCGAAGCGCCCTATGTCCTGGACGGCTTGCTATATCACCAAACCGGCCTGACGATCGAGGAGCACTATACTGACACGGGCGGGGCATCGGACCATGTATTCGGGCTAATGCCCTTCTTCGGCTACCGCTTCGCACCGCGTCTGCGCGACATAAAAGACCGACGCCTGCATCTGCTGCCGGGTCAGGAAGCCGGACCGCTGCTGGCCGGGATGACGGGAGATCCGATCGCTATCGCCCATGTCGGGGCCCATTGGGACGAACTGTTGCGGTTCGCCACGTCGATCCGCACCGGCACCGTCACCGCTTCGGCCATGCTGCGTCGGCTGTCCGCCTATCCGCGACAGAACGGACTGGCCCTCGCGCTGCGCGAGCTTGGTCGCCTCGAACGCTCGATCTTCATGCTCGACTGGCTGCGCGACATCGACCTGCGCCGACGCACCCAGGCCGGACTCAACAAGGGCGAGGCCCGCAACGCACTCGCCCGCGCGCTCTTCTTCAACCAGCTCGGCGAGCTGCGCGACCGGCGGTTCGAAAATCAGACCTATCGCGCATCCGGCCTCAACCTGCTCGTCGCCGCTATCATCCTGTGGAACACCCGTTATCTCGAAATGGCGCTGGTGGACATCGGCGCGCCCGACGAAATCGCGCGCCACATCGCACCATTGGGCTGGGAGCATATCTCGCTGACCGGCGACTATAGCTGGAATGTCGATGATCGCCCCGATCCGGATGTCCTGCGACCCCTTCGCGCCGTCAGTTCCTTGCTCGCCGCGTGATGTTCGGCATCCGTTCGCCCTTAGCGTGCAGATACGTCACTTTCGTGTAGTCACCCCAAGCAGTGCCGCATCGAACGTCGTGCCGACAGCGTTGAGGTGCTGGGCGGCCCGGTCGAGATAGACCGTGTTCCAGTAGGAAATCGCCGCAATCAGCAGGTTCAGCCCAGATGCGCGAAATTCCTGATTTTCCAGCGAGCGATCGGTGAACCGACCCTGCCGGTTGGTATAGATGGCGGCGGCAAGCGTGTGCCTCGCCTCGCCTTTGTTGAGACCGGCCTGACAGGCACGTCGCAGTTCCGGTTGTTCAAGCCAATCGAGCGTGAACAAAGTGCGCTCGATACGGCCCAGTTCAGCCAATGCAAAATCCAGCCTGTTCTGGCGTTTGTAGGCGGCAAGTTTTCGCAAGATTACTGACGGCGCCACCGTGCCATCCTTGATTGAGGCGACAATCCTGACGATGTCATCCCAATCGGCCTCGATCGCTGCCGTTTTGATGGTGCGGCCCATCAGATTTTCGATGCCCTTGTATGTCGATGGCGCAGCGACCGAACCCAGCTTGCGGTCGCCAATATCGCGCAGCCGGGGCGCGAAGCGGAACCCGAGTAGGTGGCAGAGTGCGAAAACATGATCGGTGGCGCCGCCGGTATCGGTATAGTGCTCATGCAACGGAAGGTTGCCGGCGCCCAGGACAAGCCCGTCGAGCACGTAAGGCGCTTCACCTGCCGTCGCGGACATGATCCGTGATCCGAATGATGCGAAGTGATCGGAAAGGTGAGAATAGATTTTCACGCCAGGTTCGGCGCCATATTTGGCATTGACGTCCGCCGCCCCTGAACGGCTCCGCCCCGACCGGAAGAACTGGCCATCGGACGACGAACTGGTGCCAGCGCCCCAATGCCGCGCGAAGGGTAATTCGTGATGGGCTGAGATGATCATGGCCAGCGCGGCCTGATAGTTCTCGGGTGAAAGATACCAGTTGTGGGTCCATGCGAGTTGGGCATAGCTGACGCCTTCGCTGGCATTGGCCATCCGCTCCAGCCCGAGGTTGGTGCCATCAGCCAGAATTGCGGCGAGTACCGTGCTGGGGTTGTCGTGCTCCTTGCCTGAGCGCAGGTCACGGAATGCGTTCAAAAAACCAGTGCGTTCGGCGACTTCAAGCAGCAGCTCGGTGATGCGCACGCGGGGAAGCAGGGTATCGAGCTTGCGATCGAGGGCTTCAGCTTCCGGTGGGGTGACAGGCGGCATTTGCTGAAGCTTGAGCCGGTCTCGTTCGAGCGACACTCCCTCAAGCTTGTTTGTTTTCAACTGCTTGGCAAATCGGCGCAGCCGCCAGTCAAGATTTCGTGCCCGGTCAGCGAGGTAGGATGCAGCATTTGAATCGAACGGAAGCACATCCGCCACTTTGGCGGCGTCGCGCCGACCCAGCAAATAGGCATCGAAGCGCTGATAGTTGCGGGTTCCCTCGATCCATACATCACCGGCGCGCAAACGATCACGCAAGGTTGCCATGATCGCAATTTCATAACGTCGGCGGTCGATACGGCCGCTTTCGGTGATGAGACGCTTCCACTGCCGATTGGGGAATGGCAGTGGAACGCCATCGGGAAGGTCGCGCGACTTTCGTGTGTTCGCATCGCGAATGACATCGATGGCTTTGATCAGTGCCGTCCCTGTTCCAGACGCCTTGAAGGTGAAGGCGTCCAGAAATGCCGGGCTGAAACGCCGTAGCGTGGCGTAACGCTCGGTTGCCGTTACCAGTGCGTCCTCGCCGGCAAGATCAGCAAGGGCATCTACTTGGGCCTTTGCCGCAACAAGCCGGTGCCAGCCCACCGCTTCGTCAATCAATTCGAGCGGATCGCCGCCATTCTGGACAGCCTCATCAAGTGCTGTAATCGTGGCGCCAAACAGCCGCATGAGTTGCCCCACCGACTGAATACTATCTTGGTAGCGACGCTCGCGCCCACGCCGCGCGCGCGTGAACATGCCGCCGATAAGTCGGTCAAACATGCACAGCGACATCGCAGTTGAAGGGTCAGCGACATCGTAGATGACGTGTGGGGGGAAGCGGAGGCCGGGCGTAGCCCGGACGTAGCTTCCCCCACACGGGCGCGGGTTTCCCCGTGCCGTTGGCGGCGACAGCGGTCAGGATGGTCCGATCTTCAACGCCAAGAAGAGGATCGGATGCCTGGCCGTCCCATCACCGACCAACAGCAGAGGTACTACATGTCCCTTCGTCAAAAACACCCGCAAAAAGCGGCCGCCGCCATGGCGGGCTTTTCCACCAGCACGGGCTACCGGACAGAGAAAGATCCCCGGTCGCCATCGGAGCGTCGCCGGGAGCGACGTCATGGCGGCGGCAGGCCAGATCCGCTCGCCGAACTGTGGGATAAAGAAATCGTGCCTTTGCTCGAGAGCACGCCGGGCCTGAAGCCCATCTCTATTCTTGGGGAGCTGGAGCAACGCCACCCCGGTCTCGATCTAACACCAGCCCGCAGGACCCTGGAACGCCGGATACGGCTATGGAAGGCCGAGTATGGACCAGAGCGTGAGGTCATCTTCCGGCAGGACCATCCGCCAGGCCGACAGGGCATGTCGGATTTCTTTGACGCCCGCGATCTGAAGGTCACCATCTCCGGCAATCCGAGCCCGCACCTGATCTATCACTTCGCGCTGGTCTATTCCGGGTGGGAGCATGCCGAGGTCGTGCTGGGAGGAGAAAGCTTCACGGCGCTGGCCTGCGGCCTTCAGAATGCGCTGTGGCAGCTTGGCGGCGTGCCGCACGAGCATCGCACCGATAGCCTCTCCGCGGCGTTCGCCAACCTGGAGCAAGATGCCCAGGAAGATCTGCGGACCCGCTATGCCGCCCTGTGCGCCGATTACCAGATGGAGCCCACCCGCAACAATCGCGGGGTCGCCCATGAGAATGGGTCCATAGAAAGCCGTCATGGTCACCTTAAGGATCGGCTCGATCAGGCACTCCAGTTGCGCGGGACACGTGACTTCGCCTCCATCGAGGACTGGCGCACGTTCCTCGCCCAGATCGTGGGCCGCCACAATGCCCGGCGGCGCGATGCCTTGCGCATCGAAGCTGAGCACCTGCGCCCGTTACCTTCACGCCGCAGCTGCGATTATGATGAAGCTACGGTGCTCGTCACCTCATCGGGCGGCTTCGTGCTGCGCAAGGTCTTCTACACCGTGCCTTCCCGGCTCATCGGCCATAGCCTGCGAGCCAGGATCTTCGATGACCGGATCGACCTTTATCTGGCCGGGCAGCCCATCGAGACCCTGCCACGCGGGAGGGCGCCCGATCGCGGACGGGGCGGTCATGACCACGTAGTCAATTATCGGCACGTGATCCACAGCCTGCGTACCAAGCCCCACGCGCTGGCAAACCTTGTCTATCGCGACAAGCTCTTCCCTCGCAGCGAATATCGCCGCTGCTGGGATGCTCTGGAGGGTGCGCTTCCCAAAGCCGCCGCATGCCGCAGCATGGTGGGGCTGCTGTGGCTTGCGCATGACCAGGCCTGCGAGGCTGAGCTCGCCGCGACCCTGACCGGCATACTCGATGGCCAGGGTTTACCCGATCTGAGGGATCTGCAGGAGCGCTTCCAACGCCCCGGCAAAGAGCCGGCCGATGTGGTCGTCGATATTCCCCAGCCTGACACATACGACGATCTGCTCACCGCCAGGGAGATGGCCGCATGAGCATCACTGTCGACACCGCCCAGCTGCCCATGTTGCTTGGCACGCTGCGTCTGCCCACCATTGCCCGTCTCTGGCCGGACTTCTGTTCACGAGCGGACAAGGAGGGGTGGCCGGCTTCGCGCCTGCTGGCAGCCTTGGCCGAACTGGAACTCGCCGAACGCGAACAACGCCGGATCCAGCGCCATCTTACAGAAGCACGGCTGCCTCCCGGCAAGACCCTGGATGCCTTCGACTTCAGCCTCGTTCCCACCTTGAGCAAGGCCCAGGTCATGGCTCTGACCCAAGGAGATGCCTGGCTCAAGGCGGGCCACAATCTTCTGGCATTTGGTCCGCCCGGTGCCGGCAAGAGCCACGCCGCAGCCGCCATCGGCAACGAGCTCGTCGCGCGCGGATACCGGGTCTTCTTCACCCGAACCACCGATCTCGTCCAGCGTTTGCAGGCCGCACGTCAGTCCCTGACCTTGACCCAGGAGATCGCCAGGCTCGACCGCTTCGACCTGCTCATCCTCGATGACCTGTCCTACGTCCGCAAGGACCAGGCAGAGACCAGCGTCCTGTTCGAACTCATCTCTGCCAGATACGAAAGGCGCTCCATCATGATCACCGCCAACCAACCATTCAGCGGTTGGGATTCCATTTTTTTGGATAAGGCAATGACTGTCGCTGCCATCGACAGGCTCGTTCACCACGCCACTATCCTGGAAATGAACGTCGAGAGCTATCGCAGGCGATCCGCCCTGGCCTCAGCGACATCGCTCCGCGACAGTGCTCCTGATCCAGCGACATCGCCCAGCGACATCGAAACCATGCCAGCGACATCGCTGCGCGACAACGCCTCTTGATCCAGGCCAACCTCGTGTGACACTATCCCCAACGTCACCGCTGACACATCACCATCAATGTCGCTGACCAGTCACCGACGATGTCGCGCTACACGCATCCACGCTTTCGCCATGGCGGATTGCCAGATCGCGCCAGAACGCCGTTTCAGCGAACATTTCCTCGCGCAGCGCCTCTTCGATAGCGGTCTGACCGCTGGCGACGGCCTCGTTCTCCAGTTCCTGCAAAAGTGCCATCACCATACGGCCGGTGCTCAACCGATCCTGCAACAGCGACGTGAACACGTGATCAAGCTCGGCCCACCTCGGGGCACCCTCTTCCTGTAAAGCGGCCTGCGACTGCCGCCAGCGGCTAGATACCGCGATAGCCTTGAACGCGATCTGCGCGATGAGCCGCTCGCGATTGCCGATGTGGTAATTGATTGCCGACGGGCTCATTCCTGTCTTTCGCGCCAGACTTCGTGCGCTGAGCGCTGCCAGACCGCTCTCTTCGGCAAGGTCATACGCGGCCTCACTCATCCGCTCTGCCTGGGGCGAGGCTTCATCGGACATATATCGCAAGCGACTCAAACCTGACACCCTTCTGTACAGCCGTTCGAATTAAGCTCCGCCCGAATTCGGCTGGCTTTCCCAATCTAGATAGAGCCTCACCACACCGTTGCCAAGTTTGCTCCCTGAGCAGGACGGCATCGCGCATATCGCTTCGCCGACGGCGCATCCGCACAGGATACCCACGAGCGTTTCTCCGGCTGTCATAGAAGATTCACACGATACACCTACCTGTACAGCCGTTCGATTCGGGCAGGGGGTCCTATGAAGTATTCACACATCCATCGATGGGCGGGGTCCCGGCGTATGCCGCAACGGCCTGTCGTCTCCGACTAGGCCCCTCATTGTCCTGAGCGACGCGAGATCCACCCCCGATCCGGGCGGTGGCCGATGTCGCTCGCCCTCTTCTGACATACATGTTCCAAGGACTGATTTCATGGCCAGCTCATCGCAGCACAAGTTCCGCCGCGTTCATCTGCTATCCTCCGCCTTCGCTTCCCTGACGATCGCGGCTCCCCCGGCTTACGCCGCCGACGATCCTGTCTCTGGTGCAGGGGCTCAGACTCCCGTGGCTGCGGGTGCCGGCGCAACCGAGCCCGGGTCGGCCGCGTCAGAGCCTCAGGCCCCGCCGTCGAGTGGCGGCAATGACGGCTCCGACATCGTCGTGACCGCGCTGAGGCGCAGCGTCAGCGTTCAGGATATTCCCGCTTCGATCACCGCCGTGAGTGGCGACACCCTTCTCAGCCGGGGCGTCACTGATACCATAGCCCTGGCCAATGTGATTCCTGGATTGGTGTTCGTCCCCAACTTCGGCAACACCATTGTGACTATCCGCGGCGTCGGCTCGACCTCTGTGGCTGGTTCGTCCGAACCGACGGTCGCGATCTATTCGGATGGCGCCTATTTGCCCCGGCCTTTCATGGGAACCCTGCGCGCGGTCGACCTCGATCGCGTCGAAGTCCTGCGCGGGCCGCAAGGGACTCTCTATGGCCGCAATGCTACGGGCGGTGCGGTCAACTTCATCTCCGCTAGCCCAACCAAGACGTGGACGGGGCGCATCGACGCTATTGTAGGAGGCCGCAATCAGGTCGGTATAAGCGGGTTTGTCTCAGGGCCACTCTCCGATGGCGTGCAGATCAGGCTCAGCGGCGGACGTGAGAAGCAGGATGGCCCGGTCGAAAACATCCTCAGGCCCCTTAACGTGGTGGAGCGTAATGGCGGCGGAACGGACGCCAAATATGGCCGTGTCGCGCTGCGCCTGACACCTACGTCTAGCCTGACGGTGGACCTGTCGCTCCGCTATGATGAGGACAATGCGGCCAAGATCGACCAGAGCCCGGTTGGGCCGATCAGCCTCGGGGTCGAAGGGGTGGATTGGACGAATGAGCCTTGGAAGACGATCTCGAATCGCCCGCACAGTGCGGTAAACAAGCTGCTCATCGGCCAGGCAGGCGTGACGTGGGAGGCGTCCGATGCGATCACCGTCAAGTCTCTGACGAACTATATCCTTGGGAAGATGCGGACCGCCAACGAAGGCGATGGCACCGCATTTCCCTACTTATATACGGCGATTTGGCCGCGTCGATCCGAATCGATAAGCCAGGAGTTCAACCTGTTCGGAAATTTCGATAAATTTAATTTCATCCTCGGGGCCTTCTATTACCACGAGGAATATAAGAGTCTTCTAGATTACATCTTCGAGAATCCGGATCCGGCGGCGGTCCTGACGCAAAATCTTGGCCAGCAAGCCAAAGTGGACAATTTTGCGGCATACTTCGACGCGACCTATTCGTTCACGGACGCCTTGAGGCTGAATGTGGGTATGCGCCTCAATTACGACAAGAATGAGTATGAGTCGATTTCGGGCCTTGAACCCCTCATCCCTACGGTAGCAGTCGCGGGCGGCACCATCAAAAAAACCAAGTTGCTCCCAAAGGTTGCCCTTCAATATGATTTCACGCCAGAAATCCAGAGCTACATCCAGTGGAGCCGCGGCTACAAGGGCGGCGGCGGCAACCTGCCGGCAAGCGATGGCTCCGCGCCGGCTTTTGGACCGGAGACGCTCGATTCCTACGAGCTTGGCGTGAAGTCCCGCCTGCTCAACGGCAAACTGACTGCTAACTTCGCGGCCTTCTACTATGACTATTCGGGCCTGCAGGTCGAAAAGTCGGTTCCCCCGAACAGCGTCCTCATGGACAATGCGCAAGCGAAGGCGTATGGCGCCGAACTTGAGATCCGATACAGCCCAGTCCCCGACCTCACCTTCACCCTTGCGCCCACATACGTGCACACGGAGTTCACGGAGTTCACCTCGACGGAGCTGCTGACGCTCGTCCCCTACGATCTCGCTGGAAAGACGTTGAATTTCGCGCCGAAGTGGACCGTTAACGCGAGTGCATCCAAGCGTTTCGATCTTGGCGGAGAACTGTTGAACGAGCTAGAACTCACCGCAAGTGCGCGGCACAATTCGACCGTCGTCTTCTCCTACTTCAACCTCGACGCCCTTGACCGACAACGGCCTTACACCGTGGTTGACCTAAACGCGACGATCTCCGATGTGGACAGGAAAACCACGCTGTCGCTGTTCGTCAACAATTTGGGCAACAAGGCATACAAGACTGTTACGGGTAATTTCGGGTTTGGATATATCGGTCACTGGGGTGCCCCCAGGACGTGGGGCGCGCGCCTCAGCCGCTCCTTCTGATCCGAGCGAGCGCCATGCGGGCAGGGTCGTTCGGATGAGCGATCCTGCAAGCTCAAATCAGTTAGATGTTTGATCGCGGGGTTTGATGGTAAAACACCCACAGAGGTGGGTCGGGAAATTTGACCAGCGGGATGAGTGGGTCGCCGGCCTGACGACAGCCATGGTGGTGGCGGCACAGGAGGCCAGATGAGTAAGCGACCCCGCCGGAATCGCCGTCTGGCGTTCAAGGCGAGGGTTGCATCGTCGCCCGCAGGTACGCGCGCGACCTGGAAGATTACCTCGGACGCCCCTTTTCGCGGTGAAGCGGCGCGCGCAACCCGTATCTGTCCCAGTATATTCAGTTTAGCATCAAGGATCCTCATATGCATCGCTCGGGCATCGAACTCATCAACCTGTACTGGGAAGAAGTCTGGAACAACGGGAACCTGGAACTGATCCGCGAAATCTGTGCGAGTCCTATCGTCCGGCACGACGCTAATGAGGTTACGAGCCTCACGCACGATCAGCAGATCGCGCGCGTCGCGGCGCAGCGGACAAGGCTTCCCTTCTTCACCCATGAGGTGCTGGTCGCCGACGAGCATCATGTCTGCTCAGTCTGGAACATGACGATCCGGGAGGGGGGTGAGCGGGAGCTCTGCGGCATTGAGGTGTTCCGGGTGGAGGAAGGGCGCCTGTCGCACTGCTGGAATTCCGGCTACATTCCCGGCCTGTGGGGTCGCGACGGTGCGGAGCGGGAGGCGCGCGAGCCCGCCATCCTGCCGTCGCTGAGCAGTATCGATACCGACTGGATCCAGGATATCTTAACCTCTGTCGACAAGAGCACCCCGCGCGTTGGAGTGCTCCAGTCGGTGGATCGTATCGGCAACGGCACGCTGAGCGAGACTGCTCGCGTCGTCCTGCATTACAATGCCGACCCCGAAAACTATCCCACCACGCTTTTCTGCAAGTTCAACCGGTCAACCCCCGAGATCGACGCTGCGAACAAGCGGGTGGGCTTCTATGAGCGTGAGATCAACACCTACAGCTTCCTGCGCGACCATCCGGACATCTCGGCGCCGAAGGTATATTTCGCCGCGACCAATCCCGACACGGGCGCCACCAACATCGTCCTCGAAGATCTCTCGACGCGAACCACGCCAGGCGACCAGGTCAGGGGCGCTTCGGTCGAGGAAGCGGACGCGGTGGTACGGGCGCTGTCACACCTCCACGCCAAGTTCCTCGGAACGGAGCCGAGTGACTGGCTGTTCGATCGCCAGCCCCGTGCGGCAATGTTTCATGATTCGTACCGGATAGGCGCCGCAGCGCTCAAGGAATTCCTCGGCAGCGCCGTTGACGCCTGCGATTACGAGCTGATCGACAGGTTCGAGCAGCTTTATCTTGATTGGGTGAACCTGCCCGTCGGCACCAAGACGGTGCTGCACGGCGACCCGCGCGTCGACAACATCTTGTTCGAGGCGGGCCCGTCCGGGATCAAGGCGTGGCTCATCGATTGGGGGATGACCGGGGTCGGGAGCCCGCAGTTCGATTTGGCCTACTTCCTGACGGGCAGCGTGCCCGTCGACATGCGGCGCCAGCACGATCGACGCTGGATCGCGGAGCATGCAGCTGAACTCGCCAAGGCTTCCCCGGCCTACGATCTCGCATCGGCGGAAATGATGTTCCGCGCTCAGGCCGTGGCGCAGCTTGCTGCAACCGTGCCGGCCGCGCGTACCGTCGAGCGCTCGGCACGCGGTGTCGAGCTTCTGACCACCCTCGTTCAGCGCAACTGCGCCGCCGTTCGCGACTGGGATGCCTTCGGCGCCATACGCTCGCTTTCTACAATGTGACGGGGGTCGCGGCCCCTAGCTGGCTAACTACGCCGAAAAGGAAACATCATGGATCTGTTTCGTAAGGGCGCCTTCAAGGGCAAGACCGTTTTCGTCGCTGGCGGATCCACGGGCATCAACCTCGGCATCGCCGAACGCTTCGGCGAGATGGGCGCCAACGTCGCGGTCATCAGCCGCAATGAGGAGCGGATTGCTGTCGCGGCTGAGCGCGTGAAGGCGACGGGCGCCGACGCCATCGGCGTGGTTGCCGACGTTCGCGACTTCGACGCCGTTTCGCGTGCGTTCGCTGCAACTACCGAGAAGTGGGGCGAGATCAACGTGGTCATCTCTGGCGCCGCAGGCAATTTCCTTTCGCCCGCGACCGGGCTGTCGGCCAACGCCTTCCGTACGGTGGTCGAGATTGACCTGCTCGGCACGTTCAACGTGCTCCGAGCCTCGTTCGACCATCTTCGCAAGCCTGGTGCGTCTGTGATCTCGATCACGGCCGGCCAAGCCAAGCGCCCGGTCATGTTCCAGGCGCATGCGAGCGCGGCCAAGGCGGGCATCAACAATCTCACTGGGACGTTGGCGATGGAGTGGGGCCCGGCCGGCATCCGCGTCAACGCCATCTCGCCTGGCCCGATCGGAGACACCGAGGGGATGGCCCGGCTTGCTCCGTCGGACGAGGCCACCGCCAAGTTGAAGAGCCGTCTTGCCTTGCGGGACTACGGCACAAAGCGCGACATCGCGGATGCCGCGCTGTTCCTTTCGAGCGACAATGCCCGCTACATCACTGGGGTGGTGCTCGAGGTCGATGGTGGCCTCCTGCTCGGCGACGCCTCGGCGGACGCCCTTACCCTTCCGGACCGTCGATGATGACGCTTGAGATCGATCGGCGCGGCGCGGTCGATTGGGTGACGTTTAACCGCCCCGATCGGCTGAATGCTCTCAGTCCCGAGCTTGTCGAGGCGCTACACGAGTACTTCGACAGCCTGTCCCGCGATACCGACACCCGTGTGGTGCTGCTGCGGGGGGCAGGACGCGCCTTCTGCGCGGGTCTCGACCTCGGAGCGACGGGCGGCGGCGATCTCGACGCCACCGCGCACCTCGCAATCCAGCGGAGGGTCTCGGAAATCGTCCTGAAGATGCGGTATTGCCCCCAAGCGATCGTCAGTCTGGTCCATGGTCCCGCCTGCGGCGGCGGCTTCGCCATGGCGCTCGCATCGGACATCCGCATCGCCGGAGCCAGTGCGCGGATGAACGCGGCATTCGTCCGGATCGGCCTTTCGGCATGCGACATCGGCGTTTCATACTTCCTCCCCCGTCTCGTCGGGGCGAGTCTCGCCGCCGAACTGATGATGACGGGGGATTTCATCCATGCCGAACGAGCCTTGCAGCTGGGTCTAGTAAGCCGCGTGGTGGCTGACGAGGACTTGGAAGTCGCCGCGGAGCCGCTCCTTGACGCGATGCTGACGACGTCACCCCTCGGTCTCAGGCTGACGAAGGAATGCCTTCGGATGTCAATTGATGCGCCGAGCCTCGAGGCGGCAATCGCGATGGAGGACCGCAATCAGGTCATTGCAGGCAGCGCGCCTGAGTTTCAGGAGGGAGTCGCCGCGTTTTTCGAGAAGCGCCGTCCAGCTTATGCGGCCGAGCTCGTGAAGCGGACCAAGCGGTGAGCGCCGCAGCCGGGACAACATCTTCGGAAGGCGCGGCCGGAAGCAGCGTCGTCTCAGCGACCGGCTTCATTTCGACGATATCAGCGACGCCCGGGCGAACGCAACGGGCTACGAATTCCTCTGTGTCGCACGATGTGTTGTGGCAAGATTGAGGACGCACCAAGCAAAGGAGAGAAAGATGTTGCGGATGTTAAGCGAAGCGCATGGGAATGTTGTTCTTGCCGATGATTTGCCCGCCAAACCGGTCGGCGTCATGAAGCCGGGCATGGTCGAGATCGGGGCGGCGACGCACGATAGAGCATCGCGGCGTTCACCGACGATCCGCACCACAGAGGCTCTTTCGCGCCTGACTGCGGTGACAGCCACCAAGATTCGGAGGCTCGCGGTCGTTGCCCCGCTCGGCCTAGCCTGTCTGTGTAGCGGATGGCCGGCGTCTTCCCAGGTCGTCATTGGTCCCGGCGATCGCCCCGAAACCGGGCTTCAGGGCCAAACCACGATCGAAGACGTGGTGAGCGGCCGGTCCAAACTTCCTTATCATGCTGGCGTTCGCCTCGTCGGTCGCACGGACATCTGGAACCGCGGCGGCAATTTGCAGCTCTCATGGGTCGATCAATGTGCCTATGTATCCACCTTCAAGCAGGCAGGCCCGATAACCGCCAACAGCCGATCTGCCTTGTTCCTCCGCGAGCCAGCGGGCGTCGCGGTTATCGACGTAAGGGACCCCCGGGCTCCAAAGCCCGTGCGCTTGCTGCGGGACCGGGGCTCGATCGATGCGGTAGAGACGATGCACGCGATTGCGGCACCAGGTCGCAAAGTTCTCGTCGCCGGCGCCTACTCGGGAGGAATTGCTGGCCGGGGCGAGGAGGACGCAGCTTGGCTCAGCATCTACGATGCCTCGGACTGCCTGAATCCCAAATTGCAGAGCGAGTTCAAGTGGCCCGCCAACATCCACATGGTGACAATCTCTCCCAACGGTCGTCGCGTCTACGGTACAGAAGTCGTGCCCGGACTCGGTTCGGGGAAGGGTGGCCTGCATGTGCTCGACATCAGCAACATGAAGCGCCCCCGCTATCTCGGCCGCTTCGGCGTCACGCGACCCAATGGATTGACGGCTGGGTTCACGCCACATGAAGTGTCGATCAGCCATGATGAGCGGCGGATCTACGCGGCTGTCCTCGCCTCCGAAACCGGGGACGTGCCTGTGGGGGCGTCTATCCTCGCCTCCGACGGGGACGTGCCTGTGGAGAACGGCAGCGTCTACATTCTCGATAACAGCGACATCGTCGATGGGCGCTCTCAACCGAAGATGAGGCTCGTCGGCGAAGCCAAGCAAGGCGGTTTCCATTCTGTCGTGCCCGCGTCGATCAACGGAGTTCCACACCTGGTGGGTGCGGCCGAACTGGGCGCCTGTCCTGGAACATGGCCGCGGATCATCAATATCGCGGACGAGAAGAATCCAAAGATCGTCGGCGAGTTCAAGCTGCAAATGAATATCAAGGAGAACTGCGACGCGATACGATTTACTCCTCGGAAGGAGGATCCCTATGCGAGCTTCATCCCAATCCCAGACATCACCGCGCGCCTCGGCGCGGTTGGCTCGCATTTCAACGATGTCGACGATGCAAGGAACACGAGGCTTGGTCTGTTCCCCTTCTTCGCTGGCGGAGTGAGGATCGTTGATTTGCGCGATCCTACAAAGCCGGTTGAAGTCGGCTACTATAAGCCGGGTGCGAATCCCGATACCCCGCTAAGTGGCAACGGGCTAAACTGGACAGGGTTGAACGACCAGGTAACCGACGGGTGTATGTCGCATGTACGCTATGTTCCCGAGTCCGGGCACATCTGGTTCGCCTGCGTCACGACCGGTTTCCACGTTATCGAACTGAATCCGGACCTTCGCGCTCGCCTCGGCTTCCCGACCGTGAAGTGATAACCTGTGTCGGCCGCTGGCGGCTCGGCTTGAGGGCTGTCGGCGGGGGGTAGATGACGGAGCCCCTTTCGTCGCGGCGAGGCGCAAAACAGTGCGGGAGGCTTGTTCGCGCTCGCCGCGATCATGGCTGGGCGCGTTCTCCGCCTCCCGCCGCACATTGCTGGACCGAGCAACTTGAGCGACCGATCAGGCAATGAGCCAAGGGTCGCTCCAAGGGAGAAGAACATGCGTTACGAACACATCACGCTGGAATGCATCGAAGGCGTGGCGACGATCACGATTAATCGTCCCGAAGTGCTGAACGCGCTGTCCATGCAGACCCTCGACGAGATGATGGATGCGCTGGACAGCGTTGCGGCAATGGGCGCGCGCACGCTGCTGCTGCGTGGGGCGGGGCGCGCCTTCTGCTCGGGCGCCGATCTCAGCGGCGGCGTTCAAGAGGATCCTGAACGCATTGATCGGGGACGTGCGCTTGAAACCGGCTTCAACCCTTTGCTCGAGAGTATGGTGCGTTTGCCGATCCCAATCGTCTCGGCGGTGAGCGGGGCGGCTCTGTTGCAAAGATTGGCGGCAGTCAGAGGTAGGCTGTCGCTCTGCGCCGATCAGGCGGCTGCTGCGAAATGGTGGTTGAGCATGCCCATGGCCTCCGTCAGCGCCGAGGGCCCAATGCCAAAAGCTCTCTCCACAAGGCGCACCTCGCCCCTGATGCCGGGCTGCAGGCACCAGGGGCGAGCCTGTCCTTTGCGCAGGGCTCGCATGACTTCGAATCCCTTGATCGTGGCATAGGCCGTGGGGATCGATTTGAAACCGCGCACCGGCTTGATCAGTATCTTGAGCTTTCCGTGATCGGCCTCGATCACGTTATTGAGATACTTCACCTGCCGGTGGGCCGTCTCCCGGTCCAGCTTTCCTTCGCGCTTCAATTCGGTGATCGCTGCACCATAGCTCGGCGCTTTGTCGGTATTGAGCGTGGCAGGCTTTTCCCAGTGCTTCAGGCCTCGCAGGGCCTTGCCCAGGAACCGCTTCGCTGCCTTGGCGCTGCGGGTCGGCGACAGGTAGAAATCGATCGTGTCGCCCCGCTTGTCGACTGCCCGGTACAGGTAGGTCCACTTGCCCCGCACCTTGACGTAGGTTTCATCCAGGCGCCAGCTCGGATCAAAGCCACGCCGCCAGAACCAGCGCAGCCGCTTCTCCATCTCCGGGGCGTAGCACTGGACCCAGCGATAGATCGTCGTATGGTCGACCGAAATGCCGCGTTCCGCCAGCATTTCCTCAAGGTCGCGATAGCTGATCGGATAGCGACAATACCAGCGCACCGCCCACAGGATCACATCACCCTGGAAATGGCGCCACTTGAAATCCGTCATCGTTCCGTCCGTCCAATCTCCGCCAAGCATGCTCAAGCTTCACGATTTTTGCAACAGAGCCCTTGAGACGACACCTGTTCCCGCGCGTTCGACACTTCCTAGCACAAGCATATTGGCAAATGGTTTAGCTCCAAAATGGTCTTAATTCAGCCTGTTGAACCCGCTCATTCTTTGCCCATCTTGCCCGGAGCGTGAATGAAAGCCGCACGGGGTGCCTGAAGCGTCGCGGGTTCGTGCGGAATCCCATGAAAGGCAACGGTTCAAGGGCGAAGAAGGCTGTGCTGGCTACGGTATTGGTGATCGTCTTCCAGGGGACGGAGAAGGTAGGCATCTATGACGATCAGCCAGCGGCCAGCGCGGCCTTGTGGAGCTTCGTCGAGGCGCATTGGGACGAGGCGCACCATGGTCCCACGCCAGAAGCCCGGAGCGAGGCGCAACTGAACCTCTTCTTTGCCGGAGAGGGCGACAGCTATGTCATCGCGGAGGCGGACCTGGGCGACGCAGCGCAGGCTCTCGGCTCGCCGTTATAAGCAAGTTCGACCGCACACTTCGGACGTCGGAATGGTGTTTTATACATCATAACTGCGCCTTCACATTTGAGTGTAAAAGCCATATGATTCCTGGGGCTGTCTGCCGTCCAGCCTTGCCTCTCTCTTCGATAGCAGCGAGATGATCTTGCCTGATTTCACCCGAACGCCATTCGATCGCCGTGATCGTCCGGCCGGCGCCCCGCCTGCCCAGTTCATCGGGCCGAAGCGTCGAGACTGCGCTCTGCCCGAAACGCTGGGTACCGCCGCGCTACGCGGCGTGCGCGGCCGCTGTCCAAGGTGCGGCGACGCGCACCTATTCCACCGATTCCTCAAACCTGTGACCATCTGCGCGCACTGCGGCCAGGACTGGAGCCATCAACGCGCGGACGATTTCCCGGCCTATGTGGCGATCATCGTCACAGGTCACCTCATGGCGCCCCTCATCATCGCGCTGGCCCGCGATTTCGCGCTCTCGGTCACCGCGATGATGGCAATCATTGTACCGCTGGCGCTTGTTCTGCTTCTCGGCCTGCTGCAGCCCGCCAAAGGCGCGATCATCGCGCTGCAGTGGTGGTGGGGCATGCACGGGTTCGAAAAGGAGCGAACAACAGGAGTGGCCGAGCCTGGGGACGATGGACCGTAGAGGTCGCGGCCCGCCTCAGAGCGGCAATACGACCTCGAACACGCTGCCCTCTCCCGGCGCGCTACGCTTGAGCGCGATCGTCCCGCCGTGGAGCTCGACCAGCTGTTTGACGAGCGCGAGTCCGATCCCAAGTCCTTCCTGCGTGCGCTGGTTGGACCCATCGATCTGGGCAAACAGATCGAAGATCCGGGCCTGCATCTCGGCCGGGATGCCGACGCCCGTATCGGCGACCTCGATGCGGACCTGATCCTCCTCGCGCCTCGCGGAGAGACGAATTTCTCCGCCCGCAGGCGTGTATTTGGCGGCGTTGGTGAGGAGATTGCCGACGACCTGCGCAAGCCGGGCATGATCGGCCTCCAGCCAGATCGGCTCAGGCGCGACATCCTGGATCAGCTCATGGCTGGCTGCGTCGATGTGATGGCGTGATCCTTCGACGGCAAAGCTAAGCAAGTCCTGGAGCAGCAGACGCTCCTTCTTGAGCGCGATCTTGCCTTGGTCGATGCGTGCGATGTCGAGCAGGTCCTCGACCAGGCTGCCGAGATGCCGCACATATTTGCTCATTTGCCCGCGCACCATCGTGGCGGTCTCGGGATCGGGCCTGCGTTCCATCAGGTGCAGCCCCGCCCCCATTGCCATGATGGGATTGCGCAATTCATGGGCGAGAACCGCCAGAAACTCATTCTTGCGGCGATCTGCGGTCTGCAGCACACCGGTCAGCTCCTCAAGCGCATCACGCTGCGCCCCGATCTTCTGGCGCTGACGATAGAGGTCGAAGAAGATGCGCGCCTTGGAGCGAAGGATATCGGCCTCGATCGGCTTCTGGAGGAAGTCCACCGCGCCCGCCTCATAGCCCCGGAAGCGGCGTTGCTGGTCGGCGCTGCCCGCGGTCAGGAAGATGATCGGAACATCACGCGCCCGCTCGCTTGCGCGCATGAACTCGGCAAGCTCGAAGCCGTCCATGCCGGGCATCTGTACGTCGAGCAGGGCGAGCGCCACGTCGTGCTGGAGAAGAAGCTCGAGCGCCTCCTCCCCGGATCGGGCCTTGAGGATCGACACACCCTGGTCGCCCAGAAGCGCCTCGAGCGCCAGAAGATTTTCTTCCAGGTCATCGACCAGAAGGCAGTTAGGCAGAGGGTTCTCACTCGTCATGGAGCCACCAGGGTCTGAAGGTAAGCGAGGATGCCGGGCACATCCTGAGTCCGCGCTTGGGGCCACGCCGCAAGCGCGGCGGCCGGCATGGTGGAACTCGAAGCACAAGTCGGGTCTTCGACAAGGGTCAGGCCGCCCGCCTCCCCGACGGCTCGCAGGCCCGCGGCGCCATCCTCGTTCGCACCGGTCAGAACGATGGCGACGAGATTGGGGCCGAAGGCGTCGGCCGCGGTCTCGAAGAGGACGTCGATCGCTGGCCGCGAATGATGAACCGGCTCGTCCATCGCCAGGGCCACGCGCCCATCCTGTTCTATCAGCAGATGATAATCGGCCGGCGCGAAATAGACCGTGCCCGGGACAGGAGTCTCCTTGTCTTCCGCCTCCTTGACTGGCAGCCCGCAGCGATCCGCGAAAAGGGTGGTGAGGGCGTTGGTGCGATCCGGCGGGATATGCACGACGATGAAGATCGGGACGGGGAACGTTGGCGGGAGCGCGGGCAGGATTTCCAGCAGGACCTGCACCGCGCCGACCGAGGCGCCGATGACGACCGCCCTGATCGGATCCCGGCTCATCCGTCCACCCGCTGATAGATCTTCTCTGCTGTATCGAAATCGGCAAAGGCCGCCGCGTGCCGGGAAAAGCGCAGGCTCTCCTTCGAGCCGAGCCCCAGAAATCCCTTACGGGCGAGGGAATCGCGGAACAGTCCGATGGCGCGATCCTGGAGCTCGCGATCGAAATAGATGAGCACGTTGCGGCACGAGATGAGATGCATCTCCGCAAACACCGCGTCGGTCACCAGGCTATGGTCGGAAAAGACGACCTGGCTCCTGAGTGTCTTGTCGAACACGGCATGCCCGTAATCGGCCGTATAATAGTCCGACAGCGACGAGCGCGCGCCCGACTTCTGGTGATTGGCCGTATATTTCTGCATCTGGTCGAGCGGATAGATTCCCGCCTGCGCCGCCCGTAAGGCATCGGGATTGATATCGGTCGCATAGAAGATCGTCCGCGCGCCGAGCCCCTCCTCGCGGAAGAGGATGGAAAGCGAATAGAGCTCCTCGCCATTGCTGCAGCCCGCCACCCAGACCTTGAGCGAGGGATAGGTTCTGAGGTGCGGGATAACGCGTTCGCGCAGCGCCTTATAGTAGGCCGGGTCACGAAACATCTCGCTGACCTGCACGGTCAGGTAATTGAGCAGGCGCGGTAGCGTCTGTTCTTCATGGAGCAGGCTTTCCTGCATCGCCGAAAAACTCGCAAAGCCCAACTGGCTCCGCGCCTGCACCAGGCGCCGCTTGATCGAGGCGCGCGCATAGGGGCGAAAATCATAATGATAGCGCTGGTAGAGCGCCTCCAGCAGGAGGCCGATCTCCAGATCCTCGAGGCCGCCTGTCACCGAGATCTCCTCATCGGGGCATCCAGACGCGCACCAACGACAAAAGTTTATCGACGTCTATGGGCTTGGCCATATAGTCGTTGGCGCCCGCTTCCAGGCAGCGTTGCTGATCGTCCGGCATGGCCTGCGCGGTCAGCATCACGATCGGCAGCTTCGTCCAGCGCGGATCGGCCCGGATCTCGCGCGTCGCGGTCAGCCCGTCCATGACCGGCATCATGACGTCCATGAGCACAAGGTCGACGGCCTTCTTCACATCGTCCCCGGCTTGGGCGAGCGCATCGATCGCCTCCTGCCCGTTGCGGGCGATCTGGACGATCGCGCCGCGCGGCTCGAGCACGCTCGACAGGGAATAGACGTTACGGACATCATCCTCGACGATGAGGATGCGCCGACCCTCGAGCGCGGCATCGCGGTGACGCGCCTTTTCGATCATGCGCCGCCGCTCGGGCGGCAGCTCGGAGACGACCTGGTGGAGGAACAGGGAAACCTCGTCGAGCAACCGCTCAGGGGATTTGGCGCCCTTGATGATGATCGAACTCGAATAGCGCCGCAGCCGCTGCTCGTCGTCGGCGGAGAGGTCGTGCCCGGTATAGACGATGACCGGCGGGAAGCCATGATCGCCCTCCTGGCTCAGCGTTTCCAGCAGATCGAACCCCGAGGTGTCCGGCAGGGTCAGGTCTAGCACCATGCAGTCGAACGTCTCGCGCCGCAGCTGTTCCAGGCATTCGGCGGCCGTGCCCACGCCGATCGTCTCGACATCGTCCGAGCCCAAAAGCTTACCCACTGCGTCGCGCTGAACCGCATCGTCCTCGACGATGAGGACCCGGCGCATGCGCGAGGCAAGCTTCGCCTGCAGGCCCTCGAGCACCTGCGCGAGTTCTTCGCGCTTGACCGGCTTGATGTGGTAGCCGACCGCACCGAGCGACAGCGCGGTCTGGCTCTGGTCGGCCGCCGAAATCACATGGATCGGAATATGGCGCGTTTCATCGTCATGCTTCAGCCGGTCAAGGACGGTAAGCCCGGACTGGTCCGGCAGACCCAGGTCGAGAACAATCGCGCTCGGCTTGAACTCGTGAGCATGTTTGATCGCGTCCTCCGCATTGCCGGCGATGACGCATTGGAAGCCGAGTTCGCGTGAAAGCTCGCACACGATCTGTGCGAACACCGCATCATCTTCGATGACGAGCAGGACCCGGTTGCCCTCGGTCAGGCTCGCCCGGTCGTCTTCCAGGCTCCATGCCGATGACGCGGGCGCCGGACGCAGGGGGATGGCGGGGGCCGCCGCGACCGGCGCGGGACCCGGGTCGGAACGCCGCCGGGTCGGCTGGGCGACGGTCTCATAGGCCAGTGGAATGGTGAGCGTGAAGGTGCTGCCTTCGCCAGGGCGGCTCTCCAGCGCAATCCGGCCGCCGAGTAGGCGCGCGAGCTCGCGAGAGATGGAAAGGCCAAGGCCCGTCCCGCCGAATTTCCGGCTGATCGTCGCGTCGGCCTGGTGGAAGGCCTCGAAGATCGAGGCCTGCTGCTCCGCCGAAATGCCGATGCCCGTGTCGCTGACGGCGAAGCGGATGGACTCATCATCCACGCGCTCAATGGCGAGGCTCACCTGTCCGCGCTCGGTGAATTTGAAGGCGTTGGACAGGAGATTCTTGAGGATCTGCTCGAGCCGCATCCGGTCGCTCTCGATCGTGCGGGCACAGTCATCGGAAAGCCTGATGTCGAAACCAAGGCCCTTCTTCTCGGCAAGCGGGTCGAAGGTCCGCCGCAGGTCGCCCGTCAGCCGCTGCAGCGCGACGGTTTCGGGACGGATCTCGATGTGCCCTGCCTCGATCTTGGACAGATCAAGAATGTCGTTGATGAGGGTCAGCAGGTCATTGCCAGAAGACTCGATCGTATTGGCATATTTGATCTGCTCGTCGGAGAGGTTGCCCTGCGAATTGTCTCCCAGCAGCTTGGAGAGGATCAGCAGCGAATTGAGCGGCGTGCGCAATTCGTGGCTCATATTGGCCAGGAAATCCGACTTATACTGGCTGGCCTGCTCAAGTTCGTGCGCCTTGGCGCCCAGCGCCGCGCCGGCCCGCTCAAGTTCGTCCCGCTGGGTTTCCAGCGTCTGCGCCTGTTCCTCAAGCTGGCTGTTGGTCTGTTCGAGTTCGACCTGCTGCTGCTCCAGACGAACCTGGGATTCCCGTAGCGCCCGCCCCTGCTCTTCGAGTTCTTCGTTGGAGACGCGCAGTTCCTCGCTCTGGGCCTGAAGCTCGCCGGCCTGGCGCTGCGTTTCCTCGAGCGCGTCCTGGAGCCGGGCCCGGAAGCGCGCCGAGCGCAGGGCGATGCCGATCGCCGGCGAGACACGCTCCAGGAGATCGAGCACCAAGGGATCGACCGGCTTGAAGAAGCCGAGCTCCAGGACCGCATTGACCTGCGCGTCCGCCTTGGCCGGTACGATGACCAGATGGCGCGGCTTGTCGCGACCGAAAGCCGAGCCGATCGTCAGATAGCCCTCCGGCACGTCTTCCAGGACCAGCGCCTTGCCATCGACTGCGACCTTGCCCAGCAAACCCTCCTTGATGTTGAAGGAGGAGGGCATATTGGCGTCGGCCGGAACCCCGACCACGGCCGCCCGCCTAAAGTGGCCGCTCTCGCCCTTGAACAGGGCGCCGCCCGAGAGCCCTGTATGCTCGGCCAGGAACGCCAAGATGTCCTCGCCAAGCTGTTCGACGGACTTGTCCCCGCGCATCGCCTCGGAGAGGCCGACTTCGCCGGACTGCAGCCATTCCTGCCCCGCGCGCGCCCGTCCATTACGGAGCAGCAGCACGAAGATCGCGATGGTGAGTGCGGAGCCCAGCAGACCCGAAACAACGCCACTGGTGATCGCCGCGCGCGCCGCGTCCGTCATGTCGCCCATGCGCTCTTCCCGCAGGCGCACTTCCTCGCGAGCCATGCCGTCAAGCTGGGCGCGGATAGCGTCCATCTCGCCCTTGCCGCGGTCGCTTGTCACGATCCCCATGGCAGCGGTCAGGCCCTGCGTGCGCCGCAATTCGATCGTCTCGCGCAATTCAGCCAACTTGGCATCGATATGGCGGTTGAGCGGTCCCAGGCTCGCTTGCTGCACCGGATTGTCGGCGGTCAGCGCCTTCAGCGCCGCGAGCCGCGCGGGCAAGGCGGCGACTGCGGTCCGGTAGGGCTCGAGATAAGCGTTGGTCCCGGTCAGCAGATAGCCGCGCTGGCCCGTCTCTGCGTCTTTGGCGGTGGAAAGAACTTCGTCGAGTGCGATCAGGACTTCATGGGTATGACGAATGGCCTTGTCGGCCTCGCGCAGCGCCTGGATATTCGAATAGGCAAGCCAGGTACTGATCAGGAAGAAAGCCAGCCCCAAGATCAGACCGGCAATGAGCCCGTTATTCTTCCGCCGCAGCGTGCCAACGGCCGTGCTCTTATTCCCCATCATTTCCGCCAACCCCGTATCCTGTCCCGACCGCGCCAAAGGTGGCTGTCATACCCTTTTTTCCAGCCCGTGAAAGGATTTGGCGAATTTACTCGCCGCGCCCCGCTGCAGCCCCGCGCGGAGCTAGATCACCCGGACGATCTTGTTTCGGCCCGTCGATCCGCGCAGCAGTTCCAGTGCAGAAACCGGTTGACCGAGCGCTGCTGCCAAAAGCTTGAGCACGGCCTCGTTGGCCTTGCCACCTTCAGGCGTCGCTGTCGTCCGGACATGCAAGATACCGTCCGCGGTCGCCAGGGTGATAGCATCGGCGGAGGCATTGGGCGTCACACGAACGGGAAGCCGGCCCGCGCCATCGACGAGCGCCAGAATATCTGCCCGTGGCGGACAGGACACTTTAGGCCGCGCCATGGCCGCGCAAAGCCGTGTTGCGTTTGAAATTGGGCCCGAAGCCAGCCTTGACCTGGACATTGCTGGCTGCCCGCCCCCGCGTCACACCGGCCCGCTTACGCACAGCGGCGCTCGGCGCGAGACAGCCAGAGAGCGACACGTCATGACCGGCGATCCCCGGCCGCACTGGGCTGCTGGTCAGCTCGACGCGCCGCTTCCCTGTTCTGCCGATCATGGGCGCGGCCTCCGGCCACGGTCACGGCGAAGAACAGCACCATCAGGATCAGGGAAATGATGACGATCGCTGCGATGATCATAATGCGTGCCGGCCCTTTTGGATTCCGTCGGGCCAGCTCCCTGCGAGATCAGCCTTGCGCCCGCAGAGGCATCATGCCTCGCTCATACATGTACCATCTGTCGATAGAGGCTGTGAATATAGAGATTTGATGTTCTATACATCAGCAGGGGGCGGGAGCCGAAGAATGCGGTATGGCCCGGACCCACTGCGAAGCGGACCCGGGCAGTAAATCTTACCTTGGCATGAGCGGCCGGCTGAGAGACGCCCCAACCGGGCCTTCAGATCGGGCCGCTGCCGCGGAGCAGGACCCGGCCAAGCCGTTCAGAAAAGGCGCGCGGATCGAGCGGCAGTTCCCCGTCGGCGATGCGGGCCTCGTCGAACAGCAGATGCGCTGCATCCTCGCGCAGATCCGCCTGCTCTGCGCCTACCGCGCTGAGCCGGGTAACGAGCGCATGCCGGGGATTGATCTCGAGGACCGGCTTGCTCACCTGCGCAAGCTGCCCCGCGCCCGCCAGGAGCCGCTCCATCTGACGGTCCATGCCATGTTCGGGCGCGACCAGGCAGACAGGGCTGTCGGTCAGCCGTTCCGACGCGCGGACATCGGACACCACGTCGCCCAACGTCGCCTTGACGAAGTCGATGAAGCCGGCGACCTCGTCCGATGTTTCCGCCGGCGGCTGTTCTCCATCGGCAAGGGGGATGAGACCCAGATCCGACATCCCCTGCGTCACCGACTTGAACGGCTTGCCTTCGAAATCCGGCGCTCCGGTCACCCAGAAGCCGTCGATCTGATCGGTAAGCAGGAGCACTTCGATGCCGCGCGCGCGGAAGCCTTCGAGCTGCGGCGAGGAGGCGAGCCGCTCGATGTCGGAACCCACCGCATAATAGATGGCGGTCTGGTTCTCTTTCAGATCGGCAGCATAGTCCTTGAGCGAACGCCATTCATTGTTCGACGTGCTGGTCTTGAAGCGGGCGAGCCCCAGCAGCGTCTCGCGCCGGGCGTAATCCTCGTAGAGACCCTCCTTCAGGACGGACCCGAAATTATCCCAGATCTTGAGATACTTGTCGCCATCGCTGTTCGAGAGCTTTTCCAATTCGCTCAGCACGCGGTTGGACACACCCTTCTGGATGGCGGCCAGAACCGGGCTCTCCTGGATCATCTCGCGCGAGACGTTGAGCGGCAAGTCCTGCGAGTCGACCAGTCCGCGCACAAAGCGCAGGTAGCGGGGCAGGATCTGCGCCTCGCCCGTGATGAACACCCGGCGGACATAGAGCTTCATCCGCCCCGCCCGATCGGGGTCGAACAGGTCGAAGGGTCGCATCTCAGGCACAAAAGCGAGCACATTATATTCGTGCACGCCCTCGGCGCGGTAGTGCAGCGTCAGTGCCGGCGTGTCGAACTGTCCGGCGTTGGTCCTATAGAAGTCAGTATAGTCTTCCTCGCTGATCTCGGACTTGGACCGCGTCCACAGCGCCGCTCCATCGGCAATCTGCGCCGGCTCCGCATCGGGCTTGTCCTTGAGGACGATCGGGACCGGGACATGGCCCGACTGCGCCTTGATCTTGGGCTCCACGCTGAAGCGCCGGGTATAGTCGGCCGCATCTTCCTTGAGATGAAGAATGACGCGCGTTCCGCGCGCCGGAGCCTCGGCCGGATCAGCATCCCCGATTGAGTAGGTGCCCAAACCATCCGACGTCCACAGGCCAGCACCCTCCTCGCCAGCGCGGCGCGATAGCACGTCGACCTTGTCTGCGACCATGAAGGCGGAATAGAAGCCGACGCCAAACTGGCCGATGAGCTGGCCGCCCTCGCCATCCTTCTTGGCGGCGATCTGTTCCATGAAGGCCTTGGTGCCTGAGCGGGCGATCGTGCCGAGCGCCTCGGCCATTTCGGCCTGGGTCATGCCGATGCCATTGTCCTCAATGGTCAACTGGCGCGCATCGGGATCGAGCGTGATCATGATCCGCGGCTGAGGGTCGTCTCCCAGCAGTGCCGGCGCGGCTATCGCTTCGTAGCGCAGCTTTTCGCAGGCGTCGGCGGCGTTGGACACCAGTTCGCGAAGGAAGACATCCTTGTCCGAATAGACGGAGTGCACCATGAGGTGCAGCAGCCTGGCGACATCGGCCTCAAAGGACCGCGTGTCGGGGGAAGCGTCGGTAATCGTGCTCATCGCTATATTTCGCTCTCCTTAGAATGGCGGGCGAAATCTGGTTGGCACCGCCCGGTTTTTCAACCCGGGGAACAGGCGTGATCGCGGGCGGGACCCAAGTGACGCACCAGTTCGGCGGGATGATGAGCCTCAAATCCGTCGCGGGGGCCCGGCAGGCGGCGCGTTGCTTGTCCCTGCAATGGTCGGCCCTCGCGCTCGGCGTTGCCGATTCAGTAGGATGGGTACTGCTTAGCGCTGCCAAGGCGGACCTGCTGCTTGCGCAGTAATCCAGCCCGCAGCCCGCAGCCCGCAGCTAATCGTCAGCTGCGACGCTGTCTTTCTCTTGGGGCCGGTCGTAAATGGGGGGCGGCACGCGCCAGGCGCCTTTGTGATCCATTTCGATCGGCAAATCGCATCGCTCGCAGAACGCTTTGTACTGGCCCTGCTTGTCGCGCGCTATGGAAGCGGAAGACGGCTTATGCCGACCCAGAAGACAACGCACATACATGGTCCACGTCTAACGCGATCGACGGGACATTTGTAGCACCCGCGAGTCAATTCCCACCGCAATAGCCCAAGGTACTTGTCATGCCCGCTTCAGCGGAAAGGCGGAACCGACGTTCTCGGCTCCGCCGTCCTGTCGTCAGGCCGCCGAGCTCTGGTCGCGACCGCGATCCATGGCCGTCAGTCGATCCTTAGCGGCGAGCTTGAGCTTCTTGAGGCGGGCGACCAGAAGCTGGTCGGGTACAGGCCGCCGCAGTTCCTGCTCGATCTGTGCCTCCAGACGGGCGTGCTCCTCGCGCAGATGGTTCAGATAATGGTCGGACATCGTCTTCTCCATGCCAGGTTGTGACTATGTGCGCGTGCTCGCGCACAGCCTGAGAATAGGTGCGCGCCCTTTCTTTTTCCAGTGATTCCGAGGCCTGTGGTCGACATCAGGATGGTCTTGGTCTGGCGCCCCAGCAATCGTACAGCAACACACCGCCTGGTCGTCAAAGCACCGCCATCGTCTCAGCAAAGATTTGGAAATCTCCCATGGATCGTTTCTTCACCGCCATCGCCACACGTTCCGCCACGATCATGGGCCAGCCGCTGGCTTTCATTCTCTCGACCCTGTTCATCATCCTCTGGGCCGTCAGCGGACCATTCCTGAATTACTCCGACACCTGGCACCTCATCGTGAACACCGCGACGACCGTCCTGACATTTCTCGCCGTTTTCCTCATCCAGAACAGCCAGAACCGCGATGGCGCCGCGATGCAGGCCAAGCTCGACGAAATCATCCGCGCGCTCGACAAGGCGCGCGTCGAGTTCGTGGGCATCGAGCATCTGACCGACGCCCAGATCGCCAAAATTCGGGAAGCCCTGGAAAACGATATCCGCAATGAAGCAGACGACGACAAGGATCGGACCGTCACCCGCACCGTGGAAACTCTGCTCAAACGCTACTGACGAGCGCACAGCGCCCGTTCGGAGCGCTGGCGCCTCATGATGCGCAGGTCAGGGCGTCCACCAGACACCCGGTTCGTGAAGCTGGCTGGCGTTAGAGGCCCTTGGCCATATTGAGGTGCGCAGTGACGATCGGTACGAGCTCGGACGCGAAAGCCTTGAGGGGCGCAACGTCCCCGCTTGCCGCATAGGCCTTGAGCGCATCCAATGTCTTCTGGTGGCCATCGGCCTGAAGGCGCGCATAGGCGCGATCAAACTCGGCGCCCGACTTGGTTTGCAGATCGGCGAGCTCCTGCTGCTGGGCCGGGGTCAACGCCGCATCAGGCGCGATCGCCGGCGTCGCGGCCGCGGCCGCCGTTTTGAGCTTGGCAGTCGAGTCCGTGTGGGCCTTGATCATCTGCTGGGCGAAGGACTTGATCTTTGCGGACTGCGCCTTGCTCGCCGCGAGTTTTGACGTCTCGATCTCGAAAGCGTCGCTTGCTGCCGCCGTGTTTGCAAAGGCCTGTCCCGGGCTCAGGACCGCAGGTGCCGGCGCGGCAGGTTCGGCCGCGGAGGTCGCTGCCGTATTCTCGACAGGCTCGGCCTTCTTGCCGCAAGCGGAAAGGCAGAGCGCGGCGGCCGAAAGAGATACCAAAAGAAGCGGTTTCATGAATAACTCCCCCATTCGAGCAGGACGCCTGCTCAACGCGGACCAGGCTTCATCGTTCCGGCATCGGACCTTTTCGAACGCGGGACGTTTCACCCCTGCCCGCCTGCCGCGCGGCATGAGACCCAAGGAGACGAGACGATGAGCATCTTCGGCAACATTCTGAGCAAGATCTTCCACCCGAACGCGGCCAAGGCCGCGCCGCGAGTCCTGCGCCCTCCGCCGCGCTGCCGCGCCAAGTCCCGCCCCAGCCCCCACGACCCCTGCTCCGGCCCCGCCGCCGCTGCACCGGCGCAAACATCGGTCGACGTCGGGCCCGTCCTGGAGGCTATGGCCGCTATGAAGGACGATCATGGCGGCAACTACAAGACCTCGATCGTCGATCTCCTGAAGCTTCTCGATCTCGATTCCAGTCTCACCGCCCGAAAGGAGCTGGCCGAGGAACTCGGGGTGAATGCCGGCGAACCCGGTTCAGCCGAACAGAATATCGCGCTTCACCGCGCCGTCATGGATAAGCTTGCCGAAAATGGCGGCATTGTTCCCGACGACATGCGCAATTAGGCGGTTGCGCATCGCGGCTGTTCCAACGGAGCAGCCGCATTGCCGCAACGACGATCCAGCGAGTGACGACGGCTGCGGAGGCGTGCAGGCGGGGCAGGCCGGATAAAGCTTGGCGCGCCTACAAGGGAGGCATATTGCCGACCCCATGACAAACACACGCAACATTCTTGTCGTGGAGGACGAACCGCTCATCGCCATGATGCTCGAGGATTTCATCGACATGATGGGTCATCGGATCGGCGCGGCCGTAGGAAGCGTCGCCGACGCGCTCGCCGAGATCGAAGCGCAGAGCTTTGACCTCGCCATCCTCGACCTCAACCTGGGCAAGGAAACCTCCTGGCCGGTCGCCGACGCGCTTCAGGATCGCGGCATCCCGTTCGTCCTTGCCACGGGTGGCAACCTCCAGGCGCCGTCCGAGCGCCATGCCGGCGCCGGACCCTGACCAAGCCCTATACTTACGAAAACGTTCAAGCTTCGATCGACGCGCTCGCGGCGTGTGAGAAAGCCGCATGCGCGGCGTCAGGCCGCCGTCGCGCCCGCCGCCTGCCCTGGCTTCAGGACGATCTTCGTGTAGCTGTCCTGCTCGTCGTGGAATTTCTGATAGCCGAGTGGCCCATCCTCGAGCGCCATGCGGTGGCTGATAAGGAAGGTTGAATCGATCTTGTCCTCCGCGATCGCGGCATAGAGAGGCTGCAGATAGCGCTGCACATGCGTCTGGCCGGTCTTGAGGGTCAGGCCCTTCTCCATCAGCGCGCCAAGGGAACTTGTCGACGAAGCCGCCATAGACGGCGGCATCGAGACACGCCCGCCCTTGCGGGTCGCCAGGATCACTGCCGGATGGCGTGGATGCGATCGGTCCCCAGGAAGGTGGAAGCCTTGATCTGGTCAATGATATTGTCGGCAAAGGCGCCGTGCGCCTCAAGGCCCACGCAATCGATCGCCGCGTCGGGGCCGATCCCGCCCGTCATCTCCATCAGCGCCTCGTAGACCTTGCTCTCCTCGAAATTGATGGTCTCGGCACCGAATTTGCGCGCAAGTTCCAGGCGGCGGGGGAAATGATCGATCGCGATGACCCGCTCGGCGCCCATCAGGAAGGCCGACTGCACTGCGAACAGGCCGACCGGACCGCAGCCCAGACAGCGACCGTGTCGCCCGGCTCGATCTCGGCATTCTCTGCTGCCATCCAGCCCGTCGGGAGAATGTCGAGAGGAACAGCACCTTGTCGTCCGGATGCTCTCGTCGGGGATGACGAGCGGGCCGACATCAGAGAAGGGCACGCGGACATATTCGGCCTGCCCGCCGGCATAGCCTCCGGTCATGTGCTGTAGCCGAACAGGCCGGGCATCGGATGGCCATAGCCCTCGCGCCGATATCCTGGTGTCGGCCGGGTTCGCATTCTCGCGGCCGAATATTGCGTCTTCGAACAGTGGTAGCAGCTGCCGCACGAGATGGTGAACGGCACGACGACGCGCTGTCCGGCCTTAAGGCTGCTCTTGGCCCGGCCTCGACGACTTCGCCCATGAACTCGGCCGAGAATGTCGCCTTCTGCATCGTCGGATATAGCCGTCGTAAAGATGCAAGTCGACCCGCAGATCGCGGTGGAGGTCACGCGGATGATCGCATCGCGCGGATTGACGATCGCGGGATCGTCGACGGTATCGCAGCGCACGTCGTGCTTGCCGTGCAGGTGATCGCCTTCATCGCGCTTACTTTCCTTCTCTGCGAGGATGCGCGGATTACGCGCGTGGTAGCGATTTCGCCGGTTTCCATAAGCTGCTTGAACCGGCGCAGGTCGCGCCGCGTCTGGATCCTTGGCTCGCGCTGGAAGAGCTTGGCGACCAGTTCGCCGATCACGCCGCCGGGCGGATCATAGGCGATCACGGCGGCGCACGCGGTGCCGCGCCGCCCAGCATCGCGAAACTCGATCCGGCGCTATTGGCGACGTCGGCGCCCTCGGCAGACTGCCATGTTATTTCCTCGCCCGGGACGTCCTTGGTGATGACCGACTCCCAGGACACTTCGCGGCCCGCCGGTGCCTTCACGGTCCAGCGCGACCGATCGCGGTCGATCGGCTCGATCGAGACGATATTGTCCATGAATGAAACCAGGTTCGTGGGATCGCGCCAGAAATCATAGAGCTCGCGCGCCGGTCGGTTGATCGTGACCGCCTCGGCCAGTAGCTTGCGATCGGGATCGGCGGTTTTCGACGCGGTGACGGGGCGTCATCCTGTCCGGCGGTTCGGCTGCGCGTTTCAGAATCTGTCATGGCTGCGGATCTCCTTCGTTCGGGAACGTCACCGCGGAGCGGGGGTTCCGATCGATGCCAGGATCACGGACCTCCCAACGACCGATCGGACGTCTGGCCAAGCGATAGGAGAGCAAGCTGGAAGACGCCGCCGGATGGATCGCCCCGATCGCGACGATGATCGCCGCCATGATGACAGCCGCAATCTCGGTGCTCGCGTCACCGGCTGGGGCTTCGTCGTCTTTACGCTAGGCTCGATCTGTGGTCCGTGGTCGGGCTCTCGACCGGCAGACAAATCTGCTGGCGACCAACGGCTCCTGACGCTGGTCAACCTGATTGGCATCTGGCGCTGGCTAGGCCGGCAACGCGCTATGAAGATGCGGCCAGTCCGCCAGCGAAGCGAGCCGACGCTCGGCGCTGCCCACGTCTTTACGGCCACCGGGATCACGGGCCTCCCCGTCACGGCATCGGATGGCGAGGTGGTCGGCACCGTGGTCGAGGCCCTGGTGACCTGCGCGGACGGCACCGTGAGCTACGTGGTCATACGCTCAGGCGGCGTGGGCGGCATCGGCGAGACCCTGCGCGCAGTCGCTCGCAGCGATCTCGACTTTGGCTGCAAGGGCTTCACCCTGCATCATGAGAGGACATGTTCGAGGCGCTGCCTGAGCTCGCCGATGGCGACTGGCCGCGGCGCCCCAGGCGGCGGGCACGACGCACGCCACGCAGCTAGACGGTCGAGTGGTCACAGCGTCGTGGTTCGACTCTCGGTAGTCACCATGCCTTGCTGAACGAGGAGAGAGACGGCAGACTTGCAGGAGGGGGCGACGATCATGCAGGACGGCTTTGCGCGGATCTCCGCGCCCGATTCTTTCCATCTCCTGGACAACGCGCTTCCGCCGCTGCCCGGCGAGAAGCCTGAGCGGATCGCCTCGGATCTTGGGCGCGGCCTGTGGTCGCTGATGGCGCGCGCCGCCGCAACGTGTTGCGGGGCCGCCCACAGAAGCGAACTTGGCCTCACGGACGAGCTCGATGCGCTCGTGGAGGCTGCCGGCCAGGTGTTCTCACCAGCGGCACCGCCTGAGCGAACTCCTCTGGACCCGCAGCGGCCCCTACTGGAACGGCGCGCTAGCCCGCACGCTCATCCTGCAGCAGGCGCGGCAGGGCTTTCTTCTGCTACTCGCCCAGGCGGTCACGCCGCGCGCCGTCCTTTTCGGCCATGCCTCGCCGCTGTCGTGGAACTCGGCATCGAGGGTGATTTGGACCTCCCAGTCCTCATCTCGTGCTGCTCGTCTGTACGGTCGATCCGACAGGCAGGCGGTGGCGCGGCGCGGTTATGCGCAAGCCATCAAGAGCGCGCGCTGCTTCATGCCGGTGGGATCGGCCTTCGAGCGGGACGCGCTCGAGGCGCTCATCGCGCTCCGCGACAAACTCGACCGTCACGGTGTGGACTGCATGATCATGCGGGACCTTGGCGAGGACGGCCTCGCCCGCCAATGGAAAGTCGGCCTGCGGCGCGAGGAGACGATAATCGCCAGTGCGGATCGTGCTTCCAGGGACGCGGGGATCGCGGAGGATGGGGAGATGGGGCTGCGATGGCCGAGGACGGGCGTATGCCCTGACGCCAGCGAATTCGAGGATGGGCGCTTCGTCGCCTGGCTTGAGCGGGAAATCGGCAAAAAATGGCGCGGCGAACGGCGAATGACGCGGAAGGGTCTTTCTGGATCACACGAACAGGAGAGCCGGTGAGTGCGGCCCGCAGCGCTGGCCGGCGCCGCGAGCCGCTTGAGCCCCCGCTCTGTCTTCCCGATACATAGAGGACCACCGTTACCAATGAGCTAAAGGCGGAGCATTCC
>NZ_CP022748.1:0-247521 GCF_002288285.1 Sphingobium xenophagum | reverse complement strand
GACGCCTGCGGCCTTGAGGTGGCCGAGCTTGAGCGATCCGGCCAAGCGGATAAGGTCGGACCAGTTTTCCCGGATCAGATTGATTTTAACCCTGCCCCAGGCGGTCTGATCGAACGGCCCATAGCTCGCCTGGCGGTCGATACGCCAGAGTTTGGCGTCGCCGATGTCCGCCAGACGGGGGCTGAACCGGTAGCCCAAGAGCCAGAACAGACCGAAAATGGCGTCGGAATAGGCGGCGGTGTCGGTCATGATCTCCAGAGGATCGAGCTCGGTTTCCTGCTCCAGCAGGAGAGCCAGGACGACCAGGCTGTCGCGCAACGTGCCGGGGATGACCGCTCCGGTCAGACCGCTGAACTGATTGGAAATCATGTTGTACCAAGTGACGCCGCGCTCCTGGCCGTAATATTTGGGGTTGGGCCCGGCGTGTATGGCGCTCGACGGAGCGACAAAACGCATGCCGTCGGCGCTGGCCACCTCGCCTGCGCCCCAATGTTGGACGATATCCAGACGACTGTGAGCGGAAACGATCGCGGCGTTGGCCGCGGCGATGGTCTCGGGCCGAATGAAATTCTGACCGACCCAAGAAAGACGGTCGCGACGCAGAGCCGCAAATTCCGGGCGCACGATCGGCTCAAGACCGATGTTGCAGGCGCCGCCGACCAGGGTCGCGCACAGGCTTATCTCGAAGTGCTCGACGGTGGCCTGACGCTCGCTCAGATGCGTAAAGGACTTGGCAAATCCGGTTCGCGCCATGACTTCAAGAAAGATGTCGGGCATTCCGGCCTTCGGCATGCGCGTTTGGACGGCGGCGCGAAGTGCTCGAAGGCTCTCGGGTTCATCAAGCTTGTCGAGGGGCGTGACCACAATCCCCATCTTGTCGGCGACCGTCTCAAAACGCAGGTCCGGATTGTCGCCGGCGCGCGCAACGACATGTCGATATGCCTCGTCGAGAAGGCGGGAGAGACCGTCAATCTCAATGTCGGCTTCCAGAGATCGGCCCAGGGCGCGTGCTACCATCAACCTGGAATTGTGCCAGGACTCGCCCTCGAGCATCCCGCGCCGGGGATCCCCGTATCGGATGCCGGGCTTGGCGAACACATCGCGACGCTTGATCGCCAGACGCCACGCATCGATGATCGCGAAGACATAGGCCTTCGGGTCGCGCATCCTGCCATCGTCATCCAGGACATGTTGCCTCCACGCCTTCGAGACCGCAGCGATCGGTGCGCCGCGCATCTTGACGAGAGAGGACCAGTCGTCCACGCCCTTGAGGTAGCTGATCGCGGCCTTGACGTTTTTGCCACCTGGGGCAGCGTCGGTCTCGATGCGGGTAGCGATTTCAAAGAACAATCGCCGGGCGCTCCGCCATTTTGTTCGCAGTTGATCATAGGGCTTGGTCTCCGCGGGCTTGGCGATCGCCTCCACCTTGGACATGGCGGCCTCGATGTCGGGACGGGGCAACCGCTCGAAGAGCACATCTCGCCATTCATTGAGGGGCAGGGCGTCGTCGGTCAAAACCAACAGACCCATTGCGTGGAGCAGCATCGCGGCGCCATCGAGATCGCGCAGACTGCGCAGGCGGGCCTGTTTGTCGGCGGCTTCAGCCCCTTTCACCAAGTCGGCGAGCAGAGCCTCGGCCAGCTCGGCGGCGTCGTCCTGGGCCGCCGCTTCGAGCGTATGGAAGAGCGCGGCTACGGTCGCGGTTCGACGAGGCTCCTGAAGGGCGGCGATGGCCGAGGGCTTGCCGACGCGCGCTACCCGCGCGAGCCGCTCAAGGGTTGTGGCGGGAACGCCCCGCGGTGGCGCCGGCCGCAGATTGAACGCCCGGACCGCATCGAGCCGATCAAGGTGTCGGAAGAGTTCGGTCGGCATGCGCTTGGAGGGAACGGTCCGGAGCGCGTCCAGGGCGGCGAACGTGGATGTGTCGCCATCGTCAAACAGCGCGGCGATGCGCACGCGCTGGTCATCGCTCAAGCTGGCGACCAGATGGCGCCAAAGCCTGGTCCGCGCACGATCGCGGATCCTGCCAACCAGGCGCTCGACGACCGTGACGCCCGGCAGCAGCACCTTGTTGGCGATCAGCCAGGCCGCAGCTCGATCAATCAGGGGGCCGGGCCGATCGTCGCCGCTCCAGCAAAGGGCGTAGAGCCATCGGGTCAGCCGGAAACGTGCCACCGCGTTGTCGCCAAAGTCCGTGAAGCCGCAGTGCGTCCGGATGAGCGCGAGGTGCCGGATGCGTCGGCTTCCCGCAAAATAGGCGTCCACGTCCGTGCCGGGTTCAAGAGCGAGTTGTTCGATCACGGCCGCCAGGACCGACGCTGGGATCTCGGCGGGCGAGACTGGAAATGCGCCCAGAAACCGGGCGCTCGTCAGCATCACGGCAAAGCCGAGCCGATTGTGGTCGCCGCGCAGAGTTCCAATGAGGTCGCGATCAGTTTGGTCCAGATGGAAATATCGCGCGAGTTGATCGGCCGACGGTTCGCCATCAAAGCGGGCAAAGCCCTGACGCTGGGCGTCAGTGAGGTGACGGGTGGGCATACCGTGCGAAACTTTCAACTTTTGCGAAGGGGACGGCCCATGCCGATAAACAAGGCGAATTTCTTCGCAAAACATATGTGCGAAACAAAATTGTTTTGCAGTAACTTTCGCACAATATCTGGAGCAGTCGCATGAAGCTCGGCTACGCGCGCGTTTCCACCGAGGATCAGAACTTGGAAATCCAGCGCGGTCGGCTCTCGGAGGCGGGCTGTGAAATGATGTTCGAAGAGAAAATATCGGGGGCCGCTCGTGGCCGGCCCGAGCTTGAAAAGCTGATGGGTCACCTGCGCAAAGACGATGTTCTCGTCGTCGCCCGCCTCGATCGTTTGGCGCGATCCACCATCGAACTCCTGCACATCGCGGAACGCATCAAGGAAAAGCAGGCAGGATTACAATCGCTTGATGAACCTTGGGCCGATACCACGTCCCCGTCTGGCGTGATGATCATGACCGTATTCGCTGGGATCGCCCAGTTCGAGCGGACTCTCATATTGAGCCGAACCGAGGAGGGGCGAAAGGCGGCGATGGCGCGCGGTGTGAGCTTCGGACGCCCAAAGAAAATGCGCCCAGATCAGGCGGAGCTCGCTCGCCAACTCGTTCTCGAGGGTAAGTCCATTAGCGCCGTCGCAAGGACCTTCAACGTTCACCCGGCCACCATCTATCGCTGTATCGAGCCAAACAGTGCCTTATGACACTTTCCTGTTCCGCTCAGCCGCACGACCCTTTAACGAGAGCGAGCATGCGGTGACGGGCACCTGCCTGATCAGCTTCGATCGCAACCGCTACTCGGTTCTCTCGACGGTGGCGCGGCGGACGGTGCAGGTCCGGGCCTATGCCGACCGCATTGTCGTGCGCTGCGGCGAGGAGGTTGTCGCCGAGCATCCCCGCTACTTCGGGCGCAACCGCACGATCTATGACCCCTGGCATTATCTGCCGGTACTGGCCCGCAAGCCCGGAGCGCTGCGGAACGGCGCGCCCTTCCAGGACTGGGATCTGCCGCCGGCGCTGGCGCGCCTGCGCCGCAAGCTTGGCAATGGCGACGATGCCGACCGCCGGTTCGTCCGTGTGCTGTCGGCCGTGCTGACCGATGGTCTGGAGCCGGTCGAAGCGGCCGTCCGCGAGGCATTGGCGACCGGCACGGCGAGCGACGACCTGATCCTCAACATCCTGGCGCGGCGCCGCGAACCGCCGCGACCGCTCACCATCATCACCTCCGAAGACAGCGCCTTGCGCCATCCGCCGATCGCCGACTGCGCCCGTTACGACCAGCTGAGGACCTTCGATGCAGCGGCATGACATGATCGAGGCGATGCGCGGGCTTGGGCTCAAGGGCATGGCGGGCGCGTTCGACGATGCGGTCACCACCGGCCTTCAGCGCCAGCGCACCACGATGGAGATACTGACCGACCTTCTGCGCGCGGAAGCAACACATCGCCATGCTGCCTCGATCCGATACCGGATGGCGGCCGCCCGGCTGCCGGTCGTGAAGGATATCGATGCGTTCCGGTTCGAGGGCACGCCGATCAACGAGGGGCTGGTGCGTTCGCTGCACAGTGGCGCGTTCCTGCCCGCTCGGCGCAACATCGTCCTGGTCGGCGGCACGGGCACCGGCAAAACCCACCTGGCCATCGCCATCGCCGCCAATGTCGTTCGCTCGGGTGCGCGAGGCCGCTACTTCAACACCGTCGATCTGGTGACCCGCCTCGAAGAGGAGGCCAGGATCGGCAAGAGCGGCGCTCTCGCCGCCCAGCTATCCCGCCTCGACCTGATCGTGCTCGACGAACTGGGATATCTGCCGTTCGCCCGCTCGGGCGGCCAGTTGCTGTTCCACCTGATCAGCAAGCTCTACGAGCAGACCAGCGTCATCATCACCACCAACCTCGCGTTCGGCGAATGGCCCACCGTGTTCGGCGATCCCAAGATGACCACCGCGCTCCTTGATCGCGTCACCCACCATTGCGACATCGTCGAGACCGGCAATGACAGCTGGCGCTTCAAAAACCGCAGCTGATCGCCCCCACCGACCTCCGATTAAAAGATGCTTTGCGCTGCGCGCGCCTCCGGTCGGGCTCCGCCCTCCCTACGCCGCGCGCAGCGCAAAGGCGCGTGTCCGATCAACCTTGCGCCATCGTGAAAGGGGGTCCCTTTTGCGCGCCGATAGGGGGTCCCGTTTGCACGCCGATTGACACGTCACCACCTTCTCGTCGAACAGATTTTCGCCCCGCGCCGTCAGCGCGACGCCATGGCCCAGCGGCAAGCGCGCGAGCGCATCCACGGTCAGCGCCCTGGGCAGTGTGTCGATCTGAAGATCATCCTCATATTGGCTCGACACATAATGGACCGACGCGGAGAGCGTCGGCCCCTGCGCCGGCGTCCAGGCCAGCGTCGCGCTGGCGCTGTTGCGCGGCGTCTGCGCGGGCGCGAAGCCGTCGAACGCCTTGCCTGGCGCATCGACCTCGCTGTGGCTGTAGGCATAGGAGGCCGACAGGCCGAAATCGCCCAGACGCGCGCTGGCCGTAAGTTCGATCCCCTTGGCGACGATGCGGTTAACATTCTGGCGCTGGCGGGTGTTGGTGCCGATGGTGACATTGGCGATCGCATCGTCCAGCCGGTTGTAGATGGCGGTCGCGCCCAGGGTCACGCCGGGCAGCGGGGTCAGGTCGAAGCCCGCCTCCACGCCCTTCAGGCGCTCGGGCTTCAGCGCCGCGTTCGCCTGCGTCGTGATCGGGAAGACCACGAATGGCCGGTACAGCTCGTTCAGCGTCGGCAGGCGAAAGCCGGTATAGCCCGCCCCGCGCAGCGCGAGCGCGCCGCTCAGGCGCAGGATCGCGCCCGCCCGCCCCGAAAACTGCCAGTCGGACCGGTTGGCGTAATCGGTCGCTGTCACTGCACCGGTGCTGGCGTTGGCCTGATGATAGAAGCCGTCGCTGATCGTCCAGTGATCCGCCCGCACGCCGCCGGTCAACACCAGGCCTTCTAGCGTCCAGTCGTCCTCGGCGAACAGGCCGGTCGTCACCTGCTGCCCACCGGCATGGCGGCGGAAGGTGACGGGATTGCTGGCGATATTGGCGTCATAGGCGTCCTCATACATGTCGCCCAGCGCGAAGCGCGTATCCGCGCCCAGCCGCAGTACATGATCCGACCCGACCGGCGGGCGGATCTCGATCTTGCCGCCAAGCCCCATGGACGGCGTGTTGCGCTGGTCGAGCGACTTGCGGAAGGTGGAGGCGGAGATCACGATATTGGAAAAGTTGCGCGCCTGGATATAGGCGAGCGCATCAACCTGCCAATCGCCGCGCGAGATGAAGCGAACACTGGCGTCCTGCCCTTCGTTCGCGGAGTCCGCGCCCTTGAACCGCAGCGTCCTGTCGTCCTGAAAGATCGTGGCGCGGAACTGCAATTCGGACGTCACGGAGAGCGGCGCGACCGCGCGTAAATTGGTGGACCAGCTATCATAGGCGGCGGGCACGGTCGCCGCGACGCGCTGCGACTTTGGCGTGGTCTGGAAGCCGTTCCCCCGGTCCCAGCGCCCCGACAGCGAAACATAGCCGCCGCCTAGGTCCGGCGTGACGCTGGCCGACATCTCGGCGGCGTCATGGCTGCCATAGAAGGCGCTGGCAGCGAAATCCGGCAACTGGTCGCGCGTGGCGCTGGCCAGCTCGATCGTGCCGGCGACAGCGCCCGCGCCGAACGCACCCGACCCGCCGCCGCGCGTCACCCGCACAACGGACAGACGGTCCGGAACCAGCGCGGAGAAAGGAATATAGCCAAAGAAGGGATCGGCCACGGGCACGCCGTCCAGCAACACCAGCGTCCGGCTGGATGCATTGCCACCCAGCGCCCGCAGGGTCGCGCCCTGGTTGGACGGGTTCGACGCCCGGCTGTCCGACCGACGAAACTGCTGGGAGCCGGCGACGTTGGCCAGCACATTCTCCAGCCGGCCCGACGCATTGTCGAGCAGCCGTTGCCGGTCGATCGCCACCGATCCATAGGCGGGCGTACCGGGTGGCAGGCCCAGCCCCTGTCCCGTTACGATGATCGAAGGTGCATCGGCGCCTGCATCATCGGGGGGCTGCGCCAGCACTCCGGATGGCACCAGCAGAAGTATCAGCAGCAGATAGTCTTTCATGATGCGTCCACGCCCTCTGGAGTTTGGAGCTTTCGTTGATTGGGCCATCGCGCGTCGCACGCATGTGCCGACGCCGCGGAAACCCGGGCTTAACAGAGCTGAGTTAGATCACAGCATGCGCCGGCATGAGATGAGCAGGATATCACTCAACATTGCCCGAGCAAGTCGCAGATGCAGATCAAATCTACGTAATGATTCTCATTTATCTGTTTCGCGCAAATAACCGAAAAACCTTGCGGTAAGGCTAATGCGCAACCAACTAACACGTCATGGAGAGTTAAAATATGGTCTTAACGCCCTGCACTTCGATATTATACTTACGCATCTTACGATAAAGCGTCGGCCGGCCGACCCCCAATTGACGAGCCGTAGCGGCAATATTTCCCGCACATTGATGGAGCGCCATTAATACCGCATCCCGCTCCGTTCGTTCGAGCGAAGCCACCTCGCGCCCCACATTCGAACGAGTTTGCCTCATCTCCTCTGGAAGATGCCTTGGCGCGATCAGCGCGCTCCCGGCAGCGAGCGCGATGGCCCGACGAAGAATGAGGCTCAGTTGGCGGATGTTCCCGGGCCATGCGAAGGACCGCAGACATTCCAGTGCGTCATCCGAGAGGGAAAGTGTCAAACGATCGCCGATTTCGCGATCGACGATTTGTCCTATGAGTTCCGACAAATCCGCTCGCTCGCGTAAGGGGGGCAAGGTGACGCAGAGTCCATCAATGCGGTAGTAAAGGTCTTCCCGAAATTCGCCCGTGGCGACGAGCGCCTTGAGGTCACGATGGGTCGCACAGACCAGAGAGATATCGATCGGCCTGTCCTTCGATCCGCCCACCGGCATGACGGCCCGCTCCTGCAGAACCCGCAGAAGACGAGCCTGTAGCGAGAGCGGCATGTCCCCGATCTCATCCAGGAAGAGTGTTCCACCATGGGCCTGCTCAAATTTACCCGGAGCGCCTCCCCGGCGAGCGCCGGTAAACGCCCCTTCCACATATCCGAACAATTCGGCCTCGATCAGTCCGTCGGGAATGGACGCACAATTTACCGGCACGAACGGCCCGTTTCGCCGCGGCCCTGAGGCGTGCAGCTCCCGCGCAAGAACCTCCTTTCCAGTTCCCGTCTCGCCGGTTAGGAGAACAGGAATATCACGAGCGAACGCCAGCTTCGCGTCGCCAATGGTGTCCAGCAGGGCGGGATCGGAACAGAACATGTCAGAAGAGGCATGAGACGAACGCTTGCCCGAGGGCGGCGGCAAGAGCGCCTTACCAACCCGCATAACGTCATCTGCATGGCGGGCGAGACTGAGGTGGACGCGGATGCCGGCCGGCGTGTCTGTCACGATCGGTTCGGCATTGCGGCCGCTAAGCTCGTCAACCGCACGCGCAAAAGGCAGGTCGAACATGTGATCGAACTCTGTCGCCGAACGCGTATGCCCAAGCAGCTTGCGCGCGATCTGGTTCCCACCGAGCAATTGCCCATGTTCCGAGAAAGCGAGAACGGCAGCCAAGGGCGTGCGAAGCAGGTCAGGGTGATAATGTAACGAGACGTGCAGAGCGCCCGGAAGGTCAAGCAGCATATGATTTTCTATGGCTCGGGCGGCAACCCGCAACGCCTCGCAAACTGATGACAGATCCCTGCCGCTGCGGCAGGTGGCATTCAAGACGCCGATCAGGTCCCCGTTAACGTCGAACAGAGGAACGGCCGCGCAAGAATAGCCATGAATCTCGTCAAGGAAATGCTCGTTGGCGTGGACAATAAAGGGTTTCTGTTCCACGAGCGCGCATCCCGGCGCTCCGGTGCCGATCGCACTTTCGCTGAGGGAAACCCCGTTCCGGAAAAGACTCTCCAGTTCGCGGCACGGCCCTTCGGCGTCGCCGATCGAGCAAATGACAAATCCGCTGACGTCAAGGCAGGCCAGCACCCAATCCTGCGTGTGAAACGCTTTGTAAAGCCGTGTCATCTCCGGCATCGCATAGCGAATGAGCCGTTCACCCCTTTCTGTGGCGATCCGGCGTTCGCCAGGCGCCGCCATGTCGAACAACCTCTTGTCGGACGCGCTCAAACCCAGGCGTCTTGATCGCTCCCAGGAACGCGTGATCGGCTCGGGCACCCACTGCGACACGATACTCTCGCCCGAGAAGAAAAGATCTCGTGCCCTCCTTGTCTGGCGGACCTGTTCCAGATTCATGGATTGCCTCTCGTACCGTTGTCTTTCCGAACGGTGGGGTGCCCGGCGCCTGGACCGGACGGCGCTGATCCCTCTCTCCATTCGAACATCTTTATCGCCCGTCATGCTAGCTTGTTCGACGGACGCGAACAACCATCTCTCCTTCTCTGGAAGATCCGATCGTGCCGAAACAGATCGATGCCTGGCGATCACAAAAATGGTCGGCCAGGCGACACATGCGCCTGGCCGACCATAGTGGCTCAAGGGGAGAGGAATACTCAAGCCACCAAGCCCAGTTCAGCTTCCATCGTCTTGCGCATCTCGAACTTCTGCGCCTTGCCCGTGACCGTCATAGCGAAGCCCTCGACGATGCGGACATAGCGGGGAACCTTGTAGTGGGCGATCTTACCCCGGCAGTGGGCAATCACATCGTCGGCGCTCAGCCGATGGCCGGCTCGCGCTATGACCCATGCGCAGACTTCCTCACCAAATTTAGCGTCGCTGACGCCAAAGACCTGCACATCGACGATCAACGGGTGGCCAAGCAGGAATTCCTCGAGCTCGCGCGGATAGATATTCTCGCCGCCCCGGATGATCATGTCCTTGATGCGGCCGGTAATGCGAACATAGCCCCGCTCATCCATCACCGCGAGATCGCCCGAGTGCATCCATCCTTCCGCGTCGATGGCATCGTCGGTCTTTTCCGGATCGTTCCAATATCCCTGCATCACCGCATATCCGCGCGAGCAATATTCGCCCTGTTGGTTCACCTGCAATGTCTCGCCGTTCAACCCTACGATCTTTGCTTCGGCATGAGGGTGGACGCGGCCCACCGTCGCCACTCGCTCTGCGACGGGATCGTCTATCGACGTCTGCGTCGTCAGGGGACTGGTTTCGGTCATGCCATAGCCGATAGTCACCTCGCGCATGTTCAACCGATCCATGATCTGCTCCATCATGGCCGCCGGGCAAGGGGCGCCCGCCATGATCCCGGTGCGCAAGGACGAGACGTCGAACTGATCGAGGTCCGGATGGTTGAGGATCGTGATCAGCATGGTCGGCACTCCGTAAAGCGCCGTACAACGTTCATCTCGCACCGCCTCAAGTGTCATCCGCGCATCATAAGCCTCTCCGGGGTAGATCATCGCAGCCCCGCTCGTCACGGATGCAAGATTACCCAGGACCATGCCGAAGCAATGATAGAGCGGAACCGGAATGCAGATGCGGTCCTTGACGGTGAGATTGATGGTTTGTCCCGAAAAATAACCATTGTTGAGAATGTTGCGATGCGTAAGCGTTGCCCCCTTTGGAAAACCCGTCGTGCCGCTGGTGAATTGTATGTTGATGGCATCGTCCGGTCGCAGACTTTCCGATGCCGCGCCCAGCAGCAGGGGATCCGCCGACACGCGCAGTTGCTCCCAAGGAATGAAACCGTCATGTGCCTGCTCACCAAGCGAAATCACCAGGCGAAGGTCAGGTAAACTACGCGTCCCGATCTCGCGTAGCATGGCGATGTAGTTACTGCTTTTGAAGGCAGATGCCGTCACCAGCACGCTGCAGCCGACCTTTGCGAGCGCATACTCGATTTCGCTGACACGATAGGCAGGATTGATGTTTACCAGGATCGCGCCGATCTTGGCGGTCGCGAATTGAATCACGGTCCATTCGGCGCAATTGGGCGCCCAGATGCCGACCCGATCGCCGCGACGCACCCCATGATCGAGCAGTCCGCACGCGACCCGTTCCGCTTCGCGGTTCAGTTCCTGCCAGCTCCAGCATATATTCTGATGCCGGGAAACCAATGCCAGTTCACTCCCCCAGCGCCGGGCAGCCACCGATAGGGCTTCTCCCAGCGTCATCTCCAGCAGCGGAACATCAGCCGCGCCTTTCGCAATTGAGAGCACGGTCACCTCTTGATGTTGATCACTTGGAGCTGCGTATATTCGGCGAGGCCCTCGACGGACTGCTCGACACCCAGGCCGGAATTTTTGAAGCCGGCCATGGGGATGTGCGGGCCGATCGCGATATGCTGGTTGACCCACATCTGACCGCTTTCGATACGCTCGGCGATCGCCGCGGCGCGCTCGACATCTTTCGACCAGATGGATCCACCCAGGCCGTATTCGGAGGAATTGACGCAGCGTACCACGTCGTCCACATCCGAGAAGGCGATGACCGGCAATATGGGTCCGAATTGCTCTTCATCCACGATCGTATGGCCGTCGCTGATATCCCGGACGATGGTCGGTTGGATGAAATAGCCGGCTCGCTCCATGGCTTCGCCACCGGCGATGATCTTGCCGTCGCGCCGGGCCGCCTCCAGGAATCCCTTCACCTTTTCAAATTGCGCGCGGTTCTGGATCGGACCGATATTCGTTCCCTGCTTCAGTCCGTCATCGACGACGGCTTCCTGCGCCAGCCTTGCCAATTCGTCGCACATCGCCTCGTAGATCGATTCATGCACATAGGCCCGCTTCACCGCCAGGCAGACCTGTCCGCAGTTGAGGAACGCGCCGTTGAAGATCGCCAGCGCCGTCTCACGCACATCGACATCCTCCAGCACGATGGCCGGATCGTTGCCGCCCAGCTCGAGCGTGACGCGCTTGAGCGTATCAGCGCTGCTCGCCGCGATCCGCTTGCCGGTGGCGGTCGAACCCGTGAAGCCAATTTTGGCGACATCCGGATGGGCGGTGAGATGCGGCCCCAGGTCATTATCGTCGGTGATGATGTTGACCACGCCCGCCGGGAAGATGTCTCGGCACAGCGCGCCTAATGCAAGGGCGGTGACGGGCGTGGTAGGGGCCGGCTTCAAGATGATGCTGTTTCCCGCCAGCACGGCGGGACCGATCTTCCAGCAGGCGACGAGCAGCGGGAAGTTCCATGCGATGATCCCGACGACCACGCCTAGCGGCCGATGCTTGACGACGATATGGGCCTGCTCATCGTCCTGTATGACCCGGTCGGGAAGCTCGAGAGTGGCGTAGTGCCGGAGATATCCTTCCGTCCACGCAACTTCCCCCTGGGCCTCGGCAAAGGGCTTGCCCTGTTCTTGCACCAGCAGGCGCGCGAGATTGTCGCCATCGGCCGCGATGGCATCGGCAAGCTCGATGAGCTTGGCCTGGCGCTGCGCGAAGGGCGTCTCGGCCCAGCCGGGATAGGCTGCCTTGGCGGCTTTGATGGCTTCGTCGGCCTGAGCCGCTGAAGCGCGCGGCACGGTCACGAACGCTTCGCCGAGTGCGGGGTTGATGACCTCGAGCGTGCCATCGCCCTCCACGAGTTGGCCCCCAATCAGCAACTTATAATCAGACATGCTTGTCTCCAGCCACATACGTGGGAAAATCGAATATGCAGGGCATCCAGAGCGCCCCATGGTCGCCGGTCTTCAGTCCTGACCGGCGCAAGCGTTTGTCGCCGCCTTTTCACAAAGGATCGGATGACCGGCGGCGGGCGCCGAAACCGCCGGTCATCCTCTCTAAGCGAGCCTATTTTTTCGGTTTTGCGCTCGCGGCAGGTTGTCCGCGCACAGAATCTGCAGTGCCTTGAATGAACGCCTTGAGCTTCTTGACGTCCTCTGCGGTAAGCTTGCCCTTGAAATCGGGCATACCCTGCTCGGCCATCGCACCTTCGAAAACGAACGCTTCAAGATTGGCGATCGCCTCGCGGGGCGCATAACCCAGGTTGGGCAAATTGCCTCCCTTGTCGACGCCAGGAACGCCATGGCAGAACAGACAGTTGCTGACGTAGAGTGCGCCTCCAGGAGCGACGTCCTTCTTGTCATAGGGCACGCCCGAGAGCAGTTCCCCCTGCTCATATTTTCCGAACTGCGGCAACGGCGCCTTGCCGCCGATGACGAAGGTGTAGACCGTACCAGGCGAACTGCGGTCGGTAGCGCGCTGGGACTCACCGAAAACACCGCCCCAACCCACCGCAATCGAGACATACTGCTTGCCATCGATCTGGTAGGTGATCGGAGCCGCGATGACGCCACTGCCTACCGGCGACTCCCACATTTTATGGCCGTTGCGCGCATCATAGGCTACGAAATGCCCATCTGCGGTTCCTTGGAACACCAGATTCCCCGCTGTGGTCAGCGTGCCACCATTCCACGGCGAAACTTGTTCCTGACTCCAGACTTGCTTCTGGCGCACCGGGTCCCATGCGATCAGGCGACCGAAGGGTTTGGCCTTCGTCGCCGCGCCTCCCAGCAAACTGCCTGTGTTCCAACCGATGCCGCTCATGGGCTGGCCTGGAATGTTGGAGCGATATTTCCATTTCGGATCGTCCGCCAGCGAAAGCGGCACATGCTGCGCGGGAATGAACGCCAGCCCCAAAGCCGGATTGAACGACATGGAATGCCAGTTGTGCCCGCCAAAAGGACCGGGAATGATCTCATAGGGCGTGGCCGAGCGGACGCCGGGCAATTCGATAGGCCTGCCCGCCTTGTCATAGCCCGAGGCCCAGTTCACCGGCACGAAATTCTTCGCGGAGATGAATTTGCCGTTTGTCCGATCGATGACGAAGAAGAAGCCGTTCTTGGGCGCATGCAGGATCACTTTGCGCGGCGCGCCGTCGACCGTCATGTCGGCCAGGATCATATCCTGCGTCGACGTGTAATCCCAGTTGTCCCCCGGCGTCTCCTGATAGTGCCAGACATATTCGCCGGTATCAGGATTGAGCGCGACGATCGATCCGAGATAGAGATTGTCGCCGCCCTTGGGACTGCGGCGATTGCGCGACCAAGGCGCCCCGTTTCCGACGCCGATATACATGAGATTGAGCTGCGGATCGAACGCCATGCTGTTCCAGACGGTGCCGCCACCGCCCGCCTCCCAATAGCGTCCGCTGGGGTCCCAGGTCTTGGCGGCGGCTTCCATCGCCTTGTTCTCAAACGGCTTCGATGGATCTCCCGGGACCGTGAACCAGCGCCAGAGCTTCTTGCCCGACGACGCATCATAGGCGGTGATATAGCCACGCAACCCCAGCTCCGCGCCACCGTTACCAATGATGACCTTGCCCTTGTACACACGCGGCGCGCCGGTGATGGTGGCTGGCGAGTCCGGCGATAGTCTGGTGTCCTCTTCCCACAATTTGGCGCCGGACGCCGCATCAAGCGCGATGAGACGACCATCGAAGGCTCCGACGAAGACTTTTCCCTCATAGACGGCCACGCCCCGGTTCACGACGTCACAGCACCCCTTGCCGCCCGCGCTGCGCGGCACTTGCGGATCGAACGTCCACAACTGCTTCCCCGTCCGTACATTGATTGCATGCACGACGCTCCAGGATGCTGTCACGTACATGATCCCGTCCACAACAAGCGGCGTTGCCTCTACGCCGCGGGTCGAGCCCAGATCATAGGTCCAGGCCAAACCCAGTCGGGCGACATTGTCAGTGGATATCTGGGACAGCTTGCTGAAGCGCGTTTCCGAATAGTCGAGGCCGTAGCTGGGCCATTCCTCGGAAGTCGCAGCGTTCTTGACAATAAAGTCACCGTTAATTTTCCCGGCGATTTTCGAGGTATCGACGGGTGCCCGGTTGCTCGCTTCGTTCGACCGCGAGCAACCACTCAGTGTCGTACCCAGCAAGAGGAAGCCCGCCCCCACAAGGGCCATTCGCCCCGGCTTTCCCCGCCCGAAAAAGATGATCGACATGTCTTTGTTCTTTCTCTCAAATACTTAGAAGACCTTCAGAAGACGCAAATTGAGGCGGTTCGATTCCCGAAATCCGCTCCTCACCGAAATGTCGCGGCCGTAGGTGGCGAGCAATTGCACGGTCTTCGCCGGAAACCAGGCCATTCCGACATTGCCCTTCCAATTGCTCGCTTGATCCTGCTGCCTGATGCCATCGATCCTCGTCTCGCCACCCGTGACGAACGAGCCGCCGACGCGGAAATCGAGGTTCGGCTTGAGCTGATAACGGGCGAAAGCCTGGAACTGCCCGCTTGCGGATTGCGTCAGACGCGCGGAAGACGAGCCGAAGTCGTTATTCTTGCCATAGAAGGTCACGTCGCCGACGAGGTCGATCGAGATCTTGGGCGTGACCCCCTTAACGAAGCCGCCCTGGAGCACGAACTTCCAACGGTTCTCGCCCAGGTTCAGGGGGCGGGTGCGATCATATGATCCTGTCGGCACATAGACGAATGGCGTGATACCGAAATAGGTATTGCTCTTGGGCTTGTTCACCAGCCAAACGGTGGCTGCGAGGATAAGATCGCCGGCCGCGCCGCCGCTTTTACCCAAAGCGTGCGTATCGCCCTTCCCTTCCAGCTGACCGAGCGGAAGCAGAAACTGCGGGTCGACCGTCAGGCCGGCAATGTCCATAGTGAACGCCGCGCAGAATGAATACGGTCGAGTCCAATCCGGGATCACCCGGCTGCTTGTCGCCCTTGGCATAGATGGCGTCGCGCTCGGCAAATTGCGCATAGACAATGGCCAGATTGGATCCCGGCGGCAGTGCGACATAGTCGCCGGCATCAACGTCGGTCGCCCATGCCGCCGTGCTGGCCATCGGCGTACACAACGCAACGCCTCCCCACAGGGCCGCCTTCAATGGCGTCGCGCTCGGCAAATTGCGCATAGACAATGGCCAGATTGGATCCCGGCGGCAGTGCGACATAGTCGCCGGCATCAACGTCGGTCGCCCATGCCGCCGTGCTGGCCATCGGCGTACACAACGCAACGCCTCCCCACAGGGCCGCCTTCAAAAGCGAACCTTTATTGAGATTACCCATTATCCTCTCCCTCCATTATATCATAGTTGGTAACCCCTAAGCACAAAGCGTGCCAAATCGGAGATTGTCCAATCTGCTGGAAAATGACCACGGTTGGGGGAACGCGTCTCAGCTAACTGTAACGAAATAGAACAGGTGTATTCGGACACCCGTATCGTCAGGTTTCACCTTGGCAGATGGATCAAACCGAGAGCTTCGGCATCCAGGCCGATCAAAACAGGATTGCTATCTCTCCTGTCATATTTGCGAGGAGCCATCCGCCGATATTCCGCCCGACAAGCAGCACGTCGGACGCGAGCCAAGGCAATTTCGGACTGGCGTGAGCAAATCTTGTTGTTCGGCCAGAGGCTTTCGCAATGGAGATCACGACCACCCACGCGTAGGCCGTTTCTCGACCCCTTGCCGCAGGTCGAGGAACGGACCTATGGATCAGCAAAATGCGCGGACCATTGCGCTCGTGATGGACCTGGACCCACGGACGTGATTATCGATACCTTTTCGTTCGGCATCATCAGCGAAGGCGACGTCGAGCGTTCCCATGGCCACGTTATGGCTTGTCCTACTCGTCGTATCTTCCGTGAGGGTGATGTTCACCGATGGAAATAGAGCTTTAAACTGACGCAGCACATCACCAAACAACCCGCCGGTGCGCGATGATGTAACTCCGATGCGGACTTGCCCCGCCTCCCCACTGTCGACAGCAACTGCGTAACGAGCGGCGAGATCTAATTGCTGGGCGCCGGCCATTGCCCGTTCCAAGAAGGCAGCGCCTGCCGTTGTGGGCGAAACACCAATTCGACTTCGCTTGAACAGGGGAACGCCTAATCGGTGCTCAAGATGCTGAATGCGTCGGCTGAGTGACGATTGGGACAATGCCAGCATCTCTCTCGCTCATCGAAACTGCCAGTTTCCGCCGCCGCGATCGCGCAGCGCAGATTTCGCAGATCCAAGATCATATTCGGCAAACATCACTCCCCCATGCCAATATCCGCTTCGGACGGCCGCGTTTTGTGCCGGAGTTTGGCGTTGCCAACACCGTCTCGGTAGTCCCGCGTCCTGAAAACTCCGTCGCCGATAGGGGAACACTGATGACAGCAGCTGCGCACGCTGAGGAAGCACCTAACTCCACCGATGGCGATTGATGTCGGCGGCAGCGCTCCTGATTATGCAACACAGATGCACGTTCGCCGATGCTACCGGATCGTGATCGGCAGTGCCACATGCAGATAAATTTGCGTTCCGGTCCCAGCAATTCCTACGCAACCGCCTCGGTCCGTCGCGCATCGAAAGGAACGACGATGAAAGCGGCTGTCTACGATCATAACGGTCCACCGGAAGTCCTTCGCTACACGGACGTGCCCGACCCCAAAATTCGTTCGCGGGATGTCCTGATCCAGGTCGAGGCGATATCCGTTGAGGGCGGAGACCTGATCAACCGTCGCAGTTCGCCGCCGGGGCACCCCGCATATGTCGTCGGCTATGCCGCAGCGGGCACGGTGGTGGCGATCGGTGACGCGGTCACGGACCGCAAGCCCGGCGACCGAGTTACCTCATGGGGCTTGGATGGATCCCACGCCCAACTCCGCGCAGTTCCGACAGATCAGACTTGGCTGCTGCCCGCAGGCGCAGGCGTAGCAGAAGCCGCGGCGATCCCGATCGGCTTCGGAACTGCCCATCATTGCCTGTTCGCGAGAGGGCGGCTCTCAAGCGGAAGCTCCGTCCTCATCCAAGGTGCAGCGGGGGGTGTCGGGGTCGCGGCAGTACAGCTCGCCCGCCAGGCCGGCGCGACCGTAATCGCCGTCGCTAGCGGTGAGGATCGCGTCCGCAGCGTCATCGAGCTCGGTGCATCGCGTGTAATCGACCATAACGTCGAATCGGTCGTGGACGTGGTCCGTGACCTCACCGGCGGCCGAGGCGTTGACCTCATCGTCGATCCGGTAGGTTCCACCTTGGCGACATCCCTCGCCGCGCTCCGCGACGAAGGAGTCTTGGTGTCCGTGGGCAATGCCGGCGGCGGGGCTCTGACAGTGGATTTTTGGCCAGCGGTGCAGCGAAATCAAACGGTCATCGGCGTATTCATGGGAACCGTCCTGTCACGTGCAGCGGTGCGCCAAACCATCGACATGATGCTCGCCGACGTTGCGAAAGGCAGTCTCACCGTGCCAATCGACAGAAGGTTTCCGCTCGCCGAGGCAGGGGCCGCCCATCGGTATGCCGAGGACAACAAGGTCCTCGGCCGTATCGTGCTGATCCCCTGACGCCGATTTCGCGCCCAACCGCTACCGAGCGCCCGCTGTCAGGCGATCGCGCCCGCGTCGGCGGTCAAGGTGGCGCCTGTAATTACACTCGCCGCGGGACTTGATAGAAACACGACCGCATTCGCGATTTCACTCGGCTTGGCGAAGCGGCCCAGAGACGTCAAACTCCGTTGGAAATCTGCCGCCGGGCCGTCTGCGGGGTTCGCGTCAGTATCCACAGATCCGGGCTGCACGAGGTTCACGGTGATGCCCTGCGGCCCGAGTTCACGTGACAACCCGCGAGTGAAGGACGTAAGCGCGGCCTTGGACATCGCATAGGCCGTTACGCCCGGAAATGGGACGCGTTCGCCGAGCCCCGACCCAATCGAGATTATGCGCCCCCCAGCGGAGAGATGCGGAATGGCGGCCTTCGCGAATAGCACTGGTGCTCGCACGTTGACGTCCATCAGCTTCTGATACTCGGCCACATCGAGGTCGGCGATCAGACCGGAATGGCCGATCGCCGCGCTATTGACGAGAATATCAAGACCACCGAGCGCCGAGACGGCCTCGCTCACGGCGCGCGTGATCGCATCCGGGTCTGCGCTATCGGCCTGTATCGTTCGCGTCTGCCGCCACAGATCAATCTGAGGCCGACACTAATTGAGATGGGGGCTGGCCTCAGAAACCTGACGACTGCGGTCCGCAGGCTCATCGGAGGTCAGCCCTTGTTGTTGCAGTGGCGATGAGTCATGAAAGTCATGCATCAGCGTGTAGGTCCGGTCCCTTGCGGGATCGGCACGGGCACACCGAATTTTCGACTAGTCGAGGCGAATTACATACCCCTATTAACGGCTCCACTCCCACCGTGTCTTGTTGCAACATATTGATTAGTATGCCGATTTTCGAGAACGCCGATAGGTCCACAACCACCGCTTGCTCGCGCTCCACGCCGGGCCTCGGCGGGGGAGGTGCAAACCCGCTTCCGATGCCGCCGCTGTTGGACGCACGGCCTGGCCGCTCATTCGCGCTACGGGTCCAGTCCGGAACGACTTCATTTTATCCAGGCCGGCCGAGTGACACGCTCGGGTATAATGGCAGCTATCTCGGACCGACGATCAGGGTGCGCCGTGGCGACGACGTGGCGGCTGTCGTGACCAACGGGCTCAACGCGGACACGACTGTGCATTGGCACGGGCTTCTGATCCCCGGAGAGCTGGATGGCGGCCCCCATCAGATCATCGCGCCGGGCGCGACCTGGCGGCCCACGCTCCCGATCCGGCAGCCCGCAGCGACCCTCCTTTATCACTCACACGTCCATGGGTTGACGGCCGAGCAAGTCTATTCGGGCCTGGCTGGGGCGTTGCTGGTAACCGACGACGAAGAGCAGGGCCTGGGGCTCCCGTCAGAATATGGCGTGGACGATCTGCCCCTGCTCATCCAGGATCGCCAGTTCGAAAATGGTCGCCTTGTCATGCCAGGCGGCATGATGGTCGCCATGCAGGGCCGGCGCGGCGACACGATCCTTGTGAACGGCGCGGTGAATCCGCTGGCGGCGGTGCCAAATCGGTTGGTTCGCCTGCGGCTCGTCAACGCATCGAACGCGCGGATTTATGAGCTGTCGTTTTCCGATCGGCGGAGCTTTCACTGGATCGGAACCGAAGGGGGGCTGCTCGAACACGCAGTGGCATTGGAAGCCATAACCTTGGCGCCGGGCCAACGTGCCGAGCTTCTCGTGGACTTCACGGACGGTAGGTCCGCCTCGCTGGTGACGGCGGCTGATACCAACAGCTCGATGATGGGCGGCATGGGTATGATGGGGCGTGGCGCCCGAAGGACCGATGCCGCGGCACCAGCGACCGTGCTGCGGTTTGAACCACGGCCGTTGGGACAGGCTCGTGCCAGCGGCGTCGTGCCGACCCTTCTGGCATCACGAACTGGGCCCGACGCCAGCAAGGCGGTGCGCCGTCGCCGTCTGAGCCTCAACATGGGCATGGGCGGCATGATGGGCTCAGGAAGCGGCGGTGGCGGCCTTACGATCAATGGCAAGCCATTCGACATGAATCGCATCGATGAGACGGTGAAGCTAGGCTCCACCGAAATATGGGAGGTGTCTGGCGAAATGATGCGCCACCCGATCCATATTCACGGCGTCCACTTTGATGTTCTCACCCGCGGTGGCGGGCAGCCCGATGTTCTCGACCAGGGGCCGCGCGACACGGTCCTCGTCAAGGAACCGGTGGAGCTTCTCATCCGATTTGATCAGCCGGCCAAGAGCGCTCCCTTCATGTATCACTGCCATATCCTTGAACATGAGGATAATGGAATGATGGGCCAGTTCAGTGTTGCGTAGGCGTAGGCTCCCACTTCTGGAGAGTTTATGCAGCGCCTACCGTCCAACAGGAGAGCAAGGTTGCCAAAAAGAGCTTTCGCCACATTTCTGCTCGCGGCAACGATGCTGACCGGCGGCACCTCGCTAGCTGCACAGGATAATCTGGTTTATCCCGTAATACCGGGATTTGGCGGGATCGTGGCCGTGCCCAGTGCTGCCGAGCGGCCCGATCCCAAGCTTCGCTACCGCGTCTTGTTCAATGTCACCAAGGCCGCAAGCTCTCCCGACAAAGTGAATCCCAGCCTTGAGAAGGTCGCGCGCTTCGTGAACCTGCTAGGCGCGGACAAGGTCCATCCGGCTGGTGACATCGCCGTCATCATTCATGGTCCCGCGACCCCGCTCGTCCTGCAGAACGCGCCATATGCGGCGCGTATGAAGGTAGCGGCCAACCCGAACGCTGCGCTGATTGCCGCTCTCCAGAAAGCCGGTGTTTCAATCCGCGTTTGCAGTCAGGCCATGGTCGGAAATGAGATCATGCCGAACCAAGTGGCTTCGGGCGTTGAGATCGATGATTCGGCGCTTACAACCTTGGCGAATCTACAAATCCGGGGTTACGCGCTCATCCCGGATTGAAAGGTGCGATACCCCCTCACCCGCAGCAGCCCGCCACGGTCCCGTTCGCCTTCGCCTCCTGAATCGGAGGGCATGGGACATCGCCGAACGAGCAGAACACGCAGCAGTCGCCGGCCAGGGGCCGCAGCACCGCCGCGCAATGTCGGCAATCATAGAAGAACTGGCAGGCGTTGGTGGGCATCGTCTCGGTCGCGACACCGCCGCACTCGGGACAGGTCAGCGTGGAGGTGAGCTGCATCAGGAAAGCGCCTTTATAAGCGGCGCTTCAATGCGATCCCATATCAGCGCGGTCAGCGTCAGGGTCGTGCCGATCGTGAGCATGATCGGAGTTGCGCGGGACGGTAGGGTCACGGTGCAGGACCGATCCGCAGCGCAGGTCCTCCGACGCCGCACATACGCCCACCACCCGGCAGCCAGGCCGACGAGGGAAAGCGCCGTCAGGGCCCAGCGCAGAGGCATCAGCGCGGCGAAGGTGCTCGACAGGCCCGCCCCCACGCCCAGCGCCGCCAGCGCGAGCGGCAAGACGCAGCAGGATGCGGCGGCTAGGACCGCGCCGAAGCTCGCCAGCGCACCCAGGGCGGATAGCCCCGCGTCGGCGCGGCGTGGCGATGCGGAAGCGGCCAGGGTTTCGTGCGGCAAAATCCTTTTATTCATCAGTCGTCTCCGGCGGAATAACCCCCTAATGCCTCCTGTAGCGGCTACAGGAGCAAGCGAATTATGAGGGATGAGAAAGGCCTAGCTATCGGCGAGTTGTCGCGCCGAACCGGCGTGAACATCGAGACGATCCGCTATTTCGAGCGCGTCGGCATTGTGGCGACCCCACCCCGCACGAGCGGGGGCCGGCGAGTAGGCGTCACCTCAAGCTTTGTACGCTGAACAACGATTTTCCGGACATAATGTGAACATTGGTGTCAGGCAGCGGCGCGAAGGTACTGGTAGAGGGTTTCGCGGCTGATGCCCATGTCGCGCGCGATGGTCGCCTTGCGTTCACCGGCGGCAACGCGGCGGTGCAGATCGGCAATCATCTCATCCGAGAGCGACCGTTTCCGCCCCCGATAGGCGCCGCGCTGCCGAGCGATCGCAATGCCTTCGCGTTGCCGTTCGCGGATCAGGGCGCGCTCGAACTCAGCAAACGCACCCATGACCGAGAGCATCAGATTGGCCATCGGGGAGTCCTCCCCCGAGAAGGACAGGCTTTCCTTCTCAAACTCGATCCGGATACCTCGCTTGGTGAGGCCCTGGACCAGCTTGCGCAGGTCATCCAGATTGCGGGCCAACCGATCCATGCTGTGGACGACGACGGTATCGCCTTCGCGGGCGAAAGTGAGCAGAGCCTCAAGCTGGGGGCGGTTGACGTCCTTGCCCGATGCCTTGTCGGTGAAGGTCCGATCGAGCGACTGACCTTCCAATTGGCGATCCACATTCTGATCGAACGTGCTGACCCGGACATAGCCGATCCGTTGCCCCTTCACTGCGCACTCTCTCCATCAAAATGTCAGGTTGAAATCTATGATACGCAACGACATTCGTCAACAAATTCCGTTTAGTACCCTAATCTGACAGAAACCGCGGTAGCGCCCTGACGTCCGGTTAGGCTATACTCCAAGCTGACATCACAAAATCAAATCCCTCAAAGATGGCGTCAATTGCCTTGATGGGGTAAAAACTGGAGTGCTTCCAGGATGGGACATTCGGCAACGTCATCTCCAGTGCATCTGGCTAACGTGGTCGCCAGCGTCACCTCTATCTTCTGCAAATCTGCAATGCGGCGGCGGACATCTTCAAGGTGGAGTTCGGTTCTCGCCATAACCTCCGCGCAGGTTTGTGCACCGGTATCGGTGAGCGACAACAATGACCGTATCTCATCCATTGCATAGCCAAGGTCGCGCGCGCGCAGGATGAACTGCAACCTTTGCACCAGTTCCGGCGAATAGACGCGGTAGCCGTTGGAACTGCGAGGCGGCCCCGGCAGCAATCCCACCTTCTCGTAATAGCGGATGGTTTCGAGATTGCAGCCTGTTTTCCGGGCAAGCTGGGCACGCAAGATGCCGACCTGTTGCTCCATGAAAATACCTCTTGAGTCTGTAGTGGCTACAGAGCCTACACTGCGAATCACTCAGTTGGAACAAGGGATTCAAGCCATGGTCTCAACGCCGGAAGCGGGACAGCCAGCCCTCACCGAAAACCACGAGCCGAAGCAGGCAAACTGGGTTGCGGCGGGCGCATTGATCGGCGCGGGGCTCGCCTCGGCTTGCTGCGTCGTCCCGCTACTGTTGGTTATGCTCGGAATTTCCGGCGCGTGGATCGCCAACCTGACGGCGCTCGAACCTTACAAGCCCTATGTCGCAGGCGTAACGCTCGCGCTGCTCGGCTACGGCTTCTGGCATGTCTATTTCAAGCCGAAACCGCCCTGTGAAGACGGTTCCTACTGCGCTCGTCCACAATCGGCTTGGACCACCAAGGCGGTGCTGTGGCTGGGCCTTGCCGTCGCCATCCTGGCGCTCACCATCGACTGGTGGGCACCCTGGTTCTATTGAAAGGAAATACCCATGAAAAAGACAGTATGTATCGCTATGGCCGTGCTGGCTATGGCTGGCGGCGGGGTCGCCTATGCAGTTAGTGGCACGGCGCAAGATCGCCCCGCGGCTACCGCAACCGCTCAGAAGCAAACCACCTTTGCCATAGAGAACATGACCTGCGCCACCTGCCCGATCACCGTGAAGAAGGCGATGGAAGGCGTCGCCGGGGTAACGGCGGTCACGGTCGATTTCGCAGCCAAGACCGCGCGCGCAACCTATAACCCGCGCCGCACCAATGCTGCTGCGATTGCCGCTGCATCAACCAACGCGGGTTATCCGGCGCGCGCTATTCAAAACTGAGCGGGGCGCCGCCAGCGCCTCAAGAAAGCGATAAGCAATGAACGACTGTTGCAACCGCCCCGGGCAGGAAGGATTTGACGTGGCCGTCATCGGCGCGGGTTCTGCCGGGTTCTCCGCCGCGATCGCCGCTGCCGATCTGGGCGCGAAAGTGGCGCTCGTCGGTCACGGCACGATTGGCGGCACCTGTGTCAATGTTGGCTGCGTTCCTTCCAAGACGCTGATCCGCGCCGCCGAAGCGGTGCATGGTGGGCTTGCCGCCGCGCGCTTTCCCGGCCTTGGGGGCGCTGTCCAGATGGATGACTGGTCCGTATTGGCGGCGTCGAAGGACGATCTTGTCACGACGCTGCGCCAAAAAAAATATGTCGATCTGCTGCCCGCCTATGACGGTGTGAGCTATATCGAGGGCAAGGCACGCTTTGCCGATGGTGCGCTGATTGTCGGCGATGCGCCCATGAAGGTCGGCAAGGTCATATTGGTGATGGGTGCGCACGCCGCCGTGCCGCCGATTCCGGGGATGGACAGCGTGCCCTACCTAACCAGCACATCGGCGCTGGCGCTGGATCGCTTGCCCAAATCGCTGCTGGTGATCGGTGGCGGGGTGATCGGGGTAGAACTGGGACAGATGTTTTCGCGTCTGGGCGTTGATGTCACCATCTGCTGCCGAAGCCGCCTGCTCCCCGAAATGGACCCGGAAGTGAGTGCCGCGCTGAAAAACTATTTGGAAGCCGAGGGCGTGCGGGTTTGCGCAGGTGTCGGCTATCAGCGTATCGCCCAAACACAGAGCGGGGTCGAATTGACCTGCGAGGGGCATTGTGACACCGTCGCGGCGGAACAGGTGCTCATCGCCACCGGACGCCGACCCAATAGCGACGGGCTTGGGCTGGAGGAGCGCGGCATAGTGCTTGCCCGTAATGGTGGAATCGTCGTCGATGACCACCTCGAAACGTCGGTTCCAGGCATTTACGCGGCGGGCGATGTAACGGGACGGGACCAGTTCGTCTACATGGCCGCCTATGGCGCAAAACTGGCCGCGCGCAACGCGGTGACGGGCAACCAATACCGCTACGACAATTCCTCCATGCCATCCGTCGTCTTCACCGACCCGCAAGTCGCCAGCGCCGGCCTCACTGAAACGACAGCACGGGCGCAAGGCCTGGACATCAAGGTTTCGCTGCTCCCGCTCGATGCTGTGCCAAGGGCACTGGCAGCACGCGATACGCGGGGTCTCATCAAACTGATTGCCGACAAGGCGAACGACCGTTTGCTGGGCGGCCAGATCATGGCACCCGAAGGCGCGGATTCGATCCAGACACTGGTGCTGGCGATCAAACACGGCATGACCACCCTGGAATTGGGTGCAACGATATTTCCTTACCTGACCACTGTGGAAGGCCTCAAACTGGCGGCCCAAACGTTTGATAAGGATGTCGCCAAACTGTCTTGCTGCGCCGGGTGATTGCTCGGGGATCAACCGGCAACGAATGGCCTCCCTCCAGTGCAAGCCGCTTTGGTGTCAATTTTGTTATTCGCCTCAGCGGGAGAGCAAAATGGCACGACGCCGACTTCTGACCGGAGACGAGCGCCGGCGCCTGTTCGATCCTCCTGTCCAAGAAACCGCGATCATTGGGCATTATACCCTTTCTGCGGAAGATGTTGAATTGGTTGGGCGCCGCTATGGTCCAGCAAATCGCCTCGGTCTGACGATGTCATCCCAATCGGCCTCGATCGCTGCCGTTTTGATGGTGCGGCCCATCAGATTTTCGATGCCCTTGTATGTCGATGGCGCAGCGATCGAACCCAGCTTGCGGTCGCCAATATCGCGCAGCCGGGGCGCGAAGCGGAACCCGAGTAGGTGGCAGAGTGCGAAAACATGATCGGTGGCGCCGCCGGTATCGGTATAGTGCTCATGCAACGGAAGGTTGCCGGCGCCCAGGACAAGCCCGTCGAGCACGTAAGGCGCTTCACCTGCCGTCGCGGACATGATCCGTGATCCGAATGATGCGAAGTGATCGGAAAGGTGAGAATAGATTTTCACGCCAGGTTCGGCGCCATATTTGGCATTGACGTCCGCCGCCCCTGAACGGCTCCGCCCCGACCGGAAGAACTGGCCATCGGACGACGAACTGGTGCCAGCGCCCCAATGCCGCGCGAAGGGTAATTCGTGATGGGCTGAGATGATCATGGCCAGCGCGGCCTGATAGTTCTCGGGTGAAAGATACCAGTTGTGGGTCCATGCGAGTTGGGCATAGCTGACGCCTTCGCTGGCATTGGCCATCCGCTCCAGCCCGAGGTTGGTGCCATCAGCCAGAATTGCGGCGAGTACCGTGCTGGGGTTGTCGTGCTCCTTGCCTGAGCGCAGGTCACGGAATGCGTTCAAAAAACCAGTGCGTTCGGCGACTTCAAGCAGCAGCTCGGTGATGCGCACGCGGGGAAGCAGGGTATCGAGCTTGCGATCGAGGGCTTCAGCTTCCGGTGGGGTGACAGGCGGCATTTGCTGAAGCTTGAGCCGGTCTCGTTCGAGCGACACTCCCTCAAGCTTGTTTGTTTTCAACTGCTTGGCAAATCGGCGCAGCCGCCAGTCAAGATTTCGTGCCCGGTCAGCGAGGTAGGATGCAGCATTTGAATCGAACGGAAGCACATCCGCCACTTTGGCGGCGTCGCGCCGACCCAGCAAATAGGCATCGAAGCGCTGATAGTTGCGGGTTCCCTCGATCCATACATCACCGGCGCGCAAACGATCACGCAAGGTTGCCATGATCGCAATTTCATAACGTCGGCGGTCGATACGGCCGCTTTCGGTGATGAGACGCTTCCACTGCCGATTGGGGAATGGCAGTGGAACGCCATCGGGAAGGTCGCGCGACTTTCGTGTGTTCGCATCGCGAATGACATCGATGGCTTTGATCAGTGCCGTCCCTGTTCCAGACGCCTTGAAGGTGAAGGCGTCCAGAAATGCCGGGCTGAAACGCCGTAGCGTGGCGTAACGCTCGGTTGCCGTTACCAGTGCGTCCTCGCCGGCAAGATCAGCAAGGGCATCTACTTGGGCCTTTGCCGCAACAAGCCGGTGCCAGCCCACCGCTTCGTCAATCAATTCGAGCGGATCGCCGCCATTCTGGACAGCCTCATCAAGTGCTGTAATCGTGGCGCCAAACAGCCGCATGAGTTGCCCCACCGACTGAATACTATCTTGGTAGCGACGCTCGCGCCCACGCCGCGCGCGCGTGAACATGCCGCCGATAAGTCGGTCAAACATTTGGATCGCGGCATCGGCAAGTCTGGCCTCAAGGTCGATCACTGCGGCCGTCAACGTCGCCCGCCTGCGATTGACGCTGTAATCCGAAAGCAGGAATGCCGGTGCCACGCCGCCCTCGCGGACAAATTGGGCAAAGCGGAATTCCGGAATGGCGCCCCCAACTACCGGGTGGATACCTATGCCGCGAACATAGCGCAGGCGCTCAAGCAAGCCATTGATATTGGCCGCAGTCGGGGCTTCTTCGAAATTACGCAACCACGCCAGCGGTGTCATGCCGAAATCCGGGTTGTTGATTACGAGTTCGTCTAGCCGTGTCAGTTCAGCAGAGCTGAGGCCTTCGACGATTGCGGCTGCGGCAGCTTTGCGTGCGCGTGCCCGGCCAGCAAGACCGGCGCGTTCCAGTGTGTCGCCTGACGGAAGAATGAACCGCTCACCCTTCAGGCCAACCATGAGGGCGCGAACAATCGGTTCACCTCTGTCTGTATACTCGGCGGCTTGCGCGGCAAGATTCAGGGCAAGTGCCAGGTCGCCGCGTCGAAACGGGCGTATGCCAAGATAACGCGCCACGAGATCGGCATGATCGGTACGGGTTTGCGCGCGCTGACCATATGCAGAGAAGGAGGAAGGATCGACGAATAACTGTGCCGCGAGGTACTGAAGAATGACGTCGGGAAGCCCGATCTCGGGTTGCAGACCAAAGCCGGGATGTCGCATCAAAGCGATTTGTGCAGCCAGGATTGTCGCCTCAATCAAGGATGGCACGGTGGCGCCGTCAGTAATCTTGCGAAAACTTGCCGCCTACAAACGCCAGAACAGGCTGGATTTTGCATTGGCTGAACTGGGCCGTATCGAGCGCACTTTGTTCACGCTCGATTGGCTTGAACAACCGGAACTGCGACGTGCCTGTCAGGCCGGTCTCAACAAAGGCGAGGCGAAGCGTGTTCTACGGCGAGAGCTTTGGATCGCGAGCGCATCACGTTGCAGCTTGAGAGCTGTTATGATCGTCTCGGTAGCAAGGGTGATTTCATGGGCGTCGTCGCCCACATTTGTAAGCAATTGCTCAACGTCCGTCAGAGGGCGTTCCACCTGTTTACCCACTTCGCTTAGATCAGACCAAGCGAGGTTTCTGGAATGAATCACGCGAAGCAAGGTTTCAATGTGACGATCGAGATCGGACACGCCTCTCGATGGCACCGGATCAGACCGGGGAATGTTCATCGTGCGGTTTCCTGTTTCCAAAAGGCATGTGCCATGCACTTAGCGCGAGCGGGACGGCTTCCGCTCCTGCTGGCGAAGCGTCAAATCCTCGCGCGCTATGCGGGTAGCCTCGTTCTGGCGCTGTTGCTCGAAACGGGCCGCAGGAATCGGTCCGCCGTTCTCAATCCGCTTGGCCACCGTTTCCTTCGCGTTCTCGATGTAGCGCGCCTGATCCTCCTTTTTGGGAAAGCGCGTTTTAGCTTCGATTGAGGCCGCCAGGACGTGCGACTGCGCGGCCTTGAATTGCGGATCGGTCGCATTCTCGCGGTGGGAGTTACGGCGGAATTGCTCGGCCGCTGCGCGAGACTCGGTAGGGTCTTGCTTTGCCATGCTCGCTCTTTTCGTAGGGTCTTGAGCTTCGCGCGCCTTGTCACGCGCCGCCAGTCTTTCTCCCTCAAGCTTCAGCTGGGGAGAAGGCTCGAAGTCTTTGACGGCGACACCGGCGCGGGCGGCTTCCAGATAGACCGCCTTCTTGAAATCATCGCTGCCATGAACACGGATCGACTGCCAGCCATTATGCTTCGCAATGGCGACCGCATCGCCAATCGCATGGTCCTTGTTGATCCGAATGCCATCTTGTCCCTTGATCGACATATCGGGCTTTTCATCGCGGCCGCTCCGAAACAGATCGTCGCCTACGCGCAGATATTTGCGTTCGATCTGCGCCGGAAGGGCCAAGGTTGTATCCTCGACCTTCTTGTCTTGGTTCGCCGTCTTCGACGGAGCGTCGGCGCGGGAGGGCGCAGGCTCTGATTTTTCCGCCTTCGACCGTTCGCCCTCAACAATATTCAGCGCCTTGTCGGCCGGGGCCGATGGTGCCGCTTCGCGCTTTACCGTCCGAGGCCAAGCCTCAACATCGGCCAGCGCGGCGCGCTCGCGGGGCTCCAATTCAGCGGCAGGCGCCCCGCGTTTTACGGCGCTATGATAGTCCCTAATAGCAGGGCTTAAGTATTGCCCCACCGGCGTTGAGCCATCGTTCTGCCAGTCCGTGGATGCTAGCCAAGCAGTTTTGCCACCTTTCTGCATCGTCAGCGAATGATCGCCATTGTCCGCCTTGACGTAAGCCTGCATCGCATCGGGAAGAGTAGCGAACGACTGTTTGCTGTTCCCCGGTCCGCCGCGAACTTCGAAAGGGCGTGGCTCAGATGCACCGCGCTGGCTTGTGTCATCATCGGCCATATTCTTCTCCTTCACTTAGAACTAGATCCCGGCGCTGGCCTTCCCTTTTCCAGCAGGACGACGCGGCCGTTGTCCGAATAAATGTCGCGGGGAATGATGCAGCTGACATATCCGGGCTGACTGGAATCCATCGCCGTTTGCAGCACGCACGGAATGAACGACCCTGCGAGGATCAGCATATCGCGGTTGCCAATGTCGCGGCCTGACACCCGATCAATTTGCGAGGTTTGGCGCATGTTTTCGAGATTTGTCCGGCGCGATCCACCTTGCCCATCACCATCGGCCGACGCACCAATCAACTGCGCGCCCTGTGCTCCTGTGCCGCCGCCCATGGGCAGGCCGGTGGCAGCTGCCACCGCTCCACCGACCCCGCCGCCGTTTTCGCCACCATAAGCCATGATCCCGGCGCGGCGTTGGGCCTCAGCGATGACTTGCCCCTCAGACTTTTGGGGGCGGCCATTCGCGCCGCCCGTGCGGGGCGCTTGGCTTCCATCAAGCGCCGGCACTTCCGTCATGGGCACCGGCGCGTTCGGATCATTTGGCGCATCGGCAAGCGTGGGCGCTATGATCGACTTGGGATCGTAGTTGGCGAGCTGCCTTTCATCCGGCTTTTCCGCTTTCTCGGCCTTTTCGGTTGGATCGCTCCGCATCGCGTCGATTGTGCTGAAACCGAGAACGATCGCGCCGCAGGCAACCGCCGCGAGAACGACCGCCTTTTTGGGGTCGATCGACCTGTTCGGCAGAGCGGCAATCTTCGCCTGGCGCTCGCTTTGCCGCTCAATATCTTCGGGATCGGGCACCGGCTCAGACGCGAGGGGCCGGTTTTCGACCGTCTCGCCCTGCGAGATGATGTTGTCGCCATGCGGCGCGTTGTCATGATCGTTCGCAGCCATTTTATTGAACCCCCGTGGTTCGCTCGACTAGGCCAGAGGCCGTGTCAGTTTTGGGATCGCGCCCGTAATAGTCGGTTTTCTGATTGTGGATGCAGAGCACTTCGAGGCCCCGGCGCAGCCGGATTGTCCTGTAAACCCCGTGCAGCACCACATATTCATCGCGCACATCGAAGGAGGCGATGGCTTCCGATCCATCAGGATTGACGACGAAGAACGCCGGCAATTCACGCTGGTTGGGGAAGCGCATCACGGTGAACTGTCCATTGTCAGACACTTCGGAGGGCTGGATGGCCGTCGATCCTTGGGGGTCAGTTCTGGCTGAGGGCGGAATGACACCCTAAGCGGCGGAGTCCTTGGGCCAAAGGTACTCACCAGTGAGAAGGATGTGGGCCCACCCGAGCGGCGAGATATGGGCGAGAAGATGGTCGGGGGTATCGAGCCCTTCGCGGCGGCGAGCTTCGACGGCATGGCCGAGATGCAGGGTGTTCCAGTAGACGATGATGGCGGTCAGTAGGTTGAGGCCAGCGATCCGGTAATGCTGACCCTCCGTCGTGCGGTCGCGGATTTCGCCCTGACGGCCAATGCGCAGGGCATTTTTCAACGCATGATGTGCCTCACCTTTGTTGAGGCCCACCTGTGCACGGCGCTGCATACCGGCGTCGAGAATCCATTCGACGATGAATAGCGTCCGCTCGATCCGGCCCACCTCGCGCAGCGCGGCTGCAAGATCGTTCTGGCGCGGATAGGCGGCGAGCTTGCGCAAGATGCTGCTCGGCGCGACCTGCCCCGCGCTCATGGTGGCGGCGCAGCGGAACAGGTCGGGCCAGTTGGAAACGATCAGCGCCTCACGAACCTTGCCGCCCACCAGCGGGCGCAGCTCGCTCGGCGTGGTGGCAGGGTCGAATACGTACAGTCGTTTGGATGGGAGGTCGCGGATGCGCAGCACAAGGCGGTAGCCGAGCATGGCGCTGATCCCGAACAGATGATCGGTGAACCCGCCAGTGTCGGCGTATTGCTCTTCGATCCGTCGCCCTGCCTCATTCATCGTCAGCCCGTCGAGCAGGTAAGGTGCTTCGCTGACTGTGGCTGGAATAGTCCGCGATGCAAACGGCGCGAAGCGGTCGTTGACGTGAGTATAGGCCTTGATTCCGGGATCGTTGCCGTAGCGGGCGTTGATCGTGTTCATCGCCTCGCCCTGCCGTGCTGCGGGGAAGAACTGGCCATCGGCCGATGCGGCTCTACCCATACCCCACACCTGGGCCATCGGCAGCGCCCCTTGCGCCGCGACCACGTTGGCCAGCGCCTGGTCGATCGCCTCGCTTTCGACGTGCCAGCGCGCGAGACGGGAGAGTTGCCAATAGTCGTGGGTGTTGGAAGCCTCTGCCATCTTACGCAGGCCCAAATTCAGGCCCTCGGCGAGCAGGACGTTGAGCAGACCAATTCGGTCGCCGCACGGCACGCCGGTGCGCAGATGCGTGAAGGCATCGGTGAAACCCAGCGCGGTATCGACTTCGAGCAGCAGATCGGTGATGCGGACGGGCGGCAGGCGGCGATACAGATCGAGCATCAGATCCTCGATCCCATCCGGCGCGTCGGCGGTGAGGCGATCAATGCGCAGCGTGCCGTCTTCGATGCTGCCTTTCGGAATTGTACCGCTGCGCGCGGCGCGACCGAGCCGGGCAAGGCCATCGGCGAGACGCACCTTGCGGTCAGCCAGCCAGACATGCGGGTCGGACGGGACCGCTAGCTTCGCGGCATGCGCGACCGCCATCGGCACGAGGACGTGGCGCAGGTCACCATACCGATGCGAGCGGTCGAACCAGATGTCGCCCGAGCGCAGCGCGTCGCGCAGGTGGAACATGACCGCGACTTCCCGGAGGCGGGCATCATCATCGCCCTTCGCCCGCAACTGTCGCCGCCATTTGGAATGCGGGCGCAAGAAATCGTCGGCCGCCGGAACTGCGCCCCTGGTAGCGATGGCGGTAGCCGCGTCCAGCAAAGGCCGTGCAACCGCCGCAGCTTTGAGGTCGAGGCATCGCAGCATGCGCGGGCATACCGACGGAAGCGGTGATACCCCTGATCAACATAGGCCAGCGGATCGTCGCCCAAGGTGTCCGTCAACGTCTTGGCCGTAGCGACGAGACTGGTGAGCCGTTCCCATCCCGCCCCGCGCGCGACCGCATCTTCCAGCGACGCGCCGTCGCCATGCGCTTCGAGCAATGATTGACCGAGTGCAGTGAAGCCGTTCAAAGTCGCAGTGGTAGCGCCTCTGGTTTCTACGACCCGCGCGTCATGCAGTTGCTTCGCGTCGCGCCAGGTGCGGCCAACGATCCGGTCATGTGTTTCGATCACCGCATCCGCCGTCGCAGTGGCCCATTCAATGACGCAAACCGCCATGATAGCGCGGCGCCGATCGGCGCCGAGATCGCGCAGGCCATCGGCGAAGTAGCGCTCGCCCTGCCGGCGTAGCCGGGCGACGCGATGCGGTGGAACACCGGCAAGTAAACCATCATTGAGGTTCATCGCGCGCAGGAACTCGAGCCGGTCGAGCAGCCGGTTCGCCGCGGCGGAGTTGTTGCCCGGCTCAATCCGGCGCAGCCAGATGAAGCGGCTGATCGCCCCCGGCAGCATCTCGGTAGTCAGTCGGTCGAGCCCATCACAGGCGACGGGATCGAGACGGGCTGCGATCCGCTTCTCGATCTGGCGTTCGGCGGCGACGAGCGCGTCCGCGCACAACCGCTCGATTGTCGTGATCGCTGGCAGGATGGTCATGGTTTCACGGCAGCGGGCAATGAAGCGCCGGGCAAGGTCGTCGTTTGAGCGTGCCTGCTCGGCTTCGGCGAGAAGCCAATCCCGGAACGCCCTGGCATGCGGTCCCTGTCCGGGGAACATCCTGTATCCGTAGATGCGGCGCAGCGCCTCCATGTGCTGGTGCCGGGTTTGGCGTCGAACGGCATAGGACGCGAGCGTGTCGCCAGCGATGCCAAGCTGGGCACCTAGAAAGGCGGACACGGCGTGGGGGATCAGTTCGCCGGGAGCAAGCGTCCGACCTGGATATCGCAGCGCACACAACTGCAGGGCGAACCCGATGCGGTTCTCCGGTCGGCGCCGCCGGTCGATATGGATCAGGTCATCGGCTGCCAGAATATAATGCCGCAGCAGCGCCGCTTCGTCAGTCGGCAGGTCGAGTAGGGCCGAACGCTGTCGGGCGCTGAGGATATGGCGTCTCGGCATGCACGGCTTGTCCCTATTGAACAGAAGTCTGTTTTGGACAACACTGACCCCACGCAGATCAAGGCTTTTCGAGGCCTAATTCCAGAAGGGTTCAATTGGGACAGCGCGCCGCCATCTACGCCAGGGTCTCGACAGCCGACCAGTCGTGCGAGCGGCAGCTTCGCGACCTCGCCGGTTTTGCCGAGCGTGGCGGCTATGAGGTGGTCGAGGTCTTTCGAGAAACCGCCTCGGGGATGAAGGCCAACCGATCGGCACGTGCCGAAGTGATGAAGCTGGCCCAGGCGCGCCACATTGATGCGATCCTTGTCACCGAACTCAGTCGTTGGGGGCGCTCGACGCAGGACCTGCTCGATACGCTCAACCGGCTGTCGGGCTGGCGCGTGTCGGTGGTCGCGATGAGCGGCATGACCTTCGAGGTCGATACGCCGCACGGTCGTATGATGGCGACGATGCTCGCAGGCATTGCGCAGTTCGAGCGCGACATGCTCAGCGAGCGGGTTCGCTCCGGCCTCGCCGCGGCACGGGCGCGGGGTCGGAAACTCGGGCGGCAGACCGGCGTCCGCCCGAAGTCGGATCGGCTTGCCCCCAAGGTGCTAGCCCTTGTTGCCGAGGGGCGCAGCTATCGCTGGATAGCCCGGGACCTCGGCCTCAGCAAGAATACTGTCGCCGCAATCGTCGGACGCTCCAGGGCGGACATGGATCACAAGGTCGAGGTGGCGGCATGAGCGTCGCGCCGGATGTCGGACGAAAGCACAGGATGAAGACCGCCGCGCTTGGATGCATTACGTACCTGGCGATTGCAGGCTTCGTCTTCGGTAGCTTGCTGAAGCCAGTATTCCTCGCGACGATCTGGTCAGATAGACTGGGCGCGCCTCACTGGCTCTGGATCGTATCCGCTTGCTTCGCGGTCGGAGCGACCAGCTTTTTGATACCGGCTCGGTTTTCGATCGTTCGAGGCCCCATTTTTGTAGCGGTGGCGCTGGCGGGCTCTCTACTCTCAGTCGGAGCTTATGCGGATAATCTGAGATTGAAGGCGTTGAACGAGTTCGGTGCTGACCGGCAAACCCAACACTCGTTTTTAGAATCGGTCCGGCATGCCCCGGAAGAATTTCAGTTCTTCCTGCATACCGCCGTCATGAAGCACTGCGTGCCATATGCATGGAGCTATCGAACGATGAACTTCTATCGCATACCTTTGAGGGCAGCGGTCAACGTCATGCCTGCAAGGTGGCTGACGGAATGTTCTATCCATCGAGAGTGACGCAGTTTGTGATCAATGGCAGCCGCGGCGACGGCAAGGACAGCTATTCCCTTAGAGCCTGATTCATAATTATCCGATGAAATTTCATAGTCTTGCGATGCGACGCGCGAATAGCTGGATGGAAGCTATGAACAGCCACGCAGTTGCCGATGCGATGGTCTGTTCAAAGTCCTTGGCGAGCCGACGGTTGCGGTTCAGCCAAGCCAGTGTTCGCTCGACGACCCAGCGGCGCGGAAGAACCACGAAGCCTTTTGCAACATCGGATCGCTTGACGATCTCGACAGTCCATTTGCCGGTACGCCGGAGGGCTTCCCTGAGCTTGTCGCCAGCATAGCCGCCATCGGCAAAGACATGGCGCAGCCATGGAAAGCGGTGGATGATTTCACGCAGGACCAGCGGCGCGCCGTCGCGGTCCTGAATGTCGGCGGTATGGATCACCGCATGAACCAAATGGCCCTCGGTGTCGGTGAGGATGTGGCGCTTGCGCCCCTTGATTTTTTTGCCCGCGTCAAAGCCGCGAGGGCCGCCACTTTCCGTTGTTTTCACGCTCTGACTATCGATCACGCCAGCACTGGGCGAAGCCTCGCGGCCTGTCGCTTCACGCGCCATCAACAGCAGGGTATGATTGAGCGAGAGCCACAGTTTGTTATCGCGCCACAGGTAAAACCAGCGCCGAACCGTCGAGACCGGCGGAAAGCAGGGCGGCAGCATTCGCCACGGCAGCCCCCCACGCAGCAGATACAGGATCGCCTCGACGATCCGTCGCAGCGGCCATTTGCGCGGACGGCCTACGTGGGAGGGTGGCGGCAAGAAAGGTTCGAGCACCGACCATTCGGCATCGGTCAAATCGCTTGGCAAAGTCAGTCCCGCGCGGGCATATTGCGCCCGAGTGGTATCGGTCCACATCGTTGATCTCCGGAAGTTTGTTGCAAAACCCCTGAATCAACGACTGCGGCAAGCGTCAAGCTAACCCGCTGATACCACTCAACTTAATTTCGGATCGGGCTCTTAGGGTGTCATTTCGCCCTCAGCCGGAACCGACCCCGTCTTGGGCCAGCAGCGACAACCAGGTCTTGAACTCGCGGCGGTCGAGCAGCGCCGCCTCTCGATAATAGAATTGCTCGATCTCGTGTTGCAGCTCGACTCCGACCCTGGCCGGATCGAACGCGGCGACCGGCTCCTTCAACAATGTAGGCATTTGCATCCTCTCCCGTCGCCGTACCCCGCAGGTACGGCTGATCGCTTACTCGGCGGCCATGGCCATGGTGTCGGGCGCCAGCGTCTCCCAGCTCGGCTCGGTCAGCATGCGCTGCCAGTGGCTGTAGAAGCCGCGCGCGGCGTCTTCCGAGAAGACGTATCCGGTCCGGCCGGGATAGACCGGGTTGCCGGTGTCGCGCATGCCCATGCCCATCTGCACGTTGAAGGGCGTGTTGCGGGCCTGGTGACCCCGCAGCACGCGTTGGATCTCAACCCAGTTCTCGCCGTCGTCCTGCTCGAACACGCCGCCGGCCGAGAAGGTACGGATGTTCTGGCGGCGGTAGAGTTCCTTGATCTCGGCCGGTGCGGTCTTATCGATGACCGTGAACACCCAGATCTCGGTTTCCTCCGGCCCACGCGGGTGCCAGGTGCGCACCGTATTCACGCCCGGAAGCGCCGACATCGTCGGAAAGATCGTGATGTGGTTGCCCACCGGATGCTTGGCAAATTCCGCGCTTCCCAGGCGCCGCTCGGCCTCCTCGGCGTGCGGGCCTTCCATCCAGAACCCGGCGACATCGCGGCCCATCACGCCCGCCAGCACCGCGGCGTTGCGCAGCATGAAGCCGCTACCGTGGCCACCCCACTCGGACCGGAACTGCACGCCTTCGGTGGGCATCTCGATCTCATGCAGCTCGACGCCCTCGGGCAGGCCTGCGGTGAAGCCGCTGAGGTGCGACACCGTGCTGGCATGATAGAAGTCGGTCACGAACTGCTCGGCCGCGAACTTCCAGTTGCACGGGATGATCCACTTTTGGATGCCGCCGATCGCTTCGGTGCCTTCCTCCGAGCGGTCGAGCATGAAGTCGAGGTAGAGGCCGGCATCGCTGATCCACTCGGCCAGCGAAGGCGCTTCAGGATCCCAATTGGCGAAGACCAGGCCCTTGTAGATCTCGACCCGCGCCTGCTTGGGGCTCCACTCCGCCTTGTTGAGGCACTTGCCGTAGGCGCGCTCCTCGAAGGGAACGCTGACCAGCATGCCCTTCGTGTCGTAGGCCCAACCGTGGTAGGTGCAAGTAAAGCTCTTGGCGTTGCCCAAGTCTTCCCGGCAGATGCGCATGCCGCGGTGGCGGCACTGGTTCAGGAACACGCGGATGCTGCCGTCTTTTTGGCGCACCATGATGACCGGGTCGTCGCCCATGTAGGTGGACAGGAAGTCGCCCGGCTTGGGCACATGCGTCTCGTGGCCCAGCATCAGCCACGAGCGCCCGAAGATCATTTCCTGCTCCAGCTCGTAGATGCCGGCGTCGGTGTAGATGCGCGGATCGACGAACCCGCCGTCTTCGCTGAACAAGCCTTTGATCGCTTCCGGAGACCACGTCGGCGTGGGCGAGGCCTGGTTGGGATTTTTGAGCATGTGCATCCTCTCGACTTGCCGCGTCATCGGCTCTTCGCCGTCTGTGAAGGAACTCTGACAGGCCCGGGGGCGGGTCGCACCGACCCAAAGTATTGGTTTACAAACCCGACCGCGCTTTATTTGCGGGCGACCGGCTCACAGCCGTCGCAAAGAGAGGCGGCGCATAGCTTCACCTTTGGCGAGCGTGCCCCTATTGCCGCTCACGAGACAACGATGGCGCGAATGGCGTTGCGACGGGAGGTGAACCGCAGTGGATGGACAGGAAACGTCCGAAGATGAGGTCGATGCCGGCACGTCGACGACCAACGCGTTCCGCCTGGCCCCACCTCGCTATGCCTTCACCGCGGTCAGGAGCAAGGCGCTGGCGCTCCTTGAGGACAACGCCCTGCCCCGGCTCACCTTGGTCACGGCGCCGCCGGGATATGGGAAGACGGTCATGCTGGCCGAGCTGTTCCGCCTGCGCACCGCGGCAGGCCCGCCCTGTCTGTGGGTGGGCATCGATGCCTACGACAGCGGCCAGGCCTCTGCGATCGACGCTCTGGAGCAGCATCTTGGCCTCGATACCGCGAACGCCCCTCCGGTTTTTGACTATCGGCGCGGACCGTCCACCCGGCAGCGGATCGCGGCAATCGCGCGCGCCCTCGCCGCCTTGCCCGAGCCAGTGGCGATCTTCATCGACAACGCGGATCTAGGCGATGCAGACGCAAATCGGGAGCTGATCGACAGACTGGCTTTCGATGCCGGGTTCGATTGCCACCTGGTGGTCTCGTGCGCCACCGACGCGCCCTTTGATATGCGCCGCGCGATGATGGAGCTGCAGTTGCGGTCGATCGGTCCGGCCGAACTCGGCTTCGGACCCGAGGAGGTGGCGGCGCTGTTCGACGACGCCGGTATGCACGGCTACACGCCGCGTACGATCGCGCAGGTCCTCGCCCAGACCGAGGGCTGGCCGGCCGCGATCCGTCTAATCCAGGTCCTGGCATCCACCGGCAACGGCCCCGCCAGCCTGGACGCGCCCTTTCGCTTCGAGGGCCAGCGACTGGCCGATAGCCTGTTCGAAAACCTGATGAGCCGGTTGCCGGGGGAGCTTCAGCAATTCTTGGCTGAGATCGCGCCATTCGCCAGCTTCTCGCCCGAACTGCTGACATGGTCGGTTGAAGGCCCTCGCGCGGCCGGGTTCCTGGGCTACCTTGTGGACAGGAACATCCTGATCGTGACGCTGGGTGAAGAGGGCCAGTGGTTCCGCTTCCACGCGCTGTTCCGCCGCTACCTGTTGCGGATCGCCGACACGGTGGTGCCCGCCGAGCGCCGACAGCACGTCGCCCGGCGCGGGGCGCAGTGGCTGGAGCGCCAGGGCTTCATCGAGCCGGCGCTCGATCTTGCGGTGCAGGTCGAAGATTCGACATTGTCGGTCCGCTTGCTCGAGAAGCTGTCGTGGAGTCTGGTGCGCCGCAACGGCTACCTGCCCTCGTTCATCGCCTGGGCCGACAAGGTGACGCGCCTGGGCGGCATGCCGGGCACCGAAGCGAGCTTCTGGCTGGCGTGGGCGCTCGTCTTCGAACGCCGCTACGAAGACGCCTCGGCGGCAGTGTCCGACATGGAGGCGAAAATCGAGACGAGTTCGTCGTCAGATGCGCACAAGCGGCTCGCCCGCGCCAAAGCCGGCCTGGCAAGGATCGTGCTCAAGCTGCACATGGACGACATGCGCGCGCTGCAGGCGATCGTGCCCCAGTGGCTAGAGCACGCGTCCGACGCCGATCCGTTCGAACGCGGCGCGGCGGCGGGAACGCTCGCGTTGGCGCTTATGGTCGACAACCAATTCACCGCCGGGCGCAGCGCCGCACGCACGTCGATGTCCGCCGTTGCACCCACCACAAGCATCTACGGCCGGGCCTGGGCCTCCAACATCGCGGCGGCCATCGAGATTGCCGCTTGCGACATCGACAGCGTTGGCGACGTGCTGGACGATCTCGAAGCACAGATGCGGGCGAGCCGGAACGAGGACACGCTGATCGCCGCGGTGACCGCCTGCGTCAAAGCGCGCCTGCTCTACGAGCGTGGCGAACTGGCCACGGCTCTCGAACTTGCCGCGCAGGCGCTGCCGGTCGGCCGGACCTGCGGTTTGCTGGACTTCGTGTGGCTGGGACTGGAGGTGCTCCTCCCCGCCACCGTCCACGCGCAGGACGCGCCGCCGCCGATCGCCCTCGAGCAGTTGCGGCGCGTCGCCTCGGACTATCCCCGGCGGTTGACCAGCCTGCTCGATCTTGCGCTCATCCGGCTTCACTGCGCTGTCGGCGATCCGGCTCATGCGCAGGCGCTCGGCCGACGGGTCGGTATCTGGAGCCAGGATTGCCGATACATTACTCTGGACGACATCGTGCTTGAGAACGAGCGCACTGCGGCGGCGATGGCGGGCATCGCGCTGCTGACCGCGGCGGGCGAGCACAAGGCTGCCGGCGACTTGATCGAGCAGGAAACTGCGACAGCCAGGCGTGCAGGCCGTCGCGGTGCGATCATCGACCTGCATCTGGCGCAATGCGGGCTGCACATGACCAGCGGCGACGAGCGGCAGGCGACGCGCGCGCTGTCGCGAGCGCTGAACCATGCCGCGACCTGTGGCTCGGCACGGCCGTTTTACGAACAGCGCCTGCTCGTCACTAACGTGCTGCGCCATTCGCGGGTGAAGGACTTGGCGCTGGCCAGCGACGATGCGCGGGCCATGTACGACAAGGTGGTAGCGCTAGTCGGCGCGCAAGAACTGCCGGCGACAGGCGCGGCCATTCACTTGTCCGACCCGCTCACCCGCCGCGAACTGGAGCTGCTGCGGATGCTCGATGCGGGGCTCGACAATGCGCAGATGTCGGGATCGACCGGCATCTCGGTGCGCACCGTCAAATGGCACCTGCACAATCTCTACGCCAAGATGGGCGTGAAGAACCGCACCTCCGCCTTGGCGCGCGCGCGGAGCCTGCAACTGCTTCAATGATGAGGTTGGCGGATCAGGCAAACACGGACCGGCATGATGTCCGCCCTGATTGGCAGGCCATGCCTACCGCGCTGATAGCCAGACTCCGTTCTGCTCAGGAACGTGCGTCAAATCTCAAAAAGAATGCCTGCCGACTGCTAGGCAATCGGCAGGCCAGTGGGGTGGAAGCCGTGTGCGTCTCCAATGCGGAGTCCGCGAATTTTCGAAAGTAATCGCTCCGCCCGCTCGTGGTCGATCAGTAGCGGAAGCCGAGCGTCACGCCGTAAGTGCTCGGCATGCCTGCGATCGCCGTGATGGAGTCGATCGATCGCGAGACGTTGTTCAGGTAGTACTTGTTCGTGATGTTGCGGCCGAAGACCTCCGCACGCCAGCGGCCGTCCTGCAGCTCGATACCGCCACGCAGATCGACAAGCGCATAGCCGGGGATCTCGAACTGCGGCTCACGACCGAACAGCGCGTAGCTGTCCGAACGGTAGCTGACCGAGCCCCCGACGAACACTTCGGTGCCGACGCTGACTTCGCGGCGATACTCGATATCGCCGTTCAGCTGCCACTTGGGTGCGTTCGGAAGCTGCTCACCCTTGATGTCGACGGGACGCGACAGAGGCGTCGCGGTGACGAACGAGCGATCGACCTTGGCATCGACGTAAGTGCCCGAAGCCGTGACGCGCAGCCCTTCGAGCGGACGCGTCTCGATCGACAGTTCAGCGCCCTTGATGCTCGACTTGGGCACGTTCACCGAAGCGGGCAGGTTGCCGAAGGGGAACGTGTCGACGAAGCCGGTGATCTGCTTGTTGCGATAGTCGTAGTAGAATGCCGCACCGGTGATCTGGGCAAGGCGGCTCAGGTTGGTCTTGAAACCGGCCTCGTACGCCAGCACCGATTCCTGCTGCACGCGGGTGATCTGCGAAGTGCGGATGAACGGCGCCGGCGTGAACGAGCCGCCCTTGAAGCCCTTGGTAACGTTGGCGTAGATCAGACTGGTCGAGCTCGGCTTGTAGCTGATGCCGCCGCGCCAGGACGTGTTGGTCTCGTCCAGGTCGGAATTGACGATATCGACCGGTCGAAAGTCGTCACCGAGAGTGACGCACGCGCCCGGCGCGATCGTGGTCGGCACGCCATTGAAGCCGGGCAGCTGGCTACGCAGCGCGGTCGAGAGGATGCCGAACGCGCTCGCCGCGTCTCCGGTGCCCTGGTCCGCGGTACAGCCCACGAAGTCGTTCTTCTGGTCCGTGTAGCGGACCGAGCCCTGGATGGTCAGTTCGGGCGTGATCTCGTACTCCGCGCTGCCAAAGGCGGCCTTGGTCTTGATCAACTGGTCGTTCTGCTGGCGCAGGCCGAAGAACGAACCGCCCGGGATCGGAGCCAGAACGGTGTTGGTGGCACTGCCGAACTGGAACAGCGTCTCGTTAAGATTAGCGCGCTGGTAGTTTCCACCGACCATCAGGCGCAGCTTGTCGATCGTGGCAGCGACGCGCAGTTCCTGGTTGAAGATCTTGAAGTTCTGCATGCTGCGCGTCGCGATGTTGCGCACGGCCGAACCGTCGTTGTCAGTCGGGATCAAGCCCTTAAAGTCAATGTACGAAGACAGCGAGGTCAGGGTGACGTCCGAACTCAGGTCAATGTCGCCGCGCAGCGAGATCTGCTGGAAGCGATTGTCACGCTTCAGGCTGAAACCTGGATCCCAGTCGCCGGCGCGGTTGTTGTTCGGCGCGATCGGCGACGCGGAAAGCGCTGCCTCAAGCGGCGGGTTGGCGCCGGGGAACTGCGGTGCAAACCCCTTGAACTGCTGGATGGGAGAATCCGAGTTGTCGAGCCAGCCGTTAGCATTCAGCTCGAAGCGTACGGTGTCGGTGGGCTTCCAGTCCAGGATAACGCGGCCGGCAAAGTAGCTGCGCTGCCCAGCGGTGTCGTCGCGGGTGATGCTGTACTGATAATCCCCGCGATCCTCGGCTTGCGCCGCGATTCGGATGCCCAGCGTGCTGGTGATCGGGAAGCTGGCGAAACCCGAAAGTTTCTTCTCATTGAAACGGCCGTAAGTGGCGTTAAGGCCAGCCGAAAATTCATCAGTCGGCTTGGCAGCGATGTAGTTGACCGCACCGCCGGTCGAGTTCTGGCCAAACAGCGTACCCTGCGGGCCCTTGAGCACCTCGACCCGCTCCACGTCAAGCAAAGCGCCGTTGGTGAGAATGGAAAGCGGGAGCGGGATCTGGTCGACGTAGACGCTGACGGCGGGGCTCGCAGCGCTCGAGAAGTCGAAGAAGCTGATGCCGCGAATACCAAAGACGGGCGTACCGTATTGGCTTTCCTGGAAAGTAAAGCCGGGGGCAATCTTACCCAGATCGGCAGTACTGGTGATACCTGCACTCGCGAGTTGCTGACCCGAAGCTGCGGTGATCGACAACGGCACGTCGAGCAGACGCTGGTCGCGCTTCTGCGCCGTAACGATGATCTCTCCGTCTGCGACGGTGGCCTGGCGCGATGACGCCTGCGCCTCAGGCACGGGATTCACCGCGTTGTCGACCGGCGTGGCCACTTGAGCGTCGCCCGACACCTCTTGCGCGGCCACGGGCACAGACAGCGCCAGCGAGATCGCGGACACCGTGAACATCATCGAATTGTGCTTCGTCAGCATCATACCTCTCCTGCCAAGTTATTAGTCGACTACTTGTTGCAGTCGCTTCGATTGCCGAGTGGTACCATCTCACAACTATCGCAAACTTCGTCTGGTTCCGTGCTTGCTCAAGGGACAATCAGTCTTGAGCGCAAATCACTACCTAGCGACATCGGCGATGCTGTCAGCAAAGTACCTCTTCAGTCTTGCTGACCGATTTGGTCTAATACAGCTGATGGTGTCAAGAGGGTTTGGATCAAGGCAGAGGGCTCTGTTGCAAAGATTGGCGGCAGTCAGAGGTAGGCTGTCGCTCTGCGCCGATCAGGCGGCTGCTGCGAAATGGTGGTTGAGCATGCCCATGGCCTCCGTCAGCGCCGAGGGCCCAATGCCAAAAGCTCTCTCCACAAGGCGCACCTCGCCCCTGATGCCGGGCTGCAGGCACCAGGGGCGAGCCTGTCCTTTGCGCAGGGCTCGCATGACTTCGAATCCCTTGATCGTGGCATAGGCCGTGGGGATCGATTTGAAACCGCGCACCGGCTTGATCAGTATCTTGAGCTTTCCGTGATCGGCCTCGATCACGTTATTGAGATACTTCACCTGCCGGTGGGCCGTCTCCCGGTCCAGCTTTCCTTCGCGCTTCAATTCGGTGATCGCTGCACCATAGCTCGGCGCTTTGTCGGTATTGAGCGTGGCAGGCTTTTCCCAGTGCTTCAGGCCTCGCAGGGCCTTGCCCAGGAACCGCTTCGCTGCCTTGGCGCTGCGGGTCGGCGACAGGTAGAAATCGATCGTGTCGCCCCGCTTGTCGACTGCCCGGTACAGGTAGGTCCACTTGCCCCGCACCTTGACGTAGGTTTCATCCAGGCGCCAGCTCGGATCAAAGCCACGCCGCCAGAACCAGCGCAGCCGCTTCTCCATCTCCGGGGCGTAGCACTGGACCCAGCGATAGATCGTCGTATGGTCGACCGAAATGCCGCGTTCCGCCAGCATTTCCTCAAGGTCGCGATAGCTGATCGGATAGCGACAATACCAGCGCACCGCCCACAGGATCACATCACCCTGGAAATGGCGCCACTTGAAATCCGTCATCGTTCCGTCGTCCAATCTCCGCCAAGCATGCTCAAGCTTCACGATTTTTGCAACAGAGCCGTTTTTGCGGCTTACGCGGCGGTCCAGCGTCCGGTTGTAGAAGGTGCCATGATCGTTGAGCGAGAAGCCCGCCACCTTCACCGCCAGCAGATCAGTCACCACCGGGATCGATACCGAGCCTTCGAAGTCATGTCGGCCATAGCTGCCGACGACCACCCGCGCACGGCCGGAAAGCGGCTCGGACGGCTCTGGCCGGGTGCGCGTGACGTTGAGTGCGCCGCCGGTCGTGTTCTTGCCGAACAGCGTGCCCTGCGGCCCGCGCAGCACTTCAATCTGCTGAAAATCGAACGACTGCAATAGCTGGCCGGTCGAAGTGGACAAGTACACCCCGTCCATCACCACGCCGACGCCCGGCTCGAAGCTCTTTTCGATGTCCTGGAAGGAGATGCCGCGCAGGCTGATGTTGGCCGCGCCCGGCCCCGAAGGCGAAGGCGAGATCGTCAGCGACGGAACCCGCCCGGCCAGATCCTGAATGTCGCGCTGGTTCTGCTTGGCCAGATCGGCGGCCGAAAACGCCGAGACCGAAAGCGGCACGTCCTGAAGGTTCTCCGAGCGCTTCTGCGCGGTCACCACGATCTCGCTGAGCTGGCCATCAGCCGCCGTAGCATCGCCGCCATAGGAACTTTGTGCATGTGCCGTCACGGCAACAAGACCGGCAGCAACGGCAAGAATGCTCGCCGCGCCCTTCAAGCGCTTGGTCATCGATCTCTCCCTTCGCCATCCTCCCGTCTGGTTTGCGGGAGCGGGTGGTTCTGACAACAGTTAAATTTATAACGCGCATTAAAACACCTATCTATTTGATCAGATGGTGCGGGTTTCAGCGCCACTTCGCGAAAATATAATTCGAAAGATAAATTTCTCGGCCAGCTTGGCCAGATCGGGACAAGCGGTTAGATCTGAAAAATGGACATAAACGAGCTTGCCACAGACCCCCCCCGTCCCGCTCGGACCGAACCCGGCTGCGCATAATGCGCGTCGCCGAGCGTTTGTTCGGCGCAGAGGGCATGAACGGCCCCTCCCTCCGCCAGATCGCAACCGCCGCCGGGCAAAGCAACGCTAGCGTCATCCAGTACCACTTTGCCGACAAGGACAACCTGGTCCGCGAGATCATGCTGAACCGGGTCATCGAAATGGAACCGGCTCGCGCCGCCATGCTGACGACCGCAGAGAGTAACGGCCAACTCGGCAGTCTCGAGACTCTTCTGCGTATCCTGTGCATGCCTCACATCGCCCTACGCGATGACGCCGGGCGTTTCCCCTTCGGTGAGTTCCTGCTGGATTTCATGCTGCGGTATCGCGGACCATCGGCTTCGACGCACCCGTTCGACGCGCAGCCCAATCTGGTGCCCTGCCTTGTGCAGACGCTGTCGCTAATCGATGCCCGCCTACACTACATGGACCGCGCTATTGTCTCGCACCGAACCATGACCGCAGTAGTCATATTTCTCCACAACCTCATACGGGCGAGCGAGCAAAAGCTCGTCGGCCCACCCTTCGATCTGCAGATCGAAGACGCAATCCTGATGGGCACCCAGGCGATATTGGCCCCCTTGCCACCGCTGACCATTTAGGGGCTATTTGAACGGTTATACCGCCCTGATTCGACAAATTGCCGAGGCAAATTCGTCTCCGAGACGGGCTATTTATCTATCGGCCAGCGCCGGCCGTTCCTGAAACGATCGTTGGGGCTTCGGGAATGGCGGATGTTGGATCGGGACCCGTCATTCCCGGCCCAGCTCGCGAACGTCGGTTTTGTCCCAGATCACGTTAGAATCGGTCTGCTTGATTCGCCCGAGGCGGGCAGCGCACCGCTAACGGAATTCTTATTTCGTGCTCCTCCTCTACGCTCATTCGCCAATCTCCTGGGCCGGCGACCTATTAGGAAGAACGCCTAGACCTTGGGCCTGGGCGATGATGCGTCTCACGCCCTCAGGTGACCATTGCATCCCCCCTCGCGGGGTTGGCTCTCGCAAATCCTTACTCAACCAAGCCGCAATGCCGCGCAGCGTGGCGTTTGGCTCAGTTCTGAGCTTGTCGGCGACAAGTAGAGCAACGCGGCTATCACGCGAAAGGCGCGGCGCCGTTTCAAGGATCACAGGATCTGCGTACCCTGCATCAACAAGCGTTCGGCACGCCTTCACCAGCGTGCGTTCAGAAAACGAGCGCACCGGGGGCTTGAGCGTCCGAATGTGCCGCAACACCAACGCCCAAGGCAACTGCGGCCGCAAGCGCTCAACGAGCGGCAGCCAACCCCGCCGGCCATCAATCAGTTCGTGGAGATGCTTTTCCCTCAGGCTGTGACGCAAGTTATCGATTGCTGACGGATCCCGTGCGCGCATTTTCGGATTTCCCGGCTTAGCGCCGCGCGCGACAGCCGCCTTGAGGCCGGCGCGCGTACGCTCGCGAATAAGCGCCCGTTCGAACTCTGCAAAGGCGCCAAGCATCTGTGTCATCAGCATGCCTTGCGGGCTGCTGGTGTCGATCGGATCGTTGATCGAGCGAAAATACGCGCCCTTCTCACGAAGCGCTTCGACCATTTCCAGCAAATGCGACAACGATCGTGCGAGGCGATCAATCCGCACAACCACAAGGGTGTCCCCCTGCCCTACCGCTGCGAGCGCGTTGGCTAGTTTTGGTCGGCTCCGGCTAGCGCCGCTGGCCCGGTCCTCGAATATGGTCATGCAGCCGGCGCGCCGGAGCTCAGTGAGTTGCGCGAAGGTATCCTGTTCGTCGGTAGATACGCGGGCGTAACCAATAAGGGGCATTTGTCACAATCCATCTAATGGGAACAACCGACCGGTTGTCCCCGTATGGTAATCGCTTGAGCCCCGGTTGACCATCGTCCGAGGCGGATCAGATGCCTGGCACCCATCCCGTTTGAACCGAGTGTGCGGACGTTGAGAGAAGCCCCCTGCCCCGCCTGTCCTAGCCTGTGAATGCGCTAAGAAAGTGTCGCCGAAAAACGCTGGAGATCAGCCACGCAGCATCCAGGCGTCCGGCGGTATTCTTCCCTGAATCCAGCCGTATTCTTTCAACGCAGGATCCAGAAATTGGGCGGCGCCGGAGCGTCCAGTCGTATCCTGAAAACGACACACCTTATAACGAACGGTCAAATTTGCTTATGTGATAACTGCAATTATCAAGGGTTAATATCCGAAAGCATCCGACTGGTTGTATAGTTATTGCTTGCTTGCTATACATATCTGAGAGCGCATTGATTTGACGGGGTTTTATGACCTCACCGCTGGCCTTTCCGTGTTACGGACCCGATGAACCGCCCTCCCCCGCGGATATCGAGGCGCTGTGCGCAACCCAGGTGCACGCGGCCCGCGCCCTCGGTCAGCTTGATGCCGCCCTCACGTGGTGTCCGCCCGACATATATCCCATCCTCGCTGCGCGTCTCATTCGCGAGACGCTGATCTCGGCGCTGCGGCAGGAAGGGCATGCGTTCACCGACGCTCGCTTCCATGCCTGGTTCGCGGGGCTTGTACCACTTTCCGACGAACCGCTCCAGTTCGCCCTCGCCCCCCGCGCTCTGGTGACCACCCTGCTCGCCGAGATGACCCGCAGCAGCTGGGCGCCGCTGGCGGACGCGGCACGTGGATTTGAAAAAGCCTGTCTGGCCCTGCGGGACCTCGACAACCATCCGGCCGTCGAAGCCGCGCTGGCCGCCATCGACGAGGCCGCGGCGCTGGTGGCAGATCTGGAGCCGGCCCCCCTCCCCTTTGCGGCCCTGGCCGCCCTCCACCGCGCCATCGGCCAAAGTCCGCGCTTTGCCCCCGCCGAGCGTGCAATCGAGCCGATCACGCTCGGTGGGCGACAAGTGGCGATTGAGCGGGCGCGGCCGCCCTCGCCGCGCTGGGCGGTCGAATACGCCTTTGCCGCCCATCTGCGAGCCACCGGCGCATTGAGTGCGGTACTGCCGCTGAACGGCCTGATCCGGCTCGATACGGTGCGCGCGGCCGACGTCGACGAAAAACCGGCACATGCCGCCATCGTTCAGTCCGAAGCGCTGCGCGATGCCCTGAATCACCTCAACAGCCTTCTGGTTGAGGCCCGCGACATATGCAGAGACCTCGCCGATCGTTATAGCGGGAAGCGCGCGAGTTCACGTGCCCCGCAACTCTACGGCCTCCTCTCCGGCTTTGGCCCGCTGCGTTCGTCCCAGATCGAAGCCGTGCTGGGCGCCACCCGCCTCGGGGTGCGGACCATGCTTGCCGCCCTGTCGCAGGCAGGCGACCTGACCATCGAAACCCTGTCGGGGGTCAAGCTCTATTCGGTTACGCACACTCGGGCGCCCCTTGCGCCATCCGCGCTGACCGATGAACCGGGCCACTTTTCGAGTGAGGCGCTCGAGGACTATGATGCCGCGCTCGCGCAGATCGACGCCCTGCTGGCGCGCTACGACGATCGAGACGATCGATCGGACGGCGAAAGCTGAAATCCGGCGAAAATCGCGTCCCCGCAAATGCCCCTTACAGCGCCAAAACGACACTGAGCCAGGCACGACTATAGCAAGGGCCTCAAATCGCGCTGTACGGGCTTCTCAGGGCAAATTTACATGCCGAGCGCGCCACGCCGACCGTCATCCACCCAATTTTGCACCAATGAGCTGCCTATGAAGCCGAACAAGCCATGTCCGTAATCGCGCGCCGCATGGCGACCGATCGGACCGCCCCGTCGGGCGCACCGCACGCGCCAAGTCGCGCGCGGCCTTATCGAGGCGTGCCAGCGACGTCGCAAGCCTGTCATCGCGGCGAGACCCATCGGATGCCGGCATCACCGACAAGGGCAATTGATGCTCGTGACACCACAAGTTGGCGCTCGATATTCATTCCTTGCGATATGAAGCGACCGCCCTTCGGCTAGCATGCCGGACCAGCAGCATGCGCACCCATAGTGGCGCAGGGCGGGTGGCAACAACCAATGCGCGGGCCACGCGGAAAAACCGTCCATCACCGCAGCGCTGCCGATATTCACTGCCCATCCCAGCCCGGTAACGAGTTCGTCGATGGCCGCATGATGCCACGTCGGCAGGTCGAGCTTGCCGCGCGCCGGATCATAATCTTCCGGATCGGTATCGAAATCGAAATAGCGGAACAAGGTTCTGCGCGAGGTGTCGTGGCGCCGCGCGATCCGGTCAAGCCACGAATCGAAACACTCTTCAGGCTGGCGCTACCATCGTTGGAATTCGTCACCACCGGCCTTGCTATGATGCTCTCGCTTGTGTTGCAGCCTTCCGAGTTCGTTTCCCCTTCCCTCTTGAATCTCTTTCAAAGAGAGGAAGCGCCGCAGGCGGCGTTACTTCGTTTAGACTCTAAGGTTCAAAAGTTAGCCTGTGGACGGCTTGCCTGCGACTCACGGATTCATCACGAGTCGCGCGCATTGCCCCGTTCCTAAAATACCGTTCGGCCGTTCCCGAAGTACCTAGCTATCCGTTCCCATTGAACCGTGATTCGGTTCCCAAAGTACCGTGCTGCGTTCCTGAAATACCGTGCCTCGGCTCGTGCTGTCCTGTGAGTAAAATGCGTTTTACCGGGACCTATATACCGGAAAACAGGGTCTTTTCCAGCGTTCAGGCTATTTCAGATTGCCTCATTTGGCGGGCGGTTGCGTCCGCGGGTTAGCGGCTTACGGATCGATTCGGCGACCCCAGATTCGCAATAGCGACTCGCCACGGTATTTCAGGAACGCCGAGGTGCCCTCTGGGGTGCTTCGCCGCTGTAGGACATCGCCGTTTGGTTAAATCGATGGCGCGAGACTGGCTCATAGGTGCGTGCCGGCAGCGACTTCGTCCGGCCGTTCGGGCGCCCTCCTGGCCTTTGGACCGAATTCATCGGGCCGTACACGGTACTTGGGGAACGGCTATTCCAGTGGCCCCGCAACGGAGTTGGGCGCCGGCTCCGCCAGTGTGGGGCATTCTCACGGTATTTCAGGAACGGCCTTGCGCTCAGGGCCTTGCGCATCTGTTGGTCAACATGGAGAGGCCCCCTACCCGCCCGCTCGGCGTGGCTCCCGTGACCGTCGGGCGAGCCTGAACATTGACGTCGTGCAGCCTGATCCGGCCTCGGCGCGTCTTGCAGGCGTCTGGCGCGCGTTCCCAATATACCGATATCTTGCGGTCGCGCTCTGTTGTGCTGTTCTGCTTTCAGATTTCTGAGTGCCGGGCGCTGGACGTCTCACTGACCGTCGCCATTGCGAGGACCCTATTGCGATCACGGCGTACGGATCGGGCGGAGAATCCGCAGGTGAGGGTGGGCCGCCGGGCAGGGTGATTGGTCAGCCGCGATGCCGGCGGGTTTGACGCGGTACTACAGGAACGGTCGGTCGGGCAGTTCCACGGTCTGCGGCTGTTGACCTAGAGGGCAGGGCGCTGCTTGGAGCAGAACGTCGCGAATATCTGGGTGATGTTCTTGGCGTTGTAGGCGATCTCGCGTTGACGCAGGAACGCACGAAAGTCGCTGGCCACCAGGCCGTAGTCTCGCTGCGGGCTCGGTAGGTTGGCGCGAGCGATCGCGCCGAACGGTGTGTGCGCAATATGACCGTCAGGGAAGACGATCTCCCGTTCGTCGGCCGAAGCTTTGCTCAACACGGTTTTGGAAGCTGGCGCGGGGACCGGGGCAGGGGAGGGGGTTCCTACTGCCTCCTGGGACAGGTCTCGGCGGACCATGCGCAGGAAGGGTTCAGCGTCATCCCGCGATTCCAGCTCGAGCGAATAACCGGGTAGGGAATCCTCTTTCACGATCTTGGTCATCTCGAACTTGAACCGACGGTAGTCGCCTTCAGCGCCGGATTTCTCGAACAAGGTGGGCATGGAAATGGCAAATCCATCGGAACCAGCGCCGCCGGCATGCTTCCTGGCAACCCGATAGAGCCACCGCTCGCGTCCGCCCGTTAGCGAGAAATACGCAGGATCGATCGCGAGGACGCCGCCCTCCATGAGCACGCCGTCATAGAACCATTTGGCGAGGGTGATCCGCATGCCGCGGATATTGCCCGTGCGATCCTTCAGCTGGCTATAGCTATCGATCCAGGAGAATGTCGTTTCGACCGAGTCTCCCGAGCGGATGTTCGTCTTGACGGTCGTCGACTGCAGCCTGTCGAGCGCATTGCCGAGGAGATCATAGGCGCGCCCGCCAACTTCGCGCTTAAGCGTCCGGAGCATGTCATAGGGCACGACATGCAGGGTCTGGGGAATGTCGTTCGTTCCGCGGCGCTTGTGTTCGATGAGCACCGACGCGCAGTAGATGAGAATGTCGAGATCGTAGATCGTCGCCAGCCCATACTCCGAGTTCGCCGTGACATGCACGGTGATCTTCCGGTCGGGGCTTACATAATCGATCGGCTTCAGGCGCTTGCGCTTGGACAGAGAGAAGAACGGCCGCTCCATCGTCTCGCGCTGGTCCCGGAGGGGCAGCGTCGTGAGCTGAGGAAGAAAGAGGTCGACCTGACCGTCTTCGCGGGCGTTCTTTGGCATCGCATGTCCTGGGCGGAGTAAAACACGTTTTACTCTCATCTAACTGATTGTTTTACAAATATAATCCCTAAATCCGTCCGTCGTCACCGAGTGAATTTCGCAGCTTCCAAAACCGGCCGCAGGGTCTCGAGGATCTCATCGATCGAGGCCGCGCCGCGCGGATTGATATTGACCGTAATCCCCTTGGCCCTGGTGTCGACGAGGATCTGCCCGATCTGCGCACCGCCGGCCATCGTCAGAGCCGCCTTTGCCCTGCGAGCCGGTTGCGCCTTGGTCGGCTGCGCTGCGCCGGCAAGGCGTTCGCACACTTTGCTGCCTTCGATCCGGTCGGCACCGGCATTACGCAAGGCGGCCTGCTCAGCCGCGATCTCGATCGCCGCTGCAACGATGCCATCGCGATGCCGCTCGTCCTTCAGCAGAGGCGCCAGGCGCATGCCGTGACGAACCTTGATATCGCCTGGATCAGCAAAGGCGGAAACGACTTCGTCCGGGAGCTCCGAGAGCTGCAGGAGGTTGTGAAGGTTCTGCTTGGGGATCGCGAGCCGGTCAGCCATCTGCGTCCGGACACCGCCATAATAGGCATCGACGGCATGACGGTAGTTGCGCGCGCGTTCGAGATCGGTGACATCCTCCCGTTCGCGGTTTTCAAGGTCCGCTAGCCGGAAGGCACCTTCGTCGTCGAGCGTTTCGATCCGCGCCACCAACTCGATTTCCGAGTGGTTGTTGGCGTGGAGCCAGGACACGCAGAAATGGCGCCTCGTTCCGACGATGAGCTCGTAGGGCCGATCGCTATTGGGAGTCCGGCGAACGACCACCGGCTCGCGGTTCGTGCCTTCTTCCCGAATGGATTCGATCAACGAGGAACAACGATCGTAGCTGAGCGCCGCGTAATCGCGCGCGTTGCCGCGCCAGATCGAGCATTCCGAGGGCTTCAGGCGAATCGTGGGCCGTTTGACGGTGCGGGCGATCTCATCGAACGCGATGCCGCGCCGCTCCAAGAAGGACGGGGCAGCGGGCTCCTCGCCCGGCAATTCCTGGACCGCGAGGTCCTGGCCATCGTCTTTCGCAATCGGGGTTGGCACCGGCGTCGTGCCGATGCTCTCGATGGCGTTTGTCAGGAGACTCCGTCGCTTGCCGCCCGCGCTGCTCATGCCGCCTCCGTCAGCCGATCGGTGCCAAGCTGCGCCATCCGGGACGGCCACTGCTTGCAGATATCCTTCTCAATCTCCCGGAACACCATGTTCAGGTTGTCCCGACAACGCGTGTAGGTCTGGTGCGAGCCATAGGGCTTGTTTATCTCGTAGATCGACGACATTGAGAGCCCGGCGTTCTTGACCTCTTCGGAGAGGAGGATCGGTGTCGAGAGCATCTGCCCGGCATAGGTCTTTTCCATGACCTGCAACATCTGCGCTTCATTGGTGCGACTGGGCTGGAACATGGTGCAGACGATCCGGATGAACCCGTAGTCGATCGAAGAATCGAACTTCGACACCAGTTCCATGGCCTCACGGCAGGTCTGCATGAAATGAATGGTCGACAGATAGTCGAGCTGCCTCGCGGGAACGGGAATCAACAAGCCATCAGCCGCGGTCAGCGTGTTGACGCCGAGGAACCCCATTGCCGGGGGCGGATCGAGAATGACGACGTCATAGTCGTAGCGAACCTCTTCCAGCCCGATCCGCAGCATCCGGAAAGCCCCGGCGATGGCCGTCGGACCCTCCTCGATCGTCGCCGTCAACTCCCACTCGGTATCCTGCAATCCGAGGTTCGCCGGGCAGATGTCGATATTCGGCCAGCAGGTCCTCTGGATCGTCTTGCGGAGCGAATCGGCCTCGTCGATGCGCGGCGACAGGAAGTTTGATAGCGTGTGCGTTTCGTCGACCAGCGCTTCGAGATTGACGTCGAACATCACGCTCATGGAGGCCTGCGGATCGCAGTCGACCACTAGGACGCGGTATCCGCGCAGACCGAGATAATCCGCAAGATGCTTGGCGGTCGTGGTCTTGCTGACCCCGCCCTTGAAGTTCTGCGTGGCGAGCACGACCGCCCGTTCCTCGGGCAATTTGCCCATTTTGATACCCAGGGCCTCGCGAATCGCGATCAGGTCCTCAACGGTATAGAAACGGCGTCCATTGGCCGCCGTCTTGGGCGCGGGAAGCCGCCCGCGCGCTTCCGCTTTGGACAACGCCTCAGGCGTGCGGCCGAGAAATTCCGCGGCGACCGTAGCGCCCATGGAGATGTTCAAGGTCTTCCGGTCGGAGGGGTCGATCGCCGCCTGGCGAAGCACGCTTTTGGCATTCTCGCACGAGGTGATCATCGCGTCGAGAATCTGACCCGAAAGCATCGTGATGTCCCCTTCTCAGCAATATTTGGCAGGGGTTCGTGAAAACGGACCCTGAAATGACCATAATTCGGGACAACTATGCCAAATTGAGGGTGGTTAGTCAAATTGGTGCCATTGCGGGTCAACGAGCCGGTACAGACCCGAGAACGGCTGAGTCTTTCAGGACGCGTCCAGCAGCCGAAATAACCCCAAAAATCTACACACGGCAGGCAATACTCACAAATGCCATGCGGCGCGGCGTATAGATTTCCGCGAGCCCCTATCCAAAGAAGACCGCAGCCACCAGCGATCCCAATCACGAACCTCGTCCGAATCGCGCAGGCCCAAGACGCGCAAATCGATGTCTTGCGACTCACCGTGGGGAAACGCCTGATCCTTGCACGCACGACATGAATTGAGGAGCGTGGTTCGATGGTTGAGCGCCTTTTTCGCCCAAGAGCCTGGCGTTCCGACATTCCACCATCCTCAATGCTGCCCATGTGCGATCTTTGGCGCTCTGAAAAAGGGGAGGGGGAGACCCGCTGGTGAAAGGAGCTGATCAATGGCTCTCACCGCGATACGACCAACCCAAGACCTCATCGATCTCGTCGGCAGCCTCGGAGGCAGCTGGCACGGTCGTACTGCCATGTGCCTTTGCCCCGCCCATGCCGACCGGGAACCAAGCCTGTCGATCAGGCAGGGGGATCGGGGAATCCTGGTGACCTGCTTTGCTGGCTGCAGCCGGGAGGACGTGCTTCGCGAGCTGCGCCGGATACCGATCAGCCGCCGTTTCGCCTACACCGACACGCCGACCACGGTCGCGGGCAATGCGCTACGTCTCTGGGACGAAGCCTTGCCGGTCGAAGGAACCCTGGCCGAGCGCTATCTGAGCGGCCGTATCTTGCTGCCGATCCCTGGCGACCTGCGTTTCCATCCGCGCTGCCCTTATCGACCGCGTCCCTGGACCACCTATCATCCAGCCCTACTCGTGGCCGTGCGGGAAGGTCGGACGCTTACGGCGGTGCAGCGGATCTTCCTCGTTCCGGAAACGGCGCGCTACCGCATGAAGTTGATGCTCGGCAGGCCGCTGCGGGGGGCATGGCAATGCGGCGGGACCCAGGAGGGCAGGCTTGCGCTCGCCGAAGGGTTCGAGACCGCACGCGCATTCACGCTGCTCAATGCGATTCCCTGCTGGGCGAGCCTTGGCGCGCGGCGCCTCAACCAGATCCTGCTACCGGAGCACGTCACCACGCTCGTTCTTGCGCAGGACAATGATGCTGAGGGTCGCCGAGCCGCCGATCTTGCCGAAGACGCCTATGCAAGGGCCGGTCTCGTGATCGAGCGGATGCCGCCGCCGCCCCGCATCAAGGATTGGGCACGCGTACTCGAGCTGAGCACATCCCTCTAACGCGCTCTGAACGAATGCCCGGTTGGCAAGCAGGCTGCCGCTATCTGTCATCGTTTTTCCGGCGCGCGTTTTGCCGGTCATGCGCGCGTCCCCAGCGACAGTGACCGCGAAACACAGGATCAGCAGCAGGATCGAGACGACGATGATCGCGAAAATGACCATGATTACCTTCTTGCGGAACGCGTGGGAATGCAGGCGTGTGATGGTGTGCTCATCAGGCCGCGCGGCGCCCGCCCGATCGACGTGGCCAGCGCAGCCGGCGTAGGATCCCGACACCAGCACGCGGAGCGCGCGTGTCGGTGTCATCGCTGCTCCGCTCCTCTTTATCGAGAGATTGGGGATCGAACGGTGACGCGAACCGGCCAGGCAAGGCGAACTCCCACAGGACTGCCGTCCGATCGGCATGATCCATCGTTTGGCCCTATCCTTATACGAAACGCTTGCCTGCATCGTTAAGATGCGAGTTTTGATGTTTGAAACATCAATAACCTTGACGCGGCGCGCTGTTCGGCAGGGCGTCTGCCACCCTATGGGTGCAGCCGGCGCGGTCGGGCACCGCGGCGGAGAAGTCAAAGGGAAGGGGGAGCGAAGGATTGATGCTGCCGATGGGGCAGCCAGTCCGGAGACCCCACCATGTCCGATCTCTTCGATACCACCACCGCGGCCGAGCGCCGCGCGGCCACGATTCTCGTCGATCGTCTGCGTTCGACCGAGCCGATCACCCGCGCCGACCTCAACGCCGCGATGGTCGAGGGCTATGGCGGAACGGATGCCGATGGCCTCTGGACCCAGCGCGACAGCTTCGAAATCCTGGAGCACGTTCTCGCGCATTACCTCCAATTCAGGCCCTATCCGCTCGGCTCGCTGAGCGATGTCGCGGCGGCGTGCGACCTGCTCGACCGGTTGCCCACCCAGACCGTGCGCAGCGAGGACCAGATCGAATGGCAGCAATTCTCGACGCCCGTCGATCTCGCCGCGGTCGCGGTCCTGCTCGCCAATGTCCAGACCGGCGATGTCATTCTCGAACCCAGCGCCGGCAACGGTCTCCTCGTAGCACACTGCCGCGACTTCTCCGCGCTCCAGCTCAACGAATATGCGCCCGCCCGCCGCGCGCGGCTCGCCGACGTCTTTCCCGACGCGGTCGTCACCGGACATGACGGCGCCACGATCAACTCGACCCTCGCCGATGCGCCGCGCCCCAACCTCATCCTGATGAACCCGCCCTTTTCCCGCTCGGTAGGACTGGGCGCGGACGCCCACGCCGCGGTGCGCCATCTCCAGGCGGCGCTGCGGCGGCTGCAGATCGGCGGACGGCTGGTCGCGATCATGCCCGACTGGTTCGGGCCCAATGCGCGGATGCGCGATCTCTTCGAGACGACATTGCGCGACGTCAGCGTCCGGACATCCGTGCGTCTCGAGAAATGCTATCTCAAGCATGGCACGTCGATCGCCGTCAGGCTCTTTGTCATCGACAAGATGCCCGGCACAGCCATCCCCGCAACGATCCAGCGCAGCTCCATCCGCGAGCTCATCAGCGCTCTCACCATCCACGAACGCGGGCCCCTTGGCGCACCCTCGGCACCGGCACCAAAGCGGTCGAGCAGTCCTTCGCTGTTCCGAGCGATGAAAAGCGGCCGCGCTCAGCCCCGTCCGTATCATGCTCCCGTGCGCAACAACGTGCTGCCGGTCGACTATATGCCGCTCGACACGCCTGCGCCGCTGCTCGAACAGGTGGGCGTCTATCTTCCCTATCGTCCGAGCCGCATCGCTTTCGATGCCGCCGGCGAGCATCCGACCGCGCTGGTCGAATCCGTCGCGATGGGCTCGATCGCGGCACCTATCCCGGCCTATGTCCCCAATCTTCCCGAACGAACCGTATCGGAGCGCCTGCTCTCAGCCTCGCAGCTTGAGACCGTGGTCTATGCCGGCCACGCCTGGGATCAGTTCCTGCCGGGCAAGTTCAGGCCCGCCAAAGAGGGCGTCGGGCTCGAAGATGCCGAGGACGGCCGCGCCTATCGCAAAGGTTATTTCCTGGGTGATGGCACCGGGGCGGGGAAGGGGCGGCAGGTCGCGGCCTGTATTCTCGACAGCTGGCTCGCCGGACGCCGGCGCAACATCTGGATCTCGAAGAACGAGGCGCTGCTCGAAGACGCGCGCCGCGACTGGACCGCGCTGGGCGGCCTCGCCGCCGACATCCAGCCTCTCGCCAACTGGAAGATCGATCAGGCGATCCCGCTCGAACAGGGCGTGCTCTTCGTCACCTACCCGACGCTCCGCTCGGCGCGTGGCGATCATAGCCGGCTGCAGCAGATCATCGACTGGGCGGGAGAGGACTTCGAGGGCGTGATCGGCTTCGACGAAGCCCATGAGATGGGCGGGGTCGCCGGTGGCGAGGGCGCGCTGGGCAAGAAGGAAGGCTCGCAGCAGGGAATCTGCGGCGTGCTGCTCCAGAACCATCTTCCCGGCGCGCGCGTCCTCTATGCGTCGGCGACGGGGGCGTCCGACGTCAACAATCTCGCCTATGCGGTGCGGCTGGGCCTCTGGGGCCCGGAAACGGCCTTCAGCAATCGCGAGCAGTTCATCTCGGGCATCCGCAAGGGTGGCATTGCGGCGATGGAGCTGGTCGCGCGCGACCTCAAGGCGCTCGGACTCTACACGGCGAGGGCGCTCAGCTTCGCCGGCGTCGAATATGAGATTCTGCGCCACGAGCTCAGTTCCGAGCAGATCGCGATCTACGATGCCTATGCCGACGCCTGGGCGATCTTATGCGCAGCTGCGCATAAGATTGCTTATCACGAGGTCGCGATAATGTGAAGGAACGCGGCAGCGACGTGGATTCTCCTAATGCGGGGCGATGTTGCTGCGCATTATTTTGATTGCGAACCTCGGCGGTCTCTGGACCAGCTGAGGATAAAAGCATGTTGAAATTGCACGACGAGTTGATCGCCGAACTCTCGAATTTGCTCACGACGCAGAATTATAACCCGGTGGTCGTAGCGAACCATCGCCTGTACGCCCGCGCGTTTCTCGATTATCTGGCCGAGTGCGGCGTGCAGGTGGAAACTGTGACGCTGGCGCAGGTCGATCAGTATCTTGCCTATGCAGTTCAGGATTTCGAAGCCCAGTACGGGCGGCCTCCCTGTGCGCGCTGGCAGATGTTGCCCCGCACATCGATCAACAAACTGCTCCGGCTTGCCCAAGGCAAATGGCCGCCCGAGCCAGAGATGACCGAACCGGAAACCGCGTATCGGCAGGCGATCTGCTGCGAATACGAGGCATGGCTGCGCGACGAGCGCGGTCTGGCAAGCGCTTCCATCTCGGCGCTTCTGTGGGAGGCACGGAACTTCCTGCGATGGCAGTTCGAACGGGGCGGGGCGGCCAGCCTCGACACCTTGAGCATCGGGGAGGTCGATCTCTACATGGACATGCGCGCCCCTGGATTACGGCGCAAATCATTGGCCGATGTCGCTGAGCGGCTCCGGTCGGTGGTGCGGTATCTGCATCGGACGAGGCGCATCCCGATGGATCTCACGCCGCACATCATCGGCCCCATGCTCTACGCCTATGAAGACGTGCCCTCGACGCTGGACAGGCGCCAAATCGCCGCGGTGCTGGCGGCGACGAAGAAGGATGGATCGCCGCGGGGACTGCGCGATTTTGCGGTACTTCAACTGCTTGCCACATATGGGTTGCGCGAAGGTGAGATCTGTCGCCTTCGGCTTGAAGACGTGAACTGGCGCGGAGAAGCCCTGCGTATCCGTCACACCAAGACCAATGCGTACTCCTACTTGCCGCTATTGGCGCCCGTTGGTGAGGCGCTCCTCGACTATCTGCGTAATGGGCGCCCCCAGGTTGAGGGGCGGGAAATCTTCATCCGGTCCTGCGCGCCCTATATCGCAATGACAAACCTGTATGGCATGATCCGCGGGCGGTTGTCAGCCGCTGGCGTCGAGCCGCCGGGAAAGCGAGGAGCGCATGTCTTTCGCCACGCGCGGGCGGTCGAAATGCTGCGGGCGTCGGTCCCGCAAAAGATCATCGGCGACGTGCTCGGACATCGATCCACCGAATCCACCAACGCCTATCTCAAGCTGGCGACAGATGATCTCCGAGCCGTGGCGCTCGACGTGCCCGGATCGGAGGTGCTGCCATGAGCGCCTGGCACGATCCCGATCGCACGGTCATCGACGCCTTCCTGGAAAAATCGCAGTTCCGGCAGGGAAGCAGGCCGACTTATCGCTGGTTCCTTCGCAGCTTCGAGAATGTAGCCCAGCGTCATCCGGCGGTCGACCGGCAGATGCTCGAAGTCTGGCTGAAGGAAATGGAAAAACGTTGGCGAATGCCGACGCTGCTCAACCAGGTCTGCATTGTCGATCGCTTCCTCGACCACCTCGTCGAAATCGGGCTGATCGCAGATAATCCCGTTGCCGTGCTTCGCCGTCAATACAACGTCAAACAAAGCAAGCCGATCTGGCGAGCGCTGGCTTCCGCAAATCCCGACGGAGCCTTGGCCGCATTGCGACGCCCCGCGCCCTTCGGCAGCTCGCTGGGGGACTTCATGCGTGAGCATGTCGCGTTGATGCGGAGCCGGGGGTATCAGTATGAGACTCAGGCTCACTGGTTATTGCGGTTCGATCGGTTCCTCCAGGCGACCCCGGAACTGACAGGGGCATCGCTTGAGACGATGCTGGCGCGCTGGGCAACTGCCAAGCTGACCCGCAATCACGCGGCTGAATGCCAGAAGCTCGGGCGCCTCCTGACTAAGGCGCGGTATCGCCTTGATCCCAGCATCCCACCGAAACGCTTCAACGCCCGTCCCGAGCGGGAAGTGGCACGAGAGCATCGACGACCGCACATCTTCAGCCCGGCCGACGTTCGGCAGATGCTCGACGTTGCCCGCTCCTATCCGTCGCCGGACGCGCCGCTGCGGCCGATGGTTCTCTACACCATGGTGGTTCTGGCCTATTGTGCCGGACTGCGCCGTAGTGAACTCGCCGGGCTCGATCTGGGTGACGTCGATCTTCAATCAGACACGATCACAGTGCGGGAAACGAAGTTCTACAAGACCAGGATATTGCCGCTAACCGGCAGCGTCATGGCCGAATTACGGGCCTATATCGATGCAAGGCGGCGCGCTGGCGCCCCACAGGATCCTCGGTCCGGGCTCTTCTGGCACGAGCACTTCAATGATCGCTATACCCCGGTGACGGTCTCAACGATGATCACCAACGTCATGCGCCGTGCCGGGTTCAAGGCCCCGACCGGGCGGACAGGGCCGCGTGTTCATGACCTGCGCCACTCGATGGTCGTGAACCGGATCCTTCAATGGTATCGATCCGGCGTCAATCCGCAGGACAAACTGCGCTTCCTCTCCACCTACATGGGCCACCGGGACATCAACTCCACGCTGGTCTACATCACCGTCACGCAGGACCTGCTGCAGGAAGCAAGCGAGCGGTTCCGGACCGTCGGCGCCCGATGCCTCACGATGGAGGCGCGGTCATGACGAAGGGCAATCTCTTCCCCGCATTGTTGCGGGCGTTCTTTCAGGAATGGTTGGCTGAGCAACGCAGTGCATCTGTCCATACGATCCGGTCTTACCGCGACACCTGGCGGTTGTTGCTTCGGTTCATCGCGGAGCGAAAGGGCGGCGGGGTCGCGCGGATCATGCTGGCCGACGTCTCGGCCGGAGAGGTTCGCGCGTTCCTCCACCACACCGAGCATGGGCGCAGGGGCACGATCGGTACACGCAACTGCCGGCTCGCCGCGATCCGCAGCTTCTTCAGCTTCGTGGCTGACAAGGATCCCGAATACATCGCGCAATGCGCCGAGATCCTGACCGTCCCGCTCAAGCGGGAGCCTACCGTTGCACCCTGCTATCTCGAGCCGGAGGAGGTCGAAGCGATCCTTGCTCAGCCCGACCGGTCGACAATCGAGGGAATGCGCGACCACGTGCTACTCTCGTTCCTATATAACAGCGGCGCGCGCATCCAGGAGGCCCTCGACCTCTGTCCCGAGGCGATCCGGTTCGACGCACCGAACTTCGTGCGTCTTTACGGCAAGGGTCGCAAGGAACGTATCTGTCCACTCTGGCCGGAAACCGTGACGTTGCTCAGGAAGTTGTTGGAACGTCACCCGCGCGCGCCAGATCAGCGGATCTTCGTCAATCGATATGGTGAGCCGCTGGGCGCCTCGGGAGTGCGGTTCAAACTCGCCTCCTATGTAGGAAAGGCGTCAGAAACCGTGCCGTCGCTTCGGTCCAAAAATGTGACGCCGCACAGCTTCCGGCACGCGACTGCCGTTCACCTTGTCGCTGCCGGGGTCGACATCACCGTCATCCGCAGTTGGCTGGGACACGTCAGCCTCGATACAACCAACCACTACGCACAGGCCAATCTGGAGACCAAACGAAAGGCGCTCGAGCAGGTAGGGGCGCCGGCGGCGAGCAACGTGCCACCTTCGTGGAAACGAGAAGCCAGCCTGATGGAGTGGCTCGATGCCTTGTGAAATAATGTGAAGGACGTGGCGAAATGCTCAGCAGCTTTGCGGGCCTTCGCCACGTTCCTGCGCATTATCGCGACCTCGCGATAAGGCATCATTCACCGCAACATGGAACATGCGCTCGAACTGACGGCCGTGGTCGACGGGATCGAAAATGCGACCCTCAACAGCGGGGCCAAGGCGTCGGCGCGATCTCGCTTCGAATCCACCAAGCAGCGCTTCTTCGGCCAGCTTCTCCTCAGCATGAAGCTTCCGACCGTGATCGCTGCGGTGAAGGCGCACCTGGCCGGTGGACAATCGGTCGTTCTCCAGCTGGTGACGACCGCGGAATCGATCCTCGACCGGCGGCTGGGCGAGCTCTCGCCGGATGAGCGCGCGAACTTGGAAATTGATCTGAGTCCTCGGGAGTACGTGTAATGTTGAGCTCAACATTAGATCGCTTCTTTGCAGTCGCAGTTTATGTCGAGCGTGGCGGCAGGAGGCGCAGGTTTCCTTCGGTTTTCCATGATTTCACTCCAGATAATTACGGTTCCCTCGACCTCAACAAGTCGAAGGAACCAACATGCGATCAAGATCATCATTGCCGTTTCGAGCGGCCCCGCTCCGGGTCGACGACCCGCCCAGTCACGACGCTCTACTCACCGCATTCCTCTCCTCTCTGTCGCTCGACGAGAGGTCAGGCAGTGCGGTTCTGTTTGGCGCTGCGGCCCGTCATTTCCTGCATTGGATGGAACTGCACGGGATCGCGATCCGCACGATCGACGATCGGACCGTTCGGCGGTTCGAGAAGCATCGGTGCCGTTGCCACCGGTATTCGGCGCAGCAGCCAGTTTATAAGGCGGACATTGCAGCGCGGGTCAGGCGCTTCGTCCGCTTCCTGGAAGATCAAGGCTACGTCGATGTCGACGACGGGATGGACGATCTGCCACGGTACCTCGCCGACTATTTCGATGGGATCGATCGCTTGCAACTCGCGCAAGGACCGGCCCAGTCCTATCGATCCGAGGCCGAGCATTTCGCGGCCTGGCTTCGCATTGTGCGGCGGCGGTGGGCCGATATCGACGACACGATCATCGACCAGTACGGCGCGCATGTTTGTCGCTGTCCGGTCTGGCGCAAGCGAGGCAAGCTCGTTGCATCAGGTGCGAAGCGTCGACGGCGGTGCGCTCGGCACTTCGTCGAGTTTCTGCGGCGGCAGGGTGCCATCCCACCAGTCGAACCGGTGGCGGATGCTGACCCGCACATGGCGGCTTACCTTGCCTGGCTTCGGCAACATCGCGGCGCCACCGAAGAGACGATCCGCCGCTACCGGGCCGACATTCGTCGGCTCATGCCCATGCTGGGCGAGCCTTCGCAATGGGATGCGGCGGCGCTCAGGCGGGCGTTTGAACGACGAAGCAAGGAGACGCCGGGATCCGTCTCGCTGATCGTCACGATCATGCGGAGCTACATCCGCTTTTTGATTGGGCAAGGCGAGTGTCGACCGGCACTGTTGCACGCGATCCCTTCGGTCCAGCGATACCGCCTGTCGACGCTGCCCCGCCACGTCGACCCGGCAACGGTCGAGCAGATCATCGACGCCTGTCCGACAGGCCGCCCAGTGGAAGTTCGGGACAAGGCCATCATTCTTCTGCTCGCCAGGCTCGGCCTGCGTGCCGGCGATATTCAGGATATGCACCTCGAAGACATCGACTGGCGGTCCGGTCATCTGACGGTCAAGGGCAAGACCAGACGGCCAGACCGGCTGCCGTTACCCCAGGATGTTGGCGACGCGATCCTGGACTACATTGCCACGGCCCGTCCCAAGGCCGCCGATCCGCACTTGTTCGTACGCGCGCAAGCCCCGTTCCGGCCATTCCGTTCGTCCGCCGAGATTGCCGGCATAGTTGCGCGCACGCGTGAACGCGGCGGGATCCAGGGCGTGCCGACCGGATCGCACATCTTCCGGCATTCGCTTGCCACCAACTTGCTGCGCGCAGGCGCGGGGCTGGAGTCCGTCGGGACCATCCTGCGCCACAGCTCACCCGAGACCACCGCCATCTACGCCAAGGTCGATCTGCCGATGCTCATGAAGATCGCCCAGCCATGGCCAGGAGAACCGTCATGCTGAACACGCACATTTCCCGCTACGTTGCACTGCACCGCAGTCTTGGCCGGAAGTATGACGAACAGGATCGGCTGCTCCGCCTCTATGCAGCCTACGCAGGGCATTTCGGTGACCAACACACCCAGGTCCAGCGCATCTACGACTGGTGCCACACGGCGAGCTCGCAATATGTGGCACAGACCCGCTTCGACACCGTTCGCAACTTCAGCCTTTTCGCCCATGCCGAGGAACCCGCCCACGAAGTGCCTCCTGCTGGCGTCTTCGGCCGGGGTAAGCGTCCACGCCCGACCCCGTATATCATCGAGCCCGAACAGATCCGCGCCATCATGGCCGCGGCGCTGGACCTGCCGCCCAAAGGCACAATCAGCCCCCACACCTACCATTGCCTGTTCGGATTGCTGGCAGCGACTGGCCTGAGGATTTCCGAAGCCCTCGCGCTACAGTGTGACGATCTGGGCGAAGACGGGTTGATCATTCGCAATGGCAAGTTCGGCAAGCAGCGCCTCGTCGCGTTGCAACCGTCGACCCGGCAGGCGCTCGAAGCATATCTCGCGACCCGAGCGAGGCTCGGCGCCACGGGCAATGACCTGTTCGTCACCATCCGAGGACGGGCACCCCACAAGGTTCGCGCCCACATCGTGTTCGTCCGGTTGGCACGACAGCTTGGATACCGCGGACCGACCGGAACAGCGGGTATGCGGATGCACGATTTGCGCCATACCTTCGCCGTGCGCTCGCTGGAGTCCTGTCCGCCGGACAGGGAGGCCGTGGCACATCACATGGCCGGCCTCAGCGTCTATCTGGGACACGCGTCGGTCGCCAACACCTACTGGTATGTCGAGGCCACCCCGGTGTTGCTGCGCGACATCGCGGTCGCCAGCGAACACCTTTACCTGGGAGAAGCGGCATGACGGCACTCGCCCCTTATCTCTCGGCGTACCTGCGCGAACATCTTCCGCGCGACCGCGCCGTCAGCCCGCACACGGTGAAGACCTACGCCAACTGCTTCGTGCTGCTGGTCCGGTTCGCTGCCGACCGGTTGAAGCGTCGGCCAACCGATCTTGAGGTCGAGGATCTCGGCACGGACCTCATCCTGGCCTTCCTCCACCATGTTGAGAACGGACGCGGCAGCTGCGTGAGGACCCGCAATGGCCGATTGGCAGCGATCCGATCATTCTTCCGGTACATCGAGTATCGCGTGCCTGCCTGTCTCGATCAGGCCCTGCGCATTCGTGCGATTCCAACCAAGAAGACCGACAAGGCACTGATCGACTACCTCGACCGGGCAGAGATCAAGGCTTTGCTTGATGCACCTGATCCCCGGACCCGCCTCGGCACTCGTGACCGCGCTATGTTGCACCTGGCCTATGCTGGCGGGCTCAGGGTGTCGGAACTCGTATCGCTGCAACAGCGCGATTTCCCGGACCGTTCGCTGTCCACCATGCACATCATGGGAAAGGGCCGCCGCGAACGGGTCTTGCCGCTCTGGAAAGAGACCCAGATCGCATTGCGCGCATGGCTTGCGATCCGCCCCGAAGCGCAGGTTTCCGAGATATTTCTCAACGCGAACGGGCAGCCCATGACGCGTGACGGGTTCGCATTCCGACTGGCCGAACACGTTAAGATTGCCGGAATCAAGCAGCCTTCGATCCTCGGAAAACGGGTCACGCCGCACGTGCTGCGCCATTCCTGCGCCATGCACACGTTGGCGGCGACAGGTGACATTCGCAAAGTCGCGCTGTGGCTCGGCCACGCCAGCATCCAAAGTACCGAGGCCTATCTGCGCGCCGATCCCGAGGAGAAGCTGCAGATTCTCGCGGCCCACGGCGCCCCCGCCATCATGCCCGGACGCTTCAAGCCGCCATCCGACGCTCTGATCACCATGCTTACCGACGTTCGAAGACTGGCCTGACCCGTCCCCAGACATTCCCCTGATCCTCATATATTATCTGGAGTGAAATCATGGAAAACCGAAGGAAACCTGCGCCTCCTGCCGCCACGCTCGACATAAACTGCGACTGCAAAGAATACATAATCGACTACCTCGAACGCGCCTTTCCGACCCGCCAGATGCGCGTTTTCAAGGACGACACCGGCACGCCGCGATCGCTGCCGATGGTGAGTGAGGACGGCCATCCGGTCTACAATCCCGAGGCGCAGGCAGCGCGCGACGCGCTTATCGAGAAGCTCTGCGCGATGCCGCCAATCAAGTCGGCGCTCGACGCGCTGCTCGAGCATTTCGGGCACGACAATGTCGCGGAGGTCACTGGCCGAACCAAAAGGCTCATCACCGCGAGCGATGGACGGCAGAAACTGGAGAACCGGTCGGCCCGCACGAGCCAAGCCGAAGCCGCGGCGTTCATGGCGGGCAAGAAGCGGATGCTCGTCTTTTCCGACGCCGGCGGCACCGGGCGCAGCTACCATGCCTCGCTCGACGTGGCGAACCAGGAGCAGCGCGTGCATCTGCTGCTGGAGCCGGGCTGGCGCGCCGACCGCGCGATCCAGGGGCTAGGCCGGACCCATCGCACGCATCAGGCCACCACGCCGCTGTTTCGCCCGGTGACCACCGACTGCAAGGGCGAGCTGCGCTTCACCAGTACGATCGCACGGCGTCTCGACAGCCTCGGGGCGCTCACGCGCGGCCAGCGCCAGACCGGCGGGCAGGGCCTGTTCGATCCCGCCGACAACCTCGAAAGCGAATATGCCTGCGCCGCGCTTCTCTCCTGGTTCGACCTGCTGGCTGCGGGCAAGCTCTCCAGCACCACACTCGACGATTTCCAGCATCGCACCGGCCTTGAACTGGCCAACGAGGACGGTGTCCTCAAGGACGAGATGCCACCGATCCAGCGCTGGCTCAATCGCATCCTCGCGCTGCCGATCGCGCTCCAGAACAGCATCTTCGACGAGTTCCTTTCCCTGATTGAAACGCGCGTGTCTGCCGCGCGCGAAGCGGGGCGCCTCGATGTCGGCGTCGAAACGATCCTGGTCGACAAGGCGACGCTGATCGATGACGTGGTGTTGCGCACAGACGCGCGCACCGGCGCCACCTCGCATCTGCTCACCATCGAGATCGCGCGGCGCCGAAATCCCGTCTCGCTCGAGCGCATCCTGCGGATCGCCGATGGCGACGGAAGCGCCGGCTTCATGATCAACCGCAAGTCGGGCAAGGCGGCGCTGCGGATGCGGGCGCGATCGCTCATGGAGGAGAAGGAGGGCACGCCGATCCCGCGCGTCGAGATGATGCGGCCGACGCGCAACGAATATATGCGCGAGGATGATCTCTACGAATCCTCCTGGGAGGAGGTCGACCGCGAAGCCTTTTGCACCGAATGGTCAGCGGAAGTCGAGATCGCACGCGAGACCGTCGACAGTGAGACCATCCGCCTCGCAACGGGCCTGCTCCTGCCGATCTGGTCGGCGCTGCCGAGCGATCACATGGCAGTCAACCGCATCGTCGACGGGGAAGGGCGGTCCTGGCTCGGGCGCCTGGTGTTCGACGATCATGTGCCCCAGCTTTTCACCAAGCTGGGCATCGATCGGTCCGAAACACTGCCGGCCGATGCCGTGGTCAGGGCGGTGACGGCCGGGCGCAGCATCGACGTCTCCCATCCGTTTCCGCTCACGATCAAGCGGTCGGTCGTCAACGGTTCACCGCGAATTGAGCTCGTCGGTTGCCCATATGACCGCTTGGCCTGGCTCAAATCCATCGGTTGCTTCACCGAAGTGATCCAGTACCGCACCCGCATCTTCGTGCCGATGGCCTCGGCTGAGACGCTTCTGGCCCAGATTTTCGCCGAGCCCGGATGACTACTACGCGCCCTTTGAATCCTCGACGAACGGTGTCGAGCCGATCCGAGTTGGCTAGGGGGATGCCCTTGTCTGGTCGTACCTGGCATCAGCGTCAAACGGACGCTCGGCTCCCGGCCGTGTCCGGGTCGTTGGAGTCCTGAAGCTCGAGAGAGGGAAGGGGGAAGCGAAGCTGGTGTTCGGGCTGATCCGGACGCCAGATGGAGCTCTTCCCATGACCACTTCCGTTAAGCTCGCGAAGCTCACGCTCTCGCCCATCAATGTCCGCAAGCGGCCCGACGACCTGCTCGAAATCCCCCAGATGGCGGCCGATATCGAGGCGCGGGGTGTCCTGCAGAACCTGCTGGTCACGCCGCTGAAGAAGCCGCGCGGTACCTTCGAGGTGTTCGACGGCGGGCGCCGCTTGCGCGGTCTGCGGATGCTCGTCGAGCGCGGCGTCATCGACCCCGAGACTTACGATGTTCCCGTCAAGGTCCTGGTCGGCGACGAAGCCACGCTGTCGGAGACCTCGACCGCGGCGAACTTTCATCAGCTGAAGATGACGCCGGCCGAGGAATGCCGCGCGTTCCAGTATTTCATCGGCCTCAAGGGCGACATCGACGGCGTTGCCAAGCGCTTCGGCCTGACCCGCCGGTTCGTCGAAGGTCGCCTGCGCCTCGCGACCCTGGCCGAGCCGATCTTCGAAGCGCTGAGCGAGGGCTCAATCACGCTCGACGTCGCCAAGGCCTATGCATCGACCGAGAACCAGGAGAAACAGCTCCTCGTCTGGAGCAGCTACGGCAGCAGCTATTCGAACGCGGACACCATCCGCCGCGTCATCGCCAACGAGACGATGAATTCGACCGATCCCGTCGCCATCCTGGTGGGCGAAGACCGCTACGCGGAAGCCGGCGGCAAGGTCGATCGCGATCTCTTCAGCGACAGCGGCGACAAGTGGGTCAATCCCGAGATCGCGCAGCGGCTCGCCGCGGACATCATGGAGGCGGAAGCCAAGCGCGTCGGCGAGGAACTCGGCCTTGGATGGATCCGCCCGATCGCGTCCAACTTCACGCACAGCGCCGCCGCTGGTCTTTATCGCGTCATCCTGCCTGCACCCGAACTCACCGAGGAGCAGGAGACCCGGCTCGAAGAAATCTCGGCGCGGCAACAGGCCATTTCCGAGGAGATGGCCGACGATTCCATCGGTGAGGATGCCTGCAAGGCCCTCGACCAGGAATATGACGCGCTCACCGACGAGGATTATGCGATCCGGAACGTGGCGCCCACGTTGCCCGATGAGCTGCGGCCGCAAGTCGGCGCTTTCCTCAAGCTCACGCCCAAGGGCGCAATGGTACTCGACACGGAATATTATAGCGAGGAGCCGGTGCGGGTCGGCGGCACCGAGGACGAGGCGAAGGAAGGCGAGGATAGCGTCACGATCGGTCGTCCCACCGGGGGAGGCCGGGAAGGCGCCGCTCCAGTCCCTCGTCCCGAGGCCGTGGCCCCCGGAGGCAAGCCGCTCAGCGCGCGCCTCTACGATGAGCTCGCCATGCAGCGCCGCGACGTCTTGGCCGCGACGCTGCTCAGCCATCCGGCGCTCGCGCTCGACTATGCGCTGTTCGTCATGATCGACGACCGCATGAGCAGCTCCGCCGCCTACGGCTCGACCATTCGCGCCCGCTCCCCTCAGGATCCGGTATCGGGCGAGCTGCCGTCGACGCGGGCCCGAGCCTATTTGGCCGAAGCCCATGACGGGCTCGACGCGGTCTGGACGGAGCACAGCAGCGAAGTCGAGCGGTTCGAGGCGTTCCGGGCGCTTGACGACGACGGCAAGGCGGCTTGGCTCGCCTATATCGTCGCGATGTCGCTCGAAGCGCCGAGCTACCGTGCCGATCAGTGCCCGCTTCAGAACCGTCTCGCGACGATCATGGGAGTCGACGTCGCAAGCTGGTGGCGGCCGACCTCGGAGAACTTCTTCGACCGCGTCAGCAAGGGCTCGATCCTGACCTTGCTCGCCGAAGTCGGCGGCGCCGCGCTGACCGCCCGTCACGCCACCATGAAGAAGACGGAGATCTCGCAGTCCTGCGCGAAGCTCTTCGCAGGTGAGGCGATCGTCGAGCCGGAAGTTCGGGATACGGCGCTCGCTTGGGTACCGAACGCGATGAGGTTCCGCGACCAGGTGGACGTCGACGATCTCGACCTCGAGGAGGGTGCCGGCGAACAGCCGGACGATGCCGAGACCGTCGACGCGGTTGAAGCGAGCGAAACGGGGCTCGAACCGCACGCTGACGAACAAGGCGCGCTCGCGGCCTGAAGCCTCGCCTTCTGGATGTCCTGACCGCCGGCGTGCTTTCCCGCGTCGGCGGTTCCTTTTCCTCTCCACTCGGGAGTCCCCGCCATGCCAGTCTCTCGGCGATCCAGCCGCGATGTTGCCGCGGAAATCACGGACCTCATCATCCGCAAGCTCGAGGAAGGCGTCCCACCGTGGTCGAGGCCGTGGCGCATAAGCGGCGGCGGCGGTCGGCCGCTCCGTCATTGCGGGACTCCGTACACGGGGATCAACACGCTCTATTTATGGGCGCTCGGAGACGCGATGGGATATCGTTCCCGGTTCTGGATGACCTATCGCCAGGCCGAGGCGCTCGGGGCCAATGTTCGGCGCGGCGAAACCGGCGCAATCTCGGTCTACTATTCCTCGTTCAAGAAGCTGGAGGAGCATCCCGAAACGGGCAAGGAGGTGGAGCGCAACATCCGCTTCCTTCGCCATTACATCGTCTTCAACGCCGACCAGATCGATGCGCTGCCCGCCTATTTCTATGCGCCAGACGAGCCGCAGATGCCGGTGGCGCCCTCCCTCCGCCAGGCGGCAATCGATGCTTTCTTCGCCGGCATCCCCGCCGATGTGCGCCATGGCGGCAACCAAGCCTACTTCACGCCGACCTTTGATTATATCCAGATGCCAAATCGGACATCGTTCCGCAGCATGGATCTGTACGCATCGACAAGGTGCCATGAGACAGTCCACTGGTCGGGCCATGCCGACAGACTCGCTCGCACCTTCGGCAAGCGCTTCGGCGACAAAGCCTATGCATTTGAAGAGCTTGTCGCCTTATCTGGACAGTCTGCACCGTGCCTGACGCTTCATTGAAGGGTATCGTCCGGGCGCGACGCAGGGGGGCATCAGGCCGGATGAAGCGCTCCCAATAAGCTGGCGTAGTCCGGCCTGATGACCACCGTCCCGCAGGCGCGCAATGGGTGCGTTCTGGATTCGGGAGGGGGTCCGGGGGAGGGACTGGCAAGCTGTGGATATTTCAGAAGAACCGATCTCCATCCAGGAACGCCGCGAAGCAGATGGACTGGACGCCCACATTCCGATCATCCTGCGCGATGGTACGATCTATGATCCTGATCTCGATCGCTACTTCCTCGATCTGCCGCTCAACGGCGCGCGTTCGCGCCACTCGCTGCGGGCACACGGCTACGATGTCCTGGTTTGGTTGCGGTTTCTGGGTTCGGCTCGCCGCAAGACCGTCTGGCAAGCCGATACCGATGATGTCGGTGCGTATCATCGGGCACGCCGGCGTAGTGACGCCGAGTTCCGGATATCAGCCTCGTCGTGGAACCGGGCGGTTGCATCGCTGGACAAGCTCTATCGATGGGCCGAGCGCGAGGGCCTGGTCGAGCGTACGCCATTCACCCATCGGCAGATCTGGCGAAGATCGCACGGCGGTCGGCGCGCTGCCATCGCCGGGCATAACGAAGCTTATGAGCGGGCTGCGCGCCGGTCCGATGTGCGCTTCGTCGATCTTCCCGCCTACCATGTATTCCGAGACGTCGGCCTGCGCGGCCTGACCGTCGAGGGAGCTGAGCGCCCGGGAGCGCGCGACCGCAATGGTGCACGCAACGCGCTGTTCGCTGACCTGCTGGTCACCACCGGTTTGCGTCTCGAGGAAGCATCCTTCCTTCTCGCAGCGGAGATTCCCGGCAGCGATGTTCGTGTAGAGCGCCAACGCCGGGTAGAACTGCCGGCGGCCCTGACCAAGGGCGACCGGGGCCGGACCATGCTGCTACCGCGTCGCCTGCTGCCCGCATTCGATGCATACATTGCGGTCGAGCGCGCATCGGCGGTGGCCAAGTTCGCCTCACGTCGAGGTTGGGAGGCCATCGACCGCCCGATCTTCATACACCGCCCACCCACCGCACCGACCGCTTTGCACCTCGTGGGTGGCGGCATGATGGATATGGAAGTCGTCACACCGGATGAACGGGCCAGGCTCGTGATTTGTGCCGACGATGGCACGCCAGGTGAGGGGGCAGTCCTCTGGCTCACCGAGGTCGGGCAACCGGTGCTGCCCAACTCGTGGGAAGCGATCTTTGCCCGGGCGAGCCGTCGATGCACGGATGCCGGTATTTCCGTTCGCGTCAGCCCCCATCAGCTCAGGCATTCGTTCGCCGTGCACATGCTGGCGATGCTGATCCAGCGGCGCCTCGGCGAAGTTGCTGCACCGGCAGGCGCCATGGACGGCTATCGCCAGTTGCTCGGTGATCCGCTGCAGCAGGTGCAACGCCTGCTCGGCCATTCCAGCCTTGCCACCACGTCGATCTATCTCGATCACATTGCCACTCGTGCCGATACCGTCGATGCGGCGGTGGAAGAGTTGCTTGCGCGTGTGCCGGGCTATCTCCGGCCATGACCGCCGCTCCTCGTAAAGGTCGCAAGGTCGGGTTCGAGGGCCAGACCACAGAGCCCGAGCCCGACCCATGGCTGCAGATCAGCACGCTGCGCTTCACGATCGCCCCGCCGTATGGGGGCGAGGTTCTTGTCGATTTCACCAGACTGCACCCACGGGGACTGGCACTCGCCTTTGCCCGAGGCCTGTTCATGCTGGTCGCTCCACGCGGGCCCGTAGCGGTTCGCTCCTCCATCAAGACATACATGACCCAGCTGCCGAGCTTCTTTGCCTATCTTGCCGGGACTGGTGATCGGATCTCCGGGCCGGCCGACCTGCGAGCCAGCCACATCGATGGATACGAAGCGTGGCTCGAAGCTCAGGGCAAGTCGCGGGGCCACGCGCCGACCTTTGTCGCCAAGGTCGTTTCCGTGCTTCGCCGGATCGCTTCCGATCAGCCTGATGTCATCGAGGCGGGCTTGCGTGAGCGGCTTCGCTACGTCAGCTCGCAACCTTACGCCCCGCCACGCCCACGCGACGCCTACAGCCCGTTCATTGCCCGCCAGCTCCGTGACGCGGCCCGCATCGATCTGGTCGCGATCGAGGCCAGATTGCGGGCTGGCCCATGCTTTGGCGAGATCCGGGAGATCGAGGCAACTGCCCGCAAGGCGCACGCCGCGATAGAGGCGCGTGGGGTCCTCAGGCATCGCGACCCTGAGTGGATGGCACTCTATGCCAGGCGTTGGAAGCGCGGCCTCTGGAACGCGGATTTCAGCATGACGCTGCACAGCGCTCATTACCTGACGTCCGTCGATATCGTGCCGCTGCTGGTCCTGCTTTCGCTGGAGACCGGGCTTGAGCTCGAGTGCTGCAAAACGCTGACCGTCGATTGTTTGCGCAACGCCTCGGGCGGTACGGTGGAGATCGCTTACACCAAGCTTCGCGCACATGGCGCCGAACACAAGACCATCAGGGTGCGAGACGGTGCCTCGTCGACGCCGGGAGGGCTGATCCGGCGCATCATCGCACTCTCGGCAAGCGCGCGGGCCCATAATTCCAGCGATTGCCTGTGGGTCTATTACCAGACCGGTGAGATCGTCCACGGCATTCGCCATCCGCGCTCGACCATCGATGCATGGACCACGCGCCACGCCATTGCCGATGACGCGGGCAGACCGCTGTATCTGCGCCTGTCCCGGCTCCGCAAAACTCACAAGGCGCTCTGGTATCTCAAGACCGAAGGGCACATGGCACGGTTCGCCGTCGGCCACACGATCGAGATCGCAGCGCGGCACTATGCCGATGTTCCCTCGCTCAGACCCCTGCATGAGCAGACCGTCGCCGACGCCCTCGAGGAGGCAGTCGCCGGTCCCCGAGTCATTCCTCCCTCCGAGGAAGATCATCTGCGCAGTCGAGCCGCAAGCGCGGACCAGATTGCCGATGCGCCATCGGTTGCCGTGCTCGACGGAGAACAGGACGTATGGCTGGCGAGCTGCGGCGGCTTCTACGCAAGCCCTTTTGCCGCAGCTGTCGGCTCTCCATGTCCCACGCCGTTCTGGGGCTGCCTCGATTGCAAAAACGCGGTGATCACTGCGCGCAAGTTGCCAGCGATCCTCGCGTTTCTCACCTTTATCGATGAGCAGCGCGCAGGCATGAACACGAACGAGTGGGCGGCCAAGTTTGGTCACGGCCGTGAACGCATCGTCCGCCAGATCCTGCCTGCCTTTGGCGATGACGCGGTGGCTCAGGCTCGCGCGCGGCTCGCCGCCCAGCATCCCATTGTCTATCTGCCGCCCGAGGCCCGGGCATGACTGCCGTATCCTTGCCGGCCCATGACGACGGGGCGCGCGAGACGCTTCCCGTACTCATGTCGGTTCCGTTGCGGCCTGGCTACAACCGCGCCGATCTCTCGCGTTACGGCGATCAGACCTGGGATCTGTCGCCGGGCGTCTTTCGCGATAACGCCAGGCGCTGCCATGTCACCGTGCATTTTAGCAGCATCGAAGGCCCAGCCATTGCCGATGCCCTGCGCCAGTTTCTCCATGCGCGGCTCAATGTCGATCTGCCGGGCCATCGCCCCCGGCTTCAGCCGGCAGCGGTGCGGGGTGAGGCCAACCGGGCTCTGCTTTTCTTCAACTTCGTGAAGGCCGACCTTGGGCGCTTCGATCTTGAGCGGGTCGATCAGTCTCTGCTTGACCGCTTTGCCCGTTCGAAGCGCCGTGAGGGGCTACGTCCGGTTGCGGTCGCAGTATTGCTGCGCGTCATCTTCGACCTTCACGAGTTGCGCCGCCACCTTCCAACGGCTCGTCTTCGTATCGATCCGTGGCCCGGGCGCAGCCCGTTCTCGGTTGCCGGTGCCCGGTACATCCCTGGCGAGAACCGGACGCCGCGCATTCCCGAAGAGATCATGACGCCGCTGCTGGCATGGTCGCTGCGCTATGTGACCCACTTCGCGCCCGACATTTTCGCTGCGCGCCGGGAGCTTGAGCGTCTCGAAGCCAGGCGCAGCCGATTGATTGCGCGCGAGGCTCATCTCGATCAGGCCGAACGCCGCGCGCGGCAACGGCAACGGCTGACCGCATACCTCACGGGCTTGCGGCGGCAGGGCCGCGGCGTTCCCATCTGGACCGGCTTGTACAACGCTGCTGTCCGCACCGATCCGTTGACCGGCGAGCAGCTGCCACCGATCAACTACCATCTCCTTCATCTCCACGCCGGCGTCGATGCGCAGGCAGAGCCCGCCATGCACCTCAGTCTGACGACCGGTGCACCAGACCTGATCGCTGCCGCCATCACGGAACTCGGCACCGAAGTCGGGGGATGGATACACCGATTGCCGTGGATCCCGGGACCCTCCAACCCTGGCGCAGCCGGTTCGATGTCAAGGCGTTGGCCCTGGAAGAGGTCATGCTACAGGCCGCCGCCTACATTGTTTGCGCCTATCTGTCGGGTATGCGCGACAGCGAGATCCAGGCAATGAAGCGTGGTTGCCTGTCCATCGTCAGAGACGAAGACGGCGTTATATTGCGTCACCGCATCAAGTCGGTCGCGTACAAGGGCAAGCGCGGAGGCGGAGAACAAGCGGAGTGGGTTACGATCGCGCCCGTTGCCGACGCGATCGCCGTGCTCGAGCAGCTGTCCGAGCGGGCCGGACGAGCGCGGGGCACTACGACGCTTTGGCCTGTGCTGTCACTTCGCGCCAACACCAAGACTCATGTCTCTGCCGAGATCGTCCGCCAGATCAACCGGTTTCGTGACCATCTCAACCAGCAGTTCGGATCGCCTGATGCGCCGGTCATTCCTTCACGACCCGATGGCGCACCCTGGCGGCTGACCACCCGTCAGTTCCGCCGCACGATTGCCTGGCATATTGCCAACCGGCCATTCGGGACGATCGCCGGCATGATCCAGTACAAGCACGCCAGTGTTGCCGCCTTCGAAGGCTATGCCGGAAGCAGCCGGTCGGGATTCCGCGGCGAGATCGAAGCGCAGCGCGCGCTCGGCCAGATCGACGACATCCTCGCCTATTTCGACGAGCGGCAAGCTGGTGCCCGCTTGGGTGGCCCTGCCGCGAACCGCGTCGGGACCGGGCTCGATGTCGTTGCAAGCGAGCTGGCGCCGCTGCCCGCCATGATCGCCGACCGACCGCGTTTGCGCACCATGCTCGCCAGTCTCGCGCGAACACTGCATGTTGGCCCGCTGGCCGACTGCTTTTTCGATCCTGCAACGGCCCTGTGTCTCAACCGGATCACACAGCCCGGCCCGCCAGCACCGATGATTTCGATGTGCGAACCGCTCCGCTGCCCCAACGCCTGCGTCACCGCGCGGCATCGCGCGTCCTGGCAGCGCGGGGCCGACGAAGCGCGCCTGCTGCTGCGCGAGAAGCGGCTCCCTGAGCCGCAGCGGATCACGCTTCAGGCCGAAGTCGCAAGGATCGAGACAGTTCTCGCTCAGATCGTGCCCGGTACCGCCACACCGCATGCCGGTGTGGCGGGAGAGGAAGAGGAGGCCGGTTTTGGGGTGACGGACTGAAGGAGGGGGAGAGAGTTTCCCTCCGACCGTCGTGGAGACCTGCCATGACCCGATCCCACCCAGCATCGGCGCGCGCCGACGTCTATTCACGCATCACCGCCGAGATCGTTGATGCCATCGAAGCCGGTGCCGGTGACTGGCGCATGCCGTGGCATCACGACTGCGCGGCCACCACCCGGCCGCAGAATGTCACCTCTCGTCGGCGCTATCGGGGCGTCAACGTGCTGGCGCTCTGGATTGCTGCCGAAGCGGCTGCTTATTCCAGCGGTCTGTGGGGCACCTACCGTCAGTGGGCGGCTCTCGGTGCGCAGGTTCGCAAAGGGGAGCACGGCACCACGGTCGTATTCTGGAAGCAGGCTACATCGCGCGCCGCCGATGATCATGATGAGGGCGAAGCCGGCCCCGGGCGCATGTTCGCCCGCGCGTTCACCGTGTTCAACCTCGCTCAGGTGGAAGGCTACGAGCCTGCACCGGTCGCGGTCTTGCCCGAGAGCGAACGGTTCGCGCACGCCGAGGCGTTCGTTTCTGCATTGAAGATTCCGGTCACCGAGGGGGCATACGACGCGCATTACCGGATCGATCTCGACCAGATTTTCATGCCGACCTTTGCCACATTCCGCGACGCGTCGGCCCACATGGGCACATTGCTGCACGAATGTGGTCACGCCACTGGCGCAAAGCACCGGCTCGACCGCAACTTCGCCGAACGGTTCAAGCGCGACAGCCTCGCGATCGAGGAAATTTGCGCCGAACTTACCGCATCGTTCGTCCTCGCGGATCTCGGTATCGCCCATCACCCACGGCCCGATCACGCCGCCTACGTCGCGTCCTGGCTGCGCGTGTTCAAGGATGACCCACGTGCGATTTTCACAGCTGCCAGCAAGGCCCAGGCCGCAGCCGACTGGATGCATGCCCAGCAGCCTCAGGCTGAGGAGATGGCGGCGTGAAACAGGTTCGCAAAAATGGCGCTGGAATTCACATTAGCGCTGGACTGTCAGGATATGTCGCGGAAATCGGGGCAGGGCTGTGCTGCGCCGATCTGGATCTCCCGAATATCCTACACGACAGCCACGCAAGCTATGTCGGACACTGGCTCGGCATCCTTCGCGGGGACAAGACCGCCATCATCCACGCGGCCGCCAAGGCCGAGCAGGCCTTTGCTTACCTGAAGAGCTTTGGTGGCGCAGCCGACGACAGCGTTCGGGACGAGCCAACGGCGGCGGCAGCTCTCGCCGCCTGATCGCCACGTCCGATCGATTTTCCATTCCACTCATATCGCGAAGGAGCACCACCATGGGCTGGCTCTACATGCCTCGCCAATCGCTCGGCGGACACGCATCCGCGAAATCCTATCTCGACGCTCAGTTCACCCATGAACGCCCGCAGGAGGAGGGCGGCTCGCGCGGGCTCAAGGTCCTGGCTTCGGCCTGCCCCGGAAACCGGGTCTATTACGCCGCGACCCAGGTGATGACGAACGGTGTCGGCGGCGAAATCTTCGCGATCGTCTGCCTCGTCCGATGGAACCCTCGCGACAAGGAGGGAATGATCCTCGGATACAAGGATATGGAGGAATCCATGGGTCCCTGTGAGGATGGATGTCCCGCGCATATCCTGGATCTCCTGACGGCGACCGACAACAAATACGCTCTCGACTGGCGGGAGCGTTGCCGGGCCAATCTCGCGAGGCGTGGACGCAAACTGTCGGACGGTGATCGCATCCGGCTCGAGGCGCCGGTGACTTTCTCGGACGGTCACGTCGGGCAGGAGTTCGTGGTGTCCAAGCGCAGGCGAAAGCTCCTCCTTCGCGATCCCACCAACGGTAGTTTCTACCGGATCAGCCGCCTCATGGAGCGCGCCTGGTCGGTCGTGCCCGTCACCAAGGTCCACAAGACGGTGTTCGCCTGAACCTCAATCGATATATCCTCGTGACGAAGGGGATCATTTTATGACCATCAGCATCGACAGGGACGGCCTCTCTCCCAAACGCGCGCTGCTCTGCAGCCGCGAGAACGCCATGCGCGTCGCTGGGCGCATCTTCGATCATTACCCAAGGAAAGTGAGCATTTTGCGCACGGCGGACCCGCTCCAGCCCTTTCGCGTATCCACCGATCCGTCGGCGCCGGGTTTCGTCGTCCTTGAAATGGTCGCATGACGCGCGTTCCGACCCTGGCTCTCCTGCTTATCGCCGCCTGCACGCCGAGCGATGCCGCCGAGGACACCTCCTTCAATGCTACCGCGCGGGCGCTTGATGGCGATACGGTCGCGGCCGATTTCCGGCTTCTCGGCGTTGACGCCTTCGAGCGACGGCAACTTTGCCAGAAGGCGGGCGCGTGCTGGGAGTGCGGGAAGGCGGCGCAGGATCTTGCCGCCCGCACCTTGCATGGCGGCGATGCCAATATCCGCCTGTCCTCGCCATCAAGCTACGGACGGCCGGTGGCCGTCGTCACGGTCAACGGTCGCGATCTCGGCGAAGTCATGATCGGCTCGGGACTCGCCATTCCCCAGCCCCAGTTCCTCAAGGCCGATCCCGATCGTGCCGCGCGCTATGCGGCAGTCTTCGCGGATGCCAAGCGCCGCGGCGCCGGAGCCTTCGGGGGCGAATGGATCGAACCCACCCAGTGGCGACGTGGGCGTCGTCTCACCTGCGAGCGATAGCGACGAGGAAATCGAGCGCGTCGGCCATCAGGGAAGCCGCCTGCGCCGAGACGCCCGCGATCATCTCGACCGCGAACATGCCGGCATTGAGCCCGAGGGCGATCAGCAGGACGCGTTCTCACCTCTCGTCCCGCGAACGCTCCTCGCCGCATCCGCCTCCGCAGCAATCACCGGCCATGGGCCAACCTCGATTCGACTGACGTAGCTCATTATCCACCCGACCCGGTCCGATGGGTCAAGCCAAGCCTCGATCTAGCGAGGCAAGCCCGGGTTCAGACACCGAGCTCCGGATCCGCCCACCACGAACGCCCCTGCCGGAAATCGTCCGCTGCCGACACCATCGGCCCATCGGGCTCGTCCGCGACATAGGGCGAGACGAGCGGCCGCGCCTTAATGCGGCGCCGATGGATGTCGCCGGCGATCCGGCCGCGCGCCTCCAGCAGCTCCTCGAGCCACATGAGATCGTCGATCATCTCGACGACACCGCGGCCCGCGAGGCAATAATAAATGCAGCGCTGGAAGTCGTCGCCCACCGGATTGCTGAGGATCGAGGCCAGCTTGCGCTTGCCGCCCGGCTCGCCCTCGTGAATCCAGCTCACCGCCTCGCGGAGCTCGCGGACCGAATAGAAAGCGTCCTCGATATGCATGCCGATGGCCGCATTGGCGATCATCCGGCGCGTCGGGCGGTTCTGCTCGTCGATCGCCGCATCGCGCAGCGTCACGTCCAGATCGAAATGGTCAAGATAGCGGGCGGTCGAAGCGGACACGGTGATTCTCCTTCATGAGGAACATTATATGAACGATCCGCTCCCAAAGAAAAGATCAATCACGGTCATGGTGGGTCTGCCACACCTCGCCGACGGCAAGCTGCTCGAGCGTGCCAGGCGGTTGCAGCAGCCGGTCCTCATCTCGGCGAACGCGCTCTCGCGCTGGACGAAGGAGCGCGGCTGGCGCAAGTGGGCGGGTTGGCGGATCAGCGCGCTCGCCAACGCCACCGGCCTCAAGAGCCTTAGCCTCGACAGCGCCGGCTTCAGCGCCATGGTGACCTATGGCGGCTATCCGTGGACAATCGACGATTACATTCGCCTCGCCGCGGCCTTTCCCTTCCAGTGGTGGGCGAGTCTGGACTACTGCGTCGAGCATCAGGTCGCGGGCGACCGCGACGAGGTGCTCGACCGGATCTCGCGCACCATTCGCGCCAATGTCGAGTGTCGCCTGCGCGCTGAAGATCAAGGCATCCTGACCAATTTCATGCCGGTGATCCAGGGACGACTGCCGTTCGACTACGAGCGCTGCGCCGACGCGCTTTCAGGCACGATCGAACGGGCCGGACTGGTCGGTGTCGGGTCGATGTGCCGGCGCCCGATCCACGGGCCCGAAGGCCTGATGGCGGTCGTCGATCATCTCGATCGCGTGCTACCGCCGGGCATCCGGCTCCACCTCTTCGGCGTGAAGGGCGAGGCCATCCCTTATCTTACGGTCTTCGCGCATCGGATCGCCTCGATCGACAGCCAAGCCTACGGCGTAGCGGCCAGGAATGCGGCGCGACGCGGCGGCATTGCGAAGAGCGACGCCATCGTGGCGGACCATATGGAACTCTGGGTCTGCTCCCAGCATGCGCGCATGCGCCAAGCGCAGCGCCAGCTTCCGATGCAGGTGCCTGTAGCTGAACCCGCGCGACCCGACGACCCATGGGAGGCGGCCATCGCGGAAGCGCGGCAGCAAATCCGCGAACTGATCGAATTTGGTGATCTCTTAGGTCCTGCGGATCAGATTGCCCTTTTAGCGGCGTCCATTGAGAGGGATCAGGCCGACCGCCGCGCTAACCCAAAGAGCTGGCGGTGGTCGGCCTGATCCCTCTCTACGCGGTGCATCGAAATCCTTGGCCAATTACTACGTCATCGAAACCTGTGGTCCCGCTCAATGACGCGCGATTGCCGTATCCAGTACCCAGATCGCCGCAGGCCTGCCTCTGGCAGGCACCGCCACGAACAGCTTCGCGAGCTCAGGTGAAAACAGGCCCGTTCGAGCGCCCGGCGCGGTAATAACTCGCAGGCCCGTTCCCCCAGGCTGTGAGTGCATCGAAACGTCGATGTGGCCAGCACCGCAGACGAGATATTGACGGTCGCCATCGAGGAAGAGATCGTCGGCGTCGCCGCAGGCGGGCAGCGTATCGATGACGGCTCCCGTAACGGCATCTCGGCGCTGAAGCGCAGCGGGTAATCGGTAGCCAACGACCACCTCGCGACCGGACGGTTCGACCGCCAGCGGAAAGTTCAGGCGGTGCATCCCGTCGGCCATGACGAAAGGACAGCGCCTGAATCGACGTCAGCCACCACGATCGCTCCACGATCGGGGATGTTGATCCAGGCACGGGAGGCCCGCAGCCGGAATTCCTCGGGGTGGCCGGCGAGCGATACCCGGCTCAGAATTGCGTGTTTCGCGGGATCGATGATCGCCAGACCGCCACCGCCATAGCCGATAATGACATGCCCATTGCGACTGTCGATCCGGACATTGTCAGCATCGTCGCCGAGGTCGAGTTTCGCCACTTCATGGCGATCGGCTGCGGTATATAAATGGATGGATCCATCACCGCAAGCGACGACGATCTCGTCAAGGCGATCGAGATAGGCGACACCCTGCGGTTCGTGCAGTCCGACGATCCGGCCGAGCCGGCGACCACTGGCCAGATCGATTTCATCGACCGTGCCGTTGCCATATTCCGCGACGAATAGCCGGCCATGAGCCACATCGAGCGCAAGATGGTCGATCCGCCCGGCGACGTCGGGCAATGAAATGGCTCGCTCGAGTTTCAGCGGTGACGATGGGTCGGTTGCGGCGACCATGCGCGGGGCTGCGCTGCAACCGGGCGCGAGCGAGAGCGCCGATACGATACCGACGAACTGAAGGGCTTTTCGCCATACGAGCATGCTCGATCCCTTTCGTCCTTTGTCTCACAGGCTGGCGGTCAGGTTGAGCGAGAGATATTTGCTGTCCCCCGTTGGCGGTGCGTTGGGCGCATCGGTGAGGAAGCGCCCTTTTGCCAACCATACGCCGTCCACTTCAAACCGCAGCCTTTGCGGGACGATCCAGGCCCGAACACGGGCGTCGAGCTGCTGGCCGGCGAAGCTGCCCGCGCGCGCCGATGCGTCACGGACCCCTGTGCCCGAGAAGCTGTCGGTCGCCTGGGCAAGCCAGAGTAGCCGGTAGCTGAGCATCAGGTCGAGCCGCTTGTTCGGCGTTGCCTCGACGCGTAGCCCCGGCGTCAAGACATTGGTGCGCGCCACCACATTGTACAGGCCGACCGGCCCGAGATCGGCGCGGCGCATCCCGAACAGGCTGTCGAACCGCGTGTACGTGCCGCCCGCGCGATCACCCGAAGCATAATCGAACTCGGCCGAGACATGCGGCTTCCAGACGCCCGGCAATGTATAGCCGAAGTCGGCGTGGACGAACCAGGCGCTGACCGGGACGCGTGGCGCGCCGGCCGCGATGGTCGTGCTGATCCGGCCTGATTGATAGATGCCCTCAAGCTCATAGTCGATGATGCCGGCCTTTGGATCGCGGATCACGCGCGCGTCGAAAGTGTTGAGCGATCGGTCGCGCGTCGGACGACCGGCCGTGTCGTGTTCGCCGAGATGAAAGAAGCCCAGTTCGACCGTTGCCGCGCCGAGCGTTTTCGGACGCGACACGATGCCGCCCCAAAGCACCTGGTCGAATCCCTCATGATCGAAGCCTATTTTGTTATCGAGAATGGCAGTCTGGTCATCAGGGCGGCGCTGCTGCGGCAGAACGTAGATCAATGTCGCCTTGAGGGTCTTGAGGCCAAGGTCCGCACGCAGGCCGGTGAAGCCGTTGGTGGTGTTGCGATAGTCATCGGCCGCGACCAGCCGACGCGAGCCAAGGTCGATTTGCATCCGGCCAGCCCGAAGACCGAGTGATGTGCCCGGGCCGAATGGGTGCTCGATATCGGCGCCGACCCAGGCCTGAACCAGGTCGAGTGCGTTGACTTCGTTGGTCGAGATCGGCGTGCGCGTGTTGGCGAGCCAGGACCGGCTATCATAGACTTCGCCGCCGATGCGGAACGGCCCCGCCTTGTAGGTCGCGGTGACAATCGTGCGCAGGTCGATGAGTTCGTCGCTCGGGTTGAACCCCGGGCGAACCTGTCCATCAACCGTCTCGTAGCGCAGGCGCATCGATCCGCTGACATCGAGCCCTTCGACAGCCGTCGAGGTCGGGGTGTGCTGCGCATATGCCGGACCGGCAAGGGCGAGCAGTCCCGATACGGCGACCGGGGCGGTGCGCCGAAAACGAGGCGCCCGGTGGCGCTTGAAGATGGCCATGTCAGCTTGTCACAAGTCTTGCGGCCAGTCGGTCCGCATTGGCCCACGCAATCGAGCGCATGAAGGTATCGACATAGTCCCCAGCCTTTGCCCCGAAATCCATCGCATAGGCATGTTCGTACATGTCGAGGGCGAGGATTGGCGTAGCACCAGCGAGCGTCGCCGTGTGATCGGCCGCCCATTGGTTGGTCAGGCGGTTGTCGCGGTGGCTCCATTGCAGCAGCACCCAGCCGGAACCGCCGCCCAGCGCCTTGCCCATGCCGGCGAACTCGGCCCCCCAGCGATCATGGCTCCCGAAATCCCGCTCGATTGCTTGCGCGAGCGGTCGGCCAGGCTGCGAAGCCGCACCGAGCCCGGCGAAATAGAGTTCGTGCAGGATCATCGAATTCCAGGCGATCAACTCCTCGCGCTTCAGTCCGTTGATCGTGAAGCCCGGCGCTTTGGCTGCATCGAGACTGGCGAACTGGGTCGTGATGGCACCGAGCCGCTTCACTGCGCCGACATAATTGTTGTCGTGATGACTGACGAGCAGCCGCTCGGACAAGCCGGTGATCGTCTTTGGATCGAACGGCAGCGCCACCGGTTGCGGCGCGAAGGCGCGCCCTGCCGGCGCAACCGCCCCGGCAGGTGTTTGCGCGACAGCGTCGGTCGATGCGAGCGCCGCAGCACCCACCGTCATCATGGCGCCAGCAGCGAGAAGGTTGCGGCGGTCGATCATCGGGTCGCTCATCGTCTTCTCCGGTCGAAGGTTGGTTGAAATGTGGGACTGTCCGGTCATGCGAGGATGCCGGCGAAATAGAGGGCTACGCCGGCTGCCGAGGCGCCGCCGAGCGTTGTGAAGATGCCGATCTTCAGGCGAAACATGGCGATGATCGCCGCGACCGAGATGGCGAGCGCCCACAGGTCGATGCTGGCCATTACCGGCATGTCGAAACGGATCGGCCCGGCGTGGAACGGCAGCACAGCGCGAAAGATCGTGTGGATCGCAAACCAGATGGCGAGGTTAAGCACTACGCCGACGACCGCAGCTGTGATTGCCGACAGCGCGCCCGACAGCGCCTTGTTGCCGCGCATCCGCTCGATGAACGGCGCACCGAGGAATATCCACAGGAAGCAGGGAATGAACGTCACCCAAGTGGCGAGCAGCCCGCCCAAAGTCCCCGCGAGCAGCGGCGACAGCATACCGGGATGGCGATAGGCGCCCATGAATCCAACGAACTGCAGCACCATGATGAGCGGTCCCGGCGTGGTCTCGGCCATGCCGAGCCCGTCGAGCATCTCTCTTGGCTGCAGCCAGTGATAGTTCTCGACGGCCTGCTGTGCGACATAAGCCAGCACTGCATAGGCGCCGCCGAACGTCACCACCGCCATGGTCGAGAAGAAGGTCGCGATCTGTGTGAAGACGTTGGTGCCGCCGAGAAGCAGCAGCAAGGCTGCCACGGGCGCAAGCCACAGCACAAGCCAGACAAGCGCCTGGCGGAGCGACTGCCCGAGCGTCGGGTTGGCATGATCGGGCAGTTCCTCGCCGAGCAAGGTGTCGGCGTCCTCGACGATCGCGCCCTTGGTGGCCCCGTGTCCGCCACCGACCTGGAATGCCGAAATGCCAGCGCGGCCGCCGAAATAGCCGATCAGCCCGGCGGCGAGCACGATGACCGGGAAGGGCACGCCGAGGAAGAAAATGAAGATGAACGCCGCCGCCGCCAAGCCACGCATGATAGTGTTCTTGAGCGCCCGGCTGCCGATCCGCACCACCGCTTGCAGCACGACCGCGAGCACCGCGCACTTCAGCCCGAAGAACAAGGCCGAGACAATGCCGACACGTCCGTAGAGCGCATAAATCCAGCTCAAGGCCATGATCGAGATCGCGCCGGGCAGGACGAACAGTGCGCCCGCGACGATTCCGCCGCGTGTCTTATGCATTAGCCAGCCGATATAGGTGGCGAGCTGCTGCGCTTCGGGGCCGGGCAGCAGCATGCAATAGTTGAGGGCGTGCAGGAACCGATGCTCGCCGATCCAGCGCTTCTCGTCGACGAGGATGCGGTGCATCACCGCGATCTGCCCGGCCGGGCCACCGAACGAGAGAGCAGCGATCCTGAGCCAGACCCAGAAAGCCTCGCCAAGCGAGACTGGCGCGATCGGAGCAGGCCGCGGCGCTGACGCGGCGCCCACTTCCATCGGGACGGTGCTCATGCCGTCACCGGCTTCGTGCGTGCGCCCTTGGGCTGATGGGATACCCAATCATGAGTCTCGCCGGTCGCATCGCGGCACCAGCGATAGAAGGCATCGTAAAGGAGCATCCCGGCCTCAAGCTGCTCCAGGTCATCGGCATACATGCGCGACAGGCCGAGCGACATCGCCACGAGCCCTGCTGCCTCCGGCACGATCTCCGGTCGGCCGGTGTCGGCCCCGCGGACGATCAGGGCCAGATGGGCAAGCGGCTGCACCTCGGAGAGGCCGAAACCCTCGAGCATGACGTCGAACGTACAGCGCTCGCCATCATGGCTCCAGGTGATGCCATCGCCCTCGATATCGAAGGGCGCGCCGCCGAATCGTTCGGCGACGCCGACCACCTCGCCGGGTGCTACGAACAGGAACATGGCGTTGGGATCGACGAACCGCCGGATCAGCCAAGGGCAGGCGATACGATCGACCTTGGGTCGGGCGCGCGTGACCCAGACGGTCCTGCCTTGCGGATTGCGGGCCGGCAGCACCGCTTCGGGGATGAGGGGATGACCAGCGTCGATCCACGCGCGGACGCCTCCGTCGAGGGCGTCTGCGTCGGCGCCTTCCTGGCGCAGCCAGGCAGCGGCGCCCTGGCTCAGCTTGTGGCCCTGCGCGCAGGCTACGACGATCGATTTGCCCCGATATTCGGCAGCCCAGCCGGCGACGTCCGCCCATGGCCGACGAACTGCGCCCGGGATGAAGCGTGGCTCCGCCGCGAAGTCGTCGTCGGTGCGCACATCAATGATTGTCGGCGCCTTGGGCGTACCGATCAGGCGAACGAGCTTATCTACGGGAATCGTGTTTAGCGCAGGCATGATGCGTCCTTGGGTTTTAAGCAGGACGCGATACTTCAGCCTGTCGCCTCATGGGGTGATCGCGATCCCCATGCGGCGATAATGCGCTTGAGCCCCTGACTGTCAACCACAGACTGCGCCGAGGTGGAAATCGCATTGGATATTTGGGAGTCGACGCAGCCCCTCTCATGCGCCGTTCGCGTCAACGCCGTTCGGAAAGGGCCAGTACGGGACCCTTGTCCTGCTCACCGCTATACCATAGGGGAGTATAGTATGGCTCATCTCAACAAATCATCGTCGCAACTGATTGCGCGCGTTCGGCGCATCGGCGGGCAGATCGGCGCGGTTGAACGCGCGCTCGAAAGCGACGCGAGCTGCAGCGAGATTCTGCAGCTCGTTGCCGCGGTGCGCGGGGCGATCAATGGTCTGATGGACGAAATCATCGTCGAGCACCTCGACGAGCATGTAGCCGCGCCGGGTCTGAGGGAAGAGGCGCGCACGCAGGCAGCCGAAGAGCTCAAGGAGGTCATCCGCCGTTACTCCAAATAGGACGTTCCGTGGCAAGCCTTCCTGAAATCGAGCGGTTCTCGCACGACCATTTTTTCCTGGGTGCCTCGCACGATGCGAATGCGCGCCGCACCTTATGGGTCGTGCTGCTGACCGCGGTGATGATGGTCGCCGAGGTATTCGCCGGCTACTGGACCGGCTCGATGGCGCTGCTGGCGGACGGTTTCCATATGGCGACCCATGCCGGCGCGCTGGGCGTTGCAGCTCTGGCCTACGCTTATGCGAGACGGCATGCGTCCGATCGTCGTTTCAGCTTCGGCACCGGCAAGGTCGGTGAGCTTGCCGGCTTTGCCTCTGCCTTGGTCCTGGCGGTGATCGCGATCGGCATCGGCGTGGAGTCGATGTTACGGATGCTCCAGCCCGTCACCGTGGCTTTCGGCGAAGCGACGATCATCGCGATCGCCGGACTGGGCGTCAATCTGGCGAGCGCCGCTCTGCTCGCAGGCAGCCACTCGCATGATCACGGTCATGGCCATGGCCATGGCCACGGCGACCATCACCACGACCATGACGGCGGCCGCGACCAGGACAATAATCTGCGCGCTGCCTATGTTCACGTGCTCGCCGATGCCCTGACATCGGTACTCGCCATCACCGCCTTGCTGGCCGGCCGGTATCTCGGTTGGGTATGGCTGGACCCGGTGATGGGAATTGTCGGTGCGATCGTCATCGCCCGTTGGTCGGTCTCGCTGATGCGCGACACGGCATGGATGCTGCTGGATCGTACCGACGATCATGTCGCCGACGAGATCCGCGAATTGATCGAGACCCCGGGCGACGCCCGCATTGCCGATCTTCATGTCTGGCGCATCGGCCCAGACGCCCATGCCGGCATCGTCTCCGTGATCGCCGGACCCAACGTCGATCGCGCGACCGTCGAGCGTCGTCTCGGTCCCGTGCATGAACTGCGTCACCTCACCATCGATATGCAGCCCGCATGAAGTCCCCCTGTGTCGACATCTGCGCCTTCGACGGCCGCACAGGATGGTGCCGCGCGTGCGGCCGGACAAAGGAGGAGTGCCGTGTCTGGAAGAAGGCGCAACCGCACCAGCAACGCCAGATCGCGGCAGATCTTCCGCGTCGCCTCCGAAAGCTCGGCGAGACAGTGTTGACGCTCGACCGGCATTGAAAGTGGGCATCCAAAAGCAGCCAAAGCGATAGTCGCGCAAGACGATCGCCACCGGACGGTGCTTCGCCCGGTGGCGATTGCATCTGGCTGAGTCACTTCAAACGGTCCGGCGAAGCGATGCGTCCCGAAAGCGCATCGCTTCGCCGAAAGCATGCCCGGTCCATTACCCGATGCCTGTATTGTCCTCAGGAACCCCAAGGCGAGGGGATCCGACATCGTGGTGACGATCATTCGGGCAGGTGCAGGCGAGGCGGGCATTCCGGTCGGCTTCCCAATCCTGTTCGACGCCGGGATGGCGATCATCGAGCCCACGTTCGCCTATCTGCTCGAGCACGCCCAAGCTCATGGTCGCCCGCAGGCTTCGGAAACCGTTCGAACCTACGGTGAGCATCTCTACGAATGGTTCGACGCGCTCGAGCAGTCGGGCATCGACTGGGATGCGGCCGATGAGCCTGTGCTCGCCGCGTATCGGGCGCGAATGCTCGAAGGGCCGAGCCAGCATACCGGTCGCCCGTTCGCTCGTTCGACGATCAATGCCCGGATCGCGACCGTCTATCGTTTCTACGCCTGGGCCCTTGACCATGGCTTCATCACGCATCGCGTGTTCCCGCGTCCGCTCCAAGCGCGGCACGGTGTCAGACCTACTCCCGTTCCGCGCTTCGGGCGCTATCCGACCGGCGATCTGACGATCTCGGTTCCTGAGCAGCTTCCACGGCCGATGCGCGCGGACGAGTTGGCAAGACTCTTCGCGCAGCTCGCGCCGACCGCACGGCTTGCGGCCGAATGGGCGTTGTGTGCCGGCCTTCGACGCAAGGAACTTTGCGCCCTTGCCGTCGAGCAGATTCCCGACAGCTGGTCACTTCACCCGGAAGAGACGCCATTGGTGGGCGTGCCGCTCAGCATCACCAAGGGCGACCGACCCCGGACGGTCTATCCGCCGGTGCGCCTGCTCGATCGCACCCATTGGTATGTCGGCGAGGAGCGGGTGCGCATCGTGGGGCGCGCGCGCAAATCTGACGGTCGCTATAGAGCATCTCCCAACCTCTTCCTGAATAGCCTGGGCCATCCGCTCACGCGCAAGCGCATGACGGCACTGCTCTCAGAGGGGTTCGCAGCAGCCGGGTTGCCGGGCACGCTGCATTGGCTCCGCCACACCTTCGCGATGGTGATGCTCACCCGCCTTCAGATCCAGGCGCGTACCAATCCAGCGCTGAATCCGTTGAAGATCGTGCAGGTTCTGCTGGGCCATGCCTCGATCACGACAACCGCCATCTATCTTCGGTGCGTCGAACTCTATGAGCCGGACATCAGCGAAAGCCTGGACTGGCTCTACGGTGAGGTCATCGCCGATGCCGACTGAGAATCGTATCGATCGCCGGATCGTGATCGAGCGCCCGCCCGCCGTGGAGCAGCAAGACGACCGGCAAATCATCTTCCGCGACGAATGGGGCCAAATCGTTCAGACGTTCGATCCCCGCGCGCTCGATATGCCGAATGATGTCTCCCGCGTTTTTGTCGAGGCGTTTCGCGTTCACGATGCGGGCTCTTCCGCCACGACGAGGCGGGGACGGTGGCGCGTGCTTCGGCGCTTCGGTCGCTTTCTCCGCACCGAAGGGGTAGCCTGCGCCCGCGATGTCAACGCCGGCACGATCCGGCGCTATATCGATGCGCTGGCGACCCCGGCGAGCGGCCGCCAGCTCAGCCGCGCCACCATGGCCCAGCGTATTGCGGCCTTGAAGCCGCTGCTGGAGCGCGTCGAGCAGGCCTATCCCGATCTGTTCGGAAGTGCGCTCGCCATCCCGTACAGCCCGTTCCCCAGCGTGGGATGGTCACCCGAGGCCAAGGTCCGCCTCACCGCGACCGAGATGAAAACGATCCTGGCGGCCGCCTATGACGAGATCGACATGGCGTGGGCGCGATTCCGACGCGGCCAGGAGATCATCGCGGCGCCGCTGCCGCCCGAGGGGAATGGCCCAGGGCAGGCGCTCGCGCGCTGGGTGTGGAAACTCCACCGGATCGGCGGCGGCATCGCTCCGAGCGGCGAGGCAATACGCGCCGCTGGCATCAACCCGAACTCGCTTGAGCACTATGGACGCCAGGAGGCGATCGCCCAGCATTACCACCTGACATCGCACACCATGGCGCCGTTCTATGTTGCCCTGGCGATCCAGCTCGCGGCCAATCCCCAGCCGCTTCGCGCGATCCGGCGCGACTGCCTGGTGCCCCATCCGCTCGATGACAATCGAGTCATGGTGGAATGGCTGAAACGGCGGACTGGTCGAAACCCGAAGATGCAACGCCGCTCCTTCGATCCGCGTAGACCGCGGTCAGCGCCCCGCCTGATCGAGATGCTGCTGGAAATGACCGAACCGCTGATCGCGCATGCGCCGCCCGATGAACGCGAGAGCCTGTTCCTGATCCGCTACCCGTCCGCGGCCTATTGGCGGCGGCATGATTATCCCGCCGGACTCATTGCACCCGACAGCATCCCAGGGTTCATCAACCGATTCATCCGTCGCACCAACCACCGGATCGAACGCTGGAATGCCGCCCATCCGGCGCGCCCGAAACCGCTGGTGCCGAAGTTTACGGCGTCGCAGCTGCGCGGCAGCGTCGCCACCGAACATTATGTGGCGTCCGGAGGCGATCTGCGCGCGGCGGGCGCGGTCCTCAATCACGCGAGCCTCGTCACGACCGATCGCTATGTCGAGGGATCTGCCGCGCGGAAACTGGAGCAGGAAACAATCGCGCGGCTGCAGACGCTCATGGTCGCATGGGTCAGCGGGCCTGACAGGAAAGAGCCCGCCCGGCATGGGTCGGTGACGGCATTGTTCGGCCATCGCTGCCTGGCGCCCGTCGAAAAGGGGGGAGACGGGAATCCGCGTCTCTGTCCGAGACTACGCGGCTGTCTTGCCTGTCCGGGGCTGATCGTACCGCTCGACGTCGAGCGGTTCGCGCGCGTGCTACAGGCCCGCGGGCATCTCCTCGCTGCCCGGGACCAGATCGATCCGGTACGCTGGGCGTTGTTCTATGGGCCGAGCCTGCATGTGCTCGAGCATGATCTCCTTCCTGCGTTCCCGGCCGGACTGAGAGAGCAGGCGGAGCACCAAGCTGCTTTGTTGCCCGATCTCCCGGACCTCGAATGAGCGTCCCGCTTCTCGCTTTGCCGGACGCTTCGGTTCGCGTCTCCCCGCACTCGCTGTTCGGCGACGATCATTGGCAAATGGCGATGGGAGTCGTCGGCCAGCGTGACACGACCTTCCGGGTCGACTGGTCCTTCACCTTGCCCGACGGAAGCCGGTTCAGCGAACTGCACTGGCGGATGCTGCGCGATGCAAGCAAGCACTTGCTGTGGTCATTGCATAGCGATCCGCCTCCTGGTCGCCCGGCGCTATCGTTGCGCTCGCTCGCGACGCAGGGAACCCTGCTGCGCGTTGTGCTGGAGTGGATGGCGGGCCAAGGCATTACCCGATGGTCGGAGCTGGATGACGAGGCCATCCGGCGCCTGTTCGACGATCTCGCCGAGCGGCCACGCATCAATCCCACGATGGCGCTATCGACCGCCGGAAACTATCGCACGCTGCTACGCGCCTTTTATCAGCAGCGCGAGAAGCTCCCTGACACGCCAGGGGCGGCGCCACCGGCACTCAACGAGCTGGGCCGGTGGCGACCGGTCGAGCGGTGGCCGTACACACCTGACGAGGTCGCCATACCGCTCGTTGCGGGGGCACTCCACCTCATCGGTGAACCGGCCGACATCATCCTTCGCATGAGGGACGATCTACAGGCGCTGCACGATGCGGCACGTGCCAAGGGGAATGCCAAGCCCGCGCGTTCGAGGCGCATCCGCAGATACCTGCGCGCGGCGGCGCCGGTCGAACTCGTCCCAGGGCAAGCCATGCCGCTGACGATCCAGCCGATGCTCGCCTTCAATGGCATGGTTGCCCGGTTGTACGAGGCGTGCTTCGTCATCATCGCCTACCTCGTCGGTCCGCGCGCTTCCGAGATACTATCGCTCGAGGCCGGCTGCATCGAAATGGTGCAGGGTGAGCAGCAGGAAATGTTCGGCTATCTGAACGGTACGATCCGGAAGGATGCGCCGGGGAGCGGGATACCGCACCGCTGGGTAGCGCCGCAGCCCGCGGTGCGCGCGATCGAAATCCTCGAACGCCTCTCCGCGCCGTGGCGAGCGATCACCGACCGACCGTACCTCTGGCAAATCCAAACACGTCCGGGCAGCGCAATCCGATCCTCGGCGTTGCCGATCGAGCCGCTCACCGCACCGGCGATGAACATACGCCTGAACGACGGCATCGGCGCGACGCTGCGTCTTCCCGCGATCGAAGGCGAGGGCTGGAAGCTGACCACGCATCAGGGGCGCAAGACGTTCGCGCGGTTCGTCGGCCGCCGTGACCGGACCGGCCTCGCGGCACTTGCCAAGCATCTCGGCCATGTCACCCGTGCCATGACCGACCGCGCCTATGTCGGCACCGACTTCGAACTCTCGGAACTGGTCGATGCACAGGCAGCCCGCGAAACCCGCGCCGCGCTCGAAGAACTGTTGGTCGCACCTCGCCTTGCCGGCAAAGCGGGTCGGGAGCTCGCTGCGCGCTCTCCGTTCCGCGGCCGCACGCAGGATGGCGATCTCGATGCGTATATAACCCGCCTTCTCGCCGAGACGGACGTCAGGCTCGGGGTCTGCGACTGGGGGTACTGCCTCTACCGACGGGAAACCTCGGCCTGCATCGGGTCGGACAAGGAGCCCAATCCTGTTCTTCGCACGCAGGGCACATGCGTCACCTGTGCGAACTTCGCGGTGAGTCAGCATCACAAACCGGTGTGGGATGCCCGTCTGCGGCGAAATCTCGCTCTTCTGGAAAGGCCCGATCTCGATCCCGAAAGCCGAAATCTGGCGATGATGCGCGTCGAGGAGAGCCGGCGCGTGATCTGCGAGCTCGATCCGCAGGCCGACGATGGCAACCCTGGCTGATACGCCGCAGGGACGGCGCCGCGAGCGGATCGCTGCGCGCCTGCAAGAGGCACTCGCCGCGCTGCGCGCCGATCCTGCCGCGGAGCTCACCGCCTCAGCACTGGCCCGGCGTGCCGGCATCGGCCGTAATGCTCTGTACACCAATCACCGGTCCGCGCTTGACGATCTACGCGACCTCCAGGCTGAGCGGTCTCCGATGCGATGTCCGAACGGTGCACCCGATGAAGGTGGAGGAAAGGGGGATGGGGAAGTGCGAGTCCGGGCGTTAGCCACGGAGAATGCTTCACTGCTGCGGCGTGCGTTGATCGCAGAGACGCGCGTCAAACGGTTGGAGGAGCGAAATGCCGACCTCGTCCGCCAACTCAGAGCACAGCGCAAGGTGACGGTCATGCCGGCCGCAGGGTTGAGCAAGACCGAGGAATAGCCTGCACGCCGCTAACGAGACGTCCTGTTAGCCACCACGGCTGAAAACCCTTCAGGATCAATCCGGTGCGCCTAATCGGACACATCTAACCGGACCTAAGACCTCGATCATGACGAAACCACCGCTCCTTGGATCGAGCAATGGGCGGCTGACATTTATCGCGAACGCATGACGCGCTGAATGGTCCCGTCATCCTCAATCGCCAGAACCTGGAAGCGCGCATGAAAGGAGAGCGGGAAGGCGGGGACGACGAAACTGGGGCCTGAAGGCTCCTGCAGCCTTGGGGAACCCTCATGCACTTCGGAACGATCGTCACGCACCGGGCAACCGAACGCTCGAACCGCGCAGAAATCCGCAACCCCATCCTCGCGCTCCCCGCCATTGCGCGACTACGGGAACTCGATCCTGAAGTCCGTGTCGCCCTGCAGGAACTGCTGCTGGATCTGCAGCAGGACGCTAGGGCGCGCGCGGAGACGAGCTGGCGGCGGCGCAAGCCGCCGGTCGCAGCATATTGGGCAGCCTGCGGCGTCTATGCAGGCCACATCGCTCGCGCCATCGGGGCGGGCGTCGGCCGCCGGCGCGGAAAGCGAGCGTAAGTTGTCCAAAGCCCCTTAGGAGCTGTCCGGTTATTCCTCATGAAGCGCGTGGTAGCTGTCCAGGCAAGACCGACTGTGACGCCCGCTGTGACCTTCCGCTCACCTGATTGCAGCAGCTTCTAGCACTATTTCCCGGAGAAAATCGTATGATTGATCATCATGATACACCGTTGCTCCGCGCGGTCAGAGAGAGCGTCGATCGTTGCGGCCAAGGCGTCGTCGCGGTCGTAAACGGTGAAGGAACACCTTCTCAGGCCCACACTATCGGCAACGCCAATCGCGGCCTCCCCGAGCTTCTCGGGCTTGGCGCCTTCATGCCACAGCGCATTTTCACAATCCTTGCCCAGATCGGTCACGAAATGCGCAAGGCGGGAAAGCCGCCGGGAATGTACATCGATCTGGGTCGTACCTATCCGATCAAAACACGTATCGCAGGGCCGGCGGCAATGACGTTTTATACCGACAGCGCGGGTAAATATCTTGGTCACGCCGACTATGCGGTTGTGCAGCTCCTGTTTGCCGATCCGCTCGGCCGCTACCCTGGCGAGGAGAACTGTGACCCTCGCTATGAAGTGCAGCATGTTTGACCCGATCTCTTTGCCTTCGCGCCGAGATTTGCTGCAGTAATCATTGCCGTGATCATGGCGGCGAGGGACTGGGCTTTGCCGCAGTGCGCGTCGCTATCGTCATCACAAGCTTGATCTGTGCGCTCCGGCGACGGACCAATCGCGAAGCCATGCGGCAAGGCTGAAAAGGGAAGGGGGGCCGGGGTCGCGAGTGGAAAGACCGCTCGAGATTTCCGGAGGACCCCATGAGCTACGACGTGGCGTTTCGCTATAGCCAAGCGCTCGACCCCAGCGCGCTGATCACCATCGGTACCACCTTGCACGCCGTGCAGGCGGCGATCACGGATTGCCGCAACGCCGGCATCGATGTCGAAACCGACCCCGCCGTCATCCTGCTGGTGCGGCATCTGTCGCAGGTCTGCGCCGATCGCGGCACAGACGCCGATCTCCGCCGGGACTGCATGGCGCGTATCGCCGATTTGCGGAACCGTCCCATGCTCAAGACCCTCGCCTTGCGCGGTGTCGCCTATGACGAACCGGCAAAGCGTCTCTTCCACTCCGAGGGCCGCGCCGCGCTGCGACGACTCGCCGAGGCGCTCGGCCTTGAAGAGGGCAGCTTCGATATCCGCTCCAACAAGGCCGGGCCGGCCGTATCCGGCGAGATCACCCTGCACGGCGAAACGCTGTGGGTGCAGCTCTCGATCGGGCCGTTCGGACCCGACCGCGAGGTCTGCTTTCGCAAGGTGCAGGGCCGGCAGGATCATATCGGCGAGCGCAACCACTGGGCATCGGTTCGCGAGCTGGTCGAGCCGGATCGTTTCGCCGCGCGTGTTCGCCGCGAACTCAAGCTCCCCGCGGCGGCGCCCACCGCGCCGCGGCTCGTCGCCTGAAGGGGGCAAATCATGCGCATCCTTCTCACCCGCATCAGGATCGGCGTGGACGTGCCGAGCTATTCTTACCGCACCTATGTCCCCTTCACCGAGATCTCGCTCGAACGTCAGGCCTTGATCTCGATGCACTCGGACTATGGCCACGGCGCCGGGCTCCTCGCTCGTCTGCCCGATGTTATCGCGCCAATGGCGCACCTCGAGGCCGCGTCCGGTCTCGACAAGCACAACGTCGCGAAGGCCATCGATGGCGTTGCCGATCGTCTCGCTGCCGTCCTCCTCGGTGCAGCCTTTCCCGAGATGACGGAACGGATCCTTCCGTTCCGCCTGGATGTCGCGTCCGTGCCGCCCAACGCGCGGCGGTTCGGGCGAAGCGAAAACCTCGCAGGACGCTACGAGATGCTCGTCCAGGCGCGCGATAGCCTCACCGCCGCGAGCCTCGGCTTCCGGTTGGAGACCGACCGATGATCTCGGAGCCGTTCGACCCGGCCGATGCTGGCACCTGGATCGCCCGAGGACGCAGGCCGGAGCATGCCGCCGTCATCGCCGAGGCCTGGCGCCACTTTCCGGATCTGCCAGCGGCGGCGGCACCGGAAGATCGCCTCGCGCGCATGCGACAGCGCGCGTTGGCGCTGCGGCCCGTGATGGAATCTATGTCGCGCGCCGCCGAGGAAGAGCGCCAGGCGCGGAACTTCGCCTTCACCGAAGCCCGCATCGCCAAAGGGGAGGGCGACGATCGCGATCGCGCGATCCTGTCTGCGCGCAGCCTCCACGGCTACGATTGGGATCGGGCGGTGCAGTACGCTTATGGCTGGTATGCTGCGATCGCTGGATGGGAACCGCGGGTGCGCCGGCCGGGATGTTCGACGGCCGCGACGATCGCCTACGATCAGGGCTTTGCTGAGGGCGGCGGCAACCGCGACGATCTTTTCGATACCGCCCGGCGCGCCTTCGAAGCGGCCGCGCCCCAGATCGAGCCGCCCTTGCTTGCCACCGGCCGGCCGCGCCCGAGTGAGTGGCCGAAACCGACCGACGAGCCTTTGCCCGCCCGCTGGAGCCGGCGGCTGCTCCTGCTCGGCGCGCCCGAGGCAGGCCTGGTCCCGCCGAGCGGTGACGCGAAGCCCGACGTCGCCGTGCTCCTCCCGACATTGCAGGCCTGTCAGGGCTATGGCGAACTCTTCGTCATCATCATTTCCGGCGCCGGTTTCCATGCGTTCGGCAATCAGCCGCCGGACGCTCGACCGTTGGAAGCCGCTTCCGGCGTTGTGTCGGGATCCGATCCGCGACTGGATCGCCAGCTCCGCGCACTGCTTGCCGGCCGCGACTTCGATGATGTCCTGATTGCCGCCCAGGAAGGCTATCTCGCGCTCCTTGACGCCCATGCGAGTGCGCTGCCGCTCTGCCGGACCATGGAACGCACGCGCAACACCGTCCTCCAGCAGCGCGCCCATTTCCGGATATGGCTCGATCGCGGCCTGTCGGCGGGCGAGAGCGTCGGCGCCGGTCACATTCGGTGGGGCAAGGCGGCCAAGGGTCTGACCGGCAAGCTCGGCGAATTCACCGCCCGCTATGCCGGCAAGTCGCCCGCCGGCGGCCATCGTATCGTGGTCGAGACTGAGGATGGCGAGCCCGCCCATCGCTATGTGACGCCGCAGGGCGAACCGCTCTCACCCGAAACCGTGATCGGCAATCGATCGCATCTCCGCAAGGAAATGGCCGCGCGGTTGCGGGCCTTCGGCGGCGCCACGCGCCTGTCCGCCGCTCCAATTTCCGATCTTCTCGATGCGCTCGCCGCCTGAGCCGGCGCTGGGGTGAGGGAAGGGGGAGCGCGAGAGAAGAGCCGGCAGGCTGACAGACCGGATCTTCGCCCCCTCAAACACGGGAACTCACCATGTCCGATACGCTTGCCCCCTCTCGCGTCCCCGTTGCCGCCGATTCCGATCTCATTGATCAGCTCGACCGGCTAACCGTGGCACTGACCGAGACCGAATATCACGCCGCGACGATCCTCGCCTTCGATCCCGACGCTCACGTCTCCGCCGGGCACCTCGATCATGGCCAAGGCGAGCCACGTGACCGTCACCTCGCCGGCGACGCGATGAGCCTGCGGGCCTGGCGGATCCTTGCCCGGGCCTGTGCTCCCGCATCCGACCGATTGGACGACACAGCGCGGCTCGCGCTGTTCCTCGCCGAGCGATCCACGCCGATTGACGCGGTGCGTGAACCGGGGATCCGCGACCGCGTGCGCATCCGGGTACGTCCGCGCGTTGGCGGGGACCGATTTGCGGGCCGCGAGGGCGTGATCGTGAAGACGCATTTCGCGGGCTTTTATGTGAAGCTCGACATGACGCCCCGCGAACGCAGTCAGAAGACCGAACTGGTCGAAGCGGCCTATCTCGAAGTTCTGGCTCCGGCCTCTGCCATTTGAACCGCTCCAACCGATATGGAGGCGTACATGCCTAAAACCTTCGCCAAAAACGTACACGATGCGGAGCCGGTTTTATCAGGGAATCGGCAAGGCGGCCCAGGAGCTGGCCGACCTCTACGTCTACGACACCGACCTGGAAAACCGCGCAGCCTTCAAGGAGCTGCTGTGGGATGCGGTGATGCATTCGCTCGTCGAGCACCACGGGTTCAAGCCGGAAGACCTGTAATGGCCAAGATCGACCCTCTCGACCTTTTGGCATTCATTGCGTCCGGCTCCTCCATGACTACCGAGCAGATCGCCCGGAGATGGCCCGAATGGGCCAAGCGCAGCGACGCCGCCTACAAGCGCTATGATCGTGAGAGCGCGGCTTACCGCACGAAGTGGGGCTACCAGGCGCGAGGCACGAATGATCCTAAGGTCGACAGCCTGGCTGGCGCCCAGCGTTACTGGGTCCACCTCCCGCTGATCAGGGCATGCCTCGAGCAAAATCAACCCGATATCCTGTCGTGAGGAGGTATCAGTGCGACGCACTCATCAACCCAATATCCCCGACAACCGAGAGTTCTACGCTGCGATCGAGCGCAATATCGCGCAAAGCGGCCAGCATCTCTTCCTGATCTTCGCCGATGGGGAAACGCCGGCGTTCGCCTACACCATCGGCAACGCGCTGCGGGGACCGCCGGAGCTGCTTCTCATTGGCAATTTCCCCCCGCGCGTTGCCGGCGGCATCGTGAACGAGCTCGGCCAGCGCATGCGCGAGGCAGGCAGGCCGCTCGAAGGGGACATCGACGTGGGCGGCCGCTTCCCGGTTCGCGTGCGCCGAGCCTCCGCAGGGGCCCGGCAGGCCTATACGCTCCAGGCAGGACGTTACTTCCGCCACGAGGAATACGACGTGCTGCAGATCCTGCTCTGCGATCCGGGCGGCACCTATCCCGGCGAGCCGGGCTGCGAGCCCGGATACGACGTGCCGCTTGCCTGATCGCGGCGGCGGCCCCCCACATTCCAAGACCGGAGACAGATGATGTCCGAGCCGACCCACTTCGTCCACGTCTATGCGACCGTCAGGGTCAAGATGGCCGTTTCCGCCGACGATCATCACGAAGCGATGCTCGCAGCAGATGCCGCACTCTTCGCCAGGGGCTTCGGTGTGCGGCTTATCCCGACCGCAGAAGGCGCGCTCGATGCGGACTATGCCGGGGAAGTGACCGGCTATCTCGTCGATGAAGCGGGTGACCCGGAATTCATGCGGAGCGCTAACTACGGACCGGACTACGAGCCTGACTGGGGCCTGCGCGGCCGCGGCGACAACGCTGCGCCGATTGCCAGCTCGTAGCACCAGCAGGCAAAGGGAAGGGGGAGCGATTGGGTGGTGGCCAGACAGGCCAAGCCCCAGGAGATCCCACCATGGCAACAGTCGTACAGATCGACCCCTCCGCCGACCAATGGTCCGTGCCGATCGGCAGGCACAGCCGTGGCTCGCTCATGCTGAACCTCGAACGCCTGCTCGCCGGGCGGCTGCTCATCCAGGGCAGCAGCGGCGCGGGCAAGAGCAGAACCCTGCGCAAGATTATCGAGGAGGCCTTCGATTTCACGACAATCGTGCTCGTCGATCCCGAAGGCGAATTCGGCAATCTCGCCGCCCACATCGGCGCAACCTCCCTAAAGGGCTGCGAGCTGACCTCCGATGGCCTGACGGCAGCCGCGGCCCGCGCCAGGCAGCACCGCCTGTCGCTTCACGTCGACCTCACCGATCTCGATCCCGACCAGCGGATCATCAAGGCGGCGGCGCTCTTCGCCGGACTGATCGGCGCGCCGCGCGAGTACTGGGCGCATACCGTCCTGGTCTGCATCGACGAGGGCCATCTGCTCGCGCCACATCATGCCGGATCGGCCCGCGATGCCGAGACCCGGCGCCTTGGCGTTGCCACGCTGACCGACCTCTGTGCCCGCGGCCGCAAGCGCGGCATCGCCCCGGTCATCGCCACGCAGCGCCTCGCCAAGCTCTCATCCTCGGTGATCTCGGAGCTGCAGAACTTCCTCGTTGGCCTCAACGTGTTCGATCGCGACATCGCGCGCGCGGCCGATCTCCTCGGTTTCTCGGCGAAGGAGGCCGATGCCCTGCGAAAGCTCGCGCCCGGTGAGTTCTTCGCGATGGGCCCAGCGATGTCGCCGCTGCCTGTCCTCGCCCATATGGAAGAGACGATCACCGAGCATCTCGGCGCGACGCCAAGGCTCACCGCGGCCGCTGCGGTCGACAGTGAAGAAGCGGAGAAGCTGCTCGACCTGTCGGCTCTCCGCGAGGTCTCGAACGGCTCGCGCGATGCGGCTCTGACGCTCAAGGGCACCCGGGCGCTCGATGCCTTCCTCCTCGATCCTTCCGCGCCGCACGCGGCCTCGATCATCGGCGCGCTCAAGAGCATCGCGCCGAACGCCACGACCGCCAACGATCTTGCGGGCCATATCGGTGCCCCGCGCGAAGCCGTCGACAACGCCCTCGACATGCTCGCCGCCATCTCCGCGGTGGACACGATGCCTCGAGGCGAGGATCGCATCGCCCGGCTTCATGCCCGCCTCCGCGCCAAGATCAGCGACATCCCCGTGGTGGCGCTGGCATGAAACCGCTCGATCTGGATGCCGACATCGTCGAGCTGGTACCCGCGCCAAGGCTGGTATTGCCTGCCACGCCGCTGCGCGAGATGGCCTATCGGGCCGATGCATGGACACCGCAGGAGAGCGAACGGCTGCGCGCGCTCTTCCTCGAGGACACCGCGATCGCCGACATCGCGCTGGCAATCGGCCGGGGCAGGGCAGCGATCGCCGAACGTATTGCGCTGCTCGGGCTCCGCCGCAATTCCACGCGGACATGGACCGAACTCGATGATGCGGAACTGTCGCGGCGCTACGGCGGCGAACCCACGGCGGCCATAGCTTCCGACCTCGGTCGATCCTGCTCGGCGGTCTATGCCCGCGCCAGGATCCTCGACCTAACCGAGGGTAATCCGGCGGAATGGACGCCCTGGGAGGACGCCCAGCTCGTCGAAGGCTATCGCCGCGGCGTGCCGTTGGCGCAGATCGCCACCCTTATCGGCCGGCCGTTCGGCGGCCTATCCAGCCGGGCCGGAGCTCTCGGCATCGTGCATGCGAACCATCCGCCGGACTGGTCGGAGGCGGAAACGGCGAGGGCTCTCGACCTGGCCGAAGCGGGTCATCGCTACACGGCGATCGTCGGGATGCTCGGCCAGGAAGGCTTTCCCCAACGCACGGTCCGCGGCTTCGGCCTCGCCATCCGCAAGCTGGGCTATGGCCGCGGCTGGGGCAGGGCCTGGACGCCGGAAGAAGACGCCCTGCTGCGCAAGGCCTACATCGACGGTACGAGTCTCACCCCGCTGCGCCGCCAGCTTGGCCGCACCGCTGGATCGCTGCGCCACCGCGCCGAATATCTGGGCCTGCGCGGGCTTCATGCCAACCGCAATGGCTGGCGGCTTGGTCCGGACTGGACCGAGGCCGACGAGGCGCGCCTTCGTGCGGACTATGGCCGTGTCCCGACCAAGGTCCTGGCGGCAAGCCTGGGACGGACCAAAGCTGCGCTCACCTCGCGCGCGAATAGCCTCGGCCTTGTCCACGGCTACATTCGGCCTTTCAGCGACGATGAAACGCGCGCGCTCGACGTCGCCTTCAACACCGGTGTGTCGCTCGCCGATCTCGCGGTGGCGCTCAACCGCAAGGCCATGTCGCTCAGCAAATACGCGACCAACCATGGCTATCAGTTCGGCCGCCGGCCGCGCCGCGCCGTGACGCTCGAAGCGCTCTTGGCCACGAACTGACCCGGGCTCGGGCGCCGAGCCATTCGCCCGAGCCCTTCCACGCCCGCCAATCAGAACGTCGCGATGCCGCGCGAAGCGGCCCCGTGACCGGGGATCTCTCATGCCGCCGCAGGATCGACACATCAGGAACGTCCTGAAACTCTTCGATGCGCATTGCTATCGTCACGACCGCTACACGCTCTTCTCCGACTGCATGGAGCTCATAGCGATCAGCATCTCGAACAGCGTCGACAGCCGATCCCGGGAAACGCGCGAGGCGCGCTATCTCGAGATCGTGGGACGATATGAGCAGCACACCATCGAGATGTTCCCTCGCGTCTTCGGAGAGATCACAATGGCACTGGAGGAAGCGCCAGGGGACGTCCTCGGGAGCATCTTCACCGCGCTCGAGATCCACAACAAGAACCGTGGGCAATTCTTCACGCCCTATCCGGTTTGCCAGATGATGGCACAGGTCACGCTTGGCGATGCCAAGGACGCCCTGGCGCTGATCGACGACAAGGGTTTCGTCAGCGCGATGGAACCCGCCTGCGGTGCCGGCGCCATGGTCATTGCTCTCGCCGAAGCGATGCGCGCCGCCGGGATCAACTATCAGCGCCATCTCCACGTGACGGCGATCGATATCGACCAACGCGCCGTACACATGGGCTATATCCAGTTCTCGCTGCTCCACATTCCGGCCCACGTGATCGTTGGTAACTCTCTCAGCAACGAGGTCCGCGAACACTGGTTCACGCCGGCCCACATCCTCGGCGGCTGGGGCGCCAGGCTTGCCAGCCAGGAACGCTTGGTCGAACAACCCCCGCGATTTTTTACTGAAACGACACCGGAACGCACAACCCACGATAAGCAAGCCCAAGAGCCAAGGACCAGAACGGTCGGCGAGCAGTTGACCCTATTCTGAATTGCAATCCCGCCAGCGCGCCTCGGCTCTGGACATCACACTCTGAGGCGGGCTCTGGATCACCAATATACCCGGAACCTCCGGTCAGAGCGATCATAGGGCTGTTCGAAAATCGCTGCCCGCACCTTCTCCGCGATCTCTTTGAGCGTGGCGAACATCCGATTGATTTCGGACAGATCGCTGAGCTGTTCCGGCCCATATCTCACCATGAGATAATCGCGCTGATCGCTCAATCGGACCAGATGCTCCGCGGTACGGCGCCGGAGAGACAATCCCTTCTCGACAGCCAACCGCGTCCGTTCGGCGAGATCATGCTGCAATCCCCGGACCTGCTTTCGATCGACCGAATGAAAGAGCAGAAACGCATTGAGGTAAGTCTCGATCGACTGAATGGCGCACAGCCTAGCCGGGGTGGACGAGACACTCCGGCCTTTCTCGATCTGCGGCAGCAGCCTGTGCGCGGCATCCCAGTAGGCGTCGGCCAAGGTCATGACCGTACCAACCGACGCCTCCGTGCCGGGATAGGACGGGGTGCGAGTCTCGATCAGCCCCGGAGGTGTTGTCGAGCGCCGCGTCGAAATATCTTGATCCGATGGTCCCTTTTCCAAACCGGCCGTCTCCCCAGAGGAAGTCCTATTAGGCGGGCTGCCCTTCGGTGGATTTCGGACTTCCGCGACGAACCGGCGCAGATTTCGTCGCCTTTGCCGATGCGGCAGCGCTGGACCCCTTGGGCTTGCGGCCAAGTCCGATGCTCTTGGCGAGCGTGCGACGCTGCTCGGCGTAATTGGGCGCGACCATCGGATAGTCGGCCGGAAGATTCCACTTCGAACGATAGTCCGCCGGCGTCATCTGATAGTGCGTCATGAGATGACGCTTGAGCATCTTGAGCTTTTTGCCGTCTTCCAGGCAGACGATGTAGTCAGGTTTCACCGAGGCACGCACGGATACCGCCGGCTCCTGCTTTGTCTCGGGCGCCGTTTCACTTTTGCCGAGATTGCTCAACGCTCCGTGAACATTCTGGATCAGGGACGGCAAATCCGCCACCGCCACGCTGTTGTTCGTCACATGCGCCGCGACGATATCAGCGGTCAGGGTAATCAGCGTGCTATCGTTTTCCGATACGTCGCTCATGATGATCTTGCCTTCTCTGGTTGAAGAACCCGGAAGACTATTCGCTACCGGGAACATGGCGCCCTGTGAAGTTCCCAAAGGCTCACAGGAGCACCTATTCACCCGCGCCAAACAGGGACGTACGATATCTGATCGCGTCCAAACCCGAACATTCCGTAAATCCCTTCATGTCGATTCATGTCCAAAGAAGAGGGGAATGGGCCGGGGAGACCGGTCGGAGGCCAAGCGCCTTCGACCCCTTCCACCCGGGAGCCAGGACATGGAGACCTCACGAAGCCAGCGATGGCGGGAACGCCGCGCCTTATGGGCGACGGACTCTCTCATCATCAATCCGAAGGCCTATTCGGTCGACATCATCGATCACGCCGTAGCGCGTACGTTCATCGCCGAGCATCATTATCTGCCGAGCTATCCGGCAGCCCAGGTCGCAGTCGGCCTCTTTGGACTCCGCGCGGTCCTGGCAGGCGTGGCCGTCTTCGCGGTTCCCGCGACCGACGCCGTCATCACCCGGCACACGGGCTTCACCGATCCGGCAAAGGGATGCGTTCTCGCACGCCTGATTCTTCTCGACCGGGTCCCGCAGAACGGGGAAAGCTTCTTTTGCGCACGGGCCTTCCGACTGCTTCGCCAGGCGCGGCCAGCGATCGAAGCCGTCGTTTCCTACAGCGACCCCGAATTCGGGCATACCGGCCGGGTTTACGCCGCTCTTTCCGGGGCGCACCGGGGCACCACGCGCCCGCGTACAGTCCTTCGCGCCGCAGGCCAGACGATCTCCGATCGGACGCTTTCGAAGATCCGGCTCCGCGAACGCGGGATGGATGGCGCCATCGACCAGATCGTCCGCCTCGGTCTACCGGCGCCCGGCCTGCGCGAGAGCCCAGCCGCATGGCTCGCCCGCCTTCAGGCCGAGCAGCTCCTGACCCGCCACCGCCAATCCGGACTCTTCACCTACTGCTTCGAGCTCACCCGCAACGCGCGCCGACAGGGCCGCGCACTCCCGCGGTTGCCCTATCCTAAACTATTGCCGGGGCCGTGATCGCTCTCAGGCCTTGACGCCTTCGACATAGGTGATCGCCTCACCGACCGTCTGGTTCTTCTCCGCGTCGGCATCGGGGATCGCGATTCCGAATTTCTTCCTCGATCGCCATGACCAGCTCGACGACATCCAGGCTGTCTGCCCCGAGATCATCAATGAAATGGGCGTTGGGCATTACTTTCTCGCGGTCGGCGCCAAACTGATGCGCCACGAAATCGCTGACCCGATGGCTACGTCACCCCAAGCGACCCTCCCGCGGAGCGGGCTCGTGCTCTGCGCGCAACCTGTTCCACAAGGTCTACATGCAGAACCTGACAGTTCAGGCGGGCAATAGCGGCCTGATCGTCGGCACTCCGAGCGAACCCCGGCTGATCGGGGTGACTCTGAGGCTGCACAATTAAACCAACCCGTCTCTAAAACGCTCGAATTTCGAGACGCATGCGGCCTACATGAGCTATCCGCTCCCCAGGTTAGGCCGTTACCGCTGGCTGTATTTCAGGTCGATTGCGCCCATCGCCAACGCGGAGGGAGAACCTCCCTCGCGCGCTATCTCCTCGTCAACGCAACGCTGCCTCGGGCTTCGAGTGTCTTTCGGCCGCACAGGCACGGTATAGACCTCGCCGTAGCCCGGCACGATGACCGTGCGCGCAACCGCGCGAGGATCGTCTGTCGGCGCGGGCTGAACAAGAACAGTGCCGCGGCCTGGCAGATATAACATGCGCGGTTGCGGGGCTGCCGGCTTCTGGTCAGAGGACTGCGCGGCTATCGGCGCAGTCGCGCCGATCGTGAGCGCGGCTGTCGCCGCCAAAGCCAATAATTCTATGCGGGCCACAGTGAGGCAAATTGGCCGGGGTGCGGTTTTCATCAAGTTAACGCCCCAATTGCTAGAGGAGTGGCCTGCCCTCTGCGAGGGAGTCCAGAGCAGTACGATCATGGATTAGGATGCGTCGTCCGATACTTGTGAGCAGGCCGGCCCTGGCCCAGGCGGAGAGCATTCGGCTCGCAGTGTGAAGGGTCGTTCCCGAGAACTCCGCCAGGTCCTTACGACGTAGCGGGAACGCTACCTCGTCGCCACCATCGTTACGGATCAGGCGCAGGAGCGCACGGGCGAGACGCTGATCGGCGCGCTGGGTGGCCAACTCGCGGACCCGATCCTGAAGTTCGATAAGCCGCGTCCCGATCACTCGAATGACGTTCAGCGACACCTGCGGATATATGCCGATCAGCACTACTATATCCGCCTCGCTCCAACTGAGGACGACCGACGCCTCCGCTGTGATCGCGTCCGCCGGAAGAAGGTGGTCAGTGAAGAGAGGCACTGTTCCGAACATTTCGCCGGAGCCGATAAAGCGAATGATCGCCTGCCCGCCATCACTGCCGGTCTGGATGATTCTCACGCTGCCCTTCGCCACCGCATAGGCCCGCTCGGCACGGGCTCCTTGCTCGAAAATCCTCGCATGTTTTGGCAATCGTTCGATGCGTGCGCAGGCATGGGCATGCACCAGCGCTTCGTGAGGCAGATCGCGAAATAGCTCCACCGCGCCGATAATCTTCAGGTGTGAAGCAAGGCCTCGGGTCTGAACGATGATTTGCCTCCTGCCTTCTCTCGTTCGGGTCGATCTAGTCGAAATAACAGAGCCGAGTTTGCGCCAGCGCAAACCGGCTCGCACCGACAGCCTCTACAAGCAAACTGTTATCATGAAGAGGATCGTCGTGACCAAAGCATTGTCTCCCCAAACCATGACGTTGGTCAAAGCGACGGCGCCAGCCCTTCAACAGCATGGCGTGGACATCACCACGCGCATGTATCAGCGGCTATTTGTCGATCCCGAGATCAAGGCGCTGTTCGACATGGCCGCGCAGGAGTCGGGCGCGCAACCCAAGCGCCTTGCGGCGGCGATCCTGGCGTTCGCCCAGAATGTGGACAAGCTCGACGTCCTGAAACCGGCGATCGAGCGGATCGCCGGGCGGCACGTCGATACCCATATCAAACCAGAGCATTATCCTGCGGTCGCCAATGCCTTGCTGCCGGCCATTCGCGACATCCTGGGCGAGGCCGCGACGGACGAAATCCTGGCGGCATGGGGCGAAGCCTATTGGTTCCTCGCCGACATTCTGATCGCGCGCGAGGCCGAGCTTTATGACGAGGCCCAGGCCGCATGACGGGGCCGGCGCCCTACAGCTCGTCGCCGGTGTTCGATCAGGACACATTGCCGGCGGCGCTGCGCGCGCGCCATGACACCAAGGCGGGGGTGTGGGGACTGATCCGCGTCCTCGAAGGTGAACTGAAGCTCACCTATCTCGAGCCGGCGTCGGAAGTCATCCTGAAGCCCGGTCATCCCGGTCTGATCGAACCGCAGCAGCCGCATTTCGTGACCCCGCTGGGTCCGATGCGGATGCAGGTCGAATTTTACCATGAGCCGCCCCCGAAGAGCTGATGATCGCGGACGATTTCACTCTTGCGCGCGTGATCCATGTCGTCGCCGTCCTGTTCTGGATCGGCGGCGTCGCCTTCGTGACGCTGGTGCTGATGCCGGCCGTGCGTGCCGGCAATCCGCCCGCTGAGAGGCTGGCGGCATTTCACCGGATCGAAGGCCGCTTCGCGCCGCAGGCTCGGCTGTGGGTTCTCCTTGCCGGCGCTAGCGGCTTCTGGATGACCTGGCGGGCGGACCTGTGGGAGCGTTTCGCCGATCCCCGCCTCTGGTGGATGCAAGCGATGGTGGCGATCTGGCTGGTGTTCGTCGCCATGCTGTTCGTCATCGAGCCGCTTTATCTGCACCGCCGCATGGCCGCTTCCCCCGATCCGGCGGCCGACTTCGCACGCATGGAGCGTATGCACCGTCTGCTGCTGGCGGCATCGGTCATCGCGCTGATCGGCGCCGTCGGCGGCAGTCACGGGCTTTTCTAAAGGAAGAGGGACGGGGAACGATGTCGACGACGAAACGGCTGTGGATCGGCCTGGCTGCCGTCATCTTCGCAGGATTCGCGGTGATGCTGTGGCTCGGGTCGGACCTTATGCGTACCGCGCCGCCGATCCCCGAACGGGTCGTGACCGCTTCCGGGCGCACCGTCTTCACACGCGACGATATCGAGACCGGCCAACAGGTTTGGCAGTCGATGGGCGGCCAGCAGCTCGGCAGCGTGTGGGGTCACGGCGCATTGATCGCGCCCGACTGGTCCGCCGACTGGCTGCACCGGGAGGCGCTGGCCCAGCTCGACGCCGTTGCCCGCACGAAGGGCGCGGCCAGCTTCGACATGCTGTCGCTGGCAGATAAGGCGGCTTTGCAGGCCGAGCTACGTCCCGGCTTCCGTGCCAACACCTATGACGCTGCGACCGGCACGCTGACGATCAGCGACGCGCGCGCTGCAGCGATCGCCGGCGTGGCAAGGCATTATGACAGCCTGTTCTCCGCTGACCCGGCAACGCGCGATTTGCGCGTCGCCTACGCCATGAAGGAGAACACACTTCCCGATCCGGCGCGGCGCAGGGAACTCGCGGCCTTCTTCTTCTGGACAGCCTGGGCGACCGTGACCGATCGGCCCGGCGATATGGTGAGCTTTACCAACAACTGGCCCTCCGAACCGCTGGTCGGCAACGTGCCCACGTCCGGCACCTTCATGTGGTCGCTTTTCAGCATCCTCTTCATGCTCGCCGGCATCGGCCTTCTCGCGTGGCACTATGCGGTCTGGCACGGCAAGGAACCGCCGCTCACCCCGCCCGCGGCCGATCCGCTCAAGGGGATCGTTCTGACACCCTCGATGCGTGCCAGCGCCAAATATTTCTGGATCGTCATCGCGCTCCTGCTCGCGCAGATCGGCCTGGGGGCGGCGACCGCGCATTATCAGGTCGAGGGCCAGCATTTCTACGGCATCAACCTCGCCGACTGGCTACCCTACAGCCTGACTCGAAGCTGGCACACCCAGCTCGCGGTGCTGTGGATCGCGACGGCCTGGCTCGGCACCGGCCTCTATATCGCGCCCGCCATCTCCGGCCATGAGCCGCCGTGGCAGCGCGCCGGTGTCAACTTCCTGTTCGTCAGCCTGATCGTCATCGTCGTCGGCGCGTTCGCCGGACAATGGCTGGCGGTGATGCAGAAGATGGGCCTCACCGAAAACTTCTGGTTCGGGCATCAAGGCTGGGAATATGTCGATCTTGGCCGGTTCTGGCAGATATACCTCTTCATCGGCCTGCTGCTGTGGCTCTTCCTCGTGGGTCGCGCGCTCTGGCCCGCGATCCGGCGCCGGGATGAGATGTCCTCGATCGTCGGCCTGCTGTTCCTCTCCACGGTGGCGATCGGTCTCTTCTATGGCGCGGGGCTCATGTATGGCGCGCGCAGCCACCTGTCCGAGGTTGAGTATTGGCGTTGGTGGGTGGTCCATCTCTGGGTCGAGGGCTTCTTCGAGATTTTCGCGGTCGCCGTCATCAGCTTCCTGTTCGTAAAGCTGGGGCTGGTGCGCGGCCGCACGGCCACGGTCAATGTGCTGTTCGCGACGATCGTCTTCCTGTCGGGCGGCGTGCTTGGCATGTTCCACCATCTCTATTTCGTCGGCACGTCGATGGCGGGCGTGGCGCTCGGCGCCAGTTTCTCCGCGCTTGAGGTGGTCCCGCTCGCGTTAATCGGCCTCGAGGCGATGGACACCTGGTCGCACAGTCGCGCGACGCCGTGGATGGCGCGCTACAAATGGCCGATCATGTTTTTCCTCGCGGTGAGCTTCTGGAATCTGGTCGGCGCCGGCCTGTTCGGCTTCCTCATCAACACGCCGATCGCGCTCTATTACGTCCAGGGACTCAACCTGACCCCGCTGCACGGCCATACCGCGCTCTTCGGCGTCTATGGGATGCTCGGCATCGGCCTGATGCTCTTCTGCCTGCGCGGCCTGCGCGATCATATCCATTGGAACGAAGGCTGGCTACGCGCGAGCTTCTGGTGCTTCAACATCGGGCTTGCCCTGATGGCCCTGCTCACGCTGCTGCCGATGGGCGTGCTGCAACTTCAGGCGGCGCTCGATCATGGCTACGCCTATGCGCGGTCGGCCGCGTTTATGGATCGGCCGCTGATCCATTTCCTCGTGTGGATGCGCACCCCCGGCGATGTGGTATTTGCCGCTGGCGCGCTGCTGCTGACGGCGTTTGTCGCGCTGCAATGGCTTCGGCCCATACCGGAAGTACCCGCCTCTACTGCAAAGGCGAACGAACAGAGCGTTTGACTAACACCTACGTGCCGATTTGTGGATATCAGTCAGCCCGTAAAATGACTGCTGTGGTGTAGAGGGAATGCAATTCCCATCCTAAGGATGCATAGAGACCGCGACCCTCTGCAGTGGCGACCAACACCTCCCGCGTCGCACCATGATGCGCGCGATGGATTCAAGTTTCTTCATGACGGTTCGCGCGAGGCCGCGCCGTCTATGAGCGGCGTTGGTTTCGATCCGATCGTATATGGCAAACTCACCGACGCGAACGACACGTCCGATTGCGACCAGCGCGCCGCTCGGAGTAAGCGCCCGCACGATTACAATGGGGCGAGGTTCAGCCGCATCGAGCAGATAGCCGTCAGGAGGCGCGGAATCGCCGGGCATGATGCGCCGATATTTCATCATGAAGCCCGGTGGCTGTATTACCCAGTGTTCTGGTAAGGCGACGCGCATTGCTGTCGCCGAGACACAAGCTTTCAAAAAAACCCACGGCTCCTCGATCGTGGTGGCCAATTCGTGCAGGGCCGGCGAGATATCGGTAAAGACATAGCGCGTCCGTTGTTGCGGCCATCCCACATCGACTCTGAAACCACCGTGATCTTCGACCGGAGGCGGCGTTTCGCGGGCAATGGTCCATCCTTCGATCCAAGTCGCCACAACTCTTGAATCGGCAACCAACTCATGTTCGTTAGCCATGCCTCATCCTATCAAAACCTGATGCCGGTTGGACGAGCAGATCAGTTTACGGGCGAGGGCGAAAATCGTTGATATATCGCTTGGTCTCGGAAACGCTGATTTTCGAGACAACGCAGCCTGAAAGGCTCAAAAGCGGCAATGAGCATCTCCTCGATTTCGACTTCCGGTTGATGGGCACAGGCGAGTTAGCCAGACAAGTCGTGGTTAGAGGTTCGGACTGCAATAATAGAGTTGTCCAAAGAGCCGGGTCCTCTCTACCGGTCTATCCTAGCCCTTGAACGACCGCTTCTGCGACAATCGAGACGTCAAGCGCCCCAGGTTGACGCAACGCTATCGAGCCGCTTAGCTCATTCTACGTTCAGCCATCTATGCTCATCTCGGCGGACTTGTTCAAACCGACACACAAACTACGCACTCGGCGCTTCGCACAAAGTTCTATAGGACAGCGAAGGCCGGTCATCCATCGATTCCGGCATCATTTGATACATGCATTATCTTAGGGCAGCCCGACGTAAAATTGCCGTCCCGAAACGAGCCATCGCCCGTGTCCGTCCATCCAATGATCGAGATGGCCAGCACCGCAGAGGCCGACGACCACCGCGACCTGACAACGGCGCAAACGGCCGAGTTCGGGGGTCATCTCGACCTCTACGATCGCACATCTTGCCTGCAGGACAGCGACTAAAGCGGGCGGCGACTACGGCAGAGAGGTGAGGGGAAGGGAGCCGGGCGCGCAGAATGGCTGCGCGAGACCGGAGCGACTCCCATGCTGGCCAGCGATCGCCCCGCGCCGTCCGCGCGGCCCCGTGACATCGACTATATCCGCGTCGCCGAGCCGGCTCCCGTCGTGCTTGCCTATGGCATCGGCGTCGACAGCACGGCGCTCCTCGTCGAGCTCGAAAGCCGCGGCACGCCGCCTGATCTCGTGATCACCGGTGACCCGGGCATCGAGAAGCCGGAGACCTATGTCTATCAGGAGATGATGGCGGCGTGGATGGCCGCGCGCGGCATCCGCTACGAGACCGTCCGCTACACGCCAAAGCGCTTCAAGCACTGGCCGCCCTATTACGACCTGCTGGCCAATGTCCTCACCAATGCCACACTCCCCAGCATCAGCCTCGGGCGCCACAGCTGCAGTCTTAAGTGGAAAGTGGCTCCGCAGGACGCTTTCCTGAAGCAATGGGAGCCGGCAAAGGCCGCCTGGGCCAGAGGCCAGAAGGTCATACGCCTCATCGGGTATGATGCCTCGCCCGCCGACACGCGCCGCTATAACCATGCGTCCGCCATCGCGAACGATCTGTTCGAATGCCGCTACCCCTTGCGCGAATGGGGCTGGAACCGCGCCGCCTGCATCGCGCGCATAGAGGCCGCAGGTCTGCCGGTGCCACCAAAATCGAGCTGTTTCATCTGCGGGGCGATGAAGCCCGACGAGGTCCGAGCGCTGCCTTCCTGGTGCCTCAGGCTCATCGTCCTTGTCGAAGCGCGCGCAGCTCCACGCCTGCGCACGGTCGAAGGCCTCTGGCGCCGTTCGACTGCGACCCGCCCGGGCCGAATGACCGACTTCATCCGCGCCGAAGAACTGCTCCCTGCGGCCGACATCGACGCGATCATCCGCGATGCGCCGGCCGATCTCATCCGCTTCCAGGACGTGGCAGGGCACGTCCCGCTCCCCGAACGACCGACAATGGCGGAGTGGCTCGACATGTTCAACGCCGGCCTGTTGGAGGCAGCATGACAGTCCCCGTCACCGAACGCATCACCCAGCTCAACGATCGCTGCCGGCACGGCCTCGACCCCAACGCGCGGATCATGGTCACGCGCAACTGTCTCGCCCGGCTTTCAGGCGACGGCGAGGGGATCGCTGAGGTACTCGCCCAGGCCGCGTTGCTTGCGGCCGTGCGCCGTTACGCGTTCCAGCCGGGTGATGGCCCCGAACGCGACTTCGGCGCCTTCGACCTGCAGGGGCAGCGAGTCCTCTTCAAGATCGATTATTACGACATGGCGCTCGAGTGCGGCTCCGAAGACCCGGCAGATGCCTCGATCACTCGGCGCGTCCTCACCGTCATGCTCGCCGACGATTACTGACCGCGTCCGCGGGCAAATCCAACCTTTCGAAATCGACTGCGCGCTCTTCCAGCCCTCCGGGCCGCGCGAGGGGAGGGGGAAGGCGAGCGTGAGGCTCGCAGAACCGAAGGCACGCGACCCCGGCCGACCCGGCCTTCCCATTCCACGAGGAGATCCGTCTTGAGCACTCCAGAACCGAGCTGCGCCACGCTGCCGCTCTCGCGCATCGTCAAGGGCGACAATCCGCGTCGCTATTTCGACCGGAAAAAGCACGACGATCTCGTCGCTTCGATCCGCATTCGTGGCATCCTGCAGCCGATCCTGGTTCGTCCGGCACCCAGCTCGGACGATAGCTACGCCATCGTCGCCGGCGAGCGCCGGTACAGGGCGGCGCTGGAAGCGTTCGGTTCCGACGGCGAGGTGCCCGCGATCATCCGCGAGATGACCGACCAGGAGGCCCTCGAGGCGGCAATCGACGAGAACGACAATCGCGACGACGCCTCGGAGACGGAACAAGCGGACGCGGCCGTTCGCGTGCTCGCCGCATGCCGTAACGATCGCGCCGAGGCCGCGCGGCGTCTGGGCTGGTCGCGGGCCAAGCTCGATCGCCGCCTGGCGCTCGCCGAACTCTCCGAGGCGGTCAAACTTGCGCTCGACGAACGGCGGATCAAGGTCGGCCATGCTGAACTCCTCGCCGCGATCCCCGCCGACAAGCAGGACAAGGCCCTCGAGACCATCCTGGGCTCCGGTCTCGATGTCAGCAAGACCCGCGACCTCCTCATGCGCGTCACCCAGAATCTCGGCGCGGCGTGCTTCGACAAGACCGACTGCACCACCTGTCCGTTCAACTCGGCCGCACAGCGAACCCTGTTCGAAACCCATGTCGATGACGGCCATTGCACCAATCCGGGCTGCTTCCAGCTCAAGACCGAGGCGTGGGAAACCGCCCAACGCGAGGAGCAGGAGCGCGCCGCTGCCGCGGCCAAGGCAGCGGCGCCGCCGCCCGCAGACGACATCGAGGACGAGGAACAGGATGACGACGAAGACGACGCCATCGACCAGAGCCCGCCGGAAGCGGACGATCAGGAAGAGGCAGGCGACCGCGCCTCGCCTTCGGGCACGGCAGCCACGCCCGCATCCACGCCGCCCACTGTCGTTCAATCCAAGGGCAGTATAGTCCAGGCGCACAAGCCAACGGTCACCGTCAAGTCGATCGCCGGCCGCACCAGCGACCTGCGCGAGGCGACGTGGCGCACCGCGCTCGCCCGTGCGCTCGCCGGCAATGCCGCGCACGCCCAGACCGCGATCCTGGTCGCCGCGATGTCGGGCACGCTCTCGCAGATCAAACCGGAGACGCTGAAGGCCCGCGCCGGCCTGCTGGTGGGCGCCTCGTTCCCGGAGCTCGCCTACAGCGCCAAGATCGCGGAGATCCGCGCGTTGCCCGAGGCTCAGGCCGAGAAGGTGCTTTCCGCGATCGGCGCCGCTTATGCCAAGGATGTGCTCACCTTCGGCCATGTCGCCGACCTCGCCCGGACCTTCGACGTCGACCTGCGCGATGTCTGGCAGGTCGATAAGACATTCCTCGAGCGCTACACCAAGGACGAACTCAGGTTCATCGCCCAGGAGTGCGGCCTCGTCGCGCATGTAAGCGAAAAGGCGTTCGCCAAGCTGCTCAGTGCGAAGAAGGCCGACCTGATCGCTGGCATGCTCAACGCCACCGGCTTCGACTGGGCCGGCCGCCTGCCGAGCTCGATGACGCTCGACGGCCAATATGGCCCGCCCCCCGTGCCGGCCCAAGCCGAAGAGCCGCTCTCCCGACAAGCCGCCTGACCCGCTTCTCCAATCTCACACAAGGACCGAACGCCATGCTGATCTCCAGCCTTCTTCCTATGCTCGCCCGCTACTCGCTCGGCTTCGATCTTGTCGCCGGCGCCAACGACACGGTCACCCTGACCATCCTTCCGCGCAAGGCCGAAGGCGCAAAGGACAATCTCGAGGCCAGCGAAACCCGGCCGATCTCGATCACGGCGACCGCCGCAGAAATCGATGCGGAGCTCGCCCGGGGCCCTGACGGCGCGCTCGGCCAGCTCATCGCCTCGCGCCGCACCCTTGCCGATCAGATCGCGGAGCAGCGACAGGCTGCCGAAGCCGCACGGGCGGCCGCCGCCGAGGCAGCCAAAGCCAAGGCGGCTGCGCCCAAGACGCCCGCGCCTGCAGCCTCACCGAAGACGCCGGCTCCCAGCAGCCCGCCGGTCGATGCCAAGGCCGAGGAGCCCGCCAGCCTCTGGTGACGCGCCGCCCTTGAACTTCCCGATCACCACCAGCCCGGAAGGCCAGCCATGCAGATCAACCAGCTCACCCGCGCCTATCGCTACGACGGCATCGACCTGCCCGTGCCGCCGCACCTTGCGGACGACCGCCAAGCTCTGCGCGCCTATCATGCTACCCTCTACCCGGCGATTCTCACTGCCGAGGCGGTGGACGCCGGCGTGTCGGGCACCGCCCACGTCACCGAATATCGCCGCGCCGTCGGCACCAAGGGCTGATCGTGCCCTGCGGCAACGACGCGCCGATCCCCGCCGCACCGCGCAAGACGCTCCTCGAATGGATCGAGCACGACGATGGCAACACGAGCGAGTTCCCCCAGCCTTCCTGCAGCGCCCAGGCCAAGGCGCTTCACGCGCGGATCCTCCCCGATCCCGACAACGGCAAAGGCGAAGCGCCGGAGCCGCTCCAGCCTCCTCCCGGTCTCAGGCTCGCGCCCCTCGGTTGACCTCGCGGGGCGAACGGTCGCGTTATCGGCCGACATTCCCGCGACCTTCGACCAGCCCCTCAGCAATCACCACAAGCTGATCGGCCGCTGGGTCGCGGGGCGAGAGCCGAGCGCCAAGCAATACACCCGTGTGAGTGCCCGCCGCCGCATCGAGCAGGTTTTCAACGCTGCCGTGCTCGAGATCCTGGACCCGATCGAAATCGTCGACCTGCGGATCGCGGTCCTCACCGGCGAAGACGCCAACCCGCCGGCGATCGCGGTCGCGTGTGACAGCCTCGGACAGCTGGATCTCGGCTGGATCGAAACCGGCGAGGCGCCCACCCCCTGGCGTGCCGCGGCCTATGCGGCGCTCGGCGAAACCCTCGGCACCGCGCTCCCGATCTTCGGCTACCAGGACCTCTTCGACGAAATCTCCATGTATTACTGGGACGGGGAGATCGACGACGAGGGCGCGCGCCAGAGCCTGATCGCCTATCACGGCCTCAGCGCCGAGGAACTCGAAGAGCAGACCATGCCTTCGGAGATGAACGCGCGCCGGCCTGACTGGATGATCGGCGCGAACGCGGCGAAACCGGCCGCCCTTCCGAAGGGCCTGCGCGAGGCGCTCTGCCAGCTTCGCGACGCGCACAAGGCGCTCAAGCGGCTGCCATCGGACCGCAACGCCTGGCACTTCGATACCGACATTCTCTACGAATATGTGCCGGGGATCGAGGAATGCTCGTCCCTGCCGCCGTTGACGCTCGTGCCTTTCGATGAGTTCGCGCGCGAGCTCGACGATGTCGCCCGCCACGGCATGGAAATGGGCTTCATGGACGTCTGCGGCATCTGCCCGCTGCCCGATGTCAGCCGGATCGACGACTGGTTCGCAAGCCTGCGCCTCGGCGTCCAGTTCCTGCTCGCCGCCCAGGACCTCGTCCGCTTCGACCCACCCAATCCGTGAGGCCGTCATGTCCGATCACAGCAGCCACTTCGAAACCACTGGCGGCGGTCTCGTCCTGACCAACGCCGTTCTGCTCTATCAGGCGGGAACGCCCCGCACGCCCAGCCCTTATGGCGCTCCAAGGCCGGATGCGGCGGCCTTCGCCAGCATGCATGCCGTCGAGCACGATGCGGACGGGCGTCCGACGATCGCCGCCGGCGTGCCCCTGTCGCGGGCACAGCTGCGCCAATGGACAGAGGCGCTGGGCCGGACCGCGGTTCCAGAGATCCTGCCGGCCAATGTGCTTGTCTCCCACCCGGACGTCCTCGCCTGGTGGGTGCCGGAGCAGGTGCGCCAAGCCTATTTTGCGCTGTCGTCGCCCCCCGATGGCCTTCGGGCGCTCGCACGGCGCACTACCGTCGCGGTGCCATACCCGGCCCATCTGTTCGTCGCCACGCGCTCCGGCCTCGGCGTTTACGCGCTTGCCGCAAGCGAGCGCCCTGCCGCCGACACGCCGGTGCTCCATTCGCCGATCCTCAACGTCTTCATCCAAGGCCGGCTGTGCTGGGGCAACATCCCGAGGCCGAAAACACTGGGCGTTGCCGCCATCTCGGAATTCGAGCGCGCGGTGTTCGACAGCTGGTCAACTCACCCCAACCCCGGCCAGGAGCGGACGGTCACGGGGAAGGGCGGCCTGGTCAGGCTCTGGGACGATCTTGCCGCGCGCGGCGCGCGTCGTTTTCCGGTGAAGCGGCTCCGATCCTTCCATCCTGCCGCCGGCCAGCGGCAAGTCCGTCCCGCCGCTGATGCGGTCACGGTCGGTATGCTCGTTGCCGCAGCGGCAGGGAGATGATCATGATCGCCGAAGATCCGACCGCGGCGGCACTGCTCGCTGTCGTGCCCTGCTATCCGGTGCCATCGAGCGGTGGCTCGCCGGCACTCGACGCGCTTCGCGGCAGCCGTGCCGGCCACGGCCTTGCGGTGGGCAAGGATGGCGTAATGCTCATCCTGCGCCGGCCATGGCTTGCTCTCGATGCGCCGGTGACGCCGCCGATCGCCGCCTATCTTCCTTATGGCAGCATCGGGTCACCCAAGGCCGACCTGCGCTGCGGACTGATCCCTGGCGAGCATCTGGCTGCGATCCTCGATCACTTCCGGGCGGCTCTGCCCAACGAGGCTGCGGCCTTCATCCTCTGGAACGAGACGACCAACACGTTCGCGGTCGATTTTCCGGCAATCGACGACGCCACGCCGACACGCCTCGTCTATCGCCCCCCGGTCTGCGAGCCGGGCTGGCACATGGTCTGCGACATCCACAGCCACGGGCGGGGGCCCGCCTATTTCAGCGCGACCGACGATGCGGACGACGCCCACGCTACGAAAATTTCGCTCGTCATCGGCCGGCTCCACGATCCCGCTGGCCCGGTCATGGCAGCGCGGCTCTGCGCGGGCGGCATGTTCCTGGCCGTACCGCGCAGTCCATTTTCCGGAGACAATCCATGCAGCCTGAGAGCCCCAAGCGCCACTATCTTCCCGCCGCCTTCGACAACAGCGCTGTCCGAATCCTGCTCGTGGGATGCGGTGGAAACGGAGCGCAAATGCTGATGGGGCTCGCCTCGCTCGATACCGCATTGCGCGCAATTTCCTCACGCTCGCTCGAGGTCACCGTGGTCGACGAAGACATCGTCACCGAGGCGAATCTCGGCCGCCAGCCCTTCTACCGCTGCGATCTCGGCAATTCGAAGGCGAGGACGCTGACCGAACGGATCAACCTTGCCCATGGTCTGGCCTGGAAGGCGGTCCACGGCCGCGCACCCGGAGCGATCGGCGTCGACAACAGCCATGTGCTCATCAGCTGCGTCGACACGGCCTCGGCCCGCCGCGCGCTGGGCGCGGCGCTGCAGGATGCGCGGAACCCGCCCATCTATTGGTTGGACCTCGGCAACCGCGCCAGCGACGGCCAATATCTGATCGGATGCCCGGGCCGTGGAACCGGCCGCGACGATAATCGCCTTCCAACGGTGCTCGAGGCTTTTCCCGAACTCGCCGACGAGGGCCTGGCCGAAGACGATGCGCCCTCCTGTTCGGTCGCCGAGGCGCTCGAGCGCCAGTCGCTCTTCGTCAACCGGGTGCTTGCGAGCCACGCGCTGGCGCTCCTGTTCGATCTGCTCGGACGCGGGTCGATTGGCCACGCCGGCGCCTTCGTGAATCTTGCCACCGGGTACAGCGTTCCGATCCCGCTACCTATGAAGGTCGTTTCCCTGTGCTAAAGCAGGTGGCTCGCCACCCCTGTGAACGGTGATGGTCCGGTTGCGTCACCGCGCTCGGACCATAGCATTATTCTGCCGAGGCCGTTTCAGCAGGAGCGATTTCGACCGGTGCTGTCGGCGGGGTGTCAGCTTTCGTCGCACGGCTGCGCTTTGGCTTTGCAGGCTCGACAGCCGCTGCCGGTTTCCCTTTGCCGATGGCGGCCTTGGCGTTCGACGTTTTTGGCGAGGCCTTTGCAGGGGCTGCCTTCGCGCGCGGCCCGCGAGCGGGCGTCGCCTTCACTTGCGCAGCTTCGCTGGCAGTCGCTTCGGGCGTTGGGGCCGGCTCGCCTGCCGGCGCCGCAACGGTCTCGGCGACAGCGCTGGGCTTGCCCTTCCCGGCTACGGCATTGGGCTTCGCCTTAGTTGCCGGGGCAGAGGCATTCACTCGAGCCTTGCGCACCGGCGCGGGCACTTCCGCGACCACTTCCGCAGGCGCCACTTCGGCTGCCGGGGCTTCGCTGCCCGCCTCGGCTAGCGCCGGATTAGCGGCGACGTCCTTCCGCTTGCCGCCAAGACCAAGTTTCAGGGCGGCCTCCCGGCGCGCGGCGGAATAACCGGGTGCGACCATGGGATAGTCCGCGGGCAGATCATAGCGCGCGCGATATTCTGCGGGCGTCAGGCCGTGAGTCGAGAGATGGCGTTTCAGGGACTTATAAGGCTTGCCGTCGATCAGGCTCAGTATCTGATCGGGCGACGCAAGGCTTGCATCTACCGTCACCGCTGGCTTGAACTCGGGGGCTGGTGTCGGCGGCACAGCCGCTGGTTCAACTGACACCGGCGCGGACACTGTCTCTTCAGGGGCTGGCGACACCACTGGTGCATCGCCCAACAAGGCTTTTCGAGTTCCCTCGACCAGCGCGGGCAGTTCGCTGCTCGGCACGGTGTTGTTCGCAAAATAGGCGCTGAGCAGCGCCACGGTCAGAGACATCACGTCCGACTGTTCGGCCTCGGCCATGCAGGTTCCTTCTTTTGTTTGGATAGACTGGTCTTGACCCATGCGTGATTGCGCAAGCGTAAACAGATACGTGCCGTCATTCGGCGTGCAAGTCAAAGGGAGGGAGAAAGAAACTCATGGATGGCGTGGCGATTGGGCCGCGCAACTGTCTCATCGAGAAAATTTATGGCGGACAGCTTCGTTGAGGGGCTCTTTCTCCTTCACCTGCTCAAGCAAATGAAGCTGCATTGAGTGAAGAGCCTCTCACCAACGAAATCGAGGCGTCTCTTCCGGGCGCCTGACATTCTCCGCCCGCGAACGGCGGAAAACCAATCATCCGAGGAAATATGTAATGACCGACACCACTTCGTCGGGCGCGCCCGCGCGCCTCTATAGCCAGACCCCATATGACGATCGAGGCAACTTCCATTATCAGGGCGATCTCTATCGTCCCAGTGATAATCTTGCGACCCTCGCTGGCCGCATCGAACCGCATCTGGCGCGGTGCTTTCCGAACGCGTCCTTTGCGATCCAGACCCAGAAATTCGCGGGAGGACGCAAGATCACCGCTGAGATCCTCGACTGGCCCGAGGATCTGACCGGGCGTGACGCTCAGGAGGCCGCGCAGGTCGCGATCCGCGACCAGATGGAGCGGTTCGGAACTACCCGCACCAACCCTCTACAGGACTTCTGGTCCTGCTCCTTCTACTGCGAAGCGCGCATTGGACAGGTTTATTGGTCGGCGCTCGCGAAACGCAACGGACTGAAGAATCCGGTCGACGCGATCGTATCGCTGGCCGCCTTCAAGAAGCGCGTAAAAGCGGGCGACGCCCTCAAACTGGTCGATGCGCCGGCAGGGCATCGCGCAATTGGGACCACGCGGACGATCACCAAGGTGCGCTCGGGCGATCTGATCCTCGAAGGCAAATCCTATCTCGGTTTCCCGCGGGCGTCGGCTTTCGCGTGCGATGGCAAGTTCGTTCGCATCTCGATCGGATCGGAATATGAGCCGGACGCCCATCTGCTGTACGAGTGGATAGTGCAAAAGGCCGCGTGAGACATGGCCCTCATCGTCAAGGGCGGCGCCGTCTGCCAGAGCCCTCCGCGTCGGCGCCGACCATTCCGTATCGTGCAGAAGGGCTATCCCGACATCTGGGCGGCTGACTGGGCTGACGCCTCGCGCCTTTACTGCGATCGGCGGGACATGAACGGCCTGGGCGCAAGTATGTTCCCTGAAGCCACCCTGCTCCTCGAACACATGCCTGTCGGCCGCATCAGCTACAACGGCCGTATCTGGCTTCCAGGCGAGTGGCGTCCGGACGACCGGCCACTGTACGATAACCAGATCGCGTCCGGCACCTGACCGCGCGCTCTGGTCCTCCCATCCGAAATCGCCGTCCCGAGGAAACTCCATATCCGCAAGCGGCGTCCGAACGGCGAGCGCTACGTCCACATCGAGACCGAGGCCGAGACCAGCGCCGCTGTGCCTGATCGGTTGCGAAAGGGGAGAAGGGGAGGGCCGGGGGAGCAGGTCCGCTCTTGTCCAGGAGACCCCGATGCCCCTTCCCACCGTCATCCACAGCCAGGTCGATCCCGCCGCGATCACCAAGGTGACGCGCCTCTTCAACAACACGCTGGTCGACACCCTGGCTGAGCTCATCCAGAATTCGCGCAGAGCCGGCGCGACGGTCATCGATCTCGATGTTGCCGAGGCCGACGGGCAGAGCTGGCTTGTCATCGCGGATGACGGCGCGGGTATCGCCGATCCCGCCGTGATCCTGGCGCTCGGGCGCTCGGGCTGGGACGACAACATCGCGCGGCGCGAAGACCCTGCCGGCATGGGCGTCTTCAGCCTTGCCGGTCGCCATGTCGAAATCCGCTCCTGCCCGCGCGGTCCGGGCGAGGGCTGGGCTATCACCATCGGACCAGACCATTGGGAATCGGGCGCACCGATAGCTGTCGCCCCCTGCGATCATGGCTTCGGAACTGCAATCCGTCTTCTGCTCGACGACGATTGCACTAGGAATCTCGAAGCAGTGGCCAGCGGCGCGGCGCGCTATTGTCCCACACCGATCCGTTTCAACGGCGTACCCCTTACGCAAGCCGACTGGCTCGCCGGGGCCGATGTGGTCGAGGAGGTCGATGGCGTGCGGATCGGCCTGTTCACCGACGGGCGCACGACGCCCCATCAACCGCGCATCAATTTTCACGGCCTCACGGTTCCTTGCGTCCTGCCGTCAGTCGACGAGAAGGATCGCCATTGGTGGGCCCGGGTCGATATCGTCGATGCGCCGGCCCTGCAGCTCGTCCTGCCGGCCCGCAAGGAGATGGTCGAAAACGCCGCCCTCGAAGCGCTTCGCAATAGGGTGCTCAAGACGATCTACCGGCACATCGCCTCGCTCGGCAGCCATCGACTGTCTCATGCGCAGTGGACCGAGGCCGCCCAGCTTGGCGTCGATCTGCCCGAGGCGACGCCGCTCTTGCGGGCATGGATCCCGGCGACTGCCGACCAGAACAGCGGGCGCGAGAGTCAGGGGCTCATCCCCGCCGATAACCTGATGCTCGTCGATGACTTCGGTCCGCCACTCGAACAATGCGCGGCGTTCGCGCTTGCCCGCGATGGCCGTCTGAGAGGACGCTTGGCTGACCCCGACACTGCCATGGCCGGATATAGCTGGTACGACGCACTGCAGCGCATCGCCGCGCTCCGCTTCGAGATCGAGCGCGATGGCCGCGCCCATGTCTTCGACTGCACCGAGCTACCCGGTCTCGAAAGCGGCCCGGTCGAACGGCTCGACCTCGTGCTTGAAATCACAGGTCCGCAGCCCGAAACGATTACCGTCCCGGCACCTGTCGTCATCGAATATGACGATGGCCTGTTCTGGACCTTCGAAGATGCGAATATCCTGCTGGGCTCTCGCGACGCCGTCTCGCCCGAGGAGCTGGTTGATCTGCTGGAAGCCGCTTGCTTCTGCGCGAGCGACGATCGCGACGCTGATAGCTGGGAGACCCAAAACGACCGCTTCCTTCTCGACGCCAGGGAAATGGCTACCCGCCTTCTGCTCGGCGACGATGCCGCGCTCGTCGAGCGCCTGCGGGCGATCATCGCTTATCGCGCCCAATGGTTCGTGCCCGAAGGCCGGCAGTTCTCGGCGGTGATCGGCCGCGACGCGATCGCCATCGAGCTCCAGCCCACCAACCAGGTGGCGGCATCCTGACGGCATAATTGGAGGACCAAGCCATGCGATCCATCAAACGAGCGGCGCCGGCCGATCGCGCCGCCGTGGCGGAGGCGATTGACCATCTGCGCGCCGCGCGTAACCTTCTCGCCAGGAGCGGCGCCCCGCGTGCCGCCAGGGCCGTTCGCAAGGCACTGCGCAGCGCCGAAGGCGCGGCCCGGCACGTCAACCATCGTATCCGCAGGAGCCAGACATGAGCCGCTACGAACTGAAGCCGAGGCCCGGAAACGGTGTCATCAAGGCGGTGATCGGATGGGATCGCCCGCTGCAGAGCTTCTTCGCGCAAGTCTTCACGCCCACCGAAGACGAGCCCGACGAGGGCGAAGCAACGATCTGGCTCGGCACGGAGCCGGGGGAACTGCCGACCCCCGAGGCCGCGATCCGCGTCGTCGAAGCCTATGCGGACATTCCCGAAACGCTGGCGGCGTCCCTCGCCGCCGACCGGCACGCGACCATCGGGATGGTGGACGGCGTCCACCAGACGCGAGCCAAATTGAGTCTCTTCGGCACTCGCTCCTAAACCCCCGAGGCCGCTGAAGCGGGCCTCGGAAATGGCGCTTGCGCGCCTGCTCGGCCGAACGGCCGAGGAGGGGAGTGGGGAAGGAGGAAGTTGGCTCGGACACAGTGTTCGAGACCGGCTTTCAGGAGACTTTCCCATGAATATCGGTTCGATCAAGCAGAATGACGCCGGCATTTTCGTCGGCAAGATCGCGACGCTGGCGATCGCGATGACGATTGCGCTGCGCGAGGTGCACTCGGCCAATCCGAAGGCGCCGAAGTACGAGGTGCTGGCGCTGTCGGCATCGCGGGCGTGGGTGCAGGTGGGTGCTCTGTTCGAGCTTGCCTCCAACAGCACCGGCGAGGCGTTCCTCAACGGCAAGATCGAGGATCCGAGCCTGGCCGCGCCGCTCTACGTGTCGGCGTTCCGTCAGGAGGACGGCAGCTACAACGTCGTGTGGTCGCGCCCGACGCGCCGCCGCGACCTCGCCTCGGAGATGGCGCCCAAGGCCGACGAGGGCCTGCCGCCGCTGCCCGGTGCCGACGAGACCGCCGGCCCCGCCACACAGGGCACCGAAGCCGGCCTCGGACAGTCCTCCGCAAGCCATGCCTTCGCTGGCTGATCGCACACGCCAAGTCACGAAAGGCCCTCGCTCTTCGCGGAGCGGGGGCTTTTCGCAATTTCCCCGGCCGTGCGGCCGCAGAGGAGAGGGGGCTTGGGCTGGTTGCTCACCGAATTGGAGAAGGCCATGTCCGACATCATCGATCTGGGCGGCGCGCCAGCGAACGAGGATTGCGCCCAGCTCGGGCACACATCCGACTTCGAGCGATTGAACCGCCTTGAGGTCGCCACCTACCGCGCGGCAATCATCGCCCGTTTCGGTCCGCCGCCTGACGGCTGCGCGCTGCTCACATTGACCAACCGGCACGATTTCGGCGTCTATTACACGCTCGGTCTCAAGGTCGATGCAAGCGCCACGCGGCGCGATTCCACCGTCGCCACCTATGCGGAGACCGTCGAGAACGGCCTTGGCAGCTGGATCGAGGCCGGCTTCGCCGCGCCGGTCTGCTATGAGGACGGGGAGGCCCCCAAGGTCGAGCGAAGCTCGATCGACGACATCGTCATGGGGGCGCTCCTCGCCACGCGGCCCGGCCCCGACGGACACTTCCCGGTCGCCGACTTCGCGATACTCCACCGCAATCTGGCTGCAGGCTATCCCCGCAGCGCCGAGGCCGCACAGCGCCTCCCCGAGGAGATTTGACCATGACCGCGACAGATCAATCTGCCGATGCCGCCATCACCGATCCGATCGAGGCCGAGTTGCAGGCGGCCCTGTCCGCCGTGCGGACAGTCGAGGCGCGCTGCAAGGATGCCTTCCTCCCGCATCTGCTCGATCATGGCATTGTCCGTGTCGAAATCCACTACGATGGCGGCGGCGACCAAGGCAGCGTCGGTGATGTCAATGCCTACACGCTGGAAGGCGAGATCGCGCTGCCGCGCATCCTCTGCGATCACCATAGCCTCGCCTATAGCGGCGAAGTGTCGACCCGCACGATCGACCTCGAGGATGCTCTGAGCGCCTTCGTCGACAACGCCATCTGCGCGCGGCACGCCGGCTGGGAGGACGGGGAGGGCGCTTATGGCACCATCGCCATAGACGTCGCCAGCGGCGCGGTGACCCTCACGCACAACAGCCGGTTCATCGACTATGACACGACCGAGGCGGAGCTATAGGCGATGTCGCACTGCTATTATCACGCGCTCAGCTCCGTGAAGCGCTGGGGCGGCGAGGCCGAGGACTATCTGCCCCTCCACCAATGGTTCGACGAGTCGAAGAAGATCGTCGCGGACCCCCGCCACCGTTCCTTGCGCCACCATGCAGAGGGCATATTCATGCTCGAGACGGTCTTCGGCGTGACGATCCGAAACGCTGATGGACGGGATATCCCGGTGCGGTTGATCGGGGAACAGCACGTCCAAGAGGATCTTGGCCGTATTCCCTCCTTCGCTGACTGGGCGCGGCTCATCCAGCCGATGCCGTGGATTCTTCGGGGCAACCCGGCCGGGTCACCGGGATTGGATCCAGATGTTGAAAACATGTGCCGGGTTGCTCCAGCGACGCAATTGTAGTAACATGGCTACATGCCCAAGTGCGAGGCTCTTATGAACATGACAACCATTTCAAGTCGTGACTTCAACCAAGGTGCGAGCCGGGCAAAGAAAGCTGCCCGCAAGGGCCCTGTCTATATCACCGAACGGGGCAGGCCCACCCATGTGCTCATGACGATCGAGGATTATCATCGACGGCAGGGCAAGAAGCCCCGCAGCTTGCTCGCGACCTTGGCGCAAGCCGGCGACGATGCTGACTTTGACTTCGAACCCAGCAAGCTGGATCATATCGTCCGACCGGCGGATCTGGATTGATGTTTCTCCTAGATACGAACGTCATCTCCGCGCTTCGCAGACCTGAACGGCTGCCTCCCGAGGTGACATCCTGGGCGGACGAAGCCGATGTCGACCAGTGCTACATTTCGGTCATATCGGTCCTCGAAATTGAACTAGGCATTTTAGCCAAGGAGCGCGTCGATGCTTCTACCGGCCGCATTTTGCGGACATGGTTTCAAACCGACGTGCTGGCGGCGTTCGATGATCGCATCATCCCGATCGACACCGAAGTCGCGATGCGGTGCGCCGCATTGCATGTGCCGGATCCCCAACCGGAGCGGGATGGTCTGATCGCCGCGACGGCGGTTGTGCATTCGATGACGCTTGTTACCCGCAACGTTGCGGATTTCGAGCGCACGCCGGCCAACCTCCTAAATCCCTGGCATTGAACTGGCGCTGAGCCGAAGTTGATTTGAGGTGACAGACCATGAAGTCTCGGCACAAAGATCCGAAAGCAGGCGACACATCCAGGCGGGAAGTGCTGCGCCTCCCCGACTTCAATGCAGATGATCGCAAAAATGTTGCAGCTGCTCGTCCTCCGGTAGCAGCGGACGCTTTCAATGAAGAAACGCGGCCGGCGTGACCGCGGCACCCTTCGGCAAGGCCGCTGCGGGAAAAGCTCTCGATCGCCTGATCGATCTTGCCCGGTCCGACACGGGCCAGGCGCGCCGCGCCGCCAACTTCCTGCTCGCCTGGTGGAATGGCGAGGATTGCGGTCATTTTCCCATCGCCGATCTCTTCGGTGTCGATGCGACGATCGCGACCCATATCACGACCATCATTGGATTTCTTGGCCAGCATGAAGGTGCGATCTACCCCGATGCCTTCGGTCGCAAGGCCGAGATGATCGAACTGGTCGGGCGCTGGCGCGACTTCGCCGACGAGGATGGCTGAGCGCTCGCATCGGGACGCTATCGGCGCTATTGTCGAGTCCCATGGCCGAGCTTGATCCCCACACGCTGCGCGTCGCCGCTTCGCTCGTTCGCTCGCGGATCGAGACCATAAAGCTCGACGGGCGCATGGACGGGCTCCAGCGGTTGGGTGCGCACCGTACGCTCACCCAGCTCGCGGTGGATCTCGAAGTGTCGGCCGACCATGTCGGGCCTCCCCGCCGGCGCAAGCGTACGAGCTGAACGCGCCAACCCGGCGGTGACGCCGGCCGGGCCTTCCGACCATCGCTGACCGAGGCCGAGAAGCTTCTCCGCACGTCTTCTGCCGTCCGCGCTCCGCGCACGGGGAGGGAAGGGGGGAAGAGGATGGCGGCCGGGCCTGTCTCCGAGGCCGGGGACCGGCCTTGCGCCGCACGCCCTTCCTGAGGAGCCATTATGGCCAACCATTTTACCAAGGCGAGCTTCACCTTCGCTGTCACCGATGCCGAGGCCGAAATCTTCCGGCATGTCGGCGAGGCTGCCGAGATCGTTGGCGATTCCCGCCTCGCACCCGATCAGCGCGCTGCAGCCTATGCCGACCTTGGCGCGGGCTTCGCCGCCTGTTTTCCCCCGATCGACTCCGATCCCTTCGGCGGCTTCCTCGCGATCTTGAGCGATCCCGATTATCCACGGCTCGGCTTCTCCGTCCAGGTCGATCCGTCGGATGGGACAGGGCGGTGCAAGGTCTGGCTCCATGGCGATCAGTTCGACGTAGAAACCGCCGCGCAACTGATCCAGAAGGTCGCGAAATCCGCGCTGCCGGCCGGCTTCGAATATTGCCTCGATTGCGACCGCCTGCGCCCTGGCGAATTCGGCGGCGGCTATGTCGTGATCCGCGAGGATCGCTTCGAATTCGCCTCATCGGCCCAGCTCCTCGAGCGGGCGCTTTCGCGCGAGCACCGTGAAGGCGCCGACGGCTACGTCCTCACCACGCGAGATGCTGAAGAGGGTCTGCTGTTCTGGAACAATGACACGGGCTTTGGCGAGCTAAGCACCGCAACCGTGTTCTCCGAAGCCGAGGCCGGCCGTTTCGACGTTCCCATCGCCCATGATCAGCCGGAATGGCTGGCCATGCCGGCGCCGATCTCCTGAAGGAGCCCGCCCATGCGCTTCATCATCGCTCTCTACGAGATCGACCGCGCCTATGGTGGGCCTGAAGAAGGTGCCTGGTGGTACGATACCGGCGAACTGGCTCGATTGCTGGCGCTCGCGCCCACCGAGACCCGCGCCGTCCAGCTTGCCGATCGCGCCAATCGCCTGCTCGAGCGGTTACAGCGCCACCGCCGCCGCGTCGATTCCGTCCTCTACGACGGTGGGCGCTATGCCGCCATCGTCTTCGAATGGACGGCGCCGCCGGCATTTCCCGAAGTCCGGCCGCAATACGCCTGACCACGCACGCGCAGGCAACCGGTCCGCGCCTGCTCCCTCCTGACCCCCCAGACCGACCATCCCAAGGAGGATTCTCCATGTCGACCTATCATGTCGCCTTCACGGCGCGTGTCCCTCACTGGATTCTCGAGCACGCCGAGGCCGGGAACACGGACCGTGCGCGCAGCTGGATCCTCTTGCAAGGCTGGTATGAGCGCCGCAGGCTCGAATGGAACGCCACGCTTACGGTGGAACCGGACAAGGCCCACTCCCCGATACGCCATGAGGTCATTCTCGATCTCGATTGTCCCGAAACCGACAGGCCCAGCGCCGCCTCGTTCGCGTTCACCGTCAAGGTAGGCGTTCGCCATGGCGAGGATCCGATCCACAAAGCGCGCCGCGTGCTCGATCTGTCCCGCCGCCGTGACTCGCTGTGCCGCAAGGCCGACCGCTGGGACGTTCTGGACCGCGGCTCGTTTCGCGCCGTGCGCGGCAGTTCGCTGATTGGACCGATGCCGCCGCAGTGGCCCATCGACCGGACGCTGACCGCCTTTTCGAGCCATCTGGGGAGCTATGGACAAGGCGGGGTCGGCCTCGCGGGCTGGCAATGCAACGGGGGATCATGGATGGTGCTGCCGCTGACCTACTCCGACGGATGGATCTGGCTCACGCGCGAGGAGATACGGCCAGCGCCGGACCATCGGTCACTTGCGATCGCTGTCGATCAGCGAATCCTCGGTGTGCATCCCGATCAGCTCGCGGACTTCCCGCCCTGGGAGCATCGCTATGCCGGTCAACATCAGATCCTCGACATGCCTGACTTCGGAGCCGAAAGGCCCACAATCCTGCGGTTCGACGCGAGCGAGACCGGCTTCATCCTCGAGGCCGCCAACGGTCCGACCCGCTGGCGCTTCGCCATGGGCGACGACCTACCGCGCCCTGTCTGGGGCGGTTCGCGGAAACCGCGGCTGCTGTGCGAGGGCGAATCCGTCGCCGAGGCCTTCTGCCTCGCCCATGATTGCTATCTTGAAGTCTGACCGGGGTCACGCACGTAGCACTCGCCCACGCGCTACCGCGATCGTTGCTGTGACCGCATGCCATCGGTCGCGGCCCGCTGACCTACCGCTTCCGACATGGAGGATCACATGATCGTAATTTCAGGCCTGCGATGGAAGGTCCTGGCAGCCAGCGCCCCAGCCTGCTGCGACCCGGCAGATGTATGCCGCGAGGCCGTCGAACACTGCAACGCCTTGAGGGTCGGCATCGACGTCAGCTTCCGCGACAACATCATCGAAGCCCGGCCCGGCAGCGATCCCGCGCAGCTCGCCGACATCTTCGAGCGCCGCGCGGCCGAGCTGGCCAAGCCGGTCGGCTCTCCCTCGTCCGACCACGTTCAGTCCCAAGGGGAACGACCATGACCACCATCGTCCTGAGCAACGGCCATTTGCGCACAGAGACCGCCGACGCGGCGATCGACGCGCTGATCGAGATCCTGCGCGATCATCCGCTCAACCGTCTGTTCGAAAAATATGGCGACTTTGTCGAACGCGACGCCCGCAATCTGCGCGGCGAATGGCTGGAAGGCGTCGAGAATGCCGTCAGCTTCTTCGGCAACTTCTTCGATCGCTCTCATATCTTCAGCATCGTCTCGAACGATCCGGATCATGTCGACCGGCTCTGCACGGCGATCGCGGCCAACAGGCAGCGCGCCGACTATCTGCGTCAGCCGCCGCCTTATGATTCCGACAAGCTGGTCATCGAGCGCAAGCGTTTCAGCGTCACCCAAGGCGAAGTGCTGCTGACCTATAACGGCCAGCGGATCGAGCAATATGGCGACACGATCCGGCTCAATGGTCGCGGCGACTATGACGGCCATGACGACCATTACTGGCACGGCATCGCAAAGCGCGACCTCGCCCGTCGCCATGTCGAGGCCTTCGACCGCAGCAGGACCGCGAGCGAGCGGCCTGCTTCCTTGTAGCTGTCATCGCCCAGCCAGTACCGGCGGCCCGGGGCGGCCTGACCGCTTTAAGGCGATCAGCGGCATCCCCTCACAGATCCATTTTCGCCCCGAGGCCGCGGAAGCGGGCCTCGGATGTGGCGCTTGCGCGCCTGCTCGGCCGAACGGCCGAGGAGGGGAGTGGGGAAGGAGGAAGTTGGCTCGGACACAGTGTTCGAGACCGGCTTTCAGGAGACTTTCCCATGAATATCGGTTCGATCAAGCAGAATGACGCCGGCATTTTCGTCGGCAAGATCGCGACGCTGACGATTGCCATGACGATCGCGCTGCGCGAGGTGCACTCGGCCAATCCGAAGGCGCCGAAGTACGAGGTGCTGGCGCTGTCGGCATCGCGGGCGTGGGTGCAGGTGGGTGCGCTGTTCGAGCTTTTCTCTAACGGCACGGGCGAGGCGTTCCTCAACGGCAAGATCGAGGATCCGAGCCTGGCCGCGCCGCTCTACGTGTCGGCGTTCCGTCAGGAGGACGGCAGCTACAACGTCGTGTGGTCGCGCCCGACGCGCCGCCGCGACCTCGCCTCGGAGATGGCGCCCAAGGCCGACGAGGGCCTGCCGCCGCTGCCCGGCGCCGACGAGACCGCCGGCCCCGCCACACAGGGCACCGAAGCCGGCCTCGGACAGTCCTCCGCAAGCCATGCCTTCGGCTGCGAGCCGCAGCAGGAACAGCAGCAGGAAGGCGGACGCCGGCAGCGTCGTCAGCGCGCGCCGGAGCAGGCGGAGGAGCCCGAAACCGTCTGAACCTCCCCGTGCCCGGTCCCACACCTCCAGGCCGGGCACACCCTCCCGCTGGGCTCGCTTCGCTTCTCGCGAAGCGGGCCCTGTTTTCATTTACCCGGCAGCCCGCACGTCTGCATTCCGGCTTCAGTCTCCCTCTTGCGGAACCCGTCGTCGTGCCATGGCCAGCAGCGCAGCGACGACGCATCCCGCGACGATCCCGAAGGTCAGGTCCTTGACCAGGGTCAGCCCAAAGGTCGCCAGGAGCACCAAGGCCGTGGGCCAGCTGCGGATCAGGCGCAGAAACTCCGCCTTCTCGGCCATGTTCCAGCACACCACCAGAAGGACGCCGGCGAGCGCGGAGAGCGGAACGTACCGTGCGAGCGGTGCCGCGACGAGCATGAAGAGCAGGACGAACAGCGCGTGCATCATGCCCGACAGCGGACTGATCGCGCCGGCCCGAATGTTGGTTGCTGTGCGTGCGATCGTGCCGGTGACGCTGATCCCTCCGAACAAGGCGGACACGATATTGGCAAGCCCCTGCGCAACAAGCTCCATGTTGGAGCGATGCTTGCGCCCGGACATGCTGTCGGCGACCTTCGCTGACAGCAGACTTTCGACGCCGCCGAGCAGCGTAAACGACAGGGCCGACGGCAGCAGCTGGAGAACCAGCGCCCACGACAGCTGCGGCGCCTGCGGCGTCGGAAGCCCACGCGGGATCTCTCCGAAACGGCTGCCGATCGTCTCTGCCGGAAGCTGCAGCCAGGCGGCAGCTATCGAGGCCAGGACGACCGCGATCAGCATACCGGGCCAGTTCGGCCGGAACCGGCGCACCACGAAAATCAGCGCGGCGCATCCCAGGCCGAGCACCGCGGCCGCGGGCGTCACCGTCGAAGCCGCGTTGCCCAGCCCCACCAGCTTGGGGATGAGGGGGCCAGGTTCCGCTCCGTCGAGATGAAGACCGAAGAGGTCCCGGATTTCTCCGGAGAAGATCGTCACCGCAATGCCGCAGGTGAAGCCCACCGTCACCGGATGGGGAATATGGCGGATCAATGAGCCCAGCCGCGAAAGTCCAATCAGCGTCAGCAGGGCCCCGGACAGCATCACGGTGACGAGGAGGCCGTTCAGACCGAATTTCGTCGTGGTCGCCGCGACCAGAACAATGAAAGCCCCGGCGGGACCCCCAATCTGATAGCGGCTACCGCCCAAGGCCGAAACGAGGAATCCGCCGATGATCGCGGTATAGAGCCCTCGCTCGGGCGACACCCCCGAAGCCACGGCGATCGCCATCGACAGCGGCAGAGCGACGATCGCGACCGTCACGGCGGCCAGCACGTCCTTGCGAAACGACGAGAAGGAGTAGCCCTCGCTCAGGACCGTGAGCAGCTTCGGCCGGAAGAGATGCGATGTCGCCGTTCCGTCAGGCATCGCTATGACGCCGACGCATTGTCCGGCGTGCGCCGCACGGGCTCGCGCAGGGTCGGGCTGGTGGGATCGCGCAGCCGGACGCCACGCCCGCCACTCGTGCTAACGCTGTTTTCCCGGATGAGTTCGATGCCCTCGCGTTCGAGCGCGTCGACCACCTTGGTCAAGGTGTCGACGACGCCCCGGACATAGCCATCGCTCGCCGCTTCCATCCGCTGGATCGTGGGAAGCGATACGCCGGCGCGCTCGGCGAGCGTGCGCTGGTCGATTCCGAGAAGCGCGCGCGCCGCGCGAAGCTGGGCCGGAGTGAGCATCGGCATGATGTAAAATACATCAGAAATGACGTCAAGGATCGCTTAAAAGCGTTGTAGAGTATCTATCATGCTATCCTAAACTTGCTTTCAGCGCCATCAAACTGCTAACGCTCAGGCACCCAAACCACCTTTTTAACCGCGCGCGCTCGACGCGACGCCCAGGTATTCGGAGAGTTTCGATGTCGGACGCCCTTATCGCTGAAACGCTGGCCGCCCCGACTCGCCATCGTCGCCTCGCCGCCTGGGTGGACGAGATCGCCGCCCTTACCAAACCGGACCGGGTCCACTGGTGCGATGGCTCCGAGGCCGAGTGGGACGCGCTTACCGCGCAGCTCGTCGCCGCCGGAACCCTGCGCCGCCTCGATCCCGCGAAGCGTCCCAACTCCTTCTGGGCCGCATCCGATCCACGCGACGTCGCGCGCGTCGAAAGCCGCACCTTCATCTGCGCCGAGGACGAGGCCGACGCCGGCCCTACCAACAATTGGCGCGCACCGCATGAGATGCGCGATACGCTCCACGGCCTATTCGACGGCTGCATGCGCGGACGCACCATGTATGTCGTGCCCTTCTCCATGGGGCCGATCGGCTCGCCCATCAGCGCGCTCGGCGTGGAGATCACCGACAGTACCTATGTGGTGCTCTCGATGCGCGTGATGACGAGGATGGGCGCACCGGCGCTGGCAGCCCTGGGCGATGACGGCGAATTCGTTCCCGCGGTCCACTCGGTCGGCGCTCCGCTGGCGCCCGGCCAGGCCGACGTCGCCTGGCCCTGCAACGAGACCAAATATATCGTCCATTTCCCTGAAACGCGCGAGATCTGGTCCTATGGATCGGGCTATGGCGGCAACGCCCTGCTAGGCAAGAAATGCTATGCGCTGCGCATCGCCTCGGTCATGGCCCGCGACGACGGCTGGCTTGCTGAGCATATGCTGATCCTCAAGCTGACCTCGCCCGAAGGCGGCGTGCATTATGTCGCCGCCGCTTTTCCCTCGGCCTGCGGCAAGACCAACCTCGCCATGCTGCAGCCAACCATTCCAGGCTGGAAGGCCGAAACGATCGGCGACGACATCGCCTGGATGCGCTTTGGCGACGATGGCCGGCTCTATGCCATCAATCCCGAGGCCGGATTCTTCGGCGTCGCACCCGGGACGAGCGCAACGACCAACGCCAATGCCCTGGCCAGCCTCAACGCCAACACGATCTTCACCAACACCGCGCTCACCGCCGACGGTGATGTCTGGTGGGAGGGCCTGACGAAGGAGCCGCCCGACGGGCTTACGGACTGGCGCGGCCAGGCCTGGTCTCCCGATCTCGGGACGCCGGCCGCCCATCCCAACGCGCGCTTCGCCTGTCCCGCCGGCCAGTGCCCGGCCATCGCACCCGAATGGGAGGATCCCAAGGGCGTCCCGATCTCGGCGATCCTGTTCGGCGGCCGGCGCGCGACGACCGCTCCGCTCGTCACCGAGGCCTTCGACTGGCAGCACGGTGTGTTCCTGGCCTCGAATGTCGCCTCCGAAGGTACGGCTGCGGCCGAGACCAAGATCGGGGATGTCCGCCGCGACCCCTTCGCGATGCTGCCCTTCTGCGGCTACAATATGGGCGACTACTTCGCGCATTGGCTCAAGCTGGGAGCAGAAGCAGCGGATCCAGCCAAGCTGCCACGCATCTTCTACGTCAACTGGTTCCGCAAGGATGCCCATGGCCGCTTTCTCTGGCCCGGCTTCGGCGACAACGCCCGCGTCCTCAAATGGATCGCGGACCGGCTCGACGGGTGCGTCGAGGCGGAAGACAAGGCCATCGGCCGCCTTCCCAATAGGCACGACCTCGATCTGCAGGGGCTCGATCTGTCGGATGACGCGGTCACCGCCTTGCTCGCCGTCGATGACGATGAATGGCGCGCCGAGGCCGAGCGCATCCGCCGTGACTATGCGCGCTTCGGCGACCGCCTGCCCGCCGCCTTGACCGCCGAACTCGGCGCGCTCGAAGCCCGTCTGGCGTGAAGGGCGCCATCGATCGTGACCGACGCAAACGACGACTATGTCTATGACGAAGCCTCTGGCGACTGGATCACCGCTGCCGAGGCAGCCGTGAATGCCCGGACCGCCGAGACGATCGAGGTCCGCGATGCCGTTGGCAACGTCCTCGCCGATGGCGACAGCATCATCACGATCAAGGACCTCAAAGTGAAGGGGGCGGGGCAGACCCCGCGCAAGGGTACCGTGATCAAGGCGATAAGGCTGACCGGCGACGCTCAGGAAATCGACTGCCGCTACGAAGGCATCAAGGGCTTGGTCCTGCGCGCGGAATTCGTCCGCAAGCACTGACATGGCTGGCGAGGCTTCGCCGACCGCTCCAAGGACGAAGCAGGCCGGTGCCCCGCGGCCCGATGGTCATGGAGCCTGACCGAGTTGCGTGGACGGCGTCAGAACCTGCGCCCATCGCCGTCCACGCGGCCGGTGATCATGCCCGACCACTTGGCGCCGCGCCCTTCTCGTGTCTGGCGCTAGCCGAGCGCCGCCCGGCATGACCTGACGGCGTAACGCCGCCGTGGAAGGCGCGCCGATGTCAAGCTGCGACGCAGGCCGTCCCCGACCATTTGGGCACCGATGAATGTCTGACGCGCGCTGCAGTCGTGCTGCCGGCGTGTCTCGCCGTGGCGGGTCCGTGTGAAGACCGTCCATGCCGCGCGCCTTGCCGATATCACCGCGGGGCCATCCGCTTGTCTGGATGAACGCTACGCCCGTGCGGGATCCCCGCAACCCGCCATTTTCCGACCGTGTTGAGGCCTGACGGCCTCTGCCCGCACCACTCGAAAAATGGGGGTTTCCCCGCGCTGAAGCGCAGGTGCGGTGCCCCCTCGATCACGGGCCTTCGCGATTGTTCATCCCAGCGGGATCGGCCCGCTGGCGTGAAACGCGAAAGGCATCAGGCCATGAACAAGGTTTTTCTCTCGGGCCGCATCACCTCGGACATCACCCGCTTCGGCACGGACAGCAAGGGCGGCGTCAGCTTCAGCCTCGTCACCTCGAAGCCGGTGATCAAGGACGGCCAGGTCCAGAAGGACGACAACGGCTACACCGAAACCTACGACGAGTTCCATCAGGTCAAGGCCTTCAACGGCCTCGGCAAGTCGGTCGCCAACAACAAGAAGAAGGGCGACAAGCTCCTGGTGGTCGGCGAGATCCGCTACAGCCGCAACGAGCGCGACGGGCGCACCTACTACAACACCGACATCGTCGCCGAGGAAATCGAGTTCCTCTGACCGTCTCCCGGGCGGTCGCTCGCGGCCGCCCTCCACCTTCCTTCAGATGGAGAGCAAGATGTTCACTCTCACCAGCTTCGACGACATCGCCGGAATCGCCCAGGGCGTCGAGATCACCAACCCCAACATGGTCGAGCGCATCCGCCGCGCGGCAGACAGCCTTAACCGCCACGAGATCGCCGCGCACCTCGGCCAGGCGATCACCGAGGCGACCGACGCCGCGCATGTCCGCGACTTCGAGGAAGTGCAGTTCGGCGAGGCGAGCGCCGATGCGATCGTCGATTGCGAATATTACGAAGATCTCGCCGCAGCCTGGTCGCTGATCGCCAGCGAGCATCAGCTGACCATTCCCCATTCCATCTTCGCGCACGACGGGTCGGTCCACTGACCCGTCACACGCCTTTCGAACGGAGTACCGTCATGATCAAACCTGCCCCTTCGAACACCGCCGCCGCCCATTGCTACGGCATCGTCCTTCACCATCGGCTCGCCTGGTGGCTGGTCGAATTTCCCGAACTCGACGCGGCGCCGACCGCCGCGCGCAAGCTTTCGGGCAAGCTCACGCCGGGCATGGCCGACTGGCTCCGCTCCGAGACCGGCGATGCCGGTCTCGCGGCCGACGTCGCTGCGCTCCATCCCCAGAGCCGGTGCTGGTCCGGCGAATTCTCCTACCTCCCCGCGGCCGGCGCCGCCGACCAGATCGACATCGATGCCCATCCCTGGGGCAGCGAAGCCGGTGAACTCGAGACCCGGCTCGCGCGCACGATGATCGATGCGACACTGCATCCGGTTCCCGCGGGCTTCATCTCAGTCTTCACGGGCCTACCGCCGGAGAACCAGCCCGTGCTCGCGATCAGGTTGAGCGGCTACACCTGTTCGACCTTCGAACTGCTCACCGCCCGGCATATGCCGACCTATCGGCCGCGGTCGCCCTGGCGCGACATCTCGGCCGATGCGGTCAGCGATAGCGGCAGCGACATCATCGGCTGGCAGCCGGCGGCCGACTGGATCAGGCCTATCTGATCCGTGCGGCGAAGCCGGCGAGTGTCGTTGGCTTCGCCCTGCCTTTCGCTCGAGCCTGACTATCATCTGCCCGCGCGAGCGCACAGCCGGGCGCCACCACCGCTGGTGGCGTTTTCCACTTGCCGTGCCCACCTCCCGGTGAAATCCGGACGCCGGCGGCTCCTGTCGTGACCCGGCTCTCATGCGTGCCGCAGGTTGTGCCGCGCCTTGTGCCGCGTGAGGTTCATCGCCCTGCCGCGAGCCGCGTTCACTGCGCCCGGGCCCTATCGCTCAGCCCCGTTCGGACATGCGGGCGCGAGCGTGTCAGCCGGCGATCGAACTGCCTCGCAGCCAGCTCCTCAATCCAGGTGATCGATACCGTGACGCCCCAGGACGTCAGGCACCGGGGAGGTTTGCGGTGACCATCCAGTGCCGGGCGGGCCGGCGAGGTTTTGCCCGGACAAGAAGAAGAGAAGAGGGTTTCGGCGCATCCCGCCCAACGCTTCGCGCCGGGCGGGACCGGGGCTCTATTCGCTAAGCCGCCGCCCGCGCGTACCGCACGTGCCCCGGCCAAGCTCACGGAGCCAGGCCTTCGGCCCGTCTCCGCCCATTCGGGTGACGAACCCGCTTGCGGGATTCCCCCGGTGAGGTTTGAAATCCCTATTCCTCTCTTGTGTCTGCCTAGTTTGGCATGCGGGGTTGGCAGTCCGTCGAGGATGAGCGGTCCCCCCAATTTTTTCGTGCGGCCGCTGCCGCGCCCACCCGAAAAAAATCGGTTCCCCCGCTCCCCGCTGGTGCGGCGTCAACCGGGGTCCGGCCGCGGCCGGCTTCCCGGTTAACGTCCCCGACCTCCCTGACCGCCGCATGTCCTGAACAAGGCCTCATCGCGTGGATGAGACATCCAAAAGCCACGGAGGCCAACATGTCCAAGTCCTTCTCGAACTTCGCCGATTTCGCCAGCTTCATCGCCAGCGAGACGGGAACCGACCAGCGTAGCCCGCTCTACGAAGCCGCCTTCATCGAGCATGACGAGCGCGCCAAGCTTTCGCCTGTCGACGAGAGCGAGCAACTGGAAATGCCCGATCCGGAACAGAGCCGAGCCGCCGTCGAAATGGTGATGGCGACGCTCTTCGATGTGTTCCGCGACACCCGCCTCGAACCCTTCGCGAGCGATCTCGCCTGGGGCTTCGTCAACAGCTTCCATGTGGTGGCGAAGCGCATCAGCGACCGCGAGGACGATGCGGCCAAGGAGCTTGGCGAACTCGCGCGCAGCTTCGATCCCAGCGAAATCTACGCATCGCAGATCGAGGAGGCGCAGCTGCTCTGCCAGACGCTGCAGGGGTGCCGGGATGCCATGGAATGCATGCGCGACCACGCCGCCGACGTCTACCGGGTCGAGACCGGACGGCCCTATTCGCCGACGCGCGGCAGCCGGGTCTCGAAGGGCGTCACCGCCTCGATGATCGACGCCCGAGACTATCTCGCCGCCCGGATGCGGGAACGCCGTGAGCAGTTCGCTCCGGAAGGTCCGGTCGTTGCCTTCTCGGGCGGTCAGGTCTGGGAGGATCATGACATGCTCTGGAAGGGTCTGGACTCGATCCTGGCCCGCATCCCGGAGATGATCCTCGCCACGACAGCACAGACCAAGGGCTGCGATGCCATCGCGCAGGCATGGGCAGCAGCACGCGGCGTGAAGGTCATCATGTTCCGCCTCGACCGCCGGCTGGGGGCCAAGGCCGCCTTCGTCCGCAACGATCGGCTGCTCGCCCTCAAGCCGGTCGAAGCTGTCGTCTGCGAAGGCTCCGGCATCCAGATGAACCTCGCCCAGAAGCTGCGGCAGGCAGGCGTTCCCCTCCACATCGTGAAGCTCGAACCGTCAGCCAAGCCGCAGCCCGCCCAGCCCACCGGCAGAACCGCAAAGTCGCGGGACGAATTCGATCCCTGGACCCAGGACGACTATTACGCCGCCATGGTGAACGGCGGTGGTCGCCGTCGTCGGTGACGCGTCCGGGAGAGGCTCCGGCAATCGCCGGGGCCTCTCCTGCTTTTTCGCTGCGAGGATGCGGTGCGCGGGGGCATCGAACCCCCGCGCACCGCCGGGCGCTGGCGCGCGCCGCACGGACAATACCCGAAAGGGCCAAGGAAAGAGGGGAGAGGCGAGGCGCTTTCAGCCGAGGAGACCAAGCCCGTGTCCATCCTGTTCCGCATCACCGAGCCGGCCGACGATACAGCCTCGCCCAGCGCCATCATCACAGCCCGCAAGCTTGCGGCTTTCCGCCGGTTCCTCCGTTCCGAAGGAGATCGTATCGGCATCGCGCTGCTCGAACCCGACGAATATCTTGGCGACAGCTTCGAGGCGCGCGTCTGTCCACTCGCGCTCGCCGCGATCACGGGCATTTTCGACCACGAGGCCACTGTCATCGCAGTCGTCGAGGAGGCCCAGTTCAGAGGCAAGCGCATCGCGATCCATCACTGCCCGAGCAGCGCCGAGATCATCCTGCGCGTCGCCCTCACGTCCGATCAGGGCGTCGAACTCGATCTCGCCTACGGCAATGCCTACGCGCTGCTCGAAGCGCTCGCGATCGAGCCTGACAGCGTCGGTGACATCCCCATCGATCTCCTACGCGCCCGGCTGTCCGATCCGGCCACGCCGAGCCGCGCGGCGCTGCGCGGTGTCGGTCATTACCTGCCCCGACTAGAGCGTCTCGTCGCGAGCGCGCAGGAGCGCGAGGCTGCCCGCTTCGCATGGGCCTGACATGCGTTAGTCCCGGCAATTCTTCTCCGGCGGGATCCTGTCGGTCCTTCGACGCATGAGGCTGTCGATCGCCGCCTGTAAATGACAGGTCGCCATCTGCTCGCCAGCTTGCTCGAGCGCCGCCATCGCCTCACGCATCAGCACGACTGCGAGGGCCCGGCGGACGTTTGAATCGATTCCCTGCGGATCATATATGTCGATTGATTCCGGCGTGCGCGGTGCGGCTTTCGCGCGGCGGGGAACAATCTCTCGTCCCGAATTGGTCATCCCCAGGCTCCCCGCAATGCGCAAAGGTCGAACCCTTGCTCAAAACTCCCGCGCACGAGGCGCGGGAGCCGGGGCTGGTAACACGTCGAGACATGCGCCTACGCTTTTAGCACCAAGGCACCTGGACATATGCGCAGGCACCCCGGCGTGAGATCACACCGAGCTGCCTTTCTCGACGGGATTACCAGTCCCGGCGCCACGGCCTTCGCGGCGCAAACAGCCACCTATCACAGACATGGGAAGACACCAAGGTGGGTCGTCTGAACAGCGAGCCACAGTGCCTTGCCGGCAGGCACGGACACGTGCCTAAGATGGGAGACGGGACCCAAGCTCTCTCACATCTCGGCATCAGACGAGGCTTCATCGCCAAAGCATGACGCTGGGTGTCGATCGGCCGTCAAGGATCAGCGGTCCCCCCAATTTTGCCGGCCGGCGCGCTGCGCTTCCCGGCGACAAAATCGGCTCCCCCCGCTGCCCGCTCACGCGGCGGCCATGCCGTCCCTGACCGCCTCAACACCGCGTCCAGATGAGCCCATCCTCATCGATGCGAGATGGGGAGCGCACCATCATCAACGGAGGCTTCGATGGACAATCTTCACCACTCCCTGCGCACGCTGTTCAGCACCCCATTCTGTCCAAACTGCACGACCCTCTTCGACGCCGAGCAATATGATCATGTCGACGAACGCGCGCGCTGCTCGCACTGCGGAACCGTCTATCGGATCCCCGACGACCATGTGCCGGACAATCCGGATGACGACATCGACGACGTCCGGCCGGATACCGCCCATATTGTCCAACCGCACGAGCCGGGCTACTGGCCAGCGCAAGCGACTGGCTTCCGGCTCATTCGCCTGCTCGAAAGATATCTCGCACTTACCCAGACCTGCGGGCGCTTAGTCAGCGTTGCCCAAACCTCCACCGAACGGGATTTCTTCAGGGCCGAGCATGACCGGCTCTACCGCCTAACTTGCCGCATCGCACGCCAGGTCGCCCGATCGAACGGCTACGCGATCCTTCGAGCACTCTCGGACGATAGCCCGGCCTATCGCGTGGTGATCCAGAACCAGCCTATCGCTCTATCCGGGGGTTCGTGCATCAAGGAGACGCCGCAGTTTCTGACCCTCGAACAGTTGCGTGCCGACGCGGAACGGCTCGCCGAAGCGGAGATGCGGGCCACCGCCGGCGCGACGTACGAACTCTACGCCCGCCAGTTCTCCACGGCCTGTGCACGCGCCATCAACAAGCTTGATCCGGACCTGCGCCGCTACGCCGTCAAGATCGCCAATGACCACGGCTACATCGCGGGCGAGGACGAGCGATATGCCGACTTCGGACCCGGCCTATGCTCCCTGACCGGCATCGACGAACACTATTGCCATTGCGGCCGTCACCCCTGACGGCAGCCGGGACCGGGCCACGCGCTCGGTCCCGTTCTTTCGACGAGATGGCTCGATGCCCCGGCTCGCTCGCGTGCCATGCGGACCCTTCGGTCCGCACGTCGCTACGCCTCGGCCGAGGTCTCCCGACGAGAGGGAACATCTCTCACAGTCTTCCCATTCTGTCAGACGTCCGAGGCCGCCTCAAGGACGGCGGGGCCCCACGATTTTCTTCGGCGGATCGAGGGGAGGCGCTCGTCCTTCGGCGTGGTGGCCGCCGAAGAAAATCGTGACCCCCACCGCCGCTTCGCGGCCCGCTTCGCGGGTCCTTGACCCGGCCTCGGCCGCCTGACGCGCCGCTCCTGTCATTCAAGACAGACAGGAGCGAATCCATGCAGATGATCTCGACCAGCGCCGCCGCCGACAACGCCGCCTTCTTCGCAGCCATCGCGAACGCCGAACGCCGCGCGCTTCACAGCTACTTCGACCAGCACGTCGTGGCGGACGACGAGGCGGGCTACATCACCATCGACGAGGGCGATTACGGCGCGCTGCCGATGACGATCATCGACCGGATCGTCCACAGCGTGCCGGGCGGACTGCTCGACGAATATTGAGGCAAGACGGGGAGGGGCGCGCACGCGCCTCTCCCTTTTTTTGTGTGGCGATGTTACGGGCATGGGGGGCATCGAACCCCCCATGCCCGTGCCGCGACAAGGGTCGCGGCGGGGGCTGTTCAGGCCGTGAGGCGCTTTTCCACTTCGTCGATGCCGAGCGACCGGATACGGGCAACGAGCCCACCCAATCGCTTGCCGTCGAGCTTCAGCAGGCCGGTCTTCTCAAGAGCCTGGATCGCGGCCTCGCGTTCCTTCTCTTCCAGCCGTTGCCGTCGCTCCTCGAGCTTGCGGCCTTCCTCTTCTATCGCTGCTCTTTCCTGTTCCAATGTGCGTGCCATGAAGGGCCTCTCGGTTCACGCTGATCGGGCTATGAACAGGCCCACTATAAGCGCTCACCGGCCATGCCGGAAGCACGGAATGCGCGCCCGCCAAGCGGTTGGTCAACTGCCGCAACCATGGCTTTCCTTCCGTCCACCGGACGGCCTGGCGTCCCGCCGGAGGCGCTTCCCCATGCCATTTGATCGCGTCACAAGACGCCCCGGGGAGTGGATCAGCCCTGGTGCAGAGAAGCACACCGAACGCACCTCGGTGCATTGGGTTCTGGAACAATTCCAGCGACTTATGGCGGTCTTGGTGCGTGTGCGGCTGTGGGACAGGATTTCGCTGCCCACAAAACACACGAAAATCGGCCATTTCAGCGTGTTACACGAGAACACGCTCCGCGCCGCGCATGCGATTTTCTTGCTCCACCGACACGATTGCGCTATAAGTCGGATCGGTTTCTGAGACCCCACCAGCCTCCCTGCTAGGAGGCTCGGTTTGACCATTCCCTACAAGCATTGCTCGGTCCGGCTCGACCGGAGCAAATATGATCGCCTCGTAGCGCTCGCCGCGGAGCGCGGATGCACGCCGTCCGACCTGCTGCGCGCGGCCGTCGATGCCTTCCTGGGATCCGGCCAGCTCTTGACCTCAAGCCACCGTCGGATCGCCCGCATCAGCGAGTTCCAGCATCTCGCGCTCGACATCATCATCCGCGAACAATTCCCCGAATATCGCGACCGCATCATCGCGGAAACCGACAAACGTCTGGAGCAATATCATGGCGCGTGAGGACATCCGCACGGACGGGCGTCCCGTCCCGCTCACCCATCATTCGGCGCGCGGCCGCGTGCAGCGCAATGCCGGCAATTTCACCCGCGGCAGCCAGCTACTCACCCATGAGATGCTGATGTGGTTCTCGGGCGCCAAGCTGCCCTTCATCCTCTGGTTCTTCGCCTTTCTCGCCGCCTGGTTCATCATCATGTCGCTCAAGCTCGACGAGCATGGTTTCCAGCTCGTCTGCATGAAGGTCTATGCGACCCTCTGGAACTGGATCGACCTCAATCCGAACAAGCGCGTCAACGTCACGCTGCCGAACGGCGACCTCATGCGCACCGTGATGAAAGCGGTGCCCTATATTCCCGAGGTCATCACAGCCTGGGCCGTCGCGATGCGGGGCCTCATCGGCGCTTTCCTGATCTCGGTCTTCATCACCATTCCGGCCGCCATCTGGTTCGTCGACATCTCGCATCGGCGCGGCCGTTCGATCCTTCAGGAACGGCATGAACGCGGCGCCATGCTGGTTGATCGCAGCGTGCTTCTGGTGGAGATCAACGAGCATAACCGGGTGAAGTTCGAAGAGGAGGCGGCCGACCTCTTCCCCGGCCTGTCCTCGCGGCAGGTTCTCGCGCTCCCGTTCCGAGCGCGCAAGGAAGCCGGCATCCATCATCCCTACACGCTCGCGGGCATCCCCTTTCCGCACCGCACCGAACAATCCCATGCGATGCTCATCGGCACCACCGGATCAGGCAAGACGACCGAGCTCAGAAGCCTCGTCACCCAGATGCGCGAGCGCCAGGACACGGCCGTCATCTTCGATCTCACCGGCGCCTATGTCGAAGCCTTCTACGATCCCACACGCGACACGATCCTCAATCCCATGGACGCGCGCTGCCCGGCCTGGTCGATCTTCAACGATTGCCGCACCCACAGCGAATTCACGGCCGCCGCGGCGGCGCTAATCCCTTCGGATGGCGGTTCGTCCGAACCCTTCTGGGCGCTCGCAGCGCGCACCCTCTTCATCGAGATGTGCATTCGCCTGATGGAGCGGGGGCAGACCAGCAATCTGGCGCTGTCCGAGAACCTGATGACGGCCGACCTGAAGCGCGTCCACCGCTTCCTCGCCAACACCATCGCCGACCCGCTCACTGCCCCCGAAGCGGCCCGCATGGCGGAATCGATCCGCGCCGTCTTCAACACCAATGCGCAGGTCCTTCGCTTCCTTCCCGACGAGGGCGAATCCTTCTCGATCCGCGACTGGATCACGCGGGACAAGAAGCCCGGATCGATCCTGTTCGTGACGTCGAACTATGTCGATCTGCCGATGAACCGGGCGCTGCTCACGCTGTGGATGGATCTCGCGATCAACCGGCTGATGACGCTGCCGCGCACCCGCAGCTTGCGCACCTGGTTCATGTTCGACGAGCTTGGCGCACTGCATCGCCTTCCGGCGATCGAGAATGGTCTCCAGACGGCGCGCGCGTTTGGCGGCGCGATGATCCTGGGCATCCACAGCTTCGAGAAGCTGGTCGAAGTCTATGGCGAGCAAGGGGCACGCAATCTCGCCTCGCTCGCCCGCTCCAAGCTCATCCTCGCGACGGCCGATCTCGACACGGCCGAGCAGTGCGCGCGCTACATCGGCAACCGCGAGGTTCGCCAGATGGATGAGGCCTATAGCTACGGCTACAATAACACCCGCGACGCTTCGACCCTGACCCCGCGCAAGCAGGTCGAACCACTCGTCATCGCCGATGACATCACCAACCTGCCCTCGATGCACGGCTTCGTGAAATTCCCCGACGGCTTCCCCGCCGCGCGCATCCTGCTCGAGTGGAAGGACTATCCCCAGGTCGCCCAGGGCTTCGTCCAACGGCCCGATGTCGGGCCGGTACGCTCAAGGCGCGGAGAGGAGGTGTTCGAGGAAGACGGGGCAGGGGAGGCGGGCGGGCGCGACGGCTCGTTGCAGGTCGTGGAGGAAGTGGCCGAGATCACCAATCTCGCCCGCGATCTCGCCGCACGGATCCTGTCGGCCGAGGTCGAGGAGGAGGACGATGCCGCCCGCCGCGCGGCGCAGCGGGCGGACGACCGGGACGAACAGGCGACGCCTGGCACGCATAGCGCGGACAGGGCGCAGGCGGCGCGCGCCAGCGGCGAGGAACAGCCGGTTTCCGCGCGCGACCGGGACGATCGTCGTGATGGCCACCGGCACGGGGAGACGAGCCCACAGGTCGAGGACCAGACCCTGATCGAGCTGCGCCACGACTTCTCCACCGGCCGCGAGGATGACGGCATGGACATGGGCATCTGATGCTCTCGGTCGCCGGCGTCCGCTCCGCTTCCGGTGCCGCGAACTATTTCGCGAAGGACGACTATTACACGGTCGAGGGCTCGTCCGAGATCAGCGCCTGGGGAGGGGAGGGCGCCGAGGCGATCGGCCTGTCCGGAGAAGTCTCGAAGGACGCCTTCGAGGGCGTGCTGAACGGTATCCTCCCAAGCGGCGAAGCGGTCGCCCAGGTCGAGAACCGGCGCGCCGGCTACGACCTCACCTTCTCCATGCCGAAGTCGGCTTCGGTCATGGCCTATGTCGCCGGCGACAAGCGCGTGCTTGACGCCAATATGGCCGCGGTCAAGGCGACCATGGCCTGGGTCGAGAAGAACCTCGCGGAAGGGCGTCGCGACATCGAGGGGCGCAAGGTCCCGGTCCAGACGGGCAATCTCGTCTACGCGCTCTTCCAGCACGACACGAGCCGGGCGCTCGATCCGCAGGCCCACATCCACGCCGTCATCGCCAACCTCACCCGCATGCCCGATGGCAAATGGCAGGCACTCCACGCCGACAAACTCTGGAGCCACAACAGCATCATCGGCTCGATCTACCATGCTTTCCTGCGCGCCGGGCTCGAGCGGATCGGCTATCAGGTGGACCTCAAGGGCAAGCATGGCACCTTTGAGATTGCCGGCGTTCCCAAGGCGGTCATCGGCGAATTCAGCCAGCGCCGCGAGGAGATCCTCGATCACGCAACGCGGCTCGGCATCAAGTCGCCGGAGGGCCTGCGCGAAATCACCAAACGCTCGCGCGATCCCAAGCTCGACGTCGAGGACCGCGCCGCGCTGAAGCAGGGCTGGATCGACCAGGCCGCTGCCCACGGCTTCGACGGCAAGGACCTGCGGGCAGCAGCCGAGGCGCGCGCCGGGATGGCGTCTTCGGAAAATGCTCTCGAGCGCGGCTACCGCGCCATTGTCGATGCCGTAACTGGTGCCCGCCAGACGCTGGGTGCGCTGCTCCGCCCCCAGGACCCTTTAGTGGACAATGCGCTCGCCCGCGCGGTCAAGTCGCCAGCGGAAGCGCGCGCGCAGCTCGCGGTCGCGTCCGCCGTCCGGATCCTCTCCGAACGTGAGGCCGCATGGCCCGTCAATCTGCTCGGCAAGACCGCGCTCGATCTCGGTCTCAAGGGCGTCACCGTCGACCTGATCGAGAGGCGGATCGACCGGCTCGTGCAGAACCGTCAGCTCATCCCGGGCGTCGCGACAGCCGCGGACCGGACTGGCCGCATGGTGACCACGCAGGAGGCGCTGCGGACCGAAGAGAAGATTCTTGCCGCCGTCGAGGAGGGGAAAGGGAAGTCCGAGCCAATTGTGGCGGCCGCCGATGCGCCGCAGCGATTGCAGGATGCCGCCGAACGGCCGCTCAATCCTGGGCAGCTCGCCGCCGCGACGATGATCCTGTCATCCGCCGATCGTACCGTCTCGGTGCAGGGCGCCGCCGGCACGGGCAAGTCCACCATGCTCCAGGCGGTCGCGCGGGTCGCCGAGGAGGAGGGCGCCCGGATCACCGGACTTGCCTTCCAGAACAAGATGGTCGCGGACCTCGCCGAAGGGGCGGGCATCAAGGCCCAGACGATCGCTTCCTTCGTGCTCGCCAACGAGCGGTTCGTGACCGAGCGTGACACGCTGGGATATGAGGCTGCGCGCGAGAAGCTCGCCGGTACCATGCTTCTCGTCGACGAAACCTCGATGGTGTCGTCGAACGAAATGCTCAAGCTCCACCAGATCACAGCAGCCTTGGGCGTCGACAAGCTCGTTCTGGTCGGTGACCGGCAGCAGCTCTCTTCGATCGACGCGGGCAAGGCCTTCGCCATGATCCAGGCGGGCGGCGGCACGATGGCGCGGATGGATCAGAATATCCGCCAACGCACCGACCAACTGCGCACCGTCGCGGCGCTCGCCAATATCGGCAAGGCCGGCGCGGCGCTGAAAGTGCTGGGGGACCGTGTCGTCGAGGCGGGGGAGCCGGCCGCCGCTGCGGCCGACATGTGGCTCGAGCTCTCCCCTGGCGAACGGGAGGCGACCGCTGTCTTCGCTTCGGGCCGCGACGCGCGCGCCGTCATCAACCAGCGCATCCAAGATGGCCTGATCGCGGAAGGGAGCGTCAAGGGCCAGGCGATCCATCTCACTGTCTTTGAGCGGGTCAACACCACGCGCGAGGAGCTGCGCTATGCCTCGACCTACCGTCAGGGCCAGACGCTCGAGGTCGGCCGCGGCGGCGCGCAGGACGTCGGGATCAAGGCGGGACGCTACGACGTCCTCAAGGTCCACGCCAACGGGAAGGTCGAACTGTCGGACGGTCGGCGCAGGATACGCTTCGATCCCCAGAAGCTGTCGCCGACCGAGCAGCGCGATCGCCTGCAGCTTTCTGAAAAGAAGGACCTTCAGCTGCGCGAAGGGGACCGCATCCGCTGGACGGCCAACGACAAGCAGCGCGGCCTGCACAATGCCGCGCTTGCGCGCGTTGTGGGCGTCGATGCCGATGGCGTGAAGGTTGAGACTGCGGACAAGGTGCTCCTCACGCTCAGCCTCGGTGACCCGATGCTATCTCGGCTCGACCTTGCTTATAGCCTTAATATGCACATGGCCCAGGGGATCACCACCGACAAGGCGATCACCGTCATGTCGTCGCATGAGCGCAACCTCTCGAACCAGCGCCTCTTCAACGTCGGGGTCACGCGCGTGCGCGACGAGCTGACAATGGTCGTGGACGACAAGGAGAAGCTCGCGCGGCAGCTCGACATGAATCCCGGCAACAAGACCTCCTCGCTCGAGACGCTCGGCCGCCTCGATATCGACGGCAGGAAGGGGCCGGGCGCGCAACCCCGCGAGAAGTTCGATCCCGGTCCGATCGACGGCGTCAACCTGTCCGATCTTGCTCCCGTTCCAAGCGATCTGCCGCCTCTGCCCGATGGCGCGGCATCTGCGCCGGCCGCGAAGGCCCCACAAGCGCCGCCCGATCTGAAACCCGATCGCGGCGATCCGCTGCCACCGCTGCCCGAGCGCAGCCTCGGGCTCGACTTGTGAATGGAGAAGTCGCCGGCGTGGTGCCTGCGGCGAAGAGAAGGAGACGAACGATGGGTTGGGAATTCGATGAGGCTGGCAAGTTCGGGAGCGAACGGGCAGCCGAAGACTATGCGAAGCGCAACAACATCGATCCGCGTGATGTCCAGCTGACCCGCAAGGGTGAGGAGGTCGAACTCAACATCCGCCGGTCGGCCCTCGATGGCCGTAAGCTGCGCGACAATGGCGAAGGTCGCCGGGACGGCTGGGGCTGAACGGAGGGCTACAATGAGCACATTTGAATTTCTCGCCTCGCTTCTGCTGGTGGGCGTCATCGTCGCGCTTGGCTGGTCGAAAATGTCCCGAGGCTTCACTCCACAGAAACCGCTCGACCCAGTGGCGCGGCCATTCATGACGCAGCGCGAGCAAGCCATGCTGGCCGCGCTCGAGCACATCCTGCCCATGTACCGCCTCCATGCCCAGGTCTCGATGGGAGCCCTCCTCAAGGTTCCATCGGTGCCGGGCCGGCGGCCGACCCCAGCGGACTGGAATCGCTTCCAGCGAAAGATCATCGACTTTGTGGTCGAGGATCCCACGACGGGAAGGGTGGTCGCCTTGATCGAGATCGACGATCGTTCGCACGATCCCGGCAAGGATCGGGAGCGTGACGCGATGACCGCCCGGGCCGGCTATCACACATTGCGGATCCCCGCTGGTGCAAGCCCCACGGTACAGACGGTGCTCGGTTTCGTGGGTGACCTTCGCGACGGTGCGGCGAGCGCCGCATATCAGGGATAACCGGCATGGGGCTCAAAGATCGCGACTATATGCGCGAGCGCTATCGCGCGCGCGCGAAGGGAACCCGATGGAACGATCGGGCCGGGCGCGTCGAGGGCGCCTGGTTCGATCCCGTCAACCGCGGTTTCGATTATCAGCGCGGCCGGTTGAGGGGATCGCGCGGTAATGCCGGCGGGATGCTGCGCTGGATGTCGCTCGCGTTGAGCCTGTTTCTCATCGCTATCCCGGTGTGGCATTCGCTGAAGCGGGAAGGCTGGCTGGCGGATAGTGAACCCGGATTACCCTTCCCCGAAACGGGCAGCGTGACGGTCAACCCCGCATTGGATCCGGCCGGGGCGACATCGCGGATGGCAGTCACGACCTCCGATGCGAACGCCGTCGTTCAGCTCTTCGACCCTCAAAGCGGGCGGCATGTGATCTCGGTCTATGTCCGCAAGAACGATCGGGCGATAATCGCGGTTCCACCTGGAACCTATCGGATGAAAGTGGCGGAAGGGCAGCGTTGGCACGGCCCGGTGGACTTTTTCGGTTCGTCAACGACCTATGACGCCGTCGTGCCGCTGATGGTGTTCACCAGACAACGGGGCAATGGCATCGACCTGCACAGGCGTCCGAACGGCACATTGCCGACACGGCCCAACTGGCGCGGTCCAGCGCCCCTGTAACGAACGATCATGCGGAAGCGCGGCCGAAGACCCGGTCCTATCGAGCGGCGGGCGCCGATACCTCTTCGGTTTTCAGCGCATGGGCAATTTCGAAGATATGAAGAATGATCGGGTCCTTCTCAGCAGATCGGATCGCTGCCTGCAACAGAATAGGAGGCGGTGACTGATCGAAAACGCGAACGATCTCGCCACTAGATATCTTCTCTCCCACCATGTTGAGAGGAAACAAGCTTACGCCGCCGCTGGACACGATGATATCGATCAGAGAATGCAGGTCGTTGCAGGTGTTTATCTTCCCGTCATGATATCCCAGTCCACCCAAGGCATCATGCATGATCGCATGCATGGGGGAGCTTCGTGCCAATGACCAGAACAGCAGGTCTTTTGGGGGCACGAGTCGCTGCTCCAGCATGTTCGCGAGGCTGGGAGACGCGAGCCATATCAACTCGACCTCGCCGATCCGCCGCGTCTTGATGCCGGGCATTTCAACGGGACCGATCGCGAAAACCAGATCGGCCGCGCCACTTAGAAGTCCATCGATCAGTTTCGATGTCAGGTCGATTTCGATCTCCAGTGAAAGCCCTGGCATCTCCTGACGGATCGCATTCACGAAAGCGGACAGGCAACTGGCGGCCGCAATTTCACCCGATCCGATACGGACGATGCCGGCCACGCTGCTGAGGTCCACCGGATTGAGCAGGGCCTGTTGAAGCGACGGCCACACCTGCTCGCATCGGCGCACCAGTTCACGGCCCTGGACAGACAGGATCATGTTACGCCCTTGTCGCGCGAACAACGGAATTCCCAGGTGATTCTCAAGTTCGCGTATTCGCGCGGAAATGCCCGGTTGCGTGGTGTTGAGGCGATTCGCTGCCGCGCTGAACGAGCCAAGGCGGTTGATCCAAAGCAGGGTTTCCAGATGGTAGAGCGCGATCCGATTCATCACCATTGGTTATACATACATCGAATGAACTATGATTTGAACTGATGTGACATTTATCTCATGGCCAGACCCCGAAAGCGCAGCAGGCAGGGGAAGGGAAGGGTTCGTGGCCAAAGAGCAGCATGTGAAGGCAGAGAGCCGAGCCGGGCCGGCAAGGCGGGCTTCGGTTTCATCTGGATCCGCCTCCAATCGCGAACGTCCGGCCGAGCCCGTCCGCTATCAGGCGACCAATGCGGAGATGCTGGAACTCTACCGCCAGATGCTGCTGATCCGCCGTTTCGAGGAAAAGGCCGGCCAGCTTTACGGCTTCGGCATGATCGGCGGCTTCTGCCATCTTTATATCGGGCAGGAGGCCGTCGCCGTCGGCCTGCAATCGGCTATGAGGGTGGGCAAGGACAGCGTCATCACCGGCTATCGCGACCACGGCCACATGCTGGCCTACGGGATCGATCCCAAGGTCATCATGGCAGAGCTGACCGGCCGCGCTGCGGGCATTTCACGCGGCAAGGGCGGGTCGATGCACATGTTCTCGGTCGATCATGGCTTCTATGGCGGCCACGGCATCGTCGGCGCGCAGGTGGGGCTGGGCACGGGCCTAGCCTTCAAGCATAAATATGCGGATGATGGCGGCGTCTGCCTCACCTATTTCGGCGACGGCGCGGCCAATCAGGGACAGGTCTACGAAAGCTTCAACATGGCGGAGCTGTGGAAGCTGCCGGTGATTTTCGTGATCGAGAACAACCAGTACGCCATGGGAACCAGCGTCAACCGCGCGTCGGCCGAGGACCAACTCTATCGGCGCGGCGAGAGCTTCCGCATCCCCGGCATCCAGGTGGACGGCATGGACGTGCTCGCTGTCCGTGGCGCTGCTGAGGAAGCCCGGCAGTGGGTGCTGTCCGGCAAGGGGCCGATCCTCCTGGAATTGAAGACCTACCGCTATCGGGGCCATTCCATGTCCGATCCGGCCAAGTACCGCTCGCGCGAGGAAGTGCAGGCGGTCCGCGACAAGTCCGATGCCATCGAGCATCTCAAGCAGGAGTTGGAGGCGGCCGGCGTCACCGAGGATGAGTTGAAGGCGCTGGAGAAGGAGATCCGCCAGATCGTTCAGGAAGCCGCCGACTTCGCCGAGCAGGCCCCGGAGCCCGAGCTTGCCGAACTCTATACCGATGTGCTGGTGGGGCAATATTGATGGCGATTGAACTGAAGATGCCGGCGCTTTCTCCCACCATGGAGGAGGGTACGCTCGCAAAGTGGCTCGTCAAGGAAGGCGATGCGGTGAAATCCGGCGACATCCTCGCGGAGATCGAGACCGACAAGGCGACGATGGAATTCGAGGCAGTGGACGAGGGCATCATCGCCAAGATCGTCATTCCTGAAGGCACCGACGGCGTGAAAGTGGGCGCGGTGATCGCGCTGATCGCTGGCGAGGGTGAAAGCGCCGTGACGGTCCAAGCCGCCGCCCCCGCTCCCAAGGTCGAGGCACCCGCGCCCAAGGCGGCGGAGCCGGCCCCGCAGCCGGTTGCGGCGCCTGCGCCCCGCGCGGCGGTTGCCGATCCCGATATTCCCGCCGGCACCGAGATCGTGAAGACCACGGTGCGCGAGGCGTTGCGCGACGCCATGGCCGAGGAGATGCGCGCCGACGACCGCGTCTTCGTGATGGGCGAGGAAGTGGCGCAATATCAGGGCGCCTACAAGGTGACGCAGGGCCTGCTGGAAGAGTTCGGCGATCGCCGCGTCATCGACACCCCGATCACCGAGTATGGTTTTGCCGGCATAGGCACAGGCGCGGCGATGGGCGGCTTGAAGCCGATCGTCGAGTTTATGACCTTCAACTTCGCCATGCAGGCGATCGACCACATCATCAACTCGGCGGCCAAGACCAACTATATGTCCGGCGGCCAGATGCGCTGCCCGGTGGTGTTCCGCGGCCCCAACGGCGCCGCCAGCCGCGTCGGCGCCCAGCACAGCCAGAATTACGGGCCCTGGTATGCTGCCGTTCCTGGCCTGATCGTGATCGCGCCTTACTCGGCCGCCGACGCCAAGGGGCTGCTGAAGGCCGCGATCCGCTCGCCCGATCCGGTCGTGTTCCTGGAAAACGAGTTGCTCTACGGCCAGAGCTTCGACGTGCCGAAGCTGGACGATCATGTCCTGCCGATTGGCAAGGCCCGCATCGCCCGCGCGGGGCGTGACGTGACCCTGGTGAGCTACTCCATTGGTGTCGGTGTCGCGCTGGAAGCCGCCGACAAGCTGGCAGATGAAGGTGTTGACGCGGAGGTGATCGACCTGCGCACGCTCCGCCCGCTCGATAAGGAAACCGTGCTGAAGTCGCTCGCCAAGACCAACAGGATGGTGGTGGTGGAGGAAGGCTGGCCGGTCTGCTCCATCTCCTCGGAGATCATCGCCATCGCCATGCAGGAAGGCTTCGACGACCTCGACGCCCCGGTGCTCCGCGTCACCAACAAGGACGTGCCGCTGCCGTATGCCGCGAATCTGGAAAAGGCCGCGCTCATCAAGGCGGATGACGTGGTCGCGGCGGTCAAGCGCGTCCGTTATCGCTGACGCCTGCGGAGTTTCGAAAATGCCGATTGAACTCAAGATGCCCGCGTTGTCTCCCACGATGGAGGAGGGTTCGCTCGCCAAATGGCTGGTGAAGGAGGGCGATGTGGTGAAGTCTGGCGACCTGCTGGCCGAAATCGAAACCGACAAGGCGACGATGGAATTCGAGGCGGTGGACGAAGGCATTATCGCGAAAATCCTCATCCCCGAAGGTACAGAAGGCGTGAAGGTCGGGACCGTCGTCGCCATGCTTGCCGCCGAAGGCGAGGATATCACCGCTATCGGGGAAGGGGCTGTTCCCGCGCTTCTGCCGGCCCCCGAGATTGCCGACAAGGTCGCTACATCCATTCCCGCCGCTGTTCCTGTCGCGTCGTCAGCCGCACCCGCAATTGGTGCCAGCCGTATCAAGGCCAGCCCGCTTGCCCGTCGTCTGGCGGAGGCAAGCGCCATCGATCTTTCTACGATAAGAGGCTCCGGGCCTAATGGCCGCATCGTCAAGGTTGACATTGATGGCGCGACGCCTGCCTCGATGCCGGCCGTCGCTCCGGGGGTCCCCGCGGCGTTTGCCGCCGCAGTACCGTCGATCGAACCCGACATTCCACACGAAGTCGTCAAGCTGTCAAACATGCGGAAAGTCATTGCCCGACGGCTCACCGAATCGAAGCAGCAGGTTCCGCACATCTACCTCACGGCCGATATCCACCTCGATCCATTGCTGAAGCTTCGGGCCGATCTCAACGACGGGCTTGCCGAACGCGGTGTCAAGCTCTCGGTCAACGATCTGCTGGTCAAGGCCTTGGCGGCCGCCCTTATCGAAGTGCCCAGCTGCAATGTGCAGTTTGCCGGCGACAATCTGCTGCGGTTCAGCCGCGTCGATATTTCGGTGGCGGTATCGATCCCCGGCGGCCTGATCACGCCGATCATCGCGGGCGCGAACGCCAAGGGCGTTGCCGCAATCTCCAGCGAGATGAAGGATAGGGCGGAGCGCGCGCGCAACGGTAAATTGCAGCCGCATGAATATCAGGGCGGCACCGCCAGCCTGTCGAACATGGGCATGTTCGGCATCAAGCAGTTCGAGGCTGTCATTAACCCGCCCCAGGCCATGATCATGGCGATCGGCGCGGGCGAAAAGCGGCCTTATGTAGTGAACAATGCGCTGACCGTTGCCACGGTGATGTCGGTAACCGGCAGCTTCGATCACCGCGCGATCGATGGGGCGGACGGTGCGCAACTGATGGCCGCTTTCAAGCGCATCGTTGAGAAGCCGCTGACACTGTTGGCCTGAATCTCAAGGAATTTCCGAACATGGCTGATAGTTACGACGTGATTGTCCTTGGCTCAGGCCCCGGCGGCTATGTCGCCGCGATCCGCGCCGCTCAGCTCAAGTTGAACACGGCGATTGTCGAGCGCGAGAATCTAGGCGGTGTCTGCCTCAACTGGGGTTGCATACCCACCAAGGCGTTGCTGCGCTCGGCGGAGGTTTTTCGCTACATGCGGCATGCCAAGGATTATGGCCTGGTCGCGGAGAAGATAACCGCCGATCTGGATGCAGTGGTGAAGCGCTCACGCGGCGTTGCCAGGCAGCTTAATCAGGGTGTCTCGCACCTGATGAAGAAGAACGGGATCGCCGTTTATATGGGTGAGGGGAAGCTCACCGGCAAAGGGAGGCTTTCTGTCACAGCGCCGGATGGTAAGACCAGTGAGTTGACCGCGAAGAATATTATCATCGCCACGGGCGCGCGTGCTCGCGATCTGCCGTTCCCGAAAGCCGATGGAAAGCGCGTCTGGACCTATCGCCACGCGATGAACCCGCCGGAAATGCCGAACAAGCTGCTTGTTATCGGCTCGGGCGCGATCGGCATCGAGTTCGCCAGCTTTTACAACGACATGGGCGCGGAAGTGACAGTCGTCGAGATGCTGGACAGGATCGTTCCGGTCGAGGATGCAGATGTCTCGACCTTCCTGGAAAAAGCGTTGGTGAAGCAGGGCATGAAGATCTTGACGGGTGCAGGTGTCCAAAAGCTCGATATCGGTGCCACCGGCGTAACAGTCGCGATCAAAGCCCGGGATGGCAAACTTGTTTCGGACGAATACAGCCATGTCATCGTGGCAATCGGGATCGTCCCAAACACCGAAACCGTTGGGCTTGAGGCACTGGGTGTGAAAACGGAGCGTGGCCACATTGTTACCGATGGCGCATGCCGCACCAATGTCGAGGGAATCTGGGCGATCGGAGACGCCACGGCGCCGCCTTGGCTAGCGCACAAGGCCAGCCATGAAGGTGTTATCGCGGCAGAAACCATAGCGGGTCAGCATCCGCACGCAATGGACCCCAGGAACATTCCCGGCTGCACCTATTGCCACCCGCAGATCGCTAGTGTCGGCCTCACCGAAACAAATGCGAGGGAAGCAGGTCACGAAGTGAGGATTGGCACCTTTCCCTTCATCGGCAATGGCAAGGCTATCGCGCTCGGCGAGCCAGAAGGCTTCGTCAAGACGGTATTTGATGCCCAAACTGGCGAGCTGCTGGGCGCACACATGGTCGGCCCGGAGGTGACCGAAATGATCCACGGCTTCACCATCGGTCGTACACTGGAAACAACCGAGGCGGAGCTGATGGAAACGGTTTTTCCGCATCCGACCATTTCCGAAACGATGCATGAAAGCGTGCTTGCTGCCTTCGGGCGCGCAGTCCATATTTAGGCTATCTTCCATATTTGGGAGAGATCATGCCTCCTTCTGCTGCCGAACCACGAGCGGCGAGGCGTCAAGGTCAGCTACGTACTCTTGAAAGAACCCGTGCGGCGACATTGCTTCGCACCGCGAGCTTTCTACCGTAACGTAGCGCGGTTGTCGGTGAACTCCATCGCAGCGCCTGCGCAATGCCGGCTCCGTCCTCTCCGGCGGCGAAGAGGTCCTGGGTCAGGCCAACGCGCAGCGAATGTGTGGACAGCGCCTGAACCGCATCGGCCAGCTTGCTGGCGCTCAGGTTGACCAGCCCCATTTCGTAGGCGGCACTCGCCACGCGCCTGTAGATCCCATTGACCCCCTGCCGACTGAGGGCCTCCTTGCCGATGGTGTAGGTCGTTCGGGCCAGTGCCGTTTCCGGATCGGAGCCGCGCGCGCGCCGGCGATAGACACCAACCCTGCGAAACAGCAGCCCGTCCTCGATCGCGCTTTCGGCCTGCCACAAGGCGACCCTGCGCATCGTCTCGGCCGACAGCCACGCCCACGCGCCTTCCTGCTCCTGGTCGGTTTTGGAGAAGGGGATGAACAAGGTCGCCGAGCCGTCGTCCTGCGCATCGATATGCGTGGCTTCAACCCTAGTGAGCTCGCTGACCCGGAGCCCTGCGTCATAGCCGAGCGAAAGCAACGCCGCGTCCCGTAACCCCTGAAGATCGCCGCCACACGCTTCGAGTAGCGCAGCCAGGGTGAAGCCTTTGGCGGCGTGGTGATCCAGCGCCTTGCCTAACCGCAGAGGCGCAGCCTGACGCTGAAGTGCGCCTCTCTGCCGGCGGATGGCCTTCAGCGCGGCGCGAACCATCGGGGCGTCGGTCGGCGCGGCGGGCGAGGCCAAGCCCAGCATGCGGTGGACCGAGGCGATGCTGGCGATGCGCCGCGCCAGCGTCGCGGGCTTCCTGCCTTTGGCGTCCAGCGCGTTTACATAGCGCACCATATCTTCGGGATCGGCTGGCAATGGCCTGCGGCCTTCTTCACCGCACCAGTCGCGCCAGCAGTCGAGATCGGCGGCTATCGCCGCCTTCGTCGCGTCGGCCATCGCCGCCAGGGTCGTCTCGAGACCGAGCTGACTGATCGGCGGTAGATCGGTCGGAATGATTTCCCCGATCGTGCGCAGCAGCCGCACATCGACGGATTCGGCGTCTGTCTTGCGCGATCGTGTCGGCAGAGCAGTGTCGTTCGTCCTGACGACGATGATTTCCATGGGGGAGGATTTGGTGGAACTCTCGGTCATCGTTCGCTATATGTCTTCCCGGAGGATATGATGCAGCTCAACTCGGCAAAAGCTCTGGCCCTTGGCCGGGAGGTCCGCGAAACCTTCGGCAGCTGGAAGAAGGCACGCGAGGCGGCCGTCCAGCGCGATGGCGTCTATGTCATCGATCGGGCGAAGATTCGTGCTGAAAAGGCCAAGAAGCTCGCCAAGACGGCCTGATCTCGAATGACATTCGGCTACGCGCTGCTTGGCGCTCTGGTTCTTCTGCTTCCCGGGTTTGCGGGTTATTTCGGTCTTCGTATTGGCGAGGCGAGTGATTTTGTGTCGCCGCGGCCCGACCGGCCCAATTCCAATCTCACCATTTTCCTGATTGTGCTGCTGGCGCTCGCTGCGCACACCGCCGGGGCGGGAATTTTTGCCTTCAACGAAGCGATAGCGGCGTGGAAGCCGCTGATCTCGCTTCCCTATGATCCCAATCCCTACAAGGCACTTCTGTCCGGCCAGGTCCCATCGGGGCTTTCCGCGCTCGCAATCGAACTGGAACTGCTGTTCTGCCTGGCGCTTTCCTTTGGGACCGGCTGGGTCTGCGAGAGAATGGCGCGCGCCAAGCCGATTACGACCCGAACCGCGCCCTTGCGCTTCGGATGGCTCCTGCCGATCGTCGAGAAGGTCGAGGCCGGTGGCCATGTCGCGGTCGGTTATGTGCGCACGACGAGCGGCCACAACGGTGCCTGGGTCGCCTATGAAGGCAGCATCCGGCGCCTGACGCTCGACGATGACGACGGAATCCGCATGGTGGTGCTCGAGCAGTGCGATCGCTTCATTGTCCGGATGACGGACGACAAGATCGAGCGGGTCGACATGGACAGCGCGCCGATCGCCATGATGCATCTTGCCGCCGACCAGATCGCCGATTTCGCAATCGAACTGTTCGAGGTTCCCGAGATCGGCGCTGACTGAGGCGAGCGGCGGCGTTCTGCTCAAAACATGCGGCACAAGGCGCGACACATCTGTGCCGCATGGTTTTTCCCCGTTCGTCATCATCCGCAAAATTTGCCCTTCCCTGCCGTTCCAGCAGCCCTGTACTTACCATAATCTCCCATTATGGTAAGTGAGAAAATCACGCGGGGAGGGCGGTTTACGCGGAGAATCGGCCTTGCACATCCCGCCTGGCCGGATAGCGGATTGGCGCCGTTCTTGTTTTGATAACGCCGAAGCGCTATATGCGCTGAACGATCCACGAGATCATGGTACAGGTTAGAAATGGCAAAGGCGGTAAGCTTGGTGTTGGCGACGGTGAACGCTCCTTATGGGGCGAACCTTTCCGCGCATCAACTCGCTGCGCTGATCGCCGACCCAAAGAGCGCGAGCGATTTCAACGCGCCCGTGTTTTCCTTCTTCTCGGAAGTAAGCCCGGCTCTGCAGCTGCAGTTCGTCGAGGAAATGGGTGTCGACGCCGACAAGGTCTGCGCGGTCGCCGACCAGTTCTCCCACCTCTCGGGCTACGCGCTCCCGCTGGCGGCGTAACGCATGGTCGAGCGCGGCCCAAGCCAGTGGCCGGTCCTGTTCGATCTTGCGATGGAAATCTTCGCCCAATTCGAGGAGAACGTCGGCTTCGTGCCCTCGTGGAGCTTCGGCGGCGGGACGGCGCTCATGCTCCAGATCGATCATCGTGAAAGCCACGACATCGATATCTTCCTTGATGATCCGCAAATCCTGCCTTTTCTCAATCCAGAGATCCAGGATTTCGCAATGACCCGTCGGCCGGACGAATATAAGAGCGACGGGACGCAGGCGCTCAAACTCGCCTTTGACGAACTGGGTGAGATCGACTTCATTTGTTCGTCCGCCATCCTCGATGTTTCCAGTGAGCGCCACGATGTGAGGGGGCGGACGGTCGACCTTGAAACTCCGGCCGAGATTGCAGCGAAGAAAGTTTACTTCCGGGGCTGGAACTTGCAGCCACGCGACATGTTCGATCTTGCTGCCATCGCCGAGCACCATGGTGACGACTATGTCGTGTCAGCATTGCGTGAATGCGGCCATGAGCGATGCCGCAAGGCGCTGGAAGTCGTCGAGAAGGTCAACCCGAAGGCTGTCGAGACGGTGATTGGCCAGCTGCTGTACAGGGAAAAGAACAGCCATCTGGTCGCAGAGGCGCAGGCGATTACGCACCGAATTTTAGGGGCTTCACTTTCCGATTAAGACGGTCGCAGCACGGGCGCGAGGAGCCGTTCGGCACGAGCCGAACCGTATTCCTTCACCGCACGCGCGAGCTGCGCGCTATTCATCTCCCCTGCCTTGGCAAGCGCACGCGGCAGGATGGCCACCTTGTCCTCGGGCAGCCTGTCGATGTTATGGAGGAGGTCGACAAGCAGGACTTCCTTGGACAGCCGCCTGGGCACCGACGGCCGCATCCGGAAATCGTACATCCGGCCATCCAGTTTGAACCGGCCATGGCGTTTGCGATTATAGACCACGGGCTCGTTGTGGAGCTGGGTCGTGCACACGCCAAGCCCATTGAATGCGCTTGGAGAGACCAGCAGGAACCGATCGTCGCCGAGAAATGTGAAGCTGCGATCCTACCGCGCCGCAGCCGCTCGAGGCTGAGCGTGTGCGCCTCGTACATAAGGCTGCCGCCGGTTTTCGCTGGTCACGATGCTCGGCTGAAGCGCGGCGCGGACCGCATCCGTGACCGTATAGACCGCATGACGCTGCGCACCGCGGTTCTCATGGTCCACGAAAAAGCCCTGGTAATGCCGTCTGATCAGTCCTGCCTTCACCAACTCCGACACCGCCCGGCTGATCGCCGTCATGCCGGTTTCGCGGATGCGCTCGCTGAGTTCCGCGTCGACGCGGCGCGCGGCCTCCACCGGATCGCCCGGCAATTCTCCTTTGGCTGCGAGCGCAGCCCGGACCTTATCGGCGGTGGCCCGGCGCTGGTGGTGACGCGCGCCGCTCGGCGCAATCGCCGCGGCCAGCCATTCGCGGATGGGCACCAGAACCTCGCCTTCTCGAACCAGAGGCCCCGCCTCCCCGTTCGTCCGGGCGGCCCTGGCGATGAGATCGAGCACCATGAAGGTGTAGCGCGGCCGACCCGAGTGCTCCGCGATGATGCGCACGATATCCGGCAGGCCAACTACTGGTGCTGGCGCCGGGGTTGGGATCGATGGCGCGAAGAGATCGAACTGAAGCATGGAACGAATCAAGCACAAAGCACGACTCTTGTGAATCCCCCAATCGCTCACAGAAACGACCGAAAGACGTTTTGCCATCCGTGTCACTTTACCCGACCGGTACCTGAAGGGTAAAGTGACGCAGCCGTCATTGATCGATGCATCTGCCCCGTGGCCACAATCATTGACATTTTGTGGCCACGCCCTATAACCATCGTCATTGGCAGCGAAGGTTGGTTGGTATGGACGTGCAGCTTCTAGCCGGAATCGAGAGGATCTGCTCCCTTCCAGAGCATCAGCTAGAGGTTGAACTCGGCAAACTGCTCGAAGGTCGGGCTCCGATGGCCACTATCACCATTCGCGCCGCGCGTGACAGCTTCACCAAGCTGCTTGCGCGTGCGCGTGACGGATCGGTTCAGCTTGTCGGCAAAGACAAGGGAGAGCAGACCGTGATCCTCTCGGTTGCGGCTTTGGCGAATGTCATTAAGGCAGCCGCTGGCGGTATTTCCGCCGGAGAATTTCTTGCCGCCACGCAGTTCCAGCCGTCACGCGGAAAGCTCGTCCATGTCGAGAGCGACGACGACAGCAGCCAGGAATTCACTGTCCGATCCGGAGAAGCTTCCTGGCAGCAGGCCAGCGCCTAAGCGGCCATGTATCTTCTTTCGACCCAATGCCTGCTTGACCGGATCACGGGTCAGGCGCCGGCCTCGATCGATGCGCTGCCTGCCCGAGAGATCCACCTGAGCGCGGTTTCCCTCGGGCAGGCGCTGCTGGCCATCGAGCAAAGCCCGGCGGGTGAACGCCAAGGCCACCGCGATGCGCTGCGCGGCTATGTCGGCATGGTGCGCAGCTTCGATAATATCGTGCCGTTCGACGAAAAGGCCGCCATGCTGTGGCCTGGTCTGCGGGCTCAGAAGCTGATCGCCACCAACCCGGCCGGTGCCGTGATCCCGGTCAGCGAGGCGACGACGATGGTCGTTGCCTCGGCTCTCGCTACCAATCTTGTCTTCGTCGACTATCCGCAGCCCTACCATAGCGGCGTCAGCGGGCTGACGGTGGTGAACCCTTGATATGACCGAGAGCGACGTCGGGATCAGGGAAGGTGCGCGCGCGCAGCCGGCCAAACGGTTCCGCATTCTGGCGCTGACCGGAGGTGGGTATCGTGGCCTCTTTACCGTTCGGATCCTCGAACAGATCGAGCGGACGATCGGAAAGCCGATCAAAGACCATTTCGATATCATCGCCGGCACTTCGATCGGCGGCATCGTGGCCATCGGCCTGGCCCAAGGCATTCGCCCAGCCGTGATCGGCGCCGCGTTTGAGAAGCACGGCCAGGCGATCTTCCCGAAGCGGGGTTTACTCGGTCGCTGGGGGCTGGCGCGCTCGCGCTATGACGCGGCTGGCCTCGCGCAGACGATCGACGCCGTTCTTGGCGAAGCGGGAAAGACGCCCCTGTCCGGCCTGAAGACACCCCTGATCGTGACCGCGGTCGATTTCGGCGCCTGGGCGCCGGCAATATACGAAACCACTGGCATGTCACCGAAGCTCGAAGGAACCTCGCTACGGGACATTGCCCTCGCCACCTCCGCGGCGCCAACCTATTTCCCCGACCATGTGATCGACGGGCATTCCTATGTCGACGGCGGACTGATCGCGAACGCTCCGGATAGTATCGCCCTGATGCGGGCGCTTGGGCGCTATGGGCGCACGCCCCAGGAAATCGACCTCATCAGCGTCGGGACCGCAGGAGAGCTGCGATGGGATGTGCCGCGTGCGCCCAGGCGCCGCGGCGGTGTGATGCTGATCGCAAAAGACGAGCTCGTGTCGAGGACGATGAAGGCGCAGGAGAGCCTGTCGCTCGACCTCGTGCAGTCCGTCCTGGGCTCGAGCTACGTCCGCATCGATAGGGTGCCTTCGCTCCAGCAGCAGAAGGAACTTGCGCTCGATCGGGCAACCGACAAAGCGGCCGAGATCCTGGGACAGCTCGCGCGCGACGCCTATGCGGGAGCCTCGGCGAGCAGCACGTTCAAAGCGATGCTTCGATAGGGGACGGGTGGCGGACTGACCAAGCCTTACGTTCCAGAAAATGCTGCCTGTCCGTCAAGCATCTGCCCAACATGACCTCAACACGGATCTACTCTGACGATGGCGAAGAAAACGACCAAAAGAACGCCGAAGGTCTTCCTGGATGCGAACATCGTCATCAGTGCCGGCAAACCACCAGGCGGGCCTGAAATCGCCCGTGTCGTCGATCTTGTCGATGCCGGTCTGATAACGGTGTTGACCACCGATCTCACCATCACCGAGGTTGCCAAAAAGTACATCCAGAGTGATTTCGACGCGATCAAGGAGATCAGCCAGCCGCATTTCCGGAAGATTGTCGAGGGAGCGACCGGCGTTGCGCTTCCCGCGCTCAAGCGGCCGGAGCTTCGCGCAAAGCTGAAATCGATCTACGATGAGTCGACTACGCAGATGTTCGATGCGCTGGAGGCCAAGACGCTCCAGATCGACGAGGTGAAGCCGTCGGCAGTGTTCAGCGCCTATGCGGCAGGGGAAGGTTTCTTCTCAGGCGACGGCAAGAAGGACCAGTTCCCCGACGCCTTTGCCTTCGAGTGCCTCAAGAAGGAGGCGTCGAGAAATAGCCCGGTGATCATCGTTTCGAACGATGGCGACTTTGATGGCCCGGTCGGGTCTGCGAAGCATATTTCGCTGGTGAAGTCGTTGCCCGAACTGTTCGCGGCGCTTGGCCTCGAGATGGCCGCGCCGCAACTCGATCCCTTCCTGGAGACGCAGGAGGAACAGATCGTCGACCTCGTCAGTCAGGAACTTACGAATTGGGGACTGCACAGTAGCGACGTCATGGATGCGGAGATCGACGAGATCACCGTCAATTCGGTCGAAGTGAAAAAACTCACCGCCTTCAAACCAAGTGAGGCAGGTAAATCAATCCTTGTGGTCGGCACGATCGAGGTCGCAGCATTGGTGTCTTTCACTCATCCCAACTGGGATGAAGCGATGTATGATTCCGAGGACAAGGTGCTTATCCCGTTCGAGGATGAGAGCGGGGAGACCGAGATCGAGCTTACCATCGACGTCGCCATGTCGATCGCGGTCGACGAGGCAGGCAATCCCGAGGAGATTGAAGCCTTGCGGTTTCGCAACAGCGATTTTCAGTATGTGACGCTCTATCCACCCGACATGTACAAATAGGGTCCGTGGATGAGACGATTCGAGGTCGAGAAGCAGTTCTGCGACATGGTCAGCCGGATCACATCGTTCAGGTCGAGTCGGCGACTCTGTTTCGGGTAGAAAAAAGCCGCCCACAAGGAGGCGGCTTGATAGTTGGGAGAGGATGCCTGAAAGGCCCGTCTCTTGTGCATTGCATCATAGAATATTGCAACTGCGAAATTCGCAACTATGGACACGCCTGATACCGGCGTTTGCCACTAGGTGCCGGCAAAAACTATCGCTCATGGCCTGTCCGGCCAATAAGCCGGAATCCTTCAATAAGGTCGAGCATTGAGATAGCGCCGCACGCTCCTCGCCACTATTAGAGGAATCCCGAAAAATTGCAGAAGGAACAGCATGATGAACAATAGCGACCTTGCCGATCATCTCGCCGGTGCGACCGGGGCCACCAAGGCTGATGCCCGCAAGGCGGTCGATCTCGTCTTCGCCGCAATAGCTGACGCCGCCGCCAAAGGCGAAGAGGTGAGCCTCAACGGCTTCGGCAAGTTCAAGGTCAAGGACGTTCTCGCCCGCGAAGGCCGGAACCCGGCCACCGGCGAAACCATCAAGATCGCAGCGTCGAAAAAACTCTCCTTCAGCGTGGCGAAGGCCGTCAAGGACCGGCTCAACAGCTAAAGCGGGCTTGACGCCTCGATACCAAGAGATCGAGGCGTCCCCCTTCCCCGCAAGAGGCTTCCCGCAAGACCGCCACTCGCGGCTTTAATGATCGAACGACGCGATAATCTCCGGGAAGAACATTGCAACGGCCTGTATCGGCGAACGGCGTGACCTGCCTGGACCTGCTGACACGACAGATCGCCATCCATGTTCCAGCATTGCAGGATTGGTCGTTCGTAGCGGTCGATGTCGAGCTGGCGGTACATGACATTGCCCCTCGCGAGCAAGGTACGCAAATTCTCGCGGCTATCGTAGGGATTGTCCCGCACGCAGAGCAAGTGCTGAATTCGGGCACGTCGATACCGTAAAGCCGGGAGTGACCAAACGCCTCGCACCGGATTATAGTCGCCGTCGTAGATGTAGGGGCGGATGCACGGCACGGGCTTGGTCTGCGCGGTCGAGAAATGACCACATCCTGAGTCCTGAAGTAGTTTGCCGGTGCTCTAGCACCGACATTTGGTAACGAGTCTTTGCAATGACTGTTGACAAAACACGTCCTCTATCTGTTGGCGCCATCGCGCAACGTAGCGGAGTCGCGGTTTCGACGATCCATTTCTACGAGGCGAAAGGCCTCATCAAGGGCGAGCGCACAGCCGGCAATCAAAGGCGGTATCCTCGATCCGTATTGAGACGGATCGCCATTATCAGAACCGCCCAATATGTCGGGCTTTCGCTCTCCGAACTAAAGGATTTTCTTGACCGGATTCCAGAGGGGCCGGTTACGTCAACGGATTGGCGTCGGCTCAGTGCCGAGTGGAGTACGCTATTGAACGAGCGGATAGCTAGTCTCATGAGGCTGCGTGACCGCCTCGAAACCTGCATTGGATGCGGCTGTATGTCCCTCACCGACTGCCCCTTGCGAAACCCCGAAGACAGGTTGGGCGCAGTTGGGTCAGGCCCTCAGCTCCTCTTGGTGAATTTCGCTCGTGAACCTCGTGATGATGAAGATAGCCCCGTTCATTTTCGCACCAAACGTCGCTCCTTGGCGGCGGTCAAATCCACTCTTGACGTTAACCAAGACACAAAAGGGAACGATGACTCATAGCTTGGTGCCCTTCCCCGGTCGTTCGGGGCGGTGCTTCAAAAATCATCCTTCCGGCATCACTCTTCGCATGAATGCATCGAACAGGGGCACGGTGAACGCTGTATCTCCATGCGCGGGACTATAGAGCATTCCTTTCGCGATCAGGCTGTTTCGCGTCGGCGCCACGCTTGAAACCTTCACGTGCAAGGCATCGGCAACATCTCCCGACCTGTGCGGTCCAGTGCCCAAAGTGGCCATGGCGCGCAGATAGCGCTTCTCGGCAGGGGTCAGACGATCGAACCGAACGCGGAAAAAGCTGGCGTCAAGTTCCGCGAGCGCGCTACGCGTTGCCGCCGCAACATCGTCTTGGGTGATCGGCGACGCCTCAGCTGCATCCCAGCTATGCTTTCCCCACTCCTGGAGGAAATAAGGGTAACCTTGGGTCTGCTCGCAGATCGCGTCCAACGCCGCATCATCGACAGCTTCGCCTTCCCGCTCGATTGGAAGCCGAATGGCATCGCGCGCGGCGTGATCATCGAGCGGTCCGACGGAGACGAACTCGAAAAGTCGCTCCGCATAGGACTTGGCCCGGCCCATCTGCCCAACGAGTTGCGGCAAGCCAGCGGCGATCATTGTAATGGGAAGCTGCTTCTGGCTGGCCCGGTGGAGCGCACTGATCAATGCGGCCAATTGCTCTTCAGGCACATATTGGAGCTCGTCGATGACGAGTACCACAGCTGACCCCTTCTCTCGCGCCGCCTCGCCGATTGCAACCAACAGATCGGCGAGATCAGCTTCAAGGTCGCCGCTGTCGGCCAGGCCCGGCTCGACGTCGAAATCGAGTCCCACTTCGAGATCGTCATATTTGACCTTGAGCTTTGCGAACCCGGCCAGCGCGCGAAGCGCGCGCTTAACGCCGTCCGAAGCTTGCTTCATGCGATCGAGCCTCAGCAGCGTCGCCCGAAGGGCAGGCACGAGGATGCCGGGGAGCGAACGGTTCTCGGGAGCCTCGATGGCGACGATAGCCATGCCCTCCCCCTCGGCTGCGTCACGCATCGTCGTGAGCAGAACGGTCTTGCCTACACCGCGCAGTCCATAGAGGACGCTCGGGCGTGCCGCGCGCCCCGCGCGGATTCGGTCGAGCGCGACCGCGTTGCGTTCAAGCAACGCATCTCGCCCCGCCAACTCTGGAGGGCGAGTGCCGGCGCCAGGCGCGAAGGGGTTACGACGAGCATCCATAGCGAGGTTATGGTGGTTTATCGTTTTTTTGTAAACTTGATAATCTCGCTATAAGTCGCGTCTCAAGGGTTGCGGAAAAGCGCCCCAACCGCTATTCTCCGTCACAGGAGAAAGCATGCGCTTCCCAAAATTCGACCTCGACACATATAATCGAACGAAGGATTTGTCCGGCGGTCCCATCTACGCGATTGTCGAGGAAGAGATTCCTGAGATCGAAATGATCACCGACGAAAACGGGAACCCCACTCGTGGCGGTCTAATAGGCTACGCCCTCGCCTACGTTTGCATGGCCGGCCTCGTGGGAGCGATGTTCTACATCCTCTAAGCTCTATTCGCGAAGCTTGGGGTCTTGGAAGAATCCGCGATCGTGGTCGCGGTTCACCTCCTGCTCAAGATCAGCGGCCCCTTGAACCCGCTGCCCTCGCATCGTCTGCGCCGCAGCGCGGTCGCCCCCCAGCTCTGCCTTGCCGGCCTCGATGATCGCAGCGGCGCCGACATCCCCGCCGCCGCCAGGACCGGCGGGCAGCCGCCCAGGACCATGCGGCCGGTAGGAGGCCCTGACATCCGCCTCGTTCCCCACGCTCGGCCGATTGACATCGACCAGGTCCGGATCGTGGAGGCGCCCCGCAATCTCCGCCCGGATGCCATCCTGCTTGTCATGCATCCAGCGCGTGATCATCTCCTGGCGCACAAGCCGCTGCTGGTCTGTGAGATCGGTTGCCCAAAGCTCGGGCGCGTCAAGCCCCGGATTTTCGACCTGTTGGCGGCGATACCATTGCGCAAGATCCTGGCTCAGATTCTCGCTGAGCTGCATGCCATGCGTCTCGGCATAGCTGGCGTCGCGTGACAGCTGCTGGGAAAGCTCCTCAAGGCGCCGGGCCGTCTCAGAGTACGACTTTGCCAGCGCCAGAGAATCCTCCGTACTCGCCGACGCCGATGATGTGGCGGATGCCCGGCTGAAGCTACCGCTGCGCGAATAGGTCCCATCGGACATCGAGGCGCCGCTTCCGCTCGAATGTTCGTCACGCACGCCACTCGAGGATGTGTTGGCGCTGTCGCTGCCGCGGGTTTCGTCAGTCGCATGCCTTAGCGCATCTGTCTGAGACCCTGATTTCGATACGCTGCCGCCAATGCCGGGAAGGCGGCCCAAAATTCCTCCGCGACCGCCCGACCCTCCAGCCGTCTGCCGTCCCGTTCCTGCGGACACCACCCCGGAGATCTGGTCGCTCGTCTGCGCCTGACGATCATGGCCCTGAGATATTCGCTGACCTTGAGAGATCGTATCCCGTTCCTCCAGACCCTGCGTGCTGCTCCCGGTCCGCCGGTCGAATTGATCGACGGACGTGTTCGCCTGCCGGCCGCTGCTCGAATCCCAGCCGGACGACCGCTCGGTCGAGGTGCCGAATGCACTGCGGTTGGCATGCGTAGCGGTCAGGACCTCGGCCGCGGCATTCTCATAAGCCTGCGACTGTCGGTGCGCCTCGCTCGCCATCTCCCGCCATTCCGCGACCGACCCGGTCGTCATGGTAGGGGTGAAGCCGAGGCGCGAAATGGCCCCCGACGTGTCGAAGACGTCCTGACCATTGCCAAAGCCGTTGATCATCGCGCCATTATCCTGGCGCCAGCCCATGCTCGGGGCGCCGCTCATATAGCTCGGCGCCGTGGTCCACTGATCGGCCTGCCGCATATTCGAAGTCGAGTTCGCCCAGCTCACATTGCCATAGGAGTAGTTTCCGGTGGTCTGCTCGAGCGCGGCGGCCTCCGCCGCGTTCTGCGCCGGCGCCAGCATCGACATGGACTGGCCAGCAATCGACATCGCGCCGCGAGCAAGACCGGCCGCGAGGAAAGGCACGCTCATCAGCATGAAGCCGGCGATCGTCGCCGTCTCGCCGTTGACCGCGCCGATGCCGGCATAACTTCCAAGCGTCACGCCTCCCCCGGCCACGCCGTTCGCCGCGGATTCCGCCCTTGTCATGCAGATCATGTGGAGGATGACATAGAGCGGGCCCCAGGCAGCCAGGTAGAAGAAGCCCATGGCATAGCCCTTGAGCGTGCCAACCCCCGTCTGGGGCATGAGGAACAGCGGGAAGATGACTGGGAACATCGCGAAGAAGACGACGGTCAGGACGATGTTGAGGATCGGCACCCAGGCCATCGCCTGCTGGGCAATCGAATTATAGGTGTTGCGCGCCTGGATGTCGGCGCGCGTCTGGGCGAAGGTGTCTATCGCGGCCGCGCCTGCCCCACCAGCCATGCTGTTGCGTGCTTGCATGAAGGCGTTGATCGCTGTGTTCTGCCGCATCGTTTCGGTGAAATTGCTCCCCGATCCGGTGAACGCCGTGTTCGCGATCGGCACGTCATGCTTGAGCTTGTCGGCGGCCAGGGCGTTGCTGAGCCTGGGATAGACCTCCTTACCCCAGATCGGAGCATTGGCCTCGATCATCGGCGCCCATTGCGCGTCGAGCGCCTGGTAGGCCTGGCGGCAGGTGATGATGAAGTTCTGAACGGTGCCGTCGCCCTGGCGCTCCAGCCATTCCTGCGAGCGCGCTTCCGAGCCCGGCCCGATCGCGGCCCACAGGTCGGGCGCCTTGGCGAGGTTCGTGAGCGACTTCTGATAGAGCATCACGTCGCCGAACACGCAGTTCTTGAAATGGTTTTCGAGGTTGGTCGAGAACTCCGCGTCGCGAACAACGAAATTGCGGGTCGCGTCGAACAGGCGCGCGCCATAGACCATGCCATTGCTCGAATAATTGAGCTCGCTGGGCATGACGAACACCGTCTCGGCCGTCCGCGTCAGCCAATCCCCGACCTGCGTCGTAAAGCTCGCCAGCACACCCAGGCCCATCGGCACATTGTCGATAGTCGATGGCGCGAGGCTCGGGTTGATCCGGTCGGTCACCTTGATGCTCACCGTGGGCACCATCAGGCAAAGATAGATCGCCGTCGCCTGGAGGAACCAGTTCATCCACGCCTTGTAGTTAAGCGTGAAGGCGACAACGAGCAGCGAGTAGATGAGGCCCATCACCATCACGACCCGCAGGAGCGAGCGGTAGCCCCCTCCCCCTGACCAGGCAGCGACGGCGTTGAACACGTTTACGAGATACTCGCCGCCCCCGACCGTGAAGACCTCCAGCATCGACGCGCTCCCGCTTCAGTTCAGCCGCACTAATTCAGACCTTGGGCGTTCAGCCCGCGCGAGAAGTTGAGCGCGGACGCCATCCCCGGCGTCATCGAGTTCTGCAGGGTAGACTCCAGCATGATGCTGCGGTTGATGATCTGCATCGTCACCTGCAGTTTGTTGTTGAGACGGACATCCCGCTGGCTGAACTTGGCGCGCGTGGCCGCGATCTGTTGCTTCCACTGCGTCGCGGTCTCCTGGTCGAAGGTCTGGTAGTGAACCTTCGCCTGCTCGACCCGGTCCAGCATATTGTCGAGCATGGCAGAGAGCAGGTCGACGGCCACAATCTCGGACAGCGTCTGGATCTCGCCGTCGGTCAGCGCATAGTGGGCATAGGCCTGCACGGCGAGGATCTTGTAGATCGGCACGGTCGCGAGGTTGAGGAGCTGCTTTTCGGCGGCGTTGAGCGGCGTGTCCGACCGGATCTTGTCGCTCATCGACTTGATCATCGTGGCGATCCGCGGGCGCAGCGCCGACGATGCCGGGACCGACAGGGTCTGTTCGCCGACATCGTAGCAATTCTCGTCGTTGCACTTCAGCATCTTGACCGGCGGCGCGTCCGCCGTGCCGTCGAGCAGCGCAGTGACGACGGCGTCTTCCGCCGGACCGAACATCACCACCTTGCCGCCAACGCTCGGGTCCGTCGACGGCGTCGTCACGACCGTACCAACGAGCGTCATGATATATTCGGAGAAGGACTGGTCGAACGCCCCGAACTTGGCGGACTTCTTCAGCGCCTCCCAGGTATAGTTGTGCGGTTCGCCGACCAGCTGGTCCTTCATCGACGCATCGGTGTTCCCGGCGATTGTCGAATCCCGCCGATTGCCGTTGTTGCAGCCCTGACGCGAGGCGGCCCAGTCGGAAAAGACGCCCTGGCTGTTGCCGACCGCCTCGCAAATGGTCGCCCGGGTCGAATCCATCTGGGGCCAGATTCCGCCGACCAGCGCCTGAGCGGTCTCGCAGCTGGAGATGTTCATCTGGTTGAGGAGCTGCGCCTTCTGGCTGAACTCGTCCATGACCTTACCGATCTCGGGCGAGACGGAATCGATGGCCAGCTTGAAGGCGAACCCAAGCGCGTTGTTGGCCGTCGCCTTCAGCATCGCCACGATCTCGGACGCATTGATGAAGGAGAAGCTTCCAGAAAACAGGTCGATGCCGCCGCAGCCCGCACGGGCGCTCGGAAGCTGAAGATTGAACGGCTGCACGCTCTTCTGCGGGAAACGCGTCCAGACATTGCCGAGAGAGTAATAGCCGGCCGACTGACCCTGATAGGCCGAGGGGCCGGTCACGTTGGCAGCGCCGCCCGCGTCGGAGAAGAAGTTGTTCATCTCGGACGCGACGTCGGCGCGCGCGACCCCGACGATGGAAAAATTGAGCGCGGCCATCATGGCCATCGAGCCGGCGGCCGAGCGGAAGAAGCGGCGGGCGCGCCCTTTGCGATGATCCTGTCCCATCAGTAATCGCTCCCCACTTTCGTGTTCGTGAGCGTGAAGATGCGATCCATGATCTCATCGGCGCTCAGGATGCCGTATCCAACCGGAATGGTCCGTTTGGTCACCGTGTCGAAGAGGACCAGCGCCGGTGTCTCATTGCCCGGCACGCCCATGCGCGCCCGCTGCCCGGAATCGACGACATGTTCCGGAAAATCGCGGCTCGGCCCCCCGTCCATCGATACGGCCATGACCGCCATCCGGTGGCTGTCGGTCACCGAGCGAAGGATCGGGGCGAACAGCTCACAGGCGCCGCAGCTCTGCGCGAAGAAGTAGAACAGCCCGTAGCGCTGCCCCAGGTTGGTCAGGACCGCGTCGCGATCGGCCTTTCGATTGTCGAGCCAGGCACGCTTGCCGACCGTCGAGACGGGCCTTTGCAACGTGTAGTCGATGTCGGGGTTCTGCCAGAGCGCGCGCTGCCACACGTCGGAGAAAGTCGAGGCGCGGTCGAGCTGCTCGCGCTGGAAGCGGACGTAGGCGATGACGTTCTCTTCGGTCGGCTCCAGGATCGCCTTGGCCTTCAATTCGTCGAGCTGCTTCGTGATCGCCGCCATCCGGTCGACCGCGCTCGGCGGCGGCGACGGTTGCGCCTCGCGCGGCAAGGGTCTGGGCTTGTCGCAATAGAACCATTGTCCGAGCTTCCGCTCGCCGCAGTAGAAAGCATCCGGCCGGTTCTGCTCGATCGTGTCGCGTGACGGCGGCGCATCCTGCGCCAACAGGGGAGCAGCAGTCCCAATCGACAGGGCGAGCAGCATCGAGAGTTTAGCGACGGGGGACATCACGCTTCGTCCTTTCATCGGCTGAGGCGGTTTGCGCGGAAGGGAGTGCGAGCGGTGGGTTGGGTGTCAGACTGTCCCAGGCTGCGGGGTGGACGCAGCAATCGGCCACGGTCGCGGGAGAGCCACCGCAACGATGGTGGGGCGTTGGGGCCGACGGTTGCAGCGCCAGGGATGCCAGGACGAGGGGCAGCTCGAGAACAGGGATAGGCATGGTCACTTTCCTTGGGTTTGCGCTGCGGCCCCTGCGGCAAGGAGATCGGATCGGCCCATCTCACTTGCCGTGGAGGTCGTAGTAGTTCTGAATTTTCTGCTGGATTTCGGTCATGGTCTGGACTTCGTCCGGCAGCTTGGCCGCATCCATGAAGTCCGCATAAACCTCGGTGAAATCCATTACCGACAGGTCGAGCCGCGAGAACTCGTCGATCGTGAAGCCAATGCACTGTTCCTTTTTCGGCGCCCCCCACGGCTTGCCGAGCTGCACACGGCCCTGCTCCTGGAGGATGCGGGAGAGCTTGCTCTCGAAGCAGCAATAAGCGGTGCGCCGCGTGCTGCAGATGCCGAGGAAACTCGACGAGCAATAGGTGCCGAGATTATGGCACAGGCCCATCCGGTCCTTGATGTCGAGCCTCATCTCGTCCTGTGAACATGCGAAAAGGACCAGGAAGGGGGTCGCGAGCGCGGCGATCGCCGCGGGACCGCCCGCCAGCGCAGCCGCGCCAGCGCCGACCGTCAACAAACCCGACGTCTTGCCCGCACAGCAGTTGATAAGGCCGAACACCGCTTGTGGCAGGTCTCGCGCGTGCCGCTGAAGACCCGGAGATCGGCTTCGTTGAACTCCTTGCCCGCCTGGTCGATCGCATGCAGCGCAACGAGCGCGTCCTTGAACTCGGTCGACGCTTCGCGAACGATCGGCTCGCAGTCGCCGTTGATGCAATAGACGTCGTCGCCGCAGATATATTGCGGCGCATCGCTCGTGCCTCCGGAAGGCGTCGGGCACCTGTAGACGCGGTTCTCGACTTTGCAGGGCCCGCCATCAGGCTCCTCGTCAAGGCATTCTGTGCGCAGATAGGTGCAGCTCCCGTTCGCCTCGAGATCACCGCAGTCATTGGCTGTTGAGATCCGGTGGCATTGATAGGTCCGCTGCCAGGCCCAGCAGGGCTGGGTGACAGGAACGCCGTCGACGATCCGGGTGACCGGGTCGCTCGACGTGCACACTTCGGTCTCGAGCGTGCAGTTCGGGTCGCCGGCATTGGCGGCGCATAGCCCCTCGTTGCGCGTGATGACCGGCACGGCCGGTTCTTCCTGCTTCGTGAGCCAGTAATTGCCGGTCGAGAGCACATAGCCCGGATGATACTCGCCCGGCGTGATCCCCTGGGCCTCGGCGGTGCATTTGACCTCGACGGCGGTGTGGCCAAGGCTTTTGCAGGTCGGCGCCGCAGTATATCCATAGGCGCTCATATTGTCGCAATAGTCGATCGGGCGGCTTTCCCAGCAGATGCCGGTGGCGATCTCGTCGTCAAAAGCCGCGCGGGCGGGATAGGGCCCGCCATCTGTCGGCAGGAAGCTCAACCGACCCGTGTAATAGGTGTAGATCGTCCGCTTCTCGGTGTGAACGTCAAGGCTGACGTTGCAGGTCCGGGCTTCCGTGGTGACCTTGCTGCCGGCGTTGCAACTCGCCTCATAATAGCCCGCGCTCCCCGGCGCGGCGGGCAGCGGCACGCATGTGCCCTTGGTGCCGCCCATTTCCTCGCCAGCGAGATAGGTCGAGGGATCGTTTTCGACCGATGTCGCGCGCGCCGTGGTCGCGAGGATCTCGGAATTGCTGAACGTGGCCCGGCTGTGATCGGCATCGGTGGTGATGCGATATTGCTCGTTGGACGACTTGGCCGCCTGGGCGTCGGACTCAAGCTTACCGGGATCGTCGAAATAGGATCCTTCGGGCAAGCTCGTGCCGGAATAGCCGGGGACCGCGGCGGCTTGCGCATCGCTGGACGGCACCAGCGTGGAATCGTTGCGCTTCTCCGTACCCAGCGCCTTCCCCTCCTGGCGCGCCTCGTCGAGCGTCATCTGGGCAAGCGCGGGCGAACTCGCCATAACGACGCCGAAGAGCGCAGCCAGGACGAGATACGCCCTCATGGATGGGCCTTGCGCATGTTGGCGAGGCCAACCGCTGCGACCCGTGCGCCCGGGCCATTACCGTCCGCGAACTGCTCGAGCGCATATTCGACCGAGACGTTGCCGACGAGCCGATCATAGGGCGGCAGCTTGGTCTGGCAGGAGAAGCCGGCGCAAAGATCGAAGTCCGACGAGACACTGACGTATGTCGGCACTGCCTGGACATCGAAAGCGCGGAACAGCCGCGGATCGATGCCGACATTGGCGAAATCGTCCTGCCGGTCGATGATCTTGCCAAGGCTCGTGGCGAACTCCTTCATCGAATTGTTGGGGAAGCCGCGGAACACGACCACCCCGCCGGCCCTGGCCGTGTCGCCGATCAGCTTCTGCAGCGACTGCGGTGGCATCGACAGGCTCGCGAAGACGATGAACTGGGGCGCCTCGCCCTTCCCTGCCGTCGCGTTCGACGCGGCACCGGCCACGATCTCGTCGAAATCGACGGGGCCTGCCGGTCCCTTGGGCAGATCGCTCTTGGCGACCCGCTGCATGTTCTCCATGCCAGCGTCGCGAACGGTCTGCGCGTCCTCGCGGAAGGCGTCGCCCCTATCCTTCACATGGTTGACGAAAGCCTCGGCATCCGCCTGTAGGTCCGCCGAACGCTGCTTGATCGCCTGGACGTCGATCCCGTCGACGGTCTGCGCGAGCAAGGCCGTCACGCTCGCCAAGCCAAGGATCGCTGCGAAGCCCCAGAGGTATTTGCGCATTGGACGGCCCCCTACAGCACGCAGCAATTGCGTTTGCGCCAGACGAGGTAGCCCATGTCCTCGCCGGCGGCGGGATAGGCGCGACCTGCGTCAGGCGGCATGGTGGATGCCCCGATCGTGGAGCAGGCGAAGCGGCCGCTCACGGTGGGGATCGGATTGACCATCTGGAAGCGGTATTGCTGCTTGCGCATGATCGGCATGAGGTACTTCTTGCAGAGCCCGGCCGAGCCCATCGTCCCCCAGGCAAGAGCTTCGCGGTGCATCTTGTAGGCGAAGCGCGACAGTGCGAGCCGCGAGGACTGAACATGGCCGATCGAGGACGGCACGTTGCCGTTGAGCGGATACATGCTGCCCTGGCACCCCGCACACCAGAACAGCGGATCGAGCGGCAGGTGGACGGTCCCGGCGATGCAGTCGCCGGCGCAGGCGACCTGGGCGATCGGGTTAGCGAAGACGACGGCTTCCGGATTGATCAGCGCCGTCAGACTATCGTCCTGCCAGAGCGGATCGACCTCGGTCATATAGGCGATGTCGAAGCTCGCCTGCTCGAAGCAGACGAAGTCGGTCAGGATCTCCATCCAGTAGAGCAGCGGATAGACGTACCAGTGCACGTGCCATTTGGCCGTGCTCTGCGAGCGGCCGCCCACCATCGAGGGGCCGGCCAGATAGCCCTGGCCGATGTCGAACCCCGGCGCGATGCGCACACCCCCGAGATTAGGAAAGCACCAGGGCTTCATTGTGACGTCCGCGAGCCGCACCGGCTCCCAGAAGCCGACCGAGATGCCGATCCTGGGAAGCGGGCTGCCACAAAAGCAGATCGGGGAAGCGGGATTGCTCGTATCCGGCCGGCCGCTCGGCCAGATCTTGAGGCCGCCGACCGAGAGTGGGAACAGGCAAGACCAACACACGTCGGTGATCGGATTGACGAACTTCCCGTGACAGGTCGGCCCTGCCGCCTGTGCGCTCGGCGCCAGAAAGAAGGCTGCCAGCGCCATGACGAGAAGCCGCAGAGCTGATCGAAAGCCGCGCATCACTGATCCTCCCCGGCAGGTTCGAGAAAGGCGGTGTCCGCGCGATGCTTGCGCGCGAGGTAAAGCGCCGTGGTCAACAGCGTGGCCGCCAGCAGCGACGCGATCGCACAGGGCGCCGCCTGACCGCTGATCCGCATCAACGGCTGCAAGCCCGCGACACTGGCGGCCAGTAGCAGGCAAAGAACCTGCCAGATCCGGCGCAGCCGCCGAAGATCGCGAGTCTCGGGTGCCGCCATCGGCGTTCGGAGCATGTCGAGCCACAGCGGCATCAGCCCGGGCTCCCGGACTTCAACACCACCTCGGAGACGCGCATCACCTTGCCAGCCTGGGTGACCACGGCTGGCGTATGCTCGATGCCGAAGCGGGAAGTGAGCTTGCCTTGCTGATCGAAGTAGAAACGCCGCTTCTTCGCGGTCATCTGCTCGACCGGCGATCCACGCACGAAGATTATCTTCGCCTTGAGGTCCGTGTAGCGCGTCGTGGCCCAAGCGAGCTGCTCGCTATCGTCACCGTCGATGAAGACAAGGTCCTGACGGATCGAGACGAAGTCGAGCGGGTTGATCCGCTGTCCCGCTGGGGCGATCAGGTTGCCCTTCTGGTCGCGGATGTCGCGTTCCATCGTGACCGACGGATCGAAGTCCCAGCTCCGGGCGGTCCGGGCCGGGGTGACCCCCGTGACGGGATCGGGTCGACGAACTTTCGCCTCGACGCGCTTGGCGAACATCTCGTTGGTCCGGGCGAGCTCGCCGCTTGCCTCTGCGCGGCGCAGGCGGTTTTCAATGGTGGAGAGCAGATCGGGCTCGATGACCGGGAACGCCTGCGCGGCCTGGCCATAGTCCTTGGCCTCCGACCGCATCGGCCCAACGACGATCAACCCGCCGACCGTTGCGGCGATGGCCAGCCCGCCTGAGATGAGCACCCTCATAGGATCGGCTCCCCGGTTCCTATGACCTGGCGCGCGCATACGAAGCCGATTTCGGCATAGCGGCTGTCGAAGCCATCCTTGTGCGGCGTAGCCGCGAAATAGCATCCCTGCGGCACCGGGCCGGTTGCGCCCGGCGTCAGGCGTTCACCAAAGCGTGTGAGCGGTTTCATCTGCGCGACGAGGTGGCCGTTCACCGCAACCTGGCGGCCAACGTGGCTGATCGTGTCGCCCGGCATGCCGTAGACGATCTTGCCGAACATCCGCGGCTTCGCGCCGAAGTGGCGACGCAGGAGCGTGCTTGGCGGCGGGTCGAAGAAAACATAGTCTCCGCGCGCCGGCAGCTTGTGGCGCTGGATGAGGAAGGCCCAGTTCGGAAGCGAACCCGTCGTGTTGATCAGCAGCAGATGATCGTCGCGCCATGCGCTGATCGCGCTGAGCAGAACGCTGCCCGCGATGAACAGGCCGAACAACAGCCATAGCCGCGTGCGTGGCCGCCAGCTTGGGCGCGCCTCACTGGCCGCCGATGCCATCGGAGCCTCCGAAGGTCGAAACTTGCGCAGCTGGCGGAGCATATTGCGGAACCGGCTGCTGCTGCCCTGAAGACACCATTCCTGGCGCCGCCATGCCCTGTGCGGCCATCATGGGATCGATCGGAGGAGCAGCCCCGGGCATCTGGCCCGGCATCTGAGCCGGGGCTGCAAGTTGGGGTCTCGCGGCCGCCATCGCCTGGGCATTCATCTGCTGCAGCTCCTCGGCCGAAGCTTGGCGCGGCCGCGGGACGCCCGAGGCGTAGACCGATTGTCTGAGGCTGTCGGTTATATCGGGCACGTTCTTCGTGAGCACGGCTTCGCCGACGAGCACGATCTGGCCGCCAGCACTGCGCCGCTGCAGTTCCTTGTCGAGCGACGCCATGAAGCCCCGCATCTCGGCCTCGACCTGCGCCGGAGGCGATGTCGAGCGCGCCTGCGCCTGCACATATTCCCCGACGATCGAGGAGAGCCGCGCCGAGACGATATGATCCTGCTTGGGCGTCACCAGTGTCTTGGTGACCCACATGCCCCAGACCACAGTGGCCAGAAGGATCAGCCCGGCGAGGATCTGCATACGGCTGAAGCCAGCGAAGAATGTTCGTCTGGGCTTCGCTGGCGCTGCTGGCGATACCGGTGGCGCGGGAAGGTCGAGTTCGGGTTGCTCAGCCATGGCGGGGGTCTCCCTGCGATCGGGCCGAAGGCAGGATCCTGCCTCTCCGCAGGACCATGAGCCCCACGGAAAGGATGAGATGTGCGACGGCGAAGATGGTCTTGAACGATGCGACCCGATCCGGGGTCGCGATGACGTAGCGGGTGCTGAGGTTGTTGAGCTGGTTCATCAGGCCATCGAGCGAGAAGCCGCCAAGGGCGAGAAAAAACAGCGCGAACAGGCCCCAGGTCATGAGCAGCGTTGATGCGAGGAAGCCGCCGAAATACAGGGTGAAATGAAGCATCGCGCGCGCGTCGATCGACGGCGGCGCGGATGGCTGTACCCTCGGCTCTGTGCTGCTGGCCATGGCTCACTCCGCCGCTTGCGCGAGCTCGGGATCCTCGTGAGAGGCCCATTTTTCCGGGTTGTCCGGGAAGGCGATCCGCTCGATCGCCTCATCCATGGTGAGGCCCTGCGTGACGAGATCCTCAATGGCGGCGTAGACGGCCGGACTGGAGGAATAGACCGTGGACGAGAAGGGATCGAGCACCAGGCGGCCGACCGCCAACGTCTCTGGCCCCTTGATCAGAATGTCGGAATATTCGCGGCCGTTGATCTTCAGCGAGCGCAGCAGCGCGTCGGTATAGTCGTCCATCTCGAAACGATCATGCTTCTTGAAGTCGGCGATGGTCTCCGGCTTCTGCTGGAGAATGACGAACCAGTCGCTGTTCTCAAGGGCGGCGATCGAACCCGCAGACTTGTAATAGTCGTTGAGCGACTGGGTCGCGGTGATGAGCGACGCATAATATTTACGGCAGGTACGCGCAAAGGCCTCGATGAACTCGGCCATCGCCCCGCCGCGCATCATCTGCCACGCTTCATCCAGGAATAGCGCCTTGGGGATCGAACGGTCGACCTTACGCATCATTTGCTGTGACATGAACATGATCGCGGCCAGCACTACGCTGCGCAGTTCCTCACGTGACGAAAGATCGGAGAGTTCGAAAACGGTGAGCTGGGCCGACAACTCGAAGGACACTTCGCCCTGGAAGAAGCGGCCATAAGTGCCGGCGGAGGAGAATGGCCGCATAGCTATGCCAAGATCGGTGGCCTGCTGGTTGCCGGTCGCATCCAGGGCGGTGATGATATCATCGATCGAACCAGCCCGCCCCTTCTCCGCCCAGACCGTGTTGACTGCGCCGTCGATCAGGCCGCGCTCGGTATCGTTGAGCCGATCCATGTGGCGCGACATCTGGTTCACGATGGCCTTGAGCATTGCCATGCAGTCGAGGAGATAGTCCTCATCGGTCGCCGCGAGTTCCTCGTCGATCATGCTGAACGGGTTGAGACAAAAGCCCGAAGCCATCGTGAACTCGACGAAAGCGCCGCCCTGGAGCTTGGCGGAATGCTCGAACGAGCGTCCGTCGTCGATGACGACAACGCGGGCGCCGGCGCCACAGAATGACGCGCACAGCTCCTGCAGCGTCACCGATTTGCCGGAGCCCGACTTGCCGAAGACAGCGACATTGTGGTTGCCGGCCGCATTCTCGAACGGGCTCCAGAAGAAGGGCTGACCACGTCTGCCGATCAGCATCAGATGGGGCACCTGGCTCCCGAGGAACTCGCCCTGAATGGGGGCGAGATTAGCGGCGGTCGTGGTCAGCAATGTGCGCATCCGCTTCATGCGCTCGAGATCGCGCGCGAGACCGTTGGCCATCGTCATCGGCATCGCGCAGAGCAGACCCATGATCTGCAGGTAGCGATCGTCGAGAAGATCCCAGCCCGCTGCCCGGTACACGGATTTGAGTACCCGTTCGTTCGCGTCCCCCCGGCCCTTCGGGGAGAAGGCGGTGACACTGAAGAAGACGCGCACGAGCTTGCGGCCCTGGCGCAGCTCGTCGTTCACATAGCGCCATTCCTGGCTCTGATCGCGCAGCTGCGGCAGGAAGCGCGACGATTTTGAATCGGCCAGGCTCGTTGTGCGCATGAACTTGAAGCTGGCCTTGTTGCTCGCGGCCATCGGATCGGGGAATTCGACACAGAGATTGGTCGCGACCGGGCACGGCATGCGCAGCTTGTCGGTAAACATGTCGCCGATCAGCCGGGCGACGTCCCATGGCGCCCAGCGTGCCGGCAGGTTGCGCACCGAGAACGAGCGGACGTCGAAGACGTCCGGCAGAATTTCACCGATCTCCGGCGCTTCGTCGATGGTCTTGCCGGTGGGCCGGAATCGCTCGGTGCGAAGCAGCATCCGGTCAGACTCGATATGCAATTCGACGTCCCGGCGGATTGCCTGGTCCGCGATCGGATCGAGCGGATTATAGCTGACCACGTCCTCGCCGGCAGCAGTAGTCGGCGAGGTAATGTCGTCGATCCAGGCAATGAGTGCCTGCGGATCCATCGTCCTGGCCGACACATTGATCGAGGCAAGCGCCGAGATGATGCCGTCCATGACGGCGACGATCTCCTCTGCCGTCACGCTCGAGCTCTCGGGCGTCGAATAGGAGATCGCCACGCGGTGATTGCGAAGCGAAAAGGGCGCGTCGGCCGAAAGCGACTTCCAGACCCCGTCGGTCAGGAAGTCGACCCGGTGCTTGGCCATGCGCTCATAGACGCCGCGCGCGGAATAGCGCGGGAGATACCATTTGGAGAGGCGCTCGCCGATCCGCGGACTCATCCATTGGTGGAACTGCAGACAGCCGGGGGCAGGAATCGCCTCCGAGAGAAACTGGGTCAGGATCTCGCCCGTGCGTTCGTCCGCGCCGACGAGCGGCGCTGCTTCGATCACGAAGCCGCGCGATGCGCTGTTGTAGAATATCCCGGTCTTGGGATCATAGCTGCGATAGGGCAGCCAATGCGCCAGCATCGGCACGCCAAACTCCGGCCGCTCGGCGTCGGGCCGCTTGGCGTCGCCCAGGATCCCGGACAGCAGGCTCTCGAAGAAGCTCCCCGCCATCTCACTTGTCCTCCGGCACGGCAGCAGGGAAGTTCGCGGCCTTCACCGTCGCGCCGATCGCCGCCGGCGCGGCTGCCGCTCCGGTCTGCGCAACGCCGGCATCCCGGGCATCCTTAGCCGCGCCATTGGCGACCTCCTGATAGTGGGGATCGGCCTTCACGCGCGCGACCGCCGCCGCGCCGGTCGCGCTCATAGGCTGCGGAGCGGGTGCCGAGGCCGCCTTGGCTTCGGGACTGCCGCTCGCCGGTGCATCAGAGGGGGGATGAGGCACCGTCGAAGCGGCAGCCGGCGGAGTATGGCTCAAAGCCGCCGCCGTTCCCGAACCGGATGTCGCTGGCGCCCTGGGAGCGAGACGCGCCCTGACATCCGCTTTGATCGCACTGACCGGATCGGGGGCCGGATCAGGCTTGCGCGCCCGGGCAGCCGCAACGGCCGCCGGGTCCGGTCCGTTCGGATCGCTGTCGGCGAAGCCTGTCAGCGGCGGATCGATGCGGTCGACCGCATCACCAAGCGATTCCTGGATGTCTGGTGCCACCGCCGACGCCCGCGCCGGCATGGACGCCTGCATCAGAGCCTGCTGCCGCCATTCCCCGCTCGCGACGACCGCATGGACCGCACTGGCCTCGTGGAGCCGGCCACGCTCGTCGATATAGGGCTGAAAGACGATCCGCAGCACCTTCTCTTGGCTGCGTCCGGCATCGGTCGAGGCAAGGCGCGCGGATTGGCCCATCGCCACGCGATTGGTTTTCCCGCGCATCGGCTGCCGCATATTGCCGGTGGGCAGAGCATCGCCGTCCGAAGGGTCCGCCGAGATGAGCGCAAGCGCCCTGTCGTCGATCGTCGAACTCGGCGCGCAGATGCCGTCGGGCGCCGCGCAGGAAAAGCTGCCGCGCACATTGCCGCCGAAACTGGCGCAGCCATTGAGCGCCAGGAGACTGGTCAACCCGAGCACACCCGGCAGCCACAGACGACGGCGGCCGCCGCCATGCCCAACCAAGGACCGCCGGATCACGACTGGCCTCCCTTGAGCCAATTCTCGAGGAAGGCGCGCGGCCGGTAGCCCTCGATCACCGCACCGTCGCCGCGCACGATGACCGGCGTGCCGCTGAGACCATGGCGGTGGGCGAAGGCCTCGTTCGCATCGAGCCCCGAGGTGTTGCAGGAAGGTCCTGCCTTGATTTCCTCTCCGGCATAGGCTGCATGCAGCGCGGCCTCCCGGTTCCTGGCGCAGTAGACGCGGTCGGCGACATCGCGGCTTCCGAGCACCGAGATCGGCCGTTCGACGACCCGCACGTTCATGTCCTTCAGGACACTGGTGAGCGCCCGGCAATAGCCACAGCGGAAATCGGTGAAGACCGTGATCGTCTGGCCCGAAGGATTGCCCCAGACGATCGCACCGTCTCGGGGCAGCTCGGCGAGCGAGAGCTTCTGCGGCGTCGCAGGGCGGACTGGCTTCTCCACCCGGCCCGGCGTTGCCGCAGCGAGCTGTGAAGTATCGTCTTCGCCGCCCGCATTTGCCGCCGCATTGGCCTTCGCGGCTGCGCCGACGAGCATGTCGGGGTTCATCTCGAGCAGACGGGCGGCCGTGATGTCCTGCCGGGTCTGCATGTCATAGACGCGGCCGATGACGAGGAAACGCGCGCCCGTATCGACGTAGAACAGGTTGGCGCCCGCGGTAATCTCGCAAAGGCCGCTGATCTTGCCGCAATCGATAGCGGTGACCGGTGTCTTGGGCAGCCGCGTCTTTAGGAGCAACCGGACCCGGTCTTCCGGGCTGTTCGTGTCGGCCGCGAGCGCGATGCCGGCGACGCTCAGCCCGAGGAGCGTGGTGAGGACGAGGCGCGACGGGCGGCCCAGCGCGCGCAGACGATCAATTGCGAACATAGACACCCTCCAGGAAGACAATCTCAACATCGATGCCGGTCGGCATCTCAATCACGGGCTGGTATTGCTCGGCGCGTTCGATCAGATATTTGGAGACCATGTCGCCAGTCTGGGCGACGCCCTCGCCGAAACCGCCCTCGAGGATGTCGCCCGTCGAGAGCTTCTGGCGCTGGCCGTTGGTCGTGATGTTGGTGCCCTGGAAGACCGAGTTGGCATTCGCCGAGAAGCCACGGCCGAAGCCGCCAGCAAGGCCCGCCAGGAAGGCCTGGGTCACGAGCGAGCCTTCGCGGGACACCACCCGGCCACGCACGCCCGTCTTACCCCCGAAGGCGATGAAGCCCTTGACCTCGGAGACCGCGTAGCGGCCGCCGGGCTGCGGGCAGGTCATCTTCTGAAGCTTGACGTAGACCTTCTCGCTCGAGAGGTCGCCGCGCGCCGCGCCGTTGATGAGGCAGCCCTCTATCTTGGTCGTGAGCAGGCGGCCGTTCTGGTAGACCGAGCGCGCCGGACCCGTCACACGCAGCACGACGGGCAAGGGATCGCTCTGGCTGTTGACCCCCGCGCTCGCATCCACGCCCACGATCACCTTCGCACGCGCGAAGCTGTTGGGCGGCAGATAGTTGACGCTGTCGGTATAGACCGTGTTGCCCTTGGCAATGCGGGAGGCGTTGCCGCTATCCGTCGTCGTGAAGTTGACGAGCTTCACTTCCGCGGCCGAAGCGATCGGAGCCGCCGCTTGCGTTCCGCCCTGCGCGCCCGGTCGCTGATAGGCCTGCGGACCATAGGGCCCGTACATTGCGGCCGGGCCGGGCGCCGGTGCTGCGGCAGTCCGGCGATCAGCGACCTGCCGGCGAAGTTGCTCGTTTTCGGCCTGGTAGGCGGACAGGACCCGCTGGCCATCGGCCTGCATCGCCTGATTCTGGCCCTTCAGCGCCTCGACCTGCGCGGTCAGCGCCTCGAGCCGGCTATTCTGCCCGTCGATCGACTTGAGTTGGTTTTCTGTCGACTGAAAGCGGTTCTCCGAAAGCGCCATCCATTCCTGCTGGGAGAGGTTGCGGTTGACGAGATCCTTGGTGGAGACGTCGACCTCGCTGACGCCGTCGTCGGTCTCCTTCGATTTGTCGCCGTCGCCGCCGAAGATCCAGAAGGACGAAAGGACCAGGCCCACGCCCGCGACGCCGGCGAGGAGCAGACGCTGGCGGCGGCGGACTGCGTCATTGGCACCGAGATCGCCCGACAGCGGGGAAACTCCCTCTTCGGTGCCGCCCTCGCTGCCGCCGTCGAGAGGACGGCGACTGCGCTTCAGGAAATCGGAAAGAGCCATATCCTCACCTTCCCGTAGGAGTATTTTGGCCAGCCAAGGGGCTCGGACCATTTTGCGAGACGAGGTAGGCCGTGGTGACCTTGCCCGGTGCGAGCTTGGTGTCGGCGATCGAGACGGCGAGCGCGCTCGAAGGAGCGACCATGCTTGTGGTAAGCTCGACGCTCTGGTCACCCTTGTTCTCGATCCGAAGCACCCGGCCGGTCAGCTCGGAACCCCGATATTCGGCGATCATCTGGACCTTGAGAGTGCCAACATAGACGGGGCGCAGGGTGCGCTGGCGCATCTCGTAGCCATCGGCGACGGCATTCGAATACATGGCCTGGACAAGCTCGACGGCGGCATCCTGGGGTCCCAGCTGATTGGCGGGACCATTCTCGGCCGCCTTTTCGTTGGCGATCGCAGGGTTCGAAACAAAGACCTGGGCGGCCTGGTCCCCGCTGATCCGGCACACGAACTTGTAGACGTAGCCGCGCTTGCTGGTCGCGAAGAAGGAAAGCGCGGGTCGGCCAAACCCGTCTGGCACAGACAGGTAGATGTCACCGCGGACCGGCTCGTTGACGACCGAGAAGTCGTCCTGCGGATTGCCGGTCGAGATCTTCGACACGCTCGCGAACTCGTCCTCGACGAGGCTGATGCGGGTCAGATCCTTGGCCGACGCGGTGCAATCAACCTGCGCGCTGTCGCTCGCCATGATCGTCTGATCGGCGAAGGCCGGCTCGGCGATGAGGAAGACCGCCAGGGCGACGAGGCTTGCGCCGATGAAGCGGCTCGCGTGGCAAGTCACGCGCGAGAGGAAGGCAGTGCCGAGCGCGGCACTCCCGATAGCATAGACCGGCATCATGATGAGCTCCCCTGTTGGTCTTTCGCGGAGCCGGTCTTCACCATCCCGAAGCCCACCAGCTTCAGCGACAGGCCGGAATATTCCCAGTCGTAGCGGAAGGTGCGGTTCTCGCTGGAGATGACCTTGTTGCCGACGATCGTGTGCAGTTCGCCGGTCACCTCCGAGCGGAGGTTCCTGGTGTCGATCTCCATCTTCTGGATGGTGAAGAACTGCGAGATCGAGGAGCCGCGCTGCTCGCTGACGATCTTGAGCAGGTCGGCCTTGATCTTGCCCTGCGTGCGCGGGCTCGCAATGTCGAGCACCGCATTCATCCAGTATTCGAGGTTCTGCGGGCTGCGATCGAGCGTCAGCACGACCGTGTCGCGCGTGATCATCTCCAGATATTCGCGGCTGACGCCGGCAGAGCTGACCGTCAGCGGAGAACGCAGCACTGGTTGCAGCACCACCTCGCGGTCGCGCGACAGGCTGACCGTGCAGAGCAGCAGGGTGATCACGGCGAGCGCCACCGCGGCGACGGCCAGAATGTTGCGCTGGCGCAGGATCCGCTGGCTGTTCGTATGGCTGTAGGAAAGTTCCATATCACCCCGCCATCAGTCGAAGATATGAGGGTGGCGTGGCTCTCAGGCCGGTGAAGCCGGCCGGAAGATGCCAATAGGCCAGGTGAAGCAGCCAGGACGTCGCCCGGCCTGCCTTAGCTTTTCTGAGACCCCACCAGCCCGCCCCCGAAAGAAGCATGCCGATAAGGATGTGCTGAGACAGGATCCCCCAGACGAATGGGATAACCATCGCCAGGAACTCATCCAGCGTCCACAGCCCGATCAGCTCGGGATCGTCGAGATGAGTTGGAATGACGTACTTGTCTGCGGCCATTGCACCACCCCCTCCTGGACCTGGGCGGAGCTGCTACTCCGCACAGGCCTGGGATCGGTTCAGATCGTCGCGGTCACGGTGGACGTGACGATCGGCACGCCGGTTCCGGCACCGACGCCGACGCCGACCGGGATCGCGATCTGCCCCATCGAGAAGCGACCCGAAGCGAGGGCGACCACGCCGCCGGCGAGGCTGAGCACCGTGATGATCTTGCCGCCGGATCCCTCGAGGAAGTCGGTGAACTTAGTGAGCGCGGTGTTGAACGTCGTGTCGGCGCCGGCGAAGGCGGGACCGGCGAAGAAGAGAAAAGCGAACAGGAGTACGGCGAGGGCGAGGATCGCCAGCTCCGCGTGTCCGCTCTTTTGGAGGACAGACTGCATGTGGATTTCCTTCGATTGGAGACGCGACGGAACCGCGCCCAAACAAAGCTGGCCAATCACATCGCCGCACCGCAACGACGTATGGGATCAGCCCCCTCCCGAATCGGGAAAATTTTCGATCATGTTCGATGTCGGTGATGAAAATGGGGCACCGTGTCCCGGTGATCAGGGCATCCTGCCCCGTCATATGGGGCAAATTGGCCGGGTTGACGGGGCGTTATGCCCTGCAATTGCGGACAGGCTTCATTCGCGGTAGATTCGCGGCGCAAGACTCGTCAGATATTAACCATTGCCTGTTCATAATCCCGGCAAGGCAACCGACCATCGATCGGGCTCTAATGGATGAGGGCAGTTCAGGACGTGGGCACTATGGGCGCTGACTCACGAGACTTTACACTGGATATCTCCGAACGCTTCTTTCATCTCAGAGCCTGATTCATAATTATCCGATGAAATTTCATAGTCTTGCGATGCGACGCGCGAATAGCTGGATGGAAGCTATGAACAGCCACGCAGTTGCCGATGCGATGGTCTGTTCAAAGTCCTTGGCGAGCCGACGGTTGCGGTTCAGCCAAGCCAGTGTTCGCTCGACGACCCAGCGGCGCGGAAGAACCACGAAGCCTTTTGCAACATCGGATCGCTTGACGATCTCGACAGTCCATTTGCCGGTACGCCGGAGGGCTTCCCTGAGCTTGTCGCCAGCATAGCCGCCATCGGCAAAGACATGGCGCAGCCATGGAAAGCGGTGGATGATTTCACGCAGGACCAGCGGCGCGCCGTCGCGGTCCTGAATGTCGGCGGTATGGATCACCGCATGAACCAAATGGCCCTCGGTGTCGGTGAGGATGTGGCGCTTGCGCCCCTTGATTTTTTTGCCCGCGTCAAAGCCGCGAGGGCCGCCACTTTCCGTTGTTTTCACGCTCTGACTATCGATCACGCCAGCACTGGGCGAAGCCTCGCGGCCTGTCGCTTCACGCGCCATCAACAGCAGGGTATGATTGAGCGAGAGCCACAGTTTGTTATCGCGCCACAGGTAAAACCAGCGCCGAACCGTCGAGACCGGCGGAAAGCAGGGCGGCAGCATTCGCCACGGCAGCCCCCCACGCAGCAGATACAGGATCGCCTCGACGATCCGTCGCAGCGGCCATTTGCGCGGACGGCCTACGTGGGAGGGTGGCGGCAAGAAAGGTTCGAGCACCGACCATTCGGCATCGGTCAAATCGCTTGGCAAAGTCAGTCCCGCGCGGGCATATTGCGCCCGAGTGGTATCGGTCCACATCGTTGATCTCCGGAAGTTTGTTGCAAAACCCCTGAATCAACGACTGCGGCAAGCGTCAAGCTAACCCGCTGATACCACTCAACTTAATTTCGGATCGGGCTCTCACGACTGAGAGCCTTCGCCTTCATTCTAATAGTACTAAGTGCTATCAGACGCTCGAAAATCTCGTGAACAGCCGCGTTCCAGGAATAGAAAAGATAGATGATGAGGATGCGGAGAACCTAAAGCGCCATCTGGTGGCTGTCCCTACAGGCGGAAGCATTCAGATCCATTTAGAGATTACGGAGACGAGTGCCAAAAATCTTGAGAGAATAAAAGAATTGCTCGAAACAAGACTCGAAACCAACATTTCTGTTGGGGACGCTCTTTCTGCCCTTTTATTCAACTATATAGTCGAGCAGCGGGCAGCTCGCGTGATTTCCAAGCTCCAGTTGGACGAGTTCGATCAACCTCGCGAGACCGGCCCATTCAAGGGGTCCCGGCACTAACAAGCGCGGTCACCAATGCGTTAGCCTTTCGGTTCGGACAAATCTGGTCGAAACCACGCTTGCATTGGCTTTTCTGCTATGATTGTCTTCCCCATCCGAACGGCATTGGGGGATCGATATGACATCTCTTGCCAAGTTAGGGGCGTAAGTTGTGGAGCTCGCCCAAGGCGACGAGCTGCAGAGGGACTATGTGCCTCTGATCCTGCGGGCGATGGCTTGCAAGAAAGCAACTCAACGCAAACTCGCCCACCTGACCGGTATCAGCAAATCGAGGCTGGGCGTTTTGCTGCACAGCAAGCCCGAAAAACGCGTCACCATGACGCTTCCTGAATTTGAAACAATATTGCACGCGCTCGGCATGAATCTAGTGCACGCATATGTGTGCCTGAAAACCTTCAAAGGTCTCGATGAATATTATCAGAAATGTTATTCGACGGCTGTCTTCATGCTCTGCGACATATGCGTGCGCGCGCCTGAGCGAATGATTGATGTGCTCGAGGAATTGGGTGGCTTCGATGGAACCGAGATCAGGCTGGCCTGGAGCCCGTCGCTCCAAAACGCATTGATCAAGAAGGTGACCGAGGAGGTCCAAGCTATTCATGAGCGCAGAAATCGCCTCACCCATGGCGACGATTTCGACCTCTAGCCGAACTGTTCGTGGACATGGATCAGCAAACCATGCGGCTAGAATGTCGAGACGGACGCCTTCCTTCCGATTGTTGGGCGCAGCTGCGTGTTAGGGCCGGCTGTCGTCGAAATGATTGTCGCCTGGCGCCCGATCCCGCTCAATCGCGACCAGTTGAGCAGAACATTGTCCACATAGGCTTGCGTTTCAGGGATCTGCGGGACCAGGCCATTCCGAATCCGCCCCGGTCCTGCATTGTAGGCGGCGAGCGCGAGATGATAGTGGCCGAAACGGTCGAGCTGCTGGCGCAGATATTTCGCGCCCCCGCGCAGGTTCTCATTGATGCTGTAACGGTTGACGCCCAGTGCAACTGCCGTGTCGGGCATCAACTGTGTGAGCCCGAATGCGTTCTTGCGCGAGAAAGCGTCGGGCCGATACCGGCTTTCCCGGATGATCATGGCATCGAACAGGCCAACCGGAATGCCATATTGGCATGCGATGTTGCTCATCATGTCGTAGTAACTAGCCCGGCGCATCTCGGCATCGGACGTCAGAAATCCGGTCGGCCGGTAACCCGGCGAAGAGCAGCCAGGCACATAATGATAAGCCGCCGACGCGAACATGGCGCCGCCTCGCATCCAGAGCGGGACAGGCACGCTGGATGCAGGCGGGAGCTGTGCTTCGACCGCCATCGCGCCCAACTGCGCGACGCCCACATGGGCGAACGGATCTTCGGCATCGGCAGGCGCCGACCGGGGATTTGTGTCCATGAAATTGTTCGCCATCTGGAATTCCACCCATTGCCGACTGAGGTCATGCACCCGAAAGTCCCCAACCGGCGGCAACAGTGTCGCATCTGGCAGATCCCGAACTGGCGCAGCCGGCGCCGCGACGTCTTGCTTCACCGGGGCGCCCATCGCGATGAGCTGGACGCTTCGGACCGCGTGTTCAGGCCTCGAGACGGCGGGCGCTTCGACGGAACAGATCAGGCCGACGGTGGCGACACCCAAGAAAAAAGCACGCATGACGACCTCCCCATTCTTGAACCGAGGAAAATGGACGCCAGCCGAGTCCATCTTGTCAATCCGCCCCGAGACACTCTGACGGCCGGCCGCACAGCTCTTGCGAGAGCGAAATGTGGCTGATCGCGCGATACAGCAATGGCTGCGGAAAGGGCCGAATTCCTCTTCCAGAGGCCGTTCGGAATGCCCTGGTTCGCTGGTACATCGGCCAAGGTGCCCGGGCCGATGAAGAAGCGGGGATCATGCTCGTCCAGCAAGCGCGCATCGGCGAAAAGTGGATCGCCTGTGACTGCTTGCCGCCAGGTGAACCGCCGCCCATCCTGACTCCCGCCTTCCTCTCGGAAGCTGAAACCTACTACCTGCGGCGTCTTACGAGCACTGATCGGCCCGAGCATCAACCCGATTGCCCGTTTTTCCGCGAACAGGCAACAAACCGCATCACCGAAGTGTGGACACAGGAAAGCCCTGCGGAACCGCCCGCCGGCTATTTCGAGGTTCTGCGCCCCGCGCCCGAGAAGCTTGCCCAACGTCCCGAGGAGGACAGCACCGATGATCGTACCCGTCAGGCATCGATCCCGCGCCTGGCGCGGTTGCTTTGGCGGCTTCTTGCTCTTTCCGGCTTGAATCGTTGCCTGCCTCCATCGTTCGATACGGCCGAGCGTTCCATCAAAACCGAATTCCGCGTGCTCTCCGTTGCGGCCGGAAAAGTCGAAATCGCGCCAGGCATTGAACTGGGTCGCGCGTTCTGGACGCATGCTCAGGCGCTACACAGCCGACGCATGTACGCGCGTCTGCGTGAACTTGCCCGAGGCTGGCCCCGCGGCCATGCTCCGCAGGCGTTCCTGGCCCTATTTGCTCAGGATGTCCGCGGCTCCACCATATATGTGCCGGGAAGCGATCCGGTTGTCCTCGCCAATCGCGTCCAATCGCCGTCGATCCGTGGAAACCAGATCAAGGGGCCTTACCTGACGATCGTCGTTGCTGGGGAATATCCTGAAGCCCATGGGTATGCGCCGCTCCGTGCCTACGCCCAGCCTATTTTCTCAGGGAAACGCTTCGTTCCGGTAGATTCCGAATTTGAACGCGCAGTGCTCCGCGAATTGATCAAACTCCAATGGACGTTCGATCGCATCGGAATCGACCTCACCATTGAGAAACCGGTTTTCGACACACTTACGCCGATCGGCGCCTGCCGGCCTGACTTCATCCTGGAACTGCGCTCTCGCGAAACCGGCGAGATCAGGTCGATCATCGTGGAAGCCATGGGATCAACTGATGAGACGTATCTAGCCGCAAAAGCTGTCACTCATCCGCGCATGGCGCAAATTGGTCCACTCGTGTGTGTATCACCGGCGGATGTGGAAACGGGCCGCATCGGCGCTATCGTCCGTCGCGCGGCGGGCGCCTAGCTCCAGCGCATCGATGTGGCGAAGAGAATGACGATGCCGAGCGTCACAGGCATGGAAGTCAGGTACAGCTTTTGCCAGCGCCACCATATTTTCGGGACAAACAGGATGGCGGACCGAAGGGAATTGACGCTGGACCAGCCGCGCTCGCGAACCACTTCCACCATTGTCGTCGCGCAGGAGAGCGCCATGGCGATCACGCAGCACGAACCGGCAGCGACATAAAGCGCCATCCAGTTCGCCAGTTCGATCGCCGTCAGATATCGCATCTCAGCAACCTGTATAGCCGATAATCGTGCACAAAGGCTAATCGGAGTATCAGGTACCGCAAAATTGGAACTTGCCTCATCTGAGATGCACAGATGCCAAAGGTCGGCGTTGCAACGCGATGCAGAAGATGCGTGCGCGTCAGTCCGGGTCCGACCGCAGTAGTACCCGCGCTACGAGGTCGTAGCGCGTCGGGTGTATCCGATCCCGCGTCGGAAAGCGCAGCAGATCGATCGTCTCATCAGCATAGGTCGCAGCGACCGAGTTCACAATGTAGGCATGTTGACGACTGTAAGGAAGAAGCCAAATGACCCGATGGCAGATGGTCCGGATACGGATACTCGTCAGCCTGGCGGCGAGATCAGACCTTGCATCGTCGTTGGATCCGACCGAAAAGACGCATGCGCCGTACTTCTTCGTTGGGAAACGCCATCCAAGTATCTGATGTGCATGCACACGCTCGGCCGCTAGCACATCGCACTGGGGGGCATATTTCGCGTTGATGGCGCGTGCGGTCCCCAGCCCGATGCTGTCGCCCAATATGAGGCACTCAAATACGGACCTGCTCCCCGGCATCGGGAACGTTGCTGTCTTGGTCTTCGATTTGTTGCCGGATTTCCGATACGTCCACCTTGCCGATCAGGTAATCCCCCTCATCCTTGAAAAACGCCTCAATCCGCTTCGTTTCGTCCAGAGGTGGCAAAAGCGAACCGAAGCGGGCCTGCCATTGCTGCTCTACAAAACCCAGGAGTGCCTTCCAGGAAGCCGCCTCGCTTGCGTGGACCTGGAGCATCTTATGACCCTCATGCAGGATGATAAGGACGGAGGCGTGCATGATGCTATCCATCGTAAGCGGCAAATCAGTACGGGCAGGCACGACCTGCCTTTTCGTCGCAAAACATGCAATTCCGGCCACCCGAAATCAAAAATACATATCAACTATGTCTATGTACTGCCAAACTGATTCTAGAAAATACAAGAAAAACCTTCACATGTGTAAAGAGAAAGTTTCAGTTAATTTTGTATATACTCAGAAATTTATCAGAATTGTTATTATAACAACAGTTCTATCAACTCACCAAAAGTGACTTGATAGGAATCTCAGGGTTTGCAAGTACAGATTTATCAGGAGTGGCCTGCGTGATAACGAGTGCCTTACCCTGAACATAGTCCTTCACAGAGTTGACGCAGTCAAGGGCCAGCACCTTACCCTTGCTAAGATATACGAGCGTGAAGCTGCGCGCTGCGCTCTGGCCCCGCACGACGACTTCATCGTATCCCAAGCTAAGCCCGATAGTCTGGAGCTTGAGATCATATTGGTTCGACCAGAACCAGGGAACGGCGTGGTACGGCGCGGCGTCACCAGCAATATGCCTGGCGGCCGTTATGGCCTGGTCATTGGCGTTCTGAACTGACTCCAACCGGATCCGCTGACCGCCAGCAAAGGGGTTGGCATGGATCGCGCAATCGCCGATCGCGTAAATGTTCGGCAACGAAGTCTGACAGAATTCATCGACTTCTACCCCGTTCCCGCTTGCCGCACCCGCCGCGATCAATGGCTCTACGGCCGGAACGATCCCGATGCCGACGACAACCATGTCTGCGGGTAAGACCGAGCCGTCAGACATCCGGACACCCGTTACCCATCCATCATGTCCAATCAGGCAATCCATTTTGGCGTTCAAATGGATCTCAACGCCATGCGCCCGATGTTCAGCCTCATAAAAACGAGAAAGCGGTTCACCAGCGACCCTTGCCAGCACACGATCCATCGCTTCCAGCACCGTCACTTGCTTGCCGAGCTTGGCGAGTACCGCAGCCGCCTCGAGGCCGATATACCCGCCACCGATCACCACGACATTCTGCACTTTCGGCGTCTCGGCCAGCATGCGGTCAGCGTCAGCACGAGTGCGGACGTTGTGGACACCCATGAGATCGCTTCCCGAACAGCTCAAGCGACGAGGCGCACCGCCAGTTGCCCAGATCAGCTTGCCATAGCCAATGCGGCTTCCGTCGGAGAGCACAACATTTTGCTCCGCCGGATCGACGGCCACAACCCGTCGCAGGAGCTGCAACTCGATATCGCGCTCGGCCCAGATTGCCTGAGGTCGAATGAGAATTCTTTCGAAGCTCTTTTCGCCTGAGAAATATTCCTTGGAGAGCGGCGGGCGTTCATATGGCGGATCTGGCTCATCTCCCAGCAGTGCCACACTTCCCGCATATTTATGCTGGCGCAGCGCGAGCGCGGCTTGAGCTCCCCCATGCCCGGCCCCAACAATAAGAACATCGTACCGCTCGCTCATGGGATAGATAGCTTCCTTACAGGATTACATAAGCCGTGCTTTGCTTGTCACGCCGTCGGTTAACGGCAAGAGCCTGATTGAGCTCTCTTTGCGAACTCAAGTGCCCTCAATCTTCCGGCGCAATCGTGATGCAAAGTCCGTCCAGAGCATCAGAGATAGTCAACTGACAGGATAACCGAGATCTTGAGCAACGGTGCTCGGACGAGTCCAGAAGATCGTCCTCATCCGTACTCATGGGTGGCAAGCGATCGAGAAACGCTTCATCGACCTGGATATGGCAGGTTGCGCAGGAGCAACACCCTCCGCACAATGCAAGCAACTCGTCGATGCCTGCGTCGCGGATCGCTTCCAGTAACGTGGTTGCGCCATTCGGTGTGACGGTCACGCGCTCGCCAGTGCGCGTTGTAACGGTAATCTCCATTAGTCCTCTAATTTCCAAATATGCTTTTTGGCAGTCTGCTATCGACTGAAAAACCTCCACGCCGCCTTGGCGCGCAAGGCTCATGGGGAAAGCGCGTAGTCCAATCCGATATCGGCCGCGGGAGCACTTTGGGTGATGCGCCCGACTGATACAAAATCGACGCCAGTCGACGCGATTTCCCTAATCGTATCGAGCCGCACGCCGCCTGACGCTTCGATGGGGACGCGGCCGCCGACAAGGGCGACGGCCTCTTTGAGCTTGGCAGGAGACATGTTGTCGCAAAGCAGACGATCCGCCCCCGCCATCAGCGCAGGCTCGATTTGTTCGATCCCGTCAACCTCGACCTGGACTTCCAGCCCGGTATTGGCGGCTTTCGCAGCCTTGACCGCTTCGACAATGCTGCCAGCGGCGGCGATGTGGTTGTCCTTGATCAGGATACCGTCATCCAGACGCATGCGATGATTCCGCGCCCCGCCCACCTTGGCGGCATATTTCTCGATCGCCCGAAGACCGGGAATTGTCTTGCGCGTATCGAGAAGGACGCAATCCGTACCGGCGATCGCTTCGGCATAAGATCGCGTCACCGTCGCGATGCCGGTCAGGTGCTGGAGCGTATTGAGAGCGGACCTCTCGGCCGCGAGCATGAGCTGCGCGCTTCCCGCAATTCGCATGAGGGGCTGCCCAGCGGCAACATTGTCCCCATCCTGCACCAGGAATTCGATAGCGACCTCGGGGTCGAGCTTACCGAAAAACGCGGCTGCCAGCTGGAGCCCGGCAACCACTATCGGTTGCCGGGCAGCCAGAACGGCGGAAAAGCGCGCGCTGGCGGGGACTGACACACGGCTCGTGACGTCTCCGCTCCCCAGATCCTCACTCAGAACATAATCGACGAAGTTGTCGAGTTGTTGCTGATCCAGGCCCGCGATCAAATCCGACTCACGCATCAGGAAACCGCGTCCGCCAGATCTTCAACTTCTTCCTTGTCGGCGAAGACGCCGGTCAAGCGCCTCTCCTCCTCGGAGACGTTGATCAGCCGCCAGTCATCGCCCTTGGGGACCATGCCCTCGAACGACATGAGCTTCGCCAGTGGCACGCGCGGTTCTACAGCACCCAGTGCCGGCTCGCCTTTCTGAACAGCCTGGGCGGCGCGATACATCTGGGTGCGGAAGGTGAAGATCGCCTTGTCGCTCGAGCCGAGCAGATCCTCGCTGCGGTCGGCGATCGGCCCCATCGATTCCCACATCGCCATGTCCTGACAGGGAATGCCGTAGATGCCGGTAAAGTCGCCGGCTTTCATCAGGGCCCGGTCCTGCAGATAGTTGTTTTCGGCGTTGCGCCGCTTTTTGAAGGTAACGGGCTCGACGTCCTTGCCAATCTCCGCCCCGCAGAACTTGCGCCAGGCATCCTGACTGATGCCCTTCGTCGGATGCCAGGCGATCCAATAGAACATGGTGTTCACATCGTCGATCGGAACCAGCATCTGTGACAGATGATATTGGTCGTTGGACGGGATGTGCACCGTGAACGGAGCCTGGAACAGAGTCATGCGTACATAGTCCTGCTTGTCCGCATCGATGATCGGCTTGCGGATAGCAGCATAACGAAAGCCGAACGGCGTTTTCTGCACTTCAATCTTGGGCGCCTTGTCGGCCGACGGGCGAAGCCACGCGGTGTCCGTAGCCGTCGAGCCGCTTACTTCGGTGGCCGTCGGCATGTTCGATGAATGCAGGCTCGAACTGTGCGCCGAATCGATCGACCCTTCGAGAACCTGCGCCCAGTTGCAGCCGCCATGCATTTTCACGATGCTGATCTTCTCAGCCGGCGCGGCCGACCAGTTCGGCGGGCTGAAAGGGATGACATTTTCCGGGTCACCCATCCACACCCAGACGAAACCAGCAGATTCTACCACCGGATATGCCTTGGTCTTCATCGTGCCGCGTAGCTTTGCATCGACCGGCTCGGAAGACATGTCGACGGCATTGCCGTCCACATCGAATTTCCAGCCATGATAAAGGCAACGCAGGCCGCATTCCTCGTTGCGACCGAAGGCAAGGGAAGCGCGCCGGTGCGGGCACAGCTCGTCGAGCGCACCGATGCGCCCCTCCGTATTGCGGAACACGACCATGTTCTCACCCAGCAAGCGAACACGCAACGGCGTGCCGTCTGGCTCGGCGACGTCCTCGATCATGCAGGCGGGCAACCAGTGCTGCCGCATCAGCTTCCCCATTGGGGCCTCGCCCTCCACACGGCAAAGCAGATCATTTTGTTCCGGAGTCATTAGCTACCCTCCTCATTTTGGCTTGGCACGAAGACGAATCACCCTCAGGATGCGCCCTTGAAATTACTTCTATATCGTAGTAATGGCTTTTTCAAGCCTGATTTTCGGGTTGAAGGGAGCGGCAGGCAAAGAATGGCAAATGCGTTGCGACTAGGAATCATTGGGCTCGGCCGGGGTTTCATGCTCACTCTGCCCGCGCTGAAGGCCGATTCTCGCGTAGCGCTTGCCGGGGCTTTCGACCTGCGCCGCGAAGCTCGGGAACGCTTCGCGGACGAATTCGGCGCGCCGGCGTTCGATACGCTCGACGCGCTCTTGTATTCGCCGGTTATCGATGCGGTTTATATAGCCACCCCGCATGAGTTGCATGCCGAGCAGGCCATCGCCGCTCTGCGGGCTGGAAAGCATGTGCTGGTCGAAAAGCCGATGGCGACAACGCTTGCAGATTGCGCGCGTATAGAGCGCGCCGCCGCCGATGCCGGCAAGGTGCTCGTGGTCGGACCCAGCCACGGCTTCGATGCACCCGTACAGGCTGCCGCGCAATTGGTTGCCTCAGGCAGGTTCGGTGCCGTGCGGATGGTCACGGCGCTCAACTTCACCGATTTCATGTTCCGGCCCAGGCGTCCGGAAGAACTGGATAGCGCCCGTGGCGGCGGCGTCGTCTACAGCCAAGCGGCGCACCAGATCGATGTCGTGCGCCGCCTTGTCGGGCAGCCCGTTTCATCTGTTCGCGCCGTCGCCGCCAACTGGGATAGCAGCCGCCCGAGCGAAGGCGCCTATACGGCGCTGGTGACATTTGAAGCCGGTGCTGCAGCGTCGCTGACCTATAGCGGATATGCGCATTATGACAGCGACGAACTGGTGGGGTGGATAGCGGAGCTTGGCTATGACAAGGACCCGGATCGCTACGGCGAGGCGCGTAAGAGGCTTGCGACGCTATCATCGCAGGATGAAATCGAAGCCAAACTGAAGCGCACATACGGCGTCCCGGCTGTCGCTGCCGACACGCCAGCGCCGCATCATGAGCATTTCGGTTTCATCATCGTCAGCTGCGACCGCGCGGACCTGAAACTGTCGCCCAAGGGGCTCTCAATTTATGGGGACACCGAACGCGATTTCCAGCCGATCGAGCCCCCTGCCCTGCCGCGCAAGGAAGTCATCGACGAGTTTGTCGGCGGTTGCCTAGGCATTCGCCGCCCGATCCATGACGGGCGCTGGGGACTTGATACCATGGCCTGTTGCGTCGCGCTCCTCGAATCGAGCCGACGCAATACGGACGTAGCGCCCAACCAACTTCTCGACACTCTATCGGAGAAACCGTGACAATGACCAGACTGAGCCTTTCCCTCGCCTGTTGGGGCTATGACCGCACCGAAGCCCTCCAGACGGGCGCGGTCCGGCCCGACGGCATCGACCTCAACTTTCAGGTTCTGGATGTCGAGGAAACCTTCTTCCGCATGCTGCGCAATCGAGAATTCGATGTCGCTGAACTGTCGATGTCGTCCTATTGCGTGACCCTGGGCCGCGAGAATCCTGGCTTCATCGCCATTCCCGTCTTTCCTTCGCGCTTCTTCCGCCACTCCTGCATTTTCGTCTCCGCCAAAAGCGGCATCGAAAAGCCCGAGGATCTCGTCGGCAAGCGGATCGGCGTGCCTGAATATCAGATGACGGCTCCGGTCTGGATCCGCGGCATCCTGCAGGACGAGTATGGCATTGATCCTGCGTCGGTCACCTACGTCACGGGTGGTGAAGAGGAGCCGGGGCGCGAGGAGAAGCTGAAGCTCAATCTACCCGACAAGTTCAAGGTCGAGCCGATCGGACCCACCCAGACCTTGAAGCGCATGCTGGCGGATGGAGAGATCGATGCGCTGCATACTGCGCGGGCGCCGTCGACCTTCTATTCGGAGCCGGGCAAGGTTCGGCGCCTCTTCCCCAATTTTGTGGACGTTGAAAAAGCCTATTTCGCGAAGACAGGAATCTTCCCGATCATGCATGTCGTGGCCATCCGGCGAGACGTGTATGAGAAGAATCGATGGATTGCTCAGGCGCTTTACAAGGCATTCGTAGAAGCCCAGCGGTTGAGCTATGAACAATTGTTGGTGTCGGCATCGCTGAAAACGATGTTGCCATGGCAGATCGCCGCAGTGGAGGACACTATTGCTACGATGGGCAGGGAATGGTGGCCCTATGGCATCGAAAAGAACCGCCACGTCATCGAGACATTCACGCGTTACCATCACGAGCAGGGCCTGTCGCCCCGCCAGCTCACCATAGAAGAGATGTTCGCGCCCGAGACTTTCGCCGAGTTCCGCATCTAAGAAACCATCCTGCACGAGGCCAGTCTACTGCTCACATGATGGTCCTCGGGACACGTTTAATATCCCGAGGACCATCATAGGAATATGGGTTTCGGGTGCCGGGTACGGTTTTGCGATGCGTTCGTGCGGCGTCTGTGCGAGTGGAGGATCGGTTGAACCCGTCAGGAGTGAACAGATGTCGAAGCACGCCCCCAAACTCGATCCGGAACTGAGTTTGGGCTATCAGGTTCGGCGCTGCCACCGACGGTTCGATCGGCTCTTGAGTGCCTATTTGGCCAAGCACGAACTCAAAACCGGTTTCTGGTACTATCTTCGTGTCCTATGGCTCAGGGACGGGGTGACCCAAAAATATCTGAGCGACATGACTAACGTCACCGAAAATACGACGGTCGCCATGATAAACGCCATGCTTCGGCAAGGGCTGGTGCAACGCGCCAAGGACAAGGATGATCGTCGAAAATTGCGGATTACTCTTACAGATCATGGCCGTGCGCTCGAAAAGGAGCTGATGCAATACGCGATCGACATCAACAAGGTCGCTGTTGCTGGCATCGAGCCGCGCGAAGTTGAAATCTGTCGATCGGTCCTCGAGCGCATATCAGCCAATCTCGCTGCCGAATTTGATAGGCTGCCTGCGAAGCCTGCTGACGAAGGATGACTCCTCCACATCATCCCTGGATCAGGGGCAACAGGCCATGAACAGGGAGGGACGTGTGCGCCATGGCTGAACGGGAAGGCCTCACGGCCACTCCAACTCCCGATAGAGGGAAGCCTTGGCGCAGCCTGACCGACCGTTTCGGCCGAACGATCACTTATGTCCGCCTGTCCGTCACCGATCGGTGCGACCTGCGCTGCCGTTATTGCATGGCCGAGCGCATGGAGTTCCTGCCGCGCCAGGACCTCCTCACCCTGGAGGAACTGGCGGAACTGGCCGATGCCCTGATCGCGCGAGGTGTGCGACGCATCCGCCTGACCGGTGGCGAGCCTCTGGTCCGTCGCGGCATCGTCGGGTTGGTGGAGGCGATCGGCCAACACATCGGCAACGGCCTTGATGAGCTGACGATGACAACCAACGCTACCCAGCTCGCCACAGTCGCGCGCGACCTCCATCGATATGGCATTCGCAGACTCAACATCAGCCTCGACAGCCTCGACCACGAGCGCTTCCGGGCGATCACCCGGCGCGGCGACCTGGACCAGGTGTTGGCCGGGATCGCCGCCGCGCAAGACGCGGGCCTCGCCGTGAAGATCAACATGGTTGCGCTCAAGGCGCTCAACGAAGATGAAATCGGAACAATGGTTGGCTGGTGCGGCGAACGGGGATTCGATCTCTCGCTGATCGAGACGATGCCGTTGGGTGCGGTGGAAGAAGACCGGACCAATCATTATCTGCCCCTCGACCTCGTGAAACGTCGGCTGGCGCGCGAATATGTCCTGATTCCGTCGCTCCACCGAACCGGCGGACCGGCGCGCTATTATGACGTTGCCGAAACCAGTCGGCGGATAGGCTTCATTACGCCCCTCACCGACAATTTCTGCGCCGGCTGCAACCGCATCCGCATATCGGCTACTGGCACCATTTTTGGTTGTCTCGGCCGCGACCAGCGCATCGAACTGCGCGATGCGATGCGTGTTGGTGGCCGGGATGCGATCGACGCGGCGCTGGATGCCGTAATGACCGCCAAGCCACTCCGCCACGAGTTCGACATTGCGCGATCACAGCCGGCTGTCGAACGCCATATGAACGTCACTGGCGGTTGAGCGCCTCCATGATCTTTTGTTCGCCGACGCAGTATGGCCGTTACTTTTTGCGCGGCTGGTCGATTGATTTTCATAAAATTGGTCTGCCTTGAGAAAATTGGTCCATTTCTGAAGAGAGCCCGAGCGGGCGAAAGGAATGGAGAAATATATGGGACGTCAGCGATTTACGCCGGAACAGATCATCGCGAAGCTGCGTGAGGTTGATGTGATTGTCGGGCGAGGCGGGACCACCGACGAGGCCTGTCGTCAGATCGGGATTGCCGAACAGACGCTATATAGGTGGCGTAAGGCGACAGCCGCTGCTTCATATTCGTTGATAATGTCGGTCTTCTTCGCCATGATAAGCTCGTACGCACTACTGCACAGCGACATCGCAGTTGAAGGGTCAGCGACATCGTAGATGACGTGTGGGGGGAAGCGGAGGCCGGGCGTAGCCCGGACGTAGCTTCCCCCCACACGGGCGCGGGTTTCCCCGTGCCGTTGGCGGCGACAGCGGTCAGGATGGTCCGATCTTCAACGCCAAGAAGAGGATCGGATGCCTGGCCGTCCCATCACCGACCAACAGCAGAGGTACTACATGTCCCTTCGTCAAAAACACCCGCAAAAAGCGGCCGCCGCCATGGCGGGCTTTTCCACCAGCACGGGCTACCGGACAGAGAAAGATCCCCGGTCGCCATCGGAGCGTCGCCGGGAGCGACGTCATGGCGGCGGCAGGCCAGATCCGCTCGCCGAACTGTGGGATAAAGAAATCGTGCCTTTGCTCGAGAGCACGCCGGGCCTGAAGCCCATCTCTATTCTTGGGGAGCTGGAGCAACGCCACCCCGGTCTCGATCTAACACCAGCCCGCAGGACCCTGGAACGCCGGATACGGCTATGGAAGGCCGAGTATGGACCAGAGCGTGAGGTCATCTTCCGGCAGGACCATCCGCCAGGCCGACAGGGCATGTCGGATTTCTTTGACGCCCGCGATCTGAAGGTCACCATCTCCGGCAATCCGAGCCCGCACCTGATCTATCACTTCGCGCTGGTCTATTCCGGGTGGGAGCATGCCGAGGTCGTGCTGGGAGGAGAAAGCTTCACGGCGCTGGCCTGCGGCCTTCAGAATGCGCTGTGGCAGCTTGGCGGCGTGCCGCACGAGCATCGCACCGATAGCCTCTCCGCGGCGTTCGCCAACCTGGAGCAAGATGCCCAGGAAGATCTGCGGACCCGCTATGCCGCCCTGTGCGCCGATTACCAGATGGAGCCCACCCGCAACAATCGCGGGGTCGCCCATGAGAATGGGTCCATAGAAAGCCGTCATGGTCACCTTAAGGATCGGCTCGATCAGGCACTCCAGTTGCGCGGGACACGTGACTTCGCCTCCATCGAGGACTGGCGCACGTTCCTCGCCCAGATCGTGGGCCGCCACAATGCCCGGCGGCGCGATGCCTTGCGCATCGAAGCTGAGCACCTGCGCCCGTTACCTTCACGCCGCAGCTGCGATTATGATGAAGCTACGGTGCTCGTCACCTCATCGGGCGGCTTCGTGCTGCGCAAGGTCTTCTACACCGTGCCTTCCCGGCTCATCGGCCATAGCCTGCGAGCCAGGATCTTCGATGACCGGATCGACCTTTATCTGGCCGGGCAGCCCATCGAGACCCTGCCACGCGGGAGGGCGCCCGATCGCGGACGGGGCGGTCATGACCACGTAGTCAATTATCGGCACGTGATCCACAGCCTGCGTACCAAGCCCCACGCGCTGGCAAACCTTGTCTATCGCGACAAGCTCTTCCCTCGCAGCGAATATCGCCGCTGCTGGGATGCTCTGGAGGGTGCGCTTCCCAAAGCCGCCGCATGCCGCAGCATGGTGGGGCTGCTGTGGCTTGCGCATGACCAGGCCTGCGAGGCTGAGCTCGCCGCGACCCTGACCGGCATACTCGATGGCCAGGGTTTACCCGATCTGAGGGATCTGCAGGAGCGCTTCCAACGCCCCGGCAAAGAGCCGGCCGATGTGGTCGTCGATATTCCCCAGCCTGACACATACGACGATCTGCTCACCGCCAGGGAGATGGCCGCATGAGCATCACTGTCGACACCGCCCAGCTGCCCATGTTGCTTGGCACGCTGCGTCTGCCCACCATTGCCCGTCTCTGGCCGGACTTCTGTTCACGAGCGGACAAGGAGGGGTGGCCGGCTTCGCGCCTGCTGGCAGCCTTGGCCGAACTGGAACTCGCCGAACGCGAACAACGCCGGATCCAGCGCCATCTTACAGAAGCACGGCTGCCTCCCGGCAAGACCCTGGATGCCTTCGACTTCAGCCTCGTTCCCACCTTGAGCAAGGCCCAGGTCATGGCTCTGACCCAAGGAGATGCCTGGCTCAAGGCGGGCCACAATCTTCTGGCATTTGGTCCGCCCGGTGCCGGCAAGAGCCACGCCGCAGCCGCCATCGGCAACGAGCTCGTCGCGCGCGGATACCGGGTCTTCTTCACCCGAACCACCGATCTCGTCCAGCGTTTGCAGGCCGCACGTCAGTCCCTGACCTTGACCCAGGAGATCGCCAGGCTCGACCGCTTCGACCTGCTCATCCTCGATGACCTGTCCTACGTCCGCAAGGACCAGGCAGAGACCAGCGTCCTGTTCGAACTCATCTCTGCCAGATACGAAAGGCGCTCCATCATGATCACCGCCAACCAACCATTCAGCGGTTGGGATTCCATTTTTTTGGATAAGGCAATGACTGTCGCTGCCATCGACAGGCTCGTTCACCACGCCACTATCCTGGAAATGAACGTCGAGAGCTATCGCAGGCGATCCGCCCTGGCCTCAGCGACATCGCTCCGCGACAGTGCTCCTGATCCAGCGACATCGCCCAGCGACATCGAAACCATGCCAGCGACATCGCTGCGCGACAACGCCTCTTGATCCAGGCCAACCTCGTGTGACACTATCCCCAACGTCACCGCTGACACATCACCATCAATGTCGCTGACCAGTCACCGACGATGTCGCGCTACACACTACGTTGTTCGACTGTCGCACGAGCTTAATCGCGCGGTCGATTCAGCTACCGTAGTAACGGCCTGTCATCAACAGCCAGCGCGTTCGTTTTTTGCCGTTTCTCTTTGACAATCCAGTTCTAAAGAAACGCTTGGAATCGGATGCGTCCTAACCGATCTGATGACAGACGAATTTCAAATTGAGATACTCATCGATCCCATATCGTGATCCTTCCCGCCCGAGACCGGATTCCTTCACCCCACCGAAAGGCGCGACCTCCGTCGAAATCAGGCCGGTGTTGAGCCCAACCATCCCATATTCAAGAGCCTCACTCACCTTCCAACTGCGCTCAAGGGATTGCGTGTATACATAAGCCGCCAAGCCGCTGTCCGTGGCATTCGCCAAATTGATCGCCTCATCCTCTGTCTGGAAACGGACGAGGCCGGCAAGGGGGCCAAAGGTTTCCTCCCGACATAGGAGAGCATCCGGCGAAACATCTACGAGAACGGTCGGCTCGAAGAAATGGCCTGCCCCGGGCACTCGTCGCCCTCCGGTCAATATCCTGGCACCATGTTTGACGCCGTCTTCGATATGGCTTTCGACCTTTGCAACGGCACGTTCATCGATCAATGGCCCCTGATCCGCGCCGGTCGAAAGACCCGGCCCGACGGCAAGCGCGCGAACACGTGCCGCCAGCTGCCGGGAAAAGGCTTCATAAACGCCGGATTGGACCAGAATGCGATTTGTGCAGACGCAGGTCTGACCTGAATTCCGGAACTTTGATGCTATTGCGCCTTCAACCGCATCGTCGAGTTTCGCATCATCAAAGACAATGAACGGCGCGTTTCCACCCAATTCGAGGGAAACCTTCTTCACGGTGCTCATACAACGGGCGGCGAGCATCTTGCCAACGCCTGTCGAACCAGTGAAGGTGAACTTGCGAACGCGCTTGTCAGCCGTCAGCACATCGCCGATCGGCGCGGGCTGACCGGTCACGATATTGAAAACTCCCGCCGGCACTCCGGCCTGGTCGGCCAGCCACGCCAAAGCGAGCGCTGAAAGCGGCGTCAATTCCGACGGCTTCAGCACCATGGTACAGCCGGCAGCCAGAGCTGGCGCTGCCTTTCGGGTGATCATGGCGAGCGGAAAATTCCAGGGTGTTACAGCGCCTACCACACCCACGGGTTCGCGTCGCACCAGGAGACGGTGGTCGGCCGCATGAGGTGCTAAGACATCTCCGTTCACACGCTTCGCCTCCTCCGCGAACCATTCGATGAACGATGCCGCATACACCACCTCGGCCTTGGCCTCGTGCAACGGTTTGCCTTGCTCGGCCGTCAGAAGGCGCGCCAGATCATCCGTATGGACGAGCACCAGATCATACCAGCGCCGCAAAATCGCGGCCCGCTGCTTGCCTGTAGCTTTTCGCCAATCGGTCAAGGCACGATAGGCCGCGTCGACGGCACCTTCGGCCTCGCGATACCCGAGATCCGGGACCGAGCCGACCAAGGAGCTGTCTGCCGGATTCAAGACGTCGATTCGCGCTTCGCCGTCGATCCATGCGCCATCGACAAAAGCTTGCGCCCGGAGCAGTTTTGGCTCCGCAAGGCTAAGATTCACGTTTGCTATTTCCCTGAAATCCAGTTTGGCATTCCCTAACAAATCCGGCCGATGGATGCCTTCGCGGTATGGACACTCTCATTTGATGAGAAGCCATCCATTCTGATAGCTGATGCATGTAAACGCCCGACGATACTCGCGGAATCTTGATTGCGCGAAACCAGATGAGAAGCGTTAGTCCGGCGTGATAGCGACCAGTTTCGAGACACGCACCGCGCTTCGAGGGCGTCGCGCACCGCTCATCAAGGCATCGTCTGCGATCGCATGGATGCTATAATAGATCAGCGTTGATAGCGCGTGGGGATCATCCACACACCATGCGCCCTCCAGCGTTCCTTGTGAAAGCAGATCGCTGATATAGCCCACAAGCCCGTCGTTCACGGCCACGGATCTGAGCGGCGTATCCCCACTGAAGAAGATCACATCCCGCAACTCGGGCGTGTCCAGATAACTTTCCACCGCCGTCTCGACCAGAAGATCGATCCGCGTGAAAAAATCGTCGGATTCGCAAAGACTGATCCTGCTTTTGACACGGTTCAATATCATGTTGCAGAAGTTGTCCCGAAGTGCCGCACGCAATTCGGTCTTACTTGAAAAATAATGGTAAAGTGTGCCCTTAGCGAGGCCAGTTTCAACGCAAACGTCATCCATCGTCGTCGCGTCATAGCCTCGCTCAACAAACAATCGCCTCGCCGCTTCCAGAATTTCGACGCGCCGAAGCTGAGCCTTCCTCGGACCGGGCGGGGCACCGGCCGGCCGGCGAACTGCGGCCGCGACCCTGCGTCGCCGGTCCCGAACGACCCGTTTCACCTGAACAGTCTAGCTGGCAAGCGGCTCACCCTCCCAAATCTCGGTACCAATTTGCGATTGGGCTTCCTTTGAATAACGAGGTCCCGAAACGGCGCCAAAAGCGAAAAGGGCGTCCACTTGGTCAAACACGACCTCGGAGATGGTCAACGACAGGGTATCCAGAATTTCATCGAGATGATCAATGTTCGTGGTCCCGGGGATCGGAACGACGAAGTCGCGCTTTGAAAGCAGCCAGGCGAGGCAGAGCTGCGCCGGAGTGCAATCTGCAGCCCGGGCCAACCCAGCCATCTGATCATAAAGCCCGAGGTTCCGCGTCAAATGAGGTTCCTGGAACCGCGGCATCGCGGCTCTCAGGTCGCCTTGCTGGAAACCTGCCGTACCCACACTTCCCGCCAACAAGCCGCGAGCCAGAGGCGAGAAGGCGATAAAGCCAATCCCGAGCTCCTCGCAGCAATCGAGTACGGCAAGTTCCACATTGCGCGTCCAGGGCGAATATTCGGTCTGGACAGCTGTCACCGGATGGATCGCATGTACCGCGCGGATCGTTTCTGCCGATACTTCCGACAAACCGATCGTGCGAATTTTTCCTGCCTCCACTGCCCGCGACAGGGCGCCGACCGACTCTTCCATCGGTACCTTCGGATCGAGGCGGTGAAGATAGTAGAGGTCGATGACATCGGTCCTCAATCGTATCAATGCTTCATCCAATGTCTGCGTGATCGCCGCCGCCGAACCGTCGAGACCGCGTTTTCCATTGATCTCGCCAAGCGCGCATTTGCTGGCAAGGACGAAATCCTTGCGGCGATGTCCCAAGGCACGCCCGATCAGCGTCTCATTTGCTCCGAACCCGTAGAGAGCAGCCGTATCGAAGAACGTGACGCCTCTATCCAACGCATGTAACAGTAGCCGTTCAGCTGCTTCAGCCTCGGGACGCGGCTGATACCCATGCGAAAGGTTCATGCAGCCAAGACCAATTGCTGACACGGAAAACGGGCCTAAAGCGCGCTTTGGAAGGGTCGCGGTCATACTATGCTCTTCCTGCCTGTGGTAGCGCGAAGGGATCAGCGGACAAGCTGCGCTTCCAGTTCGCCAAGCACGCGATAGCAATCGAATACGCCGGCGACTGAGGAATTGGGCTCGCGACCCTCGCGGATGGCCGCGACGAACTCACGATCCTGTAACTCGATGCCGTTCATCGACACATCCACCTGGGAAACGTCGATCGGCTCCTCCTTGCCGTTCACCAGGTCGTCGTAGCGCGCGATGTAGGTGCCGTTATCGCAGATATACCGGAAATAAGTGCCGAGCGGTCCGTCATTATTGAACGACAGCGAAAGGGTGCAGATAGCGCCGGTTTCGCTCTTCAATTGGATCGACATATCCATCGCGATCCCAAGTTCCGCATGGATTGGCCCCTGCAGCGCATGTGCCTCGACGATCTTTCCGGCCTGATAGGCGAAAAGGTCCACCGTATGCGCGGCATGATGCCACAGCAGATGGTCCGTCCAGCTACGCGGCTCACCCTTCGCGTTGATGTTCTTGCGGCGAAAAAAATAGGTCTGGACGTCCATCTGCTGGACGTTCAGTTCTCCGGCCCGGATCTTGTTGTGCACATATTGGTGCGACGGATTGAACCGACGGGTGTGGCCCACCATGCAGACCAGACCCGTTTCCTTCTGCTTGGCCAGGACCGCTTGCGCGTCTGCCCAGCTGTCCGCCAGCGGAATCTCTACCTCGACATGCTTGCCTGCCTCCATGCAGGCAATAGCTTGCTTAGCGTGCATCTGCGTAGGCGTGCATAGAATGACCGCATCGACGTCGTCGCGGGCAAGCGTTTCATCGAGTTCTGTAGTGACGTGGCCGACACCGTATTTCTCGGCTATCGCCCGGGTCGGCTCCAGCTCGCGGCCGACCAGCGAAGTGACGGTCACGCCATCGATGTTCTTGAGGCCATCCAGGTGCTTCTCGCCAAAGGCGCCCGCACCAGCCAGTGCAATCCGCATATGTGACATTTCCTTATGTTGGGTTGCTTCGCGAAGCAGCCAGTTGCAGTTCAGCGAGCCCCTGCTCGAGGTCATCAAAGGCCTTGCGTATGCGTCGAGTAGACGCCTGAAAATCAGTCGCTCTCTCGTCTAGCGCCACCGCCGGCCAGCGAGCTTGATGCTCAGCCAGCGCGGCGCGCAAGACCGACAGGTTTTTGCGAAACCGCGACCAGGCAGCCGAAGCACTCGCGTGCGCTTGCCAGTCATTCGTAGAATTGCTGACAAAGCCCAGCTTGCGCGACAATTCGAGCCTCAAACGAACCACTTCCTTCCGCCAGTCAGGCGGTTGGTCCTGGACAACCGAGGCGATCGATTGTTGCGTCTCACGCAGTTCGATCACTCTGGCCTTGAGGTCTTCGAAGTCCACTAGACCTCCGATGACGAACTCTCAGCCGGCCTCAATATGAGATGTCCGACCGCGGTATTGGACGCCGGGACGTGATAGTGCCGATGCAATGGCTTGACCATGCGGCCCAGCGCCCCGCGCATGATGAGCCACATCACCATTTCGATGCCTTCGGAGCCCGTCTCGCGCAGATATTCGATATGGGGAATGGTACGAAGCGTCTCCCCGTCATTTGTGCTCATCAAATCGAGGAAGCGGTTGTCCCATTCCGCATTGATCAGGCCCGCTCGAGGCCCCTGCAACTGGTGGCTCATACCACCCGTACCCCAGACCTGCACGTTGAGATCTTCGGGGAAGCTCGCCACTGCCCGCGCGATCGCCTCGCCCAATTGCCAGCACCGGTTGCCCGATGGCGGCGGATATGTGACCACATTCACGGCAATCGGAATGACCTTTACCGGCCAGGCCTCGGGCTGACCGAACATGAGACTGAGCGGAACGGTCAAGCCGTGGTCGACGTCCATCTCGTTGATGATGGTCATGTCGAACTCGTCCAGGATCAGGCTTTGCGCAATGTGCCAAGCAAGGTCTGCATGCCCGATCACCTCCGGCACCGGCCGCGGTCCCCAGCCTTCATCACAAATACCGTAGCGATCGGCGCAGCCGATCGCGAAAGTGGGGATTATCCGCATGTCGAAAGCCGACGCATGGTCATTGTAGACAATGATGACTACGTCGGGCTTTTCTTCGGCGATCCATTGCTTCGACCAGTCATAGCCGGCAAATACCGGCGCCCAATAAGGCTCGCCCGTCTTGCCGTTGTCGATCGTGGCGCCGATCGCGGGAATATGGCTTGTCGCGACGCCGGCGGAAATGCGGGCCATCACCTTTTCTCCCGAATCGAGCGGACGCCTTCAGGCGAGCGGCCGCCGGCAATCATCATCGCCTGATAGTCCTGGGGGCTCATGCCGGTCATCGTGCCGACGGCCTGTAGGAAGCTGAGCCCATCCGTCGAGAAGACCTTGGCCAGAAAATAGATATTGCCGCCGAGATCGAGGCAGCGATTATAGTCCCGATCCAGAACGGCCTGCTTCTGATCCTCGGTCATCGGCCATTCATCGATATAGGCACGCTCATCGGCTTTCCAGCGCTCACGGTTTTCGGCTTTCATCAGGCTCATCGCGAACTGGTTCATCCAATAGCCCTGCCGGGCACGTTTTGCCGTATAGACCCGCGTGCCGGGGATATCGTCGAACTCGGCCAAATAGGCGTGAATATCCCTTGTTCGACCAGTCACCGCCCATCCTCCCAGGTATAAGACAAAGGGGCTTCCCGAAAGGCGAACCTGTCGAGATGGCTCTCGATTACCCCCGCAGGGTTTCAGCCTCTTCCGCGCCTGATGTGCGCAGGACGATACGGATACCCTCCGGATCGCTGGTAAAGCTCGCTGAAGCCACGTCAGAAAAGGGGACTAGGCCTTCTCCATCGGCATAGGACGTCTCGAACCGGTGGCTCCAATGCTTGATGAGCTGCTGGACATATTTGTCACCGGAAGCAGTCGAAACGAAGGCTTTCGAAACGAAGCTCACAGCCCTCTCTCCTTCAATCGGGAATCGAGCCGCGGAAAAACCCGGCGGGCGTTCCCTTCGAAGATCGCATGACGCTCCGCGTCGCTGATCACGAGCGCGTCCACATAACGCTTGGTATCGTCGAAATAATGGCCGGTGGTAGGATCGATGCCGCGCACCGCACCGACCATTTCCGAACCGAACAGGATATTCTTGTTGTCGATCACATCGGCCAACAGGTCGACGCCTGGCTGGTGATAGACGCAGGTGTCGAAGAAGATGTTGTTCATCAGATGCGCATCGAGGGCCGGCTTCTTCAGCATGTCGGCCAGGCCCCGGTAACGCCCCCAATGATAGGGGACGGCACCGCCGCCATGCGGGATGATGAAGCGCAAGGTGGGGAAATCCTTGAACAGATCTCCCTCGAGCAACTGCATGAAGGCGATCGTGTCGGCCGCGATGTAGTATCCGCCCGTGGCATGCATCGCGGGATTGCAGCTGCCCGACACGTGGATCATCGCCGGAACGTCCAGCTCCACCATCTTCTCGTAAAAGGGATACCAGTAACGGTCTGTCAGCGGCGGATGCTGGAAATGGCCGCCGCCCGGGTCGGGGTTCAGATTGCACCCGATAAATCCCATATCGACGCAGCGTTCCAGTTCCGCGATGCTGTTCACCATGTCGGCTGCGGGCGATTGCGGCAGCATGCACACGCCAACGAAAGTTTCCGGATAAAGGCCGACCACGCGCGAGATCAGGTCGTTGCAGCGGATCGCCCATTCCTTCGCGACACCGGCATCACCGACATGCGGGGCCATCGCAGACGCCCGGGGAGAGAAGATCGTGAGGTCGGCGCCACGCTCTTTGATCAGGCGAAGCTGGTTGGATTCGATGGTGTCACGGATTTCATCGTCGGAAATCTCCGGATAGGCCGGCGCAGGCACGCCCGCTTTGAAAGCCGCCTTCTGCTCCTCTCGCCAGGCATCGTGCCCCTTGGGCAGCACGGTATAATGACCATGGCAGTCGATAATCAGACTCATGCGGCGTCAACCCTCCCCACTAGTTTGGATTCCAGATCGGTGATTTTCTCGATTTTCGCGGAAAGCCCTTCCGGCGGAGGTGTGACCCCCAATCGACCCAGACGGCGATGCAGCGCGACAGCCTCGCGAGTCATCCCGCTTGCTGCCCCCAACCCTTCGAGCGTGAGCGCAACTTCTTCCATCTCGGCGGCGCGGCGCAGGCCATGAACCATCATCCGGTCGAGATTATAGTCCGCCTTGGCATCCCATTCGGGGCCGAGCGAGCCGAGCACTTCAGCCGTGACCCCTGCCCTTTCCGCCGCGAGCACGCATTCTGCGGTGAGGGCTTCGATACCTTTCACCATCACCGAACGGATCATCTTGATCGCCGAGGCCTGACCGACCTTGTCGCCCACTACCCGGATATTCGTGAAACCCAACCGCTCCAGTGCCGCCGCCGCGTCGCTCCCTCTGACGCCGCTCAGCAACAGCGGTACGGAGAGCTTGGCGGGATTGACCGGCGCCATGACCGCCACGTCCACATACCACCCGCCGGCAGCTTCAATCGTTTGTGCGGCGATGCGCTTGGTTTCAGGCGCCACGCTGTTCATGTCACAGAACATCGCAGCAGGAGCGACCAGCGAGGCGGCGGCGCGCGCGGCCACGACGGCTTGATCTGCCGTCACCAGCGAAAGCACCAGCGGCGAGCGGCTCACCGCATCGGCAAGCGTGTCGCTTCCCGCAACGCCAGCTGCCAGATACTCACGACGCTTGCGGTCGGCGCTGGCCGGATCATCGGTCAAAACGTCGAAGACACGCGCCGAAGTCGACCAGGACCCTGCTTCCGCAAAGCTGCGGCCCGCTTCTCCGAAACCAATCAAAGCGACAGCAATCTGATCCATTTGCCGAGATTAGCGGCAACCGTCCACGCACCGCCAATCGGATTGGCACCTAATGCATTAGAAATTACGAAGTGTGTTCGTCGCGCAGCACTGCGGCCTGTTCCTCGATAACCTCGATCAGAGCAGCCTGTGCCGGCGTAGGCCGCCAATCCGATCGGACGGTCAAACCGATGGTGCGCGACATCGGACGCACCGGGCCTGCAATTCTCACGAGCCACCCCGCCTCCAGTTCCACACTGACCTGATCGGGCGACAGCAGAGTGAGGAAATCGCTTTCGACAAGAATTTGCCGGACGATCATGACTGAGCCGCATTCCATCGGCACGCGTGGTGGCGTAACGCCGACCTCCTCGAACATCGACTGCCAATGCGCCCTTAACGGCGTACCAGCCGCGGCCACGATCCATGGATACCGCGCGAGCGCCGCAATCGTCGGGGGCCGGCGGGCCTGCGCCAGCGGGTGGTGCGCGCCGGCAAGAATGATGAGCGGATCGTCGAAAAGTTCTCTCTGTGCCATATCTGCCGATATATTTGTCCTCGCCGCACCGACCATCATATCGATATCGCCGTCACGCAGCGGCCCCGTCAGCTCGGCATAGGAGCCCTCCATGATGACGATATCGATATCCGGCTTCGCGCGATGAAACGCTGCGACGGCGCTCGGTAACAGGCGCGCACGCGAAAGCGGCATCGCTCCGATCGTGATGCGCCCTCTTTCGTGGCCTCGCAATGCGGCCAGCTCAATATCCGCCGATCGAAGCTCGGCAAGCGCGAGCCGGAAATTGCGCGCCATCGCCAAGCCGCGCGCCGTCAGGACAACACCCTTGCCGCGCCGCCTCACAAGATCCTGTCCCAAAGCGAGCGAAAGGTCGCTCACCGCCCGATGCAGCGATGCTTCGCTCAGACCCATGGCCGTCGCAGCATTTGCATAACTTCCCGCTCGCGATAAGCCGAGAAAAGCGGAAACCTGCGCCGCCGTCGCGCGCGTTTGCCCCAGAAGCCGAATGATCGCGGTAGCGCGCGGCGCCAGGATTCGTGCCTCATCCGTGGGGATCATGCGGCGCGGCTGCCGTTCGAAAAGCGGCACCCCGAACCGCAACTCCAGCTTGGCGATTCCCTGCGTCACTGCAGGCTGGGTAAGGTGAACCTCACGCGCGGCTGCCGTCACGCTTCCACTTTCCATGATCGCCAGAAAGGCGCGCAGATGCCGCAGATTCACGTCCAGCCGTTCCATGCTGCACGATTAGCAAATTCTTATTCATCGGGCAAAGAACGGATTTGCTGCAAGGACGGAACGGCGCGCATTCTCCCAGTTATCGTTGCCAAGGAGAGCGTTGTGTCGGGTTTAGTCGTCCAATCTATCGAGCGAGCGGAAGCGCCGGTAATCGACGCCCTCGCCTCTTGCGGCGTTGCGACGGTCCATGAAGCGCAAGGCCGCACAGGGCTGCTCGCCTCCCGCATGCGCCCGATCTATGCAGGCGCCCGTATCGCGGGCTCGGCGGTCACCATCTCCGCGCCTCCCGGGGACAACTGGATGGTGCATGTCGCCATCGAGCAGCTGCAGCCCGGCGACATTCTCGTGCTCGCCCCCACCTCGCCTTGCGAAGACGGCTATTTCGGAGACCTTCTCGCCACCTCGGCGATGGCACGGGGTTGCCGGGGGCTGGTAATCGATGCGGGGGTACGTGACGTGCGCGATCTGACGGCCATGGGCTTTCCTGTCTGGTCGAAGGCCATCTTCGCACAGGGTACGGTGAAGGCGACGCTGGGATCGGTCAATGTCCCCGTCGTTTGCGCAGACGCCGTGATCCGTCCCGGTGACGTGATCATTGCAGATGACGATGGGGTCTGTGTGGTCGAGCGCGAACGCGCCGCCGACGTGTTGGCAAAGGCCCAGGCACGCGAAGCCAATGAGGAAACGAAGCGTCAACGGCTCGCTGCCGGGGAACTCGGCCTCGACATTTACGATATGCGTGGCCGCCTCGCCGAAATGGGCCTGAAATATGTCTGACCCCACCCGCGTCATGTGGATGCGTGGCGGCACATCCAAAGGGGGCTATTTCCTCAAAGATGACCTCCCTGCCGATATCGCGGCACGCGACGCCTTCCTGCTCCGCGCGATGGGATCGCCCGATCCCCGCCAGATCGACGGGATGGGCGGGTCGGATCCCTTGACAAGCAAGGTGGCCGTGATCTCGAAATCCGAGCGTCCCGGCATCGATGTCGACTATCTGTTTCTTCAGGTATTCGTCGACAAGCCTATCGTTACCGATGCACAAAATTGCGGCAATATCCTGGCCGGCGTCGGTCCGTTCGCGATCGAACGCGGATTGGTGCCGGCACAGGACAGCGAGACGCGTGTCACCATCTACATGATGAACACCGGCCAGATTGCCGTGGCGACAATCGAAACACCGTCAGGGCGCGTGCGCTATGACGGGGCGGCAAGGATCGACGGCGTACCGGGCACGGCGGCTCCGATCCCGCTAGAGTTCCGCGAAACGGCAGGCTCATCCTGCGGCGCGCTGCTGCCTACCGGAAATGCCTGTGACATCGTGAACGGCGTGCCGGTCACGTTGATCGACAACGGCATGCCCTGCGTCGTGATGAAGGCCGAAGACGTCGGTGCGGCCGGCTACGAGAGTCGTGACGAGCTGGACGGCGCCAGCGATCTCAAGGCACGGATCGAGGCGATCCGCCTTGCCGTCGGCGAACGAATGAACCTCGGCGACGTGCGCGAGAAATCCGTACCCAAGATGATGCTGGTTGCACCACCGCGCGACGGAGGCGCCGTCACGGTACGCAGCTTCATCCCCCACCGCGCACATGCCTCGATCGGTGTTCTCGGCGCGGTCAGCGTCGCCACCGCCTGCTTGATCGAGGGATCGCCCGCCGCGCAGGTCGCGTCAATCCCAGGCGGTGCCCGCAAGACCCTGTCGGTGGAGCATCCTACCGGCGAGATGAGCTGCGTCATGGAGACGGATGCAGACGGCCAGGTCACCAGCGCCGCCATCTTGCGTACCGCGCGCAAGCTTATGGATGGAGAGATTTTCGCATGAGTCGTATCGTAAGCTGGCACGCCGATCCCTCACGCCCGCGGTTTGTACCACCCGCCGGCGCGGTCGATGCGCACTGCCATGTCTTCGGACCGATGGCGCAGTTCCCCTTCAGCGCGAAGGCCAAATATCTTCCCGAAGATGCCGGGCCGGACATGTTGTTCGCGTTGCGCGACAGGCTCGGTTTCTCCCGCAACGTCATCGTGCAGGCCAGTTGCCACGGCACGGACAACAGTGCGACGCTGGATGCAATCGCAAAATCCGATGGACGCGCGCGCGGGGTAGCGGTTGTCGATCCAGCCATCAGCGATGCCGAACTTGAAAACCTGCACCAAGGCGGCATTCGCGGCGTGCGGTTCAACTTCCTGAAACGGTTGGTCGACGATGCGCCCAAGGACAAATTCCTTGAGGTCGCCCGTCGCATCCAGGGCCTCGGCTGGCATGTCGTCGTCTATTTCGAGGCGGATATCCTGGAAGAACTCCGTTCGTTCCTCGACGCCATCCCTACGCTGATCGTCGTCGACCATATGGGGCGGCCCGATGTCACGCAAGGACCGGATGGACCGGATATGCGTGTCTTCCGGGCACTCCTCGACAGCCGCGACGATATCTGGACCAAGGTGACCTGTCCCGACCGCCTCGATGGCAGCGGCCCGCCATGGGATGCTTTCGCACAGGCCGTGCGCCCCCTTGTCGAAGACTATCCGGATCGCGTCCTGTGGGGCACCGACTGGCCGCACCCGAACATGCAAGATGCAATTTCGGACGATGGCGCGCTGGTCGATATGATCCCCCGCATCGCACCGACGCCTGAGTTGCAACATCGCCTGCTCGTGGACAACCCGGCCAGACTCTACTGGCATGATTAAAGCATGGATGCTGTCACCGTCGAAACGGGGGCATGCGCTTCATTGGCATGGAGATCGATAGCCGCCAACCAGTCTGAACCAGGCTGCGGCGGTTCCGCAGTTGAGTTCACGCAGACGGAGGGCGGGCATAGAGGGGGATACCTTATGACCGTCACGACATCGAAAGCCGAAAGCGCAGGCTGGGGCTCAATCTTTCTTGTCTATTGTTACGGTCTGCTTGCCATAGCGTCCGCCGGCAAGATGGCGCCGATCGCAGCGGATATGGGCAAGGCGCTCGGCTCTTCTCCGCAGGAGATCGGCTGGATTATCGGTCTCCTGTTCATTGCTCCCACACTCGGCTCAACCCTGGGCGGGTCAGCAGTCGATAGGTACGGTGCTCGGCCCATGCTCGCTGGCGCATGTGTGCTCATCGTGATCGCAAACGCCATTTGCTACATAAGCGACAGCTTGGGCCTGATCGAAGCGGCACGTCTGATCGAAGGTATCGGCTTTGTAGCGATCACCGCTGCCGCTCCTTCGCTCCTCATCATGACTACATCGGGAAAACGGCAAACCGGGGCCATGGCGCTCTGGTCGACCTATTTCGCCGCAGGCATAAGCGCCGGTCTGCTCCTTGCCGCTCCATTCTCCGCAACCGAACACTGGCGTCTGCCATTCGTCATTCATGGTGCGGCGGCAGCCGGCCTTGCCCTTTCCGTCGGCTTGCTCCCGGTGCCTGGACAGACGTCCCGCGGAACCGCTGGCAACGACGACGCCTTGCGGGCGGTGATCGGAGAATCGGGCGTACTCCGGTTGGCGGCCGCATTCGCGATACTCACCATCGCTGGTTTTGGCGTCAATATCGTCATGCCTCAATACATGGCCAAGACTCTTGGTGTTTCCGTATCCATGGGATCTGCTGCCGTAGCGATCTCGAATATCGCCAGTATCTGCGGAGGGATATTGACCGGCTTTCTTCTCTCCCGCGGTCACTCGTTCAAGCTCGTTGCCGCAACCATATCCGTCTTAGCCTGTATGGCGAGCATCTCTCTTTTCCTGCCTCAATCGAGCGTAACCTTAACGATTGTGAGCTTGATGGTCTGGGGTTTCGCCACGCCTGGTACGATGGTGGCGGTGGTCATGATCATGATTCCACGCGTTCTCAAGAACACCGCTATTGTTGGCCTGGCTAACGGTGTTGTCGTCCAGAGCGGCTCTGCCGCCGCGTTCTTCGTACCCGCAATTTACTTCTCTTTACTGGCCAATGGTATCTGGTGGTACTTTGCCCTTCTCGGCCTGGCCTGCGTCATCTTTGCTTTGATAACACTCCTTACCATCCAGCCGACGGGCGGCATGATCGACGATGGTGCAAATATCCACTAACGCCATCTGAACACATGAACCGCCAGTCGCGGAAATGGTGGGGAGGATTGGAGATGGCTGTGCGGGAATGGGACGGGAGTATGATCGGAAAGGGTAGCGCACCCCTATACGAACCTATCCAACCGCTGGGCGCATGACGTGCTCTCCGGCAATTACTAAAGACGAATGCACATGTGCGTGCGACCGATAGTGCTGGCCGCCGGCCGTTCGAGCCGGATGGGCTTCGACAAGCTCCGGACCAATCTGGGCGGACGGCCAGTGCTGGCGCATATCGTCGATACAATCGAACAGGCGGGTTTACCGCCGCCTCATATCGTAACGGACGCGGATGCCGCTGAACTCAGGGATATCCTTGGGAAGCGCGAACTATGCCAGACCCGAGCTTCCGACGCCCGTCGGGGAATGGCCCATTCATTGATCGCTGGGATCTCCGCGCTGCCGCAAGATACGCGTGCTGCGATCATTTGTCTGGGCGACATGCCATTTGTCCCGGCAAGCCTCTTGCAAAGGATGGCTCAGCAAGCGACCCCATCGACGATTTTGGTTCCTATAAGCGATGGGCGAAGGGGGAATCCGATCACATGGGGTTCTGATTTTTTCCCCGCGCTGCTGAATCTCTCAGGTGATACTGGCGCACGCTCACTTCTCGAAAAATATCGCGCGTCTGTCGTTCCCATCCATATTGACGATCCCGGTATTCACTTTGACCTGGACACACCGGCAGCGTTGGCGGCCGCACAAAGTCAATGGAATCAGAGGCACGATGGTTTAACCAGACTACCGACCAAGCTTAGCGATCAATCACCGGATCGATGAGAATGGCCCGGAAATCGTTGACGTTCGTGCATGTGGGTCCTGTTACGACGAGATCGTCCAGCGCAGCGAAGAAGCTATAGGAATCGTTGCGGCGCAAATAGGCCGCAGCATCCAGTTTCTTCCCGGCAGCGCGCGTCAAGGTCGACGCGAACGCAACAGCTCCCGCATTGTCGCCGGCGCCATCCAGGCCATCGGTATCGACTGCCAGCGCCGCAATCCCTTCCTGCCCCGCTGTCGCCAGCACAAAGCCCAGAAGATATTCGCTGTTCCTGCCTCCTCTGCCTCGGCCGGAGACGGTCACGCTCGTCTCTCCGCCGGACAGAATGCATGCCCTACGCCCCGCTCGAAGCGTTTCGAGCGCCAGCTTTGCATGCGCGGAACCCAATTCACGCGCCTCCCCCTCCAGGTCATCCCCAGAATGATCGGCTTGTAGCCGACGCTTTCGGCGCACCGGGCTGCTGCAATGAGAATATCGCCCGGCTTGACGATCAGGAACGCACTATCACCTGCCCGTCTTGATCGATCGTCAGGTGAGGGATTATCCAAACCCTTCCGCAGGTGCCGGTTGATGGATTCCGGAACATCTATGCCATATCGCTCGAGAATCGGTGTCGCCGCAACGGCTTCCGCCGCATTGGCAATCGTCGGACCAGACCCGATCTTGCGAATGTCGTCTCCCGGTATGTCTGAGACGGCAAGAGTGAGCAGGCGCGCCTTACCTACCGCATGCGCCAGTCGGCCGCCCTTCACCGTGGAAATCTGCTTGCGCACCGCATTGATTTCGGAAATTGTTGCCCCGCTTTTCAGCAAGGCCTTGTTCAGTCCTTGCTTATCTTCAAGGCTGACGCCTTCGGGCAAGCCGACAAGAAGCGCCGAAGCCCCGCCAGACATCAGCGCGATGACGAGATCATCGTGAGAAAGATCTTTGACCAACTCCATCATGCGGTCCGCAGCCACCACGCTGTTCCCGTCGGGAACCGGGTGACCAGCCTCCAAAATCTGAATTGGACCGGAATAGGAAGGCGATTGATGGCCGTAAGGCACAACGACGGCGCCGGAAAGCGGGGCCGGCCAAAGTCTGGCAAGCTCATTCGCCATCGCTGCCGCGGCCTTGCCCCCTCCGATGACGACGGTTCGACCGAGAGGAACTGAGGGGAGAAAGCGCTCAAGCTTGCCTTCGACGCCGGCAGCGTTCAATGCTGTCGACAGGAGAGCATCAAGCTGTACCCTTTGCCTCGCCTCGAGATCAACGAGCGCGCTCATTTCGAGACACCTACGCCATTTTCGACCGGCCGGCCGGCAAAGAAAGCGGCGATATCGCGCGCCAAGCTTAAGCCCATACCTTCCCTTGCGCGTCTCGTCGCACTTCCGAGATGCGGCAGGAGGAAGGTGTTAGGTGCCTCTACAAGATCGCGGCGAATATCGGGCTCGCCGACAAAAACGTCGAGCCCGGCGCCGCCGAGCTTGCCGGATTGCAACGCCGCAATCAGGGCTGTTTCATCGATCAACCCTCCCCGTGCCGTGTTGATCACGATCGCACCAGATTTCATCGAAGCTATGCGCTCTGCATTGAGCCAGTTTTGCGTCTCCTCGGTCAATGGCAAATGCAAAGATAGAAAATCGCTGCCAGCCAGGACTTCCTCCATCGATGAACAAATGATCGTCCCGGGAGGGGTGGATCACCCGCGGACGATGAACGGACCGAGGTCAGTATGTTCATGCCAAACCCTGCCGCTCGGCGAGCGACCGCGCGGCCGATCCGGCCAAAACCGAGAATACCCAAGGTCGAGCCGTGAATATCCGTACCGACGAGCTGGTTCGGTTCCCAACCGGTCCACATCCCCGACCGCAACAAAGCCTCCGCTTCGCTTGCGCGCCTGGCCGCTCCGAGGAGGAGGAGCCAGGCTATGTCCGCCGTGGCTTCGGTGAGCACGTCGGGCGTGTTCACCAATGCTATTCTCCGAGCTTGCAGCGCCCTGAGATCGATATGGTCGATACCCACGGAGTAAGTCGCTACAAGCCGGATGGAAGGGGGTAACCGATCGATAAAATCCGCGGTCACCTTGTTCATCAAGGTGCAGATGAGAGCGTCAAAACCGTTGCAATTCTCAAGAACGCGCTCAGGAGCGGACTCACCGGGAAGGATCGAAAGATCGGCGAAAGATTGAATTTCCCCGACAACCCTGGCGGGCATTGCATATGTCGCCAGGACCCTCGGACGAGCCTGCAGCGAACCAACCTCTTGCGACAAGGAAATCCCCCCAACTACTGTGGAATGGCAGCGTAATGCCAACGGCTTGACCACCGGCTAAAGACCGGAAGGAATTGTCCGCCGCATGCCTAATTCTTGCTCTTCACAACATACTTCGATATAGAACCGTTTACAAGAAGGTTGGCCTTTCGCTCGATCGTTTTCAGCCGCGAAATGGAGACGGAAACCGGAAAAAGAAGCAACTGCTCGCTTCGATCGGTGGACCAGCATTCCAGAGCGCGGCGATGCGATCGCCATGGCGTTCAAAAGAGTGTAATCGAGTGGATCAGGCGGATGCCAATGCTGTTTTATCGATCGGACAAGATGGGGTTTTCATAGAAAAGTGGGGAATTCCATCCGCCGAGTTTGCCCCAGCTTCAGCGGCGGGCGCGATCACATCGTTGCGCACCGTTCGTACCCATGCTCTTCATAGCTCCCCATCACCGGTCCAAGCGGCCGAGCATATCATAGGGGGCTCCTGCGATGGCGGCGTTGGGCTGCGTCAAGCAGAGGGCTTTGGAGGGACCGATACAAGCAGCCATCGGCTGTCAAAGGACCAAGAAGTATAGCGCGTGAATCCTTGGCACGGGGAGGGGCGCATGCAGCTTGAGGGCAATGATTGGCCTACCTTCGGTTGGATTTCCGATATCCGCCCGTGCCTTGAGAGCGCCCGCCGGCAGCATCGCAATGTCGTCCTGGGAACGATCACACGCCTCGTCGGCTCTTCGCCGCGTCCAGCAGGAACACAGATGGTGTTCGATCAGGATCGGGCCGGCGGCTATTTTTCCGGAGGATGCCTGGAAGCGGATGTGGCCAACCATGCCGCTGAAGTGCTCCGCGATCGCACTCCCAAGACACTGCTTTACGGACAGGGAAGCCCCTGGATCGACATCAGGCTTCTTTGTGGCGGAACCATAGAAATCCTCCTCGAATCCATCGATTCCGAGGAACCCGCGGTCGCCGAATTGCTGCGCCTTGAGGTAGCTCGAATACCCGCTCTGTGGCGTAGTGACGGCTATGCCCGCACAGTCGAACCAGCTCCCCCCGATTGCCCCACCTGGGCCGCGGATGGGACGAAATATAGCCTTCGCTACGACCCCAAAAGTCGCCTAGTCGTTGTCGGCGGAGATCCGACCGCACTGGCTCTGGCAAAGTTGGCTTCCGATGCGGGTTTCGAAACCTATCTGATTCGCGGAAACGGACCTGGGACCACGCCTCCAATCGGCGGGTTGACCTATCTGAGAACCGCTCCTGCGGCCACGTTGCACGCGATGAGCCCGGATCCCTGGACCGCTGTGGTTTCGGTCACGCACGACGATGTCGTCGACGACGATGTCGTAACTTCGGCCCTGCGCTCCAGCGCCGGGTATATCGGTGTCCTCGGGGCCCGCTCAAGAATCGGATCGAGACGTGACCGATTGATAAAAGCGGGTTTCGGCGAACATGACCTAACCCGGATCCACGCGCCAATCGGTATCGCTGGTTGCGGGAAGACGCCTTGGGAAATCGCCGTTTCGATCGTTGCCGAGATCATGCAGTCGCGCAATCTGAGCGCGCGTGCACCGGAAAGCCAAATCAACCCGGCAGCCTGATGTTTCGGAACTGCCGGGAGGCAGAGGGTCAGCTTGCGCGCTCCATAGCGCATTATGCCGGCTCGCTTAGGACCCTTTGCCGATATATGCTATGGTCACGCCTTACGGCCCCGAGGCTTCAGCTTGATTGCACGAGGCTGTGGGGCGCAACGAGCACAAGACGCCTTCCATGAGGAAAGAAGTCTGGCGGGAGCAATCGATGAAAGACCATCGGAGCATATGGGAGACTCCCGGGGAGGAGCGACACGCGAACCTGAATTTCTGGCAGGACGCGGTGCTAGCCACATTTTGCCGGGTCAACATTCATTCCCGGGCGCAAGATGATTTTCTCGGTCGGATCGAAAGGCATTCATTCGATGAATTCGACCTGCTCGACATAAAGGTTTCTCCCCATACTTTTGAGCGCACCCCAGAATATATCGTCGATGACAGCTGTAACGATATTCTGATTAACACGATCAAAAGCGGTTATCTCAAATTCTATCAATTTGGCCGTGAGGATATCGTTGGGCCAGGGGACATGTTCCTCAGCGATAGCGCTTCGCCATTCAGCTATCTCTTCAACGACCCCATTGCGGTCCAGACTTTCAGAATTCCACGTCGGTTCCTTACGAGCCAAATCCCCAATGTCGAGGATGTAAGCGCGCGCAAGATCGATGCCGAGGGCCACTGGTCCAAGGCACTGGCTGCCTATATCGGCGCCCTGCAGGCCTCCGGCCGGGACCATCTGAGCCTGCAGCCGGCCTCGCAGTTCGCCGAGCAGATCGTAAGCCTCGTTCGCCTCGCAATCGGTCCTTCGATTTCGGATATTTCGCATCACCAGGCAAAAACGCTCACACGGATCCGCCAGGCGATGCGCGAAAGATTGAACGAGGAAGGCTTGTCGCCCAGGGAGATCGCGAATGACGTGGGCATCTCGAGAAGTTACCTAAATCTCCTGCTTGCCAAAGCCGACACCTCGTTCCGGCGTGAGTTGGATGGCATGCGGATCGATCTGGCCATGCGGATGCTGGGGCCATATGGCCGTCGATTGAGCATCAAGGAAGTCGCCCTGCAATGTGGCTTTGCCAACGGCGCCCACTTCTCACGCAAGTTCCGAGCCGCCCGCGGCATGCCGCCAAGCGAATACCGACACTTTGCTCTTGCCGCCGAACCCGAAGATGCCTGACCTGATCGGCAGGACGCTGCCGTGATCCCGTCATCGAGGCGCTGGCGCATGACGAGCCATTGGCGCCGCGCCACCGCGACCATGCGCTGAACAGCGACTGGCACGACCACCGGGATTGCCATATTACGCCTGACGATGAAACCTTTCAGCTTGTGCGCTTGGGATCGCACGCGGAATTGGGATGGTGATGCCCGCGTATGGCGGGAGTCATCCAACTCCCGTTACAATTCCCTGCTTTCCCGAAGATGATAGTTTTAGGAATGGCGCAGGCAAATCGCTGATACTCTAATAACACTGACTGATCGGGGAGGCACAACATGACGACCGACCATTCCGCTGGCTGGGATGCCGTCGCTGAGCGGTTCATGGCTATCCGTTCGGAGATCGGTGTGACATTAGTCCGATCTTGGGCGCGGGACAGTCTGCCTTCATCAGCCGCTATACTCGATATAGGGTGCGGGTCCGGCGTGCCAATTGCCCAAGCATTGGTAGACGATGGCTTCTCTGTCTGGGGGATCGATGCGTCGCCTTCACTTATCTCGGCCTACCGGCGTCAGCTGCCTGACATGCCTGCCGCCTGTGAACCAGTGCAGAACAGTGACTTCTTTGGCCGCACCTTTGTCGGTGCCGTATCGATCGGCCTCGTCTTCCTGCTTCATGCGGCCGACCAGCGGAAGCTTCTCAGTAATGCGGCAAGCGTGTTGGAACCGGGCGGACGATTTCTGTTCAGCGCCCCGCGCGAGGTTTGCGAATGGAGTGATACACTGACCGGCCGCACATCAATGTCGCTAGGAGCGGACGCCTATGCGGCGCATCTCGCCATAGTAGGACTCAGTTTGGCACACTGCCATTCCGATGAGGGCGGGAACAACTACTACGAGGCGGTTAAAGTTAGCGTCCGCGCACGTGGTGTAATTTCCGGTGTATGAGTTGGTGGATTTTGGGGTGGGGCATGCCCCACCCCAAAATTCGGCTGCTCTGGTGGCCACCGGGCTCATCGTTATGGTGGAGTTGCGAGACTTCAACCTGACGAAGAGGAATTCCCGATGACCGATGCCAGACTACTGATTGAAGAGCTTTCTGCGAAGAGCGGCGACGGTGATTTTTTGCGCGCCATTGCCGAAAGCGTGATGCAGATCATCATGGAAGCCGACGTTGATGGCCTGATCGGCGCCGGTCGCCACGAACGCAGCGGCGATCGTGCCACCTGGCGCAATGGCTACCGCGACCGTTCGCTAGACACGCGGGTCGGCACGCTCAACCTCAAGATCCCCAAGCTGCGTACCGGCACCTACTTCCCCGCCTTCCTGGAGCCCAGGAAGATGGTCGAGAAGGCGCTGGTCGCGGTGATCCAGGAGGCGTGGATCGGCGGCGTCAGCACGCGCCGGGTCGACGAACTGGTGCAGGCCATGGGCATGACCGGCATCTCCAAGTCATCGGTCTCCAAGCTGTGCAAGGACATCGACGAGCGGGTCCTGGCATTCCTGAAGCGCCCGCTCACCGGCGAATGGCCCTACATCTGGCTGGATGCCACCTACCTCAAGGTGCGCGAGGGCGGGCGGATCGTCAGCGTCGCCGCGATAATCGCCGTCGCCGTCAACACCGAGGGTCGCCGCGAAATCGTCGGCCTGCATATCGGTCCCAGCGAAGCCGAGACCTTCTGGGCGACCTTCCTGAAGGACCTGGTGCGCCGCGGCCTCACCGGCGTGAAACTGGTCATCTCCGATGCCCACGAAGGCCTCAAGGCGGCGATCACCCGCGTCATGGGCGCGACCTGGCAGCGCTGCCGCGTCCACTTCATGAGGAACGCGCTGGCTCACGTGCCCAAGGGCCAGCACACCATGGTCTCCGCCGCGATCCGGCAGGCGTTCATCCAGCCCGATCAGGCCAGCGCCGTCCAGACCTGGCGACACGTTGCCGACCAGTTGCGCCAACGCTGGCCCAAACTCAGCACCTGCATGGATGACGCCGAAACCGACGTGCTCGCCTACACCGGCTTCCCCACCCAGCACCGCACGAAATTACACTCCACCAATCCGCTCGAACGGCTGAACAAGGAGGTGAAGCGCCGCGCCGACGTCGTCGGCATCTTCCCCAACGAGGACAGCATCATCCGACTCGTCGGCGCAGTCCTGCTCGAGCAGAACGACGAGTGGCAGCTCCAGCACCGCTACATGCAGATCGAAGGCTTCACCGAGTTAGCCCAACCCATGATCGAGGAGGAAAACCAGCCCCTGAACATCACTGCCAAGGCCGCCTGACGATGACCCACGGCCACCGCCGAAATTACACCACCTTGACGGACGTGACCCGGTTAAACCCATTTAACGCGCCCCCAACGATCTCGAAGGCGGGCTCCGCTTTTCCCAAACCGGTTCACAATTGCCAATTCCCAAAATGTACCATCGAACATGGAGGAACGGGAAAACTCAAGACGCCGGCGAACACATCAATTCCGTCCCATGTCTGACCTACCCCGGCGGGATGGCGGAGATCGCACGACAAACGCTGCCGGATTGGCAAAATGCAAGACAACGCCGATCACCGGGTTTTCCGTCACCCCCTCGCGGTTCCCTGTTCCGCCTCGAACGTGCATTTGCCTCTGCGATGCCACAGAGCCAGCGCATTGGCGCGATCATCGTCCGGCAGATCGACCAGCCCGCCTTGAAGATATGATGAGAACATCTCTCCATATCTAACTTCTCGAGCCCTTAGGCACGTCCCGCAACTCCCAGCTATGAAAGGATTGCAGGCGCTCGCCATGCTTGCGAGAAGGGAAGTCTCACGGCAGCAAAGATTTAAGTGTGACGCGCTCGGGTCGTCAGACGAAGACACTCAGGTTGGGCGTGTGCAAGACGGTGTCAATAGGAATTGCCCGACGGCTCAGCAGCAGCGGCCTTTCCGCTCCCAGTGAAATCCTGTCGGATCGCCGTACGGCGATTGTATCGCATGGACGATCAGAGTTGCGCTGGCGGCAAAGCAGAAGGGCGCTATCGACCTCAAATATCGCCTCCTCATCCGTTGGATTGACGAGGACACTCCCGACAACACGCAGCGTCCGCGATGCCGGGCGTTCCGCCCAGGCCTCCCCACAATGGAAACGCGCGACGCGAAGCTTCAGCAACTCCTTGTTGTCGCAAATATGGTAACAGCCGCTCTTGGTTTCATCGACAAACTCGCGGCGTGAAAGGCGGATCGGGACCTCATATGTTATCTGGTCACCGAGCATGTCGAGCCACTCATCGTAACGGCGTTCATCCAGCAGCTTCGCCTCCAGCGAAAGAAACCGTGAAGCGAGATGAGACATTTCCATCGTCGACCCAACCGACCTTTCCATGAGCATAGTTTTCATGTCGACCTCACCCGTTCCGCATCATTTTCAGCCACTGTTTCCAGAAGCCGGCCTGGAGATACTCACCATAATAGGTGTCGAAGAATTGCCCTGGTCCCTTCCAGTCCGGATTCGGTTCGGGACGCTTCTGTTGATAGTTGAGTTCTGCGCCCACTTTGCGGTTCCACGGACTCTGTGCGGCTTTGGACGCGCCTTCCCAGATCGTCATATCGTCCTGCTCGAAGATGCCGCCGGCGCCGAAGGTATATTGACCGGATAGGTAAGCCTTGCGCTGATATTCCTCCGGCATGAAGGCAAAGTTGAACTGCCAGTGCCAGACTTCCATTACGCCGGGTGCGATCGGGCTCCACACCCGGATGTCAGTATTCGGTATCGGAAACTCTCCCGGCCCCGGTGGTTCGGGCATCCGCAAATAGCTGAAGTTAGGAAAGATCGTCCCGACAGAAGGAGGAACAGTCACGAGCAGCTCTCTTTGCGTCTCATCCAAGGCGCTAAGGTCGAACTGGCTGGCGAGTTCCTCGGGAAAACCCCAATATTTGAAAGGAGGACCAAACCATTCGGGTAGCCGGTAACCGAGAAACTCATGACCGTTTTCAAAGAGGAAGCCGTGCGCATATTGGCCGCCCTCGCGCACGTCGCCAGGCAGATAGCCCGTCAATGTTACGGAGTGATGCGCCGTGCCGATATGGTAGGTGTCACCCACGAAATTTTCGGCACCGCTCTTCCAGTCGGCGTGCAGGATGAAGCGCTCCGGGGGAGCAAGGGCTTTGACGCCGTCGGGATGAAGGCCAAAGATCGCATCGAACATCCAGGCGGCACCGCCTAGATAGTCTCTCAGGCTCTCGGCCTCTTCCGACAGACAAGCAAATATGAATCCGTGGATGCTGTCCACCTTGGGCGCACGCCGCAGGCCCCATTCAGAAGCATTGAGCCGGCCTCCATAGGCAGCTTGCATTTCCGGAGCGCCGACGAAGCTGCCGTCGTTCTTGAAAACCCACCCATGATAGGGGCATTTGAAATGGGAGGCGTTGCCGTAGTCTTCCTGGCACACATGGCTGCCGCGATGCGGGCAATGGACTGCCCGCGATGATTGGTCCGGTTGCATAGTTAGCTGATCTGGATTTCTGATGCCAGCCTGGGCGGGAGGCGGAGCGTAGCGGAGCCGAGCGGCCAGGCTGGCATCTTGACTGTTTCCGGGGCTGGAGGGCGGTAGCCGAGGCTGCTGTGTGGGCGCAGTCGGTTGTAATGCTCGCGCCACCAGCCCGTGACGCAGCGGACCTCCTCCAGGCTGTAGAAGATCTCGCCATTGAGCAGTTCATCGCGAAGGCGGGCATTGAAGCTCTCGATATATCCATTCTCCCAGGGGCTGCCGGGTTCGATGTAGAGGGTGGTGACACCGAGCCGACCCAGCCACTCTCGCACCGCATGGGCGACGAACTCGGGACCATAGCACATTGGGAAGCGGCCCCTCGAAGGGGCGCATTGCCTTGATGAAGGCAAGGGCGCGTAGCGCCCGCAGGCTTCATCAAGGCAGTCATGATCGGCCCGCAGGTCTCTAAAGTGAAGTTGTCGACTCAACCCTTTGGAGACAGACCGACCATGACCAAGCGTAGCTCTAATCCCACCGACGCCGTGCTGGTAGCCATCGATATGTCCAAACACCGCCAGGAGGTCCTGATCGAACGTCCAGAAGGCGGACGCCGACGTCGCATGACGGTGATGGCGACAAAGGCAGATTATGATCGCCTAGCCACGGATCTTAGCGACATCGGGCGTCCGATCATCGTCGGCTTCGAGGCTACTGGTAACTACCATCGCACGCTGGCGCATCGCCTGCTGTCCGCCGGCTTCGAGTTGCGCTTGATCTCGTCCGTTGCCTTGGCTCGAACGCGCGAGGCTCTGCACAATGGCTGGGACAAGAACGATTCCAAGGATGCGCAAGTGATCCTGCACATGCTGCGGATCGGCGCCACCCAGCGATACGTCGATCCGCTCGCCGCCGGGATCAACGACCTGCAGGAGATGTCGAAAACGCACGAGGCGATCTCCAAGGCTAAGACGCAGACATGGCATCGCATCCTGACCCACTACCTGCCGCTCTATTTCCCGGAGATTGAACGCTTCGCTGGCAACAGCCGATCCGACTGGTTCCTTGCTCTGCTCGAACGATTCCCGACTCCAGCCAGCATGACTGTGCTCGGCCAGGAGACTTTCTCCCGCGAAGCATGGGACTTGGTCGGCCGCAAAGTGTCCAAAGCCCGGCTGATCAACGATATCTACGAGACCGCCTGCGCCTCCGTGGCGCTACCTGTCAACGAGGATTCCGTCTCGATCGCTATGTTCCGCATGGTGATCGCCCAAGCACGCAACCTGATCCGGCAGCGCGACGAGATCGAGCGAACGGCGCATGCCATGCTGGCCGAAAACCGCGATTATCAGCTTCTGCGCATGATCCCCGGCATTGGGCCCATCAATGCGTTGACCATTCTCGCCGAGGCAGGCGATCTACGCCGCTTCAGCCATCACCGTCAGTTCCTGAAGTTCTGCGGTCTTGATCTTGCGACCCGGCAGTCCGGTACATTCCGAGGCCGCACGATGCTGTCCAAGTACGGTAATGCGCGATTGCGGCGGACCTTTTGGATGGCTGCCCAGGTCGCCGCACGTCAGCGCAACAACAGTTTCCGCGACAAGCTCGGACGATACACTGCCGGGCACGCGGATGATGCCGATCGTCGCCGCAAGGCGATGACGGCGCTCACCGCCAAGATGGCGCGCGTTGCCCATGCCGTCATCAAGACGGGGACAGAGTACCGACCGTTCCTTGAACGGTCGGATGCCAGGTGGAAGGACCCCTCTCTGCAAGTGCCGTGAGGGCGCGAAAGCGACCCTGTAGATAATGTTCGGGCCTTCCACCTGGGTGCGTATCTCGTTCTAAGGACGGTGAGGACCACGGCCGCTTCGGCGCCGCTGGATCCTGTGTTTGCTATGGCAGGGAGCGATCCCGTTGACGGTGGAAGCCATCTGGCTCAGAATGCATGCCTCGCCGCTCAATGTCGGCGCATAGAGATCTGTTGACCAAATCTCGCTTTCCTTCGTGACCCAGGACGTTATCGGACCGGATATGTTCAGGCGGCCCATGCTCGATGAACAGGTCGGCCAACACGTCGATCACGTCGTTGGACCGGAACCGTCGCAGCGGCACCATCGCCAGACATTCGCGGCTGAACTCGTCGATGATATTGAGCATCCGGAACTTGCGTCCGTTGCGCGTCTTATCCTCGACGAAGTCGTAAGACCACACATGCCCGCGATGCTGTGGCCGCAACCTTATACACGACCCATCGCCCAGCCAGAGCCGACGTCGTTTCGGTTGCCTCTTCGGCACTTTAAGACCCTCCCGCCGCCAGATGCGTTCCACTACCGACAAGCTGACCTGCCAGCCTGCATGGCCGAGCAAGGCATGGATACGGCGATAGCCGTACCGGCCATAATCCCTGGCCAGCGCGATGATGTCGGCCGTCAGATGCCGTTCGTCGGCATCATCCTTGGGACGATGTCGCTGCGCTGAACGATGCTGAACCAGAACACGGCAGGTCCGCCGCTCCGATACCGGAAGAACCCGGCGGACCTGCTCGATCGCTTCACGGCGACGGGAGGGACTCAAAAAGTCAGCTTCGACGCCTCTTGCAGGATCGCCTTGTCCAGCGCCAGATCCGCAACCAGCTTCTTCAGCTGCGCATTTTCCCGCTCCAGATCCTTCATCCGACGCACCTGGTCGACCTTCAGGCCACCATATTCCTTACGCCACCTATACAGCGTCTGTTCGGCAATCCCGATCTGCCGACAAGCCTCGACGGCGGTCCCGCCTCGACCGACAATCACATCCACCTCACGCAGCTTCGCGATGATCTGCTCCGGCGTAAATCGCTGACGTCCCATATATTTCTCCAATTCTTATGCCCTCTCGGGCTCTCTCCAGAATTGGACCAATTTTCTCAAGGCAGACCAAACCGACCCACGCGGCTGGGGCGGTTGCCAAGAAGGAATGCACGCTGGTTTCGACATTCAACAGGCCCGATGGTTCGGGTCATGCAGGGCCGATTTCGATGAGCGGAGATAGCGGGGAAATCAACCTGCCGTTCGACCTGAGTATCGGATATCAAATCCGACTCACGCATCGACTTATGCAAAAGCTGCTACAGCTGAAGATCGAGCAGTTCGGCGTCACCCTGGGCATGTGGTACTTCTTGCGCGTCCTGTGGGACCAGGACGGCTTAACCCAGAAGGAACTGTCCGACCTTGTTGGAACGATGGAGCCGACCACGCTTTCGGCGATCGCTTCCATGGAGCAACGGGGAATCGTTGCCCGGGTCCGCAACGCGGCGGACAAGCGGAAGATCAACATCTTCCTCACCCCTTACGGTCACGAGCTGAAAAGGAAGCTTCTGCCCATTGGCATCGAAGTTGGGGATATCGCTAAGACCGGCATTTCGCGCCGCGAAGCGGATCTCCAGATCGCCCTATTGGGCGAGCTGCAGACCAATCTAGAAGCTGCGATTCGGAGCCTCTCCCCCGAGGAGCCCGACGCGAAGCCGGGTCGGCGGCGCCGAGAGGACCGAGGGGTCGCCGGCATCACTCATGAGGCAGGCGACTGATGCGATAGTGGGTGTCCTCGCCACCATGGATGCCCCACATCAATGTTGCGCGCCGATACTTACATCACTAATGGTTAGATAACTAAGGAACTGCACGGTGGCGGTCTGCGACGTGAAGGTTGCGTGGAGAGGTGTGCTGATGGTCAGGCCTTGCCTCCGACCGAATCGTCGTCGCTCTCCACCGCGCGGTTGATGACTGCAATCGCTTAGGTGCGGGCCGCGTCCGGTCTGCGAGAGTATCGGGAGAGTTTGAACTTATGAGTTCATCAGCCTTTAAAGGCGCGGATGTGTCCGATCGCCTGGATCGCGCGATAGACAATGCTCTCGCCGACAATCGTTTGGTGGGAACGGTCGTGATCGTCGCCCGGGGCGGCAAGATCGCCTATCGCCGCGCGGCGGGATTTGCAGACCGTGAATCGCAAAAGCCGATGCAAACGGATAGCATTTTCCGATTTGCATCGGTGACCAAACCCTTTGTCACCGCCGCCGTGATGCGCCTGATCGAGGATGGTGTTGTGAGGCTGGACGATCCAGTGACGCGCTTCCTGCCCGACTTTCAGCCGCGCCTGTCCGATGGATCGGTTCCGGTCATCTCGATCCGCCATCTGCTCACGCACACATCGGGGCTCGGCTATCCGTTTCAGGAAGGGAGCGATGGCCATTATCGTCGCCTCGACGTCTCCGACGGGTTGGATCAACCGGGATTGTCGCTATCCGAGAATCTTCGGCGCCTGGCTGCCGCCCCGCTTACCGCCGCACCGGGGTCGGGTTTTCGCTATTCCCTTGGCATGGATGTGATGGGAGGGGTGGTTGAGAGCGTTACCGGTGGTTCGCTACGCGATGCTGTGCGCAAACTGGTCACGGATCCGCTGGGTATCGTCGATACCGGCTTTGCCGTTGCGGATGTTGAGCGGCTCGCGACGAATTACTTCAACAGCGAATCCGTTCCCGTCCGCATCACGGACGGCATGGTAGTGCCTCTGGATGCCTTCAACGGGTCGCTAACGTTCGCGCCGAGCCGTATCCTGGATCCAAACTCCTATCCGTCAGGCGGGGGTGGGATGGTGGGGACTGCGGGCGACGTCCTGCACTTTCTGGAAACCATCCGGCTCGGGGGTGGTCCGATCCTGAAGCCTGAAACAGTCGAGATGATGGCGACCGATCAGCTCGGACCTCAGGCTGCGGCCTGCGGGCCGGGTTGGGGCTTCGGCTTCGGCTGGGCAGTGCTTGCAGATCCGCACGCCGTCCCGTCGCCGCAGTCTCCCGGAACGCTTCACTGGGGCGGCGGATACGGCAATAGCTGGTTCATCGATCGTGCAAACGCGCTGACGGTCGTGGCCATGACCAACACGGCCTTTGAGGGTATGTCGGGGAAGTTCGTGTCCGACATCCGGGACGCCGTCTACAACTGATCCCCGCAAGGAATCCGCGACCGGCCGGCGTAAGCCGGCCGCGCCGCAGCGAAAATGCGGAGGCGCCGCGTCGATCGCGGCGGCCAGATCACAAATCGTTGCGGTGGCTCCAGTCGATGATCCCGTCGATACAAGCGCTGACATGTTCGGGCTGGCCCTGGTAGAAATGGGTCGCGCCCTTGATGCTCACAAATTCCTTGTTCGCAACGGTGAGCGCGTTGTGAATGATCGGATTATGGCTCGCGGGAACCGCGTCGTCCGCTTCATTCTCGATCTGCAGCACAGGGGTCCGATGGATCTTTGTCGCGTTAACGGCAGCCTTGGAGTTGGATAGGTCGTAGGACCATTGCGACAGCCACGAGCGCAGGGTTGAGAATCGCGCCAAACCAGCGGGTCCCACGTTCACCGTGCGTGGATTGCCAAGATAGGATGCCCCCGGCGCGCGTCCATTGGGGTCGATCGTCGGATCAATCCAGCGCACGTCGCACATCGTGCGGTGCGTGACGAAGGCGCGTTCGGTTTCGCCGTCGTTGCGACGACGGAGCGTGGCAAGCATTTCCTCGGCCCAGGCGGTAATTCTGCGATTGCGGGCCCGCTGCCTCTCGCGGAAGGCGGCGATGAAGTCAGCGGTGAATGGTGGTTTGTTCGGGCAGTCCGGACTATAGATATCGAATTCGAGATCGCGCGTGTCCGGGTCGAATTCGTCGATGACGGAGGGGTCAAGCCATTCGGTCAGCACTTCCGCCCGGCTGAGGTGGGCGGCGATTAAGACTATTCCGTCAACCCGCTGCAGCCGCGCTGCTGTCAGGTCATAAAGGTCGCCGGCGGGCGTGTGGGTGATTGTCGGATGTTCAGACTGGGCCGCATAAAACAGCGATAGCGAGCCGCCGCCCGACCATCCCACCAGGATCACCTTTTCATAACCCAGCGACTCGCGCGCGTGGCGCACCCACTGGCCCATGTCGTAGGCGACCTTTTCCATAATCAGCGCACTATCGTTTCTCGGGTAGCGACTCGACGCGCAAAGTACGTGCAACCCCGCATCGGCAAGCGCCTCAGGCATTGGGAGCAGCTGGACCGTGGCTGTGGGGTGCATGAACAAATAGACCGCCTTAGATGGCCGCGCTCTCTGCCGGAACAGCTGGCCTTCCAGCTCGGTCGTGCCCTCGGCGCCCGCAAAACTGTAGGTCTCCGTCATCCCCGGTTGATCGCGGAAGCGAACGATTTCGGGAAGGCGATCCCATAGCGCCTTTGTCGGCAATCCTCTCTCCATGGCCATATCCTTAGTTATCTAACTATAATTGCGTATTACCGTACTCCAGTCAAGGGAAGGGCTTCCCATGCGAAGGGGCGCGCACTGAGCAACCATCCCCTCCCCTGTTTGCCCAAATAGGTAGCGGTTTTCCGTTGTCCTCGGTCACGATAGGTACGTTTTTAGGGCGGTACAGCCTATAGAGGGTCGTGCGGCTGAGCGGAACAGGAAAGTGTCGTAAGGGGCATTATTTCCTTTGTATCGACGGGATCATCGACTGGAGCCACCGCAACGATTTGTGATCTGGCCGCCGCGATCGACGCGGCGCCTCCGCATTTTCGCTGCGGCGCGGCCGGCTTACGCCGGCCGGTCGCGGATTCCTTGCGGGGATCAGTTGTAGACGGCGTCCCGGATGTCGGACACGAACTTCCCCGACATACCCTCAAAGGCCGTGTTGGTCATGGCCACGACCGTCAGCGCGTTTGCACGATCGATGAACCAGCTATTGCCGTATCCGCCGCCCCAGTGAAGCGTTCCGGGAGACTGCGGCGACGGGACGGCGTGCGGATCTGCAAGCACTGCCCAGCCGAAGCCGAAGCCCCAACCCGGCCCGCAGGCCGCAGCCTGAGGTCCGAGCTGATCGGTCGCCATCATCTCGACTGTTTCAGGCTTCAGGATCGGACCACCCCCGAGCCGGATGGTTTCCAGAAAGTGCAGGACGTCGCCCGCAGTCCCCACCATCCCACCCCCGCCTGACGGATAGGAGTTTGGATCCAGGATACGGCTCGGCGCGAACGTTAGCGACCCGTTGAAGGCATCCAGAGGCACTACCATGCCGTCCGTGATGCGGACGGGAACGGATTCGCTGTTGAAGTAATTCGTCGCGAGCCGCTCAACATCCGCAACGGCAAAGCCGGTATCGACGATACCCAGCGGATCCGTGACCAGTTTGCGCACAGCATCGCGTAGCGAACCACCGGTAACGCTCTCAACCACCCCTCCCATCACATCCATGCCAAGGGAATAGCGAAAACCCGACCCCGGTGCGGCGGTAAGCGGGGCGGCAGCCAGGCGCCGAAGATTCTCGGATAGCGACAATCCCGGTTGATCCAACCCGTCGGAGACGTCGAGGCGACGATAATGGCCATCGCTCCCTTCCTGAAACGGATAGCCGAGCCCCGATGTGTGCGTGAGCAGATGGCGGATCGAGATGACCGGAACCGATCCATCGGACAGGCGCGGCTGAAAGTCGGGCAGGAAGCGCGTCACTGGATCGTCCAGCCTCACAACACCATCCTCGATCAGGCGCATCACGGCGGCGGTGACAAAGGGTTTGGTCACCGATGCAAATCGGAAAATGCTATCCGTTTGCATCGGCTTTTGCGATTCACGGTCTGCAAATCCCGCCGCGCGGCGATAGGCGATCTTGCCGCCCCGGGCGACGATCACGACCGTTCCCACCAAACGATTGTCGGCGAGAGCATTGTCTATCGCGCGATCCAGGCGATCGGACACATCCGCGCCTTTAAAGGCTGATGAACTCATAAGTTCAAACTCTCCCGATACTCTCGCAGACCGGACGCGGCCCGCACCTAAGCGATTGCAGTCATCAACCGCGCGGTGGAGAGCGACGACGATTCGGTCGGAGGCAAGGCCTGACCATCAGCACACCTCTCCACGCAACCTTCACGTCGCAGACCGCCACCGTGCAGTTCCTTAGTTATCTAACCATTAGTGATGTAAGTATCGGCGCGCAACATTGATGTGGGGCATCCATGGTGGCGAGGACACCCACTATCGCATCAGTCGCCTGCCTCATGAGTGATGCCGGCGACCCCTCGGTCCTCTCGGCGCCGCCGACCCGGCTTCGCGTCGGGCTCCTCGGGGGAGAGGCTCCGAATCGCAGCTTCTAGATTGGTCTGCAGCTCGCCCAATAGGGCGATCTGGAGATCCGCTTCGCGGCGCGAAATGCCGGTCTTAGCGATATCCCCAACTTCGATGCCAATGGGCAGAAGCTTCCTTTTCAGCTCGTGACCGTAAGGGGTGAGGAAGATGTTGATCTTCCGCTTGTCCGCCGCGTTGCGGACCCGGGCAACGATTCCCCGTTGCTCCATGGAAGCGATCGCCGAAAGCGTGGTCGGCTCCATCGTTCCAACAAGGTCGGACAGTTCCTTCTGGGTTAAGCCGTCCTGGTCCCACAGGACGCGCAAGAAGTACCACATGCCCAGGGTGACGCCGAACTGCTCGATCTTCAGCTGTAGCAGCTTTTGCATAAGTCGATGCGTGAGTCGGATTTGATATCCGATACTCAGGTCGAACGGCAGGTTGATTTCCCCGCTATCTCCGCTCATCGAAATCGGCCCTGCATGACCCGAACCATCGGGCCTGTTGAATGTCGAAACCAGCGTGCATTCCTTCTTGGCAACCGCCCCAGCCGCGTGGGTCGGTTGACTTGTTAATGGATTATGACTTGACGGTCCCGCGGCTTCTCATCCGGGTCGAGGGCGAGATTCCGGCGTTCGTTCGGCGGCCTTGATGGTCGTGACTGCCATATATTCAACCGACGTAAGGGCACGAGGGCCACCCTAGTTCGGGCGGGATTCAAAGGGCCGGAGAACCCACGCTCAATCCGCGTGGAATAGATAGGGTGTCACCGAAGCACGATTCAGACCCGTTCGACCGCGAGCGCAAGGCCCATGCCGACGCCGATGCAGAGCGTGGCAAGGCCCAGTCTGCCGTCAGTATCCAACTGGACGTTGGCGGGCAGGTGCACCATCAAAGCCGTTGCCCCTGCCTCATTGGGAGGGCGAACATGGCGACACGCCCCAGGGAGAGTGCATTTGTCCAACAGGCCCGCCCAGCTCAATCCGGAATGGAGCCTTGGTTATCAGGTCCGGCGCTGCCATCGGCGGTTCGATCGCCTGCTCAATGCGATGCTGGCGAAGCACGATCTAAAGACGGGCTTCTGGTATTACCTTCGTGTGCTGTGGATCCGCGACGGCGTCACCCAGAAATATCTGAGCGACATGACCAACGTCACAGAAAACACGACTGTGTCGATAATCAACAACATGATGCAGCACGGGCTTGTAGAGCGCACCCGCGACAAGGTTGATCGCCGCAAGTTGAGCGTTACGCTGACCCAACGAGGCAAAGCCCTGGAAGCGGAGCTCATGCAATATGCGATCGACATTAACCGCATCGCCGTCGCCGGGATCGATCCGGCCGAGGTTGCGACGTGCGTCGACGTGCTTTCGCGCATGTCAGCCAATCTCGCCGCCGAATTCGATTCTATCCCGAACACCCCCGCCGAGGACTGACAGGGCGCAACCGGTCAGCGGCCGCTCGCCGGGTATCCTGCGGCAGCCCGGCAAAGACGGAGCATCGACAACCACGCTGCTCCCGCACCGCTTATGCTCCGCCCCGTCATTTCCCGGATTGCATCACGTCAGATCTTGAACTCCGCGAACGTCTCCGGCGCGAACATGTCCTCGATCGTCAGCTGGCGCGGCGACAGACCCTGCTCATGATGATAGCGCGTGAAGGTCTCGAGTACGTGGCGGTTCTTCTCGATTCCGTAAGGCCACCACTGATCGCCCAACGTCGCGATCGTTTCCTCGACCGCGGCAATTTGCCAGGGCAGCATCGTCTTGAGCGAGGCTGAGACGCGCAGCTGTTCGTAGGTTAGCTGCTGCGCCTGGACGAACGCCTTGTAGAGCGCCTGTGCGATCCAGCGGTTCTTCTCGTAAATGTCGCGGCGAATGGCAACGACGTGCATGATCGGGAAGATATTCGTCTTGCCGAAATAGGCTTTCTCGACCTGGACGAAGTCCGGGAACAGGCGCCGCACATTGTGCGGTTCCGAATAGAAGGTCGATGGAGCACGCGCGGTGTGCAGCGCGTCGATCTCGCCATCAGCCAACATCCGGGTCAGCGTCTGGTTTGGCCCGATCGGCTCAACCTTGAACTTGTCCGGCAGATTGAGTTTGAGCTTTTCCTCACGGCCCGGCTCTTCCTCGCCGCCCGTGACATAAGTGACCGACGCCGGGTCGATGCCATATTCGTCCTGCAGGATACCGCGGATCCAGACCGGCGCGGTCATCTGATATTCCGGGACGCCGATGCGCTTGCCGACAAGGTCGGACGGTTTTTCGATGCCGCTCTTGGCCGACACGAAGATGCAGGAATGACGGAAGAAACGTGACGGGAACACCGGGATGGCGATAAAGTCTGGATTGTCCCGGCCCAGAGTCACGCAATACGATGACATCGAAAGCTCGGCGGCATCGAACTCGCGATTGCGCAGCATCCGGAAGAACGTTTCCTCGACGGACAGCACCTGAAAGTTGAGATCGATCCCATCGGGGCGGACCGTCTGCGACAGCAGCGCCTCGGTGCGATCATAGCCCCAACAGGCGAGCGAGAGGTTCAATCTAGTCATACGGAAACGGCCTCCAAAGTGTCGATAATCATGGCTGTGGGTGCGATTTCGCTGCCGGTGCGGCTCGATTCGAGTAGGGCTGCGCAGCACGCCACCGTCTTCACGCCCCAGCGGCCATCATGGATCGGCTGGACCAGACCGAGTGCGCCTTCAACGAATTCATCGATGACCTCGACCCGCGGCAGGCTTGGCGGATCGATCGCGAGAAACTCACGGTGTTCATCGCCATAGAGCGTGATGCCTTGGGGCGAGAGCTTGAGATCGGCGCGTTCGCAACTGACCAGCACAAAGCCGAAATGCTCATGATACGGCGCCGGCGGTTCGCTGGTCGATGCGCCGTCCTCGCCATACGCTCGGCGTATCTTGGCAGCGCTTTCGGTCGCTGGTTCGAGGTTCCTGAGCGCGCGCCGCGTGTCACCGTATTGCTCCGGATCCTTCTCGCGGCCGAGTTCCGATATCCAATTAACCAGTTCGTCGGAATCATAATGGGCGTAGCCACTGTACGTCAGCGATGCGACAGCCCCACCCTCGAATCCCATCATCGCGGCATATGCGCCCTCGCTCGGGCGACTGGAATCCCAATTGCCCGCAACCGCGCGCACGAATGTCACATCGCGTCCGACAAGCCGCCGCGCCACGTCAATTTGGTGAGCGGCTTGACTGTAGACAACGCCCCCACCACGCGCGCTGTCCAGCTCTTCGGGGCGACGCGGCCGATACATGAAATCGGTGAAGTTCATCGCCGTGAGTTGCCGCACCGCACCAAAGCCGCCGCTGGCGATCAACTCGGCGGCTCGGCGGACCGGGGCATCAAAGCCATGGCTGGGGCCGACCAGGAGCAGTTTGCCGGCCCGGCGTGCCGCCGCTTCCATCGCGACGCACTCGGCGACAGAGATCGCCATCGGCTTTTCGACCAGAACATGCTTGCCCGCACCGAGGGCCGCGATTGCCTGCGTCGCGTGCAGTTCGTGTGGCGTCGCGATATAGACGGCATCAATATCGGCGGCGAGCAACCCCTCCAGGCTTTCATATGACTTGGCTCCGAACTCGCGCGTGAATTGAGCACGTGGGGACGCGCGCAGATCGAACGCCGCGGCGATCTCGACCCGTGGGTGCGCGCGCAACGCCGGAAGCGTCAGCATGAACCCCCGGCCAAGGCCGACAATGCCGATCCGAAGTGCCTTCATGTTTATCCTCGATCTGCCAGGTCGGTCCTTGAAATGCGGCCCGCTTGAAACGCACAATACTTCTATGTAGAAGTGTTTTCAAGAAGTGGATGAAACACCTTCGTGGCACGGCGCCTTGGCACAGCCACTTTGCGATAAGGATAGGCGATGACACCCCAACAAAATGACATCCTCGCCCGAGTCGAGGGCAGCGCGCCGATGGGCAGGCTGATGCGCCAGCACTGGATGCCCGCGTGCATGTCCGAAGAGGTGGCCGAACCGGATTGTACGCCGCTGCGCGTCCGCCTCCTCGGCGAGAATATGGTGGTGTTCCGCGACAGCAAGGGTCGTCTGGGCGCGCTTGACGAGCAATGCCCGCACCGCCGCGCGTCGCTGGCCTTTGGCCGCAACGAGGAATGCGGCCTGCGTTGCCTCTATCATGGCTGGAAGTTCGACGTGAACGGCAACGCCATCGACATGTCGTCCGAGCCGGTCGACGCCAAGCTGCGCAGCACGATGAAGACCAAGGCCTATCCGGTCCAGGAGGCCGGCGGGTTCGTCTGGGTGTGGATGGGCAATCCCGATCAGGTGACGCCGTTCGACAAGCCCAACTGGGCGACCGTACCGGACGACAAGATCAGCATCGTGAAGATGCATGGCGCATGCAACTGGGCACAGGTGCTCGAAGGCTCCATCGACTCGGCGCACAGTTCGAGCCTGCACTCGTCCAACATGCCGACGGCAACCGAGGTCAGCGGATCGACCGCGACCGACACCGCCTGGCTACGGCCGTCGGCCGACAAGGCGCCACGCCTTGAGGTCCAGAAGACCAGCTTTGGCTTCCGCTATGTCGCGATCCGCAAGCCGATCGTCGACGCCGATGCCACTGATTATATCCGCATGACACTCTATGTGGCGCCCTATACCGTCCACATTCCATCGAATGACCAATATCATCTGAGCCAGATGCTGGTCCCGATCGATGATGAGAACACGATGTTCTACTGGGTCGCCTGGCATCCCGAAAAAGGCATTTCGACCGACGCATGGCGCAAATTCTGCGGTGCCGAGATCGGCAAGGATGTCGAGCCGATCACCTTCAAAAAGATGCGCAACGCAGGAAACAACTATCTCCAGGATCGCGTAGCCATGAAGGACGGCGATTTCACCGGTATCTACGGCATCCCGGCGCAGGACATGGCGATGTGGGAATCGATGGGTACGCTCGCCGATCGTGGCGATGATCGCCTGGGGTCGAGCGACAAGGCGATCTTCACGTTCCGCACACAGATGTACCGCGCCGCGCAGGCGGTGGAAAAGGGCGAGCCGGCGATCGGCACGACCGAGCCGCACATTCCGAACGCCAAGCTCATGTCGTTCGAAGGCATCGTGCCTAAGGGCACCGACTGGCGGCTGCTCAATGTCTCGGACGAAGAGGCGGATATCATGCGGACCGTATCGACAGATGTCGACGCTCTCGGGGACGTCCGCGCTTGATGATGTCCCTGCCGCCCATTGCCGGGCTCGACGCGGATGCCGTCAGTCATTTCGTCCAGTCCGTACTCAAGGAGGATCTGGGGCTAGGTGGTGATGTCACCACCGACCTCACCATCCCCGCCGACGCACGGCTGATCGCGACGATCCAGACTCGCGAGCAGATTGCCGTTGCGGGCATCGATCTCGCCCAGGTCTTCTTCGAGGCCCTTGATCCCGATGTCCGGGTCGAGCGGCTTGCCAGGGATGGAGATGAGCTCCAGGCGGGTGCCCCGATCATGCGCGTGGAGGGTCGCGCCCGCCCGATGTTGTCGGCGGAGCGCTCGGCGCTGAACACGCTGCAGCACCTCACCGGTATTGCCACCCTTACTCGAAGCTATGCCAACATGATCGCGGGCACGTCGTGCATCCTGCTCGACACCCGCAAGACCATACCCGGCCTGCGCGCAATTGAGAAATATGCTGCCCGCATGGGCGGGGCGCACAATCATCGTATGCGGCTCGACGACGGCATCCTGATCAAGGACAATCATGTCGCGATCTGCGGCTCGATCGAGGCGGCCGTGCGCGCGGCCAAGGCGGGCAAGTCAGCACTCCCGGTCCAAGTCGAAGTCGACACAATCGACCAGATCGAGCCGGCACTGAAGGCAGGCGCCGATCGGCTGCTCTTCGACAATATGTCGGTCGAAATGCTGCGCGAGGGTGTGGCGCTGGTTGCGGGCCGCGTGCCGATCGAAGCGTCAGGTGGCGTGCGGCTCGATACCATCCGTGCGATCGCGGAAACGGGAGTTACTTACGTCTCCGTCGGCCGCATTACGCAGAGCGCACCGGCTGCCGATATCGGTCTCGATTACACAATAGCGGCTTGATGGTGCTGTCCGTCGAGGAAACGTTCTTCCGGATGCTGCGCAATCGCGAGTTCGATGCCGCCGAGCTTTCGATGTCATCGTATTGCGTGACTCTGGGCCGGGACAATCCAGACTTTATCGCCATCCCGGTGTTCCCGTCACGTTTCTTCCGTCATTCCTGCATCTTCGTGTCGGCCAAGAGCGGCATCGAAAAACCGTCCGACCTTGTCGGCAAGCGCATCGGCGTCCCGGAATATCAGATGACCGCGCCGGTCTGGATCCGCGGTATCCTGCAGGACGAATATGGCATCGACCCGGCGTCGGTCACTTATGTCACGGGCGGCGAGGAAGAGCCGGGCCGTGAGGAAAAGCTCAAACTCAATCTGCCGGACAAGTTCAAGGTTGAGCCGATCGGGCCAAACCAGACGCTGACCCGGATGTTGGCTGATGGCGAGATCGACGCGCTGCACACCGCGCGTGCTCCATCGACCTTCTATTCGGAACCGCACAATGTGCGGCGCCTGTTCCCGGACTTCGTCCAGGTCGAGAAAGCCTATTTCGGCAAGACGAATATCTTCCCGATCATGCACGTCGTTGCCATTCGCCGCGACATTTACGAGAAGAACCGCTGGATCGCACAGGCGCTCTACAAGGCGTTCGTCCAGGCGCAGCAGCTAACCTACGAACAGCTGCGCGTCTCAGCCTCGCTCAAGACGATGCTGCCCTGGCAAATTGCCGCGGTCGAGGAAACGATCGCGACGTTGGGCGATCAGTGGTGGCCTTACGGAATCGAGAAGAACCGCCACGTACTCGAGACCTTCACGCGCTATCATCATGAGCAGGGTCTGTCGCCGCGCCAGCTGACGATCGAGGACATGTTCGCGCCGGAGACGTTCGCGGAGTTCAAGATCTGACGTGATGCAATCCGGGAAATGACGGGGCGGAGCATAAGCGGTGCGGGAGCAGCGTGGTTGTCGATGCTCCGTCTTTGCCGGGCTGCCGCAGGATACCCGGCGAGCGGCCGCTGACCGGTTGCGCCCTGTCAGTCCTCGGCGGGGGTGTTCGGGATAGAATCGAATTCGGCGGCGAGATTGGCTGACATGCGCGAAAGCACGTCGACGCACGTCGCAACCTCGGCCGGATCGATCCCGGCGACGGCGATGCGGTTAATGTCGATCGCATATTGCATGAGCTCCGCTTCCAGGGCTTTGCCTCGTTGGGTCAGCGTAACGCTCAACTTGCGGCGATCAACCTTGTCGCGGGTGCGCTCTACAAGCCCGTGCTGCATCATGTTGTTGATTATCGACACAGTCGTGTTTTCTGTGACGTTGGTCATGTCGCTCAGATATTTCTGGGTGACGCCGTCGCGGATCCACAGCACACGAAGGTAATACCAGAAGCCCGTCTTTAGATCGTGCTTCGCCAGCATCGCATTGAGCAGGCGATCGAACCGCCGATGGCAGCGCCGGACCTGATAACCAAGGCTCCATTCCGGATTGAGCTGGGCGGGCCTGTTGGACAAATGCACTCTCCCTGGGGCGTGTCGCCATGTTCGCCCTCCCAATGAGGCAGGGGCAACGGCTTTGATGGTGCACCTGCCCGCCAACGTCCAGTTGGATACTGACGGCAGACTGGGCCTTGCCACGCTCTGCATCGGCGTCGGCATGGGCCTTGCGCTCGCGGTCGAACGGGTCTGAATCGTGCTTCGGTGACACCCTATCTATTCCACGCGGATTGAGCGTGGGTTCTCCGGCCCTTTGAATCCCGCCCGAACTAGGGTGGCCCTCGTGCCCTTACGTCGGTTGAATATATGGCAGTCACGACCATCAAGGCCGCCGAACGAACGCCGGAATCTCGCCCTCGACCCGGATGAGAAGCCGCGGGACCGTCAAGTCATAATCCATTAACAAGTCACCGACCCACGCGGCTGGGGCGGTTGCCAAGAAGGAATGCACGCTGGTTTCGACATTCAACAGGCCCGATGGTTCGGGTCATGCAGGGCCGATTTCGATGAGCGGAGATAGCGGGGAAATCAACCTGCCGTTCGACCTGAGTATCGGATATCAAATCCGACTCACGCATCGACTTATGCAAAAGCTGCTACAGCTGAAGATCGAGCAGTTCGGCGTCACCCTGGGCATGTGGTACTTCTTGCGCGTCCTGTGGACCAGGACGGCTTAACCCAGAAGGAACTGTCCGACCTTGTTGGAACGATGGAGCCGACCACGCTTTCGGCGATCGCTTCCATGGAGCAACGGGGAATCGTTGCCCGGGTCCGCAACGCGGCGGACAAGCGGAAGATCAACATCTTCCTCACCCTTACGGTCACGAGCTGAAAAGGAAGCTTCTGCCCATTGGCATCGAAGTTGGGGATATCGCTAAGACCGGCATTTCGCGCCGCGAAGCGGATCTCCAGATCGCCCTATTGGGCGAGCTGCAGACCAATCTAGAAGCTGCGATTCGGAGCCTCTCCCCCGAGGAGCCCGACGCGAAGCCGGGTCGGCGGCGCCGAGAGACCGAGGGGTCGCCGGCATCACTCATGAGGCAGGCGACTGATGCGATAGTGGGTGTCCTCGCCACCATGGATGCCCCACATCAATGTTGCGCGCCGATACTTACATCACTAATGGTTAGATAACTAAGGAACTGCACGGTGGCGGTCTGCGACGTGAAGGTTGCGTGGAGAGGTGTGCTGATGGTCAGGCCTTGCCTCGACCGAATCGTCGTCGCTCTCCACCGCGCGGTTGATGACTGCAATCGCTTAGGTGCGGGCCGCGTCCGGTCTGCGAGAGTATCGGGAGAGTTTGAACTTATGAGTTCATCAGCCTTTAAAGGCGCGGATGTGTCCGATCGCCTGGATCGCGCGATAGACAATGCTCTCGCCGACAATCGTTTGGTGGGAACGGTCGTGATCGTCGCCCGGGGCGGCAAGATCGCCTATCGCCGCGCGGCGGGATTTGCAGACCGTGAATCGCAAAAGCCGATGCAAACGGATAGCATTTTCCGATTTGCATCGGTGACCAAACCCTTTGTCACCGCCGCCGTGATGCGCCTGATCGAGGATGGTGTTGTGAGGCTGGACGATCCAGTGACGCGCTTCCTGCCCGACTTTCAGCCGCGCCTGTCCGATGGATCGGTTCCGGTCATCTCGATCCGCCATCTGCTCACGCACACATCGGGGCTCGGCTATCCGTTTCAGGAAGGGAGCGATGGCCATTATCGTCGCCTCGACGTCTCCGACGGGTTGGATCAACCGGGATTGTCGCTATCCGAGAATCTTCGGCGCCTGGCTGCCGCCCCGCTTACCGCCGCACCGGGGTCGGGTTTTCGCTATTCCCTTGGCATGGATGTGATGGGAGGGGTGGTTGAGAGCGTTACCGGTGGTTCGCTACGCGATGCTGTGCGCAAACTGGTCACGGATCCGCTGGGTATCGTCGATACCGGCTTTGCCGTTGCGGATGTTGAGCGGCTCGCGACGAATTACTTCAACAGCGAATCCGTTCCCGTCCGCATCACGGACGGCATGGTAGTGCCTCTGGATGCCTTCAACGGGTCGCTAACGTTCGCGCCGAGCCGTATCCTGATCCAAACTCCTATCCGTCAGGCGGGGGTGGATGGTGGGGACTGCGGGCGACGTCCTGCACTTTCTGGAAACCATCCGGCTCGGGGGTGGTCCGATCCTGAAGCCTGAAACAGTCGAGATGATGGCGACCGATCAGCTCGGACCTCAGGCTGCGGCCTGCGGGCCGGGTTGGGCTTCGGCTTCGGCTGGGCAGTGCTTGCAGATCCGCACGCCGTCCCGTCGCCGCAGTCTCCCGGAACGCTTCACTGGGGCGGCGGATACGGCAATAGCTGGTTCATCGATCGTGCAAACGCGCTGACGGTCGTGGCCATGACCAACACGGCCTTTGAGGGTATGTCGGGGAGTTCGTGTCCGACATCCGGGACGCCGTCTACAACTGATCCCCGCAAGGAATCCGCGACCGGCCGGCGTAAGCCGGCCGCGCCGCAGCGAAAATGCGGAGGCGCCGCGTCGATCGCGGCGGCCAGATCACAAATCGTTGCGGTGGCTCCAGTCGATGATCCCGTCGATACAAGCGCTGACATGTTCGGGCTGGCCCTGGTAGAAATGGGTCGGCCCTTGATGCTCACAAATTCCTTGTTCGCACGGTGAGCGCGTTGTGAATGATCGGATTATGGCTCGCGGGAACCGCGTCGTCCGCTTCATCTCGATCTGCAGCACAGGGGTCCGATGGATCTTTGTCGCGTTAACGGCAGCCTTGGAGTTGGATAGGTCGTAGGACCATTGCGACAGCCACGAGCGCAGGGTTGAGAATCGCGCCAAACCAGCGGGTCCCACGTTCACCGTGCTGGATTGCCAAGATAGGATGCCCCGGCGCGCGTCCATTGGGTCGATCGTCGGATCAATCCAGCGCACGTCGCACATCGTGCGGTGCGTGACGAAGGCGCGTTCGGTTTCGCCGTCGTTGCGACGACGGAGCGTGGCAAGCATTTCCTCGGCCCAGGCGGTAATTCTGCGATTGCGGGCCCGCTGCCTCTCGCGGAAGGCGGCGATGAAGTCAGCGGTGAATGGTGGTTTGTTCGGGCAGTCCGGACTATAGATATCGAATTCGAGATCGCGCGTGTCCGGGTCGAATTCGTCGATGACGGAGGGGTCAAGCCATTCGGTCAGCACTTCCGCCCGGCTGAGGTGGCGGCGATTAAGACTATTCCGTCAACCCGCTGCAGCCGCGCTGCTGTCAGGTCATAAAGGTCGCCGGCGGGCGTGTGGGTGATTGTCGGATGTTCAGACTGGGCCGCATAAAACAGCGATAGCGAGCCGCCGCCCGACCATCCCACCAGGATCACCTTTTCATAACCCAGCGACTCGCGCGCGTGGCGCACCCACTGGCCCATGTCGTAGGCGACCTTTTCCATAATCAGCGCACTATCGTTTCTCGGGTAGCGACTCGACGCGCAAAGTACGTGCAACCCCGCATCGGCAAGCGCCTCAGGCATTGGGAGCAGCTGGACCGTGGCTGTGGGGTGCATGAACAAATAGACCGCCTTAGATGGCCGCGCTCTCTGCCGGAACAGCTGGCCTTCCAGCTCGGTCGTGCCCTCGGCGCCCGCAAAACTGTAGGTCTCCGTCATCCCGGTTGATCGGAAGCGAACGATTTCGGGAAGGCGATCCCATAGCGCCTTTGTCGGCAATCCTCTCTCCATGGCCATATCCTTAGTTATCTAACTATAATTGCGTATTACCGTACTCCAGTCAAGGGAAGGGCTTCCCATGCGAAGGGGCGCGCACTGAGCAACCATCCCTCCCCTGTTTGCCCAAATAGGTAGCGGTTTTCCGTTGTCCTCGGTCACGATAGGTACGTTTTTAGGGCGGTACAGCCTATAGAGGGTCGTGCGGCTGAGCGGAACAGGAAAGTGTCGTAAGGGGCATTATTTCTTTCAAAAGTCCATTCGGAATTAGGTTGGCGTAGCGGTCTGAGGCCGCCGTTTGCGACGGCGTCAGGCACGGAGAAGTCGTAGCGGCCGAGGAAATTGATGTGACGCCAAGATATCGGCGAGAGCCGAGCGATATCGCGGGCAGCGGCGGCGTCCCGGCCTCGCTGAGTTGGCGCACGGTTTCCTGCATGTAGACAGCGTTCCAGTGGACGATGGAGTTGAGGGCCAGACCGAGGACCCCAAGCTGCTCCTCTTGGCCCTGACGCAGAGGGCTTCTGATTTCGCCCCGATCGCCGTGATGGACGCGCCGACCGAGCTTGTGGCGCAATTCCTGCCGGTTGAGCTGAAACAATATTCGTCGCCGGAACGGCCGGTCATCGATGTATCGCAGGATATGCAGCGTCTTGATGATGCGGCCGAGTTCAGACAGGGCCTTGGCCAGCGTTGTTGGGCGGTCTTTGACCTGCAGCATTCGCATG
>NZ_CP022747.1:0-270473 GCF_002288285.1 Sphingobium xenophagum | reverse complement strand
CAGGTTGAAGAACGAACACTGAACGCTTGATTGATTCTACCAGGACCGTTGCTGACCACCGACCTCGTAGATATCGGCTTCCATGGAGCAATTGTAGCTCTCTGCGATGTTGAACATCTCGGAGAGGAGGCTTTGGATTTCCTCATCAAGGGAAATGCCATCCGGATCGGGGTCATAGGCGACGGTCAGTTTGTAATCACAATTGCCGTTTTTTACCATGGCGTAGTCGCGTTCCAGCATCGCCTCAATCCGCTCCCGAGCGGGTTTTCTACCTCTTCCACGCTTGTTGAAGTTCTCGATAATCAGATGCAGGGCGATGCTGGCAGTGGGCGGCTTTTCCGGCAGTTTGGTCTGTGACGGAATAATGTCGAGCGCCCGATAGACGGTCATTCGTGAGACCTTCAGGTCGCGGGCAACGCGGGCCTTGCTGGCGCCGGCGGCAAGGCGACGGCGGATTTCATCGTCATCGACGTTCTTCTTCCGGCCTTTGTAAACGCCTTCGGCGCGCGCCGCTTCGATCCCGGCGCGCTGACGATCCTTGATGAACTTCAGCTCCATATCGGCGACCATGCCGAGTATGGTGATGACCATTCGCCCCATGTCGCCCGCCGTCGTCACCTCTGGCTCAAGGATGCGCAGCGAAGCTCCCTTTTCATCAAGCTCATGCACCAGGTTCAGGACATCGCGCGTGGAGCGGCCGAGCCGGTCGAGCCGCAGCACGACCAGCTCGTCGCCGGTGTGCATAAACTGCATGATCGTTTCCAGTTCCGTGCGCCCGCTCCGCGAGGCCCCCGATCCGGTCTCGGAACGGATAATTTCGCAACCTGCATTCTTGAGGCGGCCAATCTGGATATCCAGATCCTGGTCCGTGGTGCTGACGCGGGCATATCCGATACGAGCCAAGTGCAAAATCCGTCACATTAGGGTGGCTCTTGCAGTGTATCGTCACATTGAGCGCAAACCCACCCTTTTGTGACAGACGAATGGTGTCACTCGGCCCTATCACTCTGGGGTGTACCCAAATGTTATAGGCCGATCAGCCGCCTCACGCTGCAAGCCGTCCAAAATCAATCCGGTCGTTCAGGTCGAGGTCGAAGCGGCCATAAGGGTTCACATGACTGTAGATCAACGGCGTGAGACCACGATAATCTTCCGGCGTCATCCGCCCCGCCCACTTCGGCTCAACCAGTACGGTCTGAAGCATGCGGGTGTTCACATACACCAGCGACGCTTGCAGGAGGTGTAGCGCCAGAACGGAGATTTCCTGCTCATGGATGCGGTTGGTGGCGATCTCGCCGCCCTTGCCGAAGAACACGAAACCATTAGCGCCGTTCCAGTTCTCAACCACATTCAGCCCTTCGTGGATCTCGCGGCGGAATGCCTCCTGACGCAAATACCGGCATAGGAAGATTGTTTTGACCGCGCGGCCGAGTTCACTCAGCGCCTTGTAGGTCGGGTGCATCACTTCGGCTCTGGCAAACCGGAGCAGGATCGCTTCCGGATCGGCGGTGCGCGATTGCATGGCAGCGGCATATTTGACCATTTCGTCATATTGTTGCTCGATCTCGTCCCAGTCGATCGGGCTGGAGAGGATCGGCAGTAAATTGGAAAGCCGCGTGCGCATGCCGGCTTGGGGAAGGGCCAGTTTCTGGCGTGCCACTGCTTTCAGCCGCGGGGCAAGCTCAAATCCAAGGAGTCGGCAGAACGCAAAGCCGACTGCGCTCTGGCCGTGGCTATCGACGTACTGGCGCTGGATTTCCATGTCGGTGCAATGGCGTAGCACGCCTTCGATCATGGAGGCGACCTCCGAGGAAGAGCACCGCTTGAGCTGGGAATAAACGCAGGTCGCGCGCTTCTCCACATGCCAGTAGATCATGACGCCACGGCCGCCATAGCGGGCGTGCCATTCCGTCATCAGGTTGCGGTCCCACGCGCCGAACTTCGTTGAATCGGACGCGCATGCCGTGCCCGCATCTCCCCATACTGCGGCATTGCGGATTGCCAGTGTCGCGTTTGCTACCCGCGCGCACGCCTCCCTCAGCGCTGGCGCGTGGATGAAACGGCGATGGACATGCAGCAATTCCTCGTAACTGACATCGGGTGTTGCGCCAGCGACCCGCTTGAGCCCGGCGTTCGTGCCCAAGCCATAGAGACACAGCAAAAGACGCTGAGCCAAGGCTGCTTTCGACAGGGTAACCCGCGAGGCCGACGTTTCGAAAGCATCCATCAATCCCGTGTCCAGAGCAGCCTCTTTCAACACGTCCAGCAGTCCGGTCATCGGCCAGCGCTGACCGATCTCGCTTTTGATCGAAGCGAGACCCTTCGGTTCGGGCAAGGGCTTGAACGGTGTAATCGATATCCGGTTGTCGCCGCGCCACAGGAGCCGGACCTTGTCGTTTTGTGGAATATTGGCATTGAGGAGCAACAGTTCCCGTTCAAGCTCCTCCCGGATCGAGGCGCAAAACGCCTGCGCATCTGGCGTCAGGCTGAGGCCGGAATAGTACGCATCTCGCCTGATCTCGAAGTCCTTGGGAAGATCGTCATCGGGATTGCGATAGCGATCCGCCCCGACCACCCAGATTTCTTTGGAGCGGATGCGGTCGCGCAGTTGCGTCAGGACGCAAAGCTCATAGCTGATCCGGTTTACCCGCCCATCGTCATCAATGACGGAACTGCGCCATCGCGCTGGAATCACCTCATCGATCGGAACATCCTGCAATGGCACGAAGCGGCATCCGCCATCCACCTTGCTCCTGATCCAGTCGAGGGCCGCCAGGACCGGCCGCCACACCGCGTTGTTCGACCGGAACTCAAGTACGGAAAGCAGGCTTGGCAGCATGCGCCGGTAATGATTGGCCCAGGAACCACGCATCACCTTGTAGATGCGCCGGTCCAGAGCGCCCTTCGCATGGCTCTCCTTGACGATCGCCGCCAGCTTGGCCTTACCGGCGATCGGGAAAATGACATCGCAGATGCGCCCCGATGGTTCATTGATCGAGGCGCTGGCGATCTCGACCAGCAGGCGCTCCTTTCCATAGACCCGCTCGATGTCTTTCGCGATATCGCCCACCACCTTGCGTTTCGAGCGCGTTCCGATCTTGTGAACGGTTTCGATCAGCAGGTCGATCATCGCGTCAGTGAGTTGCGCCTCCCGCGACATTAGATAAATCGCATAAAGGCCGAGCTGTCGCGCCGGCGCATGCCGGCGCATCTCCGAGGCCTTTTCACCGGCAACGCGGCGAACAATCTGATCGACCCATGGCTTGCCCGTAGCCGTCAGGAGATCATGGGGAAGATCAAGTCTCTGGATAAAGGCGAGTTTCTCGGTCACGTCGAGAATGTTGTCGAGCGTTGCCTGTCCGGCGTCACCCTTCATCCTGTTGAATCCGGTCGAGCTGTCCGGATCGGCAAGCGAGGCTTCCAATAACGCCACCGCATCTGACGAAAGCCGATCACTGGTTCCGATCAGCCAGGTGTCCAGATAATCTTGCCGTTGTGAGCGAACGACACGTTCAAGCTCCTTGCGCGACGGCCCATAAATACGCCGGTCCCGGCACCACAGGAAAACATGCTCAAGCATGGCATTGATCGACTGGCCGCCCGGGCACAGCTCGCCAGCAATCCATTCCGTCAATTGCGCGCGATCCACCCGCTTCATGCGGTGATATCCAAGATGGATCAGGATCTCCGCACAATGCCGTCGTGCTGTCCGACTGGAAAAGTCATAACCGGCTATCTCGCCAGCCTCGACACCGAGTTGCTCGGCCAGATACGAGAGGCCATCGGTAGGGATTGAGCCGGGATCGATCGCGAAAAACCCCAGGGAAGCGAAGAATTTCAGCTGCGCGGCGAGGCCAAGGCGCGTCAGGGCCGGCTTCGAATTTACAAAATCAATATCGGCAAAGCTCAGGCTCCATCGTCCGATCAAATCCCCGCCCGGAATACTCCGATCCATCAACCCACTCCCTATGATGGAGCGAACTGTCCTCTTCTATGATTTCCATCGTCAATACCGAATGCCACGTTCCCAAAACGTTCTCCGACTTGGCCAAAATCGCAGCTTGGGGCCGACTGGGCCTTCTACCAGATCAACGGCGGACGCCTGGGTATATTGGATGCCGCGACACCCATCCTTCTGATGGTCCTCTTCTATGTCGCGCTGAAAGAAAGGCGCAAAGTGCAGCTGCACGCCCGCTATATTCTCGCGACAGCCCTGCCCCTCGTCGAGCCCATTATCGAACGGCTGCTCGGGCATCTGGCCCCACCTTTCACGTCGTTCGACCCCGCTCACTTCGCGTGGACTGTGCGTGCCGCAGAGCTTGGGGGGCTTGTTGCCGCGGCGTGCCTCTACGCGACGGCAACACGTTACGGGCGGCCGTTCTTCATCGTCGGCATGGCGATGGTCGCCCAGGCCGTCCTGGTCGAGACCCTGGGGGAGAGCAGCGTTTGACCGACGGTATTTGTCGGGCTTGGAAAACTGCCTTCGCTGCCGGTGCTGGCTGTCGCGACGATCGTCAGTGGGCTCACAGTGTGGGCCGGTTGGACTGCTGGCCTAGCTGCTCGTCGGCACAAGCCAGCAGCGGCCTGAAGGCCGCTCGGCTGCTTGATAGGGTCCGCCCAAAGCTGTCAGGCAACAGCCAGGCCCGAGCTTCCTTTTTGGCCTCACGGGCTTGAAACTCCACTCCGACTGAACAATCCGGTCGCCGCAGAGCGCACGGCGCACCACTTCAGCTTCTAAGTGCCGCGCCTTGTGCCGCGCCCCACAAGACGCGGCACATTATCGAGCTCTGGTTAGGCGATCAGACAGGGGTCCGAAGACGCCTCGCGATCTAGGAGAAGCCCGAGCCCCCTCGCCCGTTCCAGAACACGCCGCACGCCCTCGGCCGACCAGTGTATGCCGCCGCGTGGCGTAGGTTCGCGCAAGTCTCTGCTGAGCCAGCCCGCAAGGTCGCGCAGAGACGCTTCCGGATATGTCTTCAACCTGTCCGCCACCAGGCGCGCGACGCGGGTATCCGGTGGCAGGCGCGGCGCAGCCTGGAGGATAACGGCGTCGGCATAACCAGCTTTAACCAGGGCCCTGCAGGCCTTCACCAGCGTTCGCTCACTAAATGAGCGAACGGGGGGCTTTATCGCGCGGATCTGGCGCAAGACTACCGACCAGGGAAGATGGGGTCGCAGGCGCTCTACGGTCGGCAGCCAGCGGTGGCGATCGTCGACCAAGGCGTGCAGATAACGCTCTTTATGCGCGTAGCCTATATCCGCGATTGCCGCCGGATCGCGCGCGCGCATCTTGGGATTGCCGGGCTTGGCGCCCCTCGCCATCGCCGCGGCAAGCCCTGCCCGCGTGCGTTCTCGGATAAGGGCGCGTTCAAATTCGGCAAAGGCGCCCAGCATCTGGGTCATCAGCATGCCTTGCGCGCTCGAAGTGTCGATCGGGTCGTTGATCGAGCGAAAGTAGGCCCCCTTCGCCCGCAGTTGCTCGACGATCTCCAGCAGATGGACGAGCGAGCGCGCCAATCGATCGATCCGCACAACAATGAGGGTGTCGCCCTCCCCTACCCTCGCCAATGCCCTGCTGAGGTTCGGGCGGTCCCGGCTTCCCCCGCTGGCCCTGTCCTCAAAGATGAGGGCGCAGCCCTGCTGCTCCAGCGCAAGGCGTTGGCCGGCCGTGTCCTGATCTTCGGTCGATACGCGGGCATAGCCAATCAGAGCCACTGTCACATTCCATCAAACGGGAGCAATCGAAGGGTTGCCCCCGTTTGATAAACGTCAGCACCGGTTTTGGCCAGCCCCGTCCCCCGGGATTCGACCCGCGGCCCTTTCCCGCGTCCCATGGGCATGCGGGCGACTTGCGGGCGCTTGGACGGCCCCGCCGGCCGATTTACGCGGATGAAATCTGCGTCTCGGCAAGCGACAGCGGGGCCTACCGGCGCCTCTAACGAGGGGTCGCCCCTCGCGTCGGCAAGGGGCCGCCATAAATGTGTGAGCAAAGTAAACCGAGATTGCTTTTAAGCTCAGTATTTGTTACTTTGGTCCCATGGATATCGCTGGCTTCGGACCAAGCTATACGCCAAGGGTCGTTACTGAAGTTGCACATGCGACCGCAGTGATTGCGACGCTAAACAACCGAATTTCCGGGAGTTTAGTGCACTCGGCGTGGCAGACCCGCGCAGCCTGGGCTGGTTATGCGCGGGCTCTTCAGTTGGAAGGTCACGAGCTCGATGAGATCGACCTATTTTCCTGGGGCTGTCGGGTCACGATCCCCGGCCGCCCGCTGCGCGCCACGAACCGCTGCGAATATGAGGCGTTCGCCCCCTGGCAGGACATACTGGGGTCATCAGACCCCTTTGTCTGGCGCGATGCGCTCCCCAAGGCTGTCGAATTGCCGGTCGAGGCCGCGGACCACCCTCCCCTCGTCCGCGCGCTCGAACAGATCCGGCGCTATGCACGAGTACGAGGCGGGCCCGACCCCTGGCTCGGTCTGCCGTTCGCCTTACGGGACCAGGATCTGACGGCCAGCCCCCTCCCCTGCCTCGTCGGCGGCGCCAAAGCCTTCCGCTTGAAGAAGACACTGAACGAAGCCGACTGGCTCGCGCTCCTACGGGCCCTTGCCGCGCGCGCCGAGCGTGGCCTTGAACGCCTTGACCATCTGGAGCGCCTCCATCGCAAAGCCCGAACGGCAATCGCGGAGTCTTATCGTCCCGGCGCCCTGCCCTCCCTCCTCGCGCTTACGCTTCACCAACCGGTCCTGGCGCCACAGGCTGTGGCGCGACTTCTTGATTTGACCGTGACCGGCGCAAGCAAGTTGCTGGAGCGCGCCGCCGGTACCGGACTTCTAACCGAAATCACGACAAGGCGGACATGGCGCATTTTCATGAGCGTCGACCTCGCTGTCGAGTTTGGCTTTGCCAGAGCGCCTCTTGGGCGCCCCCGCGTGGAGAGGTCTCTCCCCTCGCCGTCTCGAAATCTGGCGGCTGTCTTCGATCAATTCGACGCGGAAATGGCAGCCATCGATCAGCTTCTAAATTCCCGATAAGGCATTTCAGCGCGGATCACCTCGGCTTCTCGTCGCCCTGCACACAATAGAATTCCTTTTGATTTCAGCACTTAAGCTTGTGCCGCACGATGTGTCGCGCGCTGTAACGCGCGTCCGCACCACATTCCGCTGTACTTTATGCAGCGATGACGCTTACCCCAGCGCGGCACATGTCGCCAGCGGAAGCGCTTGCGCGCTCGCTGGCGTGTTCGCACTGTAATGCGCCCGCGCACTCGCGTTTCATCGCGCTGGCACTACGCCCAGCGCTGCCGCATACTGCCGCGCACTTGCACGCGCTGTCGCGCGTATACGCGCCTTGCGTGGCGCGGGCGGTGACGCTATCAGTGGCGCTGTCATTGTGTGCGGCGCGGTGCGGGGCGGGCCATGTTTGTGCCGCGCAGTGTGCAGCGCTATCGCATTACAGGAGTTCGCATGCCCGTCATCACGATCGCGCAAAGCAAAGGCGGCGCCGGTAAGACCACGCTCGCGCTCGCGCTCGCTTCCGAATTCGAGGCGCTCGGCGGTTCGGTCTTCATGCTCGACGCCGACCGTCAGAACAGCTTGCTCAACTGGTATCGGGATCGGATGAATGCCGACAGGGGAGGGGAGGGGCGCATCACGGTGGAAGACGCCTCGCAGCTCCGGGACGCGGACATTGGACCCGCTATCGCGCGCGCGCGCGATGCCGCGCAGCTCGTCATTGTCGATTCCGAGGGCACTTCCAACTTCAAGACAGCCTACGCGGCGATGGACTCCGATTTCGTCGTCATTCCGACGCGCTCATCGCGCCTCGATCTCGAGCGCACCGTGGAAACCAGCGACATGCTTGGCAAGATGTGTGGCGGCGTGCCCTACAGGGTCCTGATCACGCAGACAGGGCAGGTCGCCCGCTCCAAGGCCGAATGGGAGATCGACAGCCAGATCAGCAATGCTCTGCCGACGTTCAACGAGCAGATGCATACGCTCGACGCGTTCCGCGCCATGTCCAACTATCGCATGACGCTGGCCGAGGTGGAGGCCGCCGGCCTGGCCAAGACCGAGAAGGCGCGGCGCATCGCGCAAGGCATCCTCGCCGACATACTCAGCGAAATTCAGAACAAGGAGGCCGTCAATGCCTGAGCCCAAGTCTGCTGCCGGCGCGATGGGGGACATCATCGGCTCCACCCGGCAGCGCATCGAGCATAGCGAAGACCCGGCCGACCGTCTCAAGAACCTGATCGCTGCGACGCCGAAGCCCGCTCCGGCCGCCGCACCGGCGCCCGTCCGCGAACCGGCGCCAGCGACGCTTCCGTCAGGCTATTTCCCGCAAGTCGCGAGCGAGGTGGGCATCATCCCGAAGCGCAAGCCGCAGCGGGGTCCCGCGCGCTCACTGCATATAAGCATGCGCCTGTCGCCGCCTGAGCGCGACCGGCTCGTTCGCTGGTGCGACGATCGCAACCTCAGCCTGCCCGACGGCATCATGGCGTTGATCGATCTCGCGGAAGGGGAGGGGGGTAGCGGGGAGTAGGGCCCGGCTCTTTATGTGAGGAACGGGGGGAGGAGACTTCAGGGCGTCCCGCGCATCGCGACCCAGCTTTTGCAGAAGCCTTCCCACGATTTGTAGAGAGCGGCGCCCGTCAGGGTCTCCAGCTTCGCGCCCATTTTCTGCCGGTAGGCATCGGCAATCATATCCTTGTCCCAGCCTCCGCCAAAATCGCGGAAAATCGTGATAATGCGTTGGTCAGGGCAGAAGTTCAGCGATCCCGAAGGGAAGGGGCGCGCCGAGGGCAGGGGGACGCGCGGCGGTGCGACGGTTTCGACCGTTCCGTCCCGCCTGGCACGCCGACCCACTTTCGGCCGATCAAGCTCCTTGGCGGTTTCCTCCTGATCGACGGGATCCTTGGGACTGAAGGTGAGCTTCACAGCCTCGACAGGCCGTCCACGCCCCGACCCGCGGATCTCGTCCCATTCCACGGTGAAATCCGCGAGCTGGTCGATCTCCAGCTTCGATTTTGCCAGGACATCGCGGCGGAATTCCGCGAAATTCTTGAAGCTACCCTCCGGCACGCCCAGACGCCGGCGCAGTTCCTCGACCTCCATCTTCACGACACGGTTCTGCCGGTTGATGATCAGGCAGCCCAGGTCATAGAGCGTCAGCGAATAGCGCGACTGCAGCGCCAGCATGACGCCCAGGTTGACCCGCGCATAATAGTCCGAGCGCTGCATCACGCGCTTGAAGGCTTCCGAAAACTCGTACTCCACGACGCTCATGCCGTCCTCGGAGATTTCCTCCACGCAGCTCGAGAGCAGGGACTGCGACATGATCGCGGGCTTGCCCTTTTTGGTCGTCGTGCGAATGCGCACGATCACGCGCAAAAGCTCATCCATCACGGGCTGGATGCGCTCATTGCCCTTGTGCGATCCGCGCAGCTCCTTCTTGGTAATCGTGAAGTTTCTGTCCTCGCCAGCGTCAGGCCCAGCCTTGCGCAGCATCAGGGCGAAGGCCTTGCGCCCGGCGGCGCTCAAGGAGCCGGTTTCAAACTCGGATTCGACGAGTTCGCCCGGTTTGCTTACAAAATCGAGATCGCGGCGGCGAATCACATCAGCGACCCGCAGCGTCCGGCTCAGGCCATCCGCTTCCGGGGAAACCTCGATCTCAACGATGTCCGAATCGGGCTTCATGTGAGTTGCATATCATCACTCTGTCATAAAGAGAACATCCCCCCCGTTCACTCACATAGACGTGCCCCCGAGCGCTCACATAAAGGCTGACAGGGGCGCAAACCGGCGGCCCCCAACCACCCATATAAAGAAATTGTCCGACTCGCCGATTCACCGCGAGTCTCGCGATGTCCCCCCATCGCTCATATAAAGATCCTGACCCGACATTCCCCAGTGCAGCGCTTTTTCCGGCCGCATTGCGACATCCCCGCGCGCTCACATATAAACCACCGCATCTACTTGCTTTTACTGGGTTTTTTGACAGCCCCCCGATCGCTCATATAGAGCGACTCGGTTCGAAATAAGGAATTTGACCGGTATAGTGAGGCCCCCGAAAGCTCATATAAACGGACGGGAAGGGCAGGGGATTGCCCCCGATCGCTCACATAAGAAGGTCGGTCGAGGTTTAGGGCCGGCGTCGTACCAAAAAGGCTGGCCTTTCAAGCCATTCCCGTGTTGTTTTGCAAGCCACTGGGACGATTCCCCCGATCCCTCACATAATCCCCCGGCCACTCAGGCAAAGGCCCCCGGCCGCTCGCATAAAGGCCCCCGAGTCCTCACGATAAAGCCCCCAGCTGCTCACATGAATGGGGTCTAACCCATTGGTTCCACGGGCGAAATTGCCCCTGAATCTTAGAATCATTGAAATATAGAAGCTCCCGCGCTCCGCTTGGGCGTTTCTAAAGATTGATTTTTTGAGGAAGAAGTACCCTTGCGCAGAACTGCCGAGGTTGCGCACCATGCCCTGGTCGGCTGCCCCATCGCATCCCACAACCGCCTATCATCCTCGCCGGAGCAAAACATCCTCCAAGTCAAACTTCCGTGCAATCGATCACCGCCTCGCGTCGATCTTGAACGCCGCTTGACTAACGAAACGACCGTATCAAGGTGATCGTATTGCGAATCAGGCGTGTTCACCGGGACCGGCCGATACTGTTTTAACGGGCAAGAACATGCGCAATGGGGCGAGATGTGCAACGAGCCGGCGAGCGCTTTACTACGTAGCGACGCTTGGCTGTACCGTTGCTATCGCCTTTACCGGAACACCAGCTCCCGCTCAGCCGAAGTTCGACGTGATCGATATGCATTTCCACGCCGATCGTCCTGACGATCAGGGACCTCCCGGGGGCAAGGCCTGCGCTCCCTATCCTGAATGGGCCCCGCGCGATCCCGGGCAACCGATGGACGGGTATCTCGACTGGTTCACCGGCCGCCCCGATTGCCCGACCGTGCTGTCATCGCCGACCGACGCGGATACTCTGCGCGATCGTGGCATCGCCCAGCTGAAACGGCACAATGTGCTGGCCCTTGCCGGCGGCCCAGCGGAGGTGGTGGATGACTATCGCCGTCATGGGGATGGCCACATACTTCCTGGCATCGGCTTCGGCAGCAGCGGCACCCTCCCTCCGATTGAACATCTGCGCCGGCTCCACGCCGAAGGCAAAATGCAGGCGCTGAGCGAAATTACCACGCAATATGCGGGCATCGCCCCCGACGACCCACGCATGGAGCCCTATTTCGCTTTCGCGGAGGCCAACGACATCCCGATCGGCATCCACATGGGGCCCAGGCCCCCTGGCACAGCTTACTTCGCCACGCCGCATTATCTCGTCTCGGCCGGTGATCCGCTCCGCCTAGAACCCGTGCTCATCCGTCATCCCAAGCTGCGGGTCTATGTTGCCCACGCCGGCTGGCCTTTCGGAGACGCGATGATCGCGATGATGTTCGCCCATCCGCAGCTCTATGTCGATGTGGCTGTTCTCGACTGGGCCTATCCCGACCAGCAATTCTACCCCTATCTGCGTCGGCTGATCGACGCCGGTTTCGAACGGCGGATCATGTTTGGGTCCGACAACATGGTATGGCCCGACGCTATCGGAATCGCGATCGAGCGGATCAGACGCGCGCCATTTCTCACAGAGAGGCAAAAGCGTCTGATCCTCCACGACAACGCGGCCTCCTTCCTTCGCATCGAGGGATAAGGGGCGGTACGGCGGGACAATGCGCTTGCACGCGGAGTGCCGTTCCGCGACAGTCTCGCTGAGCCGCAGTCATCGCGCGTTCAGCCTTCGAATGGCAATTTGACCTGTGCTTGAATTGTAAGGGAGATCCCCATGCGAACCACGCACAAACTTCTGCTCGGCGGCTGTCTTGCCGCCTCGCTGGTGGGCGGTGTGGCCTATGCCGCGTCCCACGAGCACAAAATGACCGTCAACCTGCCGGGCGGTGAGATCGCCCACATCACTTATTTCGGCGATACACCTCCGCAGGTCAAAATTTCCCAAGCCCAGCCAGACCAGATCGACTTCGTCGATGCGGCCTTCCAGCCTTTCGCGCAGATGGACCGGATATCGGCGCTGATGGATGCGCAGATGAACGCCATGATGCGGCGCGTCGTGGATCTCCATGCCCAAAGCGCTGACGTGACGGCGAGCGAGGCACCGCATTTCGTGTCCTTCTCCGGCCTGCCGAAGGGCGCGCAGGTCCACTACAGCTATAGCTCGACCACCATCGGTCCCAATGGATGCGCGCAGAGCGTGACCTGGACCTCGGACGGCACGGCGAACGCGCAGCCGAAGGTGACGAAGACCAGCACCGGCGACTGCAGCGCCGCGGCCAAGCCGCAGATGCAGACGACCAGCGGGCCGGCGCAGGCTCAGGCGGGTCCATCCCACACGACCTGATGCGGGCCGCCCGGGTCCGGTGACACTTTGGCCGCGTGCGTGAGCGCGCGGCCATTGGCGTGAGGACATCACATCGCATTTCTTTGCGGACCCTGCGGCTTCCGACATCGACCAAAGCCGGCGTAGCCAGTGCTGCGCCGCCCGTTACCATCTCGAGAAAGGAAGGAAGAGGAGAATTTCGTGCGAAATCCTGACAGGATCTTTGCCTCCCTATTAACCACCGCTGCCGCCCTGGGCCTTGTCATCGGCCAGCCATCGTCCGCTGCGGCGCAATCGCCGCCCGCCGCATCGCCAGTCGTGCCGCGCCCGGGCGCGCCGCAAAGCTTTGCCGATCTCACCGAACGGCTGGCGCCCGCCGTCGTCAACATCTCGACCCGCCAGCGCGTGCAGATGCCGAGTTCCAGCCCCTTTGCCGGCACGCCCTTCGAGCGCTTCTTCGGAGGTCCCGCGGGACCGCGCACCCGCGAGGCACAGTCGCTCGGCTCAGGCTTCATCCTTTCCGCCGACGGCTATATCGTCACCAACAACCACGTCATCACCGCTGATGGGCAGGGCAAGGTGGAGACGATCATGGTCACCTTGCACAATGGCGAGGAATATCCGGCGACCCTCGTCGGCAGCGATCCCGCCTCGGACCTGGCGGTCCTCAAGATCACGTCGCGCAAACAACTGCCCTTCGTGACCTTCGGCGATTCCACGCGCGTCAGGGTCGGCGACTGGGTGCTCGCGATCGGCAATCCTTTCGGCCTGGGCGGCACGGTCACGGCCGGTATCGTTTCGGCGGTCTACCGCAATACCGGTACAGGGCGCGCCTATGACCGCTATCTGCAGACCGACGCCTCGATCAACCGCGGCAATTCGGGCGGCCCAATGTTCGACAGCAGCGGGCGGGTCATCGGCATCAATAATGCGATCTTCTCACCCACGGGCGGAAATGTCGGGATCGGCTTTGCCATCCCCGCGGAGATCGCCGCGCCGATCGTCGAGAAGCTCAAGGCCGGGAAGGCCATCGAGCGCGGTTATCTGGGCGTGACCATACAGCCGATGACCGAAGACCTCGCGTCATCGCTCGGCGTTCCGCGAGACCGCGGCGAGTTCGTCCAGAGCGTGGAGCCCGGCGGGCCCGCGGCACAGGCCGGCATTCGCGCCGGCGACGTCATCCTGCGGGTCGACGGCAAGGAGGTGACTCCAAGCCAAAGCCTGTCGTACCTCGTTGCGAGCGTCGAACCTGGCCGCAAGGTCGCAGTCGAACTCATGCGCGGCAACCAGCGCATGACCGTGATTGCCACGCCGGTGCTTCGCCCGAGCGAGGACAAGCTCGCCCGGCAGGGTTTTGGCCGCGATGACCGTCGTTTCGACGATTTCGACAAGGATCGCGCATCCCCCAGCGAAAAGACGCTCGGCCTTGCCGTCGAACCGCTGACTCCAAGCATCGCCCGTCAGCTCGGCGCGAGCGACGTCTCCCAGGGCCTCGTCATCAGCAGCGTCGAGGGCAATTCCGATGCGGCGCGCAGGGGCCTCAGCCGCGGCGACATCATCCTGTCGGCCAACAACCGGCCGGTCGCGAGCGCCGCTGATCTGGAAGCCGCGATCCGGCAGGCCAGGACGGCGGGACGTTCGGCGATCCTGCTACGGGTCAAGGGGCGCGGCGAAGCGCCGGCCTATGTGCCGGTGCGGCTGCGATAGCGCGCCGGTAGCCAGGGCGGCGTCCTCGGTCGAGGGCGCTGCCTTCCTGGTAGGGGAGGGGGCGGGTCGGGGCAGGCGGCGGCTGTGAATGCCAAGCGCCCGACTGGCCCAATGATGTTTCATGCATCACAATTCAATCTTACGAAATGAGAGCGAATGTGCTAAGGTTCGCGGCGTCAGAAAACGGGCTGAATGATCAAACATCGATCGAGAGGCCCGTCAGCAAAGCGGTTTGCGCTGAGACATAATCGGGAGACATAATGACGGCGCGGGCAGTTCGGGAATTCCTTCTCCTTCACAATCAGAGACTGTACGATTTTCTCCGACAGGGTCTCACGGACCGGTCGCTCGAAACGCAGGACCTGGCTCGGCTTTCCGCAATCCATCTGGCGAACCGCCATGAGATTGCGCGGTGGGATCGTGATGTGTCGTGCAGCGGCACGGCCAGCGCTGCTTAGGGACCCGCCGCGATGAACCGCTATGCGCGAAGCGTCTGGGGTCTCGCCGCCTGCTTTTCCGCGCTCGCTGGCTTTGTCGACGCGCTCGGCTTCCTCTATCTTGGCGGCTTCTTTGTCTCCTTCATGAGCGGCAACTCCACGCGGCTTGCTGTCGGCTTGAGCGAGCATGTCGCAGACGCCTTGACCGCCGGCGGGCTGATCGCGTCCTTTGTCGTGGGCGTCATGCTCGGCTCGCTGTGCGGACGAACCATCAGGCGCGCCCGCCATGGCGCGCTCATGTACCTCATCGCGGCCATGCTGACCGCCGCTTCTTTGCTTGCGGCGGCCGACGCGACCTGGGCCGCGGCTGCGGTGCTCGCCATGGCAATGGGCGCAGAAAATGCCCTGTTCGAACATGATGGCGAGGTACAGATCGGCCTCACCTACATGACCGGTACGCTGGTGAAGCTGGGCCAGCGCCTGTTGTCCGCGCTTATGGGCGGCGACCGGTTCGGATGGGTTCCCTATCTCCTGCTATGGCTTGGCCTCCTGGCGGGCGCGGTGCTGGGCGCCATGCTGTTCGGCCTCATCGGCCACCAGGCCATCTGGGTTGCCGCCGCCTCGGCCTTGCTGCTTGGCATCGCTCTCCATCGCCGCGATGTGAACCTGACACCGTCGGCGAAGGCGCCGCGCCTATGACCGACGGGGGCGGGGTAGGGCCGTCGATCGATCTCGAGCTGTTTCACGACATGGTCTTCGATCTGCGGTTCGATCGGCCTGCGCCAGGCAGCAATCTCGAGGGCCGCTTCCAGGGCGCAGGGAACGTCCCGATCGCGCTTGACGCGCCTTTTGGCGAGACGGGGCCGATGCTGTTCCGGTTCGGTGACATGTTGTCGCTCCTCTTCGACTGGACCACGGTCCAGAGCGGCATGCGGATCAGCGATCCCGACCATCTCCTGTTCGACTATACGCGCATGATGATGGGCTTCCGCCTGTTCCGTCCCGCGCCGCGAAAGATCGAAATGATTGGTCTGGGTGGCGGATCGCTCGCCAAGGCCTGCTATCGCTGCCTGCCCCAGTGCGACATCACTGTGGTCGAGATCGATCCCGCGGTCATTGCCCTGCGCGAGCAGTTCCACATTCCTTCTGACAACGACCGGTTCCGCGTGATCTGCGCCGATGGCCTGGACTATATCCTTAGCGCCCCTGGCGCGCCCGACATCCTCATTCTCGACGGCTTTGACAGCCGGGGCCTTCCCCCGGCGCTGAGCGAGCAGTCCTTCTACGACAGCTGCCGACAGCGCCTCGGCAGGAGCGGGCTGCTGGTAGCCAATCTGTGCGACAATGCCATGGCCTTTGCCACGCTCGTGCGCCGCATCGGGGCCAGCTTCGGGAACCGCACGATCGTCGTTCCGGCCGAAAATGGCGGGAACCGTGTCGTCTTCGCGAGCACAGACCCCGGGTTTCCACCCGCGCGCCAGACCGTCCGCGGCCATCTGCCCGATACGGATGTCGTCGACTACGATGCCAAGGCTCGCAGGGTCGTCCGAGCCCTTGCGCGCGCTTCGCTCAAGGTGCCCCGGACCGAGCACTGAATTTGAACGGGCTCTGCAGCCCACGTCCACCCCAAGGAGGAGGAAAGGGGGAACAGGACGGTAAGCAAGGAGGATATCATGCCGCTTACAGCCCTTAGACCGTCCCAGGAACTCATCGATCTCGTCGGCGCCCTCGGGGGCACATGGAGCGGTAATGTCGCCATGTGCCGATGCCCCGCCCATGCCGACAGCGACCCCAGCCTTTCGATCCGCCAGGGCGACCGCGGTTTCCTCGTGACCTGCTTTGCCGGCTGCGCGCGCGAAGACGTGCTGCGTGAGCTTCGGCGCGTGCAACCGGGCCGACATTTCCCTGCGCCCAGCAGCACTGAAGGGCGGGGAAGGGGCAATCCACAGCCCGTGTGGGACCAGGGCACCGAGATCATCGGTACGCTTGGGGAAACCTACCTGCGCGGGCGCCACCTCGTGCCGCTCGTCCAGGGCCTGCGGTTCCATCCACGTTGTCCCTATCTTCCCAAGCCGCGAACGCAGTTTCTTCCCGCCTTGCTGGTGCCCGTCCAGGAAGGTCAGAGCCTGACCGCCATCCAGCGCATCTTCCTGGACCCTGAAGGCCGCTATACGCGCAAGGTCATGCTGGGCACGCCGGGGCGGGGCGCATGGCAGGGCGGACAGCCAGGAGAGACCCTGGCGATTGCCGAGGGCTTCGAGACGGCTTGGGCCTTTATTTTGCTGACCGGCATTCCCTGCTGGGCAAGCTTGGGCGCACGCAGGCTTCATCAGATGACCATACCGCCTCGCGTGAAGCGGCTATTCCTTGCCAGTGACAATGATCTGGAAGGACGGCGCGCGGCGGCCCAGGCGAAGGATTACTACGCCCGCGATGACCTCGACATTGTCCACATGCCTCCCCCCGGTTGCGCGAAGGATTGGGCCCGCGTGCTCGAAGCCAGGGTCGAGAGCCATCAAGAGCTTTGCCCAATATAGCTCAGCGATGATTTTCCCGGCGGCCACTTGAGCAAATGCCCGAGACGAACGGCCGTGATGAGAGACGGGTCGACGTCCTGACACCCGGATGCGGGACGACTAAACAAAAGGACGCCGCACCTTTCGGCGCGGCGCCCTGAAGCTCGCAACGAGCCTTATTCCTTGGCGCCGTTTCCCGGTTCGGTCGTCTTGGGAGCCTTGCCATCTTCGACACGACCTTCGTTACGCAGATCGCGGCCTTCCTGCGCCTTCTTCTTTGCTTCGGGTGTGTCGCCGTGTTCGTTCAGCTCTTCCTTCACGAAACCAGCGGCTTCTTTGGCTTTACCTTCGATGCTCATCACACTCTCCTTCTCAAGATACATCTGTAAAACACAAATTGGAAAAACCTGTTCCCAAGCTGGTTTCTGGATACGCAAACAGGCCTTCAGCGGCCGGCTTTCATCTCCCTGGACAGATGACGAAGCAAAGTGCGCAAGAGGTAACCTCAATAAATGGGTATGCATGATCGCAAATGCAGGGATCTCGCTCATAAAAGCGCAATGGTATCGTTAATTAGGTCAGTTAAAGTTAAGAACAGAAGTGTCTTCGAGCAACTCAAAGCGTAATGGTAACTATCCGCTGTTATTCACCGGGGCGCATGAGGCAGTTGACGGGAGTGGCGTAAGGCACTGTTCTAAAGTAGGAAATTGGTTGTCTACACCGTTCCTGTTCAGGACAGAAAATGCCACAAGCCACACCCGTCGACAGCGAGGTTAGCGCGCCCCGGTTTTCGTTTCCAGCCATCGGGCGCAAGAAAGTCAGCGCCGCGTTCGACGGTGGCCGGTTGACCTCGGACGGCGGAGTTCTACTGCTGGCGCAGGCCGAACGCGAGATGGGAATTTGCGCGCAGCTCGCCGGCTGTATTGCCGATCTGCGCGATCCCTCTCGGGTAATCCATGCGCTGGACGACATCCTGCGGGCGCGAGTTCTGGCAATCTGCTGCGGCTACGAGGATGCCGATGACCTTGATGCTCTGCGCGATGATCCCGGCTTCCGCCTGGCGCTGGGCAAACTGCCAGGCGCCGGCGCGGGCCTTGCCAGTCAGCCGACGATGAGCCGGTGGGAAAACGCAGCCACCACGCGCGAACTGGTGCGCATGATGCAGGCCATGATCGGCGTCTACTGCGCCAGCTATCCGATAGCGCCCAAGGCGGTGACGCTGGATATCGATGATACGTGTGATGTCGTGCACGGCTACCAACAGCTTTCATTCTGGAACGGCCACCACGGCGAGCGCTGCTTCCTTCCGATCCATGTCTACGATACCGCGACAGGGCGACCCGTGGCGATGCTGCTGCGCACCGGCAAGACGCCATCGGGCGCCGAAGCGGCAGGTCACATCCGGCGCCTGGTGCACCACATCCGCAAGCACTGGCCCACAACCCGCATCACCGTCCGCGGCGATGGGCACTATGGCAGACCAGAGGTGATGGCTTTCTGCGAGGAAGCTGGCGTCGATTACGTGTTCGGCCTGCCGACCAATGCCGCGCTGCGCGCCGATCCGGTCATCGTTGCAGCCGCCGATGCCTGTGCAGTCAAGCGCGCCGAGGAAGATCGGGCCGTCCTGCGCAATTATGCCGAGACCCGCTACGGTGCTAAAAGTTGGAAATGCCAGCGCCGCGTCGCCGCCCGGATCGAGGCCAGCAAGCTCGGCATGGACATCCGCTACGTCGTGACCTCCCTGACGGACGGCTCGGCCGAATACATCTATGACACACTCTACTGCGCTCGTGGTCAGGCCGAGAACCTGATCAAACGGCATAAGACCCAACTCGCCAGCGACCGCACCTCGTGCCGCTCGGCCAACGCCAACCAGATGCGCTTGATCCTGCATACTGCTGCTTACTGGCTGATGTGGCGCATCCAGCAGGCGATCCCCAGGACAACGGCTCTCGCCGTTGCAGAGTTCGCCACCTTGCGCTTGCGGCTGCTCAAGGTCGCCGCCCGCGTCATCGAGACTGCCACGCGCATCCGTGTCGCCTTTGCGTCAGCCTGCCCCGATGCCAACGTGTTCAAGGCCATCGCCATCAGCCTCCGGCCAGCACCTACATAGTCAGCGCGGCCGTGCCGCACAAAGCCTGAGCCCTCGTCCATCAACCTTGAAAAGCCAATTGATCCTGACTCGGTGAAAATGCCGACGATGGCGCTCGCCCTGATTACACGATCACCGAAAAATCCGGCCGGATACGTTCAGTCATGCGGGCTCATGAATAGTGCGGGCTATAGTCCTGTGAATCACGCCGATCGCGCACCCAGAAAATGCCCCGGAGCCGGGAAATAATCCTTCTCATGTGCGTTAGTTTTCCAGCGATGGCGAACCATCTGGATCGTCGCGGGGAGTCGTTGATGCGCGTTGCGATAATAGCTCATTTAAAGTTCCCGATCGGTGAGCCCTTCGCGGGCGGGCTGGAGATGCACACTCACATGCTCGCACGGTCGCTGCGCGAACGTGGACACGAGGTTACTCTCTTTGCATCGACGCGCTCCGATCCCGCATTGGGTGTCGAAGCGATCTGCGATGAAACCTCGCTTCTTGAAACGGGCATCGCCGAAGCCAATGATGTCGCCTTCTTCCGCGAACATCATGCCTATCTTGGATTGATGACCGAACTACGGTCGCGATCCTTCGATGTGATCCATAACAATTCCTTGCACTATCTTCCCGTCAGCATGGCGGAAACGCTTGCCAGTCCCGTCCTGACGACGCTCCACACGCCGCCCTTTTGCTGGCTGGAAAGCGGGGTACGGCTCAACCGCGGGCCGATGACCTATGTCGCTGTGTCGAAGGCAACGGCTCACATGTGGAGCCACGTGGCGAAAACGGATCATATCATTCCCAACGGCATCGACCTGACGCATTTTCCCTATCAACCGGTCGCGAGCGAGACACCTTATCTCGTCTGGTATGGCCGGATCGTCCCGGAAAAGGGGCTGGACTATGCGATCGATGCGGCCCGCCTTGCCGGACTGCCGTTGCGTATCGCTGGCCCCATCTCGAACCAGAGCTATTTCGACGAGGCCGTCGCGCCTCGACTGGGAGCGAATGTCGAATATGTCGGCCATCTTTATCATCGCGAACTCGCCCAACTCGTGGGCGGGGCGATCGCCGCGCTGTGCACGCCGCGCTGGGAAGAGCCTTATGGCCTGGTCGTGGCGGAGGCGTTGGCATGCGGCACCCCCGTGGCCGCGTTCCGGCGCGGCGGCGTGCCTGCGCTGTTGACCGAAGAGTGCGGCGTTCTTGCAAAGCCCGACGATGTCGCGTCGCTCGCCTCTGCGGCGCTCGCAGCGTCGGGGCTGAGCCGCAGCGCGTGCAGGGCACATGCGGAGCGATATTGCGACGCGCAGCGCATGGTCGACGAGTATGAAGCTGTATATCGAAGGCTCGTTGCCCTCCCGGCTCTCGCCGCCGAGCCAGAGACCGCACCGCTCATTGCCAGCGTTGCATGACCCCCGCTGTCTGCGTCTGCATACCGGCCCGAAATGAGGCTGAGCATATCGGCCGCTTGATTGACGCCTTGGCGCAGCAAACTGTTCAAACCTTCGCTGTCGCTATCTGCGTGAACAATAGTAGCGATGCCACGCACGCAACAGCGGTAGACGCCATGCTTCGATCCCACGCGGCGTTCGATCTTCACATCGTCCAGCGCGTGTTCGAGCCCGCGCGGGCCCATGCCGGATCCGCCCGCCGCGCCGCGATGGACATGGGCGCTGATCTTATCTCGTCCGAAGGCATGCTGCTTTCCACAGACGCCGACTGTCGACCGCCTCTGGACTGGGTGGAGACCAATTTAAGGCACTTTTCCGCCGATCGGATCATTGGCGGCCGCATCGAGCTTGACGAGCTTGAGGCGGAAACGGCGCCGGGCATTTTCTTGCTACGCCGCCGGTTCGATGCCTATTGGCGGGCGGTGCGTGCGATCGAGGACGCCATCGATCCGGTCCCCTGGGATAGGCCGCCCCGGCACGGCGATCATACAGGGGCAAGCCTTGCCCTATCGGTCGAGCTTTATCGCCAAGCCGGCGGCGTACCGCTCCTGTCCTCCGGCGAGGATCGCGCCCTGGTCGAAGCCGCATGTGGTGCAGGCGGCAAACTGATCCACCCCTACGCCGTATGGACCCGCGCATCCGCCCGAACCGCCGGCCGCGCCAGTGGCGGCATGGCAGCGGACATGCAGCAATGGATGGACTACGTCGCAAAAGAGAAGAATCCCATGGTTCCCGCTCTATCGCACTGGGAGGAGCGCGCCCGCTGGCGGCTATGGGCCAAGGGAGAGATGAGCGCCGCCGATTGCCTGATCGCAGAACGCGCGCTTGCGCCTATGCCCTGCGACATGCCGCTGCCCACCCTGGAAGACATCGGTTGAGCCGCCCGATCGGATATTATATCCATCATCATGGCCACGGCCATCGCCAGCGCGCGATCGCGATCGGGCAATCGCTCGACGATGTCATGCTGATGGGGACCGGTCTTGCCGGCCGGACCGGAAACCTTCCCTTCCTGGACCTGCCCGACGATCGTCTGGACGCGAGTTTCGCGGGTATCGACCACGCCGATCGTCCGGCCTCCTTGCATTATGCGCCGCTGGATCATGAAGGCATCCGTCAGCGTATCAGACGGATGGCAGGCTGGATCGCCGAGGCACGTCCGCGCCTGATGGTGGTGGATGTGTCGGCCGAAGTGGCGATGCTGGCACGACTTGCCTCGGTGCCGACGGTTTATGTTCGGTTGAGCGGGAAACGGCTGGATCCAGCCCATCTGGACGCATTTCGTGGGGCTACGGGGCTGCTTGCGCCGTTCCACGAAGCCATGGACGATGACGACATACCGATCTGGATCCGCGAGAAAACTTTCCATGCGCCGGGCATCATCCAGTCGGATCGACACTATGCGCCCGGCGGGGATAGCACCGTGCTGGTCGTTGTGGGCCGCGGGGCGGCATCTCCGACGGAGAGCGATGGGCCGCCGCAGCCAGAGCCACGCCCGCATGGCGATGGCGCGTCATAGGGCCCTGCACCATGCCCTGCGACATGCCCGATAATCTCGAATTGCGGGGGTGGGTCGATGACGCGGACGCGCAGATTGCGACTGCCGGGGTGGTCATCGGCGGCGCCGGCGATGGCGTCGTCAGCGCCGTACTATCGGCGCGCCGGCCTTACATCTGTCTACCCGAACCACGGCCCTTCGACGAGCAGATGTCCAAGGCCAACAGCCTGGCTGCCGTGGGCGGTGCGATCCTGTGCCGCGAGCCACCTCATCCGCGGGAGTGGTCCAACCTCATCGATCGGGCGATCGCGCAAAATCAGCAGTGGCCCACTTGCCTGACCGGGGAGAGCGGGCCGCAACGGGTGGCGGAGTGGTTGAACAGCCTTTCTGTCGCTGCCATGGAACATAAAGGTGGTATCGCATGATCCTGGACCAACACGAGCGGGTCATGGAGACGACGGCGGACATCGTCGATCGCCTTGCAACGCTGGGCGCGGGCTACGACGCGGCCCCCAATTTCCCGTGTGATAGCCTAGCGGTTCTGGTGGAGAGCGGTCATCATCGCAGGTTCGCCCCCGAAGCATGCGGAGGGGTTCGCTTTGAAAATGAAGCGGCGCGCGCATGCGCTATGGCGAAGACCTTGCGCGAGGTGGGACGGGGCGACCTTAGTATCGGACGGCTCTACGAAGGGCATGTCAATGCGATGTCGCTGTTCGACTGGTACGGGACGCGCGATCAGCAAGACTGGTTGACCCAGGTTCTGGATCGCGGCGCATGGTTCGGGGTGTGGGCCACCGAGCCTTCCCCCGGCGTACGGATAGTCGGCGGAGCGGCCATGTCTCTTGTCGGCCAGAAGATGTTCGCAAGCGGGGCGGGCGGGCTCGACTATACGCTGGTCACTGCCGCCGGCGAAGGCACCGACCGGCGCCTGGTGATCGTCCCCGCCAACGAGCAGGCCCGAACGGACCTGTCGGGATGGCGGGTCCGGGGGATGCGCGCGAGCGTGAGCGGTCGCTATCTGCTCGACGCAATAGCCGTCGAACCGCGCATGCTGCTGGGCCAACCGGGCGACTATGACCGTGATCCTCGTTTTACGGCCGGAGCCTGGCGCTTCTGCGCGGCGCAACTGGGTGGCATCGAGGCCCTGGTCGCGGAAATCCGATCGACCATGGGCGATGCGGGTCGCAACGAGCCGCAGCAGCGGGCACGGTTTGCCGATGCGGTCGTTGCGGTGCGCACCGCAGGTTTCTGGGTCGATGAAGCGGCACGGCGCTTTGCGTCAGGTCATGACGATGCCGTCGCCGTTGCGCGCCTGACCCGCGGGGTCGTCGAAAATGCAGGCTTTGCCGTGATGGAGGCCGCAGCCCGGATATTGGGGACGCGCAGTGCCTTCGATGGGGAACGGGCGGACAAGATCATTCGCGATCTCTCCCTCTATCTGCGCCAAGCGGGACCCGATCATGCGCGGGACGAGGCCGCCCAAATGCTTCTGGATCACGACATCTGGGACGAGAGTGACCGATTATGGTGAAGGTCGAGCCTCTGGTACAAAGCCGATGGGCATCGGCGCGCTGGCTCGTCCTAGCTCCCCACCCCGACGACGAGACATTGGGGGCGGGCGCGCTGATCGCGCATTGCGCCGCGCAAGACCGGCTCGGTATGATCGCATTTCTGACCGATGGCACGGGCTCGCATCTCGAAACTACGCCGCGCGTCGCTGTGACCAGACGCAAAGAAGCCCGCCACGCACTCGGCAGGCTGGGCGCCCAAGCGGTCCCGACGATCTGGATGGGGTGGCGCGACGCGCATCCCCATCCGATTGACAGCAATCCGTTCATGCGGGAGGCCGGTCGGCTCGCGGCGCTGCTGCGCTGGCGCCGGATCGATGCGATCGCCGTTTCCGACCATAGCGAGGCGCATTGCGACCATGTCGCGGCCTTCAGACTGGCCGAGGCCGCTGTGCACAGGGCGAAGCGCCCGGTCGCTCTGTTTGCCTATCATGTCTGGGGTGAGGCGCCGCGCCTGGCGCGACATATCGCCACGCCGGCCATGCCCGTCGGACAGCGGCGTCAGGCCCTGCTCGCCCATCGAAGCCAGATTTCGCCGGTGATGGGCGATGGATTTCGGCTTCCGCGCGAAAAGCGCCGCATGGCCGCGCGAGACGTGCTGACATTGAGAAGGGATTGCCGATGACCCGCTCGAGCCTGGACGCACAATATTTCGACGACATTTTCGGATCGGATGACGACCCATGGGATCTGGCGTCGAGCGCGTATGAAGCCGCCAAATTTGCCCACACCCATGATGTGCTGGCCGACCGACGGTATGCGCGCGCCCTCGAGATCGGCTGCGCGCATGGCGTTCTGACGGGCTATCTCGCACCCCTATGCGACAGCCTTCTTGCCGTGGACATCAGCGCGAAGGCGTTGGCGCAGGCGAGGGCGCGCCTGGGCGATCAGCCCGGCGTCAGGCTGGCACGCATGGCGTTCCCGCAGGAGGCCCCCGAAGCCAAGGACTTCGATCTGGTGGTGCTGTCTGAGGTGACCTATTATTGGGATCTGGCCGATCTGGATCGTGCTGGCAAATGGCTGCGCGATCATGTTGTGCGCGGCGGCAGGGTCATCCTGGTCCATTACACCGCGCAAACCGATTATCCGCAAAGCGGGGATGCGGCGGTCGAGACCTTGTGGTTCGACATGGCCCAGAAATTCGATGTGGAACTGGCCGAGCGCCGAGATACCTACCGGCTCGACCTGTGGACGCGTCGCTGATGGGCATATCGGTCCTTACCATCGTTCGTAACCGCAGCGCGCATCTGGCGCAGCTTGTCGAGGGCCTGCGCAGAAGCGATCGACAACCCGATGAACTGATCATCGTGGATATGAGTGACGAGCCGGTCGAGGTCGGCGCAGCAAGCTTTCCCGTTCGCATCGATCGGTTCGAGACCCAAGGGCTCCCCCTGGCGGCCGCCCGCAACCGGGCCGCATCCCTGGCCCGGCATGAGATGCTGATCTTCCTTGATGTCGATTGCATTCCTCTGCGCGCGTGCGTCGGCCTGCTGGCCGATACCCTCAGCGAGCACGATAGCCTGCTGTGCGCCGATGTTCGTTATCTTGGCCCCGACGATGCGCGCGGAAGCTGGCAGGAGTGCGACCTGCTTGAACGCGGGCGGGCGCACCCTGTGCGCTCATTTCCTGCCCGCGGCGTGCGCGAGGAGAGCAATGCCGGGCTGTTCTGGTCGCTGGCCTTTGCGCTGCGCCGATCAAGCTTTGCGGCGTTGGGCGGCTTCGATGAGGCGTTCACGGGCTATGGCGCGGAGGACACCGACTTTGGTTTCAGGGCTGTCGCTGCCGGCTTCAGGCTGCTGTTCGTCGGACAGGCCATCGCCTGCCACCAATATCATGAAAGCTATGAACCGCCCGTGCAGCACGTGTCCGATATTGTTCGCAATGCAAAGACATTTCACGCACACTGGAAACGATGGCCGATGGAAGGCTGGCTGCGCGATTTCGAACGGCTTGGACTTGTGCGGTGGCGCGGCAGCACCCTGGAGCTTGTGCGCCTGCCTACTGCAAGCGAAATCTGTGCTTTGCGCGTTGAATAGGCATCTTGATGCGGGCCGATGAGAATGTTCAGTCGAACGGCACAGTCTGGAAGGAAGATGCAGACAGCCGACAATGATACCACACATGAGGCAGGAGCCAGTCGATGACCGCCATGTACACCGCGTGGATGAAAGCCGGATTCGATTTCTGGATGCTGGGCGCCGAAGCCGGGACAGTCATGACGATGAGGCTTGCCAAGATCGCCGCAGGCGAAGACGATGGAAGCGTCGAAGCGGAATTGATGGTCTCAGAAAAAGTCCGCGCCATGATCGGACTGCAGACCAAGATGATGACCGGTGCCCTTGATACGACGCCATTGAGCAAAACACGCGGCACCCTGAAGCATTATCGCCAAAAGGTGGCGGCAAATGACATGAGATTACGCCGGTCGCGATAAGCGATCTTCGCGGAACGCCATCGGATCGTGCTAGCCTGTCGCGTTGCCGACCGATAAACCTGCACTTGCAGGCTATGGGCGATCGTCGATCGGCTTGGGGATCGCGATGCCGAGCTTCTTACGGCCCTTGCCAGTGGCGTTCGTCGCCGGAGCCTGTTCGCCAGCCTTTCTCCCCAGCCCTAACGCCTTGGCCAATGTGCTCCGCCGTTCCCGATAGTTCGGCGCGACCATCGGGTAGTCCTTCGGAAGGCCCCATTTTACACGATAGGCTTCGGGCTTCAGCTGATAATGGGTCGCCAGATGGCGCTTGAGCAGCGTCAGCTTCTTGCCATCTTCCAGACACACCAGATAGTCCGGCATGATCGACCGGCGGATCGGAACGGCCGGTTGCAACTTGGCAGTTTCGGACACGGAAGGCGTTGTCCCGGCCTGATCCAGCGCTCCATAGACCGCCTCGATGAGTACCGGCAGGTCGGAGGGAGACACGGAATTGTTCGACACATGGGCCGACACGATATCGGCGGTCAGTGTGACAAGAAGATCGTCGGCCAATCTGTTCTCCGTTGTTAGGGCCCTAAAGCAGCAGCGGCCATCGACCGGCCCGGCCTTCATATTGCGGATCACGCTACCTGCAAGAGCGACATGCGCCGTTCAACATGCAGGGGAAATGCGCGTTCGGCGCGCAGTCTAGCTCTGAGAGCGAATGGTCTCGCGCAGGGGGCCATAGCGAGGCCGAGCGACGTCCCGGAGGGCGCCGGATGACCATCACCATCCCGGCGCGGCGCGGCCCGGAAAAGGGAAGGGGGATCGGAATTGTGATGCTGCCGAAGGGGCAGCTTTCACAGGAGCATACCCTCATGTCCGATCTCTTCGCCGCCGCCGGCGCATCCGACCGCCTTGCTGCCCAGGCCCTGCTTCTCCTGCTGCGCAGGGGGGCGCCCATCACCCGCCGCCAGCTCAACGAAGCGATGACGAGCGCCTTTGGCGGCAGCGACGCCGATGGCCGCTGGACACAGCGCGACAGCTTCGAACTCCTGGAGCACGCAACGGCCCTCTATCTGCGCGAGAAGCCCTATGCTCTCGAGAGCTTCGCCGACGTGACGCAGGCCCATGCGCTCGTTCAGCGCCTGCCGACCCAGACCGTGCGCAGCGAAGCGCAGATCGCCTGGCAGCAATTCTCGACGCCCGCCGATATCGCGGCGCTCGCGGTGCTGCTCGCCGACGTCGGGCCGCAGGACGTGGTGCTCGAACCCAGCGCAGGCAATGGCCTTCTCGTCGCACAGCTCGGAGATCATCGGTCGCTCCAACTCAACGAACTCGATCCCACGCGGCGATCGCGGCTGGCGGCCCTGTTCCCCGAAGCCCTCATCACCGGGTATGACGGCGCCGCGATCGGGTCGCTCATGGTCCGGCAAGAGCGGCCGAGCATCATCCTGATGAACCCGCCCTTCTCGCGCTCGCTGGGCCGCGGCGCCGACGACCTGGCCGCTGTGCGGCACCTCCAGGCGGCACTGCGCCACCTTGCCCCGGGTGGACGCCTGGTGGCGATCATGCCCGACTGGTTTGGCCCCAATGCGCGCATGCGCGACCATTTCGAAACCGTGCTGCGCGAGGCGAGCGTGCGAACGTCGCTGCGGCTCGAGAAATGCTACACCAAGCATGGTACGAGCATCGCCGTGCGGGTCTTCGTCATCGATAAGGTCGCGGGGAACGCGCCGCCCGCCGTCATCCAGCGCGCGTCGGTCGAAGAACTGGCCGCGGTCCTCACCGTGCCGCCGCGTGCCGCGCCGCCTGTCATTACAGCACCCGTCCGCGCGGCACCGGTGCCCGCCAAAGGCATCTCGCTCTTCCGCGCGGTCAAGAGCGCTTCGGTCAAGCCGCGCGCCTATTTCGCACCGGCGCGCAACGACGTTCTCCCGGTCGATTATGAGCGCCTCGAAGCCCCGGCACCGCTGCTGGAGCAGACCGGTGTCTATCTGCCCTATCGGCCGAGCCGCATCGTATTCGACAAAGCGGGCGAGCACCCGACCGCACTCGTCGAATCCGTCGCGATGGGATCGATCGCCGCTCCTATCCCACACTATGTGCCCCGACTGCCCGAGCGCACTGTGTCAGAACGCCTGCTCTCCGCCTCCCAGCTCGAAACGGTCGTCTATGCAGGCCATGCCTGGTCGCAGACCCTCCCGGGCCGCTTCAAGCCGGACAAGGAGGGCGCCGGGCTCGTCCTCGCCGAGGACGGGCGGACCTATCGCAAGGGCTTTTTCCTGGGCGACGGCACCGGGGCCGGCAAGGGCCGGCAGGTCGCCGCCTGCATCCTCGACAACTGGCTGCAGGGCCAGCGGCGCAACATCTGGGTCACCAAGAACGAGCCGCTGCTCGAAGATGCGCGGCGCGACTGGACCGCGCTCGGCGGCGTCTCGGCCGATGTCCAGCCGGTCGGCAACTGGAAGATCGACGAGCCCATCACGCTCGAGCAGGGCGTCCTGTTTGTCACCTATCCGACCCTGCGCTCGGCGCGCGGCGATCATAGCCGGCTCAAGCAGATCCTCGACTGGGCGGGCGAGGATTTCGAGGGCGTCATCTTCTTCGACGAAGCGCACGAGATGGGCGGCGTCGCCGGCGGGGAGGGGGCTCTTGGCGCCAAAGCCGGCTCGCAGCAGGGCATCTGCGGCGTGCTCCTCCAGAACCATCTGCCCGGTGCGCGCGTCGGCTACGCTTCGGCCACGGGCGCCTCGGACATCAACAATCTTGCCTATGCGGTCCGGCTCGGGCTCTGGGGCCCGGAAACCTCCTTCCCCGATCGCGAGCAGTTCATCTCCTCGATCCGGCAGGGCGGCATTGCCGCGATGGAACTGGTCGCCCGCGATCTCAAGGCCAGCGGCCTTTATCTCGCCCGCGCCCTGAGCTTTGCCGGGGTCGAATATGACATATTGAAGCACGAGCTGACCCCGGCGCAGATCGAGATCTACGACATCTATGCCGATGCCTGGGCAATCTTATGCGCAGCTGCGCATAAGATGCCTTATCGCGAGGTCGCGATAATGCGCAGGAACGTGGCGAAGGCCCGCAAAGCTGCTGAGCATTTCGCCACGTCCTTCACATTATTTCACAAGGCATCGAGCCACTCCATCAGGCTGGCTTCTCGTTTCCACGAAGGTGGCACGTTGCTCGCCGCCGGCGCCCCTACCTGCTCGAGCGCCTTTCGTTTGGTCTCCAGATTGGCCTGTGCGTAGTGGTTGGTTGTATCGAGGCTGACGTGTCCCAGCCAACTGCGGATGACGGTGATGTCGACCCCGGCAGCGACAAGGTGAACGGCAGTCGCGTGCCGGAAGCTGTGCGGCGTCACATTTTTGGACCGAAGCGACGGCACGGTTTCTGACGCCTTTCCTACATAGGAGGCGAGTTTGAACCGCACTCCCGAGGCGCCCAGCGGCTCACCATATCGATTGACGAAGATCCGCTGATCTGGCGCGCGCGGGTGACGTTCCAACAACTTCCTGAGCAACGTCACGGTTTCCGGCCAGAGTGGACAGATACGTTCCTTGCGACCCTTGCCGTAAAGACGCACGAAGTTCGGTGCGTCGAACCGGATCGCCTCGGGACAGAGGTCGAGGGCCTCCTGGATGCGCGCGCCGCTGTTATATAGGAACGAGAGTAGCACGTGGTCGCGCATTCCCTCGATTGTCGACCGGTCGGGCTGAGCAAGGATCGCTTCGACCTCCTCCGGCTCGAGATAGCAGGGTGCAACGGTAGGCTCCCGCTTGAGCGGGACGGTCAGGATCTCGGCGCATTGCGCGATGTATTCGGGATCCTTGTCAGCCACGAAGCTGAAGAAGCTGCGGATCGCGGCGAGCCGGCAGTTGCGTGTACCGATCGTGCCCCTGCGCCCATGCTCGGTGTGGTGGAGGAACGCGCGAACCTCTCCGGCCGAGACGTCGGCCAGCATGATCCGCGCGACCCCGCCGCCCTTTCGCTCCGCGATGAACCGAAGCAACAACCGCCAGGTGTCGCGGTAAGACCGGATCGTATGGACAGATGCACTGCGTTGCTCAGCCAACCATTCCTGAAAGAACGCCCGCAACAATGCGGGGAAGAGATTGCCCTTCGTCATGACCGCGCCTCCATCGTGAGGCATCGGGCGCCGACGGTCCGGAACCGCTCGCTTGCTTCCTGCAGCAGGTCCTGCGTGACGGTGATGTAGACCAGCGTGGAGTTGATGTCCCGGTGGCCCATGTAGGTGGAGAGGAAGCGCAGTTTGTCCTGCGGATTGACGCCGGATCGATACCATTGAAGGATCCGGTTCACGACCATCGAGTGGCGCAGGTCATGAACACGCGGCCCTGTCCGCCCGGTCGGGGCCTTGAACCCGGCACGGCGCATGACGTTGGTGATCATCGTTGAGACCGTCACCGGGGTATAGCGATCATTGAAGTGCTCGTGCCAGAAGAGCCCGGACCGAGGATCCTGTGGGGCGCCAGCGCGCCGCCTTGCATCGATATAGGCCCGTAATTCGGCCATGACGCTGCCGGTTAGCGGCAATATCCTGGTCTTGTAGAACTTCGTTTCCCGCACTGTGATCGTGTCTGATTGAAGATCGACGTCACCCAGATCGAGCCCGGCGAGTTCACTACGGCGCAGTCCGGCACAATAGGCCAGAACCACCATGGTGTAGAGAACCATCGGCCGCAGCGGCGCGTCCGGCGACGGATAGGAGCGGGCAACGTCGAGCATCTGCCGAACGTCGGCCGGGCTGAAGATGTGCGGTCGTCGATGCTCTCGTGCCACTTCCCGCTCGGGACGGGCGTTGAAGCGTTTCGGTGGGATGCTGGGATCAAGGCGATACCGCGCCTTAGTCAGGAGGCGCCCGAGCTTCTGGCATTCAGCCGCGTGATTGCGGGTCAGCTTGGCAGTTGCCCAGCGCGCCAGCATCGTCTCAAGCGATGCCCCTGTCAGTTCCGGGGTCGCCTGGAGGAACCGATCGAACCGCAATAACCAGTGAGCCTGAGTCTCATACTGATACCCCCGGCTCCGCATCAACGCGACATGCTCACGCATGAAGTCCCCCAGCGAGCTGCCGAAGGGCGCGGGGCGTCGCAATGCGGCCAAGGCTCCGTCGGGATTTGCGGAAGCCAGCGCTCGCCAGATCGGCTTGCTTTGTTTGACGTTGTATTGACGGCGAAGCACGGCAACGGGATTATCTGCGATCAGCCCGATTTCGACGAGGTGGTCGAGGAAGCGATCGACAATGCAGACCTGGTTGAGCAGCGTCGGCATTCGCCAACGTTTTTCCATTTCCTTCAGCCAGACTTCGAGCATCTGCCGGTCGACCGCCGGATGACGCTGGGCTACATTCTCGAAGCTGCGAAGGAACCAGCGATAAGTCGGCCTGCTTCCCTGCCGGAACTGCGATTTTTCCAGGAAGGCGTCGATGACCGTGCGATCGGGATCGTGCCAGGCGCTCATGGCAGCACCTCCGATCCGGGCACGTCGAGCGCCACGGCTCGGAGATCATCTGTCGCCAGCTTGAGATAGGCGTTGGTGGATTCGGTGGATCGATGTCCGAGCACGTCGCCGATGATCTTTTGCGGGACCGACGCCCGCAGCATTTCGACCGCCCGCGCGTGGCGAAAGACATGCGCTCCTCGCTTTCCCGGCGGCTCGACGCCAGCGGCTGACAACCGCCCGCGGATCATGCCATACAGGTTTGTCATTGCGATATAGGGCGCGCAGGACCGGATGAAGATTTCCCGCCCCTCAACCTGGGGGCGCCCATTACGCAGATAGTCGAGGAGCGCCTCACCAACGGGCGCCAATAGCGGCAAGTAGGAGTACGCATTGGTCTTGGTGTGACGGATACGCAGGGCTTCTCCGCGCCAGTTCACGTCTTCAAGCCGAAGGCGACAGATCTCACCTTCGCGCAACCCATATGTGGCAAGCAGTTGAAGTACCGCAAAATCGCGCAGTCCCCGCGGCGATCCATCCTTCTTCGTCGCCGCCAGCACCGCGGCGATTTGGCGCCTGTCCAGCGTCGAGGGCACGTCTTCATAGGCGTAGAGCATGGGGCCGATGATGTGCGGCGTGAGATCCATCGGGATGCGCCTCGTCCGATGCAGATACCGCACCACCGACCGGAGCCGCTCAGCGACATCGGCCAATGATTTGCGCCGTAATCCAGGGGCGCGCATGTCCATGTAGAGATCGACCTCCCCGATGCTCAAGGTGTCGAGGCTGGCCGCCCCGCCCCGTTCGAACTGCCATCGCAGGAAGTTCCGTGCCTCCCACAGAAGCGCCGAGATGGAAGCGCTTGCCAGACCGCGCTCGTCGCGCAGCCATGCCTCGTATTCGCAGCAGATCGCCTGCCGATACGCGGTTTCCGGTTCGGTCATCTCTGGCTCGGGCGGCCATTTGCCTTGGGCAAGCCGGAGCAGTTTGTTGATCGATGTGCGGGGCAACATCTGCCAGCGCGCACAGGGAGGCCGCCCGTACTGGGCTTCGAAATCCTGAACTGCATAGGCAAGATACTGATCGACCTGCGCCAGCGTCACAGTTTCCACCTGCACGCCGCACTCGGCCAGATAATCGAGAAACGCGCGGGCGTACAGGCGATGGTTCGCTACGACCACCGGGTTATAATTCTGCGTCGTGAGCAAATTCGAGAGTTCGGCGATCAACTCGTCGTGCAATTTCAACATGCTTTTATCCTCAGCTGGTCCAGAGACCGCCGAGGTTCGCAATCAAAATAATGCGCAGCAACATCGCCCCGCATTAGGAGAATCCACGTCGCTGCCGCGTTCCTTCACATTATCGCGACCTCGTGATAAGCGATCATCCATCGCAACATGGAGGCCGCCCTCGAGCTGACCGGCGTCGTTGACGGCCTCGAAGGCAATACGCTCAACAGCGGCGCCAAGGCCTCGGCGCGCTCGCGCTTCGAGTCGACCAAGCAGCGCTTCTTCGGACAGGTGCTCCTGTCGATGAAATTGCCGACCGTGATCGCGGCCGCCGAGCAGCATCTCGCCGAAGGCAAGTCGGTGGTCATGCAGCTTGTCACCACGGCCGAGTCCATCCTCGACCGCCGCCTGGGCCAACTCGCCCCGGATGAGCGCGCCGAACTCGATATCGACCTGAGCCCGCGCGAAGCGATCTAATGTTGAGCTCAACATTATATGTATTCTTTGCAGTCGCAGTTTATGTCGAGCGTGGCGGCAGGAGGCGCAGGTTTCCTTCGGTTTTCCATGATTTCACTCCAGATAATATATGAGGATCAGGGGAATGTCTGGGGACGGGTCAGGCCAGTCTTCGAACGTCGGTAAGCATGGTGATCAGAGCGTCGGATGGCGGCTTGAAGCGTCCGGGCATGATGGCGGGGGCGCCGTGGGCCGCGAGAATCTGCAGCTTCTCCTCGGGATCGGCGCGCAGATAGGCCTCGGTACTTTGGATGCTGGCGTGGCCGAGCCACAGCGCGACTTTGCGAATGTCACCTGTCGCCGCCAACGTGTGCATGGCGCAGGAATGGCGCAGCACGTGCGGCGTGACCCGTTTTCCGAGGATCGAAGGCTGCTTGATTCCGGCAATCTTAACGTGTTCGGCCAGTCGGAATGCGAACCCGTCACGCGTCATGGGCTGCCCGTTCGCGTTGAGAAATATCTCGGAAACCTGCGCTTCGGGGCGGATCGCAAGCCATGCGCGCAATGCGATCTGGGTCTCTTTCCAGAGCGGCAAGACCCGTTCGCGGCGGCCCTTTCCCATGATGTGCATGGTGGACAGCGAACGGTCCGGGAAATCGCGCTGTTGCAGCGATACGAGTTCCGACACCCTGAGCCCGCCAGCATAGGCCAGGTGCAACATAGCGCGGTCACGAGTGCCGAGGCGGGTCCGGGGATCAGGTGCATCAAGCAAAGCCTTGATCTCTGCCCGGTCGAGGTAGTCGATCAGTGCCTTGTCGGTCTTCTTGGTTGGAATCGCACGAATGCGCAGGGCCTGATCGAGACAGGCAGGCACGCGATACTCGATGTACCGGAAGAATGATCGGATCGCTGCCAATCGGCCATTGCGGGTCCTCACGCAGCTGCCGCGTCCGTTCTCAACATGGTGGAGGAAGGCCAGGATGAGGTCCGTGCCGAGATCCTCGACCTCAAGATCGGTTGGCCGACGCTTCAACCGGTCGGCAGCGAACCGGACCAGCAGCACGAAGCAGTTGGCGTAGGTCTTCACCGTGTGCGGGCTGACGGCGCGGTCGCGCGGAAGATGTTCGCGCAGGTACGCCGAGAGATAAGGGGCGAGTGCCGTCATGCCGCTTCTCCCAGGTAAAGGTGTTCGCTGGCGACCGCGATGTCGCGCAGCAACACCGGGGTGGCCTCGACATACCAGTAGGTGTTGGCGACCGACGCGTGTCCCAGATAGACGCTGAGGCCGGCCATGTGATGTGCCACGGCCTCCCTGTCCGGCGGACAGGACTCCAGCGAGCGCACGGCGAAGGTATGGCGCAAATCGTGCATCCGCATACCCGCTGTTCCGGTCGGTCCGCGGTATCCAAGCTGTCGTGCCAACCGGACGAACACGATGTGGGCGCGAACCTTGTGGGGTGCCCGTCCTCGGATGGTGACGAACAGGTCATTGCCCGTGGCGCCGAGCCTCGCTCGGGTCGCGAGATATGCTTCGAGCGCCTGCCGGGTCGACGGTTGCAACGCGACGAGGCGCTGCTTGCCGAACTTGCCATTGCGAATGATCAACCCGTCTTCGCCCAGATCGTCACACTGTAGCGCGAGGGCTTCGGAAATCCTCAGGCCAGTCGCTGCCAGCAATCCGAACAGGCAATGGTAGGTGTGGGGGCTGATTGTGCCTTTGGGCGGCAGGTCCAGCGCCGCGGCCATGATGGCGCGGATCTGTTCGGGCTCGATGATATACGGGGTCGGGCGTGGACGCTTACCCCGGCCGAAGACGCCAGCAGGAGGCACTTCGTGGGCGGGTTCCTCGGCATGGGCGAAAAGGCTGAAGTTGCGAACGGTGTCGAAGCGGGTCTGTGCCACATATTGCGAGCTCGCCGTGTGGCACCAGTCGTAGATGCGCTGGACCTGGGTGTGTTGGTCACCGAAATGCCCTGCGTAGGCTGCATAGAGGCGGAGCAGCCGATCCTGTTCGTCATACTTCCGGCCAAGACTGCGGTGCAGTGCAACGTAGCGGGAAATGTGCGTGTTCAGCATGACGGTTCTCCTGGCCATGGCTGGGCGATCTTCATGAGCATCGGCAGATCGACCTTGGCGTAGATGGCGGTGGTCTCGGGTGAGCTGTGGCGCAGGATGGTCCCGACGGACTCCAGCCCCGCGCCTGCGCGCAGCAAGTTGGTGGCAAGCGAATGCCGGAAGATGTGCGATCCGGTCGGCACGCCCTGGATCCCGCCGCGTTCACGCGTGCGCGCAACTATGCCGGCAATCTCGGCGGACGAACGGAATGGCCGGAACGGGGCTTGCGCGCGTACGAACAAGTGCGGATCGGCGGCCTTGGGACGGGCCGTGGCAATGTAGTCCAGGATCGCGTCGCCAACATCCTGGGGTAACGGCAGCCGGTCTGGCCGTCTGGTCTTGCCCTTGACCGTCAGATGACCGGACCGCCAGTCGATGTCTTCGAGGTGCATATCCTGAATATCGCCGGCACGCAGGCCGAGCCTGGCGAGCAGAAGAATGATGGCCTTGTCCCGAACTTCCACTGGGCGGCCTGTCGGACAGGCGTCGATGATCTGCTCGACCGTTGCCGGGTCGACGTGGCGGGGCAGCGTCGACAGGCGGTATCGCTGGACCGAAGGGATCGCGTGCAACAGTGCCGGTCGACACTCGCCTTGCCCAATCAAAAAGCGGATGTAGCTCCGCATGATCGTGACGATCAGCGAGACGGATCCCGGCGTCTCCTTGCTTCGTCGTTCAAACGCCCGCCTGAGCGCCGCCGCATCCCATTGCGAAGGCTCGCCCAGCATGGGCATGAGCCGACGAATGTCGGCCCGGTAGCGGCGGATCGTCTCTTCGGTGGCGCCGCGATGTTGCCGAAGCCAGGCAAGGTAAGCCGCCATGTGCGGGTCAGCATCCGCCACCGGTTCGACTGGTGGGATGGCACCCTGCCGCCGCAGAAACTCGACGAAGTGCCGAGCGCACCGCCGTCGACGCTTCGCACCTGATGCAACGAGCTTGCCTCGCTTGCGCCAGACCGGACAGCGACAAACATGCGCGCCGTACTGGTCGATGATCGTGTCGTCGATATCGGCCCACCGCCGCCGCACAATGCGAAGCCAGGCCGCGAAATGCTCGGCCTCGGATCGATAGGACTGGGCCGGTCCTTGCGCGAGTTGCAAGCGATCGATCCCATCGAAATAGTCGGCGAGGTACCGTGGCAGATCGTCCATCCCGTCGTCGACATCGACGTAGCCTTGATCTTCCAGGAAGCGGACGAAGCGCCTGACCCGCGCTGCAATGTCCGCCTTATAAACTGGCTGCTGCGCCGAATACCGGTGGCAACGGCACCGATGCTTCTCGAACCGCCGAACGGTCCGATCGTCGATCGTGCGGATCGCGATCCCGTGCAGTTCCATCCAATGCAGGAAATGACGGGCCGCAGCGCCAAACAGAACCGCACTGCCTGACCTCTCGTCGAGCGACAGAGAGGAGAGGAATGCGGTGAGTAGAGCGTCGTGACTGGGCGGGTCGTCGACCCGGAGCGGGGCCGCTCGAAACGGCAATGATGATCTTGATCGCATGTTGGTTCCTTCGACTTGTTGAGGTCGAGGGAACCGTAATTATCTGGAGTGAAATCATGGAAAACCGAAGGAAACCTGCGCCTCCTGCCGCCACGCTCGACATAAACTGCGACTGCAAAGAATATGTCATCGACTATCTCGAACGCGCCTTTCCGACCCGGCAAATGCGCGTCTTCACCGACGACACCGGCGCCGAGCGCTCGGTGCCGATGGACGACGAGAACGGCAATCCGGTCTATAATCCGCAGGCGCTCGCGGCGCGCGCCAATCTCATCGAGCAGCTTTGCGCGCTGCCGCCGATTACCTCCGCGCTCGACGGGCTGCTCAATCATTTCGGCCATGACAATGTCGCCGAGATCACGGGACGCACAAAGCGGCTGATCCAGGCGAGCGACGGGCGCCAGAAGCTCGAGACCCGCTCGACCCGAACCAGCCAGGCCGAGGCCGCCGCCTTCATGGGCGGCCTCAAGCGCATCCTCATCTTCAGCGACGCGGGCGGGACTGGCCGCTCCTATCATGCGAGCCTCGATGCGGTGAACCAGGAGCAGCGGGCCCATCTCCTGCTCGAACCCGGCTGGCGGGCCGACCGGGCGATCCAGGGTCTGGGGCGCACCCATCGCACGCATCAGGCCTGCACGCCCCTGTTCCGGCCGGTAACCACCGACTGCAAGGGCGAGCTGCGCTTCACCAGCACCATCGCTCGGCGCCTGGACACGTTGGGCGCGCTGACCCGGGGGCAACGCCAGACCGGAGGACAGAATCTCTTCGACCCCGCCGACAATCTGGAAAGCAGCTACGCCTGCGCGGCGCTGACGAGCTGGTTCCACCTCCTGCACCTGGGCAAGCTCAAGAGCACCACGCTCGCCGAGTTCGAGGAGCGCACCGGCCTCGAGCTCACCGACAAGGACGGCGTGCTGAAGGACGAGCTGCCGCCGATCCAGCGCTGGCTCAACCGGTTGCTTGCGCTCCCGATCGGGCTGCAGAACCGGATCTTCGAGGAGTTTCTCGCCCTCGTCGAAACCCGGGTACAGGCCGCGCGCGAAGCGGGGCGGCTCGACGTCGGCGTGGAGACCATGCTCGTCGATACCGCGACGATCATCGACGACACGATCCTGCGCACCGATCCGGTCAGCGGCGCGACCTCCCACCTCCTCACCATCGAGGTGGCGCGCCGCAAGACGCCTGTCTCGCTCGAGCGCATCCTGCGCATCGCCGAAAGTGATCCCCGCCACGCCTTCCTGCGCAATGCCAAGTCCGGCCTGGTCGCACTGCAAGTGAAGGCCCGCGCCCATATGGAAGAGAAGGACGGCACGCCTATCCCTCGCATCGAACTCATGCGCCCGATCCGCAACGACTATATGCGCCTTGCCGATTTCGCCGAAACCGCCTGGTCACCGATCGACGAGGAGGCTTTCCGCGCACTCTGGGCCGCCGAGGCCGAAGCGGCGGCGGCCCAGGTCGATACCGAGACGATCCGGCTCGCGACCGGGCTCCTGCTGCCGATCTGGTCGGCGCTGCCGAGCGATCATCTCGTCGTCAACCGCATCGCCGACCAGAGCGGCCAGTCCTGGCTCGGCCGCATCGTCTTCGACGATCATGTCGTGCAACTCTACACCAAACTCGGCCTCGATCGCGCCGAGAACCTGCCGCCCGGCGATATCGTCAAGTCCGCGCTCGGCGGTCGCAGCGTCGAACTGACGCAGCCGTTCCCGATGGCGATCAAGCGCGCCGTGGTGAACGGTCTGCCCCGCATCGAACTGGTGGGCGCGCCGCCCGCGCAGCTTGCCTATCTCAAATCGCTCGGCTGCTTCACCGAGATCATCAGCTACCGCACGCGCGTGTTCGTGCCGGTGGAGGGCGCTGCCGACATCCTCGGCAGGCTGCTCAGGCCAGAGGCCCGAGCGGCATAGCCACGATCAGGCTCGCGGCATCCGGCTCGATTTCCAATCCCGCCAGGGGCTGGGTCAGCAGCATGGCCGCGAGCGCCGCTTGGGTCGTTGCCGCGCCAGCCTTGTCGCCCGCCTGTTCGAGCAACTGAACTGCCTTGCGGATCAGGCCGACCGCAAGCGCCCTCTTGTCATGCATCGCTTCCATCGCATCCACTCGTGCTGGTGCCATGGGCCTAGGATAGCATAAGCCCCGCCGTCCGCTACCGGATGATGTGGCCGTCCGTCCGATCAAAGCGTCGCGAGTGGCCCTGTCTCGATAAAATCCGGCCATGTGCTGCCATAGTCGCGCAGCAGCGCGGACGAGCAGATCACCGTCATGGCGCTTCCCGCCTGCTGGCGCTTGAGGCGGGTGAGACCTGCATAGACCAGTGCGAGCGACCGCTCGCCCGCATTCTCGTCCACATAGATCACCAGGAGCGGCGATTCCCAGCCCTTGAAGCTGTGTAGGGTCGTGGCCTTCACGCGAGCGTCGCCCATGTAGAAGGCCATCTTTTCGCGCCGGCGCTCCTGCATGTCGGGCGCGAAGGTGGCGACGCTGGCAATGTCGCGGTCGGCGAGCGCAGAGACGACCATCGCGCCTACCGAGGCGTCGGCGGCAAGGAAGGTGATATCGGCATTGGCCAGGGCCTTCCCCGTCCGCCGCATCATTCCGACGATCTCTGTGACGCAGGTCTCGATTCTGTGCTGCGACGTGCACTGCACCCAGCGCAGTGACACTGGGAACAGATCGAGCGATGCTTGTGGCGGACTGGGCAGCTCAACGCCCTCTTCCGGCAGAAAGCTGGTCACGAAGCTCTGGATCAGCGGCAGGGTGGCGGGCGGCAGGCGATAGCTGACGTCGAGCTGCGCCCAGGCGCCACGAAACCCCGCGCCCGCCATTGCCTCGTTGGTCCAGGCCTGGGCCGTCCCATAGACATCCTGCGTGGCATCTGCCGCCAGGATCATCTCCCCGCCAGGCTGCAGAAACCGTCGCAGCGTATTCCACCAGAGTGGGCGATAGTCCTGCCCTTCATCGACCAGGATCGCGTCGTAGCGCGGGCTGTCCTCCTCGGCCGCGGCCGAAGCGACAAGGCTGGGAAGGGCAGCTTCCATCACCGATGCGCCGTCTCCGCTCTTCCACAGCTCGTCATAGGCCTCGCTCCATCCCACCTCCATGCAGACCTGCTTGCACCAGCTGTGGAAGTTGACGAACACGACATTGCGGTGGCCCCCGCGCACCTTGAGCGCGCGCACGACGAGATCGCGCAGATAGTGCCAGAGGGTGATGTTGAAGGTCGCGACCAGCACCGACTTTCCCTCATCGGCAAGGCGCGCGGCCCGCGCTGCGAGGACGAGCGACTTGCCGGACCCGGCGGGCCCCTTGATCCGGCGATAGCCGCTCGTGGTTCGGGTCTCGGCTAGCTGCCGCTGGTTTGCGTCCATCTCCAGCGGTTGGCGCTGCGTGACCGAGAAATCAGGTTCCACCAGCCATCCACGCAGATCGGCCGCGATGTCCTCGCGCATGAGCATCGAGTGCCGGCGCTGCGATTCCGGCATGATCAAATCGATCCGGCCGGCGGCGAGCTCCACCCGACCGCTGACCGGTTGATAGCGCGCCAGAGGATCATTCTCATCGCGCGTCAGGAAGCCGGCGAAGAGGTCGCGCACGCGCCGGCTGTCGGCGAAGGGGAAAATCACGCCAGCCGTCACTGCGGCAAAGCCGGCATTCTGCTTCAGGCGAGGGCAGTAGAGCTTGTAGACCGCATCTCGGTAATGATTGACCTTGGTGACGGGGTTCTGCGCCGCAAGGGAAAAGCTCTTTCCGTCCTTGCGCCCGTGCAGGTCCCGGCCGCCGGCGGGCACGAAATAGTGCATCGCATCGAGGTTCCAGTCCTTTACCTCGAAGACGGCGATTCCCACCGAGGGGTTTAATAAAACGAAGTCGGGGCGCAGGCCGTTGAGATGCGGCTGGCAATAAATCTCCCATTCCGGGTCGAGATGCGCGTCGAAAAACTCGAGGACTACGCGCTCGCCGGGCGTCAAGGGCTGGCGCAGTCGGTCGAGATCCTCCCGTGGAGGAGAAATGATCCGGTTTCTTCTCAACGCGATGCCCCGCCAATTCCCGCGATCCTCCTAGGGAAGAGGTGGAGGGTTTCCAATCCCTCGAGGCCCGGCGAATGGCCTAATCGCTGCTGAGCGGAATACCCGCGATGAGCGCGGCGCTTTGCGGATCGAGCTCTTCGCCGGGCTGGAGGGGCCGCGCCGCGAGCGCCACATCGAGCGCATGTTGCAGCCGCGCCGCCGTATCCCAGTCCTCGGCCTTTTCCAGAAACACCATCGCCTGCCGCATGAGGCCTATCGCGATGCCGCGGCTGTTCGTCTCTGCCATGCCCATATCCTCGAGCTCCCGATTAAACCGTGGGAGAGGGGGCGATTGGCCTGTCGTCCGAACTCCCGCGCACTGGACGCGGGAGCCGCCGGACCTCGCAACATGTGAACACACATGCGCCGTCACCTTTAACCCGAAGGTCTGGACATGCGCGACGGCAGCCCGGAAACCGATGGTTTTCGAGTTGCTTGTGTTCACGGACTTGCGAGGTCCGGCGCTGCCCTTTGCGCAGCGCAGCCCCGCCCTAACAGAGGGGCCGGGAGCGGCCAACCGGTTCCTTTTTTTGACCGGGTTCCCAGCGTCGTTGGCAGGTGTCGGCGCCCCGTTCCGCGTGCCTAGGCGATCGCTGTCGCACCCGCAGGCCGCAGCCCCCGGTCGGACAGCCCAGGCGCCCGAAACGGCCAGCGGCGGGGCCGCTGCAAAGAGAAGGGGGGTCGGAAGGGTGTCCCGGGATGGTCCGGGCATCAAGGAGACTTCCAGTGATCGACAGCGTCAAACTCAACAAGCTCCGCCTCTCGCCGATCAATGTGCGCAAGGTTTCGGAAGACCGGCTGCGTCTCGACGAACTCACCCCCGACGTCGAGGCCCGCGGCATCCTGCAGAACATGCTGGTGACCCCGGCCAAGCCCAAGGGCACGTTCGAAGTGCTCGACGGGGGACGGCGCTGGCGCGCACTGATGCGCCTGGTCGAGGCGGGTTCGATCGTCGCGGCCGACTATGATGTGCCGGTGCGCGTCATCACGGGCGACATCGCACATCTGAGCGAAACGTCCTTCGCCGCCACCTATCACCAGCTGCCGCTCACCCCCGCCGAAGAATGCCGCGCCTATGAGCATTTCATCGGCAAGGGCGCCGACATCGACGGGGTCGCCAAACGCTTCGGCAAGACCCGCCGCTTCGTCGAAGGCCGCCTGCGCCTGGCCTCGCTGGCCGAGCCGATCTTCGACGCGCTGGCCTCGGGCGCGATTACGCTCGACATCGCCAAGGCCTATGCCTCGACGGAAAGCCACGACAAGCAGCTCGATGTCTGGAGCACCTACGGCCAGAACAGCTACGTCAACGCCGATTCCATCCGCCGCGTCATCGCCAACGACGCCCTTAAATCCAACGAACCGATCGCGCTTCTGATCGGCGAGGACCGCTATGCGGCCGCCGGCGGCCGGGTCGATCGCGACCTCTTCAGCGAGGGCGGCGACCGCTGGATCGATCCCGAGATCGCCAAGGGCGTCGCTGCCGAGATGATGGAAGCCGAGGCCAAGCGCATCGGCGAGGAATCCGGGCTCGCTTGGATCCGGCCGATCGCAAGCAGCTATGCCTATAACCACGCGCAGGATCTCTACCGCGTCATGCTCGATCCGCCCGAACTGACCGACGAGCAGGCGGCGCGCCTGGAAGCGATCGAGGCGCGGCGCAGCGAGCTCGAAGAGCTGATGCAGGACGAGGCGCTCGACGAGTATCAGTTCAAGGCACTCGACAGCGAGGACGACGCGCTGATGGCCGAGGCCGAAGCCATCGAGAACCGGCTGCCGGTGCTGCCCGACGAGCTCAAGCCGCATGTCGGCGCGTTCCTCCTCCTGACCCCGCAGGGCGAAATGCGCCTCGACACGCAGTTCTTCAGCGAACAGCCCATCCAGCGCATCGATGACGAGGCGCAGGGCGAGGGTGAGGAGGACGACGGCGAGGGCGGCGAAGAGGGCGAGCGCCTGGCAGGCGGTTTCCGCATCGGCGGGGCCGACAAGGAGGCGCCCAGCCTGCCCGAGGAAGCCGTGGGTCCGGGCGGCAAGCCGCTCAGCGCCCGGCTCTACGACGAACTGGCCATGCAGCGCCGTGACATTCTGGCGGCCTCGCTCCTCGCCGAACCCGCGCTCGCGCTCGACTATGCCCTCTTCACGATGATCGACGCGCGCAGCCAGTCCACGCGTCATACCGGCTACCACAGCGTCCACTATGGCTCGACGCTGCGGGCCGGAGCACCGCAAGACCCGATCTCGGGTGATATGCCGGTGACCCGGGCGCGGCAGTATCTCGCCGAGGCCCATGACGGGCTCGACGCGGGCTGGACGGAACCAGCCGATATCGTGGAGCGGTTCGAGACCTTCCGCGCGCTCGGAGACGACGCCAAGGCAGCCTGGCTCGCCTACATCGTCGCCGTCTCGCTCGAGGCCAAGGGCGGTTTCAAGGCGGAACAGATCCCGCTGCAGAACCGCCTCGCCTCGATCCTCGAGATCGATGTCGCCGCCTGGTGGCGACCCACCGCGGAGAATTTCTTCGACCGGGTCAACAAGGGCACGATCCTCACCCTGCTCAACGATGTCGGCGGGGGCTCGCTCACCGCGCGCCATGCCACACTCAAGAAGGGCGAGATCGCCGCGAGCTGCGAAAAGCTCTTTGCCGGGGAGTCGATCGTCGAGCCCGACGTCAAGGAGGCGGCGCTCGCCTGGGTCCCCAATGCCATGCGCTTCCTGGATCGCGTGGCGGAACGGGCCGAGGAGCCCCTCGATGCGCTTGGCGACCTGGACGTGACCGAAAGCGACGAGGCTGATGACAGCGAGACGGACGACGGTGACGCGGTGACCGCCGCGCCGACGGCCTCCGCGCCGGCCGAGGCCGACGAAGACGAACTCGCGGCCGCCGAGGCCTGAGCCTCAAATCCTGTCCGCAAGCGACCACCGGCGTGTCCTCGCGCCGGTGGTCGTCTCGTCTGTGAGGAGTTTTTCACCATGTCCAAGCCTGCACGAACCGGCCGGGATGCCGCGGCCGAAATCAGCGCCATCATCATCGATCGCCTTGAAAAGGGCGTACCGCCCTGGACCCGGCCCTGGCGCACGAGTGGCAGCGGCGGCCGGCCGCTCCGACATTGCGGCACGCCCTATACGGGGATCAACAATCTCCTGCTTTGGGCGCTCGGCGACATGCACGGCTACCGGTCGCGCTACTGGATGACCTACCGGCAGGCGAGCGAGCTCGGCGCGCAGGTCCGGCGCGGCGAGCAGGGCGCCCTGTCGGTCTATTATTCCTCGTTCAAGAAGACCGAGACGGACGCCGCGAGCGGTGAGGCCGTGGAACGCAGCATCCGCTTCCTGCGCCATTACATCGTCTTCAACGCCGACCAGATCGATGGCCTGCCCGGCTATTATTACCCGCCCGAGGTGCCGGCCGCGCCGCTGACCCCCTCTTTGCGGCAAGCGGCGATCGACAGCTTCTTCGCGGCAATTCCCGCCGATGTCCGTCATGGCGGCAACGGCGCCTTCTACTCGCCGACGTTCGACTATATCCAGATGCCCAAGCGCTCGAGCTTCATCTCGATGGACCATTATGCGAGCGTTAGGGTCCATGAAACGGGGCATTGGACCGGCCATGGCGACCGGCTCGCGCGCACCTTCGGCAAACGCTTCGGCGACAAAGCCTACGCATTCGAGGAACTTGTCGCCGAGATCACCGCCGGGCTGGTCTGCGCCGAGCTTGGCCTCTCCAACGAGTTGCACGACAGCCACGCGAGCTATGTCGGCCACTGGCTCGGCATCCTCAAGGCCGACAAGACCGCCATCATCCACGCTGCGTCCAAGGCCGAACAGGCCTTCGCCTATCTGACGGCGTTCGGCGAGGCCGGGCAAGCGGGCAGCGCCCCGCCGCCCGAACTTGCCGCGGCTGCATGAGGCGGCCGCCATGACCCTTGAAACCAAGATCCTGGCCTGCCTGTCGACGGCCCATCTCTCAGCCGAGGTCGCGGCGGAACTGGACGCCATCCTCGCCTATCCGCCGCCGCTTGCGGCCCGCCTCAACCCCGAGCTGTGGCAGGCGCATATCCTCATGGACCGATGGCTGGATTGTGGCTGGTTCATCTGGGTCGCGTCGCCAGCCCGCGCGCATATGCCCGGCTCGCTCAAGGCCTGCCTCGACCTCGCCGAAGCGACCGGCGCGGCCTGGCTGCAGTTCGACCGCGACTGCGCACCGATCGCCGAACTGCCGGTCTATGACTGGTAATCCCCTCTCATCCAAGGAGAACCCTCATGGGTTGGCTCACCATGTCCCGCCATTCGATGGGCGGGCACGCAACCGCGAAAGCCTATCTCGACGATCAGTTCACCTATGAGCGCGATCATCCCGAGGGCGGCACGCGCGGCCTCAAGGTGCTCGCCTCGTCCTGCCCTGCAAACCGCGTCTATTATGCAGCCGCTCAGGTGACGCGCGACGGCATCGGCGGCGAGGTCGTCGCCATCGTCTGCCTCGTCCTGTGGAACCCGCGCAGCGCGAGCGGCGAAAATTTTGGCTACAAGGACATGACGGAAAATATGGGCCCCTGCGAGGCTGCCTGTCCCGCCGCGATCCTCGATCTTCTCACACCGACCACCAACGAGCATGCGCTCGACTGGCGGCGTCGCTGCCGCGAGGCGCTCGCCCGCCGTTCCAGAAAGATCGAGACCGGCGCGCGCATCAAGCTGCCCGCGCCGGTCCGGTTTTCCGACGGGCATGTGGGCGAGGAATTCATCGTCGACCGGATCGGCCGCCGCGTCATCCTGCGCGATCCCGAGACGCGCATGCCCTACCGGATCACCCGCTTCATGGACCAGGCCTGGACGATCGTCCCGGAGACCAAGGTCCACAAGACCCTCTTCGCCTGAGCGCTCTTGCCTCCCGTCCCTCCTGCGAAGACAAGGATCTGATCATGTTCCCTTTTCCCTTTCCCCGGTCGGCCAAGCGCGACCTCCTGTGCAGCCGGCAGAATGCCGAACGCGTCGCTGCACGTCTGTTCGCCGCCGGCGGTGAGCCAATCAGCGTCGTGCGCATCGGCGATCTTCTCCAGCCCTACCGGGTGGCCCTGGTCCCGGCCCGCTATGAGCAGGTCGAGACGGTCATGGTATCATGATGGGTCGCAAGGTCATGCTCGCGAGCGTCTTTGCAGCCCTGCTTATGGGCTCCAGCCTGTCGGACGCCCAGAGCTTCCATGCGCGCGGCCGCGCGCTCGACGGCGATACGCTCGCCGTCGATATCCGCCTGCTCGGGATCGATGCCTTCGAGACAAGGCAGATGTGCGAGCGCCGGAATGGCTGCTGGTCGTGCGGCAAGGCCGCGCAGGATCTCGCAGCGCGGGCTCTGCGCGATGCCGAGGCGGTCATCACGCTGACGCCCTCATCAACCTATGGCCGCCCCGTCGCCACCGTGACCGTTCGCGGCGCTGACCTCGGCGAGACGTTGCTCCGAGCCGGGCTTGCGATCCCGCAAGCGCAGTATCTTCGCCGCGATCCCGCCCGCCGCGCGCGCTATGAGGCGGCCTTCGCCGACGCCCAGGGCCGCAGGGCAGGGGCCTTTGCTGGCACCTGGCTGCCCCCCGCCCGATGGCGCAAGGGCGAACGCCTCACCTGCGAGCGCCGACAATAGTCCCTTTTCCGCAAGGCCTGGGCGCTTGAAGCGCGTGGCCCACCCCGTACGGCACTAGGTCGAGCCCGGTGCCGTCGATGGGCTTTGCCGATGAGGTGGTTTCCAAGGACATGTCGCATGGTTACGTCCTCGTCCCAATCGCGCGCGATCACGCTGATGGTCGGGCTGCCGCATCTTCGCTCCGGCCCGCTGCTCGCCCGCGCGCGCAGCCTTGCCCTGCCGGTCCTCGTCTCCGCCAATGCCTTCTCCCGTTGGGTGGACGCAAGGCAGGGGCGTGAATGGGCCGGCTGGAAGCTCCAGGGCCTGAAGCATGCGGCCGGTCTCCACAGTCTTTGCCTGGACAGCGCCGGGTTCAGCGCCATGGCTCGCTATGGCGGCTTTCCCTGGACCATCGACGACTATGTCGCGCTCGCATCCGCCTATCCCTTTCGCTGGTGGGCGAGCCTCGACTATTGCGTGGAGCAAGAGGTTGCCCGAGACCGGGAGGAGGTTCTGGACCGGACCGCGCGCACCGTCCGGGCCAATATCGAATGCCATGCGCGCGCTGTCGATCGGAATATCGCCAGCACGTTCCTGTCGGTCATCCAGGGCCGCCTGCCGCAAGATTACGAACGCTGCGCCACCGCGCTCGCAGGCCTTGTCGAGCGCCATACCCTCATCGGTGTCGGATCGATGTGCCGACGACCCATCCATGGCGACGCCGGTCTCATCGCGGTGGTGGATCATCTCGACCGCGTCCTGCCGCCGGCGGTGCGGTTGCATCTCTTCGGCGTCAAGGGCGCGGCTATTCCCTTCCTCAAACCCTTCGCGCGCCGCGTCGCCTCGATCGACAGCCAGGCCTATGGCATCGCAGCGCGTAGTAAGGCGCGGGCGCATGGGTGTCGGAAGTCGGATGACCTCGTCGCCGACGAGATGGAGCGGTGGGTCGAGCAGCAGCTGGCGCGGTTACGCCAGCCTGCCCGCTCCCTGCCGATCGCGGCGCCAGCGATAGCGTCGCCGCTGCGGTTCGATCCCTGGCAGGAGGCGATCGCCCAAGCGCGGGAGGATCTGCGCGCGCTCATCGAAAGCGGCGACCTCTTAGGTCCTGCGGATCAGATTGCCCTTTTAGCGGCGTCCATTGAGAGGGATCAGGCCGACCGCCGCGCTAACCCAAAGAGCTGGCGGTGGTCGGCCTGATCCCTCTCTACGCGGTGCATCGAAATCCTTGGCCAATTACTACGTCATCGAAACCTGTGGTCCCGCTCAATGACGCGCGATTGCCGTATCCAGTACCCAGATCGCCGCAGGCCTGCCTCTGGCAGGCACCGCCACGAACAGCTTCGCGAGCTCAGGTGAAAACAGGCCCGTTCGAGCGCCCGGCGCGGTAATAACTCGCAGGCCCGTTCCCCCAGGCTGTGAGTGCATCGAAACGTCGATGTGGCCAGCACCGCAGACGAGATATTGACGGTCGCCATCGAGGAAGAGATCGTCGGCGTCGCCGCAGGCGGGCAGCGTATCGATGACGGCTCCCGTAACGGCATCTCGGCGCTGAAGCGCAGCGGGTAATCGGTAGCCAACGACCACCTCGCGACCGGACGGTTCGACCGCCAGCGGAAAGTTCAGGCGGTGCATCCCGTCGGCCATGACGAAAGGACAGCGCCTGAATCGACGTCAGCCACCACGATCGCTCCACGATCGGGGATGTTGATCCAGGCACGGGAGGCCCGCAGCCGGAATTCCTCGGGGTGGCCGGCGAGCGATACCCGGCTCAGAATTGCGTGTTTCGCGGGATCGATGATCGCCAGACCGCCACCGCCATAGCCGATAATGACATGCCCATTGCGACTGTCGATCCGGACATTGTCAGCATCGTCGCCGAGGTCGAGTTTCGCCACTTCATGGCGATCGGCTGCGGTATATAAATGGATGGATCCATCACCGCAAGCGACGACGATCTCGTCAAGGCGATCGAGATAGGCGACACCCTGCGGTTCGTGCAGTCCGACGATCCGGCCGAGCCGGCGACCACTGGCCAGATCGATTTCATCGACCGTGCCGTTGCCATATTCCGCGACGAATAGCCGGCCATGAGCCACATCGAGCGCAAGATGGTCGATCCGCCCGGCGACGTCGGGCAATGAAATGGCTCGCTCGAGTTTCAGCGGTGACGATGGGTCGGTTGCGGCGACCATGCGCGGGGCTGCGCTGCAACCGGGCGCGAGCGAGAGCGCCGATACGATACCGACGAACTGAAGGGCTTTTCGCCATACGAGCATGCTCGATCCCTTTCGTCCTTTGTCTCACAGGCTGGCGGTCAGGTTGAGCGAGAGATATTTGCTGTCCCCCGTTGGCGGTGCGTTGGGCGCATCGGTGAGGAAGCGCCCTTTTGCCAACCATACGCCGTCCACTTCAAACCGCAGCCTTTGCGGGACGATCCAGGCCCGAACACGGGCGTCGAGCTGCTGGCCGGCGAAGCTGCCCGCGCGCGCCGATGCGTCACGGACCCCTGTGCCCGAGAAGCTGTCGGTCGCCTGGGCAAGCCAGAGTAGCCGGTAGCTGAGCATCAGGTCGAGCCGCTTGTTCGGCGTTGCCTCGACGCGTAGCCCCGGCGTCAAGACATTGGTGCGCGCCACCACATTGTACAGGCCGACCGGCCCGAGATCGGCGCGGCGCATCCCGAACAGGCTGTCGAACCGCGTGTACGTGCCGCCCGCGCGATCACCCGAAGCATAATCGAACTCGGCCGAGACATGCGGCTTCCAGACGCCCGGCAATGTATAGCCGAAGTCGGCGTGGACGAACCAGGCGCTGACCGGGACGCGTGGCGCGCCGGCCGCGATGGTCGTGCTGATCCGGCCTGATTGATAGATGCCCTCAAGCTCATAGTCGATGATGCCGGCCTTTGGATCGCGGATCACGCGCGCGTCGAAAGTGTTGAGCGATCGGTCGCGCGTCGGACGACCGGCCGTGTCGTGTTCGCCGAGATGAAAGAAGCCCAGTTCGACCGTTGCCGCGCCGAGCGTTTTCGGACGCGACACGATGCCGCCCCAAAGCACCTGGTCGAATCCCTCATGATCGAAGCCTATTTTGTTATCGAGAATGGCAGTCTGGTCATCAGGGCGGCGCTGCTGCGGCAGAACGTAGATCAATGTCGCCTTGAGGGTCTTGAGGCCAAGGTCCGCACGCAGGCCGGTGAAGCCGTTGGTGGTGTTGCGATAGTCATCGGCCGCGACCAGCCGACGCGAGCCAAGGTCGATTTGCATCCGGCCAGCCCGAAGACCGAGTGATGTGCCCGGGCCGAATGGGTGCTCGATATCGGCGCCGACCCAGGCCTGAACCAGGTCGAGTGCGTTGACTTCGTTGGTCGAGATCGGCGTGCGCGTGTTGGCGAGCCAGGACCGGCTATCATAGACTTCGCCGCCGATGCGGAACGGCCCCGCCTTGTAGGTCGCGGTGACAATCGTGCGCAGGTCGATGAGTTCGTCGCTCGGGTTGAACCCCGGGCGAACCTGTCCATCAACCGTCTCGTAGCGCAGGCGCATCGATCCGCTGACATCGAGCCCTTCGACAGCCGTCGAGGTCGGGGTGTGCTGCGCATATGCCGGACCGGCAAGGGCGAGCAGTCCCGATACGGCGACCGGGGCGGTGCGCCGAAAACGAGGCGCCCGGTGGCGCTTGAAGATGGCCATGTCAGCTTGTCACAAGTCTTGCGGCCAGTCGGTCCGCATTGGCCCACGCAATCGAGCGCATGAAGGTATCGACATAGTCCCCAGCCTTTGCCCCGAAATCCATCGCATAGGCATGTTCGTACATGTCGAGGGCGAGGATTGGCGTAGCACCAGCGAGCGTCGCCGTGTGATCGGCCGCCCATTGGTTGGTCAGGCGGTTGTCGCGGTGGCTCCATTGCAGCAGCACCCAGCCGGAACCGCCGCCCAGCGCCTTGCCCATGCCGGCGAACTCGGCCCCCCAGCGATCATGGCTCCCGAAATCCCGCTCGATTGCTTGCGCGAGCGGTCGGCCAGGCTGCGAAGCCGCACCGAGCCCGGCGAAATAGAGTTCGTGCAGGATCATCGAATTCCAGGCGATCAACTCCTCGCGCTTCAGTCCGTTGATCGTGAAGCCCGGCGCTTTGGCTGCATCGAGACTGGCGAACTGGGTCGTGATGGCACCGAGCCGCTTCACTGCGCCGACATAATTGTTGTCGTGATGACTGACGAGCAGCCGCTCGGACAAGCCGGTGATCGTCTTTGGATCGAACGGCAGCGCCACCGGTTGCGGCGCGAAGGCGCGCCCTGCCGGCGCAACCGCCCCGGCAGGTGTTTGCGCGACAGCGTCGGTCGATGCGAGCGCCGCAGCACCCACCGTCATCATGGCGCCAGCAGCGAGAAGGTTGCGGCGGTCGATCATCGGGTCGCTCATCGTCTTCTCCGGTCGAAGGTTGGTTGAAATGTGGGACTGTCCGGTCATGCGAGGATGCCGGCGAAATAGAGGGCTACGCCGGCTGCCGAGGCGCCGCCGAGCGTTGTGAAGATGCCGATCTTCAGGCGAAACATGGCGATGATCGCCGCGACCGAGATGGCGAGCGCCCACAGGTCGATGCTGGCCATTACCGGCATGTCGAAACGGATCGGCCCGGCGTGGAACGGCAGCACAGCGCGAAAGATCGTGTGGATCGCAAACCAGATGGCGAGGTTAAGCACTACGCCGACGACCGCAGCTGTGATTGCCGACAGCGCGCCCGACAGCGCCTTGTTGCCGCGCATCCGCTCGATGAACGGCGCACCGAGGAATATCCACAGGAAGCAGGGAATGAACGTCACCCAAGTGGCGAGCAGCCCGCCCAAAGTCCCCGCGAGCAGCGGCGACAGCATACCGGGATGGCGATAGGCGCCCATGAATCCAACGAACTGCAGCACCATGATGAGCGGTCCCGGCGTGGTCTCGGCCATGCCGAGCCCGTCGAGCATCTCTCTTGGCTGCAGCCAGTGATAGTTCTCGACGGCCTGCTGTGCGACATAAGCCAGCACTGCATAGGCGCCGCCGAACGTCACCACCGCCATGGTCGAGAAGAAGGTCGCGATCTGTGTGAAGACGTTGGTGCCGCCGAGAAGCAGCAGCAAGGCTGCCACGGGCGCAAGCCACAGCACAAGCCAGACAAGCGCCTGGCGGAGCGACTGCCCGAGCGTCGGGTTGGCATGATCGGGCAGTTCCTCGCCGAGCAAGGTGTCGGCGTCCTCGACGATCGCGCCCTTGGTGGCCCCGTGTCCGCCACCGACCTGGAATGCCGAAATGCCAGCGCGGCCGCCGAAATAGCCGATCAGCCCGGCGGCGAGCACGATGACCGGGAAGGGCACGCCGAGGAAGAAAATGAAGATGAACGCCGCCGCCGCCAAGCCACGCATGATAGTGTTCTTGAGCGCCCGGCTGCCGATCCGCACCACCGCTTGCAGCACGACCGCGAGCACCGCGCACTTCAGCCCGAAGAACAAGGCCGAGACAATGCCGACACGTCCGTAGAGCGCATAAATCCAGCTCAAGGCCATGATCGAGATCGCGCCGGGCAGGACGAACAGTGCGCCCGCGACGATTCCGCCGCGTGTCTTATGCATTAGCCAGCCGATATAGGTGGCGAGCTGCTGCGCTTCGGGGCCGGGCAGCAGCATGCAATAGTTGAGGGCGTGCAGGAACCGATGCTCGCCGATCCAGCGCTTCTCGTCGACGAGGATGCGGTGCATCACCGCGATCTGCCCGGCCGGGCCACCGAACGAGAGAGCAGCGATCCTGAGCCAGACCCAGAAAGCCTCGCCAAGCGAGACTGGCGCGATCGGAGCAGGCCGCGGCGCTGACGCGGCGCCCACTTCCATCGGGACGGTGCTCATGCCGTCACCGGCTTCGTGCGTGCGCCCTTGGGCTGATGGGATACCCAATCATGAGTCTCGCCGGTCGCATCGCGGCACCAGCGATAGAAGGCATCGTAAAGGAGCATCCCGGCCTCAAGCTGCTCCAGGTCATCGGCATACATGCGCGACAGGCCGAGCGACATCGCCACGAGCCCTGCTGCCTCCGGCACGATCTCCGGTCGGCCGGTGTCGGCCCCGCGGACGATCAGGGCCAGATGGGCAAGCGGCTGCACCTCGGAGAGGCCGAAACCCTCGAGCATGACGTCGAACGTACAGCGCTCGCCATCATGGCTCCAGGTGATGCCATCGCCCTCGATATCGAAGGGCGCGCCGCCGAATCGTTCGGCGACGCCGACCACCTCGCCGGGTGCTACGAACAGGAACATGGCGTTGGGATCGACGAACCGCCGGATCAGCCAAGGGCAGGCGATACGATCGACCTTGGGTCGGGCGCGCGTGACCCAGACGGTCCTGCCTTGCGGATTGCGGGCCGGCAGCACCGCTTCGGGGATGAGGGGATGACCAGCGTCGATCCACGCGCGGACGCCTCCGTCGAGGGCGTCTGCGTCGGCGCCTTCCTGGCGCAGCCAGGCAGCGGCGCCCTGGCTCAGCTTGTGGCCCTGCGCGCAGGCTACGACGATCGATTTGCCCCGATATTCGGCAGCCCAGCCGGCGACGTCCGCCCATGGCCGACGAACTGCGCCCGGGATGAAGCGTGGCTCCGCCGCGAAGTCGTCGTCGGTGCGCACATCAATGATTGTCGGCGCCTTGGGCGTACCGATCAGGCGAACGAGCTTATCTACGGGAATCGTGTTTAGCGCAGGCATGATGCGTCCTTGGGTTTTAAGCAGGACGCGATACTTCAGCCTGTCGCCTCATGGGGTGATCGCGATCCCCATGCGGCGATAATGCGCTTGAGCCCCTGACTGTCAACCACAGACTGCGCCGAGGTGGAAATCGCATTGGATATTTGGGAGTCGACGCAGCCCCTCTCATGCGCCGTTCGCGTCAACGCCGTTCGGAAAGGGCCAGTACGGGACCCTTGTCCTGCTCACCGCTATACCATAGGGGAGTATAGTATGGCTCATCTCAACAAATCATCGTCGCAACTGATTGCGCGCGTTCGGCGCATCGGCGGGCAGATCGGCGCGGTTGAACGCGCGCTCGAAAGCGACGCGAGCTGCAGCGAGATTCTGCAGCTCGTTGCCGCGGTGCGCGGGGCGATCAATGGTCTGATGGACGAAATCATCGTCGAGCACCTCGACGAGCATGTAGCCGCGCCGGGTCTGAGGGAAGAGGCGCGCACGCAGGCAGCCGAAGAGCTCAAGGAGGTCATCCGCCGTTACTCCAAATAGGACGTTCCGTGGCAAGCCTTCCTGAAATCGAGCGGTTCTCGCACGACCATTTTTTCCTGGGTGCCTCGCACGATGCGAATGCGCGCCGCACCTTATGGGTCGTGCTGCTGACCGCGGTGATGATGGTCGCCGAGGTATTCGCCGGCTACTGGACCGGCTCGATGGCGCTGCTGGCGGACGGTTTCCATATGGCGACCCATGCCGGCGCGCTGGGCGTTGCAGCTCTGGCCTACGCTTATGCGAGACGGCATGCGTCCGATCGTCGTTTCAGCTTCGGCACCGGCAAGGTCGGTGAGCTTGCCGGCTTTGCCTCTGCCTTGGTCCTGGCGGTGATCGCGATCGGCATCGGCGTGGAGTCGATGTTACGGATGCTCCAGCCCGTCACCGTGGCTTTCGGCGAAGCGACGATCATCGCGATCGCCGGACTGGGCGTCAATCTGGCGAGCGCCGCTCTGCTCGCAGGCAGCCACTCGCATGATCACGGTCATGGCCATGGCCATGGCCACGGCGACCATCACCACGACCATGACGGCGGCCGCGACCAGGACAATAATCTGCGCGCTGCCTATGTTCACGTGCTCGCCGATGCCCTGACATCGGTACTCGCCATCACCGCCTTGCTGGCCGGCCGGTATCTCGGTTGGGTATGGCTGGACCCGGTGATGGGAATTGTCGGTGCGATCGTCATCGCCCGTTGGTCGGTCTCGCTGATGCGCGACACGGCATGGATGCTGCTGGATCGTACCGACGATCATGTCGCCGACGAGATCCGCGAATTGATCGAGACCCCGGGCGACGCCCGCATTGCCGATCTTCATGTCTGGCGCATCGGCCCAGACGCCCATGCCGGCATCGTCTCCGTGATCGCCGGACCCAACGTCGATCGCGCGACCGTCGAGCGTCGTCTCGGTCCCGTGCATGAACTGCGTCACCTCACCATCGATATGCAGCCCGCATGAAGTCCCCCTGTGTCGACATCTGCGCCTTCGACGGCCGCACAGGATGGTGCCGCGCGTGCGGCCGGACAAAGGAGGAGTGCCGTGTCTGGAAGAAGGCGCAACCGCACCAGCAACGCCAGATCGCGGCAGATCTTCCGCGTCGCCTCCGAAAGCTCGGCGAGACAGTGTTGACGCTCGACCGGCATTGAAAGTGGGCATCCAAAAGCAGCCAAAGCGATAGTCGCGCAAGACGATCGCCACCGGACGGTGCTTCGCCCGGTGGCGATTGCATCTGGCTGAGTCACTTCAAACGGTCCGGCGAAGCGATGCGTCCCGAAAGCGCATCGCTTCGCCGAAAGCATGCCCGGTCCATTACCCGATGCCTGTATTGTCCTCAGGAACCCCAAGGCGAGGGGATCCGACATCGTGGTGACGATCATTCGGGCAGGTGCAGGCGAGGCGGGCATTCCGGTCGGCTTCCCAATCCTGTTCGACGCCGGGATGGCGATCATCGAGCCCACGTTCGCCTATCTGCTCGAGCACGCCCAAGCTCATGGTCGCCCGCAGGCTTCGGAAACCGTTCGAACCTACGGTGAGCATCTCTACGAATGGTTCGACGCGCTCGAGCAGTCGGGCATCGACTGGGATGCGGCCGATGAGCCTGTGCTCGCCGCGTATCGGGCGCGAATGCTCGAAGGGCCGAGCCAGCATACCGGTCGCCCGTTCGCTCGTTCGACGATCAATGCCCGGATCGCGACCGTCTATCGTTTCTACGCCTGGGCCCTTGACCATGGCTTCATCACGCATCGCGTGTTCCCGCGTCCGCTCCAAGCGCGGCACGGTGTCAGACCTACTCCCGTTCCGCGCTTCGGGCGCTATCCGACCGGCGATCTGACGATCTCGGTTCCTGAGCAGCTTCCACGGCCGATGCGCGCGGACGAGTTGGCAAGACTCTTCGCGCAGCTCGCGCCGACCGCACGGCTTGCGGCCGAATGGGCGTTGTGTGCCGGCCTTCGACGCAAGGAACTTTGCGCCCTTGCCGTCGAGCAGATTCCCGACAGCTGGTCACTTCACCCGGAAGAGACGCCATTGGTGGGCGTGCCGCTCAGCATCACCAAGGGCGACCGACCCCGGACGGTCTATCCGCCGGTGCGCCTGCTCGATCGCACCCATTGGTATGTCGGCGAGGAGCGGGTGCGCATCGTGGGGCGCGCGCGCAAATCTGACGGTCGCTATAGAGCATCTCCCAACCTCTTCCTGAATAGCCTGGGCCATCCGCTCACGCGCAAGCGCATGACGGCACTGCTCTCAGAGGGGTTCGCAGCAGCCGGGTTGCCGGGCACGCTGCATTGGCTCCGCCACACCTTCGCGATGGTGATGCTCACCCGCCTTCAGATCCAGGCGCGTACCAATCCAGCGCTGAATCCGTTGAAGATCGTGCAGGTTCTGCTGGGCCATGCCTCGATCACGACAACCGCCATCTATCTTCGGTGCGTCGAACTCTATGAGCCGGACATCAGCGAAAGCCTGGACTGGCTCTACGGTGAGGTCATCGCCGATGCCGACTGAGAATCGTATCGATCGCCGGATCGTGATCGAGCGCCCGCCCGCCGTGGAGCAGCAAGACGACCGGCAAATCATCTTCCGCGACGAATGGGGCCAAATCGTTCAGACGTTCGATCCCCGCGCGCTCGATATGCCGAATGATGTCTCCCGCGTTTTTGTCGAGGCGTTTCGCGTTCACGATGCGGGCTCTTCCGCCACGACGAGGCGGGGACGGTGGCGCGTGCTTCGGCGCTTCGGTCGCTTTCTCCGCACCGAAGGGGTAGCCTGCGCCCGCGATGTCAACGCCGGCACGATCCGGCGCTATATCGATGCGCTGGCGACCCCGGCGAGCGGCCGCCAGCTCAGCCGCGCCACCATGGCCCAGCGTATTGCGGCCTTGAAGCCGCTGCTGGAGCGCGTCGAGCAGGCCTATCCCGATCTGTTCGGAAGTGCGCTCGCCATCCCGTACAGCCCGTTCCCCAGCGTGGGATGGTCACCCGAGGCCAAGGTCCGCCTCACCGCGACCGAGATGAAAACGATCCTGGCGGCCGCCTATGACGAGATCGACATGGCGTGGGCGCGATTCCGACGCGGCCAGGAGATCATCGCGGCGCCGCTGCCGCCCGAGGGGAATGGCCCAGGGCAGGCGCTCGCGCGCTGGGTGTGGAAACTCCACCGGATCGGCGGCGGCATCGCTCCGAGCGGCGAGGCAATACGCGCCGCTGGCATCAACCCGAACTCGCTTGAGCACTATGGACGCCAGGAGGCGATCGCCCAGCATTACCACCTGACATCGCACACCATGGCGCCGTTCTATGTTGCCCTGGCGATCCAGCTCGCGGCCAATCCCCAGCCGCTTCGCGCGATCCGGCGCGACTGCCTGGTGCCCCATCCGCTCGATGACAATCGAGTCATGGTGGAATGGCTGAAACGGCGGACTGGTCGAAACCCGAAGATGCAACGCCGCTCCTTCGATCCGCGTAGACCGCGGTCAGCGCCCCGCCTGATCGAGATGCTGCTGGAAATGACCGAACCGCTGATCGCGCATGCGCCGCCCGATGAACGCGAGAGCCTGTTCCTGATCCGCTACCCGTCCGCGGCCTATTGGCGGCGGCATGATTATCCCGCCGGACTCATTGCACCCGACAGCATCCCAGGGTTCATCAACCGATTCATCCGTCGCACCAACCACCGGATCGAACGCTGGAATGCCGCCCATCCGGCGCGCCCGAAACCGCTGGTGCCGAAGTTTACGGCGTCGCAGCTGCGCGGCAGCGTCGCCACCGAACATTATGTGGCGTCCGGAGGCGATCTGCGCGCGGCGGGCGCGGTCCTCAATCACGCGAGCCTCGTCACGACCGATCGCTATGTCGAGGGATCTGCCGCGCGGAAACTGGAGCAGGAAACAATCGCGCGGCTGCAGACGCTCATGGTCGCATGGGTCAGCGGGCCTGACAGGAAAGAGCCCGCCCGGCATGGGTCGGTGACGGCATTGTTCGGCCATCGCTGCCTGGCGCCCGTCGAAAAGGGGGGAGACGGGAATCCGCGTCTCTGTCCGAGACTACGCGGCTGTCTTGCCTGTCCGGGGCTGATCGTACCGCTCGACGTCGAGCGGTTCGCGCGCGTGCTACAGGCCCGCGGGCATCTCCTCGCTGCCCGGGACCAGATCGATCCGGTACGCTGGGCGTTGTTCTATGGGCCGAGCCTGCATGTGCTCGAGCATGATCTCCTTCCTGCGTTCCCGGCCGGACTGAGAGAGCAGGCGGAGCACCAAGCTGCTTTGTTGCCCGATCTCCCGGACCTCGAATGAGCGTCCCGCTTCTCGCTTTGCCGGACGCTTCGGTTCGCGTCTCCCCGCACTCGCTGTTCGGCGACGATCATTGGCAAATGGCGATGGGAGTCGTCGGCCAGCGTGACACGACCTTCCGGGTCGACTGGTCCTTCACCTTGCCCGACGGAAGCCGGTTCAGCGAACTGCACTGGCGGATGCTGCGCGATGCAAGCAAGCACTTGCTGTGGTCATTGCATAGCGATCCGCCTCCTGGTCGCCCGGCGCTATCGTTGCGCTCGCTCGCGACGCAGGGAACCCTGCTGCGCGTTGTGCTGGAGTGGATGGCGGGCCAAGGCATTACCCGATGGTCGGAGCTGGATGACGAGGCCATCCGGCGCCTGTTCGACGATCTCGCCGAGCGGCCACGCATCAATCCCACGATGGCGCTATCGACCGCCGGAAACTATCGCACGCTGCTACGCGCCTTTTATCAGCAGCGCGAGAAGCTCCCTGACACGCCAGGGGCGGCGCCACCGGCACTCAACGAGCTGGGCCGGTGGCGACCGGTCGAGCGGTGGCCGTACACACCTGACGAGGTCGCCATACCGCTCGTTGCGGGGGCACTCCACCTCATCGGTGAACCGGCCGACATCATCCTTCGCATGAGGGACGATCTACAGGCGCTGCACGATGCGGCACGTGCCAAGGGGAATGCCAAGCCCGCGCGTTCGAGGCGCATCCGCAGATACCTGCGCGCGGCGGCGCCGGTCGAACTCGTCCCAGGGCAAGCCATGCCGCTGACGATCCAGCCGATGCTCGCCTTCAATGGCATGGTTGCCCGGTTGTACGAGGCGTGCTTCGTCATCATCGCCTACCTCGTCGGTCCGCGCGCTTCCGAGATACTATCGCTCGAGGCCGGCTGCATCGAAATGGTGCAGGGTGAGCAGCAGGAAATGTTCGGCTATCTGAACGGTACGATCCGGAAGGATGCGCCGGGGAGCGGGATACCGCACCGCTGGGTAGCGCCGCAGCCCGCGGTGCGCGCGATCGAAATCCTCGAACGCCTCTCCGCGCCGTGGCGAGCGATCACCGACCGACCGTACCTCTGGCAAATCCAAACACGTCCGGGCAGCGCAATCCGATCCTCGGCGTTGCCGATCGAGCCGCTCACCGCACCGGCGATGAACATACGCCTGAACGACGGCATCGGCGCGACGCTGCGTCTTCCCGCGATCGAAGGCGAGGGCTGGAAGCTGACCACGCATCAGGGGCGCAAGACGTTCGCGCGGTTCGTCGGCCGCCGTGACCGGACCGGCCTCGCGGCACTTGCCAAGCATCTCGGCCATGTCACCCGTGCCATGACCGACCGCGCCTATGTCGGCACCGACTTCGAACTCTCGGAACTGGTCGATGCACAGGCAGCCCGCGAAACCCGCGCCGCGCTCGAAGAACTGTTGGTCGCACCTCGCCTTGCCGGCAAAGCGGGTCGGGAGCTCGCTGCGCGCTCTCCGTTCCGCGGCCGCACGCAGGATGGCGATCTCGATGCGTATATAACCCGCCTTCTCGCCGAGACGGACGTCAGGCTCGGGGTCTGCGACTGGGGGTACTGCCTCTACCGACGGGAAACCTCGGCCTGCATCGGGTCGGACAAGGAGCCCAATCCTGTTCTTCGCACGCAGGGCACATGCGTCACCTGTGCGAACTTCGCGGTGAGTCAGCATCACAAACCGGTGTGGGATGCCCGTCTGCGGCGAAATCTCGCTCTTCTGGAAAGGCCCGATCTCGATCCCGAAAGCCGAAATCTGGCGATGATGCGCGTCGAGGAGAGCCGGCGCGTGATCTGCGAGCTCGATCCGCAGGCCGACGATGGCAACCCTGGCTGATACGCCGCAGGGACGGCGCCGCGAGCGGATCGCTGCGCGCCTGCAAGAGGCACTCGCCGCGCTGCGCGCCGATCCTGCCGCGGAGCTCACCGCCTCAGCACTGGCCCGGCGTGCCGGCATCGGCCGTAATGCTCTGTACACCAATCACCGGTCCGCGCTTGACGATCTACGCGACCTCCAGGCTGAGCGGTCTCCGATGCGATGTCCGAACGGTGCACCCGATGAAGGTGGAGGAAAGGGGGATGGGGAAGTGCGAGTCCGGGCGTTAGCCACGGAGAATGCTTCACTGCTGCGGCGTGCGTTGATCGCAGAGACGCGCGTCAAACGGTTGGAGGAGCGAAATGCCGACCTCGTCCGCCAACTCAGAGCACAGCGCAAGGTGACGGTCATGCCGGCCGCAGGGTTGAGCAAGACCGAGGAATAGCCTGCACGCCGCTAACGAGACGTCCTGTTAGCCACCACGGCTGAAAACCCTTCAGGATCAATCCGGTGCGCCTAATCGGACACATCTAACCGGACCTAAGACCTCGATCATGATGCGCTTGTGACCGGATGGGTCGAGCAATGGGCCGCAGACCTGATGCACCCTGAGGCTTGATGGCGATCACCAAGCACGGCGCCGGACGCGGCACAGCCCTGCAGCTCAGGATTTGACGACCGCCTCCGCCCACCAGGACGCACCTTGGACGAAATCGGCACGACTCTCCACCAGGGGACCATCGGGCTCCGCCGCGACATAGGGGTTGGTCAGCGGGAGGATCGTTCGCTTTTCACGGTGGATCTGGCCCGCGATCCGGCCGCGCCGCTCGAGCAGATCCTCCAACCAGGCGAGGTCGTCGAGCATCTCGACCACGCCACGACCAGCCAAGCAGAAATAGATCGTCCGCTGAAAGTCGTCGGCCTGCGGATTGGACAGGAGGCTTGCGAGCTTCCGTTTGCCTTGCGCCAGCCCCTCGTGGATCCACTGGACCGCCTCGCGGATCTCGCGCACGGCATAATAAGCATCGAGCGCATCCATGCCGATGGCCGCATTGGCGATCATCCGGCGCGTCGGCCGATTGTCGGGATCGAGCGCGGCATCCCGTAGCGTGATATCGAGATCGAACCGGTCGAGAAAATTGGACATGCTCATGGCGGAAACTCCCTTCGCGTGGGAACGTACCGTGAACATCTGGCATGGTCAACTGGTCGGCATCGACCTGGATCAGGCCTTGTCGGCCGCACTGGCGAGTTCGCGATGAACGGCCCTGGCGAGATTGAGGTCGTAGCTGAGCGCGCTGCTGACCGGGAGGCTACGCACGCCCAGGGCCTGGAGCGTATAGTTGAGGTCGGGCGTCACCGCCGCGCCCGCCGCTTCGATCGGCAGGTCCCAAGGCCGAAGCGGCGAGACCGGCCACCGTACGCCCTCGGCCTCGCGCATCAGCGTATCGCCATGCAGGCAGAAGGCGGAGGGATCGCAGCGATAGTCCATGTCGATCCGGGCCGCGATCGTGTTGTCGCCCGCGTCGCGCGCGACGAAGGCCTGGTGACGCCCCTCGATGACCTGATAGAGAGCGGGAAGTCCAGCCACCGTCAGGCGTTGCACCTTCACGGGCAGGCTGTTCCGCGCGTCCCGGCGGTCGCGTACGGCTCCGACCAGCCGGTCGAACCGGACCGGCTGGGCTAGCACGTAGCGCAGTTCGATTGCGGCCGCCTCGGGCGGCGCGACACTGCCACGGGAAACGGCGGTGGCGCAGACGGCCCGCGCGAAAAGATCGACCTGAAACGGTCCTATGACGCTGAAGATACCGGTCGCATCCGGTCCCGCCATCTCGTTCGCGCGCTCACCAAGCTCAGGATGTCCAGGGATGCGCAGGTCCGACACGCCGCCACGCAGGCATTCCATCATGTCGATGCCCATCGCCTGAGTCCTCTCCATTTCGGAGGAATTTTATACCTTGCCGAGGCGTCTGACTATCCGGCGGTTCTTTCCCGTGGCCGCACCGGAAAGGTCCGCAGTCTGCAAGGACCGCCCAGCGCCAGGCGCCGGAAAAAGGGGAGGGGGCCGAGAGGACGAGCGACGTGGATCGCTTGGCCCCTCGGAGACTTTCCCCATGAGCTACGATGTTGCGTTTCGCCACCAGCAGGCCCTCGACCCGAGCGCGCTCTCGAGTGTCACCACCACATTGCACGCGATCGGCGCCGCGATCACCGACTGCCGCAACGCTGGCAAGGACGCCGAGATCGACCCTGCGGTCATCCTCCTTATCCGTCACCTGTCGCAAGTGTGCGAAGCCCGGCCGCCCAGCACTCTCCTGCGCCGCGAATGCCTGGACGCGATCGCTGAGATCCGGCGGCATCCTGTGCTCAAGACGCTCGCCTATCGCGGCGTTGCCTATGACGAGCCCGCCAAGCGCCTCTTCCATAGCGAGGGACGGATCGCGGTGCGGCGGCTCGCCGAGGCCCTGGGTTTGGCCGAGGGCAGCTTCGATGTCCGGTCCAACAAGGGCGGCGTTGCCGTCTCCGGCGAAATCACGCTCCACGGCGAGGACATCTGGGTCCAGCTTAGCCTTGGCCTCATGGGACCGGACCGCGAGATCCTCTACCGGCGCGTCCACGGCCGAAGCGACCATATCGGCGAGCGCAACCATTATGCCTCGATCCGCGACCTCATGGCGCCCGATCGCTTCGCCCGGAAGATCCGCCGGGATCTCAATCTGGCACCCGCCACCCCATCGGATGGCCGATTGTTCGCCTGACTCTCAGGCCGGCGGCGGGTCGACATGGCCCAGCCACCGGGCGAGCCAATGCGCCATGGTGGCGCGATAGTCAGCGGGACTGTCGGGTTCGGCCGTCGCTTTCCATCCGCATTGGCACTGCACGGTGCGCACCGCGTCATGGGGCGGCGCTGCGTAGACGATCATATGCGCCCTGAGCGGCATCTTTCGTTTCCCCCCGCGGCACGATGCTGCGCGCGCGCGGGGCGGCTGTCCACATTTTTGTCAGTAGCGCCCGCCTGCGGGCAGGCCCCCAAAAGGACACCTCATGCACCGCGCGCCTAATGACGCGGCACCTTGCCGCGTGCCCGACAGGATCGCCCTCGATCCGCAGGCCCCCATCATCCTTGCCTACGGCATCGGGGTCGATTCCACCGCGCTCCTTATCGAGCTGCATGCGCGCGGCGAAACGCCCGATCTCGTCCTCACCGCCGACCCTGGGGCCGAAAAGCCCGAAACGTATGAATATCAGACGATGATGGCCGCCTGGATGGCGGCCCGGGGCATTCCCTATGAAGTCGTCGCTTACCGGCCCAAGCGCTTCAAGCACTATCCGCCCTATGCGACGATCCTCACCAACCTGCTGGCGAACGCGACGCTGCCGAGCATTAGCCTGGGCCGTCACAGCTGCTCGCTCAAATGGAAGGTCGCGCCCCAGGAGGCCTTCCTCAAGCAATGGCCGCCGGCCAAGGCCGCCTGGGCGGCAGGCCGGAAGGTCGTGCGCCTGATCGGCTACGACGCCTCGCCCGCCGACGCACGCCGTTATCGCCATGCCGCCGGGATCGACGACCCGCTGTTCGAGTGCCGCTATCCGCTGCGCGACTGGGGCTGGACGCGCGCACGCTGCGAGGCCCGGATTGCGCAAGCCGGCCTCCCGGTCCCGCCCAAGTCGTCCTGCTTCTTCTGCGGCGCCATCAAGCCCGATGAGGTCCGCGCCCTGCCGGCCTGGTGCCTGCGCCTCATCGTGCTCATCGAGGCGCGCGCTGCCCCCCGTCTCCATACGGTCGAGGGGCTCTGGCGGCGCTCTACCCGAACCCGTCCGGGGCGGATCACCGACTTTATCCGTGCCGAGCAGCTGCTGCCCGAGGCCGAGATCGGCGAGATCCTGCGGACCGCTCCCACCGAGCTGCTGCGCTTCCAGGACGCGGCCGCGCTCGTGCCGGTGAGCGAAAGACCGACCATGGAGCAATGGCTCGCCGACTTCACCGCGGGGCAGGCCACCAGCCGTCTCTAGGCAGCCGCGCTGCGCTGCGCCATCCCGCGACATGTGCACCGCGCGCCCACAGCATACCCACCGGTTATGCCGGCTCTGACCACAAGCTTATCCACCAAGGAGGTCAACCATGCGTCCCATCACGCCTGCCTCGCCCGAGCAGGGCCAGGCCATCGCCAACGCTGTCGAGCGCCTGCGCGAAGCGCGCACCCTCTTGCGCCAGGCCGGCGCGCGCCAGGCGGCGGCCGCCGCCGGCAAAGCGATCAGCAGCGCCGAAGGCGCGGCCCGGCATGTCGCGCACCGGATCCGGCGGACGAGCACGTGACGCCCGCGCTCTCGCGCGACGCCTTGGCGGGGTCAAGCGCCATGCGACCAATGTCTAGGGTTTTGAACGCCGTCGCCATAACCAGCCTTTCGTCATTTTGCGGTACAAGTGTGGATGGATTCGCACACAACACCCGGGCTCTGGTCGCGCGACTTTGAAGCAGGACTTGCGGTCTGCGCCCAAGGTACTCTTCGTTTCGAGCGCCGCGGCGACGCCGGTGTCACCATCGCGTTCGTGGGCGCTGCGCCCCTTTCGCTCGAAGCCCAGTGTCCGCTGGCCGGCCACGCCGTCGCAGCCATCGAACGCGCCTATCGCCTGCGGCGGCGTTGGGCACCGCCCGACAAGAGCAGCCGCCCTTTTCTCCGCGTCCTACTGCCCCGTGTCGCCGACCGCGCATCGCATCCCCAGATCAGCCAGCGCTTCCTTGAGCAGACCGCGTTGGGCAGACCGCGATAAGGGCGGCCAATGACGGCGATGCAGCGCCCAATACCATCGGACATGGTCGCCCCTGCACGCTCCCACGCCCTCCTACGATGTGAGAATGGCGCTTTCTGCCCGCCAACTCCCAGGCCGAGATGCAGGACAAGCGCCGCGCAAATGCTCGCCCATGGCGGCGTTGTTCTGGTCTCGCGCAACCGACAGCGCCGAGTTGCCCGCGGCGTCGCACCGCTCGGGGTCCGCGCCCTGCGCGACCAGGAGATCGGCAATCTCTCGCCGGTCGAACAGCGCGGCGAGCATGAGGGCAGTCTGGCCGGCCTTGTTGGTCGTCTCGGCGTCTGCCCCGCGCTCGAGAAGCAGCCGGGCGACCGATGTGAAGCCCTTGAACGCCGCGCCCATCAGCGCGGTATTGCCGCGCGCGGCATCACCCGCCTCGGGATCGGCGCCGTGATCGAGCAGCAGCGCCACGGCCTCGTCATGCCCATGATAGGCCGCCAGGATGAGCGGGGTATAGCCCCGCTCATCCTTTGCCTCGACCGCGCAGCCCGCATGCAGCAGGGCCGGCAGCACGTCGGTCCGTCCTAGCTGCGCCGCATCGAACATCAGTTCGCGCAGCCGCTCGGGCGAGGGCAGGGGCGGCAGATCGCCGGGCTCATTTGGCATCCATGTCGACCTTGAGTTCGCGGGGCCAGAAGCGCAGCGCCGCGATCGTGTCGACGAAGGCCACCGCATCCTTGGCGGCGCCAAGCTCGATACAGGCATCGTCGAGCTTCTCGAGGATGCCGGCATTGGCAAAGATCGGCTGCGCATCGAGCGTGAGGCCGATATATTTGCAATGGCCAAAGGCATCGCGCACGAAGTCCTGCGTGGCCGCGTCATCGGCAAGCAGCGCAGCGCCGTCGGCCGAGACGACGATGGCCACCGCGTCGAACAGCACCGAAGGTCCGCCGTCGATCTTCTGCTTGGCCGCGACCTTGGTGCCATCATCAAGCGTCACGCCGCCGATCTTGGGGGCGATCACGTCATAGACCGCGCCCACCTTGTCGAGCGCCTTGACGAGGCCGCCAAACAGCGCGGCATCGGCGCCGTCGCTCAGGAGAATGCCAAGCTTGCGGCCCTTGAAGCTCGGCGGTCCGTTCTTCACGATCGAGAGCGCGTCCGACGGCGGCAAATCGCTCCGGGTCGGCTGCGCAGCCTGCGCGGGCGCGGGCAATTCGGGAAGGCCCAAGCCGTCCGCGACGGTGCCGGCCAGGCCGTCGTCGATGTTGATGAGGTGCGAGACGACACGGGCGCGAATGTCCGGGCGTTCGACCTTGCTGAGCTCGAAAACCAAGGCATCAGCGATATGCTTCTGCTCGATCGGCTCCTGGCTCACATAGAATTGCCGGGCCTGGCTGTAGTGATCGGCAAAGCTTTCCGGGCGGATGCGCAGCTTGGCGCCATCCGCCTCCTCGGCGAAGCTTCGGAACCCCCGGACCGTATCCTCGCGCGGTCCGCCGAGCGTCGCACCCCAGCTGTTGGGCTCATAATTGACCCGCCCCCGGGGGTTGGTCATCGCCATATGACCGTCCTGCTGGAAATGGGCGACGGGGCATTTGGGCGCGTTGATCGGGATATGCGTGAAATTGGGCGAGCCCAAGCGCTTGAGCTGAGTATCGAGGTAGGAGAAATTACGCCCCTGGAGCAGCGGGTCGTTGGTGAAGTCGATACCCGGCACGACATTCTGCGTGCAGAAAGCAACCTGTTCGGTCTCGGCGAAGAAATTGTCGACCACCCGGTCGAGCACCAGACGGCCCACGACCCGGACGGGCAGTATCTCTTCGGGAATGATCTTGGTCGCGTCGAGCACGTCGAAATCGAACTGGTCGGCGAACGCCTGGTCGAACAGCTGGACGCCGAGCTCCCATTCGGGAAAGTCACCGCCATTGATCGCTTCCCACAGATCGCGGCGATGAAAGTCCGGGTCGGCGCCGTTGATCTTGACCGCCTCGTTCCACAGCACCGACTGCAGGCCCTGCTTGGGCTTCCAGTGGAACTTGACGAAGGTCGACTTGCCCTCGGCGCTGACAAGCCGGAAGGTATGGACGCCAAAGCCCTCCATCGTGCGGAATGAACGCGGGATCGCCCGGTCCGACATGGCCCACATGATCATGTGCATGGATTCGGGGTCAGGCTGATGAAATCCCAGAAATTGTCATGGGCGGTCTGCGCCTGCGGGAAGGCGCGGTCGGGTTCGGGCTTTGCCGCATGGACGAGGTCGGGAAACTTGATCGCATCCTGGATGAAGAAGACCGGGATGTTGTTGCCGACCAGATCCCAGTTGCCTTCCTTGGTATAGAGCTTGACCGCGAAGCCGCGCACGTCACGCGCCAGGTCGAACGAACCCTTCGAGCCCGCCACGGTCGAGAAGCGAACGAAGGCGGGCGTGCGCTCGCCCACGCGCTGGAAGATGTCCGCCCGGCTGATGTCGGCGAGGCTGTCGGTCAGCTCGAAAAAGCCGTGCGCGCCATAGCCGCGGGCATGGACCACGCGCTCGGGGATCCGCTCATGGTCGAAGTGAAAGATCTTCTCGCGAAAATGAAAATCCTCGAGCAGCGTCGGACCGCGCGCGCCTTGCTTCAGGCTGTTCTGATCGTCGGCGACCGGAACCCCTTGGCTCGTGGTGAGCGCCGGCGCGCCGTCGGCCGCGACCTGATGGGTCTCGCCGCCGTCGCCCTGTTTTTCAGCATAGCTTTCGGACAGCTGTGCGTCGGGAGGCACGGGCGAGGCCTTCTGCCGGGATTCCCCGGACACCGGCTTCCCCGGAGCGATGTCGGCCGGAACGATCACAGCGGTATCGGTCGCGGGTTTCCTGGGCATGGGAGCTCCTGTCACTGGTCATGTCGGTGAACCCGCCCACGCCGGACGCTGGGCAGGTATGACGGACAAACCCCCGGGGACAGTTTAAGTTTCCCAGGCCGAGCAGATTAGGAGCCGCCTCGTCCGACAGGGCGCACAGAGGCCGGGCACCCTATCGGATAACGGTCAGTCGCTTAGTTCTGCAACAGCGAGCGTAGCATCCAGGCCGTCTTTTCGTGCACGGTCAGCCGCTGGGTCAAAAGATCGGCGGTGGGCTCGTCGCTCGCCTTGTCAGCCAGGGGGAAGATCGAGCGCGCGGTGCGCGCCACCGCCTCATGGCCCGTCACCAGGATGGCGACCATGTCGAGCGCCTTGGGCGGATCGGCGGGCGCATCGTCGATCGATGCCAGTTCGCTGAACTGCGCGTAGGAGCCCGGCGCCTTGTGTCCCAGCGAACGAATGCGCTCGGCGATGAGATCGACCGAGTTCCACAGCTCGGTATATTGCACCATGAACATGTCATGGAGCGTGTTGAACATCGGGCCGGTCACGTTCCAATGGAAATTGTGGGTGGTGAGGTAGAGCGTATAGGTGTCGGCCAAGAGACGGGAGAGACCTTCGGCGATGGCCGCGCGGTCCTTCTCGTCGATGCCGATATCGATATGCCCTTCGGTGGCTTTGCCCATGGCTGTCTCCTTCTTGGGGTTGAACCTGGGAAGATATGGCGGCGATGTCGCAGCGCCAACCATTCAAGCAACTTGCGAGGAGGACAAAATCATGAGCCGTCATAGGCTTCCGCCCCGCCCCGAGTGCCCAGAGGTGCTGCGCGCCGTCGTCGGTTTCGACCGCCCGCTCCAGACCCTCTTCGCGCAGGTCTTCTCGCATACCCCCGAGGCCGACGATCCCGAGGCCGAGAGCGTCTGGGACGATAATGAGGAGGGGGATGAGGATGGCGAAATCCTGCTGTGGGTCGGCACCGAACCGGGCGAACTGCTCGATCCCGAGGCCGCCATCGCGCTTGTCGCGCCCTATGCGCTTATACCGGATGATCTGGCCAGACGTCTGCGCGCAGACATGGACGCAGCCGCCGGGCAGCGCGACGGCGCGCACCAGATCGAGGTCAAGCGAATCCTGTTCGGCTCGCAGCACTGAATGGAGCGAGCGCCGCCGCGACTTGACGCGCGGTGTTTTTCTTAGAAATTCTCTCCTCGTCTTAACAGGAGGGGACGCTTCATGCGTAAATGGATGCTCGTATCTGCCGCACTATGTCTGGCCGCCGCGCCGGCACTAGCCCAGGATCAGGCGGGTGCCCCGCAGGTCAGGCTTTCGAAGCCGAACAGCTATGGCCTCAAGGACAACAAGATCGCCGTTCTCTCCTATGCGATCAATTTCGTAACCGGGCAGCGCGCCTCGGCCAATGCCAGCGTCGGCACCAAGGCCCGGGCGGGCGCCACGCTGGTCGGCGTCGATGAAGCGACGATGCGCCGCCTCGCCAACGAGGCCCATGCCGATCTCAAGGCGCAGCTGACCGCCGCGGGCATTCCCATCGTCGATGACGCGACCATCGCAGAGGTGACCCGGACCGCCGGCGTCACGCTGCTCCCGGGCAATCGCGACGCGAACCGCGACGGCGGCATGGTCATCGGATCGGGCGTCAAGAAGGCCTATGTCAGCGTCGGCGCCGACGCGGCGCCGCTCACCGATCTTTACCAGAGCGCGGGCAAGGTCGGCGGCTTCGGCATGCTCGCGACCCTTGGCAAGGGCAACAAGCTGAGCAAGCCGGCGCTGAGCCTGGGCGCGGCCTTCGTGTCGCCCTCGCTCACGATCGATTTCGCCGATGCCGATGCGCGCACGAGCCGCACGCTCGCCGGTTCGCGCCGCGCCAGCGTCGACATCGACACCCAGTTCGCGATCCGCATGCCCTCGCCGGTCAACATCCAGGTCGGCCAGGCGGTGGGCATAGCCGGCCCGACCGCCATGACCCTCTCGCGCGACGTCGTCATGGATGGCGCCTTCACCGGGTCGGCAGGCGCCTCCTCGATGTCGACGGCAGGAGACTATGGCGAATGGAACCCGAACGATGCGGCCAATGTGGTCGTGGATCTGCCGCGCTGGACGGCCATGGTGCAGAGCGCCTACCGCGCCTACAATGCCGCGATCGTCGCCAATCTGCTCGCCGCGCGGGGCCGCTAGGCCGCACTAGCCCCGAGACGGCCTCGCGCGCCCGGATCGGTGCGCGAGCTTGTCGCTGGCCCGCCACGCGGTCATCCCCGCCGGGGTCACCTGCGCGCGCCGTGAGCTCCGAGGCCGAGGACGGTCGGGGCGCCCAGGATGGAGCCGCATCTTTTCCGGTTCGGTTCGAACGCGCCATCGCCCGCCGAAGTGGCTGGCGATGATGGGCGCCTGACGGCGCCTGCTCGGCCCAGCGGCCGAGGAGAGGAGGGGGTGAGGGACTGGCGTCCCGGACAAGGGGTTCGAGGACGCTTTCCAAGGAGAAGTCCCATGAACATCGGTTCCATCGCCAAGAACGCCGCCGGCCACCTGGTCGGCCGTGTCTCCACCCTGACCGTCGAGCTCACCATTGCGCTCCGCCCGGTCCACTCGGCCAATCCCAACGCGCCCAAGTTCGAGGTGATGGCGCTGTCGGCTGCGCGCGCCTGGGTCCGTGTCGGCGCGCTGTTCGAGCTCGCCTCGCGCGAGAGCGGCCTCATCTTCTACAACGGCAAGATCGAGGATCCGAGCTTCGCCCAGCCGCTCTACGTCTCGCTGTTCCAGCAGCAGGACGGCTCCTACAATGTCGTCTGGTCGCGCCCCTCGCGCCGCCGCGAACTCCCTGCCGAAATGGCGATGCCCGCCGATGATGGCCTGCCGCCGCTGCCGGGCAACGACGCCTCCCAGGCCGGACAGAGCGAACCCGACGGGCTGGGCGCCAGCTCGGCCCCGCCTGCCTTCGCCGACTGATCGCCATCGCCTCTGCCCCCGACAGGGTTCGCCTCGCACGCCTGCGAAGCGGGCCCTGTCGTCCTGCCGCCGCTCGCGCGGCGCTGTGAAGGGGAGGGGGAGCGGTGATGATGGTCCTGCCGCAAAAAGGAGCGTCCGGGCCGGTCCCTTTGTCGGAGTTCCCCATGACAGACACTCTCCCCGCTATCGCCGATGCCCCCTGCAACGCCGCAACCCTCGTACCCGACGCGCGGCGCGGCGCATTTCTCCCTGCACTTTTTGGCCGCCGTCATTTCTTCCAGGGCGAGACGCTGGTCTATTCCTTCCTGCAGTGGCTCTCGGCCGATTATGGCGGCGGCTACTGGCAGTTCATGGAACGGGCGGGGCACCCGCTTTATCTCGTCCCCGCCGGACGACCGGCCTATCGCATCTGCTGCAACAGCAACGGCTATGAGGGCACCGTCTCCGCCGACGCTGCGGGCATCATCGCCACGCTCTTCGCCTTTTCGCACCTCTCCTTCGAGGTCGAAGACGATCATCTCGCCGAGGCCTACCACCGCCTGCGCGACTATGCCGGCGACCATCCCGAGGCCGCGAAAATCTTCGGCGCGATCGACTAGATCCGCTCCCAGCGCGGGTCTGCCGTCAGACGCCAGGCCCCCCAATCCCCCGGAGGATTTCATGTTCAGCATCTTTGATATCGGCGCGGCGCCGGCGAATGAGGACTGCGCCCAGATCGGCCAGACGAACCCATCTCCTACCCGGTCGACGAAGACGATTATGTCGTGATCGGCCGCGCGGCGCTCGAACGCCTGGCAAGCTTCGACGCCGTGCTCGCCTATTTCGATGCGGCCGACTTCGTTGTGCCGCCGCTCGTCGTGGGGGATGCCGCTCCTTTCCCCAAGAGCCCTTGGCCCGGCCGGGCTTTGATGAGACAGTATCATCATGACAACGATTCCCACCGACCGCAGCAGCGCGCTGGCCGCGCTCGACCGGCTCGTTCCCCTCGCCCTGTCCGATACCGGGCAGGCGCGGCGGGTCGCCCGCTTTCTCATGGCCTGGTGGAACGGACCCGAGCTGGGCGACTTCCCGGTCGCCGACCTGTTCGCGCTGGACACGGCCGTGGCGCGCGACATGGCGGCGATCGTGGGCTTTCTCGCCCAGCATCCGGGCGCCCTCTATATCGATGCGCTCGGCTATGGCGACGAGATGCAGGCGATCATCGCGCGCTGGCACGCGCCCCAGGCCGCGAACGCGGCCTAACCCGCCTCGGGCCAGGGCCCAAACATCAGAACCACCAGCGCCGCGATATCGCTGACGGGCGCAAAGCGCGCGAGTGGCACCTCGCGCAGCGCCGGCCGGTCCGCCTTATGGCCGAGCGCATTGCCCTTGGCATGGCGGGTGACCTTCTCCCCTAACGGTGGCAGGCCTTGGCCGGGCGGTGCGCCGAACCAGCGATAGGCCTCGACCGCGAGGCTGCGCGCATCATGCCGGATCAGCACGGCGCAGCCATTGGGCTTGGCGCCCAACCGGGTCTGAATGTCGAAGCTGCGCCGTCTGGCCTGTCCATGCATCGCCTTGAGCTGGACATGCCGCATTATGCCGCGCGCCTCGATGATGAGGTCATAGCCGCTATTGTCGACCTCGCTGTGCGAGACCGAAAAATCGAACTCGCCGCGGCGCCATAGCTCGCCGCCGACATCGGCGAGAAATCGATGCTGGAGGATCGTCTCGCGCGTCGCGGAATAGGTCGAGAGCGCGGCTATCCACGCCTGCATAGGATCTTCCTCCCATTTTGTTCAGCCGGGCGACGAGCCCGGCACTGCGCGTGCGGCCAGCGGGCCTGCACTTTTCTCACCATAAGGAGACGATCATGGCGAACAACTATCTCAAGGCGAGCTTCCTCATCGAAGTCACGCCCGCCGAGGCCGCGCTCATCGACTGCGCCTTTGCAGCGAGCGATCTGCTCGGCGATCTCGGGGACGAGCCGGCGGCGCGCCTTTCGGCCTATTCGGGCCTGGGTCCGGCCTTTGCTACGGCTTTTCCCCCGGGCGGCGACGATCCGTTCGAGACGTTCCCGGCTCTGTTTGTCGATCCCACCTATCCGACGTTCGACTGCGATCTGTCCCGATGCGAGCCCCGCAGCGAGGGCCGTGTCCACCTGCACTTTGCCGGGGAGCAGTTCGCCATCGACGCCGTCGGACACCTTCTCTTCGCCGCCGCCAAATCCGCCCTGCCGTTCGGTTTCGAATTCTCGCTCGATTGCGATCGCCTCGTGCCCGGCCAATTTGGCGGTGGCTATGTTGCGATTACCGAGCAGGGCGTCAGCTTCGGCCATAGCAGCGCGCTCCTGGACCGGGCGATCGGGCGCGCGATCGAGGAAGGCGCGGACGGCTATGTGCTGGTCACGCGTCATGCGACCCATGGGCTCAGCTTCTGGAACCGCGAGGCCGGGTTCGGGCGGCTCGCCGATGCAAGCATCTTCTCCGAGGCCGAGGCGTCACGCCTGGACATCCCAATCACCGACGACCAGCCCGAATGGCTGGCCATGCCCGCGCCGCTCATCTGATCGGGCCATCGCCCGCCAAAGGGGCTGGCGATGATGGGCGCCTGGCGGCGCCTGCTCGGCCCAGCGGCCGAGGAGAGGAGGGGGAGAGAGGACTGGCGTCCCGGACAAGGGGTTCGAGGACGCTTTCCAAGGAGAAGTCCCATGAACATCGGTTCCATCGCCAAGAACGCCGCCGGCCACCTCGTCGGCCGTGTCTCCACCCTGACCGTCGAGCTCACCATCGCGCTCCGCCCGGTCCACTCGGCCAATCCCAACGCGCCCAAATTCGAGGTGATGGCGCTGTCGGCTGCGCGCGCCTGGGTCCGCGTCGGCGCGCTGTTCGAGCTCGCCTCGCGCGAAAGCGGCCTCATCTTCTACAACGGCAAGATCGAGGATCCGAGCTTCGCTCAGCCGCTCTATGTCTCGCTGTTCCAGCAGCAGGACGGCTCCTACAATGTCGTCTGGTCGCGCCCCTCGCGCCGCCGCGAACTCCCCGCCGAAATGGCGATGCCCGCCGATGACGGCCTGCCGCCGCTGCCGGGCGACGACGCCTCCCAGGCCGGACAGCGCGAGCCCGAAGGGCTGGGCGCCTCGACCGCGGGCGACGATTTTGGCGGTGATGACGCGCAGGCGCCCGCCCAGGGCCGCCGCGGCCGTCGCCAGCGCGCGGTCGAAACCGCCGACTGACCGCAACCATCCTCTTCCCTTTCCGCGCCGCGCCTCCGGCGCGGAAAGCCCCTGGCAGGATCCGCCGCGCTCCCCCGCGCAGCGGGTCCTGTCTTTGTTTCGGCTGGAAAGAGCCGATCCAGTCCGGCTCAGAACGGAAAAAAGGCCTGGATCGCGAGGATCGCCACGGTCGCCGTCAGGAGGTTGAGCGGCAGGCCGACCCGGACGAAGTCCATATAGCGATAGCCCGCCATCTGGTAGACGATGACATTGGTCTGGTAGCCGAAGGGGGTCGCGAAGGCGGCGCTCGCGGCCATCATGACCCCGACCAGAAAGGGCCGTGGGCTGACGCCGAGACTGTCGGCCAGCGCCACGGCGACAGGCGTCACGAGCACCGCCACGGTCGCGTTGGACAGAAGCTCGGTCAGCACCATCGTGGCGAAGTAGAGGACGATCAGCGCGACGAGCGGGCTCAGCCCGTGGACGCTGGAAATCAGGAACTCCGAGGCCTCGCCCGCCAGCCCGCTCGATTCCATAGCGATGCCAATCACCACCATGCCCGCTATGAGGATCAGGATTTCCGGACGCAATCCGCCATAGGCCTCGTCGGCGCTGATCACGCGCAGCAGGATCAGAAGGACCGCGCCGCTGAGCGCCGTCGCCGCGATCGGTGCGACCCCGAACGCCGCCAGCGCGATCGCGCCGGCAAAGATGGCAAAGGCCATCGCGGCCTTGAGCGGTTGGAAGGGGCGCTTTTGCGCGAACAGCGTCGCGTCGCCGACCTGGGCATTGCCGATATGGATGGGTTCGAGCGGCCCAGGCTCGCGGTCCCGCTCGTCGCCCTCATGCGCCCGCAGCAGCCGGCCGCTGACGAAATAGAGATAGAGCCCGCCGACCAGGGCGATCGGCAGGCCCACGGGCGTGATCTCGAAAATGCCGAAGCGCGCTTGCCCCGCTATGCTCGCCATGTCGTCGACGAGAAGGTTCGTCGAAGTGCCTACCAGCGTGCAGCAGCCGGTGAGCACGGTGATGTACGAGAGCGGCATCAGATAGCGCTTGGGCGACTGTCCCAGGGTGCGTGCGATATCGCGGATCACCGGTGCGCCCAGCACCACGATCGGCGTCGAATTGAGAAAACAGGAGAGGCCGCCGATCATCGACAGGAGCAGCCATACGCCCTTGGCGCCCAGGCGCCGGCAGAGACCGACGCCGAGTTCGATGGCCCGGTCGAGCAGGCCTGAGAGCTCCAGCGCATAGGCAATGACGAACAGCGAGGCGAGGGCGATGATGGCGGGACTGGCGAAAGCGCCCTGTACGTCCACCGGCCGCACGACCCCGGTCATGAGGAGGATCGCCGCGCCCGCAAGCGCCACGACGTCGGCACGCAGCCGGTCCCAGATCATCACGCCGACCACGCCGACCAGCACGAGCAAGGTGAGAATTTGATCGATCGTCATCGCGTCCCTGCCTCGAACCCAGGTCCGCCCCTGTCAACGTCCGGCCAAAAGAAACAGGCCGGGCGGGGTGGAGCCGGCCTTGCAATTTGGTATCACCAGGACATGCGCGAGCCCAATCTCAGGACCAGCCGTCTTGCCATTGCCGGCGGCCTCGTGGCCGCGCTCGCGCTGGCGGGCGGGGGATTCCTGCTCGGGCGCGGCACGTCGCCCAGGCCAGACAGCGCGCCGCCGCCCGCGATCCAGTCCGCGCCGCCGTCGCCGGCGGCTCCGCCTGAACCGCCGCATATTCTGGGCCGCGCGGACCTCCTCGCGCTCGCCGCCAAGGCGGCCGATGCCGCCGCATCGGGGCAGGCGCTGCCGATCGGCCTGCAGGGCAAGCGGTTCGAGCTCGTTCTCCCCTTCGGCTGTGCCGGGCCTGCCGCTGCCGACAGCGCCGCGCCCTTGCGCTGGCGCTATGATGCCGCGCAGCAGACCCTGCGCGTTCATGTCGCGCCCGCCGGCTGGTCGCTGGCCGACTGGGGGCTTGCTCCGGATAAGGGCGGGGACGGGACGAGCGGCGAAGGGGATACGGGCGTCGACGCCAGGGCGGGGGAAGCGGCCGGGCACGCCCGGCTCGAGGGCTTCTGGATCGAGCGGCCCTGGTCTAGCGCCGAAACCTGTCCGCCCGTTCCTCCCGGGCCGGCTGCAAGCGAGGGTGCATCTGCGCCCCTATTCCCGCCTGAGCAGACGCTGGCCCTTGCGCAATGGCGCAGCGAGGCAGGACGGACCGATACAGCGCGGGCCGGGCGGGCCTATGACTTGGTCAAGCGCTTGGCGCCGGACGCAGCGCCCGGGCCGAAGGGGCTCCGTATCCGGCTCATCGGCCGGGTCGCCCGCCTTCCGGATGGCGGCAGCCTGCGCTGCACCCAGGCCGCCGGGCCGGGTCAGCGCCCGGTGTGCCTGCTCGCCGTCACGCTCGACGAGGTGCGCATCGAGAACCCCGCCGATGAGGCTGTGCTCGGCACCTGGGCGGAGGCTATCGTCCAACCCTGACCGCGCACGGGCGTCGATGCGGAGCTCCCGCCCAAGCCGATAGCCCGGGCGGGCGAGGGCCGCCTGCTTCGCGCAAGGTCGCCGGGCCCCCGGGGCCGCATCGTATCTCAAGGGAACCCGTCGGCGCGCCATTGGTCGCTCGCCCTGCGCCCGCGTCCGGCCGGTCTGCCGGCGCATGAGCCTCGCCCGCCGCGCCGGGTGCCAGGGCCATTGCCGCAAGGGGAGCCGATCCTGGGGGCGGCCTGACGATTGTCCGTTCACCGCCGGCCTGGGCTGCCAGCGTCCCTTCCGCGCCGTTGACGTGACACCTGCGGCGAGGGGACCGGGCCCGGCAACCCCGTTCCAGGCGCCCGTGTTGCCGCTGCGCGGCGGCCCGCGCCAGCGCCTTTCAGAGGTTCCCCTCCCGCGCTGCGCGCGTCGGTGCAAGTCCCGGCCCCACGCCGCCAATCGGTGTCACCGGCGGGAAGGAACGCCGGCAACCCAAGGAGGCTCATCATGAACGAAGTCAATCTCACCGGCCGCGTCGCCAAGGATCCGCAGACCCCCTCGGGCAACGGTCCCGTCACCCTCATCGTCGCGACCGACCGGGTCAAGCTCAAGGACGGCAAGACCTATATCGACGAGGCGACCGGCTACACGGCCAAGACCACCGAGTTCCACAAGGTTACCTGCTTCAACGGCCAGGGCAAGGCGGCGGCCACGCGCAAGAAGGGCGACGTCGTCGCCATTTCGGGCTATCTGCACTATTCGAGCTGGGAAGACCGCGACGGCAACGCCCGCTACGGCGCCGAGGTCATCGCCGACCGGCTCCACTTCTTCTGACAGGCGCCGGGCGGCGCCCATGCGCCGCCCTTCGCTGGCCGCAGGTGCGCATCCCCCGCGCGCCTGCGGCACTCTTGCGCAAAGGACCGCTCTTGGAACCCGACACGCCCCTCGCCGCCACACCCAGCCGCCGCATCGCGCTGCTCATCGATGCCGACAATGTGAGCCATGCCAAGATCGGCGCCATCCTCGCCGAGCTCAGCAAATATGGCACTGCCAATATCCGCCGCGCCTATGGCAACTGGGCGGCGACGACGCTCAAGGGCTGGACCGGAAAGCTCCACGATTTCGCGATCCGTCCGATCCAGCAGTTCAGCTATTCCACCGGCAAGAACGCCACCGATATCGCGCTCGTCATCGATGCGATGGAACTGCTCTATACACAGGACCTGGACGCTTTTGCGATCGCGTCGAGCGATGCCGACTTCACGCCGCTGATCATGCAGCTCAAGGCCAATGGCCATGAGGTCTACGGGTTCGGCGAGCGCAAGACGCCGACGCCTTTCGTCAACGCCTGCACCACTTTCCTCTTCCTTGACGGCCTCGAGGACAGCACCCCGCCTGCCGAAGCGGAGGTCGAGGCTCCGGCCGCTGCGCAGCCCAAGCCACGCGGTCGCCGCAAGACGGCGCCTGCCAATGGGCCTGCCACTGCCGCCGCGCCTGCCGCTCCGCCAGAAGCGCCGACGACGCCGGTCGCCAAGTCGCTCGCGCAGGACAGCAAGCTCATCACCACCCTGCGCGGCGCGGTGGAGGCCGCGGCCCGCGACGATGGCTGGGCGCACATGGCGGCGGCCGGCAGCGCGGTAAAGCGCCAGGCGCCGATCGATCCGCGCAACTATGGGGTCAAGAATTTCCCCCGGCTCTTCGAGGCGACCGGCCTCTTCGACATCATGAAGGGCGACAACGGCCAGGCCTATGTCGCGGACAAGCGCAACACCGACCGCGCGGCCAGGCCCGGCGGCTAGGTCGGATACCGGGCCGGCCGCTCAGCGCGGCCCGGCCTGCGCCCGCGGATGGGCGATGATCCGCGTCCATTCCTCGCCATGGGCCACGCCCGGGTCCGCGATCGCGGCAAGGACGGTCTGGACCTGCGGCAGGAAGCTTTGCCACATTGGCGCGCCCTCGAAGCGGATGTCGCAAGCCAGGCCCTCCGCCTCGCACAGCGCCCGCGCGGCGCGCTCGCTGCCCTTGCCTTTGACCATGATCTTCGTGTCCCGCATTTGACGCCCGAGTCCCTGGCGTCCGGTCTCGAAAATAGCCCTCGGGTCTGGCCCGCGCCAGCGATCTCGCGGGCAGGGCGATCCTCGATAGTCCGAGCTGGGTTGGATATCCCGTCGCCGGCGCGGCGGGGCGCGGTAAAAGGGAGGGGGGCGGCGCATCCCGGCCGCCGGCCGGGACCGGCGCTCTAGTCGCTGGCGCTCCCGGAGCCGCGCCTGCGCCGCGTCTCCGCCCTGCCGGGTGACGATTACCTTGCGGGGTGCCAACCGGATCCCCCAGTTTTCTATTTATCTCTCTCTAGTCGTCCAAGTGTGGCGTGCGGGGATCGGCGCTCGTCAAGGATGAGCGGTCCCCCCAATTTTGACGGCGCCGCCGCGTGCCGTGCCGACCCCGACAAAATCGGTTCCCCCACTCCCCGCAAAGCGGCGGCGACCGGAGACCGGTCGCCGTCCCTGACCAGCTTGACCGCCGCACGCCCGGAGGAGGGCCTCATCGAACGGATGAGACACTCACACGGAGGCACTCATGACCAACTTCACCAACTTCGCCGATCTCGCCAGCTTCATCGCCGCAAGCCGCGACAATGACGACGCCAGCCGCAATTATGGAGCCGCCTTCATCGAGCATAGCGAGATGGCCAAGCTCTCCATCGTCGAGGCGCCTGAAGCGCTCGACATGCCCGACCCGGAGCAGGTCCGCGCCGCGGTCGACATGATGATGCAGACGATGTTCGACGTCCTGCGCGACACCAGGATGGAGGCCTATGCCGCCGATCTCGCGTGGGGCTTTGCCAACAGCTTCCATGTCGTGGCCAAGCGCATCGAGGGCCGCGAGGATGACGCCGCCAAGGCGCTCGGGGAGCTCGCGCGCCACTACGACCCCTCGGAAATCTACGCGACGGAACTGGAGGACACGCAGCTGCTCTGCCAGACGCTGCAGGGATGCCGCGAAGCGATGGAATGCATGCGCGACCATGCCGCCGAAGTCTACCGGGTCGAGACCGGCAAGCCCTTCTCGCCTGTCAAGGGCAGCCGGGCATCCTCCGCGCTCAGCGCCTCGATGATCGACGCGCGCGATTATCTCGCAGGACGCGCCCGGACGCGCCGCGAACAGTTCGCGCCCGATGGTCCGGTGGTCATCTTCTCTGGCGGCCAGGTCTGGGAAGATCATGACCTGCTCTACAAGGGCCTCGACCGCATCAAGACGCGTATCCCCGAGATGATCCTCGCCACGACCGCGCAGGCCAAGGGCTGCGATGCCATTGCCCACGCCTGGGCCGCCGCTCGCGGCGTCAAGGTCATCCAGTTCCGCCTGGACCGCAGCCAGGGCAACCGCGCCGCCTTCGTCCGCAACGACCGGCTGGTGAACCTCAAGCCCGTCGAAGCGGTCATCTGCGAGGGCTCGGGCATCCAGATGAACCTCGCCCAGAAGCTGCGCCAGGCGGGGGTTCCGCTCCACGTCGTCAATCTCGCCCACCAGCGGACGGCCAAGCGGGCGTGAGCCCATCGGAGAGGTTCCGGCTCAGGCCGGGGCCTCTCCTCCGTCTTTTCGTCTGGCAGGGCGGCGCGCCGGGGCATCGAACCCCGTCGCGCCGCGCCGAAGGCGACCCTGAAACCTCTATCGGAGGGCTCTGGAGACCGGCCCGCAAAGCCCAAAGGAAAGAGGGGTGGAAAGGCGCGAGCCAACAGACAAGGAGAGCTCCCATGTCGATCCCGTTTCGCACTGCTGCCGCCGCGTCCACGATCCAATATCGCCCGCTCGTGGCCCGCATCACCGCGCGACACTATGCCCGCCTGCGCACCTATCTCGAAGCCGAAGCGGTCCGGCAGGGTCTGGACCTCCTGCGGCAGAAAGAGGGCGACGAGCACGCGCTCGACTATACGCTGAGCGCCCGCGTCGACACGCTGGCCCTGGCCGCCCTCGCCAAGCTCTTCGACTATGACGCCGATGTGATCGCGGTCCTCGAAGAAGCGCAGTTCACGCGCGCACAGATCCGCACCCGCCGCCTGCCGATGAGCGGCGACATTGTGCTCGAAATCGGCGGGCAGGGCGCGGGCGGCGCCGGTATGAGCGCGCCGGAATCGGCAGAGCAGGGCGGGGCACGATGACACGCCGGGCACGTCCTTTGCAGCCCGAACGCGCGCCGCGCCTCGACCTTTTGACGTTGCTCGGCCCCGCGCCAGTCGATGCCTTGTGGGAAGCGGAAAAGGCCGGCTGGCGCGCCTTCGTCATGGGTCATGGCGGGAGCAGCTACCGGCGGGGCAGCGCGAGAGATCAAGCCTGGCAGCGGGGCTTCGACGCGGCGGCGGCAAGTCGCGATCCCGCCCGCCTGATGCTTTAGGCAAATAGCTGCCAAAGCCGACGCAATTCGCCAACTATTCTTGCATCCTTTGATGCTAAAGACACGGTGCGACCCGAGGGACTCGCGGCTTTTGTTGCGAGCAACCCAAACTTGAGGCGATCCCTGCATTAGCAGGGGTCGCCTTTTTCTTGACGGGATGCCCATGAACCCGCTCTGAACCGCCGCCCGTTGCTGCGGATTCCCGCTTCACCGGCCATTTCCGCGCTGTTTCGCCCGGCTCGCTCGCGACCCCCAAGCGGACCCTTCGGTCCGCGGGCCGCTCGCCTCGGCCGGGGCGCCCCCACGAGAGGAAAATATCTCTCACAGACCTCCCATGATGTCAGCCGTCCGGGACCGCCTCAAGGATCGACGGTCCCCCCAATTTTGCCCTGGCCACCGCTCCGCTTCGCTCCACGGCAACCAGGACAAAATCGGTACCCTCGTCGCCCGCTTCGCGGCCGCCGGCGATGCCGGCGGTCCTTGACCCGATCCCGGACGGCCGACGGCCACTCCCCTGTCCTTCAAGACAAGAGGAGAAAGACGATGCAGACCCAGATGACCAGCGCCGCCGCCGACAACGCCGCCTTCTTCGCCGCCGTCGCCTGCGCACAGCGCCGCGCGCTCCACAGCTTCTTCGACCAGCATGTCATCCAGGAGAGCGAGGGCCGCTACATCAGCATCGACGAAGGCGACTATGACGCGCTGCCGATGACGCTCGTCGACCGGGTGGTGCACACAGTGCCGGGCGGTCTGTCGGACGAATATTGAAACCGAGGGGAGGGGCCGCAAGGCCTCTCCTTTTTTGCTGCTCGGGACAGACGGACGCGGGGGGCATCGAGCCCCCCGCGTCCGTACCGCGCCGGTCGGCGCGGCAGGGTCGTTTCAGGCGGCGAGGCGCTTGGTGACTTCCTCGAAACCGAGCTTCTTCACCTGCGCGGCGAAGGCCTCGATCCTATCGAGCGGGAGCTTGAACAGCCCCGCCTTGTCGAGGGCCGCCAGCGCCGCATCGCGCTCGCGTTCCGCGAGCCGCTTGCGGCGATCGGCCAGCCGCTCTTCGTCTGCGGCAATGGCCGCGCGTTCATCGTCCAGGGATTTCGCCATAGGAAGGCCTTTCGTTCAAGCTGATCGGGCTGTGAACGCGCCTCTCCTATAAGCGATGGAGAGGCCCGGCGGAAGACAGGAAAGGGGTTGCTGGGCGCATCGGGACGAGCCCGATGACGGCTCTATTCACTAGGCCGCCGCCGACCCCTGCGGGCCTGTCCCCGGCCAAGCGCACGGAGCCGATGCGAACGCCTCGTCTCCGCCCATTCGGGTGACGATCCTCGCCTGGGGCGGGGGCGTTTCGCCCCCGCTGCCAAAGCGACGGAGACCTCACGCAGGCGGGCCTGCGGGTTCCTCTTGCGTCGGAGCAAAAGAACCTCGCCTGCGGATTTGAGGCGGACGCCCAAAGGGCCGATCGGGATCGACGACGTGTCACCGCTCGTACCACCGCGCCGCTTTATGCCGCACTGGCGCCTCAAAGCGCCGCACCTGCCGGCCTGACCCAAGCTAGTTCCGCCACAAAGGGCGGAGCAGTACCCGCCGGAGGCCGGTTCCATCCCCTCATAGACGACGACCCGAACGTCCCAGGGCAACGGGGCGAGCTCTCAGGATTTTAGCACACCCTACGCAGCAAGCTGCAGGAAATAAGCCCGAAATCCAACGGGTTACGGCAGAGGGGCGGATGTTTACACTGTATGACGCGCGCGGCCGAAGTAATAATGGGCTCTAATTCAATATCTTAGCTGTCATCGCTGTTTACAGCGGCCTTCCCGCCTGCGCCTATTCTTGCGAAGGGGTGCACTCTCCTCTATAAGCGTCATCGCGCTCTCAAGCTCCACCAGCCTCTCTGCTAGGAGGCTGGCTTGTCCCACAGTTCGAAGATCGTCTCGCTGCGCATGGCGCGAGACCGGTTCGACCGTCTCGTCGCGGTCGCCGATGCGCGTCACTGTCGGCCGTCCGACGTCATCCGCAGCGCCATCGATGCCTATCTTGGCGGGGCTTCGGTCCTGACTGCCAGCCAGCTTCGTCTCGCGCGCATCGGCGAGTTCCAGCAGCTCGCCCTCGACATCATCATCCGTGAGCAATTTCCCGAATTCCGCGACCGCATCGTCGCGGAAACCGACAAGCGCCTGGAGCAGTATCATGGCGCGTAAAAACGATATCCGCACAGACGGCCGGGCCATCCCCTTGACCCATCACAGCGCGCGCGGACGGGTGCAGCGCAATTCGGGCAATTTTACCCGCGGCTCGCAGCTTCTCACCCACGAACTTCTGATGTGGTTCTCGGGTGCGAAAATGCCCATCCTGATGTGGTTCTTCCTCTTCGCGGCCGCCTGGTTCGTGATCATGTCGATCAAGCTCGACGAGCACGGCTTCCAGCTCATCTGCATGAAGATTTATGCCGCGCTCTGGAACTGGGTCGACCTCAACCCCAACAAGCGCGTCAACGTCACCCTGCCGAGCGGCGAGGTCATGCGTACGGTGATGCCCGCGGTGCCTTATATCGCCGAGGTCATCCAGGCCTGGAAGATCGCGATGAAAGGCCTTCTGGCGGCCTTCTTCGTATCCATCTTCATCACCATCCCGGTCGCACTCTGGTTCGTCGATCTTTCGCGCCAGCGGGGCAAGACGATCCTTCAGGAACGCCACGAGCGCGGAGCCATGCTGGTCGCCCGCCACGTGCTTCTCAACGAGATCAGCCAGCACAATTACGCGAAGTTCGAAGAGGAGGCGCAGGATCGCCTGCCCGGCCTCGCCCCGGCCAAGATTCTCGACATGCCGTTTCGTGCACGCAAGGCGGCGGGCATCCATCACCCCTATACGCTTGCGGGCATCCCTTATCCGCATCGCACCGAGCAGTCGCATACCATGCTCATCGGTACGACCGGATCGGGCAAGACGACCGAACTCAGGAGCCTGGTTTCGCAGGTGCGAGCCCGCGAGGACACGGCCGTCATCTTCGATCTCACCGGCGCCTATGTCGAAGCCTTCTACGATTCCGCGCGCGATACGATCCTCAACCCGATGGACGCGCGCTGCCCGGCCTGGTCGATCTTCAACGACTGCACCACGCATAGCGAATTCACTGCCGCAGCGGCGGCGCTCATTCCCTCGGACGGCGGCTCTGCCGAACCCTTCTGGGCGCTCGCGGCGCGCACCCTCTTCATCGAGATGTGCATCCGGCTCCAGGAGCGCGGCGCGACGACCAATCTCGCGCTTTCCGAGAACCTGATGACGGCCGACCTGAAGCGGGTTCACCGCTTCCTTGCCAACACGATCGCGGACCCGCTCACCGCGCCGGAAGCGGCACGCATGGCGGAATCGATCCGCGCGGTCTTCAATACCAATGCGCAGGTGCTGCGCTTCCTTCCCGACGAGGGGCCACGCTTCTCGATCCGCGACTGGATCACGACCGAGAAGAAGCCCGGCGCGATCCTGTTCATCACCTCGAACTATGTCGATCTGGCGATGAACCGGGCGCTGCTGACGCTGTGGATGGACATCGCCATCAACCGCCTCATGACCATGCCGCGCACCCGCGATCTGCGCACCTGGTTCATGTTCGACGAACTCGGCGCACTCCATCGTCTGCCCGCGATCGAGAACGGTCTCCAGACCGCCCGCGCGTTCGGCGGCGCGATGATCCTGGGGATCCACAGCTTCGAAAAACTGATCGAGGTCTATGGCGAGCAGGGTGCCCGCAATCTCGCCTCGCTCGCGCGCTCCAAGCTGATGCTCGCAACCGCCGACCTCGACACCGCCGAGCAATGCGCGCGCTACATCGGCAACCGCGAAGTACGGCAGATGGATGAAGCCTATAGCTACGGCTACAACAACACGCGCGACGCCTCGACGCTGACGCCCCGCAAGCAGGTCGAGCCGCTCGTCATCGCGGACGACATCACCAACCTGCCCTCGATGCATGGTTTCGTGAAATTCCCTGATGGCTTCCCCGCGGCGCGCATCCAGCTCCAGTGGAAAGACTACCCCCAGGTCGCCCAGGGCTTCATCGCCCGTCCCAATCTCCAGCCGGTGCGATCAAGGCGCGGAGAGGAGGCGTTCGAGGGGAGCGATGGGGGCGAAGCGGGCGGGCGCGATGGCGCCGCGCAGGTGATCGGGGAGGTTGCCGATCCCGTCAATCTGGCCAAGGAACTTGCCGCCAATATCCTGTCGGCCGAGGTCGAGGATGAGCATGATGAAGCGGCCCGCCGGGCGCAGCGTGCGGCCGAGAGCGACGAGCGGCCAGCAACCCCCACGCACGCCGCGGACAGGGCACAGGCGGCGCGCGCTGCGACCGGGGATCCTCAGACCGTGCCGCGCGATCGCGACGGGCGGGGTCAACCTGCGCCAGTGCCCCAGGTCGAGGATCAGACGCTGGTCGAGCTAAGGCAGGCGTTCGGGCGCGAGGACGACGGCATGGACATGGGGATCTGACATGCTGTCGGTCGCCTCGGTCCGCTCGGCTTCGGGCGCCGCGAATTATTTCGCGAAGGACGACTATTACACCGTCGAAGGATCCTCCGAGATCAGCGCCTGGGGCGGGGAGGGCGCGGGGGCGCTCGGGCTGTCGGGAGAAGTGGGTAAGGATGCGTTCGAGGGCATGCTCAACGGCATCCTGCCTTCGGGAGAAGGGGTGGCTCAAGTAGAGAACCGCCGGGCCGGCCTCGACCTCACCTTCTCCATGCCCAAGTCAGCCTCGATCCTGGCCTATGTGGCGGGCGACAAGCGCATTCTCGCCGCCAACATGGCGGCGGTCCAGAAGACGATGGCCTGGGTCGAGAAAAACCTCGCCGAAGGTCGCAAGGATATCGGCGGGCGAACCGTCCCTGTCGCGACCGGCAACCTCGTCTATGCCCTCTTCCAGCACGACACGAGCCGTGCCCTCGATCCCCAGGGGCATATCCATGCAGTGATCGCCAACCTGACCCGTCTGCCCGACGGCAAATGGCAAGCGCTCCACGCGGACAAGATCTGGAGCCACAACACCGTCATCGGCTCGATCTACCACGCCTATCTGCGCGAAGGCATCGAGCAGCTCGGTTTCAGGATCGAGGCGCTCGGCAAGCACGGCACCTTCGAGATCGCCGGCGTACCGCGCAAGGTGATTGATGCCTACAGCCAGCGCCGCGAAGCGATCCTCGAAAAGGCGGCGGCGCTTGGCATCGTCTCGCACAAGGGCCGCGACCAGATCACCACCAATACCCGCGATCCCAAGCTCAATGTCAAGGATCGCGACGCCCTCAAACAGGAATGGATCGACAAGGCGGCGTCGCTCGGATTTGACGGAAAGGCCCTCGTCGAGGGCGCCCTGGCGCGGTCCGATCGCCATGGGGCGCTCGGACCGCTCGAACGCGGCTACAAGGCGGTGACCGAGGCGATCGCCGCCGGGCGCGAAAAGCTCGGCGACCTTGTCCGGCCCGCGGATCCTCTGGTCGATCGCGGCCTTGCCCGCGTCACCCAGTCGCCCGCCATCGCGCGGGCCCAGCTCGCGGTCGCCTCGGCAGTCCGTATTCATAGCGAACGCGAGGCGGCCTTTCCCATCCATCGCCTTGCCAAGACCGCGCTCGACCTTGGCCTCAAGGACGTGACGATCGATCGGATCGAACAGCGGATCCAGCAACTCGTCGCGCGCGGCACGCTGCTCAGGGGACAGGAGCGCGCAGCTGACTTCGTCACCACCCGGCAGGCACTAGCCACGGAAACCCAGATCCTGACCCAGGTAGAGGCGGGCCGCGGACAGGCGAACCCAATCATCGACGCGTCGGAGGCGCCGGGCCGCCTGCAGGCAGCAGCGACGCAGCCCCTCAATACGGGCCAGCTCGCCGCCGCCACCTTGATCCTCGGCTCGGCCGACCGCACGGTCTCGATCCAGGGCATCGCCGGCGCCGGCAAGTCGACGATGCTCCAGGCCGTCGCCCGCGTGGCGGAGGCGGAAGGACGCGCCATTACGGGCCTTGCCTTCCAGAACAAAATGGTCGCCGACCTGGCCGAAGGCGCAGGCGTCCCTGCGCAAACCATCGCTTCCTTCGTGCTTGCCCATGAACGGTATGTCGCCGAACCGCAGGGGCCGGGCTATGATGCGGCGCGGGCGGCACATGCCGGATCGATGCTGGTCGTCGACGAGACCTCGATGGTGTCGTCGAACGATATGCTCAAGCTCCACGCCATCGTCGAGACGCTTGGCGTCGACAAGCTCGTGCTGGTCGGTGACCGGCAGCAGCTCTCCTCGATCGATGCGGGCAAATCCTTCGCCATGATCCAGGCGGCGGGCGGCACGCTGGCGCGCATGGACGAGAATATCCGCCAGCGGACCGACGTCCTGCGCACCGTCGCCGCGCTTGCCAATATCGGCAAGGCAAGCGAGGCGATGCGGGTGCTGGGCGACAAGGTCATCGAAGCCTCCCAGCCCGCGGAACATGCCGCCGATCTCTGGCTGGCGCTCGATCCCGCGGAGCGCCAGGCGACCGCGGTCTTTGCCTCGGGCCGCGAGGCACGTGCGGCGATCAATGAGAGGATCCAGGCGGGTCTTGCCGCCGAAGGCTCGCTGGAAGGGGAAGGCGTGCACCTCACGGTCTATGAGCGGGTCAACACGACGCGCGAGGAACTGCGCTACGCGGCCACCTACCGCGCCGGCATGACGCTCGAGGTCGGTCGGGGCGGCGGCCAGGACGTAGGGCTCCGCGCCGGGCGCTATGATGTGCTTGCGGTTCACGCGAACGGCAAGGTCGAGCTTGCCGAGGGGCGCCGCCGGATCCGCTTCGATCCGCAGAAGCTCTCGCCAACTGAAACGCGCGACCGGCTTCAGCTGACCGAGAAGAAGGATCTCCACCTGCGGGCCGGCGACCGCATACGCTGGACGGCCAACGACAAGTCGCGCGGGCTTACGAACGCCTCCCTCGCCCGGGTTGTCGCCGTCGATCGCGACAGCGTGACAGTCGAGACGGCGGGGAGGGACCGGCTCGTGCTCGCGTCTGGCGATCCCATGCTGAGCCGGGTGGACCTGGCCTATGCGCTCAACATGCACATGGCGCAGGGGATCACCACCGACAAGGCGATCACGGTCATGGATAGCCATGAGCGCAACCTGTCGAACCAGCGCCTCTTCAACGTCGGCGTCACGCGCGTGCGCGACGACCTCACTATGGTGGTCGACGACAAGGCGAAGCTCGAGAGGCAACTCGACCACAACCCCGGAAACAAGACCTCCGCGCTCGAGACCCTGGGTCGGCTCGAAATCGACGGTCCGGGAAGGGCGCAGGCATCCGGCCCATTCGATCCGGGACCTGTCGAAGGCGGACCTGGTCCCAAAGCGGCCGAAGGAGTCGATGGCTTGCCGCCGGTGCCCCCGGCCGAAGGGCAGGCGGCAGCCAGGACGAAGTCTGATGATCTGAGCGCGCCGCGCCTCAAGCCCGAACAAGCCGATCTGCTGCCCCCGCTGCCCGAACGCAGCCTGGGCCTCGATTTGTAAGCCGAGCGGCCCTCTGCCGCTGATGACCAAGGAGACGAGGATATGTCTGGATGGGATTATGACGATGCCGGCAAGTTCGGCAGCGAAAAGGCGGCCGAGGATTTCGCGAAGGCCAATAACATCGACCCCAGCGACTTCCGTACCCGGCGAAAGGGCGAGAGCGTCGAGCTTGAAATCCGGCGTTCCGCACTCGATGGGCGTACGCTGCGCGATGGCGGCGAAGGCCGCCGCGATGGCTGGAATTGACCGCTGTGGGTCTCGCGGATCGCGATTATATGCGCGCGCGCAGGCGGCGTGGCCAGCTCCCGCCCGAACCGCGCCTCGTCGTCCATCCCATGCAGAAATGGATCGTGCTGCTGTCGACCGTCACGTTTCTTTATCCCGCCTACCGGGAGGCGAAACGCTCCGGCTGGCTTCCCGATGCAGGACCGTCCCTGCCGTTTCCCGCGACGGGCAGCGTAACCGTGGCTCGCGGCATCGAGCGCAAGGACGCGACCTCAAAGCTACGGGTGAGCACGGCTGACGCCAACGCCGTGGTGCAGCTCTTCGAGCGTGCGAGCGATCGTCATGTGATCTCGGTCTATGTCCGTCGCGACGATCATGCGGAGGTCCCGGTGCCGCCTGGCACCTACCGCATGCGGATCATCGAGGGCGACAAATGGCATGGGCGTGGAAGATTTTTCGGACCTTCGACCACCTACGAGACCGTCGTCAAACCCATGACCTTCACTGCCACCACCTCAAACGGGATCGATCTGCATCGGCGTCCGGGCGGAAAGCTTCACACGCGCGTGAACCTCACCGATCCACCGGCGCTCGACTGAGAAAGGACAAAGCATGGACATTGGCGAAATCCTGCTATCTCCGAAAGGTCGAGTGGGCCGCGCTCCGTTCATGGCGGTGGTGGCCACAGGCTGGGCAATCGCGTTCGATCTCCTGCCTTTCAACCCGCTGCTCGCGCTACGCTATGCCGCCGCCATCAACGTCGCGGTCGTCGTCATTAGCGCGCTGGCGGTCTGGGTGGGGATCGCCATTACGGTCAAGCGTTTCCACGACGTCGGATTATCGGGGTTCAATACGGTCGGATTGGTCTGGGCGACGCTGCGCGGCGACCCGCTGGCGACCGACGCGCCTTTGACCATGGCCATCGCGGCCTTTGGGATCATCATCCAGCTATGGCTTTGCATCGAGCCCGGCTCGCGGAGCGCCAATCGCTTCGGCAACCCCCTGTCGGCTTAACGGGCGCATCCCTTGCCCTCGACCCGCAGGTCGACATAGGCCCGGCCGTTCCATCGCACGACCGGCATGCAAAGGCCGGGGCCGCCGATGCCGATATCCGGCCAACCGTCCGCGCCCTTGGTGCGACGAATATCGGCGATACCGACCGAATTATAAATGCGCTTCCAGCGGCCGTCGGCCTGCTGGCTCATCACCCAGAAGGCGGCGCCTGTATTGCCGTAACAATAGGTACCGCCCTCTGTGATGATAGCCTCGGGCTTGCCGTCGCCATTGAGGTCCCGCCGCTCCTCGATCCTGCCGGGTTCGTAGGCCCCGGGTCCACCGTCGACGCCGTCGTCATAGCAACCACTTTCCCACCGGCCCTTTTTCATGCGGAAGCCGGCGGCAAGGAAGATCGCGGCATCGCCAGCGGGCGCGGCGGCTGGGGCCGGACCCGGGGTAGCATTCCGGGCTGTAGATGGGCCTGGCCGGGCGGCCGCCGAAGCCGTACGTGCGTCCGTGTAAACATTGCCATCATAAGCGAGTCGCGTCGTCACGCCGCCGCGCGTCGCGTTAAGAACGAACCAGCCGTTGACTGCCGTACCCGATGCAGCGACCGATCCTTCGCCTTCAAGAATGCGGCGCCAGCGGCCATCCGGGCCCTGGGTGGCGACGGCATACCAGCGCTTCTCCTGCTGGTAGCAATCTCCGCTGTCGATAAAGAGGGCTTCCTTGCGTCCATCGCCGTTCATATCGACGAAGGTAATGCGCGGCCTTGCCGGTTTGCCGCAGCGGTTCGTCGGCCCGACGGCGTCGGTGACGACGGGAAAGCCGCCCGCGCCATAGAGGGCTTTCGCCTGTTCGCGGGTCATGCCTGCCGATTGGGCCATGAGCGGCGGCGCCCATACAACTGCCGCGAGTGCGCCGATGCCTGTCCATCTGCCCATATGTCGCTCCCCGCACCGCTACAAAGGATCCTGCATCGTGACGGTTCGGTCGCAAGGATCAAGCGATTCCATCAGAAAGAGGCTGCGTGACCTCGGGATTCCCGAATGGCCAGGTCGATCGACGGCGTGAGGCGGCTCCCTGGGCCACCTCTCGGGGTCAGTCGGCTGCGGGCCTGCGTGCTGTCTTCCTGCAATCCTGATGTCGCGTGTGACACTTTACCCAGAGGTCGGGGTAAAGTGTCACGGATGGTATCAGATGTGAGGCGGAGCGGGCGAGGCAATATCCCCTGGAAGCCTCGACGCACGGGAGTTGTGCGCGGATGTTGGCTATAAAGCTTTGTGGCTCTCTCAGAAATGCTCTGGCGGCGGCGAATTGCCGCACTTTACCGCCTAAAGCTGCTAGTCAGTCGGGATGGTACAAACGAACATCTCCAGGGTCCCTAGCACGTCCGGCCGAAATTGGAGCGAGGACGAGCGCGTTGCCGCGCTGGACCGCTATGACATTCTCGATACGCCGACCGAGCCGATCTTCGACGACATCGCCCGTCTGGCCTCCGAGGCGCTTGGGGCGCCGATCGCCGTGGTCAACCTTATCGCGGCCGCGCGGCAGTGGTTCAAGGCCGAAATCGGCATCGGCGCGCGCGAACTCCCTCTGGAAGTCTCGATCTGCGCGCATGCGCTGCTCGAGGAGGACATGATGGTGATCCCCGACACACGGCTGGATCCGCGGGTCGATTGCAATCCCCTGGTGGCGGCCGAAGATGGACTTCGCTTCTATGCCGGGGCGCTTCTCAAGACACCCGACGGTCTGCCCATCGGCACGCTGTGCGTTCTTGATCGGCAGCCTCGCCCGGAGGGCATCACGCCCTTTCAACGGCTCACCCTCGAAGTGCTGGCGCGCCAGGTCATGACGCAGCTGGAATTGCGCAGGTCGCTCAGCCAGCAGCAGGAAACGCTCGCGCAGCTCGCTGCGAGCGAGGAGCGGACCCGCCTTGCCCTCGACGCAGGCGAACTCGGCGCCTGGGAATCGACCCCGGCGCTGCGTTCGCTCAAATGGGACGCGCGCACCCGGGAGTTGCTTGGCCACGAACCTGACGAAGCGCTCGACTATGAAACCTCGTTTCTCGCGCGGGTTCATGCCGAGGATCGCGAGCGGGTCGCTGCCCTTATCGCCGAGGCGCTGGCCCCTGGGGGCGCAGGCACGGTCAGCGTCGAATATCGCACGGTCAATCCTCGTGATGGCCGTGAGCGCTGGATCCACGCCAAGGGCGCGCTTGCCGTAGGTCTGGGCGGCGAACAGAAGTTCGTCGGCACGGTGCGGGACATCACCGCGGAAAAGGATGCCGAGATGCATCGGCGGCTCCTGACCGGCGAGCTCCAGCACCGGGTCAAGAATACGCTCGCTGTGGTAAATGCCATCGTCCACCAGTCGCTCCGCAGCGCGCCCTCGATGGAGGAGGCGAGTACCGCGATCGGGCAGCGCCTCCAGACCCTGGGCGCCGCTTACGAGTTGCTCACCCGCACCGACTGGACGGTGGCGCCGATCGGCGCTGTTGCCGAAGGAACAACGGCGCTTCATGGCGCTCGCACAGGCGCGATCCGGATTGCGGGGCCTGATCTTCTTCTATCGGCACGGGCCTCGCTGGCTCTGTCCATGTCCCTGCACGAGCTTTCCACCAATGCGGTGAAATATGGCGCGCTGTCGGTGCCGGGCGGGCACGTCGACCTCACCTGGACCATCGAGGAGGAACAGGGAAAGTCATTCCTCACGATCTGTTGGGAGGAGCGAGGCGGACCAACCGTATGCGCGCCCGAGCGCGGCGGGTTCGGCACCCGGTTGATGGCCAGCCTTGCCAGCGATCTCGGCGGCAAGGGAGTCATCGACTATCAGCCGACCGGTGTCGTCTGGCGGCTTCGGGCTGATCTGGCACGGATCACCGAACCCGCTTGAGTGGGACCCTTGGCGGTTCCGGCTCGGTAAAATGTCACGGGTGGAAAAACTTGGATGTTGCTGTCCGCTGGGGATTCACATTGCGCGCGCGCGTGATAGATTCATCTTATGTTCCAGCAACCCGACCTCTTCGCCTCCGTCGATCCGGTCAGGCAGCCGCCGTCCGACGACCTGAATTTGCCTGCCCTCATCGAGCGCATCGCCGATGTTTCGCGGCGGCCGCGCTATGCCTTCATGGTGCTCAACCTGATCGCCAAGGCGGCGGGGCGGAACAGCGGCAGTGCAGGTCCTTATGTCCTGGTGGATGGCGAGCGCATTCCCTTGCGCGATTGGCTCTGCGACTCTCTTGTCCCCATTGCGCAGCGCGATGCGCGCCGTCTCGCCATCGTCGACGAGGTGCGGTCGGGCCTTGAGGCGCAAAAGGCACTTCCTGACGATCCGCAGGAGGCGGCCCGTGTGGTCCAGGAGGAGGTGAAAGTGCGCATCCGGCGCTCGGGCCGTTGCAATGTCAGCCGCGCTGTTTCGGACCTCGTAAGAGCCGGTCTTGTGCGCAGGCATTATCAGGGCTTTCGCGTCGATCATCATAATCGCGGTGCGCAGCGCGAAGCGGTTTACACGATCACCGATGCGGCTGCGCGCGCGTTGCGCGCCTGAGCAGGACGGCAGGGCAGGAACTGGTTCCATTAGGAATGACATATCATTTTAATTGCTCATTTGCACATGATATGTCATGCACTTTCCATGCCCCGCGCTTCTCGAGCCTCTAGCGGTCTGCCGCCCCAAAGCCAGCGTGCCATTCGCCAGTTGGGCGAAGACTTGCGCACCGCACGCAAGCGGCGACGCATCCCGCAGAAACTGATGGCCGAGCGTATGCTGGTGTCGGTGCAGACGCTGCAGCGTCTCGAGGCCGGCGATCCGACCGTAGGCCTCGCAGCGCTCGCGAGCGCTCTCTTCGTGCTGGGTATGACGGCTCGCCTGGAATCGCTCGTCGCCCCTGAGACCGACAGGGTCGGGACCAGCGAGGAAATAGGCCGCCTGCCGCACAGCATCCACACGCCGCGGCGCGACGATCCGCTGGATTTCTAAGCCATGGCCGACATCGAAACCTTCGTCTTCGTCTATCTGGACGGCGTTGCCGTCCCCGCGGGCCTTTTGCGCCTCCACAGCGAGCCGCGCGCCAGCTACGCGACCTTCGCATACGGCAATCGCTATCTCGAGCGACCCGACCGCGTCGCGATCGATCCTGTGACCCTGCCGCTGCCGCCAGCCGGCACGCGCCAGGAATTCCGGACCGAGGAAGGCTTTGCCGTCTTCAATGGGATCCGCGACGCCGCGCCCGACGGGTGGGGTCAGTATCTCATGTACAAGGCGATGGGCGAGCGAACGCCAAGCGAGGCGGATCTCCTGCTTGCTTCGGGCGACCACCGCGTCGGCGCGCTGGCGTTCGGTCCCACGCTAGACGCGCCAAGGCGCCTCGCGCCCTGGGGCGAAGCCGACGCGCCCGGCGAACAGTTCACCCTGGCAGAACTGGCCGCCGCCGCCGAAGAAGCGCAGGAGGTCGACCAGCTCAGCGAAAATCTGCGTCCCCTCCTGACCGCCGGCTCGTCGCTGGGCGGCGCGCGTCCCAAGGCGGCGACGACGATCGAGGGCCAATCCTGGATCGCCAAGTTTCCAGCACGCAACGACACCTTTCCCGAATGCCGGGTCGAGCTAGCTACCATGCGGCTCGCCGCTGAATGCGGGCTCGACGTTCCGTCGCTTCGCTTCGAGCAACTGCTCGGCCGCGACATCTATCTGATCGAACGTTTCGATCGCAGGCTGGACGGCAACCGGATGCTGCGCGCCTCCTTCGCATCGGGGCTTACGATGCTGGGCGCGCATGAGAGCGAGGTCAGCCGCTATGCCTATGCCGATCTCGGGGCGACGCTGCGCCAGCACGGCACCGCGGTCCGGCGGGATCTTGAGGAACTCTTCAGGCGCATGGTCTTCAACATCCTCGTCACCAATGACGACGATCACCTGCGCAATCATGGTTTCCTGTGGGACGGGAAGGGGTGGCGGCTGTCGCCGCTCTATGACGTCGTTCCCAAGCCGCAGGTGGGCCTGGATCGCCGGCTCGTGCTGGGCGTGGGTGCCGAGGGTCGCCAGGCCAGCCTTGCCAACGCGCTCTCCCAGGTCGCGCAGTTCGACCTGGGAGACGAGGACGCGCGCGCGATCGTCATCGCCATGGCCGACAAGGTTCATGCGCGGTGGCGTGCCTGTTTCGAAGAGGCAGGGGTCAACGTCGCCGACCAGGGCCGTTTTGCTACCTGCTTTCGTCTGGCGGACCCCGAACATCGCGCAATCGGCTGACAGGCGCGCAACCTTACACCGAAGGGCGTCGCAGGGCCGCGGCGCTCCAGAGGGATTTCAGGCCGCGCGCGCTTCGGCCGACGCGGTGGAGGAAGCTGCGGCGGGAGAGGGGGCTGCCTTGGTCGTGCCAGCCGCCGCGGCGATCAGCCGCTCTCGCATCGCCTTGCCTGGCTTGAAATGCACGGATCGCTTGGCCGGGACCGGCACGGCCGCGCCGCTGCGCGGATTCCGCCCGGTGCGAGCCTCGTGTAGCCGCGTCGAAAAGGCACCGAACCCGCGCAGCTCGACACGCCCGCCAGCGGCTAGCTGGTCGACGACCGCCTCGAAGAAGAGATCGACGATCTTTTCAATCTCCTGCGCGGAGAGTTCCGGGTTTTCCTTGGCCAGGAGGGCCACGAGTTCAGATCGCACCATGGCTGAAGCCTGCTTCACTGGTTTGTCACTACATCCAAGATAAGTCATCCGCGCGCCTATCTCCACATTTTATGGTGGTGCCGTAATGATTTAGTTGGAGGGGTGGTTGGTCGGGTGGGCAACTCACCGCGGCACGATTTGAAGGTCCGGACTGAGCTGCGCCCGCATGGCCCGGATCCTGTCGGTCGCATCGTCCGCCGTCATGCCGAGCGTCATCAGGGCCTGGGCACCGAGCCCAAGCCCCGCAGCATAGTTTTCGGGAAAGACATGTGCCGCGCCCGCCTGCGCCAGCTCACCCAGATGCGCATCGTCGCGAAGGCTGGCGATCACCTGGATTGCGGGGTTCAGGCGCTTGGCTTCGCGAATGATGCGCACCGACCGATGCCAGTTGTTGACAAGCACGATGATGGCCGCGGCGCGATCGACGCCGGCTGCCTTGAGTATTCCCGCTCGGCTGGCGTCGCCGAAAACCGCTTTATGACCTTCCTGTTGGGCGCGGCGAAGGCGCTCCACGTTTCGCTCGATCGCCAGGTATGGAATTTCGCTCGCCTCGAGTGTGAGCGCCACCAGACGGCCCACGGGGCCGCAGCCGGCAAGCACGACGTGACCCTTGAGCTCCTGAGATGTTGTGCGCACCGCTGTTTCGATCTCAGCGCCGCGCGGATCCCGGCTCCGCACCATGAGATCTCCGGCCCGGTCGCTCCACTGCGCCAGGATCGGTCCGACGAGCATGCTCGCTGCGATCGCGCCCAGGACGGGCTGGCCGATCGCGGGCGACAGAAGGGCGCTGTCGAGCGACCTGCCCACGATGAGTAGCCCAAGCTCACCTGAATGCGCCAGAAGCAAGCCGGTCTTGACCGCGCTGCTTGCCGGAAGGCCCGAGAGACGGGTGACCCCAAAGACGACCAGGAACTTGACGACGAGGATCGCGGCCAGAACGAGAAAGGTGACAGCCGGCTGGGCCAGGATCTGCGACCAGTCGACCGACATGCCGATCGTCACGAAGAAGATGCCCAGCAGCAGATCGCGAAATGGCCGGATTTCCTCTTCGAGCTGGTGCCTGAAGTCACTTTCGCCGACCATCATCCCGACCACAAAGGCGCCGATAGGAAGCGACAGTCCGATCTCTTCGGCTGCGAGCGACGCGCCCACCACAAGCGTCAGGACGGCCAGCAGGAAAGTCTCGTCCGGGCCCGATCTCGCGACCCACCCGAGCAGACGGCCCAGAGTCCGCCGAGCCAGAAGAGCCACGCCCGCCAATGCCACGAAGCTGACCCCCATGCGCAGCAGCACCTTTTCCATCTCGACCTCGTTGGCCGCGTCTGGGAGGGCAGCAATGAGCGACAGCAGGATCAAAGCGACCAGGTCCTCAAACAGGACTATGCCGGTCGCAGCCACGCCGTGGCGGCTCGATACCGCGTCGGTGTCGACGAGATGCTTTTGGATGATGGCGGTCGATGACATGGCGATGGCGCCGCCCAGGAGGGCCGCAGGCAGAAGCGGCAATCCTACGACGAAATGGCTCGCAGCTCCCGCCAGCAGTGTTGCGCCTGCCACGGTTCCGAACCCGAGCCCGATCATGGCGCCCCCGCTGGACAGCAGCCGAGGCACGGAAAATTCAAGGCCAATCACGAACATGAGGAGAGCGATGCCGAGCTCGCCGAAAAAATGGGTGCCTTCGCTGTCGGTTACTGCGCCCATGCCATGGGGGCCCAGGAGCAGGCCGGCGGCGAGATAGCCCAAGACCGGTGACAAGCGCAGCCTCGCCAGGATGGGTCGCGTCCGTCAATGTGGTGTAGAATTGGGTGTGGCCAGCGGGCTGCATTTTCAGGCGGCCTTGGGTGTAATCTGTAGCGGCTGTGCCTCCTCGATCATTGGTGTAGCAAGGGCGGCCATGCCCTCGATCTGCATGTAGCGGTGCTGGAGCTGGTATTCGTCATTCTGCTCCAGCAGGACGGCGCCGACGAGGCGGATGATGCTATCCTCGTTCGGGAAGATGCCGACGACATCGGCGCGGCGCTTCACTTCCTTGTTCAGGCGTTCCAGTGGATTGGTGGAATGTAATTTGACGCGGTGCTGCTCGGGGAAGGTCATGTAGGCCAGCACGTCGTGCTCGGCATCGTCCATGCAGGCGCCGAGCTTTGGCCAGCGGGTACGCAACTGGTCGGCGACCTGGCGCCAGACCTGTGTCGCGGCGGCATGGTCGGGCTGGAGGAAGACCTGGCGGATGGCAGCGGCGACGACGGTGTTCTGGCCCTTGGGCACGTAGGCCAGGGCATTGCGCATGAAGTGGACGCGGCACCGCTGCCAGGTGGCGCTGAGCACGCGAGTGATCGCTGCCTTGAGGCCCTCGTGGGCATCGGAGATGACCAGCTTCACGCCGGTCAGTCCGCGGCGTGCGAGGTCCTTGAGGAAGCTCGACCAGAATGGCTCGGCTTCGGAGGGTCCAATGTGAAGGCCAACGATTTCGCGCTTGCCCTCGGTGTTGACGGCAACGGCTATTATCGCGGCGACACTGACGATCCGCCCGCCCTCGCGCACCTTGAGGTAGGTAGCATCGAGCCAGAGGTAGGGCCAGTCGCCGGTGAGCGGCCGCTTAAGGAAGGCATGGACACGTTCGTCGATATCCTTGCACAGCTTGGACACCGAGGATTTGGAGATGCCGGTCATGCCCATGGCCTGCACCAGCTCGTCGACACGCCGGGTGCTGACGCCGGCGATCCACGCCTCCTGGATCACCGCGACCAGCGCCTTCTCGACGGTCTTCCTGGGTTCCAGGAAGCCAGGGAAGTAGGCGCCGGTCCGTAGCTTGGGAATCCTCAGGTTGAGCGTGCCGAGCCGGGTATCGAGGCTGCGGTCGCGGTAGCCGTTCCGCCAGGTCGTCCGGTCGCCGGAGCGCTCGTGTCGGCTAGCGCCGACCAGGCCATCGACGTCGGCCTCCATGATGATCTGTAATACGCTCTCGGCGATCGTGCGCAGGAAATCTCCATCTCCAGTCTTCGCCATCAGCTCGGCAAGCGGTAGTCTGTCGTTGGTCATCGGGATCAACTCCTCGGTGGGCGTGTGAAGTGTGGTAACTCCACCTTACCGATGAGCCCGGTGGCCACCGAGATCGAAATCGCATGGGGTGGGGCATGCCCCACCCCATGCGATCATCTCAATCTACACCAGAAATTACACCACGAGCGCGGACGCTAACCCAGGATGGCAACGGCCACAAATGCAGCCGCGATCAGAAGGAATGTCTGAGCAAGCTGTTCTTCCATGAATTCAAGAGCTCTATCCAGTTGCTAGTTGGATTTGGACGTGATGTAGGATGGAAGAAGGAGATGTCATCCGCATACGCAGGCCATCCACCCCCAAGATGAAAGCATCGAGGGAGGTGATGCTTTATACATCAAAACACTCATTTCAAACTGAGAAATGAGGTGATACATCGGCAGAAGGGTATAAGATTTCCAGGGTAGCCTCGGGTCGCGCTATGGGACGGCAGCTTCGCAACGGGCTGCCGTTTCTGCCTGCGGCGCTTCCTCACATGATAGCTTGCCCGGTGCTGCCGCGTCGCTACGCGAAGCACCCGCGCATCAACCGGTGGCCAGTCGGGCCTGCTCCCGGGAAAGAAGACTGGGCGCATGGCCGGGGCGCCCAAAGAGGTAGCCCTGGACCTGGTCGCACCCTTCCGCCACCAGCAGGTCGACGTGCCCGCTGTTCTCCACCCCTTCAGCGAGCACAGGGACGCCAAGGCTGTGGCCCAGCGCGAGCACTGCCCTGATGATTGCTCTGGCCTGCGGCCGCTCTTCGGACCCGATGACGAATGATTTGTCGATCTTGATCTTGTCGAAGGGGAACGAGTTGAGCGTGTCGAGCGAGGAATAGCCGGTGCCGAAATCGTCGATGGCAATGGCGATCCCCATCGCCTTGAGTTTACGCAAAATATGCAAGGCGCGCGGCTTGTCGGCGATGATCGCGGTTTCAGTGATCTCCAGTTCGAGACGCCTTGGTGCGAGTCCGGTCTCCAGAAGCGTCTGGGCCACGCTCTCGGGCAGGCTCGCCTGGCTCAACTGCACGGCGGAGAGGTTGATGGCCACGGTCAGTCCGTCATCCCAGCGGGCCGCCTCCTCACAGGCTTGCCGCAGCACCCACTCGCCCAGCGCCAGGATCTCGCCGGTTTCTTCGGCAACAGGAATGAAGATGTCAGGGGGGACCAGGCCGCGCTTGGGGTGGGTCCAGCGCAGCAGAGCTTCATAGCCGTTTACCCTGTCGTCCCTGAGCGAACGCTGTGGCTGGTAGAGGATCGTCATCTCACCGCGCGCCGCGGCGCCCCGAAGGTCGGCCGCGAGTTGCCGGCGTTCGCGCGCCTGCTCGTCCATACCTTTTTCGTAATAGCAGATCCGTTCGCCTACCGTCCCTTTTGCCCGGTACATGGCCAGATCAGCATGATTGCACAGCTGCTCGCGATCCTGGCTGTCGGCCGGATAGGTTGCGATGCCAAGGCTCGCATGGACGCTCAGATCGTGCGCATTGCCGGCATTGATCGCCGCCAGCCCAGTGCTCAGGCGCGTCACAAAGTCGGCAAGCTCATAGTCTTCGCGGTACAGAATTGCCGCGGCGAATTCGTCGCCACCCAGCCGGGCGACATGTTCATTCTCGCGAACCGCGTCCTTGAGCGCTGCGGCGACCATCTTCAATGCTTCGTCACCGGCTGAATGGCCGCGGCTGTCGTTGATATCCTTGAAATTGTCGAGGTCGACAACGACCAGTCCCAGGCGCGAACCGGCCCGCGCCGCAACGTCGAGATCGCGGTCGACGACATCGTTGAACCTGCGCCGGTTGGGCAGGCCGGTCAGGCCGTCATGCAGCGCCAGGTGCCGGATTCGTTCTTCCGAACGGCGCTGCTGGGTAATATCGTCAAAGGTGCTCACCCATCCGCCGTCGGGAAGCGCGCGCGAACGTACGCTCACCACGACGCCGGGATATTCCGAGATAGCAGGCGCGTCTCCTGAAGCGCTCAGTGCCTGGGCGAGGTTACGCTCGATTTCTGCTGCGCGCTGCTCGACCTCGGCAACGGGAAGATGGTTGGCAATGCCGGTGCGGATCACTTGTCCCACCGTCATGCCGCATTGGAGCGCATCGCGCCCAAGCCCGTACAGATCCAGGAAACGCTGGTTCCAGAGCAAAAGCCGACCGTCGCCGTCGTATAGGCAAAGGCCCTGGTGCATATTCTCAAGGGCCAGGTCGAGTTGGGCCTTCATGCCCTGGACGCGAAGCTGATTCTCGCGTTCCTGTCGGCGCAATTTGATGCCCGTCCGCCGGCTCGTGATCGCCGCCGCCGCAGTGAGAGCGATCGTGCAGGAGACCGCGAGAAAAATCCAGAGCGATATGGCGCGGGGAGACATCATGCTGAGGGGTGAGAAATCGCTTCGCGACGGAATCAGCGTGATCGCGGTCATGCCCGTAAAGTGTAGCAGGACCACGGCGGCGGTGATCAGACCTGCGGCCGCCGCGCCTTTGGCGAGCGATCTGCCGCGCAGCGCAAGGGGCAGCGCCCAGACTAGCGGGACGATTGCGAACACGGCCGAGGCCACGACATAATCGGCCTTCCAACGAATGAGCGCAGGCATTTCGAGCGCCGCCATGCCAAGATAGTGCATGGCCGTGACGCCCCCGCCCATAACCGAAGCGGCAAGAAGCGCGCCGAGCCAGTGCGGCGCGCGTGTCGCAATGAAGAGGCCCGCTGTCGCGCCTGCCAGCACGACCAGGAGCGAGACCACGGTCTGCTGGACATGATAGCCCATGACGATGCCGGGATCGTAGCCCAGCATCGCGATGAAGTGCGTGGCCCAGATGCCAAGACCGGCAGTCAGCCCCGCCATCGTCAGCCACAAGCTGCGCGAACCCGTGTCTGTCCAGGCCGCCTGCCGACAGAGGCGAACGGTTGCTGCCGCCGTCAGGAGACAGACTATAGCCGCGAGGATGACCAAGGGCGCGTCATGTTGATCGCGCAGGCAAAAGAGAAAGGGAAACATCGCCAATTGAGACCGAAGGAATTTGAACCTTCCCCATTTCACAAAGTGATTAACGGAGTTCGGCCCTTCGCGACAAATTGCGTAAAATCTGAACGACGCGCGCGCGAAGGGCTTTCCGCCGGCAGTGCGGTCGCTCATCCTTATTGCTCTCGCGGACGAGTCCGCGCTCGGAGGCGGACATGCGCATCGCGATCTTTGGTACGCGAAAGTACGACCGGCAGTTCCTGACCCAGGCGAACGTGGCCTATGGGTTCGATCTCGATTTCCTTGACGTTGCCCTCTCGCCCACATCGGCGCGGCTCGCGCGCGGTTTTGACGTCGCCTGTATCTTCGTGAACGATATCGCCAACCGGCAGGTGCTCGAGGTGTTGGCCGAAGCTGGGGTGGGTCTCGTCGCGTTGCGCTGCGCAGGCTATAACAATGTCGATCTCGTCGCGGCCGAGACGCTCGGTCTCGCCGTCGTGCGGGTGCCGGCCTACTCGCCGCACGCGGTTTCCGAATTCACGATCGGTCTCCTGCTGGCGCTCGATCGCAAGATCCACCGCGCATGGTCCCGGGTTCGTGAGAACAATTTCGCGCTCGATGGCCTTGTCGGCCGTAACCTGCACGGACGTGTCGCGGGCGTCGTGGGAACGGGACAGATTGGCGGGCTTGTCGCTCGCGCCTTGCGGGCTGGCTTCGGGTGTGAGGTCCTGGCCAGCGATCCTGTCGTTGACGAAGCGCTCGTCGCGATCGGCGTGCGCTATGTCGAGCGCGAGGACCTGCTTCGCGAAGCGGATATTATCACCTTGCACTGCCCGCTCACGCCCGAGACCCGCCATCTGATCGATGGCCGCGTCCTGGCGGCAGCGCGGCCCGATCTGGTTCTGGTCAATACCAGTCGCGGCGCGCTTATCGACAGTGCCGCGCTGATCGAGGCGCTCAAGGCGCGCCGGCTGGGCGGTGTCGCGCTCGATGTCTATGAGCAGGAAGCGGGCATCTTCTTCGACGATCTTTCCAGCGAGATCATCGACGACGACATCCTCCAGCGCCTGCTGACGTTCCCCAATGTCCTGATGACGGGCCACCAGGCCTTCCTCACCGAAGAAGCGTTGACAGCCATCGCTGAGACCACCTTGGAAAGCATCCGCGCCTATTCTGCCGGCGAGCCGCTGTGCCACCAGCTGCGCTATCAAGCCACACGGCCGGGGGCTGGATAAGCGTGCGACGGCTCATTCGGTCTGGGATCCCCTCCATCCACCTATGTCCGATAAATGGGATTCTCGGACATAGGATTTACGCCGAGAGGGGGCTCTGTTAGGCTGATCGCGATGGCACGCGACCTGCTTCCATTATCGACCGATCTTCCCGCCAATCTTCTCGCGGAAATTGGGGGTGCGCGCGAAACGCTGGCTGCTGCCAAGGCCAGCTCGACGCAAAAAGCGTATGCCAGCGACTGGGAACGCTTCTGCGCATTCTGCGATGCGCGCAACGTCGAGGCATTGCCAGCCCACCCCGACATCGTCGCGCTTTTTGCCCATGTCGAGGCCGAGGCTGGTATCGCGCCGGTCACGATCGGACGCCGCGTCGCGGCGATCAATCATCACCATAAAGAGGCTGGCTTCGCTCCGCCTACGGCGCGCGACGCGGCTCGTATCATTGCCCAGATGATGGCGGGCGTTCGCCGACGCTATGCGCGCAAGAAGCTCCAGAAGGCGCCGGCGGAGGCTGATGTCCTCAAGGCCATGCTCGCCACGATAAAGGGCAATGGTTTGCGAGCCGTTCGGGACCGCGCGATCCTGGCGATCGGCATGGCCGGAGCCTTCCGGCGTTCTGAGCTTGCCGCGATGCAGCTGGGCGATCTCGTCTTCACCGCCAAGGGCGTTCGCATTACCATCCCGAAATCGAAGCGCGATCAGGAAGCACTCGGACAAGTTGTCGCCATCCCCGAGGGCCGGGTGATACAGCCGATCCGGCTCTTGAGGGCCTGGATGTCCGCCGCCGCCCTCGACGGCGCCGATACGAAGACCGGCGAGGCGCAGCAGGCGCCTCTTTTTCGGCGGCTGACCCGCTTGGACGGGCTTACCGATCAACCGATGACCGACAAGACGGTCGCGCGGCTCGTCAAGGCCTGCGCGACTGCGGCAAGCCTCGATCCTGCCCTCTACTCAGGCCATTCGCTTCGCGCGGGTTTTCTCACAGAGGCAGCATCCCAGCGCGCCAATCTCTTCAAGATGAAGGACCACAGCCGGCACAAGTCGCTCGATACGGTCGCGGATTATGTGCGGGACGCTGCGATGTTCGACGACCACGCGGGCGACAAGTTTCTGTAAATGCTGCTCTTCACTGATCTCCTCGAAAAGGCCGGGCTTGACCCGGCCGATGTTCGCCTCCTGCGGCACCAGACCAAGGCGTCCACGGGGCGCACGCCCTATGGTTTGTGGCGCGACGACCGACCGGCCTTCGAGGACTATCAAAGCGTCCAGACCGCCGGAAATCGGGCCAGCCTGGCCGCGCCGATCTGGGCGAGCTTTGTCGCGCCGCCGACAGGAGGCTCGTTGTTTGCCGGAATCTATACGGCGGAGCATATCGGCGCCGCGCCTCCAGGCTGGCTGGACCCGCTCCACCAGGTCGCCGGCATCACCTTGACCGCCGACACGCTCGACCAATACCGTACGGTGCTCACCTCGCATCTGGAGCCCTATATCGGCCGGCTCTGGATTGAATGGGGCGCGGGCGCGCGCAAATGGGTGCAGCGTCCCGACCGTCAGAACAAGCCGATCATCGAGCTCACGCGCGCATTTCGTGAAGACGCCTTTCCCGGGTACACGCACTGCGTGACGAACGTATCGCAGGTGCAGAGCTTGCCGGCGACATGGGTGTCAGCGTTGCGCGCCGCACGCGGAATTTACCTTCTCACCTCCGCCAAAACGAAAGAGCAATATGTAGGCTCTGCGACGGGTGAAGGCGGTTTTTTCGGCCGCTGGATGAATTACGCTCAGGACGGTCATGGTGGCAATCTTGGCCTGAAGAGCAGCGAGCCAGGCGACTATCAGGTCAGCATCTTGGAAGTCAGTGGATCGGCGGCGACTGTCGACGAGATTCGGAGCATCGAGCAACTCTGGAAACGCAAGCTTCAAAGTCGCGAAATGGGCTTCAATCGAAATTGACGTTGCTGCCCGGCCATTGTGCTGCAAACCATGGCCGTTCTGGATCACCCCGCTCGTCTGCGCGTGTTTTAGCCGGCTCGGGGGCCGACGATAGGTCCCGCATCGTGGGCGTGCCGGAGCATTGAAGATGGCTACCGCCCTCGCACAACCGGGATGGGAACCAGCGGCGCTGGTTTTGCGTCATTAGGATATTCAAAACGCTTTGAAGTGATTTTATACTGGTTAAGCCGAGGCAGAGCCTGGCCGCGTCGCGACAGCTGCGGGCGCTGGTCACAGGACCCACGCAGACTGGCCGGCGGCAAGGTTCGCCCGCCAAACATGTAATTGCGTGAAGAGCCATGACAGACATTGCACTCAAGAACGCCGTTATTCCGGCGCCGGCCGGTGAGGATGGACTGAACCGGTATCTGGCGGAGATCAGGAAATTCCCGATCCTCTCGCCCGAAGACGAATATATGCTTGCCAAGCGCTTCAAGGAGCATGGCGATCCGGAAGCGGCCGCCAAGCTCGTGACCAGCCATCTTCGCCTGGTTGCGAAGGCCGCGATGCGCTACCGCGGCTACGGCCTGCCGGTTGCCGACCTCATTTCGGAAGGCAATGTCGGCCTGATTCAGGGGGTCCGGCGATTCGACCCTGATCGCGGTTTTCGTCTTGCGACTTATGCGCTGTGGTGGATCAAGGCCTCGATCCAGGAATTCATCCTGCGCAGCTGGAGCATGGTCAAGCTCGGCACGACGGCCGCGCAAAAGCGCCTGTTCTTCAATCTTCGCCGGATCAAGAACTCCCTCCAGGCCTATGACGACACCGATCTGAAACCTGATCAGGTCCGCCAGATCGCCGACACGCTCGGGGTCTCGGAAACCGAAGTCACCAGCATGAACCGGCGGATGATGCAGGGCGGCGACGCCTCGCTCAACGTGCCGCTCGGGGAAACGGGCGAGGATCAGTGGCAGGACCTGCTGAGCGATGACAGTCCGCTCCAGGACGAGGCGCTTGCCGGCGCGCAGGAACGCCAGCGCCGCCAGAACATGCTGTTCGAGGCGCTCGGCACGCTTTCCGACCGCGAGCGGGATATCCTGGTCCAGCGTCGTCTGATCGACGAACCCAAAACGCTCGAGGATCTGAGCCTCGTCTATAAGGTGAGCCGTGAGCGCGTCCGCCAGATCGAGGTTCGCGCCTTCGAAAAGCTCAGCCGCGCCATGCACCGGATCGATGATGAGCAGCGCATCGCGAAACTGGGCGGACATCGGGAGAACCAGGCACGCGAAGGCCATTGACCGGGGGGCGGGTGCACAGAAGGTCGCACGCGCCTCGCCCTCCCCTCGCGGGCGCTTTGCCTGTCTGCGCCGCTAGTAGCGGGCCGATATCTCGATGCCGAAGGTGCGGGGCTCGGCCGGAATGAACGTCGGGTAGCCGAACGAGCCGCCGACGTTGCCAGCATCGAGCAGGTAGCGCTTGTCAGCAAGGTTGCGCACGAAGCCGGCGATTTCGAGGCGGTCGCTCCACAGGCGCGCTCCGGCCCGACCATTGATCAGGGTCACTGCGGACTGGCTGATGGCCTCGCTATTGGGCACATCGAAATAGAGCTTGGAGCGGTAGGTGACGTTCGGCGCGGCAAAGAGGCTGACGGCATCTGATACAGGGTGTTCGATCAGCATCCCTGCCGACGCCTGCCAGCGGGGCTGGAGCCGAAAGCGATCGCCGGCATAGATCCCGTTGGCCGGCCGATCGTCGATCCGCGCGCCCGTGTAAGCCATGTTGCCAAAGAAGCGAACGCCCCGGACCGGACGCACGTCCAGTTCCGCCTCCACGCCCGCATTGCCTGCCGACCCGGCATTGTCGATGCGGACCGCGCCGCTCGAGACATCGAGGACAGTGACCTGGAAGTTGCGATAGCGGTCATAGTAGACCGAAACCGCGCCGTTGATGGCGCCGCGCGCGATCTTCAGACCCGCTTCGTAGTTCCAGACCGTCTCGGCGGGGACGATCGACAGTTCAGGTACAGGCCCCGACGCAGCCGAAAGCTCCACAGCAGGTGAGCGACGGCCTTGCGAGATGGTGGCGAACAGCGTGCTCGCGGGCGACAGATGATAGAGCAGGCTGAAGCGCGGAAGGAGAGCGGCAAAGCTGCGCTTGGCGGTATAGGTGGCCCCGGCCGTATCGACCAGTGGCAGCAGCGGGCGGCCGTAGAGCAGCGCATTGGGCTGCTGCGCGGCATAGCCCGAGCGCCGGTCCTCGATCAGCAGCCGAGCGCCGGCAAGAAGTTCCAGGCGCGGCGCTGCTTTCCAGCTCACGTCGCCGAACAGCGACCAAGTCGTATTGCGGCCTGAGTTGCGGTACCAGCTCGAATAGGGAATGACGGTCGCGAGCCCTCGCGAGAGGAGGGCGGTTGCCCGCGATGCAATGACCTGGTTGTTCGCATCGACACAGCCGAGCCCTGGGATCACATTGGCAGTGCACTGCAGATAGGTGCCGACCTCGGTGGAGAAGGGGACTGTCTGCGATCCGTTTTCGATGAAAGCGTTCCAGCCGAAGATCGCCCGCCACTGATCGTCGCGATAGGTGAAGCGGCCTTCATGGCTTGCCTGCCAGCCTTTGGCCTGCTCGGCGAATTCCAGATACCATGCTGCCGACCCGTCGGCGTCGAACACCTCGCGCGAATTGAACCGGCGATAGCCATTGGTCGTCGTGAAGGACCAGCCATCGGCGATGTTCGCGGTCACCGTGAGGTTCACATCATAGACGTGGCGGTCGATCCCGAGCTTATCGCCCCCCAGCACTGCCCCGGAGGCTGGCGAGCTACCGAGATAGGCTGCCCCAAAGACGCCTTGCGCCGCCGTCGAGCCAAGCCGCCGCGACAGGAAGGGCGTTCCGGAATTGCGCTGCCGGTCGTAGGTCAGAACGAGATCCGCGGAAAGACTTTCCGTCGGCTGAAAGTGGAGAGCGCCGCGCAGCCCGAGCTGGTCCTGCGCATAGAGATCATCCTGGCCCGGCGCGAGATTTGGGACGTAGCCATCGCGCTTCTTCCACTGCCCCGCGAGGCGAGCGGAGATCCGCTCGGAACCGATGTTGAGGAAGCCTTCCTCGCGCAGGGCGCCGAGATTGCCGATGGCGCTCGTGAGGCCGGCCGAGAAACCCGGACGCGCGAGATTGGGGACCAGGCTGACCGCGCCGATGGTCGCGGCCGTGCCGAACAACGTCGCCTGCGGTCCCTTGGCGACCTCGATCCGTGCAAGGTCGAAAAGACCCTGATAGGCCCCGCGAGCACGGGAAATGTCGACCCCGTTATAGTAGACGCTGACGCGCGGCGGCTGCTGCGCGGAGCCATTGTCCGACGTGATGCCGCGGATCACGAAACCGGGGCTATGCGGGCTTTGGATCTGGATGTTGAGGCCCGGCACATAGGCCGAGAGTTCGCCGATGTCGGTCACCCCGAGCTCCCGAAGGCGCGGGCCAGTCGCGACCGAAAGGGTGATCGGCACATCCAGGTCCCGCTGCTCGATCTTCTGCGCAGTGACGATGATAGCGGCAGCCCCGGCGGTCGGCTCGGCGGCCCGCGCAAAGGCCGGAAAGCTCGACGAGACGATGGCGACTGTAAGGACGAGAAGGCGGCGCATGCTGTCTTTCAAAAATCGAAGTGGTCCCAGGGCCGGGTTCTGGCCTTCAGGCATTCACGGCCTTGAACGGCACCACCGTCGAGGCCGTGCTGTCCGCCCCTATCCCGTCGTCGGTCTCGATACGATCACGTCCCAAGGTCTTGGCTCGGTAGCATGCCTGGTCAGCGCGGCGCATGAGGTCGGCCAGGCTGTCGCCCGCCTGGTATTGCGCAATTCCCGCGCTGAAGCTGAAAGTAGGCAGGTCGGCCTGGCCATGTTCGCGGGTATGGGCGCGCATGGCCTCGACGATAAGACCAGCCGCGGGCGCGGAGACCCGATTGAGCAGGATCACGAATTCCTCGCCGCCGGTGCGCGCAAGATGGGCAGACTTGGGCGCCGTACTGCGCAGGATATCAGCGAAGGCCTGGATGACCCGATCGCCCATATCATGCCCAAAGCAGTCGTTGATCCGCTTGAAATGGTCGAGGTCGATCATCACGGCACAGAGCTGGCGCTTGCCGATTGGAGCCGATGCCAGCAGCGCCTGCGCCTGACGGTCGAAACCGCGGCGATTGAGGAGGCCCGAGAGATGGTCGGTCTCCGCCGTGCGCACATATTCCTGAATGGTCGTCTGGATGACGATCAGCAGGACGGTGAGCCCGGCAGCCGTCAACAGGATGGCCGTGCTGGCCTGGGAATAAAGCGCATAGGCGCTCCCGGCATAGTCTCTTGCGGTTTGCCCTGACCCCAAGGCGGCAGCAACGAAGGGTTTGATGAAAAAGTTGAGACCGCTCAGGAGAAACAGCCCGGCCAGGCTGTGGTTGAGCTGGCCCTTGCCGGTGCGAAACGCCGTATGGCTGCATAGGAGAATGCCGAGGGCCAAGGGCAGCTGGAAGGCCAGCTCATAAATGAGATCGTCTCGCGTCCCGCCCCAAATCGCAATCCGCGTGTTCAGGCCTAGCACGGCAAGAGCGGCGATCGCTGTCCAGGGCGGGAGCTTGCGATGAAAGATGCTGAGCGCGGCCGCCATGGCAAGGAAACCGCCCAGAAGCGCCATGTAGCTCGCCAGCATGAAGGGCGCGGGATAATCGGTCAGCCGGATCGCGATCTCGCTGATCGGCGTCACCATGCCCAAAAGGTAGCTGACCCCGAACGCGATGACCGGACGTTGTCCCCGACTGATACGGGCGATCAGGAAATAGCTGAGCGCAAAGAGGCCTGCCACCACCGCATTGACGATCAGCAGAACCACTGCCCCATTCATACGCACACGAACCCTTTGCCTTGCGGCAAGGGTAAGCGAGTCTGGTTAAGATTATCCTGATCCCGCAGCGTTCTGCCTACGTGCGCAGCTCCCGTTTTCGCAGGATCGCGACGGGTGATCGCCCGAGACTAAATCGGCTGGTTCAGTGAGCCTAAATTTCTTCAGGCCTCTGTTTCCTTTCCTTTTTTTATCTCTTGAATCTGCGTTTGCCGAAATTACGTCTGGGGTGCCGGACGCCGTTCGGGTCCGGTTGGACATAGAGAGCGTCGGCTCTACTGTACCGGCGCTTCTCATGCCCAAATTGCTCAACCGGAGGATTTGGAAATGAGAACCAATTTTGACTTTGCGCCCTATCGGCGCTCCACCGTCGGCTTCGACCGACTCTTCGATCTGCTCGAGACGGGCATGCGGGGCGATGGCTCCGATGGCTATCCACCGTTCGACATTCTGCGCAACGGCGAGGACAGCTATCAGATCACGCTCGCCCTGGCAGGTTTCCGTCCCGAGGACGTCGAGGTCGTGGCCCAGCAGAACCAGCTCACCGTCACGGGCAAGCGCGCCGATGACGACGGCAAGAGCGAGTATCTGCACCGCGGCATTGCCGCGCGGGCTTTCGAACGCCGCTTCCAGCTCGCCGATCATATCGAAGTCGGCGAGGCTTCCTTCGACAATGGTCTTCTGACCATTGCTCTCAAGCGCGTCGTGCCCGAGGCGATGAAGCCCCGGCGTATCGCGATCGGCGGGTCGTCCCCCGAGCCCGCGCAGATCGAGACGCAGCACCAGGAAGCCAAGGCGGCCTGATCTCGTGCCCCAAGTGGTTCTGCCGGCGTCGTTCCTTCGGGAACGGCGGCCGGCAGGCCATGTCCCACAATCCAGCCTCAAAAGGAGATGATCATCATGTCTCTTCGTGATCTCATTCCCTGGAGCCGGCAGGAAAACCGGCTACCCGCGGTCGTAGGCGCCGAGCCGGAGCGGGATCGGACCACCCATCCGCTCATGTCGCTTCATCGCGATGTGAATCGCCTGTTCGACGATCTGTGGCGGGGCCTGCCTTCGTCGCTCACGGCCTTTGGCCATGTCATCGACTATCCGCGTATCGAACTCAGCGAAACCGAGAAGGACATCCGCGTCACGGCCGAACTGCCCGGCCTGGACGAGTCGCAGGTCGATCTGTCGATCGCGGACGGCGTCCTCGCCTTGAAAGGCGAGAAGAAGTCCGAACTCGAGGACAAGGATCGCGGCTATTCAGAACGGAGCTACGGCCGCTTCGAACGGCGGATTCACCTGCCCAAGGGCGTGGAATCCGACAAGGCGCAGGCCAGCTTCAGCAACGGCGTGTTGACCGTCACCATTCCGCGTAAAGAGGGAGACGGCGACAGCGTCCGGCGTATTCCGATCAACAAGAATTGACCAGGAAGAGAGGGCGGCCCGATCGGGCCGTCCTCATCTTGGAGGATAGGATGGCAACGCAACCCAGTCTGATCAGTCCGGTACCCGCCGCCCCCGGGGTGCGGCCGACTCCCAAAGGGGCCAACGACAATGACGATGCGATCGCCATGCAGCCGACATGGCAGCGCTATACGAGCGCGCTGCCGCCTGATGCGCAGGCGATCATCGAGCCCGATCCCTATGCCGACCACCCCGGGCGCGCGCGGCGGGGTCGCTGGCGCATGCGCTTTAGAGAGCGGTTCGCGCCCTCGCCCGATCCGCTGACGGGATGGACCGGGGCCGGAGATCCACTTTCTTCCCTGACGCTTGATTTTGCCACGCGCGAGGCTGCGGAGGCCTATTGTCGTGGGCGCGGGCTCAGCTTCGTCGCCCATGACAAGCCCCGCCGGCGCCCCGTCCAGCCCGCCCTTCAGGCCTTCCAGCATACTGCCATGGCGCCGCTTTGCTGCTGGCCCACGGGGCCGCATGCCCGGTGTTGCGGAAACTATCCGGTGCTTGCAGATCCCGACGCCATACAAGGCAAAGACACCGCAGCCGATCCGTGTCACCACCCGGGCCTGTCATGAAGCGTGGGAGGCTTTTTATCGGCGCCCTCGGCTGTGCCTTGCTGGCCGTCCTCCTGTTCGGCTGGGGGTTCTCATGGGGCGGCGCAGCGCGAGATACCCCACCCGTTTCCGCAGCCGAGCCGGTGCCGATCAACCGGCTCACGGTCGCCCCGCTTGTCAAGCGCATCTCGCCGGCAGTGGTGAACATCGCGGTGGCCTACCCCTCCCCCTATGCGCAAAACCCCCTGCTTCGCGATCCCTATTTTCGCCGTCATTTCGGGGTCCCGGACGTGGCGCTCGAGCCGCGCCTGTCCGCCGGCTCGGGGGTCATCGTCGACGCCGCACGCGGGCTGGTTCTGACCAACGCCCATGTCGTCAAGGACGGCCTGGTCATCGTCGTCATGCTCCAGGATCAGCGCAAGCTTGAAGCCCGGCTGGTCGGCGTCAGTCCCGACGCGGACATCGCGGTTTTGCAGATTCCGGCTCGGAACCTCAAAGCCGCGCCGCTTGCCAGTGCCGATGCCGCCGAGGTCGGTGACTATGTCGTGGCGATCGGCAATCCCTTCGGGCTTGGCCAAACCGTCACAGCCGGCATCGTTAGTGCGCTGGGCCGCGGCCTGACGCCGCAAAGTCCGGTCGGTCTCATTCAGACCGATGCGCCGATCAATCCGGGCAATTCCGGGGGACCGCTCGTCAACATGCGCGGGGAGGTGATCGGGATCAACACGGCGATCCTGGCGCCGTTCGAGGGTAATGTCGGCATCGGTTTCGCGGTCCCCGCCTCGGTGGTCCGCGACGTCCTGCGGCAAGCGCGCTCCTGACCGTCAGGGGACCGTGCCCGGCTTGGGCGCCACGCGGATCTGGTTCCGGCCCCCGGTCTTCGCCGCGTAAAGCGCTTCGTCGGCGGCCTTGAGCGCAGCGGGGATCGGGATGATCAAAGACATCCGCCAAACCCGCCGAGAAGGTAATCTGGCCGAAGGGCTCGTCATTGTGTCGGTTGACCAGGCGTCGCTCGGCAAGGCTCTCGCGCATGCGATCAAGGCGCTCCTTGGCCTCAGACAGGGTGCATCCCCTGAAGAGCATCACGAACTCCTCGCCGCCATGGCGAGATACGTGACATTTTTCGTCCGAAATCCCCGAAAGCAGCTCAGCGATGAGGCGCAGGACACGATCACCCGCCTCGTGGCCATGGGTATCGTTGATGCGCTTGAAATGGTCGATGTCGCAAAAAGCCAGGACAAGCGTATCGAGCGCTGCCCGGGCGGCTTTGTGCTCGCGCTCGAGCACCGCTTCGAACGCGCGGCGATTGGGCAGCCCGGTAAGGTGATCGACTTCCGCGTCGCGCCGAGCCTTTTCCAGGCTGCGCCGCAGGCCCTTGGCTTCCGATTCGCTGGTCCGCATCTCGGCTTCGAGGCTGCGGGTTTTTTCCAGCATGGCCTTGGCAAGATCGGCCAGGGTCGAAATGATCTGTCCGGTCTGCTGGACGCCTGCGAGGTCTGCCACCTGCTGCTCAAGTTCGTCGCCGTAATCAGACGTCGCACGATGAGCGGCGGTCGTGTTCGTCGAGAAGGTATCGAGCGTGTGCTCGAGACGCGCTATCAGCTGCTTGATCTCGGTCGGTTCCTCGTCAGACCTGGCCGCTGCGGTGACTTCATCCAGCCAGACCTGCGTCACGGCACCGCCATCCGCCAAGCGCTGCATTACCTTGCGCGCCAGCGCAGGGTTGCTTCCGCTCGCTATGCCATGGGCCGTGGCAAGATTTTCCACACTGATATCGAGTCCATGGTCGAGCAGGAAGGAGGCGATCTCTCCCAGGATGTGATGGCGGGCGGTTAGCTGTCGGTCTTGCGCAGGTGCAGCCGGACGAGAGCCGGCGCCCTCGTCGCCGCCATGCCTCGAGCCGAGCCAGCCCAGCCACTTGCGTGGCGATCGCGAAGATGCATCAAGATCCGCCAAACATAACCCCCAAACGCTGCGCGCCCGTTCCGCCTGTACTTGCCCACGTGCCTGCCCCGCCCCGGCGGCCGACATGCTCTCATGCCGACAAGCGTCCTCCCATAAAAAACACAAATCCGCGATTCCTCGCAACAGCCATCTTTCGTGGGCGCCTCAAAGCATAGGCAAATCGCGCGAGGAATGATGTTTCACCCATCAAATTTGCGCGGCGAGCGTGAAGTTCGTTTAACCCTCATCAAATCGCGCCAAGACGAACTTCCCGGCGGATTGGTTGACCGACTTGACTCATCGGCGGGAGCGCGTTTTCTTTTCAATCGAGGTAGTCAGCGAGGGTGAGGTGTCGACGCATGCCACCGAATCATTCCCAGCAAGGCCGTCCGCGAAACTTTTCATCACGGACGAACTGAGCGCACGTCCGCACAACCGCCACAAACCCGGCGCGGAACGGCTCGCTGTCCGTCAGCTTCTCGGAAAAATGGTGGATGCTCCGGACGAGGTGATGCCGCTCATGGTGGCCCAAGCCCTCGATTTGACCCAGGCTAGCGCGTCCGGGCTCAGCATTCTCGATGACAGCCAGGATCCCCCGGTGTTCCGGTGGCAGCATCTGAACGGGGCTCTCGCCCGCTTCGAAGGCGCGCTCACGCCGCGCGATAACAGCCCGTGCGGAGAGACGCTGGACCGCAATGCGCCGCTTCTGTGCCGTCATCCCGAGCGCGCCTATGATTGGATCGCCGCACACGATCTCGTCATTCCCGAGGTCCTGCTCGTTCCCATTCGTATTGGCAAGGAGCCCGCGCATGGCACCCTGTGGGTCGTCGCGAGCCACGAAGATCAGTTCGATAGCGAAGATCTGCGGATCCTGACCGAACTCGCCGACTTGGTCGCGGTAGCCAGGAAAATGCAGCAGGATAAGCTCCGACTGCAAGAGGCGCTCGAACAACAGGCGATGATCGCGCGCGAAATGGATCACCGGGTAAAGAACCTCTTTGCCCTCACCCAGGCGATGATCGAGATGAGCGCGCGCCATGCCACCAGCCCGGCCGAACTGGCCCGTACCCTCACGGGGCGGCTGCAGGCCCTCGCCCGTGCACATGCGATGCCGGAGCAAACGGCGGAGACACAGGACCAGCGCCCGGACGGTATGAACCGTGCCGAGCTCACCACCTTGATTCAGGCATCCCTTGAGGCCCATACATCGCTTTCAGACCCGGGCCGCGTCTCCTGCAAAGGCGAGACGATCCTGCTTGGTCCCCAGTCGACCACCAGCCTCGCACTCCTGTTCCATGAGCTCACCACCAACTCCGTCAAATATGGGGCGCTGGGCAGCGAGCATGGGCGCGTGCGGGTGGTATGGGATCCTTGCGACAACGAGCTCGTCATCTGCTGGAAGGAAACAGGTGGCCCCCGCCTCGAAGGGCCGCCCGCGCGTCAGGGATTTGGCACCAGGCTGATGCAGCAGGTCTTGCGCGGTCCGCTCAAGGGCAAGCTGGATAAGGCCTGGCAGTCCGAAGGCCTCATGGTAACCGTCAGGGTCTTGCGCGACCGCCTCGCCAACTAGAGGGATCGATGCTGGATCAGCGGTCCTCGGCGGTCAGGATGGCGCGAACCTTTTCGAGCTTTGCCAGGCGGGGCTCATCCTTGGCACGCGCAGCCTGGAATATCTCGCTGACCAGTCGCTGCAAGGCGTTTCGCCCGTGCTTCTCGCGCCATGCTCTGGCTTCCCGCAAGGCCATGTCCATAGGGCCCTCTCCATCCGCCCATCGACCGATAGGAACGCGGATATGGCTAGCTCTCTCCCCTTAAACACTGGTTAGCGGCGATCCTTTCTGCCGAAATAATCATCATGCCAGCTAGTATGGCCGGCGGTGCCTTCACGGCGCCGGCGCGACGATCAGCCAAGGACGATCGCGCCGAGAACCTTGCGCAAATCGTCCATGCAATAGGGCTTGAGCAGGATGACCGCGTTCGGGAATTCGGTCGATGATATGCCGCTATCGTCGCCGCTGGCAAAAACGATTGCTGGCGCAGGCGATCGCGCCATTACGCTTCGGGCGAGGTCGATGCCGGACGCCCTGGGCAACCCGACATCGGTCAGGACAAGATCGACCTCGTTTTCCGCAAGCAGCGCCTCGGCGGCTTCGGCATCTTCCGCCTCCAGGACACTATGGCCGAGATCTGCCAGCATGTCCGCGGTGTTGAAGCGGATCAGCCCGTCGTCCTCAACGAGAAGAATGCGAAGAGCCCGCGCCGCACCTTCGGCCGGGGAAGCCGCCGGGGGCGATGGTTCCTGCCCCTGGTCGGCGTCCTGCGAACTCAGCTGGCGCTGCGCCTCGTTGGCAAGCACATGCCGGACTTTGCGGGCAAGCGCTTCGCGCGTGTAGGGCTTGGAAAGAAGCTCGACGCCCGGGTCAAGCCGGCCATGGTGGACGATCGCATTCTCGGTATAGCCCGAGGTGAAGAGTACCGCCAGGTTCGGTAGACGCTCCTTGGCCCGGCGCGCGAGCTCGGGACTGCGCAACGGGCCCGGCATGACGACGTCGGTGAACAGGAGATCCATCGGCACGCCGCTCTCGATGACGGTGAGCGCGCTCTGCGCATCGCGGGCCTTGAGCACGCGATATCCCAATTCGGCAAGCAGGCTTACGGCGGTCTCGCGGACGGCGTCGTCGTCTTCCACCACCAGGATCGTCTCGGAACCACCGCGCACCGGACCCGTGCTCGTATCGGTCAGCAGATCTTCCGTGGCGGTCTCGCGACGGAGATACAGCTTGATGGTCGTGCCCTCGCCCACCTCGCTGTAGATCTTGATATGGCCGCCGGACTGCTTGACCAGGCCATGGACCATGGAGAGGCCGAGCCCCGTCCCTTTGCCTTCGGGCTTGGTACTGAAGAAGGGCTCAAAAACCTGTTCGATGACGTCCTCGGCCATGCCGGTGCCGGTGTCGGTCACCGCCACCATCACATATTGTCCCGCGACAACCTCGTCGTGCTGGCGCGCATAATCATCATCGAGCGATGCGTTTGCCGCTTCGATCGTGAGGCGCCCGCCATCCGGCATCGCATCACGCGCGTTGATCGCGAGATTGAGGATCGCGTTCTCGATCTGCCCCGGATCGACGAGACAGTTCCAGAGGCCGCCGCTCAGGATGGTCTCGATCTCGACATCCTCGCCGATCACCCGGCGCAGAAGATCGTCCATATTGTTGATGAGCCGGCCGAGGTTGACGACCTTGGGCTCAAGCGGCTGCCTGCGACCGAATGCCAGGAGCTGCGAGGCGAGCTTCGCGCCGCGCGATACGCCTGCCATGGCGTTCTGCACCCGCTGCTCGGCGCGCTCGTTTCCTGCAAGGTCGCGCGAGAGCAGTTGGAGGTTCCCACTCACCACCTGCAGCAGATTGTTGAAATCATGCGCCACGCCGCCCGTCAGCTTGCCGAGCGCTTCGAGCTTCTGCGACTGGCGTAGCGCCGCTTCGGCGGCCTCCCGGTCCAGCGTTTCCTGCTGTAGCCGGCCCAGCGCCGTGCCCAGCTCTTCGGTGCGCTGCTCGACCCGGTGCTCGAGCGTCTCGTTAAGATCGTGAAGCTGATCTTCCGCCCGCTTCTGATGCGTCACATCATAGCCGTCGACGAATATACCCGAGACGCTGCCATCGGGCTCGACAATGGGTTGATAAATGAGGTTCACGAAGCGGATCTCGAGCGGTCCGTCCGGCGTGCGCTGCAGATGGGCTTCGAGATTGCGGCCCACAAAGGGCTCGCCGGTCTGATACACCCCGTCCAGAAGCTCGATGAAGCCTTGGCCGGCAATCTCGGGAAGTCCGTCGCGCAGGGGCATGCCGACCACGTCGCGATGACCGACGAGCTGCAGATAGGCGTCGTTGACCATGTCGAAGACATGATCGGGACCACTGAGGATGCACATGAAGCTCGGGGCCTGGCGGAAGAGCCGGCGAATGCGGTCACGCTCCTGCGTTCGCAGTTCCACCTCCGCGATCAGCTGGCGGTTCGCCTGTTCGAGGACGCGTGAGGCTTCCTCGCGCATCGTGGCGACTTCTGCCAGCGCGGCGGCGCGCTCCCGTTCCGCCTCGAAGGCATAGCTGCTGGTCAGGCCTGCGGTAATCTGGCCGGCAAGCAAACCGAGGAAACTCAGATACTGCTCGCCGGCGGGACGATAAGGATTGAGGCCAACCACGAGGGCGCCCAACGGCCGGTCGTTTCCGCGATCGACCAGGGGAACGACGGCGATCTTCGTGGGCGGACGGTCCCAGGATCCGGTTGGGAGATCGGAGTGCGTGCACTCGTCGATCAGGGGAGCGGTCCAATCGAGCTGAACCCGCTTGACTCCCCAAGGATCTTCCGCCGAGCCTACTGCATGCGCGCAGGGATGATCAGGGTCCATCCCCGCGAAGTTTCGCGCCAGGACAGGGGCGCCGGTTTCGTCGAACAGGTAGATAAGCGCAAAGGGCATGTCGCGATCGTTGCGCGCGAGTTCCGCCTCGACAGCGTCCAGCACGGCGTCATGCCCTTGGGCCCCCGCAAGGGCCAATGCGAGCTGGCGCAGCGATTCCAGCCGCCGTTCGCTGATAACCCGGTCGGTCTCCTCACTGACCGCGCAAAACACGCCCTCGACCGTCCCCTGGTCGCCCAGCAGGGGGCTGTAGGAAAAGGTGTGATAGGTCTCCTCGGGGTATCCCGCGCGCTCCAGGATGAGCAAAAGAGCGCGGTCCCAGGTCGCCTCGCCCTTCTGATAGACCGTTTCGAGACGTCCCTTGATGTCGTCCCAGATCTCGGCCCACAGCTCGCGCGTCGGCATGGCAATGGAGCGCGGGTGCTTGTTGCCCAGTGTCGGCCGGTAGGCGTCGTTGTAGAAGAAATGGATGTCCGGCCCCCAACCGAGCCACATCTCAAATTTCGATGTCAACAGCAGTCGAAGTGCGACCTTAAGCCCATTTGGCCAGTTTTCCGGCGGGCCGAGCGGCGTTGCGGCCCAGTCATGGACCCGCAGCAGGCGGGCCATCTCACTGTCGCCCACGAATATGTCTTCATAGGGTTGTGGTATTTTTGAATGTTCGGTCAAGCGCGGCTCCAGACTATGCATAGGAGTTACGCCGAGAAAGTTCTGGTAGCCAGTAGCATCTTTACCCCCTCATCGCACGGTCGCTGGTTTACAGGCACACGCCCACCTCGCGTTCCATGGCCATCGCGATGGAAGGCAAACGGATGACGCCGGATTTGGTTTCAATCCGGGGTCGAGATCGGCAACAAGTCGTCGCGAAGGATGATCAGCGCGCACCGGCTCAGATCCTCTGCGGCAGCAGCTGTTGCTGCCTCGGTGTAGCAGCGCAGTTCCGGAGCATTGCCGGACGCGCGCAAATGGATCACCACGCCGCGATCGAACGTCACGCGCAGACCATCGGTGGTGTCGATCTCCACCACGTGGCCGCCAATCGTGCCGAAATAGGTTTCGATGCGCGCCCTTTGCTCCTCGGCCGATCCCTCCCGGAGCCAACCCAGAAGCGCCGCGCTTTGCGCCGGCGCCACGTTCGGGAGGCGGTCGCTATGGGTGGCGCGTTGCGGCAGGCTCGCGACCAGTTCCGCGACGCTGCTTCGCCTGGCGGCGGCAAGCACCGAAACGATCGGCAAGACAGCGTCGCGCGTGGGAAGGGCATCCAGCGGATGGTCACCGTCGAGCACCGTCGAGCCGAGCAGGACGCCGCCATTGGCCTCATAACCGCAGACAATCGCGGCCGGGTCGGCCGCGATCTCCTCCTGCATCGCGGCGATCACATAGGGTGAACCGATCCGTGTCCGCCGAACCCCGACAAAGGCGCCTGACAGTTCGGCCGCAGTGTTGCTGCTCACCGGGGTCACGATACGGTCCGCGCCAAGCGCGCGAGCGCACAAAAGGGCGGTAATATCGCCGCGAAGCCAGGTCCCTTGCGCGTCGGCGACGAGCGGCCGGTCCGAGTCCCCGTCTGTCGACACGATCGCATCGACCCTGTGCTCGCTCGCCCACGCCTGCGCCAGAAGGATGTCCTCATCGCGAATGGCTTCGGTGTCGACCGGCACAAAGGTTTCGGATCGGCCGAATGGCAGTACGACGGCGCCGAGAGCCTCGAGCACGCTCACCAGGACGTCCCGTCCCACCGCGGAATGTTGGTAGACCCCGACTGTCATGCCCTTGAGCGCGTCCGCGCCGAAGAAGCCGACATACCGATCGCGATAGGCGCTTGTGATCTCGACGGTCGGAGGCAGCGGTTCGGCGCTTAGGAGCGCGCCCGAAGCGTCGAAAAGGCTGTCGTCGGGTGAGACCCGCTGCTCGAGTATGCCGGCCTCGTCCGACTTGAGGACTTCGCCGGTCGGCCGATAGAATTTGATCCCGTTACGATCAGCAGGAATATGGCTTCCCGTCACCATGATCGAGGGCATGTTGCGGCCCAGCGCGTAATAGGCCAGCGCCGGTGTCGGCACGAGCCCGCAGTTCACCACCACGCCGCCGGCGACGCGGACCGCCGCCGCACAGGCGCGCACGATCCGCGGCGTACTGGGGCGCAGATCGCCGGCCAGCGCGACGGGCTGGCCGGGAGCGAACTCACCAATCGATCTCAGATACTGAAGGAAGGCGCGGGTATAGGTAAAACAGAGTACGTCAGTCATGGCCGAGACGGGCCCCCTCACGCCGCTCGTGCCGAAAGGAACACCGCTTTGCGTCATCAGGGTACGCACGCTTTTGAGAGCGGCACCCTCGCTTGGCCGGCTCTCCGCCGCCTCCAGTTCATTCGGCAATGCGTTCATGGCCCTGCCACTCCCGTTCATTGTCATTGAGCGACCCCATGGCGTCGGGCGCGCGTAGCGCGGCGAGCAGATCGGCTATCTCGATCCTGGCAAAGCTCACCGACGTATCGGCAACGCCATAGGGCATGAACAGCCTTCCGCCATGCGCGATCGCCCCGCAGGTATAGACGACATTGGGAACATAGCCTTCCCGGTCCTCATCGGAAGGCGAGAGGAGCGGCACCGCAGAGCGGCCGATGACCCGCGCGGGGTTATCCCGGTCCAACAGGACCGCGCCGATGGTATATTTGCGCATCGCGCCCACGCCATGGGTGAGCACGAGCCAGCCTTCATCAAGCTCGATGGGCGCGCCGCAATTGCCCATCTGAACCAGTTCCCAGGGATAATGCGGTCCCACAATCCGCTCGCCTTCCTCCCAGTGATGCAGATCGGGCGAGCGCAACAGGAACAGGCTTTCATTGTCCTGCCGGCCGATCATCAGATAATCGCCGCCGAACCGGCGGGGGAACAGGGCCATGCCCTTGTTCCGCGCCGCCGGACCCGTCAACGTCTGCAACGCGAAGGTCTCGAAATCGCGGGTGACGAAAAGCTCCGAGGCGATCGCCGCACCGCTATAGGCGGTATAGGTACCATAATAGCAGGTCGAAGCGTCGTCATCGGTGAAGCGGACGAGGCGAAGATCCTCGAGCCCGTTGCGCTGGGCGGGCGTTGCGGGAAAGAGCACGGTTTCATCGAGCCGCATCCCCTCAACATGGCGTGTGAAGCGGACTTCACCGCCGGGCCCGGTCTCGGGCCGCGCGGCAATCGCGAAATCGGGTTCCGGCGCCATCTCGATCGTGCCGCATGGCCGGATGAGTCCCTCGCGGAAGGTGATCGAGGAGATATGCCCCTCGCCCACCGCCCGCAGCGACAGAACGAAACGCAAGCCGCCCTCCGGCACGCCATTCTGGTCGGGATGTGGCACGATGCTGGGGTTCATCAGCGCCGCCGCGCCAAACGAATATTCATGGCAGAAATAGGCACCGATCAACTGGCGAACCGGGGGCGATAGACTGTCTGCCAGCCCCACCTCGCGCGCGACCTGCTCGAAGCGCTCTTCGAACACCGTGCGGATTTCGCGGTGGCGGTTCCCGAAATCGGCGAGGATGACAGCCAGTTCGCGGTCCACCGTCGCGCCCTCCATGGCCCGCACACCATTGATGATGCGATGCATGCGCTCATTCTGGACGGGATTGAGATCGCGCGGTTCAGGCGCAATCTGCAAGGGCCGGACGACCACCCGCGCCGGGTTGGGCCGCAGCCGCAAGGGAATCGACTGGATCAGCGACATGCAGCGACGCTCCCCTCTTCCTCTCCCTCTTCCTGGTTCTGCGACCCGTCGCTCCTGGCCCTTAGTCGGCGCACAGCGAGCGCTGCAAACTGCCAGGCGAGAATGGATTCGGCGCCCTGGTTGAGGTTGACCCGGTCAACCTGCAGGCCGTCGAAACAGCCGCCATCGGGCAAGGCCAGCCGCAGGCCCAGATCGTTGGCGCCCAGATACCAGGCATAGGCGGTCTCGACATGGGTGAGCCATTGGGCGTCGCCGGTCGTCTCGAACGCTAGGGCGCAGGCCTCGATCGTGGCCCAGGCTTCAAGCGGCTGCTGGTCGAACGCCTGCGGCGTTTCATGGGGGAGCCCGAAGCTCTCTGTCCCGATCGGACGGAAATGGCCTTCCTTCGCGGTTTGGCGCTCGGCCAGCCACGCAAGCGCCTCGATCGCTTCATCGACCATATCCGGGCGCGAGAGCGCACGGCCCGCGCGCAGCAGCGCTTCGGGCAGGCGCGCATTGTCATAGGCCAGCACCGGCTCGAACCAGATCCAGTCGTCCCGGCGATTGGCGCGCAGCAGTTCCAGCAGGCGGACCGAGAAAGTCTCCATCAGCAGACGGGCGGGACGATGGCCGGGATAGACCGCCAGGAAAGCGGCAAGTCCGGAAGTCGCGAAAGCCTGGGCGCGCGGGCTCTGCAGAAAGCTGCTCGCCGGAATAACCTTGTCGGCGAGCGCCGTGGCCCAGAGCTTGAGACCATGGTCATCAGTTGCCTGCGCGGTCCGACCCAGCGCCCAGAGCCCGCGGCCGAAGCTGTCCTGCGACCCTTCCGTCTCGAGCCAGTCCCGATCATAACCCATGAAGTTGCGGAAGCGGCCCGCATCCTCATCCCAGGCGAAATCGACAAAGGACGCGTAGATGTTGGCAAGGCGCGCGGCGCGGGGCGTATCCAGCCCTTCCAGGGCAAATTCGCTTGCGAGCATCAGCGCCCGTGCATTGTCGTCCAGGCAGTAGCCGTGTCGGCGGTCCGGCACCTTGGAGCGGCTATGCTGCAGCATGCCGCAACCATCCGTCATGCGATCGATCGCATCGAGCGAAGGCTCTGACGCCGGCGTGACGGACGGGCGCAAACCGACGAGCGTGGTCGCCAGGGGAGAGCCCAGCCGGGCCTGGGCGAAGAGCGACAGATAGCTGCCGCCGACCACCGGCCATGTCATGGCGCGCCCCGCCTGGTAGGCGCTGCGCCGCAATTCGTCGCGGCGCCGGCCGTCACCCAGCAGGTCGCTCACCGCCTTCGCCAGGGCGTCCGGCGAGGCGAAGGGAACCAACACGCCGCATCCGTCGGACAACAGTTCCTGTGCGTGCCAGTAGGGCGTCGATACGACCGCCTTGCCGAGCCCCACGCTGTAGGAGAGCGTGCCGCTCGTAATCTGCGCTTCGGTCAGATAGGGGGTGACATAGATGTCGCAGGCCGACAGCCAGGCCTGCAGCGTGGGCGTATCGACATATTCGTTGACGAAACGGACGTTGCGCTCGAGCCCCAGCGCGCTCACCTGCCGGGCAAGGTCCTCACGATAGGCTTCGCCCTCGCGGGCCACCAGATGCGGATGGGTCGCGCCGAGCACAACATAGATGAGATCGGGATGATCGCGCACCAGCTGCGGCAGCGCCGAGATCATCACCTCGATGCCCTTGTTGGGCGAGAGCAGGCCGAAGGTGAGCGCCACGCGCCGCCCGTCGAGACCGAAGCGGTGCTTTTCGAATGCCGGATCGAGGAATGGCATATCGGGAATGCCGTGGGGAATGACCACGATCTTGTGCGCCGGGACGCCCATGTCGCGGGCAAGGATCGTGCGCCCCATCTCGGTCATGACGATGATCCGCGAGGAGGCCTGCGCCAGCGCGTTCATCACGCGCCGCTGGTCGGCCGTGGGATCGGTCAGCACGGTGTGCAGTGTGGTCACGATCGGCGCACGCAGTCTGTCGACGAGGGCAAGGAGATGGTCGCCCGCCTCGCCCCCGAAGATACCGAACTCGTGCTGAAGGCATACGATGTCGGGGTTGAGCGCGTTGATATGCTCCGCCGCCGCAACATAGTCGGAGAGATTGTCCTGCGCGATCTCATAGCCGACTTCGCGGGGATAATCGTGATGCACGCCCGGGTCGTTGAGCGCGATCGTCGAGATGGTGAGATCCGGATCGCCAGCTTTCAGCGCGGCGTGCAGATCCGCCGTGAAGGTTGCGATACCGCAGCGGCGCGGGGGGAAATTGCCGATGAGCGCGACATGGCGCACCGGCGGCGGCGTCAGATCGATAGTCATGGCAACAGATCTCCTTCAGCAAGTGCGGACCGAGCGGAGCGGGGCTCGGCAAGAACGAGGCGGGCCTGCGTGTCGGCATGCAGCGCGACCGGTCCGTGCGTGAGCCAGCATTGGTTGGCCGCGAAGGGCCGGCCGGCTATCGTGCCCTCACCCGACAGGACGGCCAGACAGGCTCGCTCGGGAACGAGGACGACCTGGCCGCCCGGGGTGAGGGCGAACTGCGAGAGCGCGAAGGGCGCGCCTGCGCCGGGCAAGGCTTCCACCGGCTCGACCTCGGTGCGCGCTTCGAACAGGGCCTGGGCGAGGTGAAGCTCGCGCGGCCGCCCATAATCGAAAAGGCGATAGGTCACATCGCTGTGCTCCTGGACCTCGAGGACGGTGAGGCCGGGCCCGAGCGCATGGATCGTCCCGGCTTTGATGTAGAAGCTGTCCCCTGCCCGCGGATGAATTCGCCGAAGCAGCGAGGGTAGCGTTCCGTCGCGGGCCGCTTGGGCGATCGCCTGGCGCGAGGCGGGCGCCTCGAGCCCGAGATCGAGATAGGCGCCCGGGAGCGCTTCGGTGACATGCCACCATTCATGCTTGCGGCCGGCCCCTTGTGGATGGACCTGGACCGACAGCGGCTCGCTCGTCTGCAGCCATTTGATCGTCAGGCCCGCGTCCGGCGCTTCGAAGATCATTTCGCCCAGCGGCTGCGCCCCTTCTGGCGCCGGCAGGCCGTCGCGCCGGCCCCAGGGCTTGGCGACATAGCGCGGTGTCAGCATTCTCGCCAAGCCCGCAGCCTCGGGGGCGAGGTCGGCCGGCTCTTCGCGTTCCAGACAGGTTTCTGTCAGCATCGGTCGGTTCTCCCAGGGATGATGCGTTTGAGGGTCAGGATGCCGTGGCGGCCTCGCGGGTGGCGGAAGGGCTCTCCTGTCCGGCAAGGCGCCGAACGTCCTGCGAGCGCCCGCGCGGCGCGATCAGCACGGTGTCGCCGGTGGCTACGACGATGAGATCGGAAACGCCGATCGCGGCGATGCGTGGCCCGGTGCTCTTGAACAGGCAGTTTCGGCTGTCGAGCGCCTTTACCTCGCCCTCCGAGAGATTGTCGGCTTCGTCGCGGCTGCCGATGGCGTGAAGCGCGTCCCAGCTGCCCAGATCCGACCATCCCATCGCCGCCGGCACGACGGCGACGCGTGCGGCCTTTTCCAGAACCGCATAGTCAATCGAGTCCGCGGGAATGGCGGCAAAGGTGTCAGCGTCGGGATCGATGCGATGGCCTTCCCGCGTTGCCGACGCCAGCGCGGCCTCGACAGCAGTCAGCATTGCCGGGGCATGCAGGCGCATGGCCTCGAGGAAGGCATCGGCGCGCAGGAGGAATATGCCGGCGTTCCAGCAGTGACCGCCTTCAGCGATCATCCGGGCAGCGCGGTCGCTATCGGGCTTCTCGACGAAGCGATCGACCTGATGAACGCCTTGGCAGATCGCTTCGCCGCAGCGGATGTAGCCATAGCCCGTCTCGGGATGGTCCGGCGTGATGCCGAAGGTGACGAGCCATCCGGCGGTCGCCTGCGGTGCCGCGCGTTCTATGGCGGCGGCGAAGGCTGGCACATCGGCGATAACATGATCGCTGGGCATGACAAGGAGCAGCGCGTCCGGACTGGGCGCCTCGAGCGCCGCCATCGCGATAGCAGGCGCCGTATTGCGACCGACGGGCTCGAAGATGAGCCGGGCGGGCGTGCAGTCGATGGAGCGCAATTGCTCGCCGAGCAGCGCGTCGTGACCGCGATTGGCGATGAGGATCGGCGCCTGGACAAGGCCCGCGGCGCGGGCCCGCCGGACCGTCTGCTGGAGCAGGCTCTCCTCGCCGGCGAGCGCGATGAATTGCTTGGGGCTGGCCGCGGTCGAAATCGGCCAGAGGCGCGTACCGGACCCGCCGGACAGGATAACAGGAATAATCGAGCGCATATCCGAGCCACTTTGCCTGGGCAGCACGCACGAGGAGGCCGCGCGCAATCCTGTCAGAAAGCCCGGAAATCCCTCTCGCTATGCTGAATGATGATGAGGTGACAGGGCCGGCCGCGCCGGCCCTGTCGGTGGAGGATCAGTAGTCCATGGCCGGCATGGGCGCGGCCTTCTCATCCTTGGGTAGCTCGGCGACCAGCGCTTCGGTCGTGATGAGCAGGGATGCGACCGAGGCCGCATCCTGCAGCGCGGTGCGCACGACCTTGGCGGGATCGATGACCCCCGACTTCACCAGGTCCTCATACTGGCCGCTCGCGGCATTGAAGCCCCAGTTATAGTCGTCGCTTTCGAGCAGCTTGCCGACGATGAACGCGCCGTCTTCACCGGCATTGTCGCAGATCTGGCGCACCGGCGCGCGCAGGGCGCGGCGAATGATGTCGATACCGGACTGCTGGTCGTCATTGCCTGCCTTGAGGCCGTCGAGCGCCTTCAACGCGCGGAGCAGCGCGATGCCGCCGCCAGGCAGAATGCCTTCCTCGACAGCGGCGCGGGTCGCGTGCAGCGCGTCGTCGACCCGGTCCTTCTTCTCCTTGACCTCGACCTCGGTCGCGCCGCCCACGCGGATCACGGCGACGCCGCCGGCAAGCTTGGCCACGCGCTCCTGGAGCTTCTCGCGGTCATAGTCGCTGGTGGTCGTCTCGATCTGCGCCCGGATCTGCGCCACGCGGGCGTCGATCTCGTCGCGCGCGCCGGCGCCATCGACGACCGTGGTGTTGTCCTTGTCGATGATGACCTTCTTGGCGCGGCCGAGCATGCCGAGCGTGACATTCTCCAGTTTGGTGCCGAGTTCCTCGCTGACCACGCTGCCGGCGGTGAGAACCGCGATGTCCTCGAGCATGGCCTTGCGGCGATCGCCAAAGCCCGGCGCCTTGACGGCCGCGACCTTGAGGCCGCCGCGCAGCTTGTTGACGACGAGGGTGGCGAGCGCTTCGCCTTCCACGTCCTCGGCGATGATGAGCAGCGGCCGGCCCGACTGCACCACCTGCTCGAGCAGCGGAATGAGCGCCTGGAGGTTCGAAAGCTTCTTCTCGTGGATGAGGATGTAGGGATCCTCGAGCTCGACCTTCAGCTTCTCGGCGTTGGTCACGAAGTAGGGCGAGAGATAGCCGCGGTCGAACTGCATGCCCTCGACCGTCTCAAGCTCGGTCGCGAGGCTCTTGGCCTCTTCGACGGTGATGACACCCTCATTGCCGACCTTTTCCATCGCTTCTGCGAGGATGGTGCCGACTTCGGCATCGCCATTGGCCGAGATGGTCGCGACCTGGGCGATCTCACTGTTGGCCGAGACCTTCTTGGCATGCGCCTTGAGATCCTCGACGACCGTCGTCACGGCGAGGTCGATGCCGCGCTTCAGGTCCATGGGGTTCATCCCCGCCGCGACCGCCTTCGAGCCTTCGCGCACGATGGACTGGGCCAGCACGGTGGCGGTGGTCGTGCCGTCACCGGCCTTGTCGTTCTGCTTGTTGGCGACCTCGCGCAGCATCTGTGCGCCCATATTCTCGAACTTGTCCTTCAGTTCGATTTCCTTGGCGACGGTGACGCCGTCCTTGGTGATACGCGGCGCGCCGAAGCTCTTCTCGATGACCACATTGCGGCCCTTGGGACCGAGCGTCACCTTGACGGCGTTGGCCAGCGTATCGACGCCGCGCAGCATGCGATCGCGCGCGTCCGAGGCGAACTTCACTTCCTTGGCAGCCATCTGCCTAACTCCTTTCCTTTGTCCTTCCTGATGTTCGAGGGATGGGGGCGACCCGTCAGGCGGCCTGCTTGAGCTCCGCGACGGGCTCGATGATGCCGAGGATGTCGCTCTCCTTCATGATGAGCAGATCCTCGCCATCGATGCGAACCTCGCTGCCCGACCATTTGCCGAACAGCACCCGGTCGCCGGTCTTCACCGTGGTGTCGGTGAGCTTTCCGTTTTCGTCGCGAGTGCCAGGGCCGACCGCGAAGCTCAATTTGCCCCTTCAAGACCTTCCTGAAAATTTTTTGGCACTCGATGGAACGCAGTGCCAATCCCGTCGATCTCAATGGCTTGGAGATGAAAAAACGTCTTGACGCGACTCCGCATCGTACCAAAATCTGGTGGGTGCGGATGAGGATGTCCGCCACGAAAGACAGGAGCGACAGGAAAGGAGGCTGACTATGTCGCAACCATTTTCCCGTTTTCTTCATCCCTTCGACGTCGCGCACCATCCGGATCTGGAGCCCGAGGTCAAACGCGCCATCCTGGCGTCGTGGGCATCGGACAGATCGGCCGTGCGCGACAAGCCAGCGCTGCGCAAGCCGCGCGGCGCCAAACGCGCCGTGCCGATCGACGAAGTGCTCGCGGCCATGCGCACGCTGGACGAGGGGGATTCCGGTCAAACCCGCTTACAATGAGTGACCGCGGTTTTCTGGCGCAGCTGCAGGGCTACGGCATGACTACGGCGGAAATACACTATTACCGCCCTGACGCGCCGTCGCTCCTGCAGCTCTTTGTCTGGCAGGAATATGATCTCGCGCCCGATTTTCCAGTGTTGTTCGACTTCCTGGACCATTGGCGGCACGAGATCACCGCCGCCCTGCATTCCGTGCGGATCGCCCATGAGCAGATGATCCGTCCAACCGAATGGAGCGCGGTCGACGGGATACTCTCGATACGATGAAACAGGCGCTGATCCATAGGCTCAAAGGCCGGGGCAAGGGTGCCCGCCTCACCTTGCCCTTCGACGATATCATGGAGTTCGCGATTGCGTTGCTGACGGTTGGTCCCGAGGATCTGAAGGCGCTGGGCTGGACCTTCGCAGATCGCAAGCGCTTCCTCGATCATTTTCTTGCGTCCGGTCGGGCCGCGCAGGGCGTCGCTCCCGAGCATCTCGGGCAAAAATCCATCGAAATCGTGGTGCCCCGCAAGGATCTCGATCGCCTGCATCGATTTGCGGTCCGCGAACTGCCCAAGGCGGCCAGCAATGCCGCCATGCTCGACCGGGTGATCCGCGCGCTTAACGAGGCTGCGCAGCGTCAGGATGCCGGTAAAGGACGAACTTCCGGTCGACCCTGATGGCGTGGCCAGCTCCATTCAGTAACCGACCAAAGGAGACATTTCATGCGTTATCAGCTGTTTCGCGACAACGACCACAGCAAGCCTGTCGCGCAAAGCGATGAATTCGACAGCGAGTACAAGGCGACCGAATGGGCACGCGCGTGGGTGAAGTCCCAGGGCGATCACGATCGCTATCGCTTCCAGCAGATCGATGGCGGCCGTCCTATGCTGTTCCTGCGCACGGTCGCCGGCCAGTGGTACGGGATGCCCCTTGCCGAGGAAGCTGCGGCATAGGCGGCTCGTCCAGGCGCTTGTCCTCTCGCATGGACAAGCGCCGTGCGTTAGGCTTCCTGTGCACCACGCTTCGTCCGGTGCGCCACAGGACCAACGGGGGCGCACCGAAACCTGCAAGCGGACAAGAGAATGCCCGAACCCTTTCGCTCCACGCCTGTGTTCGACCAGAATACGATACCGGCTAGGCTGCGCGGCAATCATCGCACCAAGGTGGGGGTCTGGGGCGTCATCCGCGTCCTGGAAGGCTCCCTGAACCTCACCTATGTGGAGCCGCACAGTCAGATCCTTCTCACCCAGGAGGTTGTCGGGGTCGTGAAACCCGACCAGCCCCACTTCGTTACACCGCTCGGCAATGTCCGCATGCAGGTCGACTTTTACCATGAACCGCCCAAACTCTGATCGTGTCCGTGCGGCGGGCGTTTCGGGAGCACAGCCGCTCGACTGTCTGGTCATCGGCGGAGGCCCGGCGGGGCTTACGGCCGCGATCTACCTGGCACGCTTTCATCTCGCGGTCACCGTCGCCGACGCAGGCGACAGCCGCGCCGCGCTCTCATTCCCAGGACGCGCAATCATGCCGGCTTCCCCAAGGGGATCGCGGGCGCGGAGCTGCTGTCGCGGATGCGCGAACAGGCCCTGCTCCATGGCGCCGTCTATTCGCAGGTCCGGATCGAAAAATTGGACAAGGACGGAGATGTCTTCCTGGCTCGCGGCGGGCCGCATCGCTTCGCAGCACGCTCCGTCCTGCTCGCCACGGGCGTGTCGAACCACCGGCCCGATATGGACGAGGTGACGCATGGCCAAGCGCTGTCTCGTGGGCTTTTGCGCTACTGCCCGATCTGCGATGGTTATGAGGTGACCGACCAGCGTGTCGCGGTGCTCGGTACGGGAGCGCACGGGTACAAGGAATCGATATTCCTGCGCAGTTACACGAGCGACGTTACGTTGATCGCGCCAGATGGCAGGCATGCCCTGTCGGCGGATGAGGAGACGGGCCTGCGCGCGGCCGGGATCAATCTTCTCGAGGGGCCATGCACGGCCTTCCTGCTGGGCGAGGATGGACTAGAGATCGCGCTGCCCGGAGGACATCACCGCTTTGCGACCCTTTACCCCGCGCTGGGCTCGACGATCCACTCGCAATTGGCGGTCGATCTCGGCGCCGAAGCTTCGGGTGATGGATGCTTAGTGGTGGACAGCCACCAACGGACCAGCGTGCCGGGGCTCTATGCGGCCGGCGACGTCGTGCTTGGGCTCGACCAGATCAGCCACGCTATGGGGGAAGGCGGTGTCGCGGCAACAACCATCCGGAATGATTTGGCGCAAGCCTCACCGCTTCGGCGGTAACGCTTCGCACACCGGGCGGCTCTTAGCCGTCCTTGCCCCCGGAAATTACCGTGAAAGGCGGCCCATCTGCGCCGCACTTTCGGATTGCCTCGGCAAATCCTTGCGTACAGGAGCCTTCATAGCCCGGCACGAGCCGGCCGCATTCCTCGATAAGGTCGCCAAGGCTCGCGGGACTATGGCGACCCGACAGTAAGGCATCGCGGGCGAACGCGCCCTGCAGCCGAATGAGATCGCTCTTCAGGCTTTGGACGACCGAGGCCAATGCATCGAGTTCTTCTTGAGCCATACGCCAGTATAACGCCTTAAGGATGGCCTCGAAAGCGCGTCCTGTTAGGGGCAACGCGGGGCCACAGCCAAGCTTTTCGGAAATGTGCCTTCCGGTTGCGCATGGCTATGCCGTTTGCGCTCCCCTATCCTTAGCCGGCACGATCCGATCGAACGACGAACTATGCCTGCCTATCGCCTCGACCTCTGAGCTCGACCTGCCGTCCAATTGAACTGAACCACGTTCTAGAGCCACTTGAACCCGGCGATCGCTTCCAGGTCGCCAGGGCCTAGCGAGGCAGTTGCAATCCACCCTTCAGCGCCTCTGGCGAACTCGCCGTCGCGCAGAACATAAAGAACCGATTTCGAGGGGGTGGTTCGTGGATCGAAGTTCGCCGGGACCGAGCCGATCTGTCGGCCTGACTGGAACACTCCCACGCGTTCTTCCGGCAGCTGCGTCGTCTTACTGCGCTGGAGGCCCGACCATTGCATGGAACCTCTTCCTTTTCTGCTGGGAGGGGCAGGATAGTTTCGTCCAACGAGATGCGGGTTTCAAGCCGTGATTGATCCAGAGAGGGGCAATGGTTCAAGGGTCTTGCCACCGTTGGGCAGTCTGCACGTGTCGCTTAAACGATGCATGAAGGCACTGTGCAAAGCCGGTATCGGGGCAGGGATCGCATCCCCTCGCACTGTCAGGGCACGGCTTGGACTTGGACAGACTGGCTGTTGAGCACAGCGCTGCCATAAGCGGTAAGGAAGGCAATGTCGGCCGCGTCGCGGCCGATCCCTATCTTGGCCATCGCAGCTTCGCGTGCCATGCCCGTCGCGTCGACCAGATGCCATTCGCCGCCGAGGAACACCTCAGCCACGGCGTGAAAATCCTGCGGTTCGACGCCAAGCGCGTAGACGCTCGCTATGCGCGCCGGAATGCCTGCGGCGCGCACGAGAGTGATGAGGACGTGCGCATAATCCCGGCAGATACCCTGCCGTCGAATGAAGGTATCGGCAGCCGTCGTGTCCGATGTGCTGACGCCGGGCACATAGCTGAGATGGCTATGCACCCAGTCGCGCATCGCGATCACCTTCCGGCCGCCTTCCAGCGCATCGAATTCGGCGCGGACGAAGGACTGGAACTGGTCAGAGGGACAATAGCGCGACGGCATCAAATACTGCACCGTCTCGCCCGGCAACTGGTGGGGCGGGACGGCAGGCAATGCCTGGCAATCGTTGAGGATCCGGTTGATCGAGACGGTCGCCTGGTAATCGACGCGCAATTCGCTGCCGACGCGTACCCAGATTCTTTCCCCAATCAGATCGTGCGCCGAAACGCGCGCAAAATGCTCGGTCTCGGACAGGTCAATATGGGCGTCATCGATTATCTGCTCCGGGATGGCCGCCGCTTCGAGCTGCAGGAGGACGTCGGTCGGCCGGTCGAACCGATAGTCGAGCTGGGCATGGATGGCGATCTTCATCAGGATCCTTCGTTAGCAAGGCGCAGCCCTGCACGACGCGCGGGGTGGCTCTCACGAAACCCGCCCTTGCTCCCTACGTTCCTGCCGCGCACGGCGCGGTCTCGAAAACGCCGCCCCTTCGTTTCCGGTGTACAGCCCCTATCTCTCACGCCATGTTCAAAAGCTTGATGGTAGCGGCCCGGGACCGGGAGCGTCTTGGTGAGGTCACCGGGGTCCTGGCGCGTTATGGCCTCGACACGGCGATCGACCGGCTCGGGCTGGGCGCCAAAGATTTTCCTGCGGGCGAGGCAGCGGCGCTGCCCGCACGCACGCGCCTGGCGCTGGAGGAATTGGGTCCCACCTTCGTCAAGCTGGGGCAAATTCTCGCCACACGCAGCGATCTTCTTCCGCCCGACTGGATTACCGAATTGGAGCGGCTTCACAGCCAGGCGGCGACGCTCCCCTTCGAAACGGTGCGGCCCGCCATCGAGGAGGCCTTGGGAGAATCTGTCAGTAAGGCATTCGCCGCGTTCGATCCCGAGCCGCTTGCCGCCGCCTCGATGGCGCAGGTCCACCGCGCCCGCCTGCACGATGGTCGCGCCATCGTCCTCAAGATCCGGCGGCCCGGCATCCGGACCCGCATGGAAGCGGATCTGCGCCTCATCGCCCAGTTCGCGGCGGTCCTCGAGCGGGCCAGTACGGAAATCCGGCGCTTTGCTCCCACCGCGCTCGTCCAACAGCTCGCGTCCGCAATCCTGGAGGAACTCGACTTCACCAACGAGGCCCGCAATGCCGACCGCCTGCGCGGCGATCTCGCCGGCAACGCGCAGGTCGTCATTCCCGAGATCCACTGGGAATGGACGTCGGAAACGCTGCTGGCCATGGACTATATCGAAGGGGTCGCGCCGCGCTCGGCAGAGGCCCTCGTCGAGGCAGACATCGATCCCCACGCGATCGCATCGCTCGGCGCCCAGGTCGTGCTCGACATGGTCCTTCTCACCGGCCGGTTCCATGCCGATCCCCACCCCGGCAATCTCCTGTGCTTGCCCGGAAACCGCCTCGCCCTGCTGGACCTCGGCTTGATCGGCCATGTCAGCCCCAGGCGCCGGGAAGAGCTTTTGCGCTTCGTCCAGGCTATCAATATCGGAGATCCGCAGGCCCTGGCGGAGACGCTCGCCCTTTGGTCCGCCGGTGAGAGCCCGCCTCGCGAGCGGCTCCTTCTGGCGGCCGAACAGCTTGTCGCCCGCCATGGCGGCACGCGCCTGGTGCTCGCCACCCTGGTCAATGATTTTTTCGCGCTCATGCGGCAGGAGCGGCTGACCGTCCCGCCCGACCTGCTGCTTATCTTCAAGGCACTGGTGACGATCGATGGCGTCCTCGCCAACATTGCCCCCGGCTTCGACCTGACCCTTGCTCTGCGGCAGGCTGCAGTGCGCATCGTTGCCTCGCGACTAGATCCCGCTGCTTGGACCCCGGTGCTGCAAGGTCTGCTGCTCGAGATCACAAGGATCGGGCAGGATGGCCCGCGGCTGCTGAGGTTGATCATCGAGCGGCTGGAGCGCGATCAGGTCATCCCACCGCGGCGTTGGGGCACGGAGATCGCTGCGGCCGGGCGGTGGATCGCGGGCGCTATTGTCGCAGGATCGCTCATCCTCGCGGCGGCTGTCACGCTTTTCTAGGCGCCCCTGATGTGGCTCGCCGCTCCGCGCGCCCTGTTCTCAGGCGGCGGAGAGGCGGTCCTCGATCACGCGGAGCAATTCGCGATGGTCGACCGGCTTCGAGAGAAAGACAGCATCGTCGGGCAACGCGTCTTGCTCGGGCCGAACGGCGCCTGAGGAAACGATCAGAGCAATGGGAGGATAGGCATCGCGAATATAGCGCGCCAGGCGCAAACCATCCATCGACCCCGGCATCTGGATATCGGTGACGACGATCCGGATCGAGGGCAGCGCTTGCAGGACCTCAAGAGCCTCGGCGGCGTTAGAAGCCTCTTCGACCGCATATCCCTCGCCCTCCAGGAGATCGACAAGGATCATCCGGAGGACCGGCTCGTCATCGACAACCAGAACATGTTGCCTATCGGCCATCATGCAATCCTCGGTAATACAGCAACACATATGCCCCGTTTCCCTATGAACGGCGGCAGGGGGCCATGGTTCACGGACAAGGCCGCAAAAGCGCAGAATTCTTTCTGATTTTCGACGAACTGTGACGGTTGCGACCGCGCCGTGATTACTGGATCGCGTGGCCGATAAGGAAAGCTTCGGCGCAACGTACCTGTTTGACGACCTCGTCCGGGGACAAGCCAAGCCGTGTCGCCACCGTTACGACGTCCAGTCCATTATGGCGATGCAGGCAGTAGACGCGGCTGGTGAGGTGCGGGAGCAAGCTGATCAGGTCCCAGTCCTCGGGTGCGATTTGGGACCGTCTCGCAGGCGGCATGAGGCGGTCGATCGCGGTCTGGAGGTGCATCGCCGCATCCTCGTTGACGCCGTCGACCAGGGTCAGCGCACGCTCCAGCAGGCGCAGCGCTTCGTCGACCCTGCATTCCCGGTCGGCCTCGTCCATGGCCCGCTCCTCCTTTTCTGTTCTTGGCTCCGTACTGTCCTGTGTCGACCCGTCAGCCGAGCTGGGCCGCATGGCGGGCTTCCGCGAGATCAAGCTCCCGTATGAGCTTGCGCGCAAGCTCGCTGCCAAGCTCTCGCTTGCGAACCATGCGAAAGATCTGGCTCCGTTCCGCTTTGAGCGCGGCGATGCGCAGGCGCCGTTCGATCGCCTCACCTCGCCGCATCTCGGCATTTTCCTCGCGCGTCCCCACCCTGCTTTCGATCCGCTCGCGGTAGCCGTCCATGATCCGCGCGGCAGCCGACACATAGAGATCGGCATCCGCCCGGCCCTCGGCCAGTTCATGCTGGACCTCCTCGATCCGGGCGATGGCCGCTTCGGCCGCTTTGATGCGCGCGGCATCTTCGACGCTCTGCTGGTCATGCTCGGGCGGCATGCGCAGGCCGCGCAGCAGGACGGGAAGGCCAAGGCTCGCGACCAGCAGCGAGACTATGATGACCCCCATCGCCAGGAAAATGGCGAGGTCGCGCCCAGGGAAGGGCGACCCATCGCTGAGCACGAGCGGTAGCGTGAGTACGCCCGCAAGCGTGATAGCGCCGCGCACGCCGGCAAAGGACATCGCTGCGACTATGCGCCAGTTCGGGGTCGATTGTCCCTCGCCCTGCCGGAAGAAACTCAAGCGGAACGACAGCCAAACCCAAAGAAAGCGCAAGGCGGCCAGTCCAAGATTGATCGCAAGCACATAAACGCCGAGCCACCAGGATTCATGATGACCGGTGAGGCGCACCGTCTCCGCCGCGCCCGCGAGGATGGCCGGCAGCTGTTCACCGAGCAGCACGAAGATCACGCCATTGGCGGTGAACTGGATGACATCCCACACCGTGTTGCGGCGAATGCGCGTCGAGGCGGCAAGTTCGCCGCTCCCCTCAACGAAACCCATCGTAAGGCCTGCGGCCACCGCAGCCAGGATGCCCGAACAGTGCAAGTGTTCGGCAACGAGATAGGACCCGAAGGGCAAAAGAAGGCTAATGAGGATCTGCGCTCCGCCCTCCTCGCCATAGCGCCGCGACACCCAGTTCTTGGCGTGCGAGACGAGCCAGGTCAGGCCCGCACCGACCGCCAGCCCGCCCAGCGCGACCCACACGAAGTTGATGGCGGCCTGGTGAAGCGAAAAGGCGCCGGTCAGCGTCGCTGCGATGGCAAAGCGCAGGCAGACGAGGCCGGAGGCGTCGTTGAGCAGCGACTCCCCTTCCAGGATATGCATCATCCGCTTGGGAATGGGCACGCGCTGCGCGATCGCCGAAACGGCGATCGGATCCGTCGGCGAGACGACCGCCGCCAGCGCGAAGGCGACGGCAAGCGGCATGGCCGGGATCATCCAGTGGATGAAAAAGCCCATTCCGACGACCGTCGCCACTACAAGGCCCAGGGCCAGTTCGACAATCGTCTTGCCGTCCTTGAACAATTCCTCGCGCGGAATACGCCAGCCATCCAGGAAGAGCAGCGGCGGCAAGAAGAGGAGGAAGAAGATTTCGGGATCGAGCGTGACCCGCCAGTCCGCAGCAAGCCCGATGAGCGCGCCAAGCGCGATCTGAAACAATGGCCGGGGGAACGGCAGGGGGACCATTCGCGAAAGGATGCCGCTCAGGATCACCGCGAGCAGCAGAAGCAGAACGATCGAGATGACTTCCAACAGGGTTCCTCTATCTGGCGTGCAGTCGCTCAGCGCTTGCGGACGAATTCGGCGCGCAAGACGAGGCCCTTGATACCCTCGTAGCGGCAATCGATTTCCTGGGGATCGCCGGTCAGGCGAATGGACCTGATGAGAGTGCCGCGCTTGAGCGTCTGGTTGGCGCCCTTGACGGTGAGATCCTTGATCAGAGTGACGCTGTCGCCATCGGCAAGGATATTGCCCACGGCATCGCGCACTTCGACCGCATCGCTCAGGCCTTGTGCCTGGGCCTGTACATCCTGCGGGCTGATCCACTCGCCGGAGGCTTCGTCATACACATAGTCGTCCGAACTGCTCATCATGGTTCCCTGGCTCACTGCGGCGGTACGGCGCCGAGATCTTCCTGATCATAAAGCAGCGACGGCACGGTCCCGGCCGAGCGCCCAGCCTTCGTCTCGCGCAGGCGAACCCCGCGGCCCACGCCGCTGCTCGGCGCGTTCTCGCCAAGCAGTTCAATGCCAGCGCTTTCGAGCGCCCCGATCACTTTCACCAGGGTGTCGACCACGCCGCGCACCTGCCCTCCCGAGGCTTCCATGCGCTGGATCGTCGGTAGCGAAAGGTGCGCGAGTTGGGCGAGTTGGCGCTGGTCAATCCCAAGGAGGGCGCGAGCGGCACGCATCTGCTGCGAAGTGATCATGCGCTCTCATGACGTATAAAACATCAAACTGCAATCTTATCAATCATAGATCATGTGTGATAAGGCCTGCCACCGATGCCGACGTCCGCAATGCCGGGCGGGGCATCGATCGGGACGTGGCGGCGTGTAATCTCCGCGCGCCCCGCTTACGGCCCAAGCCCTTTGCGCTCCATCATGATATGAGAAGGCCCATGACTACCGCGATTCCCCACGCTTATGAGATCGGCATCGACCCGTCCGACATCGACTTCATGGGCCATGTCAACAATGCCAGCTACCTCAAATGGGTGCAGGATGCCGTTCTCGACCACTGGCGTTCGCTCGCGCCCAGCGAGGCCGTCGCAGGGCATCTTTGGGTCGCGCTCAAGCATGAGATCACCTACCGCCGCCCGACCTTCCTGGACGACCGCGTCATCGCGACGGTGCTGCTGGAAAAGGTTCAGGGTGCCCGCGCCTTTTACGACACGGTTATCCGGCGCGGTGAAGAGGTGCTCGCGGAAGTGAAGTCGAGCTGGTGTTGTGTCGACGCCGTGACCAGGCGGCCCGCACGGCTCGCCCGGGAGGTCATCCAGCATTTCTTCACGCTCGACTCTCCCGCTCAGCCAATCTGACAGGCAAAAGACGCCGCGCGCCGGGGTTGCCGGCGGGGTTATACAGTCTGCGTGGGGTAATCAGCTCCCCCGCACTCTTCGCGCATGCCGACCGCGCCTTTAGCCCGTTCTTAACCGGAATTTAGGGCGCGGGGGGTGAAGACGGGGCGAAGGGGTGCCATGAAGCGCAAGATCGCGATCGACCAGATTAGTGCCGGAATGTTCGTCGTCGGCTTCGAGGGCTTCTGGTTCAAGCACCCTTTCTGGCGCACGAAATTCCTCCTCTCCCCCGCGGACGTGGACGAGATCCGCGCCTCTGGCGTCAAGGCGATCTATATCGATGATGCGATGGGAGCTTCGCCGCCGCCGCTTCCTGTCCCGTCGGCCAATTTAGCCAAAGGCCCTCTTCCCGCTGCCCGAGAAGCTGAGGCGCCCCGCCGCCCTCAGGCCATTGCCCCGCTCGCGCCGGTGCGACGATCGATGCCGATCGAAATGGACGAGGTTCAGCGCGCCACGGAGTCGATCCAGAGGTCGAAGCGGGTCATCATGCGCATGTTCGGCGAGGCCCGCATGGGCAAGGCGGTCGCCCTGCGCGACGTCGAGCCGCTGGTCGATGAAATCGCAGCATCGGTGATGCGGGACGCGGCCGCCATGATCAAGGTGACGCGCCTCAAGCGCAAGAACGAGTATACCTATCTGCACTCGGTGGCCGTCTGCGCGCTCATGATCAATCTGGGCCGCCAACTCGGCCTATCGGAGACGCTGACCCGTGACCTCGGCACTGCTGGGTTGATGCACGATATCGGCAAGATGGCGGTGCCAGGCAGCGTCCTCGACAAGCCCGGTTCGCTCAGCGACGACGAATTCGAGATCATTCGAACGCATCCGCAAAAGGGGCACGATCTTCTCAAGAAGACCGAGGGCATCTCCCCGATCGCCCTCGACGTGTGTCTCCACCATCATGAGAGGGTCGACGGCAAGGGCTATCCGTTTGGTCTCACCGCCGACCAGCTCTCGCTGCATGCCCGGATGGGCGCGATCTGTGACGTCTATGACGCGGTGACGTCCCGGCGACCCTATAAGGACCCCTGGACGCCGTCCGACGCGCTGGCCAAAATGCTCGATTGGGAGGGACATTTCGATCCGGGCGTGCTGGATGCGTTCATTCGCAGCATCGGAATTTACCCGGTGGGCACGCTCGTGCGCCTGCGCACCAACCGGCTCGGCATCGTCATCGCCGGCAACAACCGCGAGCCGACCATGCCGATGGTGCGCGCCTTCTTTTCTACGATGGAGCGAGAATTCGTGCCGCTCGAAAGCTTCATCTGCTCGGCGACCCTGAAAGGCGATGCCGCAATCGGTATCGAAACGGCGAGGCGTGGTTTGGTCCGCGATGGCCGGTCATCCAGGCGTTCGTGCTCGATAATCGCATGCCGACGGCCGATCTGATCGGGTCCGGCCGAGCCATCATCGCTTCGCGGGAAATGGACCAACTGCGCGTAGCGGCGAGAAACTGATCGTTCTGGGTGACAACTGCCACCACTGATGCCGACGGCGTCCTTATCGCCAAATCCTGATGCAAATGTCTGAAGCACAGGTCAGAGTTCCGGGATTGCCTGTCCTCTTTGAGCCGCCCAGCTCGCGGCGAGTTTGCGTGACGGTGCGGGCTCTAGCGTCTAGAGAAGAGCCAGAGAATGCCATGCGGCATCCGCCAGCATGGCCCGCGGGCAAAGACATGACCGATACTGCTACGCGCGTTGCAAACCTGATTGCCCAGCAACTGGGTGTCGACCCGACAAGGTGACGCTGGAATCCCACTTCATGGAGGATCTGGGTGCGGACAGTCTGGATGTCGTCGAGCTTGTCATGGCGATCGAGGAAGGCTTCGACGTCCAGATTCCCGACGATGATGCTGAGAAGATCGCGACGGTGAGGGATGCCGTTCTCTATATCGAAGCCGCGATGGTCTGAGGCACCTGCGGCGCCACGCTCGGGATCGATGCGGCGAGCCCAAGTTTCGACTTGGGCCGCCGCACGCTTCCTTTTACGCCGCCACCGCCTCTGGACCAGGTCCCTTGTGGCCCTCTCGCGAAGCCCGCAGCCGCCAGGCAAGGCTGATCAACAGCCCGCCCCCGAGCAGAGCCCAGGCGCCGATAAGCCATGCGACGGACAGGATCGAGGCGATCGGCTGCAGATAGAGCAGGACCAATATCGCGACGCCTAGCCCGACGGTGATCGTGCCGGAAAGGGCGAGGAGCACTTCCCCGCGGATTTCCTTGCGCAGCCGAACCGCAGCGACGATCTCGAGCAGGCCGACCGCGATGGCCCAGGCAGCAACCAGAACCAGTGTCGCCAACGCGTAGCTGACGGTGAACTCCAACGGCAAGGCCACAAAGAGGCCGGCTGCTACGAGCCCGAGAACGCCGCGCAGGACCAAGGCGATCCACCGGTCCGCCTTGTGCGCGGCACCCTGTATCCCGGCAATCAGCGAGGCGATGCCGTCGACGCCAGCAAAAGCGGCAAACAGCATCGTGAAGGCAAAGAGTGCGCCCGCGGGGAACAGCAGCGCCGCTATGCCCAGCGCCAGAGTCAGGACACCGCGAACCATCATCCATTTCCAGTTTTGCGCCACCAGCGGGACGCCGCGCCAAAGCGAAGTATCGTGCATGCCGTCCTCCTTTACTCGCGCCGCTGGCCCATGAAGGTCAGCAGCAACTGGAACAGGTTGATCAGGTTGAGATAGAGCGAGAGTGCGCCAACGATGGCGAGTTTGCTCGCCTCTTCCTGCCCGGCATAGGCGTAATACTCGTTCCTGAGACGCTGCGTATCCCAGGCCGTCAGGCCGGTGAACACCACGATGCCCGCGATCGAGAACAGCATCTGCAGCGTCGAGGATCCCAGGAACAAATTGACGATGCTGGCCGCCACGACAGCGAGCAGACCCACCATCAGGATCGGGGCCCAACGCGACAGGTCAGCGCCGGTGGTATAGCCCCACAGACTCATCGCTGCGAACACCGCCGCGGCCGTAAAGAAGGCGAGCGCAATGCTCTCGCCCGTGAACATCAGGAAGATGCTGGCCATCGAGACGCCCATGACGCCGGCAAAGACGAAATAGGCTGTCCGGGCCATGGCGGCCGATATCTGATGTAGGCCGAACGATAGCAGAAGTACGAAGGCCAGAGGCGCGAAGATCGCCACCCACTTTAGCGGCGTGCCGAAGATGGGCTCGTACAAGGCCGGCGTGGACGCGACGCCAAACGCGACCAGACCAGTAAGGGCAAGACCAAGCGCCATGTTGCGATAGATGCCGATCATGTGGTTTCGCAGGCCGGCATCGAAGCCCCGGTCGATGGGGCTTGCCCTGCGCTGCGAAGGCATCGTCCGATTGAACAATGATTCCATAGCTCTCTCCATCGATTAAGACGACAGATCGCGCTGGCGCAGCGAGAGGCTTATAGCGAACCGCAACACCGAGCACGCCCGGTGCGCCGGCCTGTCGTTCAGCGCGATAAGCCCGGCCCACGATCCGAAAAATGTGTTCGGTTTCCGTGGTTTCAAGACCTGTGCCCTGCCTCTATCCGGCCGTATAAAGGACACCCGCAAGCGAAACGCAGAACACGGACAGCCACATGAAAATCTGGCTGAAGACGTGCATCACGAGGCCAACCCAGCTGTAATACCGCCTCAGCACGGCGGCCGAACCGACAGCGACGAAAAACACGATCAGCGCCGACGCGGAAGGTGTGGGATCACGTGGGAGCGTTTCGTCGAACAGCGGCAGCAGCCCTAACGCTGAAACGAGGAGCCACGAGAACATAAATGCCAGGTTGCTCGACAGGTCGAGATCCTTAGCAAGCGTGTCGCCAACCGGGGTTGAATTTGGCCTAAGCAAGGTTCGTTGTCCGTCGCCGGGACTTGAGAGGTGGCGGCGTTTCGGGTATATTTTCTGTGCTTAGGAGATTTCCATGTCGTTCGACATCGATACCTACATCCGCACCCAAGGTTTGACCGGTGGCCCGATAATCACGGGTAAGGTTGATGAACCGATTCCGAGCCTCGAGCCATTTACTGACGAAGAGGGGAAAGTTACGCTCGGGGGCAAGATTGGCTATCTGCTTGCTTACGCAGTGGCAGCCGGCGCCCTCGGCTATTGGTTTTTGATGTAGTTCATCACTCATTTCCGAAGCTCAGGATTCAGGAAAAAACCTTTATCGTGGCCCGCATTCACCTCGGACTGAATGCGGGAGGCGCCCTGCATATTGGAAGCTCTGCCCGCTTGTGCGGCTGCTCGATCCCCGTCTAGCGCAGCTTTGCCTGACGAAATCACAGCAGCTGCTGCGCCGGGATCGCCTGCACTAGGCCCTGCCGGAATGCCGCCAGCACCATGCGGATGATAGGTGGCCCTGACATCGGCCGCGGAGGACACGTCGGTGCGGTGCACATCAACGAGATCAGGCTCGTTGAGGCTTCCACGGATTTCCTCGTAGATCGCTTCACGCTTCTCCGACATCCACCGCTGGACCATTTCATCCCGGACACTGCGCTGATGCTCGGAAAGGTCCGTCGCCCAAATTTCGGGAGCATCCAGACCAGGATTTGCCGCCTGTTGCGCACGGTACCAGTTCGCGAGGTCCTGGCTGAGGTTCGTGCTGAGTTGCATGCCATGGCTCTCGGCCCAACTGGCGTCGCGAGACAGCTGCTGGGACAATTCCTCCAGCTTGCGCGCAGACTCCTGATATGAGCGCGCGCGGGAGAGAGCGTCTTCAGTGCTCACCGAAGCCGACGAAGTCTGCGAGGCGCGACTGAACACGCCGCTCCGGCTGTAGGTACCGTCCGAGGAACTCGCGCCGGTGCCGTTCGAATGCTCGTCGCGTACCCCGCTGGAAGCGGTGTTGGAGCTATCGGTGGAATTGGTCTGCCCGGTGCTTCTTTGCAACTGCTCTTGCTGCGTTCCAGACTTAGATACGTCTCCTGAGATTCCTGGGAGGCGTCCAAACCTGCCACCATTGCCGCCCTTCGTGCCCGAACCTCCCGCTTGCGGTCCTCCCAGTCCTGCCGAGAGTCTGCCGGTTACGACGTCCGCAGTAACTGCACTTCGATCATGGCTATCCGAGACCCGTTCGGACTGGCTCGTCGAAGATCTATCTTCCAGCCCCTGAGAACTGCTTCCTGTTCTCCGGTCGAACTGTTCGATGGAAGTGTTGGCCTGGCGACCGCTGCTCGAGTCCCATCCAGACGACCGCTCGGTCGAGGTTCCGAATGCGCTGCGATTGGTATGGGTCGAGGTCAGAATGTCGTTTGCGGCGTTTTCATAGGCCTGCGACTGACGGTGCGCCTCGTTCGCCATTTCGCGCCATTCTGCGACGGCGCCCGACGACATCGTTGGCGTAAACGCCAGGCGTGAAATAGCGCCGCCCGTATCAAAGACCTCCTGTCCGTTGCCAAAGCCATTGATCAGCGCGCCATTATCCTGGCGCCAACTCGTCATCGGCGCGCCGCCCATATAGCTCGGCGCCTTGGTCCACTGGTCGCTCTGCTGCATGTTGGAGGTCGAGTTCGCCCAGCTGACATTCCCATAGGAATAATTGCCCGTCGTCTGCTCGAGGGCAGCGGCTTCGGCGGCGTTCTGTGCCGGCGCGAGCATCGACATGGACTGTCCGGCGATGGACATGGCGCCGCGCGCGAGTCCGGCCGCGAGGAACGGGACCGACATCAGCATAAACCCTGCGATCGTCGCAGTCTCACCGTTTACGGCGCCGATGCCTGCGAAAGTGCCGAGCGTAACGCCGCCCGATGCGATGCCGGTCGCCGCAGTCTCGGCGCGCGTCATGCATATCATATGCAGGATCACGTAAAGCGGGCCCCAGGCAGCCAGGTAGAAGAAGCCGACAGTGTAGCCCTTGAGCGCGCTCAGCCCGGTTTGCGGCATGAGGAAGAGCGGAAAGATCACCGGAAACATCGCAAAGAACACGACTGTCAGAACGATGTTGAGGATCGGCACCCAGGCCATCGCCTGTTGCGCAATCGAATTATAGGTGTTGCGCGCCTGTACGTCGGCACGGGTCTGCGCGAACGTGTCGATTGCCGCCGCCCCCGTGCTACCCGCCATGGAGTTGCGCGCCTGCATGAATGCGTTGATCGCGGTGTTCTGCCGCATATAGTCAGCGTAGCTGCTTCCCGACCCCGTGAAAGCCTGGTTCACGATGGGAACATCATGCTTCAGCTTGTCGGCAGCAAGCGCGTTGCTGAGCTTGGGGTAGACCTCTTTCGCCCAGATCGGGGTATTGGCCTCGATCATGTTGGCCCACTGACCCGAAAGACCGTCATAGGCCTGGCGGCACGTCACGATATAGCTCGTGACCGCGCCGCTGCCGTCCTTTTCCAGCCATTCCTGGGAGCGCGCTTCCGAACCCGGGCCGATCGCAGCCCACAGATCCTGCGCCCTCGACAGCTCGGTCAGCGATTTCTGGTTCAGCATCACGTCGCCGAACACACAGTTCTTGAAATGCTTCTCGAGATTGGTCGCAAACTCGGCGTCGCGGATCACGAAGTTGCGCGTCGCATCGAACAGCCTCGCGCCATAAACCATGCCATTGGTCGTGTAATTAAGCTCGCCGGGCATCACGAACACGGTCTCGGCGGTGCGTGTCATCCAGTCGCCGATCTGCGTGGTGAAGCTGGCCAGCACGCCCAGCCCTAACGGCACATTGTCTATCGTCGCCGGCGCGAGCGACGGATTTACCCGGTCTGTCACCTTGATGTCGACGGTCGGCACCATGAGGCACAGATAGATCGCCGTGGCCTGAAGGAACCAGTTCATCCACGCTTTGTAGTTAAGCGTGAAGGCCACAACGAGAAGCGAATAGATGAGGCCCATGACCATCACGACCCGGAGCAGCGCGCGATAGCCCCCGCCCCCCGACCAGGCCGCTACAGCATTGAAGGTGTTGACCAGATATTCGCCGCCACCGACCGTGAAGACCTCTAGCATCGCCTGTTCCCCGGCTTCAGTTCAGCCCCTGCGAGCTCAGCCCGCGCGAGAAGGTCAGCGCCGAAGCCATGCCCGGCGTCATCGAATTCTGCAGGGTAGACTCGAGCATCATGCTGCGGTTGATGAGCTGCATCGTGACCTGCAGCTTGTTGTTGAGCTTGACGTCGCGCTGCGCGTATTTGGCGCGGGCAGCGGCGATCTGAGCCTTCCACTGGGCCGCGGTAGCCTGATCGAAGGTCTGGTAGTGAACCTGGCTTTGCTCGACCCGGTCCATCATATTGTCGAGCATAGCGGTGAGCAGGTCGACCGCGACGATCTCCGACATTGCCTGGATCTCGCCGGGCGACAACGAGTAATGCGCATAAGCCTGGACGCTCAGGATCTTGAAGATCGGCACCGTCGCGATGTTCAGAAGCTGCTTTTCTGCGGCATCAAGTGGCGTATCGCTGCGGATCTTGTCGTTCATCGACTGGATCAGCGCTTCGATCCGGGGGCGCAACGCGGAGGACGCCGGCACCGAAAGCGTCTGCTCGCCGACCTCGTAGCAGTTCTCGTCATTGCATTTGAGGAGCTTCACCGGCGGCGCCTCAGCCGTACCATCCAGAAGCGCGGTTACCACGGCGTCTTCGGCCGGGCCGATCATCACCACCTTGCCGCCGACACTCGGATCGTCCGACGGCTTCGTGATGACCGTGCCGACCAGGGTCATGATGAATTCGGAAAAGCTCTGGTCGAATGCTCCAAACTTCCCTGCCTTCTTCAAGGCCTCCCAGGTATAGTTATGCGGCTCGCCGACAAGTTGGTCCTTCATCGACGCATCGCTGTTTCCGGCGATCGTGTTATCGCGCTGGTTGCCATTGTTGCAGCCCTGCCGTGAGGCGGCCCAGTCCGAGAATATGCCCTGGCTGTTGCCGATGGCTTCGCAGATGGTCGAGCGGGTGGTGTCCATCTGCGGCCAGATGCCGCCAACCAGCGCCTGGGCGGTCTCGCAGCTCGAGATGTTCATCTGGTTGAGGAGCTGCGCCTTCTGGCTGAACTCGTCCATCACCTTGCCGATTTCCGGAGAGACGGAGTCAATCGCGAGCTTGAAGGCAAAGCCAAGTGCATTGTTGGCGGTGGCCTTGAGCATCGCCACGATCTCGGAGGCATTGATGAATGAGAAGGACCCCGAAAAGAGGTCGATGCCGCCGCAGCCTGCTCGAGCGCTGGGCAACTGCAGGTTGAACGGCGACACCGACTTTTGCGGGAAGCGCGTCCAGACATTGCCCATCGAATAGTAACCGGCCGACTGGCCCTGGAAGGCGCTTGGGCCCGTCACATTGGCCGCACCGCCCGCGTCGTTGAAGAAGCTGTTCATCTGGCCCGCGACATCGGCATGGGCAACGCCCACCAGCGCGAAATGCGATGCCGCCAATAAGGCGGCCCCATGAGAGAGGCGCCGGATCGCCGCCCGTGCCCGTCCGGAACTCTTGCGTGCCATCAGTAGTCACTCCCCACCTTGGTGTTGGTGAGCATGAAGATCCGGTCCATGATCTCATCGGCGCTGAGGATGCCGTACCCGACCGGGATCGTCCGCTTCGTCTGGGTGTCGAACAGGACCAGCGCCGGCGTCTCGTTGCCGGTCAGTCCCATGCGGGCACGCTGGCCCGTGTCGACGACATAGTTGGGAAATTCCTTGTTTGGGCCGCCGTCCATCGAGACCGCCATGACCGCCATCCGATGGCTGTCGGCGACCGAGCGCAGGATCGGCGCGAAGAGCTCGCAGGCGCCGCAGCTTTGCGCGTAGAAATAGAAGAGCCCGTAGCGCTGGCTGAGACTCGTCAGGACGGCATCCCGATCCGCCTTGCGATTGTCGAGCCAGGCCCGTTTGCCGACCGTCGAAACCGGGCGCTGCAGCGTGTAGTCGATGTCGGGATGCTGCCAGAGAGCGCGCTGCCACGTATCGGCAAAGGTCGAGGCCCGGTCGAGTTGCTCGCGCTGGAAGCGCACATAGGCGATGACATTCTCTTCAGAGGGGTCAAGGATCGCGCGGGCCTTGAGCTCATCGAGCTCCTTCGCGATCGCGGCCATGCGTTCGGCAGCCGAGGGCTCGGGCGCCTGCGGCGACGCCGGGCGGGTATCGCGCGGCTTGGGTTTCGAGCAATAGAACCATTGCCCCAGGCGGCGCTCGCCACAATAGAAGTCGTCGGGCGATTGCCCGTCGATCGTGTCGCGGCCTGCCCCTGCCTCCTGCGCGTCAACAGCCATGGGCATCAGCGCCAGAACCACTGCGCAAATCCTAGTGAACTTCGACATGGCTCGGGATCCTTTCCTGTGGCTGTGGCGCAGCGGCAAAGTGAGGCGCGGAAGGGCGGGCGGCGGACGGGTCGAGCGCCTGGGGGTGGACGCAGCAATCGGACGGGTCGGCGTCCTTCGCTGCGCGGCACGGCGAACTTCTCGCCGTCGCAGGCTCGGGCGGCGGCTGTGCGCCTGGGCCCGTCAGCGTCAGCACCAAGGCGAAGATGACGGGATCAATTATCGGCAGGGCCATTGTCCAATTCTCCCCTGGTAAGGCGCAGCACCGACATCATCAGCGCCACGTCGATGAGCCGGGTGCCTTGATCGAGCATCCGGATAATTCCCTCCACGAGCGGCCGCGCAGCGCGGCGGCCCTGCTCGCTCGCCTTCACTGCCTCGCCGACCGGCGTCAGCCAGCCACGGCTCACCATGCCGGGGACCAGCAGCGCGACCTGATCGGCGGGCATGTCGCCGAACCAGCTATGCAGGACCGCGAAAATCTCGCTTGCTCGGATGGGAGTGCGGGCGCGGAAGGCGCAGACGAAGATCGACAGCTCGAGAACCGTCATCGCGCTTTCGTCCCCGGCATCGCGGGGTAGCCCCGGATCATTTGCCGTGGAGATCATAGTAATCCTGTATCTTCGACTGAATGTCCGTCATCGTCTGGACTTCGTCGGGAAGCTTTGCTGCATCCAGGAAGTCCGAATAGATTTCGGTGAAGTCCATCACCGAGAGGTCGAGCGAGGCGAACTCCTCGATCGTGAAACCCTGGCACTGCTCCTTCTTGGGCGCCCCCCAGGGCTTTCCCAACTGCACCCGGCCCTGCTCCTGGAGGATCCGCGACAGCTTGCTTTCAAAGCAGCAATAGGCCGTGCGCTTGGTCTTGCAGATGCCCAGGAAACTCGATGAGCAGTAGGTACCCAGATTGTGGCAAAAGCCCATCCGGTCCTTGATATCGAGCCTCATCTCGTCCTGAGAACAGGCGAATAAAACGAGGAAAGGCGTCGCGAAAGCTGCGATCGCAGCCGGCCCGCCCGCCAGAGCGGCGGCGCCCGCGGCTACCGGCACCAATCCCGAAACCTTGCCGGCACAGCAGTTGATGAGCCCAAATACCGGCTTGTGACAGGTCTCGCGTGTGCCCGAAAACACCCGGTAATTGGTCTCGTCGAACTCCTTGCCGGCCTGGTCGATCGAGTGCAGCGCCACCAGCGCATCCTTGAATTCGGTCGAGGCCTGCCGTTCGATCGGCTCGCAGTCGCCGTTGATGCAATAGACGTCGTCGCCGCAGATATATTGCGGGGCGTCGGCCGAGGTGCCCGACGGCGTCGGGCAGCGATAGATCTTCTCCTGAACCTTGCAGGGTCCGCCGTCAGGATCCTCGTCCAGGCATTCGGTGCGCTGATAGGTGCAACTGCCATTGGCTTCGAGTTCCGAGCAGTCGTTGGCCGACGAAATAGTGTGGCACTGGTAGCTGCGCTGCCACGCCCAGCACGGCTGCGTGACAGGCACACCATCGACGATCCGGGTAACCGGATCGCTTGCCGTGCAGATCTCCGATTCCAGCGTGCATTTGCTGTCGCCGGCATAGGCCGCGCAGAGACCCTCGTTGCGGGTGATGACGGGAACCGCTGGTTCCTCCTGCCTGGTCAGCCAGTAGTTGCCGGTCGAAATCACCGTGCCAGGGTGATAGGCGCCTTGCGTAATCCCTTGCGCTTCAGCGCTGCACTTCACCTCAACGGCCGTGTGGCCCAGGCTTTTGCAGGTGTCGGCCGCCGTGTAGCCATAGGCCGCCATATTGTCGCAATAGTCGATGGGCCGGCTTTCCCAGCAGACCCCGGAGGCGATTTCATCGTCGAACGCGGCACGGGCCGGATAGGGGCCGCCATCGCTCGGCAGGAAACTCAAACGGCCGGTATAATAGGTGTAGATCGTCCGCTTATCGGTGCGCACATCCAGATTGACGGTGCAACTGCGGGCGTTGGTCGTTACCTTGGCGCCCGCGTTGCAACTCGCTTCATAATAGCCGCTCGTGCCCGACCCAGGCGGAAGCGCGGTGCAGCTTCCGCTCGTCCCGCCATAAGCCTCTCCCGCCAGATAGGTGGAGGGATCCTCCTCGATGGTGGTCGCGCGATTGGTCGTCGAAAGAATCTCGGCATTGCTGAAGGTCGGGCGCACATGGCTGCTGTCGGTCGTGATCTGGTACTGCTCGCTGCTCGACTTGAGCGCCTGCGCATCATTGATCAGCTTGTCCGGGTCATCGAAATAGCTGCCCTGCGGAAGGGTGGTTCCCGAGAACCCCGGCACGGCTTCGGCCTGCGCGTTGTCGCTGGGCACCAGGACCGGATTGGCCTTGGCCGCGGCTCCCATCGCCTTTCCCTGCTCGCGCGCTTCCTCCAGCGTGGTCTGCGCCTGCGCGGGGAAGCTGGCCCCGGCCAGGACCGCGAGACTGATTGCGAGCGCGAGGCGCATCAGCGCTGCATCCGCATATTTGAGAGGCCAACGGCGGCGACCCGGGCGCCCGGACCATTGCCGTCGGCAAAGCTGCTGAGCGCATATTCCACGGTGACATTGCCCGTCATGCGGTCATAGGGCGGCACCTTTGTCTGGCAGGAGAAGCCGGCGCACAGGTCGAAATCGGACGACACGGCAACATAGGTCGGGACCGCCTGCACATTGAAAGCTCGGAACAGTCGCGGATCGATGCCGACATTGGCGAATTCGTCCTGGCGCTCGACGATCTGCCCGAGCCGAGCCGAAAACTCCTTCATGCTGTTGTTCGGAAAGCCGCGGAACACCACGACGCCGCCAGCGCGCGCCGTATCGCGAATAAGCGGCTTCAGGGACTGCGGCGGCATCGAGAGACTGGCGAAGACGATGAATTGCGGCGCCTCGCCGCTCTTGACGCTGGCATTGCCGGCGGCGCCTTGCACGATCTCATCGAAGTCGATCGCGCCGTCTGGCCCCTTGGGCAGATTCTTGGCCGCGACCTGCCGCATGTTTTCGGTGCCGGCTTCACGCACCGCGACGGCCTCCTCGCGAAACTGATCGCCGCGATCCTTGACGTGGTTCACGAAGGCTTCGGCATCCGCGGCGAGATCGGCCGAGCGCTTTTTGATGGCCTGCACGTCGAGACCATCGACGGTCTGAGCGAGCAGCGCCGATACACCGGCGGTAGCAAGCAGGGCGGTAACGCCCCAGGCAGCGAAACGCATCGACCCCTCCCTACAGGACACAACAGTTGCGCTTGCGCCAGACGAGGTAGCCCATGTCCTCGCCGCCGGCGGGATAGGCGCGACCCGCATCGGGCGGCATCGTGGAAGCCCCGATTGCGGAGCAGGCGAACCTCCCGCTCACGGTCGGGATCGGATTGACCATCTGGAAACGATATTGCTGCTTGCGCATGATCGGCATGAGGTACTTCTTGCACAAGCCCTTCGAGCCCATCGTCCCCCAGGCCAGCGCCTCGCGGTGCATCTTGTAGGCGAAGCGGGAGACCGCCAGCCGCGACGACTGCACATGGCCGATCGAGGCCGGGACATTGCCGTTGAGCGGGTACATCGAACCCTGGCAGCCCGCGCACCAGAAGAGCGGATCGAGCGGTAGGTTGACCGTTCCGGCAATGCAGTCACCCGCGCAGGCGGCCTGAGCAATCGGATTGGCGAAGATGATCGCCTCGGGGTTGATCAGCGTGGTGAGGGCATCGTCCTGCCAGAGCGGATCGATCTCGGTCATATAGGCGATGTCGAAGCTCGCCTGCTCGAAGCAGACGAAGTCGGTCAGGATCTCCATCCAATAGAGTAGCGGATACACATACCAGTGCACATGCCACTTGGCCGTGCTTTGCGACCGCCCGCCGACCATCGAGGGACCGGCAAGATAGCCCTGCCCGATATCGAACCCGGGGGCGATACGGATACCGCCCAGGTTGGGGAAGCACCACGGCTTCATCGTCACATCAGCGAGGCGAGCCGGCTCCCAGAAACCGACGGCAATGCCAATGCGCGGCAACGGATCCGCGCAGGCGCAGACCGGCGAGGCGGGATTGCTGGTATCGGGCCGGCCGCTCGGCCAGATCTTGAGGCCGCCCACCGACAGGGGAAAGAGGCACGACCAGCAGACGTCGGTGATCGGATTGACGAACTTGCCGTTGCAGGTCGGTCCGGCCGCTTGCGCTGGCGCCGCAAAAAGCACCAGCGTCAGGAGAAGCGACACAGCGCCGAGCAGGGATCGAAGACCGCGCGTCATTCTCGCTCTCCCAATTGATCGAGATAGGCTGTGTCAGCGCGCTGCTTGCGAGCCAGATACAGCGCTGTGTAGAGCGCCGTGGCGACGAGCAGCGCGAGGGCCACCGCCGCGACGGCCGGGCGGCCGACCCATTGGCGCAGCGGGCCGACCCCCCCGACCACGAGCGCGAGAAGGATGCACAACGCCTGCCACGTCCGGCGCATGCGGCGCAGGTCGCTTGTCTCGGGCGCGGCCATCGGCGTGCGCAGGAGGTCGAGCCACAAGGGCATCAGCCCGCCCTCCCCTTGAGCGCATGTTCGGTGACCCGCATCACGCGGCCCGCCTGGCTGACGACGGCGGGCGTGTGCTCGATGCCGAAGCGGCCGGTGAGCTTGCCCTCCTGGTCGAAATAGAAGCGCCGCTTGCGCTGCGACATCGCCTCGATCGGCGATCCCTTCACGAAGATGATCTTCGCCTTCATGTCGCTATATTTGCCGCAGGCCCAAGCCAGCTGCTCGGCATTGTCCCCATCGACGAAGACAAGATCCTGATGAATGCCGACGAAATCGAGCGGGTTCACCTTTTGACCCGCCTTTGCGATCATATTTCCCTTCTGGTCGCGGACATCGTGGTCGATGCGAACCGAGGGATCGAAATCCCAGCTGCGCGTCTCCTGGGCCGGCGAGATACCGGCGACGGGATCTGGCCGGCGCACCTTGGCCTCGACCCGCTTGGCGAAAAGCGCGTTGGTTCGCGCCAGTTCGCCGCTCGCTTCGGCACGGCGCAGCCGCGCCTCGATCGTCGCGAGCAGGTCAGGCTCGATGATCGGAAAGGCCTGCCCTGCCGTTCCATAGTCGCGCGCCTCGCTGGCGGAGCCGGCAAGAAGCAGGGTCGTGCCGCCCAGGCATGCGGTCGTCACCGCCAGCAGGATGGTGCGCCTCATAGTAGCGGCTCCCCGGTCCCGATAATCTGGCGCGCGCAGACGAATCCGATGTCGGCATAGCGGCTGTCGAACCCGTCCTTGTGCGGCGTCCCGACAAAATAGCAGCCCGCCGGGATCGGCCCGGTCGCGCCGGGCGTCAACAGCTCGCCCAGGCGCGAGGCTCGCTTCATGCGCGCCACCATGCGGCCGCCGATCAGGACGTCGTTCCCGCTATGGGAAACGACATCGCCGGGGAGACCATAAACCAGCTTGCCGAACATAGCGGGCCGCGCTCCGAAATGGCGATGCACGAGAGCGGTCGCGGGCGGGTCGAAGAAGACATAGTCACCGCGGCCCGGCAGTCGGCCCCGATCGATGAGGAACGCCCAGTTCGGCAGGGATTCGCTCGCGTTGATGAGGAAGGCATGACGATCGCGCCAATCCGCGATCGCGCCCAGAACCACTGTGCCGACCGACAGGAGCCCCAGCGCTGCCCAGAGATGCTTGCGCGGTCGCCAGGCCGTTGCGGGGTGCGCCGGCACCATCGGGGTTTCGCCCTTGTCACTGAGCAGGGCCGACATCGGGCGCTCCAAAGCTCGACACGGTGGCTCCCTGGGCACCAACGGCCGGGGGAAGGACGGATGGAACCGGTTGGGCGGTGGCTTGTGCGGCGCTCGCCGGCGCGGCCGTCCGCGGATCCTGCGGCACGGGCATCTCGGGCGCGGCCTGCAGGCTCATTTGCTGCAGGCGCTGCAGCTCGTCGGCCGTTATCCGCTTGGGTATCGGCACGCCCGAGGCGTAGACCGCCTTCTTCACCGTTTCCGTGATGTCATCGACATTCTTGCTGAGCACAGCCTCGCCGACGAGGATGACGTCGCCATGGGCGCTGCGACGCGCAAGCTCCTTGTCGAGCGATGCCATGAAGGCCTGCATCTCGGCCTTGACCCGCTCAGGTGGCGATGCCGAGTAGCGCTGCGCCTCGACATATTCTCCGACCAGTTCGGAGAGCTTGACCGAGACGATATGATCGGGCCGGGCACTCACCTGCCGGGTCACCCACATCGCCCAGACGAGCGACGCGAGCAGCAGGAGCCCGCCCAGCATCTGCCAGCGGGTCAATCCTGCGAAGAGGGCCCGGCGGCGCGAGCGCGTGGCTTTGCCCGACGGCGCGGGGACGGGAGGAAGATCGAGTTCAGCCTGCTCAGCCATGGGAACGGTTCCCTTCAGACACATGACGCGGAATGATGAGATGTCGGCGCAGCACGATGATCGCGCCGGCCAGGAGAAGCTGCGCGCAGGCCAGCACCTGCTTGAACGATGCGATGCGCGCTGGGTCCGCGGCGACGTAGCGGCTCGCCATATTGGCCAGCTGGTGCATCATGCCGTCGATCGAGAAGCCGCCGATCGCCAGGAAGAAGAGGAAGAACAGTCCCCAGCTGATCAGCAGCGACGACAGGGTGAAACCGAAAAGGTGGAGATACCAATAGAGGATCGTGCGCAGGTCGAGCCGGATGCACGGGGTAGTCGCCGCCGATGGGCCGGGCTTAAGCGTCTCTTCGCTCGGGATCGTTGCCACCGGGCCTACTCCGCGGCGATTGCGACGTCGGGATCACTCTCCGCGTTCGCCGCCCATTTCTCGGGATTGTCGGGAAAGGCGATGCGCTCGATCGCCTCGTCCATGCTGAGACCCTCGCCGATCAGCGCCTCTATCCGGGCGAAGGTCTGCGGGCTCGAGGAAAACAATGTGGCCGAATAGGGATCCAGAACCAGGCGACCAACCGCCAGCGTCTCGGGTCCCTTGATCATGATGTCCGAATATTCGAAGCCGTTGCGCTTCAAGGAGCGCAGCAGCGCATCGGTATAATCGTCCATCTCGAAGCGATCATGCTTCTTGAAATCGGCTATCGTTTCCGGCTTCTGCTGCAGAATGACGAACCAGTCGCTGTTCTCCAGCGCTGCGATTGACCCCGCCGACTTGTAATAGTCGTTGAGCGACTGCGTGGCGGTGACGAGCGAGGCGCCATATTTGCGGCAGGTGCGCGCATAGGTCTCGATGAAGTCGGCCATGGCCCCGCCGCGCAGCAGCTGCCAGGCTTCATCCAGCAGCAGTGCCTTGGGGATTGCGCGATCGACCTTGCGCATCACCTGCTGCGACATGAACATGATGGCGGTGAGAACCACGCTGCGCAGTTCTTCGCGCGCGGAGAGATCCGAGAGCTCGAAGACGGTGAGCTGCGCCTTCAGTTCGAAGCTGACCTCCCCCTGGAAGAACCGGCCGTAGGTGCCCGCCGCCGAGAAGGGGCGCATAGCAATACCGAGGTCGTGCGCGAGCGCGTTGCCGGTTGCATCGAGCGCCTCGATCACAAGGTCGATCGATCCTCTTCGGCCGTGCGCCTCCCAAACCGTGTTGACCGCGCCATCGATGAGGCCGCGCTCGGTATCGTTGAGACGGTCGATGTGGCGCGACATCTGGTTCACGATGGCCTTGAGCATCGCCATGCAGTCGAGCAGATAGTCCTCGTCCTCCGCCGCCTGGGCCTCGTCGATCATCGAGAAGGGATTGAGGCAGAAGCCAGAGCTCATGGTGAATTCGACGAAGGCGCCGCCCTGCAATTTGGCCGAATGCTCGAAGGAGCGGCCATCGTCGATCACGACCACCTTCGCGCCAGCGCCGCACAGCGAAGCGCACAGCTCCTGCAAGGCCACCGACTTGCCCGATCCCGATTTGCCGAAGACCGCGACATTATGGTTGCCCGCCGCGTTTTCGAAGGGTGACCAGAAGAAGGGCTGGCCGCGCCGTCCCACCATCAGGAGATGTGGCACATGGCCGCCCAGATATTCGCCCTGCAGCGGCGCGAGATTGGCTGCGGTGGTGGTGAGCAGAGTGCGCATGCGCTTCATCCGCTCGAGATCGCGCGACAGGCCGTTGGCCATCGTCATGGGCATGGCGCAGAGCAGGCCCATCACCTGCAGGTAGCGGTCGTCGAGCAGGTCCCAGCCCGCCGCGCGGTAGACGGATTTGAGCACGCGTTCGTTGGCGTCGCCGCGCCCCTTGGGCGAGAAGGACGTGACCGAAAAGAACACCCGCACGAGCTTGCGGCCCTGCCGGATCTCGTCGTTGACGAAGCGCCACTCCTGGCTCTGGTCGCGCAGCTGCGGCAGGAAACGCGCGGACTTGGAATCGGCGAGACTCGTCGTCCGCATGAACTTGAAACTCGCCTTGTTCGACGAGGCCTGGGTGTCCGGATATTCAACGCACAGGTTCGTCGCGACCGGGCACGGCATGCGCAGCTTGTCGGTGAACATGTCGCCCACGAGCTTCGCCATGTCCCAGGGCGCCCAGCGATTGGGCAGGTTGCGCACCGAGAAGGAGCGCACGTCGAAGACATCGGGATAAATTTCGCCGATCTCCGGGGCCCCTTCGTGGACCTTGCCGGTCGGTCGGAACCGCTCGGTGCGCAGCAGCATCCGGTCGGGTTCGACCCGGAGCTCGATGTCGCGGCGAATGGCCTGGTCGGCGATGGGATCGAAGGGATTGTAGCTGACGACGTCCTCGCCGGCAGCCGTGGTCGGTGAGGTGATGTCGTCGATCCAGGCGATCAGCGCGACCGGATCCATGCGCCGGGTCGTGACCCCCACCGAAGCCAGCGCGGAGACGAGGCCCTCCATGACCGAGACGATGTCGTCATCGGACACCGACGAGCTCTCGGGCGTCGAATAGGAGATCGCCACGCGGTGATGGCGCAGGCAAAAGGGCGCGTCCTTCGAGAGCGACTGCCATACGCCGTCGCTGAGGAAATCGACCCGGTGCTTGGCCATCCGTTCGTAGACGCCGCGTGCGGCATAGCGCGGCAGATACCATTTGCTCAGCGCCTCCCCCACGCGCGGGCTCATCCACTGATGGAACTGGATGCAGCCCGGCGCGGGAATGCCTTCGGACAGGAACTGCGTGATGATCTCCGCGGTGCGCTCGTCAGCGCCCACCATTGGAGCGGCCTCGATCACGAAACCGCGCGAGGCGCTGTTGTAGAAGATCCCCGTCTTGGGATCATAACTGCGATAGGGCAGCCAGTGCGCCAGCATGGGAACGCCGAGCGCGGGCCGGTCATCATCGGGACGCGCCGCATCGCCGAAGAGCCCCGAGAGCATGCTGTCGAAAAAGCCGCCTTTCGCCATGTCAGTTCTCCTCCGCGACGGCGCCGGGGAATGCGGCCGAATTCACCGTGGGCTTGAGCACCGGCCGCAAGTCGGGCGCCTGCGCGCCCGTGGCCGCTGCCCGCGCACCATCCTGTGCCTGCGACGCCACCGCCTGGTACCGGCTATCGGCTTTCACCCGCGCCGCCGCTTCCGCGCCAGCGGCCGTCTTGGCGGGAGCGCCAGGGACTGCCGCAGCCTGCGGGACGGACGGGACCGCGCGTGCCGGCGGTGCAGCCGCTGCCGCGGGAGGAGCAGTCGGTTCGGCAGACGGGGCCGCAGCGCTCACGGGTTGCGCGGGTGTCGCTGCGACCTTGCGCCGCGCCCGCGCATCCGGCTTTGGCGAAAGCCGGGCCGCGACAGCGCTCTTGATGCTGGCAACCGGATCTGATGTCGCACGCGCCCGCGCAGCAGCGACAGCCGCCGGGTCAGGCAGGCCTTCGGCGGGGGAGAAGCGCTCCGTCTCGGCCCGATCGACCGCGTCGGCGAGCGTCTCGCCCGCATAGGCCGCGGCGCGCTCATTGCGGGAGGAGAGGCCAGACGCGTCCGCGATAGCCTGCTGCTGCCACTCGCCTTGCGCAACCACGGCATGGACGGCACTCGCCTCGTGCAACCGGCCGCGCTCGTCGATATAGGGCTGGAAGACGATCCGCAGCACTTTCTCCTGTGTGCGGCCCGCCTCTCCGACCGACACCGGCATGCGCCGCGGGCTTGCCACCGCTGTCCGGGCGGCTTTCCCCCCTCCCATGTCGGGATCGCGATAGGGTCCCGCCGCTGACGGCACGGCGTCCGGCGCTTCAGCTGTGATAAGGGCCAGTGCCCGGTCGTCGATCGATGACGACGGCGCACAAATTCCGTCCGGCGCAGGGCAGGAAAAACTCCCCGCGATATTGCTGCCGAACGAGGCGCAGCCCCCCATGACTGGCAGGACGGCGAGCGCTAGGCCAGCATGCCAGCGAGTGGCGCGGCCCTTCACGACTTGGCTCCCTTCAGCCACGCTTCGAGCACGTCCTTGGGTCGGTAGCCCTCAAGCATCGCGCCGTCGCTGCGGACGATCACCGGGGTCCCGCTCAGTCCATGACTGCGGGCGAACTGCTCGTTGGCGTCGAGACCGCGCGTGTCGCATTTGCCGCCGCTTTCGAAGGGCGCACCGGAATAGGCGGCGTGGAGCGCCTCTTCCCGGTTCTTGGCGCAATAGACGCGGTCGGCCAGATCCCGGCTGCCCAAGACCGAAATGGGCCGTTCGATGACCTTGACGTCCATGCTGCGCAGCACGCTGGTAAGCGCGCGGCAGTAGCCGCAGCGAAAATCGGTAAAGACCGTGACCGACTGGCTCGATGCCTTGTTGCCCCAGACGATCGCTCCGTCGCGGGGCAGCCCCGCGAGCGACAGCGTGGCCGGCCGCACCGGCACTGAGACACGGCGCGCGCCGGCTGTCGGTGCGACGGGAGAAGCTTCCGCCTCGCCGTCGAGGGCGGCCGTCGCATTGGCCTTGGCCGCGCCGCCGACCAGCATGTCGGGGTTCATCTCCAGGAGGCGTGCGGCCGTCACGTCCTGCCGCGTTTCCATGTCGTAGACCCGGCCGATGACGAGATAGCGGGCGCCTCGATCGACATAGAAGAGGTTGGCGCCGGCGGTCACTTCGCACAGCCCTGCGACCTTGGCGCAGTTGACAGCGCTGATCTCGGTCTTGGGCAGCCGTACCTTGAGCAGGCCGGCGACCTGGCTGTCTTCGGTCGGCACGGCGGCGGCAGCAATGGCTGCAGCGCCTAGTCCGACTACCGGCAGGGCGACGAGGCCAAAGCTCCAGGGCGTGCGCGCAGCAGCGGCGCGAAGGCGATCAGTTACGGACATAGACACCCTCCAAGAAGACGATTTCGACATCGATGCCGGTCGGCATCTCGATCACCGGCTGATATTGTTCGGCGCGCTCGATCAGATATTTCGAGACCATGTCGCCGGTCTGGGCGACGCCTTCCCCGAAGCCACCCTCCAGGATCTCGCCCGCCGAGAGTTTGTCGCGCTTGCCGTTTGTGGTGATGTTGGTGCCCTGGAACACCGAATTGGCGTTTGCGGAGAAGCCGCGGCCAAAACCACCGAAGAGGCCGGCAATGAAGGCCTGCGTCACCAGCCCGCCTTCGCGCGAGACCACCCGGCCGCGCACCCCGGTTTTGCCGCCGAAGGCGATGAAGCCCTTGACCTCCGAAACCGCATAGCGGCCGCCGGGCTGCGGACAGGTCATCTTTTGCAGTTTGACGTAGACCTTCTCGGCCGAAAGGTCGCCGCGCGCCGCCCCGTTGATGAGGCAGCCCTCGATCTTGGTGGTGAGCAGGCGTCCGTTCTGGAAGACGCTGCGCGCAGGGCCCGTCACGCGCAGCACGACCGGAAGCGGATCGGACTGGCTGTTGACGCCGGCACTTGCATCGACGCCAACGATCACTTTGGCAGACGCGAAGCTGTTGGGCGGCAGGTAATTGACGCTGTCGGTGTAGACCGTGTTGCCCTTGGCAACGCGCGAGGCATTGCCGGTTTCGGCGGTCTGGAAGTTCACCATCTTGACCTCCGCGCCGCCCATCGGCGCGCCGGCGGGCCCGGTTGCCCCCGGCGTGCCATCGGGCCGCCGATAGGCCTGGGTCCCGCCCGGTCCGTAGAGCGCGGCTGGTCCAGGCTGGGGCGGCGGTGCCGCCCGCTGCTGCGCCGCCTCGCGCTTGAGCCGTTCGTTCTCGGCCTGGTAGGCGGAGAAGACCCGCTGGCCATCAGCCTGAAGGGCCTGGTTCTGCCCTTTCAGCGCTTCGACCTGGGCTGCCAGTGCGTCGACGCGGTTCTGCTGCGCATTCACCGACTTCAGCTGGTTTTCCATCGACTGGAACTGGTTCTCGGACATCCCCATCCACTCCTGTTGGGAGAGGTTGCGGTTCACGAGATCCTTGGTCGACACCTCGACCTTTTCGCCGTCGTCGTCTTCGGCCGCGTCCTTGTCGTTGCCCCCGAAGATCCAGAAGGAAGAGAGCACCAGCCCCGCGCCGGCAACGCCCGCGAGCAGCAACCGCTGCTTCTTGCGGGTCGCCTCGTTGCTGCCGATTTCGCCGGTTACGGGAGAAACATTCTCTGTCTCTTCATCGGGACCGTCCAGGGTTCGACGGGTGCGCGAGAAAATGTCCGCGAGTGCCATATGACTACCTCCCGATCTGCGAGACGAGATAGGCCGTGGTGACCTTGCCGGGCGCGAGCGTCGACTCGGCGATGGAGACGGCGAGCGCGCTGCGCGGCGCGACCGCGCCTTCGTTGAGCGCGATCGGCGCGTTACTCATATTCTCGATGCGCAGAACCTTGCCGGTAAGCTCCTGCCCCCGATATTCCGCGATCATCTGGACTTTGAGCCCGCCGACGAAGACCGGGCGCAAAGTGCGCTGCCGCATCTCGTAGCCATCGACTATGCTGTTGGAATACATCGCCTGAACGAGTTCGACGGCTGCATCCTGCGGGCCGGCATTGATCGTGGCGGCGACCGCCTCACCCGACCGATCTTTCGCGATCGCCGGATTCGAAACGAAGACCTGCGCCGCCTGCTCGCCGCCAATGCGGCAAACGAACTTGTAGACATAGCCGCGCTTGGTCGTGCCGAAGAAGGAGAGCGCGGGCCGCCCGAAACCCTCGGGTACCGACAGATAGATGTCGCCGCGCACCGGTTCGTTGACGACGCTGAAATCGTCCGTCGGATTGCCGGTGGAGATCTTCGAGACGCTGGCGAACTCGTCCTCGACGAGGCTGATGCGGGTCAGGTCCTTGGCCGACGCCTGGCAGTCGACCTGGCTGCTGTCGGACGCCATGATCGTCTGATCCGCCCAGGCGGGCTCGGCGATCAGGAGCAGGCCGACCGCGACCAAACCCGCGCCCATGAAACGGCTCGCGTGGCAATAATATCGGGAGCACAAGGCGGCGCCGGCAGCCGTGCTGCCGATGGCGATAGCACTCATCATTGATCTCCTTCCTCGGCTTTGGACACCATCCCGAAGCCGACGAGCTGCAGCGAGACGCCCGAATATTTCCATTTGAAGCGGAAGGTCCGGCGGTCCTTGGAGATGACCTTGCTGCCTACGATCGTGTGCAGGTCGCCCGTCACGTCCGAGGTCAGATTGTCCGGATCGAGCTTCATCGACTGGATCGCGAAGAACTGCGCGATCGAGGAACCGCGCTGCTCGTTGACGATCTTGAGAAGGTCCGCCTTGAGCCGCCCCTGTGCGCTTGGCGCCGTGATATCGAGAACCGACTTCATCCAGTATTCCAGGTTGCTGGGCGATCGATCGAGGGTCAGCACCGCGGCATCGCGGGTAACCATCTCGAGATACTCGCGGCTGACCCCGGCGCTGCTGACTGTGAGCGGCGACCGCAGGATCGGTTGCAAGACAATCTCCCGATCCCGGGTCGCAACCATCAGGAAGAGGATGGCGGTAAGCGCTGCGAGCACGCCGGCGATGGCGACGAAGAGGTTGCGCTGCTTGAGAACGCGCTGGCTTTGCGCGTGGCTGTTGGCGATCTCCATGTCAGCCGGCCATCAGTCGAAGGTAGGAGGGCGGTGTCGCCTTCATGCCGGTAAACCCGGCCGGAAGATGCCAATAGGCCATGTGCAGCAGCCAGGATGCCGCCCGTCCCGCCTTAGCGCGCTTCAAGCCCCACCAGCCTGCTCCAGCGAGCAAAATGCCGATAAGGATATGCTGAGACAGGATCCCCCAGGTGAACGGAATCACCATCGCGAGGAACTCATCCAGGGTCCACAGCCCGATCAGTTCTGGATCATCCAGATGAGTTGGAATGACATATTTGTCCGCAGACATCGCACCACCCTCCATTTGGACCGCCGGCGCTGCTACGCCGCCGGCCCGAACCACGTCAGATCGTTGCGGTGACAGTCGAGGTGACGATCGGCACGCCGGTGCCGGCACCCACGCCGACGCCCACCGGGATGGCGATCTGACCCATCGAGAAGCGGCCCGAGGCGAGCGCCACCACGCCGCCGGCGAGGCTGAGCACGGTGATGATCTTGCCGCCCGATCCCTCGAGGAAGTCGGTGAACTTGGTGAGCGCGGTGTCGAAGGTGGTGTCGGCGCCGGCGAAGGCCGGTCCGGCAAACATGAGCAGCGCGAAGGCCAGCGCCGCGATCACGAGGATCGCAAGCTCCGCCCGGCCGCCATGCTTCAGTACCTGTTGCATGAGCATTTCCTTCCGATTGAGACGCGGCGGTTCCGCGCCCAATCGAAGGCTGTCCCCTCGCTCGCCGGCCGGGCAACCTTCCCCGGCTCGGCGCGTTGCGGGAGGCATGAATTTTTCTTCCCGCCCGAGTCGCTTGGCGCTGCGCGCGAACCGCTTCGGTACGCGCTGCGGGCCGGGGTGGCTCGCCGGGCAGACCAGGGCGGTCAACAGCGCGCGCCACGCTGGCCCGAAATCCGAGCCACCCGCGCGACTCGCGAAAATTTGCGATAAGATTGGTTAACGGTTAAGTTCTACCGTGGAATCGGCATGAGGTTCGTGCCCGTAGCAAGGACGCGGGATCCGGCACTCCAGGGGGGTCGAGTGGGGCAGGGTTACAAAACGTCACAGGGACAGGACGCGGCGGGAGTGGGTTTTCCCCGACAGGTCAGCATCGATATTTCCGAGCACTTCTTCCGCCTCACCACCGAAAGCGTGCGGCTCCGCTCGAACGAAACCCATTCTTACCAGACGCTCGCGACGCTGGTGAATGCGCGCGCCGCCTCCGCCGCGGCCATGGATCATGATTCCGATGTGCTTCGCTCGCATCTGGACAAGATCCCCACCGAAGGCGGCATTCGTATCAAACTGCGCGTTACCGCGAGCAGCGCCGAGAACCTCAGCGAGGCCCAGCATATTCTGGCCAAGCAACTCGGGCAGGGCATGTCCGCCGGCGACATGCTGTCGCTTCTCCTGTTCGACTATATCGTCGAGCAGAAGGCGAAGGCCGTCGTAGCGAAGCTGCGCGAACAGGGGCTCGATTTACCGCCTACCCAGGCCACCGGAAAAATTGCGAGCGATTCGCAACAGGTAAGTCCATCCGTTCCAATGGCTTAGCCGATACCTATAAAGAAATTCAGCTCAGAGGTTGTTGCAAAGCGTTTCCCGCTGTGATTTGGTGCTCTTACGGAGCAGGATCAGGGGGCCGGTTCATGACATCCCTTGCCAGCAGCGGGGCACCTTCCTCGACGGACGAAAGCAAGTCCGCTGAAGAGAGCGCTGCGATCCCCTTCAGGGACTATATTCCTTACATTCTTCAGGCGATGTCGGATCAAAATGTGAGCGTGCGGAAACTGGCGCTCAAGACCGGCATCAGACGTAACCGCCTGTCTAATCTTCTGCGGCCCACCGCCGATCCTTCCACCCGTGAGAGCATGACGCTCGTCGAGTTTCAGACGATCCTTCATGTCCTTCAAATCGGGTTCATCCAGGCCGTTCTCGGTGTCGAAACTCTTCGCGATCTGGATCTTCTCCATGACGGCCGATTCTCTACGATGATGCAGATGATTTCCGAGGTGTTCGCGAGCCTGCCGCTCTCGCTTGTCCATGCGCTCAACGAAGTGGAAGGCATGGATGGCACCGAAATCCGCCGCGAATGGGCAGGTCCCTTGCGCGACGGCGTCGTTGACCGGGTGGTACGCGAGGTCATAGCGATCATCGAGCGTCGCGCCCGCATGGAGCAGAGCTTCCGCCTGGATTGATCGTCGGACGCCGTCCGCGCGGTTCGCACCGACCTGGGTGCCTCGGGTCTCGCCTCAGAAGCGCGAAACGACCGCGCTGCGTCCATTGAAACGCGGAGATGTTGGAGCCGGCGGTAACGATGGGCCGGTGACACTGGCCGTCCGCGTGAAGCCGCTAAGGCGCCGCCAGTTGAGGAGAATGTCGTCGACATAGGCCCGGGTCTCAGCGATGCGCGGCACCTGGCCGCCCCGCACCCGTCCCGGCCCGGCATTATAGGCCGCCAACGCCAGATGGACCTGACCGAAGCGATCGAGCTGGCTGCGCAGATAGCGCGCGCCGCCGTGCAGATTCTGCTCGATATCGTAGCGATCTACGCCCAGCCCCGCGGCCGTGCCGGGCATGAGCTGCGTCAATCCATAGGCGTTTTTCGGCGAAACGGCCCGGTCATTGTAGCGGCTTTCCCGAATGATCATGGCGTCGAAAAGGCCGACCGGGATGCCATATTGGCACGCGATCGCGCTCATCATTCCGTAATAGCCCGCCCGGCGGGTCTCCGCCTGCGCACTGAGAAAGCCGGCTGGCCGATAGCCTGCGGCATAGCATCCTGGCGTGTAGCGGGTTGCGGCGCTGGCAAAGGCCAGTCCGCCGCGCATCCACGCAGGAACGGGTATCCACTCCAGCGTCGGCTCGGCAGAAACGCCGGGCGGGGCCGCAACCGGCGGCGCCGCCCCGGAAGCCGACACGTCGACCGGCGAGGTCTCGCCGGTGGCCACGGCCGCTTGCCCATAAGTCTGCGCCATCTGGAACTGCACCCATTTGCGGCTGAGATCATGGACGCTGAACGAGGCTGGAAGTGCGGCTGGACGTGCCGCGGCGGGTGGTGCTCCTTCGTCCACCGCCGGCTTGTCCGGGCGGTCTGTGCCATCTGGGCCCGCAGCGGCCGGCAGGCGTGGCGGCGCCGGCACGCCCATCGTGATGAGCTGAACGGTGCGCGGCGAACCTTGCGTGCTGGCGGCGGCAAGCGGGGCTGCGAGGGTGATGGTGAGCAGCGGTGCAGTAAGGAGCGCGGTCTTCATAAAACCTCCCGAAACCTGTCCTTGCCCGAGTGGAGGTCAACCCAAATCCCGTTGTCAATCCCGCGGTGCCTGGTCAGACTTTGCCCATTGCGCTCCAAAAGGGCTCCTCCATGTGGCTTATCGACCGGCAGGGCGACGGACAGAAAGGTCGTCGCATCCCCCTTCCCGACCTGGTGCGATCCGCACTGGTGCGCTGGTATATGGGCGAAGGCTCGCGCGGCGATGAAGAGGCAGGGATCGCGCTTGTCCAGCAAGCTCGGATCGGCGCCAAGTGGATCGCATGCGACTGCCTGGGGCCCGACACCCGGCCGCCGGTCCTGACCCCTGCCTTTCTGTCAGAAGCTGAAACCTATTATCTGCGGCGCCTGACGGGCGCCGACCGGCCCGAGCATCGTCCGCAATGCCCCTTCTTCCGCGAGCAGGCGACCAATCGCATTTCGGAGATCCGCACGCCCCATTCACCGGCCGATCCCCGGAAGGCTATTTCGAAGTGCTGCGCCCAGCCCCTGAGAAGCTCGCGCAGAAGCCGCAGGCCGACAGCATTGACGACAGGACGCGCAATGCGACGGTGCCGCGTCTCGCCCGCCTTCTCTGGCGGCTTATGACCCTGGCCGGTGTCCAGCGCACGCCGCCGCTTGGGGCGGAGCCGCCCGAACGCTCCATTGCGAAAGAATTCAGAGCCTTGAGCGCGGCAGCCGCGCGGATCGAGCTTGCACCCGGCATCGAGCTAGGCCGCGCCTTATGGACACACGCCCGTCCCTTTCACAGCAATCGCGTTTTCGCAGGCCTGCGCGCGCTATCCCATCAGTGGCCACCGGGTCACGCACCGCAGGCGTTCCTCGCGCTCTACGCAACGGCGGTGCAGGGTGCGACCATCCATGTCGCGGGCGCCGAGCCGCTGGTGCTCGCCAATCGGGTGCAGTCGCCATCGATCCGCGGCAACCCGATCAAAGGTCCTTACCTGGTGCTGGTCGTGGTCGGTGAATATCCCGAAGCCGACGGCTATGCAGCGCTGCGCGCCTATGCGCAGCCCATCGTGTCAGGCCAGCGTTTCGTCCCGGTTGCCTCCGAATTCGAGCGATCTCTTTATCGCAGCCTGCTCGACGCGCGACGCGCGCTCGATCGTCTCGGCATCGACCTGGTGATCGAAAAGCCGCTCTTCGACCAGTTGACCCCGCAAGGCCCGTGTCGGCCCGACTTCCTGCTTGAAGCGCTATCGAGAGAGACCGGCGAGATCCGGCAGCTGGTCGTTGCGGCGCAGAGCCCGCTCGACGAGAACTATCTGGCGGTGAAAGCCGCCATCCATCCGCGCCTCGAGACGATCGCGCCGCTGATAAGCCTGGGGCCCGACGCGCTCGAAAGCGGTGCCGTACCGGATATCGTGCGAACCGCCTTAGGCCTGTGAGTCCGGCGCATCTGACAATTGTGATGCGGCTAGCGCGCCCCTCTGCTCAGGACCAGCGGAGCGTCGCGGCAAACCACGCCACGATGCACAAGGTGACCGGCGTCGACAGCAAATAGAGTTTCTGCCAGCGCCACCAGGTCCGCGGCAGGAACAATGCCGCTCCACGCACATCGTGGATCTGGCGCCAGGCACGCTCTTGAACCAGCTGTCCGAGAAGCACGGCGACCGACAGCGAAACCGCGAGCGCGCAGCACAGGCCGACGCCAACGTAAATCGCAAGCCAATTGGCAATTTCCATCTGCGTCAACTGCGCCATGAGTCTCTATGTCTTTCTTGCCATGTCCAGTACGCGCTTGAGACGACACCTGTTCCCGCGCGTTCGACACTTCCTAGCACAAGCATATTGGCAAATGGTTTAGCTCCAAAATGGTCTTAATTCAGCCTGTTGAACCCGCTCATTCTTTGCCCATCTTGCCCGGAGCGTGAATGAAAGCCGCACGGGGTGCCTGAAGCGTCGCGGGTTCGTGCGGAATCCCATGAAAGGCAACGGTTCAAGGGCGAAGAAGGCTGTGCTGGCTACGGTATTGGTGATCGTCTTCCAGGGGACGGAGAAGGTAGGCATCTATGACGATCAGCCAGCGGCCAGCGCGGCCTTGTGGAGCTTCGTCGAGGCGCATTGGGACGAGGCGCACCATGGTCCCACGCCAGAAGCCCGGAGCGAGGCGCAACTGAACCTCTTCTTTGCCGGAGAGGGCGACAGCTATGTCATCGCGGAGGCGGACCTGGGCGACGCAGCGCAGGCTCTCGGCTCGCCGTTATAAGCAAGTTCGACCGCACACTTCGGACGTCGGAATGGTGTTTTATACATCATAACTGCGCCTTCACATTTGAGTGTAAAAGCCATATGATTCCTGGGGCTGTCTGCCGTCCAGCCTTGCCTCTCTCTTCGATAGCAGCGAGATGATCTTGCCTGATTTCACCCGAACGCCATTCGATCGCCGTGATCGTCCGGCCGGCGCCCCGCCTGCCCAGTTCATCGGGCCGAAGCGTCGAGACTGCGCTCTGCCCGAAACGCTGGGTACCGCCGCGCTACGCGGCGTGCGCGGCCGCTGTCCAAGGTGCGGCGACGCGCACCTATTCCACCGATTCCTCAAACCTGTGACCATCTGCGCGCACTGCGGCCAGGACTGGAGCCATCAACGCGCGGACGATTTCCCGGCCTATGTGGCGATCATCGTCACAGGTCACCTCATGGCGCCCCTCATCATCGCGCTGGCCCGCGATTTCGCGCTCTCGGTCACCGCGATGATGGCAATCATTGTACCGCTGGCGCTTGTTCTGCTTCTCGGCCTGCTGCAGCCCGCCAAAGGCGCGATCATCGCGCTGCAGTGGTGGTGGGGCATGCACGGGTTCGAAAAGGAGCGAACAACAGGAGTGGCCGAGCCTGGGGACGATGGACCGTAGAGGTCGCGGCCCGCCTCAGAGCGGCAATACGACCTCGAACACGCTGCCCTCTCCCGGCGCGCTACGCTTGAGCGCGATCGTCCCGCCGTGGAGCTCGACCAGCTGTTTGACGAGCGCGAGTCCGATCCCAAGTCCTTCCTGCGTGCGCTGGTTGGACCCATCGATCTGGGCAAACAGATCGAAGATCCGGGCCTGCATCTCGGCCGGGATGCCGACGCCCGTATCGGCGACCTCGATGCGGACCTGATCCTCCTCGCGCCTCGCGGAGAGACGAATTTCTCCGCCCGCAGGCGTGTATTTGGCGGCGTTGGTGAGGAGATTGCCGACGACCTGCGCAAGCCGGGCATGATCGGCCTCCAGCCAGATCGGCTCAGGCGCGACATCCTGGATCAGCTCATGGCTGGCTGCGTCGATGTGATGGCGTGATCCTTCGACGGCAAAGCTAAGCAAGTCCTGGAGCAGCAGACGCTCCTTCTTGAGCGCGATCTTGCCTTGGTCGATGCGTGCGATGTCGAGCAGGTCCTCGACCAGGCTGCCGAGATGCCGCACATATTTGCTCATTTGCCCGCGCACCATCGTGGCGGTCTCGGGATCGGGCCTGCGTTCCATCAGGTGCAGCCCCGCCCCCATTGCCATGATGGGATTGCGCAATTCATGGGCGAGAACCGCCAGAAACTCATTCTTGCGGCGATCTGCGGTCTGCAGCACACCGGTCAGCTCCTCAAGCGCATCACGCTGCGCCCCGATCTTCTGGCGCTGACGATAGAGGTCGAAGAAGATGCGCGCCTTGGAGCGAAGGATATCGGCCTCGATCGGCTTCTGGAGGAAGTCCACCGCGCCCGCCTCATAGCCCCGGAAGCGGCGTTGCTGGTCGGCGCTGCCCGCGGTCAGGAAGATGATCGGAACATCACGCGCCCGCTCGCTTGCGCGCATGAACTCGGCAAGCTCGAAGCCGTCCATGCCGGGCATCTGTACGTCGAGCAGGGCGAGCGCCACGTCGTGCTGGAGAAGAAGCTCGAGCGCCTCCTCCCCGGATCGGGCCTTGAGGATCGACACACCCTGGTCGCCCAGAAGCGCCTCGAGCGCCAGAAGATTTTCTTCCAGGTCATCGACCAGAAGGCAGTTAGGCAGAGGGTTCTCACTCGTCATGGAGCCACCAGGGTCTGAAGGTAAGCGAGGATGCCGGGCACATCCTGAGTCCGCGCTTGGGGCCACGCCGCAAGCGCGGCGGCCGGCATGGTGGAACTCGAAGCACAAGTCGGGTCTTCGACAAGGGTCAGGCCGCCCGCCTCCCCGACGGCTCGCAGGCCCGCGGCGCCATCCTCGTTCGCACCGGTCAGAACGATGGCGACGAGATTGGGGCCGAAGGCGTCGGCCGCGGTCTCGAAGAGGACGTCGATCGCTGGCCGCGAATGATGAACCGGCTCGTCCATCGCCAGGGCCACGCGCCCATCCTGTTCTATCAGCAGATGATAATCGGCCGGCGCGAAATAGACCGTGCCCGGGACAGGAGTCTCCTTGTCTTCCGCCTCCTTGACTGGCAGCCCGCAGCGATCCGCGAAAAGGGTGGTGAGGGCGTTGGTGCGATCCGGCGGGATATGCACGACGATGAAGATCGGGACGGGGAACGTTGGCGGGAGCGCGGGCAGGATTTCCAGCAGGACCTGCACCGCGCCGACCGAGGCGCCGATGACGACCGCCCTGATCGGATCCCGGCTCATCCGTCCACCCGCTGATAGATCTTCTCTGCTGTATCGAAATCGGCAAAGGCCGCCGCGTGCCGGGAAAAGCGCAGGCTCTCCTTCGAGCCGAGCCCCAGAAATCCCTTACGGGCGAGGGAATCGCGGAACAGTCCGATGGCGCGATCCTGGAGCTCGCGATCGAAATAGATGAGCACGTTGCGGCACGAGATGAGATGCATCTCCGCAAACACCGCGTCGGTCACCAGGCTATGGTCGGAAAAGACGACCTGGCTCCTGAGTGTCTTGTCGAACACGGCATGCCCGTAATCGGCCGTATAATAGTCCGACAGCGACGAGCGCGCGCCCGACTTCTGGTGATTGGCCGTATATTTCTGCATCTGGTCGAGCGGATAGATTCCCGCCTGCGCCGCCCGTAAGGCATCGGGATTGATATCGGTCGCATAGAAGATCGTCCGCGCGCCGAGCCCCTCCTCGCGGAAGAGGATGGAAAGCGAATAGAGCTCCTCGCCATTGCTGCAGCCCGCCACCCAGACCTTGAGCGAGGGATAGGTTCTGAGGTGCGGGATAACGCGTTCGCGCAGCGCCTTATAGTAGGCCGGGTCACGAAACATCTCGCTGACCTGCACGGTCAGGTAATTGAGCAGGCGCGGTAGCGTCTGTTCTTCATGGAGCAGGCTTTCCTGCATCGCCGAAAAACTCGCAAAGCCCAACTGGCTCCGCGCCTGCACCAGGCGCCGCTTGATCGAGGCGCGCGCATAGGGGCGAAAATCATAATGATAGCGCTGGTAGAGCGCCTCCAGCAGGAGGCCGATCTCCAGATCCTCGAGGCCGCCTGTCACCGAGATCTCCTCATCGGGGCATCCAGACGCGCACCAACGACAAAAGTTTATCGACGTCTATGGGCTTGGCCATATAGTCGTTGGCGCCCGCTTCCAGGCAGCGTTGCTGATCGTCCGGCATGGCCTGCGCGGTCAGCATCACGATCGGCAGCTTCGTCCAGCGCGGATCGGCCCGGATCTCGCGCGTCGCGGTCAGCCCGTCCATGACCGGCATCATGACGTCCATGAGCACAAGGTCGACGGCCTTCTTCACATCGTCCCCGGCTTGGGCGAGCGCATCGATCGCCTCCTGCCCGTTGCGGGCGATCTGGACGATCGCGCCGCGCGGCTCGAGCACGCTCGACAGGGAATAGACGTTACGGACATCATCCTCGACGATGAGGATGCGCCGACCCTCGAGCGCGGCATCGCGGTGACGCGCCTTTTCGATCATGCGCCGCCGCTCGGGCGGCAGCTCGGAGACGACCTGGTGGAGGAACAGGGAAACCTCGTCGAGCAACCGCTCAGGGGATTTGGCGCCCTTGATGATGATCGAACTCGAATAGCGCCGCAGCCGCTGCTCGTCGTCGGCGGAGAGGTCGTGCCCGGTATAGACGATGACCGGCGGGAAGCCATGATCGCCCTCCTGGCTCAGCGTTTCCAGCAGATCGAACCCCGAGGTGTCCGGCAGGGTCAGGTCTAGCACCATGCAGTCGAACGTCTCGCGCCGCAGCTGTTCCAGGCATTCGGCGGCCGTGCCCACGCCGATCGTCTCGACATCGTCCGAGCCCAAAAGCTTACCCACTGCGTCGCGCTGAACCGCATCGTCCTCGACGATGAGGACCCGGCGCATGCGCGAGGCAAGCTTCGCCTGCAGGCCCTCGAGCACCTGCGCGAGTTCTTCGCGCTTGACCGGCTTGATGTGGTAGCCGACCGCACCGAGCGACAGCGCGGTCTGGCTCTGGTCGGCCGCCGAAATCACATGGATCGGAATATGGCGCGTTTCATCGTCATGCTTCAGCCGGTCAAGGACGGTAAGCCCGGACTGGTCCGGCAGACCCAGGTCGAGAACAATCGCGCTCGGCTTGAACTCGTGAGCATGTTTGATCGCGTCCTCCGCATTGCCGGCGATGACGCATTGGAAGCCGAGTTCGCGTGAAAGCTCGCACACGATCTGTGCGAACACCGCATCATCTTCGATGACGAGCAGGACCCGGTTGCCCTCGGTCAGGCTCGCCCGGTCGTCTTCCAGGCTCCATGCCGATGACGCGGGCGCCGGACGCAGGGGGATGGCGGGGGCCGCCGCGACCGGCGCGGGACCCGGGTCGGAACGCCGCCGGGTCGGCTGGGCGACGGTCTCATAGGCCAGTGGAATGGTGAGCGTGAAGGTGCTGCCTTCGCCAGGGCGGCTCTCCAGCGCAATCCGGCCGCCGAGTAGGCGCGCGAGCTCGCGAGAGATGGAAAGGCCAAGGCCCGTCCCGCCGAATTTCCGGCTGATCGTCGCGTCGGCCTGGTGGAAGGCCTCGAAGATCGAGGCCTGCTGCTCCGCCGAAATGCCGATGCCCGTGTCGCTGACGGCGAAGCGGATGGACTCATCATCCACGCGCTCAATGGCGAGGCTCACCTGTCCGCGCTCGGTGAATTTGAAGGCGTTGGACAGGAGATTCTTGAGGATCTGCTCGAGCCGCATCCGGTCGCTCTCGATCGTGCGGGCACAGTCATCGGAAAGCCTGATGTCGAAACCAAGGCCCTTCTTCTCGGCAAGCGGGTCGAAGGTCCGCCGCAGGTCGCCCGTCAGCCGCTGCAGCGCGACGGTTTCGGGACGGATCTCGATGTGCCCTGCCTCGATCTTGGACAGATCAAGAATGTCGTTGATGAGGGTCAGCAGGTCATTGCCAGAAGACTCGATCGTATTGGCATATTTGATCTGCTCGTCGGAGAGGTTGCCCTGCGAATTGTCTCCCAGCAGCTTGGAGAGGATCAGCAGCGAATTGAGCGGCGTGCGCAATTCGTGGCTCATATTGGCCAGGAAATCCGACTTATACTGGCTGGCCTGCTCAAGTTCGTGCGCCTTGGCGCCCAGCGCCGCGCCGGCCCGCTCAAGTTCGTCCCGCTGGGTTTCCAGCGTCTGCGCCTGTTCCTCAAGCTGGCTGTTGGTCTGTTCGAGTTCGACCTGCTGCTGCTCCAGACGAACCTGGGATTCCCGTAGCGCCCGCCCCTGCTCTTCGAGTTCTTCGTTGGAGACGCGCAGTTCCTCGCTCTGGGCCTGAAGCTCGCCGGCCTGGCGCTGCGTTTCCTCGAGCGCGTCCTGGAGCCGGGCCCGGAAGCGCGCCGAGCGCAGGGCGATGCCGATCGCCGGCGAGACACGCTCCAGGAGATCGAGCACCAAGGGATCGACCGGCTTGAAGAAGCCGAGCTCCAGGACCGCATTGACCTGCGCGTCCGCCTTGGCCGGTACGATGACCAGATGGCGCGGCTTGTCGCGACCGAAAGCCGAGCCGATCGTCAGATAGCCCTCCGGCACGTCTTCCAGGACCAGCGCCTTGCCATCGACTGCGACCTTGCCCAGCAAACCCTCCTTGATGTTGAAGGAGGAGGGCATATTGGCGTCGGCCGGAACCCCGACCACGGCCGCCCGCCTAAAGTGGCCGCTCTCGCCCTTGAACAGGGCGCCGCCCGAGAGCCCTGTATGCTCGGCCAGGAACGCCAAGATGTCCTCGCCAAGCTGTTCGACGGACTTGTCCCCGCGCATCGCCTCGGAGAGGCCGACTTCGCCGGACTGCAGCCATTCCTGCCCCGCGCGCGCCCGTCCATTACGGAGCAGCAGCACGAAGATCGCGATGGTGAGTGCGGAGCCCAGCAGACCCGAAACAACGCCACTGGTGATCGCCGCGCGCGCCGCGTCCGTCATGTCGCCCATGCGCTCTTCCCGCAGGCGCACTTCCTCGCGAGCCATGCCGTCAAGCTGGGCGCGGATAGCGTCCATCTCGCCCTTGCCGCGGTCGCTTGTCACGATCCCCATGGCAGCGGTCAGGCCCTGCGTGCGCCGCAATTCGATCGTCTCGCGCAATTCAGCCAACTTGGCATCGATATGGCGGTTGAGCGGTCCCAGGCTCGCTTGCTGCACCGGATTGTCGGCGGTCAGCGCCTTCAGCGCCGCGAGCCGCGCGGGCAAGGCGGCGACTGCGGTCCGGTAGGGCTCGAGATAAGCGTTGGTCCCGGTCAGCAGATAGCCGCGCTGGCCCGTCTCTGCGTCTTTGGCGGTGGAAAGAACTTCGTCGAGTGCGATCAGGACTTCATGGGTATGACGAATGGCCTTGTCGGCCTCGCGCAGCGCCTGGATATTCGAATAGGCAAGCCAGGTACTGATCAGGAAGAAAGCCAGCCCCAAGATCAGACCGGCAATGAGCCCGTTATTCTTCCGCCGCAGCGTGCCAACGGCCGTGCTCTTATTCCCCATCATTTCCGCCAACCCCGTATCCTGTCCCGACCGCGCCAAAGGTGGCTGTCATACCCTTTTTTCCAGCCCGTGAAAGGATTTGGCGAATTTACTCGCCGCGCCCCGCTGCAGCCCCGCGCGGAGCTAGATCACCCGGACGATCTTGTTTCGGCCCGTCGATCCGCGCAGCAGTTCCAGTGCAGAAACCGGTTGACCGAGCGCTGCTGCCAAAAGCTTGAGCACGGCCTCGTTGGCCTTGCCACCTTCAGGCGTCGCTGTCGTCCGGACATGCAAGATACCGTCCGCGGTCGCCAGGGTGATAGCATCGGCGGAGGCATTGGGCGTCACACGAACGGGAAGCCGGCCCGCGCCATCGACGAGCGCCAGAATATCTGCCCGTGGCGGACAGGACACTTTAGGCCGCGCCATGGCCGCGCAAAGCCGTGTTGCGTTTGAAATTGGGCCCGAAGCCAGCCTTGACCTGGACATTGCTGGCTGCCCGCCCCCGCGTCACACCGGCCCGCTTACGCACAGCGGCGCTCGGCGCGAGACAGCCAGAGAGCGACACGTCATGACCGGCGATCCCCGGCCGCACTGGGCTGCTGGTCAGCTCGACGCGCCGCTTCCCTGTTCTGCCGATCATGGGCGCGGCCTCCGGCCACGGTCACGGCGAAGAACAGCACCATCAGGATCAGGGAAATGATGACGATCGCTGCGATGATCATAATGCGTGCCGGCCCTTTTGGATTCCGTCGGGCCAGCTCCCTGCGAGATCAGCCTTGCGCCCGCAGAGGCATCATGCCTCGCTCATACATGTACCATCTGTCGATAGAGGCTGTGAATATAGAGATTTGATGTTCTATACATCAGCAGGGGGCGGGAGCCGAAGAATGCGGTATGGCCCGGACCCACTGCGAAGCGGACCCGGGCAGTAAATCTTACCTTGGCATGAGCGGCCGGCTGAGAGACGCCCCAACCGGGCCTTCAGATCGGGCCGCTGCCGCGGAGCAGGACCCGGCCAAGCCGTTCAGAAAAGGCGCGCGGATCGAGCGGCAGTTCCCCGTCGGCGATGCGGGCCTCGTCGAACAGCAGATGCGCTGCATCCTCGCGCAGATCCGCCTGCTCTGCGCCTACCGCGCTGAGCCGGGTAACGAGCGCATGCCGGGGATTGATCTCGAGGACCGGCTTGCTCACCTGCGCAAGCTGCCCCGCGCCCGCCAGGAGCCGCTCCATCTGACGGTCCATGCCATGTTCGGGCGCGACCAGGCAGACAGGGCTGTCGGTCAGCCGTTCCGACGCGCGGACATCGGACACCACGTCGCCCAACGTCGCCTTGACGAAGTCGATGAAGCCGGCGACCTCGTCCGATGTTTCCGCCGGCGGCTGTTCTCCATCGGCAAGGGGGATGAGACCCAGATCCGACATCCCCTGCGTCACCGACTTGAACGGCTTGCCTTCGAAATCCGGCGCTCCGGTCACCCAGAAGCCGTCGATCTGATCGGTAAGCAGGAGCACTTCGATGCCGCGCGCGCGGAAGCCTTCGAGCTGCGGCGAGGAGGCGAGCCGCTCGATGTCGGAACCCACCGCATAATAGATGGCGGTCTGGTTCTCTTTCAGATCGGCAGCATAGTCCTTGAGCGAACGCCATTCATTGTTCGACGTGCTGGTCTTGAAGCGGGCGAGCCCCAGCAGCGTCTCGCGCCGGGCGTAATCCTCGTAGAGACCCTCCTTCAGGACGGACCCGAAATTATCCCAGATCTTGAGATACTTGTCGCCATCGCTGTTCGAGAGCTTTTCCAATTCGCTCAGCACGCGGTTGGACACACCCTTCTGGATGGCGGCCAGAACCGGGCTCTCCTGGATCATCTCGCGCGAGACGTTGAGCGGCAAGTCCTGCGAGTCGACCAGTCCGCGCACAAAGCGCAGGTAGCGGGGCAGGATCTGCGCCTCGCCCGTGATGAACACCCGGCGGACATAGAGCTTCATCCGCCCCGCCCGATCGGGGTCGAACAGGTCGAAGGGTCGCATCTCAGGCACAAAAGCGAGCACATTATATTCGTGCACGCCCTCGGCGCGGTAGTGCAGCGTCAGTGCCGGCGTGTCGAACTGTCCGGCGTTGGTCCTATAGAAGTCAGTATAGTCTTCCTCGCTGATCTCGGACTTGGACCGCGTCCACAGCGCCGCTCCATCGGCAATCTGCGCCGGCTCCGCATCGGGCTTGTCCTTGAGGACGATCGGGACCGGGACATGGCCCGACTGCGCCTTGATCTTGGGCTCCACGCTGAAGCGCCGGGTATAGTCGGCCGCATCTTCCTTGAGATGAAGAATGACGCGCGTTCCGCGCGCCGGAGCCTCGGCCGGATCAGCATCCCCGATTGAGTAGGTGCCCAAACCATCCGACGTCCACAGGCCAGCACCCTCCTCGCCAGCGCGGCGCGATAGCACGTCGACCTTGTCTGCGACCATGAAGGCGGAATAGAAGCCGACGCCAAACTGGCCGATGAGCTGGCCGCCCTCGCCATCCTTCTTGGCGGCGATCTGTTCCATGAAGGCCTTGGTGCCTGAGCGGGCGATCGTGCCGAGCGCCTCGGCCATTTCGGCCTGGGTCATGCCGATGCCATTGTCCTCAATGGTCAACTGGCGCGCATCGGGATCGAGCGTGATCATGATCCGCGGCTGAGGGTCGTCTCCCAGCAGTGCCGGCGCGGCTATCGCTTCGTAGCGCAGCTTTTCGCAGGCGTCGGCGGCGTTGGACACCAGTTCGCGAAGGAAGACATCCTTGTCCGAATAGACGGAGTGCACCATGAGGTGCAGCAGCCTGGCGACATCGGCCTCAAAGGACCGCGTGTCGGGGGAAGCGTCGGTAATCGTGCTCATCGCTATATTTCGCTCTCCTTAGAATGGCGGGCGAAATCTGGTTGGCACCGCCCGGTTTTTCAACCCGGGGAACAGGCGTGATCGCGGGGCGGGACCCAAGTGACGCACCAGTTCGGCGGGATGATGAGCCTCAAATCCGTCGCGGGGGCCCGGCAGGCGGCGCGTTGCTTGTCCCTGCAATGGTCGGCCCTCGCGCTCGGCGTTGCCGATTCAGTAGGATGGGTACTGCTTAGCGCTGCCAAGGCGGACCTGCTGCTTGCGCAGTAATCCAGCCCGCAGCCCGCAGCCCGCAGCTAATCGTCAGCTGCGACGCTGTCTTTCTCTTGGGGCCGGTCGTAAATGGGGGGCGGCACGCGCCAGGCGCCTTTGTGATCCATTTCGATCGGCAAATCGCATCGCTCGCAGAACGCTTTGTACTGGCCCTGCTTGTCGCGCGCTATGGAAGCGGAAGACGGCTTATGCCGACCCAGAAGACAACGCACATACATGGTCCACGTCTAACGCGATCGACGGGACATTTGTAGCACCCGCGAGTCAATTCCCACCGCAATAGCCCAAGGTACTTGTCATGCCCGCTTCAGCGGAAAGGCGGAACCGACGTTCTCGGCTCCGCCGTCCTGTCGTCAGGCCGCCGAGCTCTGGTCGCGACCGCGATCCATGGCCGTCAGTCGATCCTTAGCGGCGAGCTTGAGCTTCTTGAGGCGGGCGACCAGAAGCTGGTCGGGTACAGGCCGCCGCAGTTCCTGCTCGATCTGTGCCTCCAGACGGGCGTGCTCCTCGCGCAGATGGTTCAGATAATGGTCGGACATCGTCTTCTCCATGCCAGGTTGTGACTATGTGCGCGTGCTCGCGCACAGCCTGAGAATAGGTGCGCGCCCTTTCTTTTTCCAGTGATTCCCGAGGCCTGTGGTCGACATCAGGATGGTCTTGGTCTGGCGCCCCAGCAATCGTACAGCAACACACCGCCTGGTCGTCAAAGCACCGCCATCGTCTCAGCAAAGATTTGGAAAATCTCCCATGGATCGTTTCTTCACCGCCATCGCCACACGTTCCGCCACGATCATGGGCCAGCCGCTGGCTTTCATTCTCTCGACCCTGTTCATCATCCTCTGGGCCGTCAGCGGACCATTCCTGAATTACTCCGACACCTGGCACCTCATCGTGAACACCGCGACGACCGTCCTGACATTTCTCGCCGTTTTCCTCATCCAGAACAGCCAGAACCGCGATGGCGCCGCGATGCAGGCCAAGCTCGACGAAATCATCCGCGCGCTCGACAAGGCGCGCGTCGAGTTCGTGGGCATCGAGCATCTGACCGACGCCCAGATCGCCAAAATTCGGGAAGCCCTGGAAAACGATATCCGCAATGAAGCAGACGACGACAAGGATCGGACCGTCACCCGCACCGTGGAAACTCTGCTCAAACGCTACTGACGAGCGCACAGCGCCCGTTCGGAGCGCTGGCGCCTCATGATGCGCAGGTCAGGGCGTCCACCAGACACCCGGTTCGTGAAGCTGGCTGGCGTTAGAGGCCCTTGGCCATATTGAGGTGCGCAGTGACGATCGGTACGAGCTCGGACGCGAAAGCCTTGAGGGGCGCAACGTCCCCGCTTGCCGCATAGGCCTTGAGCGCATCCAATGTCTTCTGGTGGCCATCGGCCTGAAGGCGCGCATAGGCGCGATCAAACTCGGCGCCCGACTTGGTTTGCAGATCGGCGAGCTCCTGCTGCTGGGCCGGGGTCAACGCCGCATCAGGCGCGATCGCCGGCGTCGCGGCCGCGGCCGCCGTTTTGAGCTTGGCAGTCGAGTCCGTGTGGGCCTTGATCATCTGCTGGGCGAAGGACTTGATCTTTGCGGACTGCGCCTTGCTCGCCGCGAGTTTTGACGTCTCGATCTCGAAAGCGTCGCTTGCTGCCGCCGTGTTTGCAAAGGCCTGTCCCGGGCTCAGGACCGCAGGTGCCGGCGCGGCAGGTTCGGCCGCGGAGGTCGCTGCCGTATTCTCGACAGGCTCGGCCTTCTTGCCGCAAGCGGAAAGGCAGAGCGCGGCGGCCGAAAGAGATACCAAAAGAAGCGGTTTCATGAATAACTCCCCCATTCGAGCAGGACGCCTGCTCAACGCGGACCAGGCTTCATCGTTCCGGCATCGGACCTTTTCGAACGCGGGACGTTTCACCCCTGCCCGCCTGCCGCGCGGCATGAGACCCAAGGAGACGAGACGATGAGCATCTTCGGCAACATTCTGAGCAAGATCTTCCACCCGAACGCGGCCAAGGCCGCGCCCGCGAGTCCTGCGCCCTCCGCCGCGCCTGCCGCGCCAAGTCCCGCCCCAGCCCCCACGACCCCTGCTCCGGCCCCCGCCGCCGCTGCACCGGCGCAAACATCGGTCGACGTCGGGCCCGTCCTGGAGGCTATGGCCGCTATGAAGGACGATCATGGCGGCAACTACAAGACCTCGATCGTCGATCTCCTGAAGCTTCTCGATCTCGATTCCAGTCTCACCGCCCGAAAGGAGCTGGCCGAGGAACTCGGGGTGAATGCCGGCGAACCCGGTTCAGCCGAACAGAATATCGCGCTTCACCGCGCCGTCATGGATAAGCTTGCCGAAAATGGCGGCATTGTTCCCGACGACATGCGCAATTAGGCGGTTGCGCATCGCGGCTGTTCCAACGGAGCAGCCGCATTGCCGCAACGACGATCCAGCGAGTGACGACGGCTGCGGAGGCGTGCAGGCGGGGCAGGCCGGATAAAGCTTGGCGCGCCTACAAGGGAGGCATATTGCCGACCCCATGACAAACACACGCAACATTCTTGTCGTGGAGGACGAACCGCTCATCGCCATGATGCTCGAGGATTTCATCGACATGATGGGTCATCGGATCGGCGCGGCCGTAGGAAGCGTCGCCGACGCGCTCGCCGAGATCGAAGCGCAGAGCTTTGACCTCGCCATCCTCGACCTCAACCTGGGCAAGGAAACCTCCTGGCCGGTCGCCGACGCGCTTCAGGATCGCGGCATCCCGTTCGTCCTTGCCACGGGTGGCAACCTCCAGGCGCCGTCCGAGCGCCATGCCGGCGCCCGGACCCTGACCAAGCCCTATACTTACGAAAACGTTCAAGCTTCGATCGACGCGCTCGCGGGCGTGTGAGAAAGCCGCATGCGCGGCGTCAGGCCGCCGTCGCGCCCGCCGCCTGCCCTGGCTTCAGGACGATCTTCGTGTAGCTGTCCTGCTCGTCGTGGAATTTCTGATAGCCGAGTGGCCCATCCTCGAGCGCCATGCGGTGGCTGATAAGGAAGGTTGAATCGATCTTGTCCTCCGCGATCGCGGCATAGAGAGGCTGCAGATAGCGCTGCACATGCGTCTGGCCGGTCTTGAGGGTCAGGCCCTTCTCCATCAGCGCGCCCAAGGGGAACTTGTCGACGAAGCCGCCATAGACGGCGGGCATCGAGACACGCCCGCCCTTGCGGGTCGCCAGGATCACCTGCCGGATGGCGTGGATGCGATCGGTCCCCAGGAAGGTGGAAGCCTTGATCTGGTCAATGATATTGTCGGCAAAGGCGCCGTGCGCCTCAAGGCCCACGCAATCGATCGCCGCGTCGGGGCCGATCCCGCCCGTCATCTCCATCAGCGCCTCGTAGACCTTGCTCTCCTCGAAATTGATGGTCTCGGCACCGAATTTGCGCGCAAGTTCCAGGCGGCGGGGGAAATGATCGATCGCGATGACCCGCTCGGCGCCCATCAGGAAGGCCGACTGCACTGCGAACAGGCCGACCGGACCGCAGCCCCAGACAGCGACCGTGTCGCCCGGCTCGATCTCGGCATTCTCTGCTGCCATCCAGCCCGTCGGGAGAATGTCCGAGAGGAACAGCACCTTGTCGTCCGGGATGCTCTCGTCGGGGATGACGAGCGGGCCGACATCAGAGAAGGGCACGCGGACATATTCGGCCTGCCCGCCGGCATAGCCTCCGGTCATGTGGCTGTAGCCGAACAGGCCGGGCATCGGATGGCCATAGCCCTCGCGCCCGATATCCTGGTTGTCGGCCGGGTTCGCATTCTCGCAGGCCGAATATTGCGTCTTCGAACAGTGGTAGCAGCTGCCGCACGAGATGGTGAACGGCACGACGACGCGCTGTCCGGCCTTAAGGCTGCTCTTGGGCCCGGCCTCGACGACTTCGCCCATGAACTCGTGGCCGAGAATGTCGCCCTTCTGCATCGTCGGGATATAGCCGTCGTAAAGATGCAAGTCCGACCCGCAGATCGCGGTGGAGGTCACGCGGATGATCGCATCGCGCGGATTGACGATCGCGGGATCGTCGACGGTATCGCAGCGCACGTCGTGCTTGCCGTGCCAGGTGATCGCCTTCATCGCGCTTACTTTCCTTCTTCTGCGAGGATGCGCGGATTACGCGCGTTGGTAGCGATTTCGCCGGTTTCCATAAGCTGCTTGAACCGGCGCAGGTCGCGCCGCGTCTGGATCCTTGGCTCGCGCTGGAAGAGCTTGGCGACCAGTTCGCCGATCACGCCGCCGGGCGGATCATAGGCGATCACGGCGCGCACGACGGTGCCGCGCCGCCCAGCATCGCGAAACTCGATCCGGCCGCTATTGGCGACGTCGGCGCCCTCGGCAGACTGCCATGTTATTTCCTCGCCCGGGACGTCCTTGGTGATGACCGACTCCCAGGACACTTCGCGGCCCGCCGGTGCCTTCACGGTCCAGCGCGACCGATCGCGGTCGATCGGCTCGATCGAGACGATATTGTCCATGAATGAAACCAGGTTCGTGGGATCGCGCCAGAAATCATAGAGCTCGCGCGCCGGTCGGTTGATCGTGACCGCCTCGGCCAGTAGCTTGCGATCGGGATCGGCGGTTTTCGACGCGGTGACGGGGGCGTCATCCTGTCCGGCGGTTCGGCTGCGCGTTTCAGAATCTGTCATGGCTGCGGATCTCCTTCGTTCGGGAACGTCACCGCGGAGCGGGGGTTCCGATCGATGCCAGGATCACGGACCTCCCAAACGACCGATCGGACGTCTGGCCAAGCGATAGGAGAGCAAGCTGGAAGACGCCGCCGGATGGATCGCCCCGATCGCGACGATGATCGCCGCCATGATGACAGCCGCCAATCTCGGTGCTCGCGTCACCGGCTGGGGCTTCGTCGTCTTTACGCTAGGCTCGATCTGTTGGTCCGTGGTCGGGCTCTCGACCGGGCAGACAAATCTGCTGGCGACCAACGGCTTCCTGACGCTGGTCAACCTGATTGGCATCTGGCGCTGGCTAGGCCGGCAACGCGCCTATGAAGATGGCGGCCAGTCCGCCAGCGAAGCGAGCCGACGCTCGGCGCTGCCCACGCTCTTTACGGCCACCGGGATCACGGGCCTCCCCGTCACGGCATCGGATGGCGAGGTGGTCGGCACCGTGGTCGAGGCCCTGGTGACCTGCGCGGACGGCACCGTGAGCTACGTGGTCATACGCTCAGGCGGCGTGGGCGGCATCGGCGAGACCCTGCGCGCAGTCGCTCGCAGCGATCTCGACTTTGGCTGCAAGGGCTTCACCCTGCATCATGAGAGGACATGGTTCGAGGCGCTGCCTGAGCTCGCCGATGGCGACTGGCCCGCGGCGCCCCAGGCGGCGGGCACGACGCACGCACGCAGCTAGACGGTCGAGTGGTCACAGCGTCGTGGTTCGACTCTCGGTAGTCACCATGCCTTGCTGAACGAGGAGAGAGACGGCAGACTTGCAGGAGGGGGCGACGATCATGCAGGACGGCTTTGCGCGGATCTCCGCGCCCGAATTTCTTTCCATCTCCCTGGACAACGCGCTTCCGCCGCTGCCCGGCGAGAAGCCTGAGCGGATCGCCTCGGATCTTGGGCGCGGCCTGTGGTCGCTGATGGCGCGCGCCGGCCGCAACGTGTTGCCGGGGCCCGCCCACAGAAGCGAACTTGGCCTCACGGACGAGCTCGATGCGCTCGTGGAGGCTGCCGGCCAGGTGGTTCTCACCAGCGGCCACCGCCTGAGCGAACTCCTCTGGACCCGCAGCGGCCCCTACTGGAACGGCGCGCTAGCCCGCACGCTCATCCTGCAGCAGGCGCGGCAGGGCTTTCTTCTGCTACTCGCCCAGGCGGTCACGCCGCGCGCCGTCCTTTTCGGCCATGCCTCGCCGCTGGTCGTGGAACTCGGCATCGAGGGTGATTTGGACCTCCCAGGTCCTCATCTCGTGCTGCTCGTCTGTACGGTCGATCCGACAGGCAAGGCGGTGGCGCGGCGCGGTTATGCGCAAGCCATCAAGAGCGCGCGCTGCTTCATGCCGGTGGGATCGGCCTTCGAGCGGGACGCGCTCGAGGCGCTCATCGCGCTCCGCGACAAACTCGACCGTCACGGTGTGGACTGCATGATCATGCGGGACCTTGGCGAGGACGGCCTCGCCCGCCAATGGAAAGTCGGCCTGCGGCGCGAGGAGACGATAATCGGCCAGCTGCGGATCGTGCTTCCAGGGGACGCGGGGATCGCGGAGGATGGGGAGATGGGGGCTGCGATGGCCGAGGACGGGGCGTATGCCCTGACGCCAGCGAATTTCGAGGATGGGCGCTTCGTCGCCTGGCTTGAGCGGGAAATCGGCAAAAATGGCGCGGCGAACGGCGAATGACGCGGAAGGGTCTTTCTGGATCACACGAACAGGAGAGCCGGTGAGTGCGGCCCGCAGCGCTGGCCGGCGCCGCGAGCCGCTTGAGCCCCCCGCTCTGTCTTCCCGATACATAGAGGACCACCGTTACCAATGAGCTAAAGGCGGAGCATTCCTGGAGGCTCCCTTCCTGCCCAGACGCGTTTGTTCGCCAGACGCCCTAAGATGACATAGCGATATCGTTCATGAGGGCGCCGCCAGGCATCATGGCTTGGCCTTATCGGCCAGCTTTGGTAGACCGCCAACGCGCTGCGAAAAGGGCGGCGCCGGGACTGCTAATCCCGCGAACGCGAGCAACTCGGAACCATCGGTTCCCGGGGTGCCGCTGCGCATGTCCAGACCTCAGGGTTAAAGGTGGCGGCGCATGTGTGTTCGCATGTTAGCAGCTCCGGCGGCTCCCGCGTCCAGTGCGCGGGAGTTCGGGAGATCGCTCCTTACGCTTTCGCTTCGACAGTTTGACAGGAAGGTCAGGCAATGAATGCGAGTGACACACGGGGCCCGGCGGTGGCAGTTGGCCTGATGCGCATGGCGTTGACTTTCCTCGACGAGATCGACGACGATATGGTGATCGCGAGGCTTCAGCATGCCATCGACACCGCGCTCGCCAAAGGCGGGTTTGAGGATATTGATCCCAGAAGCGCGGCGCTTATCGCCGCCATGCCCCTCGACAGCTAAGCGCGCCGGGCTGCGCGCAGTGCCCCGGCACCGGGATGAGACTGCGAAGGCCATCGTTTCCCGTTCGATTCCGACGTCCCGAGGTTCGTTGCTCACACGGGCGGCTGGCTGTTATCGTTCCTGAACAGAAACTCACCCGCAGAGACGAGGCGCAGCATGACCGACACGGACCTCCACCGGCTCGCTCATTCCCTCCTTGGCAAGTCGGCCGACGCGCTCGAGCCCGAAGAAGCCAATGTCCTTATCGACATTCGCGACCAGCTGCCGACCAGCCAGGACGTCGCGGATGCGGCCGATGAACGTGCGACCGTGGGAGAGCGGCTAGCGGACCGGGTCGCCGCCATCGGCGGGTCATGGGGATTCATCATCGGTTTCGCGCTCGTCCTGTTCGGATGGATGATCCTAAACACCGATATTCTCGGCCATTTCCATCTCGCCTTCGATCCCTATCCCTATATCTTCCTCAACCTGATGCTCTCGATGCTGGCGGCCGTGCAGGCGCCGATCATCATGATGAGCCAGAACCGGCAGGCGGCAAAGGACCGATTGGGAGCTAGCCTGGATTATGAGGTCAATCTGCGTGCGGAGCTCGAGATCATGCGCATCCACGAAAAACTCGATGACCTGATCATGGCCCGCCTGGACGAACTGAAGGCCGGGCAGGAGGCGCTGTTTGCGCATCTCGGCGTGACACGCCCGGACCGTTGATTCCCGGGCGTGGAAGCCAGATTGGGATTTGTCGCCATCGCAGATCGCTGGAGATGGGCCGTGCGCATGGCCCGGTCCGTGTCCTGACTGACGCTTCGCCCCATCAGCGGCGAACGCGACGTCTTGGCGGGGGTGGTTGCAACCAAGGATGGACTGTGTCCCAGGCCAATTCTGCCAGACGGACCGAGCGCGCCGCGATAAACGCTTCGTCCCACGGACCTTCGAACGCGCTGATGGCCTGGCACATCGGCAAAACCGACGACTCCTCGACGAGGTCTTCCGCTCGTCGGCCAGGATTGAAGCCGAACTCCCGGCCTGCGGCAATCGCCCTCCTCGCCTTCGCCGCAGTGTCGGCCCCGAACACCCGATAAAGAATGCGCTTCTGGACCCATGGCCTGTTTGCGAGGAGGTTATTCTCGACCTCGGGAATGAGGACGAAATTGCCAAGGCGTTGCACCGTCCGGCGCTCGGCATAAACATCCCTCGGCCAACCCGGACTGTGGGCGGCGTCCGGTGCGACGTGCTCGACCGTGAGCATTTCGTCATCCAGCCACTGGGAGCGACTTAAAAGTGGATTTGAACCCCGACGCCCTCGCACAATCATCCCCGGCACATCATCGTCCGGTACGGCATTGTGCGAAGCCGTCAGTAGCAGAAACCGCGTGATCGATTGGCCCGTCTTGTAGATCGCGGATACACTCGTGTCGGCAACCCATGTCGCGCGATCGAGGTGCTCTGCATCGAGCTTCGCCAGGAGCGCCGCGCGCAGATTAGCCAGCGAGACTGCCCCGCCATTCTGCCGCCCCAAGGCTGCGCCCCCACCGATGCCTCGCGCCATCAGTTCCCTATAGACGCTGTCGATGTTGGCTGTGCCGCCCTTCGCAGCTCGCCACAGCATCGAAAAGGCCGTTACGGCCTTGATCGCCCCAAAGAACTCTTCCGCCGCCCGGTCGCGGCCGGCAGGGGCGGCGTCACAAAAGGCGGCGTAGAAGCGCGATAACGGCGCCAAAACAATTTCGTGCCGGATCGCCCGCAAGACCTCGAAACAGAATTCAGCTACGTCATCCGAACGCGCTGGGTCAGGAAGGAGTTGCGGGGCGCGCCGGCCGTGGGGGCGCCACGCCGAACTTACGAAATCCGAAGTAGTGGCAAGATGCTTCACGAAGTTCCGCTTGGCATTTCGCGTGTTTGCCGCCGCGTATTGGTCTCGAAGATAACGTCTCTGGTGACTGAGATGTTTTTCCAGGCGTTGACCGTTCTCGGCGAGGGCAAACGGAATGAGAAGGGACGCGGTCGCTCCGAGCCGCTGCTCCGCATTCTTGAACCGATCCAGGAACTGCTGAACCTTGTCGATCGAAACCTTGGATGGGGATGCCGGGTAAGCGGCCGGCGTCTCGGATTCGACAACCTTGGGTTTGAACGTTTCGAACGCAGTAAGCGGCTGCCCCGTGGTGTTTAGCGATTCGAACATATCGAAGGCATAATCTTCGTTGCTCGCATCGATCACCGTCGCGGCCATCCTGAGGTTCACGTAGCGTGCCAGCGCCAAGAGGCGCATCGTCTGGGTCGCCTCGACAAAAAACGGTTCGTCGTCATCTCCCAACAGGAAGGCACGTGCCGGTGCCGACAAGACGTGCGGCCACAATTCCGCAAGCACATGCGAAGCCCCCGCGATCAAGGCATCGACTGGCGGCAGAGACAGGATCGCATGCTGGTCCGCGGCAAGCTGGTCGACCTGTTCGGCGAGGTTTGCCATCGCGTCGACGAGCGCCTCATGACCTTCGAGGATGTCACCATCCGCGTCAGTTCCGGTATATTCAAATTCTCCGGCTTCATCGTCCTGGATATGTTCGACATAGCTCCAGATTGCGCGGGCAATGGGGGACTCGTAGCGGGCGGTCACTGCGTTTCGTGACCAACTGTCGTCTATCGCGCGCACAATGCGCGGGTAGAAGCGATGGAGATCCGGTAATCGCGACCGTTCGAAGCGGATCGTCTTGGCGAGGTCATCGAGGAAATCGGCGGCATCGTCCCTCAGTGCTATGACGCCTGCTTCGTCGGCATCCTCCATCGATCGGACAAGACGGCGCAAAAGCTCGTGGAAAATGATGTTGAGGATGACGATCGTACAGAGCCGCTGCTGGCCGTCGATGATCGTCATCACGTGGCGGGGAAGTTCTCGGTCGAATGGCGGTGCCGCCGCCACCAAGGCATTGCCGCGCACCGTGATGATAGAGCCCAGAAATCGCACTGAAGAGCTATCGCTGATCAGCCGTTCGAGTCCGAGCGTCGCATCCTCGAGCAAGCGTCCGACATGACCACTGTCCCACGCATAGCCACGCTGGTAGGCAGGAATGAAGCAACCCTGCCCCTCCCGTGTCAGAAAATCATGAACGCTCTCGGATTCGGCGCTGAAAATTTGCGAGATATTCATCGGCAAATCCGGGTTCCCCTTCCCCATTATCCCGCTGCGGCGAAATCTACCCAGTAGCCAAGCGCTTCATCTGCGTCATCCATCATAAATTGCGGGGAGAAAATTGCCGGCCTGTTGATGTTCTCTATTCGTTCCGATACTGTCGCTTTCGAGACTTTCATGCGTCGCCAACGCCAAAATGGACTAAGACCGGCCTGAATGAACGATCCTATCTATCTTGATGGCTTTGCCACGCTTCCCCTTGCGCCCGAGGCACAGGCGGCGATCCTCGACGCGTGGTCGAGGCCAGGTAATGCGGGTTCGCCTAATGCTGCGGGAGAGCGGGCCGCCCGGATCATTGCGGATGGCAGAGCGGCGATCGCCGCCCTGATCGGCGCCGCGCCTGACGAGATCATATTCACTTCAGGTGCGACCGAGGCGAACAATCTCGCGGTCGTCGGCGCAGCGCGCGCGCTCGCCCGTATCCATCCAGGACGGCGTCGCATCCTGATGTCGGCAATCGAGCACAAGGCGGTGATCGAACCCGTCCGTAGTCTAGAAGCTGAAGGCTGCAGCGTTACCATCGTGCCTGTAACCCCCACCGGCACGATTGATCTCGAAGCTCTTCGCGCGCTTGCCGGCAGCGATATATTGCTCGCCTCGTTCATGCTCGTGAACAACGAGCTCGGCACGATCCAACCTGTCGGTGAAGCGGCAGCGATCATTCATGAGGCGGGCGGATCTATTCATTGTGACGCCGCGCAAGCTCTCGGAAAGATCCCGGTCGACGTGTTCGATCTCGACGTCGACTATCTCAGCCTTTCTGCGCATAAATGCTACGGCCCTATGGGGATCGGCGCGCTGTACGTCTCCGCCGGCGCCATAAAGCCCGATGCGCTGTTGGTCGGCGGCAACCAGCAAAATGGCCTGCGATCAGGTACTGAGCCTGTTGCTCTCATTGCCGGGTTCGCAGAAGCCGCGCGGCTCGCGCATTCGGCGCTCGGTACGGATCCCTTGCATGGCGAACGCCTGCTTTCACGCCTTCTCGATAGTCTGCGCGAACGTCAGCTACGCGTTACACTCGTGAGCGGCGACGCCGACAGGGTCCCGGGCGGCGCCGCGATTGCGATCGCCGGGATGGACGGCGACACCCTGAGCGCGCTGCTTGGCTCGCAAGTAGCGATTTCGACAGGCTCAGCTTGCACGTCCGGCCAGATCAGAATATCCCATGTTCTTGAAGCCATTGGACTTTCCGAGCAGGAGGCACGATCTGTGATCCGCGTTTTCTGCAATCGCTACAATACCGAAGGGGAAATTCTTTCGGCGACGGATCATATTGTCGCTGCTGCCTCACGATGCGCCCTTGCTACTGGAGAAGTTCGCCAGTAGCGTTTTCGCATGGCTAGGGATGGTTTGAAAATTGATTCGAAGGTGCAGTTCACGGGACACGAGACGTTCCCGCTCCGACTGCTGTGGTTGAAGAAGGCGTACGACGCAGTCGGCGTGGAAGCCCCTATAGGAACATTCCAGGAACAGGAAGCCATTGCCCGCTTCGGCGTCGGGCGCAACATGGCGAATTCGATGCGCTACTGGGCGAATGCCTCGGGACTTTTCGACGAGGCGGATCGGATCATCCGCCCCACCACGCTGGGCCATGCCATTCTTGCTGATGACGGGCTCGATCCCTTCCTCGAGCAGGCGGCAACGATCTGGCTCGTGCACTGGCATATCGCGAGTGTCCAGACCAAGGCGACCACAGCCTTTTACGCGTTCAACGTGCTCAACGCGATCGAGTTCGATCCGACCAATCTCCTGGAGGAACTCAGCGCGCTAGTTGCAGCGCAAGGCTGGCGCGCAACCCGCGGCACATTGAAGCGCGACATCGAAGTTTTTCTGCGCAGCTACGTGCGCAAGGGGGAGACATTCAGCGAAGACGCGGCCGAGCCGCTCCTCGCCGAGCTCGCTCTCATCCGCGAAGCCCGTCTTGGTGGCTGGTATGAATTTGTTCGCGGCCCCAAGCCCACCCTGCATGATGCAATCTTCGCCTATGCCCTGGGAACATTCTGGGACCGGTCCGGCGGCGCGACCACGCTCACGGCCGAGCAGATCTGCTACGCGCCAGGCTCGCCTGGGCGCGTGTTCAAACTTGATGAGGACAGCGTCATCACGCGCCTGATGCGCATTGACGACGTGACTGAAGGCGCCTGGCAGTGGGTCGATACCGCAGGTTTGCGACAGGTGCAGAAAATTGAGGAAATCGACGCTAGGCGACTGGTCCCCGCGGCGTATAGCGCTGCTCCGGGCTGGAAGGTCGCGGCATGAAGTCGCTCGCAGCGCATGTCGCTATCGATCGCCGCTTCGCGCGTTCCGCGCGCCTGGATGCTGACCTCAACGGTACTCCGCCACTTGTGGGCTACGTGCTCCAGGCGACGGTCCGCAAGGCGCTGACGCAACTTGCTGAGAGCCAGATCGAGAGCCAACAGGGTGCATTCACCTGGACCGGCCCTTACGGCGGCGGCAAGTCAAGTGCGGCGCTTCTCCTCGCCAACCTCGTCGCGGGGCCCAAAGCGAACCGTAAGATCGCGCGGGAGATCGCGGGCGAGGCGCTGAGCGAGCTTTATGCCAAAGCTTTTCCCAAGCGTGGTGGTGACTGGAAAGTCGTCGCGGTTACAGGTGGGCGGGTACGCTTGCGAGAGGCAATCGCCGAAGCAGCCGCAAGCAGCTTTGGCTGGGACGAGCAAGCCCGAAACCGTCATGGCTCCAGCGATGACCGCCTGATTGAAGCGCTCCTGTCTGGCCCAGCGCCGCGCAGCAGCGGGACGCTCCTGATCCTCGACGAGCTTGGCAAGATGCTTGAGCATGAGGCGCTCGAGGGCGGCGATGTCCATCTCCTGCAGGATCTCGCCGAGCGCGCGTCACGTAGCGACGGCCGTTTGGTCGTCATCGGCATTCTTCACCAGTCTTTTGAACAATATGCCGCGCGCGCTGCACGCGATGCCCGCCAGGAATGGGCAAAGGTCCAGGGTCGTTATCAGGACATCGCGTTTCTCAGTGGTGCGGACGAGACCGTTGCCCTGCTTGGCCGCGCGATCGCGAGCACGCCGCCGGCCGAAGCCCTCGAGAATGCCGGTCACGTCGCGACGGCCGTCGCCCAGCGCCGGCCTACCGAAATCGCCAGTCTCGCGCAGGCCCTGGCGGACACATGGCCCCTCAATCCTGTGACCGCCCTGCTTCTCGGACCCGTTTCTCGCGCGCGCTTCGCGCAGAACGAGCGCAGCGTGTTCGGCTTTCTGAGTTCGGCCGAACCTGCCGGTTTTCAGCAATTCCTCACAGCCACCAAGGTTGGAGCAGGGACGTATGATCCCTCGATGCTTTGGGACTATCTTTCTGCCAACTTCGGCATGGCGCTTGCCAGCGGCCCCGATGGTAGTCGCTTTAGCCTTGCCTTTGAGGCCATCGAACGCGCCAGCGCCAAGGGTGGGCCGCTGCACGTAGCATTGACAAAGTCCGCCGCCGTCATCGAATTCTTCCGCAATGGCTCAGGCGTTGCCCTCGCCGACGATTTTCTGACCGCGGCCCATCCCATGGCAGCAGAGGCCGAGCGGGAAGCTGCCATCAAGGATCTCCTCGACTGGGCCGTTCTCATCCGCCAACCCCGCCTCGGCGGTTACGCCCTGTTTGCTGGCAGCGATTTCGATCTGGAAGATGCCGTCAGCCGCGCGATCATGCCGATCGACAACCGGCAGCTCGATCCCATCCCCCAACGCGCAGGGTTTGGATTTGCGACCGCGAAGCGGCATTATTTCCTCACCGGCGCTCTACGTACGTTCGAGATCGCTCTCCATATCGTTGGAGCCGAGGAGAGCGCACAGTCTCTCTCCACCGCGCTTCTTGCCCGCAGCGAACGAGGTAGTGGCCTTTTGGTCTTGGTCCTTGGCGATGGTTCAGTGCAGCCTGCCGAGCTTGATGCTTTGGCAAAAGCGACCGCAAAGCTCCTGAAACGCAAAGGTCGAGTAATCGCGGTCGGAGCTGCCGCGGACAGTTTCGCCCTCCGATCGTCCGCCTCGGAACTGCTCGCGGTCGAGAGAGTCATTCGCGACCACCCACAACTTGAGGGCGACAGGATCGCGCGGCGCGAGATCGCAGCGCGCCAGTCCCTGTGCGTTGATGAACTCCATCGCAGTCTCGAAGCCGCTCTCGAGACCGCGCGCTGGTTCCTCGCGCCCGCGCCAGCAAAGGGGCTGCGCGAGCCACTCGCCGTCGTTGCAAGCGCGCTGGCCGACGCAGGGTATCCCTCAGCACCGATCCTCAAGAGCGAGCTGCTGCAGCGCGACAAGCCCTCATCAAACGCCATGGCCGCATCGCGCGACCTTGCACACGCAATGGTCAGCCGCTCCGCGGAAGCCGATTTGGGTATCACGGGCTACCCGGCAGAGCTCGGGCTATATCTGACGGTCCTCAAGCCGTTCGGACTCCATCGGCAAACGCCTGCGGGCAACTATGCTTTTTACGATCCCGATGACAGTCCGGAAGGCCGCTCGCTCCAGCCTGCCTGGGACCTGATCGACGCCGCTGGCTCAGAGGGACTCGACACAGTATTCAGCCAGTGGGCACGAGCTCCTTACGGCCTTAAGGCGGGCGTCATGCCCGTCCTGGCGCTTGCCTATATGCTCGCCCGTCGGGACAGCGTCGCCATCTACATCGACGGCGTCTACCAGACCGCCATCAACGACGTGGTTGTCGACAAGCTGCTACAGCGGCCCGCCGACTTCCGTCTGCGGCGAATTGATCGTTCGGTGCGGGAGACTGCATTCCTCAGCGGTCTGGGAGAACTCCTCGGCACGGCGTCAAGCGAAGGTTCCCTTCCCGTTGCGGCTGCGCTGTTCCAGCGCTTCGAGGCGTTGCCGGACTATGCCTTACGCACCCAGCGATTGGCAGACGATGCACGCAAAGTCCGTGCCGTCGTGACGAAGGCGGAAGATCCCGAAGCGCTGCTATTCGATGCCTTGCCAGAGGCTTTCGGCCAACGGCTTTCCCCTGAACTCGTTTATCAAGGGCTCCTTGGATGCGAGGCCAGCTACCCTGAGCTGCTGACGGAATTGCGCCAAGCGCTTGCCCGTGCCCTTGGCATTGATATCGAAAGCTTTGGCGGCATTTCGGAGCGCGCCGCCACGATCAAGGGTCTCACCAACGATTATGCCTTCGATGCCTTCGCTGATCGTGCCGGAGCGATCGAGCAAGGAACCGGCGATCTTGAGAGCCTCGTCAGCGTCCTGCTCCACAAGCCCGCACGCAACTGGTCGGACCGCGACCGGGAAGAGGCACTGACCGGGATCGCTCGCTTTGGCCGCCGCTTCCGCGAGCTCGAGGCTCTTGCCGTGGTGCGCGACCGGCAATCCCACACTGAGGCGCTCGCGCTTGTGGTCGGGCTTGACCCCAAGACTCCGCCCCTGATGCGCAGTTTTGTGTTGAGCGAGAAGGAAAAGAAAGCCGCTGCGACCCTTGCGGATCGCGTTGTTGCCGAACTGCGATCCGATGACAAATCGGGCCGCCTGAGGCTCGCAGCGCTCGCGCGCGCGGTGGCAATGCTTGCTGCCGAAGCCGATGACGAAGTGGAAGCGGCATGACCAAGGAACGACACATCCTCGGCCTCTCCGGCGGCCGCGATAGCGCGGCCCTTGCCGTCTATATGCGCCAGCATCATTCCGATCTGCCACTTGAATATTTCTTCACCGATACTGGCAAGGAACTTCCCGAAGTCTACAAGTTCCTCGACAAGCTTGAGGGTTTTCTCGGGCGTTCGATCGCGCGGCTCAATCCCGATCGCGACTTCGACTTCTGGCTCAAGGAATATGGCAATTTCCTACCGTCGCCCCGCACGCGCTGGTGTACGCGCCAGCTCAAGCTTCGCCCGCTTGAGCATTGGCTCCGTCAAGATCTTGATGCGGGCACGATCGTCCATTCCTATGTAGCTATTCGCGCGGATGAGCCGAGCCGGGAAGGTTATCAAGCTACCCATCCCAATATGCGGGTCCACCTGCCGCTGCGGAACGCTGGTATAGATCGCGCTGGCGTGCTTGAAATACTTCAGCACTCAGACGTGGGCGAACCCGAATATTATCAGTGGCGTTCGCGATCCGGCTGTACCTTTTGCTTCTTCCAGCAAAAGATCGAATGGGTTCGCCTTTTCGAGGAGCATCCCGCCCGGTTCCAGGAAGCGGTCGACTATGAAAAAACTGCGCTGAGGGACGGGTCTCCCTTTACCTGGACGCAGGGGGAGAGTTTGACCGAACTGATCGAACCGAAACGCGTCGATCAGATCAAGGACGACTATCAAAAGCGGCGTGAGCGCCTGTTGCGCAACCGCCGGGTCAATCCTCTATCCGCCAAACCTGCTCCCACTTTGGATGATATTTATGGTGTCGATGAGGGCTCGAGCAGTTGTGTGATCTGCCATAAGTGAACCGAGCGTCTAAACGCACAATGGCCGTTGCCGCGAGAAACAGGGAAAGCAGCCGACGCGCTTGTATAGTCTCCAAGCGCGTCGAGCTTTGTGCGATCCCTATGCGGTCTGGTTCTCGCTGCGGATAATGGCATCCACCGCGGCATCTATATCTTCGTCCGAAAGGAAAGGGGCCTGCGCATAGATGATCGCGGGCTCGCCGCTCAGCCGCGCTGCAAGATGCCCCAGACCGAGCAGTTGCTCCGCCCCTTTGACCCCCAAGGCGATCTCGGAAGTTCCAACGCTTGCAACTTTCAGAATGAGCCTATTGCCGAGATTATCGCGCAGCTGCATCGGCATGACGTTCGCGTCCGGACGCTGCGCTGCAAAGATAAGATGCATGCCCGCCGCGCGCGCCTTCACGCCCAGGCGCGACACATTCGAGGTGACGGCCGTCTTATAGTCGTCGGTGAGCATCCATTCAGCAAATTCGTCATGGACAAGAAACACGTAAGGCAAACGCTCCGCCGGACCGACCTTGGTATTATAGGCCCGGATATCGCGCGCGCCGGCGACACGAAATTGTTCGTAGCGGCGCTCCATCTCGGCGACGAGGGATTCCATCACCTTGATCGCGCGCGTCTGATCAACGATCACGCCGCCTTGCAGATGCGGCAGTCGCTCAATCGCCGCGTAGTCTACCCCCATTTTCGGATCGATGAGATGGATGTGCGCCAAGCTACTCGGATTGGTCGCCGCGATATCAAGGAGCAGGGCCTGGATCAGGACTGACTTCCCCGAACCGGTCGCGCCGGCAACGAGCGTGTGCGGCTCATGCTGTTGCCCGCCGGCAAAGGGTCCTCCCAGGTTGAGATAAAGTATTTCACCGTCCATTTCCTTCAGGCCCAGCACGAACGACGCATTCACGCCCGCCGCGTTGCGGTTCAGTTCCCGGCGTCCCCAGACATCCCATAGAGACACGATCTGCCGCTGTGGTCGTGCCACGCCGACGACAATCTCTCCGGGATGAGGCGAAACCGAGATGAGACGCAGTCCGTGCGTGGTAAGCAGTGCCGATTGCTTCGCCTCGATGTCCTCAACCCGAAGTCGATCACTGCCCATGAACCGGATGAGAGCGGCATTGGGCGTCAGGCGCGTCCCTAGAACCTTGGCCTGAAGATTATACCCCATCAGCGCGGAACGCAGCTTCTGTGAGGTCGCTTCGAGCCACGCCTGATCGTCGGCAGAATCGTCCTGTGCGCGTTCAGCGCGCGCCGCTACGAGTGCGCTAAAAGATGTCGATCCTGCCGGTGCCTTCGGTGCCATCCGCGCAGCCGCCACTGCCCCGGTGGGCGCGTCGATCGCCGGCGGGATGTGCGCTGGATATTGTGGGACCACCTCGGCAACGGCCGCTGCCGTCTGTCCCGGCCCGTCGACATCGACATCGACATCGATCGTTGTCGACTCAATCGCAGCCGGCAATAGGTCTGCCGCGACACGTTCTGGAGACGCCGTCGGCTCTTCCTCGAAATCATCGTCATCATAGTCATGGGCCACGACCTGGGCCGCTATTGCCGCCTTGGGTTCGGCCGTGACGTCCTTAGTCCAGTCGACGCGGGGGCAGGGTCACGATAACTGGGACGATCCCAGCTATCTGCCTCACCAAGTCCAGCGCGGATTGGCTTTAGCGGCTGACCGCCTTCATAGGCCTTGAGAAGCTGCCGCAGGCCTTCGCGCGAGAAGGTCTCCTGGAGCCCCCCGCTCACGTCAGTGATGCGCTCCTGTTCTCCAAGCGAACTGCCATCGGTTGCCGGTCCCGTGATGAAAATGTGGGAATAGCCGCGTAAATCGATCGGTACACCACCTCGCCGGATGCCGTCCCGGACTTGCTCCAGCAAGTTGGCCTGACCCAGTGCGGCGGTGCCGTCGAGCAGGAGATCGGCAATGCGGGAAAGCCAGAGGTCGCGATCGAGTCGCCCCGGATCGCCGAACAGCGCGTCATCGATGCGCGCAACTGTCTGCCGTAATTGTTGCCGCGACTTCCGGCTCGCTTCGGCCGACCCGCTCTGCTCGACATACTTGGCTTCGGTAACGATTGCGCGGAGGCGCGGTGCTTCGCTCTCGCTTCCGACCAGGCACAAGCCCAGAATGTCGGCGATCCCCTCCTCGCGTTGCCCCAGCCACTCGGCATAGTCATCGAGCAGGAACCAGGCGACCGCAGGCTGGGCGCCGAGCTCCTCGGCAACGAGGGCACGGCTGAGAACCAGGCCAATAAGTTCCCCCGCGGACACGCCCCGTTTCGCGGCCCGCAGTACGATATCACCCGAAATAGAGTTGGCATCCTCGATAAGCCGTCGCGCCAGTTTCGAGAGACGATCCTCATCGAGACCTAGCGACAGTTCGTTCAGCCGACGACGCACCAGGACATTGAGAATGCGCAGCTCCGACGTGGAGGAAACCACCATGTTACGGCCATGGGTCCGCTGTCGCCGGTACCGGATGACATTGATCCCCTGCGCCGCAAGCTGCCGCTTGTCGAGAAGGTCGTCATAGGTCGCGACCCATTCGGCAAGCTCATGAACCTCGTCGAACATCGCCTTGAGGCCCGAATCCTGAAACGAAATCTGTCTTGCAGGGAGGTAATGCTCGTGGCTGCCATGGGCCTGGCGCCGGATCACATTGGCCACCGCATCGACATAGGCCCAGCCAGCATCGGGCTGACGCGGACAGGTGAGATAGACCGTTGCCTTCAGCTCATCTTCCGCCGTCACGCGCCGGTAGGACCAGCGGGCGGGCACGTGCTCTAGCAGGGATGGGTTCGTCTCCGCGGCGGGGACCGAAAACCACTGCTCCCGCGCCTGGCGCGACACTACGTCATGCAGGAATGCTACATCGATTTCGCGCGCGGCATTGCCGGGGCGGAGCGCGCCGCTGTCGAGCATTACGCCGATCCGCAGCTTGGACATGAAGTTGCGCGACGTCTCGCTCACCACAACGGCATCGGGATCGCCCTCCGATCGGTCGAGCAACTCGCCATAGACCCGCGAGAGGCGCGATCGATCGCGGTGACGGACGAGGACATTGCAATGCACCTCTTCCTGGTCCTGCACTGAACTCAGACTGTTTACGGTTGCGAGAGGAAGTCCGGCCGCATCGCAATTAAACAGCATGATGCTGAGATTTGAGCGTTCATGCGGCTGGAGGTCCAGATAGCGCTCCAGCAGCCCGCGGATTTGTCGTGAGGCCTCACCGGGATCGACGTCAGTCGTCGCCTCCGAAGGATCGCGCACCGGCCGCTCAAGCAGGCTGTAATCGTTGATCGTCCCCGTCTCGGCGAGCAGCACGGGCTCCGTCCCGTCATAACCTACCGCGATTTCGGGATAGAGCGGATGGGCAAGTTCATCGCGCAGATCAGAGAAGAACAGGCGAGAATCTCCGAAATTCACGTCCACATCGGAAAGGAGATAGTCCGCCAGACCTGCCACCGAGCGCATTCGGATCGCTCCCGCGGCAAGCCGGAGCGGATGCCAGGGCGCCACGATCGCGGAAGGTGCGCTTCCGGTCACCGGGATCACACCCAAGCTCAGGACCGGCTCCCACAGATCACGACGATTGAGATCGCCTGGCGCGTGAAGCGCAAGCGTGCGCAGCAGACTGCCGAACGCTTCGGCCTGTGCCAGGAATATGGGCGAGGCAAAGCCCGATACCTGCAAGGCGGCAATGGCCTCGATATATTTTCCGACAAACTCAGACCATGCGGCCTCGATCGCGGCGATACCTGCCGGATCAATGCGCCCCCCCTGCCCCGCGAGCTTGAGCGCCTTGGGAAAGGCCCTGGCTAGATCCTCGCCGAGAGTGGTGCGGGGAATGAGCGACCCCGCGTCCTGCCCAAAGGCAGGTTGGAGTGTGCCCACATCTCCAAGCGAGACCGATTGCAGAGCACCCTTACGGCTGACCGGCAAACGCGCTACGCTGCTGCGGGTCAGCGGGCGCTTAACGAGACGACCTAGATCCTTGGGCAACTCCAGTCCGATCGCATTGGGCTGCGCAATCCAGATCAGCTGAACGGTCGCCCGCTCCGATCCGCATTCAAGGATGACGTCGAACTTGATCTGTAGCGCCGCCCGCGAGGTGGACTCATTGCGCCGATACTTCTTGCGCTTTTTCGCGCGGTCGAGAAGTTCCTCATAGTCGAAGAGATAGGGCACTTCCCATTCGACCGCGGTTCCAGTCAGCGCCGGTAGTCCGCGATAGCGAAGGCCGAAAGCGAGCCCCACGTCGGCATTGATATCGAGGAGCTGCGAACGGCTTTTTCGCGCGGCGCGAATCTTGAGGGTGCGTTTGCCCGCTGCGAGGTTCACCTGCCCAAACAGGCGCTCGAAAGCGCGTAGCAAGCCCTCAAGGAAATCGTTGCACTCGATTGGGCGCCCAAAGATGAAACGTTCCCACTTGACCCGCAGCGCCTTGTCCTGGCCCAGATCGTCGCGATGCGCCTCGAAGAAGTCGCGATCATCATCGCGCGTTTCCTTGAGTGAGCGCCCCTTCAGCGCCTCGAGATAGTCGAGGTCGGATAGGCTCAGCCTATCGGGCAGCGTGAATTCGAAAAAGGCCAGCGTTTCCTGCGGCAGGGTGGTCTTCTTGAGCTTGATGCCCGAAAATAGCTGGAGGACACTCTGGGATTCCCATTCGAATTGCGACAGCGCATCGGCGGCCTCGTTCCAACCCGGCGTGGAGCCTATGAAGTCCTCGATCGCGCTATGAACCTCGGCCGGAATATCTTCCTGCACAGCCTCGAACTGCGACCGCAACTCATCGCTCTCAATAATCTGGCGATTGGGCTTCTGCTTGGCGAGGAGCGGTTTTCGATCCGATACGAGCTTTTCAAACAGGCGCTTCCAGCGTCGCGACTGCTCAAGCTCCTTGTCGCGGATCGCGAGAAAATAGCCACTGTCGCGCGGCAGGTGCAGCGCGGGTAAAGCCCATCCCAAGGCGTCCGGAACCGCGGCCGATTCTGCCGCGATCCGCTCGCGTGTCAGAGCCACATAATTCGAGATCTGATGGAGCGTCCAATCGTCGGCCGCATTCAGACCTTTAAGAGCGGCTTTCCACGCGCCGATCTGGCTGTCGGGAAGCCCAAGCCCGGCGGCAGCGGCCTCCACCCACGGCTCCGCGTCCTCGGTCAGCTGCTTTGCGCCGATGAGCGTCACGTCGCCGAGCGATGCGCCCTGGTCGTCGTCAGTGTTCGCGATGAGAAGAGCTGGACGATCGCAATCCGCATGGCGGATCGCGACCGTGCGTTCGTCGGTCACGACGTGAGCCGGAAGCTCAAAGTTGCCGATCAAAGTACGCGGCAATGCAATCTTGAGCAGGGCATCGGTCGCAGAATCCTCAAGGAGTGCGCGCGTGATCGCCGCGACCTGCTCTCCCGTCAGGCGGTCCAGAAGATAGCGCGCGACGCCCTCGGCATCGGCAAGATTGGCAAGGCGCTGGCGAATTGAGGCGGCGCCAGCGGCACCGATAAGATCTGATGGAGTCACGCGGCTTGGGCTCGCTGAAACGGGTTTTCGACATAGGCGCAAGAATCGGAGAGACGCTTCAGCAGCCCGAGGCTAGCAAGGCGCTCCTCCAGGCGCCGGGCATTATCGGAGAAATCCTCCTGATCGGCATCACCGCTTTCGATAAAGGTACGCGCTTGGGCGTCGCCGATGACGATCCCGTAGCGATCGTGCAAAAGCGCCAGAAAATCTCTGAATTCCAAGCGCTTTTCGACACAGCAGGCGACCAATGTCTTAAGCAGCCGATCGGTGGGCGCATAACGCACACGCCGGCTAGACCGCCGCGATGACAGCCCTATCGCTCTTGCCCAGCTCATATGGATCTTACCGATGTGCTGCTTGTGACGGCTGATCCCCTTGTCGGCGAGCTGGTTGATGAGGGCCTGTGGGTCTGTTGCCGCTTCCTCTTCCTCAGTATCAGGCCAGCCGAAATTCTTCTTCAGAATGTCCGCGGCGAACAGGACAGGTTCATCGGAGCGAAGCGCCCTCGCCCATTCCTCAGTCTCTCCAACGCGCCTCACGAAGCGCTCCACCGCCTGCTGGGGAAGTCCATTGTTGCGTTGATAGGAATCGGCCGAAAGATCCCGCACCACCGACTTCTTCGGCGATACGATTTCGCAGACCAGTTGCACCGGCTCATTTTCCAACACCTCACGCGCACGCTCGAGTTGGTAAAGGATGAGGTTCAGGCCCGTCATCGTCACGAGATGCGGGATGGCGTCATAGGCCGGAATCGGCAGTTGAAGGATGGCGAGCCAATCTTCGGCCAGACGGTCGAACAGGCTATGGCTTGAACAGGGAAGATAGGCCCCCGCTCGCTCGACCTTGGAGAAATGGGGCTCGCCCTGCAGGGCGGCCGCCATCCGATCATAAGGTGCGGGATTTTCCAGAAAGCGCGAGATTAGCAGGCCCCGCAGCGCATCGGCATCCCTGCTCCTACAGAGCATGAGGTAGAGCAACTCGCCTGTTCGGGCGAAAAAGCGTCGATCGTTTGATACGCCCCCGCGAGGATTGACGTTGGCGTCCTCATAGAGCGCGTTCGGCCCAAACGGGAAAACGAATTTCGAGCTCCAACGCTTGTTGCTCGATCCTTCGATCGCCGATCCCTGCAGGAAGCTGATCACCGCTGCGAAGTCTTGGAAAGTCTCGAAGCGGTCGCGAAGATAGGAGAAATCCCGCTCTTCGATACCGCCTGCGGTCTCAGCCATCTTAGTGAGCCAAATACTCCAGGCGGCATCGTCAGCGCGATCCTCGGCCAGAACGGTCATGATGTGCGGATTGTTGAAAACAAGGTTACGCAGCCGTAGCTGAAGCTGCGGTCGATAGGACAGGCTGTTGAGCGCGTCCTCACGCAACGCTCGTCCCGCTCGGTGCTCGGCAAGCAGCACCGTCATGAACTCAAGAAAGGTCAGCCACGGGGTCTGCTCATCGTACAAACGATGTCCCCAGATAGCCTCGTCGATCCAGAAATCGGGGCCGGTGCGATCATCAAAACTCGTCGGGCGGGCAAGAATTTCCATTGTTAAACCCGCACGATTACGCGGCGCGCCACCGCGCGTCCGTCGTTGCCAAGATCAATAAAGCGGAGCATCAACTCTCCATCCACAATCTCGTCGCCATCGAGCTTCCGGCGGTTCTCGGTCTCCCGCAGAAGCCGCGCCTTGAAGGCCAGGAGGTCTTCATGGCATTCTAGCGAAAAGCTGCTGGGCAGCGCGCCTTCGGCGACGCGGCCGAGAAATTCGAACCGTGTCGGCGAGAGTGCGAGGGTGACGAGAGGAATGTCCGACCCGCGGACCAACCGTACCGACACAGAGAAGCCGCCTGTCCCGTCGCTCACTATGGCGACTTCCTCACCGCCCTGCCGCGGGACGGAGATAAGTTCATCGAGAAGGGGGCTGCGCTTGGACTGGGAATAACTGCCAGAGGTGGCGAGAACCAGCTCGTCCTGGTTCTGGACGAGCATCCCGGTAAAGATACGGTTGAGGCCCCGCACTATCATCGTGATGGCCTGCCGGGGGACCGGTTGCTTGGCTGCAAGTTTCTCCGCCACCTCGAGATAGAGGCCGGCGTATCGGAAGACCGTCAAATCCCACAGGTCATAATCGACTGCGAGTTCATCGGGCAAGGTGAAGAAGAGCCGCTGGCGCTGGGATCTCAGGCTCGCCAGAAACGCCGTGCGATCTGTTGTTTCGACCCCTTCGAGATAGGCACGCTGCGCTGCCGAATAGGCCGGGGTCGCCCCGTAGATGGGATCGACAAGAACCAGCCGCTCGTAATCTCCCCGATAGGCAGGATCGTCCGCACCGTAGACTAACAGATTGTCGACACGGTTACTTGTCTCGGCGCCGATCCCGAAGACATTGAGCTTGCGGAAGAGTTCGGTTTTCTCCGCTTTGCTCGGCCTCAGGTTTTCGCCAAAGATATTCCGGTAGATGCTCGCGAGATCAGTTCTGCCTTCCTGGACGATCCGCGGCACCTCCGCGCAACTCATCAATCCATCGCGCGCATCGGGATGGCCTAGCAGGCTATTGGCAATGAGGGCGAGGAGCTGGCGCACGGGAAAGTGGTTTCCATTGCGCTCGCTCAATTCGATGAGCGCCGCGATGCGGCGCTTAAAGGCGTCTCCCTCGCCCTCCCCTATCAGACGCCGCCGGTTCTCGTAGATCGGACAGATGGCATCGCCCGCATTGGCGGCACAACTACCGCACCCGTCCCAACCATCATGCTGCGTGACTTCATCAATGATGGTCATCACCGTTTCAGCGGCAGGCGATCGGCTGAGATCGTCAAGGTCGATGGCGATAGCCGAATCCGGATTATTGCCCGTGACAAGGAGTTCCTCGATAACGGTGGTAACCCGCTCGATCTCATCTGTTGGCGGCGCGGACTTGAGCTTTTCCAGGAGCTGGCCGTGGTTAGCCGCCAGAAGATAGAAGGTCGAAGTTGCGGGATTCGCCACGTCACGCGCGAAGTCGGCGATCAAGCCGGCACTTTCCTCGTCGCGCAGTTCGCTGAGGTCCTTAACGATGACAAGGGAGCGACTGCCTATCGCCAGCGTCTGGATCTTTGCGCCTTCGTTCCAGACTGCGGGATCCCCACCGAGCGCGGTCCACACCTCACGGCAATGATAAGTTTTTCCGTCGCCTGCCGTCCCAGTGATGATGTGCGAGGCGGGCATCTCCGCCCGGAAGTTCTCCACTAAACGCTTCACCAGAGGAGCCGGCAGCGTGATAGGCACGATCTTATGTCGCTTCAACGCGCGCTGAATCGATTCATCGTACATATTATCGTTGGTTGGGATCGGGCCGTAGTTGCGTAAAAAACGCACCCAAGCCGCTGCAGTCGCATGAATTGACAAATTTCCCCCCTCTGCCGACCTGTTGCTTCTACTGAAAGGGCGCGCACGATCAATGGAAAGTGCCGAGCTACGCGAGAGAATTGTCAGGAATTCTGGGATATAATTTAACGCGCGCACAAGAACCTGGGCGGCACAGGCTGATCGCAATAGACCTCTACGGCGGCGGACGCTCCGTCCTACTCGCGCCTTCTGTCTAAGCGGGCCCCGCCGGACTACCGGGCTGAGCCTCTGCCACATCCCGCACCATGCTCGCCCAATAAGCTAGAACCATCCCTTCATCATTGGCACTCTCCGAAGTGGCGACCGCGTAAATGCCCAGAAGGCGCGAAAATTCGTCCAATGACACATCACCGCCGCGCCCGATCATTGTAGCAACGAGGGCAAGCGCACCGCCCATGGCGCGGATCACCGGGATATGGGAGCGCAGCCTCGACTCCCCGCCATCATCCATCGGCCCTTCAGGCAGGATGTCCAAGGCGTGCTGCAGATAGGCGGCCGCAGTGCTCTCACCGCTCTCATCCAGTATAGCCAAAGCCTGACGTATGAGTGACGCGGCGCGCGAGTGCGAAGTCGGTTCAGTCGCCACAAGCTCGTCCCACTGGAACGTCAGTATCCGCTGTTTTTCTCATTTCCGCCCCCCGATGATATGGTCAAACATTCTCCGCTTTGCGTAGGTCGATCTGCCGCAGACAGCCGACAGCACGCTGCCTGGTAGGGAAGCGTGCAGCCCGGAAACCGGGCATTGGAAACCTGATGTGAGTCAGGCGCGAACGCCTTTGGGCCAGGCCTTGGACATACGCGTCCGCTGCCCGGTAGCCTAAGCTCGCCGGCTCTCACATAAGAAGGTTTCCACGCCTCCATCCGCGTCTCCGCAGACCGTATCGTCATAGGGGAGAATTGCGGACTAAAGCAATGTGGTACTGCCAATCCGGCGCTAACTGATCAATCGCAGGCAAGCAGGTATCAGCCAGTGGGCCGGCAGACGATCTCTTCGAAGCAAATTGGCTGCTCGTGGCTGCCAGGCCCTATCATCCGCCATTGCAACCGCCTCTCTGAAGGCAATCGTTACGCGGATGGGGAAGCAAGGGAAGGGCTGGCTTGCAAAACGGGGCGGGCGCCAGGCGGCCAGCTATTGCAATAGAGGCGAGCCGAGCGCGACCAATCGGTCCGCCGCAGTGGAGACCTCGCGCTCCGCTCGGCGCTTGGCGGTATGTTCGTGCTGAAGCGCCATGGTCTCGAAGGCCGCGACGGATCTCAGAGCGCGGTCGCGGGCATTGCTGAGGGTCGCCGCGTCAGCTTCGGCCTGGGCGCGGGCCGCCAGCCCGCGATAATGCTCGGCGTCATTCGCCATGGACAATCCTTTCGAATAAAAAAAAGGGCGGCACTTCATGCCGCCCTCCTTGTGTCTCAGTCCTGCGTTTGCAGGTTGACCGCGCTGGTCTTGCCGCGGCGGTCGGTTTCCAGTTCATAGCTGAGCCGCTGGTTCTGGTTGAGCGTGTTAAAGCCTGCGCGCTCGACTGCCGAGATGTGGACGAACGCATCCTGTCCGCCGGTTTCGGGGGCGATGAAGCCATAACCCTTGTCGGCGTTGAAGAATTTGACGGTGCCAGTGATGGTGCTCATGTAAGATATCCTTCTAGGATCGGGCTCCCGGAGATCGGGAACCCTCGTGCTGCGAGGGGCAGGGAAAGAAGGAAGAGCAGAGCCGCAAAGCACCGAAAGACCGTCTATTTGCGACTGTAGCAGGCAAGATATGGGGCCTGATCACGCAAAAACAAGCCCGCCATTCCCGACGACGAACAGGCGGCGCAGAACCCGCTCGCTGTCCTAGCGGCGGCGGCGGTCGAACGTGTAGCGAATGCTATCGCCCGCGATGTTCACCACGCCGTCAGCCTCAGGGCCGAGCGGATTGGGCAGGATATCGATGGTCGTGGCGCCGGTTTGCCCCACATTAGCCACATAGGCGATCACATAGCGGTCAGCCGCTCGAGAGCGGGCAATGTCTCGCGCCCACCGTACCTCGGTCTCTCCCATCTCAAACTGGCAAGGATCTTCGGTGCTCGCCTTCACCTCGATATACCAGACTTGCTTGTTGAAGCTGATCCGGAAATCATAGCCAAGATTGTCCCGTCCTTCCTTGCCAACGAACGGCCCGGAATTACCCGACACCCAGCATCGGTCGATATCCTGACCAGGTTGCCGAGCCTTCAGCCAGTGATAGACCGTAAGCTCGCCCAGCCGGCCGATCATATCCTTCTTCTCTTGCGGTATTCCGCTATAGGCGCCGCCACTGCCCCCGCCGCCGGATCCCGATCCCCGGCGCCAGCCGCGTCCGCCTCCCCCGGCGGCCAGCTGTGCAAAGCTGCCGATCGGCCGGTTCAGAAGCTTCTTTGACAGGCTGCCGGCCAGCTCGGCGGAAAGACTGAGCCAGTCCACCTCGAGCGGATCGCGCAGCGTCCCATTGAGCCGCACCGATCGCGCTTCGCGACTGCGTCTCTCCCGCTCCTCCCTCGCCTTTTGCGCCGCCGCTTCAATGTCGGTTTCAGGAACGCCGAGCACAGCGCGATCAAGGCTGTGCTTCATGCCGGAGGGCCAGGCGCCGAGCTTCTCCAGCCATATCAGGAGCTCGGCTTCATCCCACAGGCGGCAGTCGAACGCGCCTGCATCGTCGAGCCGGCGGCGAAGCTCCGTCTCCACCTGCCCGGCGTCGCGCCACAGATCACCCACCGAAACTGAATGCTGCACACCCCAGGCGCGCACGAGCGGCGGCGCTGTACGAGCGACCTGACGCAGGATAGTGGCGTTGCCGGTGCGAACGGCCGCGAGATCGCCCAGCCCTTCCGGATTCGTGCCGATTGCCGGCGCGCCCGTCGCCGCCAACCATGCCGCAACATGACCGGCCAGGAGCGGCTCGGGTATCCGCTCATATCGCAGGAGCCAATCGGGATTGGGCTTGAGGGCCCCCAAGGCTTCGATGGCCGCCTTGTACCTCGGGTCAGGCGTGAACGCGAGCAGCGTCGGCGCTGTCAGATTGCGAAGCGCGTCGACGATCAGAATGCGATTGTCCGCCACGTAGAAGTCGAGCTGTTGCTGCTGTCCCTCCGGGTCGATGTCCGGCTCGCTCCCCGTTGCGATCAGGCTGGCATTGAAACTCTCGAACTCCAGGCCCAGCCGTTCGCGCAACTCCCCAGTCGAAAGCGAAGCCCGAGCCGCCGCCACGATCTCTTCCACGCTGCTCACCGCCGGCAACAGGGATCGCAACTGCTCGGTTGCTACGCCCGCATCCTCCAGCGCGGCAGCCTCGTCTTGCATCCAGGTCTCGAATGCGCTTTCCCCGCCATGGTAGAAGACCACCGCACGAAACCATGGTGCCAACCGGTCCAGCCTTTCACCCAGCGCGTCGCGCGCGGCTTCGCCCGCCTGTTCGGTGAGTTCCAGCGCGCGGCACAGACGCAGCAGGTCTCCTTGACCTGAAGGCTGATCGTCGACCGCCACATCATCGAGCAACAGCTGGCGAGCCAGCAGCTTCATATGCGGGACAACGGCCGGATGCCGGATAGCCTCGCCGATCGCCGGCAACGCCGCTTCGATCTTGGCCCAGTCGAGCGGGCCGGTTCCCATGACGACAAGCAGTGGCTCGCCCTCGGCCCGCTCGAACTGATAGGCTCCGCGCGCAGTGGGCGGTGTTACATCCTGGCCGTTGAGCAAGAAGCGAAGCGCAGCGGTCTGATGAAGCTCGAGCCGATCCAGCGTTTGCAAAATGGCGGCACGGTCCGCCGGCAAGCGATTGAGATCGACACTGTCGAGGGCCTCGAGCGCCACAGCGAGCATCAAGCGGAGCCAGGGGCAGCAGCTTACCAACTTGGGGCCCAGGCTAAGCTCTTCGAGAGGCGATCCATCGACCTCGATCGCGTAGGCGAGCTGCGAGGTTCGCCGCACACCGTTGCCGTACAGCTTGTGAAGGAGCACGCCCAGGCGCTCCGGCTCGGCCCCGCGAACGTCGAGCAGCGGATCGCCAAGCACCTCGACCAGGCTCGTCGCGATCAGATCCGTGCTGTCTCGAACATAGATTGTCTCGGCGGCACCGGCCCCCAATGTCGCGACGCCAAGCTGGCCGCGCCTGCGCACCAACAGCGTCGCGGGCGGCTTGCCCGGCGGCACGGCAGCATCTTGCGCCCCATGTCTCTCGGCAAGCCGGGCCCAGCAGCGCGCATAGATGTTGATGAGTTCGCGCTCATGAAACCGGCGGACGCAGCCTTGGGCGAATTGTTCGGCCAGAAAGCCTGCCTGTTCGAGCAACGTGTCGGTCGCATTGAAGGTCTTGAGCCCGGCATGCTTACGAAGGGTATCGGCGACGGCGTCGGGCGTTCGGTCCAGCGCCCGGGCGAGCTTGTAGGACAAGCGGCGAAGGAACGGCGGAAAGCGATCACTTCCGCGCGGAAGCCAGACCTTGGAACCTTCGTGCCGCGACCGCTTCAGGCCATCGGCGCCCGGCTCTTCGCAGGGCAGCCATGCCGTCGATCGCAGAAAAGCCGCTAGCGGCGTGGGCCAATCGCGATTGTCCGAGCGATGATTGTATCGATGCTTGACCGACATCCAGAGATGCCGGTGCGCTGCACGCCCGATCCAGGCAAGAATGAGCTTGGCATAGGCGTCGAGCGCCTCGTCGCTGAAGGCCTCGACATCTGCTTGCCCTGGCATCCACCATAGCGCCCCGACATCATAATCGGTCGATGTCGGCAGCCCAACCGAAACTCCCGGCCGGGTCGCGATGTCCTTTTTCAACAGAGATCCGAAACTGTCCGGGAGACCGAGGTCCTTGAGGAAATCGAAGCTCGTCACCCGTCCGGCGCTGACATAATGCTGAAGCTCCTTCGTCCGCGGCTCGAGGCCTCGCTGCACTCCAATTCCGATCAGAAAATCCGTCCAATCGTCCACGAACCGCGTTCCAAACACGGCGGCGGACGGCGCGGCCAGCCGGCGGGCACGCACCTCGGCCAGATCGGCGGATCCCGCAGGCGCGAGCTCGAGAAATTGCTGCAGGTCATAGCCAAGGGTGCGGTCGGGCCAGGCCGAGGAGAAGACCGCCTCCGACGCGCGGATGAATTCGCCATCGATCGTCGGCACGAAGAGGCGATAAGCGGAAGACAGCGTGACAGCTCGCATGATCGCAACCGAGCGGCGCCAGATGGCAAAGGCCCAGCGCAGTCCCGCTGCCCTGACCTTCTTCGTCTCGTCCCGCTCGAGAATCTGCGAAATGCGGGTGAGCAGCGCCTCGCTTTCGAATGCCGTCGCCAGATCCTTCTCCAGGAACTGACGAGCGGCGGCGAGCTCGCCATACCAGGGCAGTCTGTCGTGCAGGAAGGCGAAGAATTCGCGCAGCGGGGCTGGCGGATAGAAATCCTCGCCAATGCTGTCTTCGGCATCGCCGCGCCTTGGCGGCACAAACACCGAAGCTTCGCGCGGCGCGCGGCGCGTCCGGCGCTTGGGCGTCTCCCCCCGCGACGGCTCGGGTCGCGCTTGCGATCGCGTGGCGCGCAGCGAGCCATCCTGGCAAATCAGAATCGCCTTGCCCGCCAGTGCCGAGGCATCGCCTCCCATGAAGTCGGACAGGTCGCGATAAAAGGCGGTCCAGCGCGCCCAATCAGGCCTGCGCGGCTTCGCGATCGCCCTCGCCAGCCCCTCGACAATGATGGCCCGCTCCGATGCGGTCATGCGATCCCTGAAATGGCCGCCGGCATGGCTGCGCAGAAACAGCGCCAACTTCTCGCTGCGCTGCTCGCCAAGCCCCGGCCAGAAGGGCGCGAGGTCTGCGGACTTCCCGTGTCGCGCGATCACGTCGAGCGAGAAGGACGTGTCGGCGCCCTGCACACGGCGCGAGCCCGCCGGACTGACAAAGGCAACCGGCCCGAAGGGGGGCCGGGCGAGCGCATCCCCGGTCCAATCGGCCAGGCATGGAACGAAGTCCGCCTCCGCCAGCGAGGATGCCCCCCACTGCCGAACAATCGCAGCGGTCATCGCGGTGCCGAGGTCAATCGCCTCCTCGCCCTCGCCATCACTCTCGCCCTGCAGCAGGCTGGTCGGCGTATTCCAGAGCAAGAGGTCGACAGCCGCCCGCACAGCGGTGAGGACCGGGACCTTCGCCTCCAATTGCGCAGAGCCACGTCGCTGCAGCCAGGCCGCCGTCGCGGACGCTAGCTTTACCGCATGATCGAGCACCAGGGCATTGACCCGCACAGCAGGGTCGAGGCTCGTCCGGTTCGAACTCGGAAAAAAGCTGCCGTGCAAATGGCCGCGGAACGGAGACGTGGCGCCGCGCCCCATTGGCAAGAAGGTGTAAAGACGAGGGTGAAAGTCCGGCATCGTCTCGCCGATAGGGACAGCAACCGCTACCTCGCCGCTGCCTTTCCACCCCTTCCAGCTCTCCGGCAGTGCGCCACTTTCAAGGCCCTCTGCAACCGCCGCCTGCATGTCGCTCTCGGGGATTTCCGCCCGGGCGACCCAGAAGGAGCCGTTTTCGCCCAAATCGACCAAAGCTGGACCTTGATCGTCTTCGAGCGGCGTCTCGCTCCGGGAGAGTTTCAGGTTGAGCGCATCCTCCTTGATCCGGTCACCCTGGATTTCTGCGCGCAGCGTCGCAATTCGGCGCAGGAACAGCAGCATCGGCGCTTCGGCCTTGGCCAGGCTCAATATCTCGGCGCGAACCACATCGAGGGCAGCCTGGTTGCGCAGCGGCAATCGGATCACGCTCGAAAATCCCTTGCGCGCGAATTCCTTCACCGTGTCCGGCGTCCGGTCCAGCCAGCGAGGGATGTAAAAGGCTGGAAGGTCGGTGCGCGCGAGCGCCCGCGTGGCCTCGTCGGGAAGCAGCGGATCAAGTTCGCTGCCGCGGGCGAAGGTGAAGCGATAGCCGTCGAAGAGATCGCCCGGACTGTCCTCGGTCAGGCGCGAATAGATTTGCGGAATATCGCTGACGTGCCGGACACTGCGAAAGCCGAGGCCCTTGTTGCCGACCGCCTCGCCCGGCGGCTTGCTCGACAAACCCATTTCGCAAAGCGCGTCGACATTCCTGGACGCAAAAGGTTGCCCTCGATTGGCGACGTAAAGCGTGCCGCTGTCGCCTTCATCACCCGCGAGCAGGACAGCGATCTCCCCATCCCGTCGCGCCCGGTCATGGGCGTCGTGCCCGTTCTGAATGAGTTCGATCAGGAAGCGGCCGTGATAGTCCGCGATAATGTGCTGGGAAAGGCTCTGGTTCTGCTTGTGGACGGGGTCGTAATAGACGCCGTCCTCGTCGATCGTTCCGCAGAAACCCTTGATCTTCCGGCTTGCGATGCGCTCGATATGGGCGCGCGGCGGCAACGCCGCCAAAAGACTGGCGCGCTCGGACAAGGCAGCTGGGCTGCGGTCTGGGTCACTTACGGTTGCGATCGGCTTTCCCCCTCCGCGCACGTTGCCCATGCGCTGTGCCGCACGCAAGGCCAGCGAGCGGCATCTCGGCGGATGGCTTGGCATCGGGTTTGACTTGGGGGCGCAAGGGGGACATCATTACCCGATGCAGATGCTGCGTCATCACTTCCGGTTCCGCCACCACGGGGGACAGCTTCTCGCGGGCATTTAGCCCCGGGTTCCGGCGCATCCTGCCCCGAGCCCGGGGCTCGATCAGTACAATGTGACGCACCACTTGGATTGGTGCGCCTTGTCTCTATTCCGGAAAGCCATAGCCATGACCAAGACCAAAGCGGCCCGCCGGCCGCCCATCCATATGATCGACAGCGAAGCCGATATCCTGGCCGATCTCGCCACCAGCGCCGCCACCCGCCTGCCCCAGGTCAGCCAGTTGCTGCTGGAAGAACTGGGACGCGCCACCATCCACAAGGCTGATCGAATTCCCGCCGACATTGTCACAATGCACAGCGTGGTCCAGTTCACGGACGCAGCGAGTGGCAAGGAACATCGCTACCAGCTCGTCTTTCCCAAGGACGCCGACATCGCCGAAGGACGGATATCCATCCTTACCCCGGTCGGTGCCGGGCTCATCGGCCTGCGCGCCGGACAGTCGATCCTCTGGCCCGACCGCGATGGTCATGAACGCCTGCTCACCATCGCGAAGGTAAGCCGCGAGCCGCTGCCGCTGCCGCTTAGCCAATGACTGCGTTGGTCTAGCCGGGCGCCGCTCGAACCGTTCCTGCACGGGAGGCCTGAATGCGTGTAAACACCGCCAAATCTATGAAATTGGCGCGTTACGTCAAAGCCAAATACGGAACATGGCAGGCTATGCGCAGGGCTGCCCGGCTGGAGAATGGCATATTCATCATCGATCGTGGCGCCGCCGGCGACGAGGAAGCGAAGGCCCCACACCCGGCAAAATCGATATAGTCAGTCCCGGCCTGATCGCTCGCCGCAGATCGTCGACCGTATTGCGTCGCCGAAATAGCCACCTGCAACGATAGCATGGCCGGGACCTTCATCAATCAATCGCAACCTGCAGGAACACCGAACTGCGACAATTGAAAGCTTTTCCTCGCAGGCAGCCCTGCTGTAACTTGCATCGGACCACACAACCCGGAGCATTGCGCATGTTCAAACGGCTGAAGCAGCAATTGCGCAGTGCTCCGTCCGCGAAGGTGGTGAAACTGCCCGGGCAAACAAAGACAGCCGCCCTGGTCATCTCCGATGACGAACTTCGAGCGGCTTTCCGCCAGGCAACGCTCAATCATCTGGCCGACGTCCATGGCCTGAAGCCCGTCTACTGCTTCGATCTGCAGTCTGAGAAGGCTTTCAAAGCGGCCCAGGCAGACATGCCTCTCATCGCCGTCTGGAATGAGCACCAAAGGCCGGAGGGCCTAGCCTTCTCCCTTTCGGTCAATATGCTGCTCGTGAAAGCGGCGCTCCGGGAATATATGGAGGAGCTCGATCCCTGGTTCGACGAGGAGTGTGCGCGCATAGTCGCCGATCTCAAGGATCTTACCTATAATACGATCGTCCAAACCGCGACCGAAACCGGATGGACCCCCAGCGCCATCTGCGCAGCACTCGCCGACAAGCCGAACGCCTGAGCCAAAGGCGATGGCCCCCAATGACCTGCTAGCCGACCGCATCTGCGCGAAGAGCGCGCCTGCCACCCCCACCGCTCTCACCGAAGACACCGCGATGGCCTTTCGTACAGCCTCGCATTAAGCGCTTGAGGGTGTTCGCCCTTGGGAGAAATCATGTCGAAGATCGATGAGAAGCTCGAGCCCGTGCTCGATCAGGTCCTGCGCCGGAATGCAGGAGAGCTCGAATTTCACCAGGCCGTGACCGAGGTCCTCGAAAGCCTGGGCCGCGTCGTCGCGAAATATCCCAGCTATCTCGAGAACGCCCTCATCGAGCGGATCTGCGAGCCCGAGCGCCAGATCATCTTCCGCGTCCCCTGGGTCGACGACCGGGGCCAGGTCCACATCAACCGCGGCTTTCGCGTACAGTTCAACTCGGCACTCGGCCCCTATAAGGGCGGCCTGCGCTTCCATCCGTCGGTGAACGTCGGCATCATCAAATTTCTCGGCTTCGAGCAGACGTTCAAGAACGCGCTCACCGGCCTTCCGATCGGTGGCGGCAAGGGCGGCTCCGACTTCGATCCGCGCGGCCGATCGGACGGCGAGATCATGCGCTTCTGCCAGTCCTACATGACCGAGCTTCACCGGCACCTGGGCGAATATACCGACGTCCCCGCCGGCGACATCGGCGTGGGCGGCCGGGAAATCGGCTATCTGTTCGGCCAGTACAAGCGCCTGACCAATCGCTACGAAGCCGGCGTCCTTACCGGAAAGGGCCTGGTCTACGGCGGCTCGCGCGCCCGGACCGAAGCAACCGGCTACGGCGCGGTCTACTTCGTCGAGCGCATGCTCGCGACCAAGCAGCTCACCTTCGATAATCGCCGCGTGGTGGTGTCGGGCTCGGGTAATGTCGCCATCTACACCGCCGAAAAGATAACCGAATTCGGGGGCAAGGTCGTCGCCTGCTCGGACTCGAGCGGCTATGTGGTCGATGAGGCCGGCATCGATCTCGCACTCCTCAAAGAGGTCAAGGAAAGCCGCCGGGAACGCATTTCGGAATATGCCAGGCTCAAGGGCGACGGAGCGCGTTTCTCCGATACCGGCTCCATCTGGGACGTCCCCTGCGAAATCGCGATGCCATCCGCCACCCAGAACGAGCTCACTGGCCGCGACGCCAAAGCGCTCATCCAGAACGGCGTGATCGCCGTTGGCGAAGGCGCGAACATGCCCTCGACGCCGGAAGCCGTACGCTTCTTCAGGGAGGCGGGCGTCCTCTTCGCGCCCGGCAAGGCCGCCAATGCAGGCGGCGTGGCGACCTCGGCCCTGGAGATGCAGCAGAACGCGTCGCGCGACAGCTGGACGTTCGAGCAGACCGAGCAGCGCCTTGCCGATATCATGCGCCGCATTCATGACACCTGCGCATCGACCGCCGACGAGTTCGGAACGCCGGGCGACTATGTCCTTGGCGCGAACATCGCCGGCTTCGTCCGCGTGGCCGAGGCAATGCGGGCGCTTGGCGTCATATAGGCCGGCCTGTGCCTACGGCCCGCGGCCCAATGGTCTCTTCGTCGCCGCCCACCAATAGCACAATTCCGGTTCGTGCTCCGGGCGCGGGGACGTGGTCGTCAAGCCGATGAGCCGTTCCCGCGCGTTGCATCTATAAGTTCCGCAGCGCGGTTTTCAGCCGGCCGTGAGCTGCATGGCTTCGAACGAGGCCAAGATGGAAGACAATGTGGCCAGGGACGGGTAGGACGATCCTATGACGTCCTTCCTGCCACAGCGGCGACCGGAGATCGCAATCGATTTCGGGACCGCGAACATCCGCATTCTGCGTCGCGGCGACGGCCTCGTTTTCGACGAGCCGTCGCTATGCTGTGTCGCGGGCAAGCATAACATGACCAGCCTGCTTGCCGCCGGCCGCGAGGCCTATGCGATGATCGACCGCACGCCAGCGGCCCTGCGCATTGCGCGGCCGCTATGTCGCGGGGTCCTGCAGGACATCGATGCCGCGAAACGGGTGCTCCGCTATGCCCTGTCGAAGTCCAGGGGCCGGAGCCGCTGGCGCACACCCGCCGCCATCATTGGCGTCCCCGCCGATGCGACCCAGGCTGAGCGCGGAGCGATGCTCACCGCCGCCGCCGACGCCGGGCTCGGCCCGATCACGCTTTTGACCGAGCCGCTCGCCGCCGCCATCGGGGCCGGGCTTGCCGTCGATGAGCCCGCCGGATCGATGATCGTGGAATGCGGCGCGGGAACGACCGAGGTTGCTGTTTTCTCGCTTGGCGGGATTTGCGGCACCGGATCGGTGCGGATCGGCGGCGACACGCTCAATCGCGCGCTCGCCGACCAGGTCCATCTCCAGCACAAATTCCTCATCGGCGATCGCTCGGCGGAACAGCTCAAGCTCGACTATGTCGCGCATAAGGGGTCACGCAGCGCGCAAGGCGATGCGATACCCGTCAGCGGACGCTGCCTGCGCACCGGCCTGCCCAAGACGATTGCGATCAACATGGCCGATCTCGACCGGGTCGTCGAAAAACATGTGGCCCAGATCGTAAAGGTCGTGCGCGACGTGCTCGGGCAGACCGCGCCAGACCTCAGTCAGGACATCCACGACAAGGGCATCCTGCTGACCGGCGGCAGCGCGTTGGTGCCCTTGATGCGCACCATGATCGCAGACGCAACGGGTCTTGAGGTCATGACGGCCGATGAGCCCGCGCAATGCGTCGCCAAGGGCCTCGAACGACTGCTCGAAGCTTGATGGGACGAAGCCTGAGGCCGATCTAGTCAGAGCCGAGCGGAGCACCCAAGGGGAAAGCGCGGACTGCCGCGCTCAAAGGGACGGCATCAGCACATCCACCCTGCCGAAAGATACGAGGCGTGTGGAGCACCCAAAGCTTTAGGCCGCTTGCTCAAAGGCCTCTTCGCCTGGCGCCCGGAGCATGTAGCCGCGGCCCCACACCGTTTCGATATAGTTTTCGCCGCCGCATGCGAGGGTCAGTTTCTTTCGTAGCTTGCAGATGAAAACATCGATGATCTTGAGCTCCGGTTCGTCAATGCCGCCATAAAGATGGTTCAGGAACATTTCCTTGGTGAGCGTTGAGCCTTGGCGCAGGGCCAGCAGCTCGAGCATCGCATATTCCTTGCCTGTCAGATGTATGCGGGCCCCGTCGACTTCGGCGACCTTCCCATCAAGGTTCACGGCAATCTTGCCGATACGTATGACGGACTCGGCATGACCCTTCGACCGGCGGACGACAGCGTTGATCCGCGCGACCAGCTCGATCTTATGGAAGGGTTTGGTCAGATACTCGTCCGCGCCCATGGCGAAGGCACGGACCTTGGAATCCAGTTCCGAAATCCCCGAGAGGATCAGCACCGGAGTGTCGACTCGGCCCATCCGCAGCTTCTTGAGGACGTCGAACCCGTGCACGTCCGGCAGGTTGAGGTCGAGACAGATGAGATCGTAATCATAGGATTTGCCGAGATCGAGGCCCTCCTCGCCCAAGTCGGTCGAGTAGACATTGAACCCCTCGGCACTCAGCATCAGCTCGAGGGCACTCGCGACCGTAGTGTCGTCTTCGATCAACAAAACCCGCATGCAATGTCCCTACCTCGATAGCCTGGTTAAAGCGCTATGACATGGCTTGGTTAACAAGCTTCGCTCCGCCCTTCTTTCGAGGCGGGCATGCTGGCGATCAACTCACTTGTCGAAGCGAGAATGTGCCGCGCGGCACAAAGCGCGGCACATGTTGATTGAATTCGACCTCTCATTGATTATTTAGGATATCATGCTATATGGATATCCATCATATCCAGTGAGGCGATCATGGCCACCGCAACAGCGCCGGATTTTTCGGACGTCCGTATCAAACCTCTTACCGGCTCCGCGCGGGACGTGCGCGCGCGTCTGAAGGACAAGGACGGCCCCATCATCGCCTTTCAGCTGGAACATGCTGGAGAAGCGGCAGCCACGGCCTTCGCGGAGGCGGTGCGTCTGATCGCGCCGATGATCCTTCGCAACCTCGCGGACCGTGAGACCGCAACTCTCGAAAAGCTGGTCGACGCGCTCGTCCCCGCCGTTTCGCCGCCCGAACATCTGCTCACCCAGGCTCGTATGAACGCCGAAGCCCGCAAGGCTGTGCTGGAAAGCGCGGAATGGCTCACTGCGGCCAAATTGTCCGGAATCGCAGGGTTTACTGGGCTGAACTCGAGCGCCCAGCCAAATAAATGGAAGCGCGAAGGTAGGATCTTCGCGCTGCGCCATGATGGCAATGATCTCTACCCAGCTTATGCGCTCGACCCGGAGGCGCAATATCGGCCGGTAAAGGGTCTCACTCCCATTCTCCAGGTTTTCGGGGATGAGCTCGATGCCTGGGACATCGCGATCTGGTTCGCGTCCGCCAACGGGTTCCTGGGCGGCGCTCTGCCACAGGATCTCCTCGTCAGCGATCCCGAGCGCGTACTCGCGGCCGCGCACGACGAGGTCGCCGGCGTGCGTCATGGCTAAACGAGCCAAACCCCGCGACGCAGGTGCCGATCCAGCTAAGCCACGAACGCGCAAGAAGGCGCCTGTCGCTCCGGCTCCCGCCCCTGCCGGAGCGATCCCTTCGCGCACGATCGCCTCGCCGCCCGACAACCTCGATGCGCTCGTTAAACGAACGAGCTGGTCAGCGAGCCAGACCATCCATCGCATTCACCCCGATGAATATGCCCCGGATGCCTTCAACCCCGGTCCACACGGCAACGCGCGTTTCAGTCCGCTCCGCAATGCCGCCGGCAATGCGATCCCTACCCTCTATGGTGGCACGACGCTCGAATGCGCCGCCATGGAAACGGTCTTCCACGATGTGCCTCATGCGCCGGGACTGAAGACCGTCGCGAAACGCAAGCTCAGGAAGCATCATTATTCCAGATTGCAACCCGCCGCGGACCTCAGGCTTGCCGATCTCAGCAGCACAGCGCTGCGCAAGCTTGGCATTCCGCGGGTCGATCTCATCGAGAGCGACAAGGATATCTATCCACAGACCCGCGCCTGGGCGGAGGCCATCCATGCCCAGTGTCCGGACGTCCAGGGACTGGGATGGGTATCTCGTCAGGACGATAGCGCGCGCGCCCTCATTCTGTTCGAAGACCGGCTGCCGCCCGATCCATTCAGCAGCGTCGAAGCGCCGGTCGACATCGTCGCCGATGCCGACACCTTCACTGCACTCATCGAGCTCGCCGACATCATCGGGGTGAAGATCACCGGCAAATAGCCCCGCGAAGCCCGCTTCGGCGATCTAGCTCCGACCTGCTCCGCCAGGCGGCAGCCTCCCTCCCCTTCCTAAACCCTGGCGACCGCACGGCTTGTACGGGCGGCGCCAAAGCATGGAGAAAGCCTATGTTCGAACCGAAATCCAAAATGACCCCGCAGGCCGAAGCGGACTTCCTGATCCAGGAAATCCGCGACACGCGCACCGCCTACGACAACGCGACCGTCGACAAGTGGCGCGCCCAGCATCTTGGCATGATCGGTCTGCGCATGAGCGCGCTGGTTCGCGCCGCCCGCAAGGTGCTCGCCGCCGCCCACCCGGCAACCCAGAGCGACACCGACGCGGACCAGTGCACCATGCTGGAAGCGCGTACCAGCACCTATCTCAATTCTGCCAGCCGGCTTGCCGCGACGATGGAGCATGAGTGGCCGCGCGACATCCAGCAGGAGATCGATGCGCAGGCCGATGATCTTATCCGCGATGCAGACGCGATTTCGGCAGAGCTCGCCGCAATCGTCGCCCGATATCCCGCTCCCTGACATTCATGCGACCCGCCACCCCGCGCGATCACCGTAGGGTGGCCGCTCCCTGGGAGCGCCCATGCGGGAAGCGCGGCTTCAGTCCACGAGCAGCTTGTCGATCGTGACCGGCAGGCTGCGTACCCGCGCCCCGGTCGCGTGATAAATGGCATTTGCGACTGCGGCCGCAGTGCCGACTATACCGATCTCGCCCAGGCCCTTCACGCCGAGCGGTGTGACTTCGGGGTCCGGCTCGTGGACGAAGATCACCTCGATATCGTGGATGTCGGCATGGGCAGGCACATGATATTCCGCGTAGTTGTGGTTCATGAACCGGCCGAGCCGGTGATCGAGGAAGCTTTCCTCGTGCAGCGCCGCGCCGATCCCCATCACGATCCCGCCGAGTATCTGGCTGCGCGCGGTCTTGGGGTTGATGATCCTGCCGGCCGCGATCGCGCTCACCACCCGCGTCACACGGACGACGCCCAGCTCCTCGTCCACCCGCACCTCGCAGAACACCGCGCTATGGGTGTTGCGCGACTTGCGCATCAGGCTGACCATGTCGAGGGGGCCAGGCTGCGCTGTCTTCTCGACCTCGATCCTGTCCAGCGCCGCGGCCTCCATCGCCGCCGTGAAGGGGACCGCTTCACCTTTGCCGTCGCGGCGGCGCATGGTCCCATTCTCGAAGAGCAGGTCATCCAGCTTCGCGCCCTCGAGCGGATCGCCGTCCATCTTCGCAGCAGCCTTGGCGAGCCGGGCGGCCACGCCATGACAGGCAAGCTGCACCGCTGCGCCCACTGACGCCGCACCCCAGGAGCCGCCCTCTACCGGCGATAGCGGAAGGGTGGAATCGCCGAGCTTTGCCCTGATAGCCGAGGCCGGTAGTCCGAGCGTATCCGCCGCGACTTGGGTCATCACCGTATAGGTGCCCGTGCCGATGTCCGACATCGCGCTTGCGACTTCGAGCGTGCCGTCGGTCTTGAGCGTCGCACGGGCCGCGCATTTGGAGAACATCGCGTCCCACATTCCGGTCGCCATGCCCCAGCCGATCAGTTCCTGGCCTTCGCGCATCGAACGCGGCTGCGGGCTGCGCCTGTCCCATCCAAAAGCCTGGGCGCCCTGCGCATAGGCTTCGCGCAGAGCCTTGCTGGTGAACTCGGTCCCGTTCATCGCGTCGATGTTGGAGTAATTCTTCACCCGCAAGTCGAGAGGATCGATGCCGACCGCGTAAGACAGCTCGTCCATCGCCATCTCGAATTGTGTCATGCCGGTCGCCGCGCCGGGCGCGCGCATGTCGCCAGGCGTATAGGTGTCGACCGGCGCGATATAGGAGGCGCCTTCCGCGTTCTCGCAGGCATAGTTCATCATGCCCCAGTTGACGACGGTCTCCATGTAATTCTCGAACCTGGACGTCAGGGTCGTGGCGTCGGTCAGGATCGCTGTCAGAGCCCCGTCGCGCTCGGCACCAAGCGAGATCGAGTTGAGGCATTCGGGGCGGTGCGTATGGGTGAACATCTGCTGGCGGGTGAGCACGACGCGTACCGAGCGTTTCAGCTTCAAGGCGGCCATGGCTGCCAAATACACATTATATTGTGGTCGCAGCCCCGAACCAAACGCGCCGCCGACAAAGGGATTGAGCACGCGGACATCGTCGGCCTTCAGGTCGAACGCGCCGGCCAGATAGGCCTGCACATTCTGAGGACCCTGTGTCTTGTCATGAACCGTGAGCCTGCCGTCTCCTTCGAAGAAGACGGTCGAGGCATGCATCTCCATGGGATTATGGTGCTCGGCGCCCTTGTGATAATCGCCGGCGATCGTGACCGGTGCGGTCTCGAAGGCCGAGCGCGCGTCGCCACGGTTCTTGGGCGGATAATATCCTGACCGCTTCTTCCTGGGCACGAACTTTTCCGCAAGCGCGACTTCGAACCGGGTATTGTGCGCATCCTGCTCGTAGCCGAGCTCGACGAGACTTGCCGCATAGCGCGCCGCCTCGAATGTCTCGGCGACGACGAGGGCGACCGGCTGGCCATTATAGTGGATCTGCGCGTCGCACAGGGGGCGCAAGGGCGAGCCGGGCGGGGCGACGTCATCCTGAAATTTCTTGTCCGCGGATGCGATCTCCAGCCGATTTTCATGGGTGAGCACATCGACGACGCCTGCGACCGCGCGTGCGGCACTGTCGTCGATCCGGGTGATCCGCCCGCGCGCGATCGCGGCATTGACGACGACCCCATGGAGCAGACCAGTGGTGGGATATTCGGCGGCATAGCGCGCCTTGCCGGTCACCTTCAGAAGTCCCTCGACCCGGCTGAGCGGAGCGCCGATGCCGTCGTGAGCGATGATGGCTGCCATGGTCCTGTCCTCAGGCGACGCGTTTGTCGGTTTGCGATTGCGGCGTGCCGGCCGCGGCCTGCGACAGCGCCCGCACGATCGCGCGCCGCGCAAGCGGGATCTTGAAGTCGTTCTCGCCCTGGCCGGCCGCACCGTCGAGCAGCGCGTCAGCGACCTGCCGGAAGACCGCCTCGCCCGCCTCGCGGCCGACCAGCAACTGTTCGACGTGGGGAAGGCGCCAGGGCTTGTGCGCCACGCCGCCAAGCGCGAGGCGCGCCTCGGCGATCCTGGCGCCCTCGATACGCAGAGCCGCCGCCACCGACACGAGCGCGAAGGCGTAGGACAAGCGGTCGCGCAACTTCAGATAGGTGTAGTTCTGCGTGAAATCCTCATGCGGAAGGATGATGGCCGTGACGAGCTCGCCGCGCTCGAGGCTGTTGTCGCGCGCGGGATCCTCGCCGGGCAGGCGATGATAGTCCGCGAACGCGATCGTGCGGACGCCATTCGGGCCGGCCACTTCCACTTGGGCCGAGAGCGCGGCCAGGGCGACGCACATGTCCGACGGGTGGGTTGCGATGCACTGATCGCTAGCCCCCAGAATGGCATGGATGCGGTTGACCCCACCGATCGCGCCGCAGCCAGAGCCCGGGACCCGCTTGTTGCAGGGGGTCGCCGTGTCATAAAAATAGTAGCAACGCGTGCGCTGGTTGAGATTCCCGCCATTGGTCGCGGCATTGCGCAGCTGGGGGCTGGCGCCCGCCAGGATCGCCGACGACAGTAGCGGGTAACGATCCTGGACGCGCCGGTCATAGGCGGTGTCGGCATTGGGCACGAGCGCACCGAGCCTCAATCCCCCATCCTCAGCCTCCTCGATCCTACCCAGTGGCAGCCGGGTAATGTCGATCACGCTCGTCGGCCGTTCGACATGTTCCTTCATCAGATCGACCAGGTTTGTGCCACCCGCGATGTAGCGCGCACCGTCCTTTGCGGCCAGCCTGACGGCGTCCGCGATCGACGTTGGCCGCGCATAGCCAAAGCGGTTCATGCTCGCTCTCCCAAGACCTGCTCGATGGCGTCGGCGATGTTCGTATACGCGCCGCAGCGACAAAGATTGCCGCTCATGAGCTCGCGTATCTCCTCCCGGCTTCGGGCACGGCCTTCGTTGATCAGCCCCTGGGCCGAGCAGATCTGGCCCGGCGTGCAATAGCCGCACTGGAAGGCGTCATGGTCCAAAAACGCCTGTTGCAGGGGATGCAGCGCCTCCCCATCGCCCATCCCCTCGATCGTTGTGATGTTATCGCCATCATGCATCACCGCAAGACGCAGGCAGCTGTTGATCCGGCGGTCGCCGACCAGCACCGTGCAGGCGCCGCACTGGCCATGATCGCAGCCCTTCTTCGTGCCCGTGAAATCGGCATGATCGCGCAGCAGATCGAGCAGCGTTACCCAAGGCAGGACCGTGAACGCCTGCCGTTCGCCGTTGATGGTGAGGCTGATATCGAGAGGTTCGACGTCGCCAGGGGCCGCGGGTTTGGAAATGGTGGCCATGGCAGCTCCCTGTCCCGCGCGGGAGCGCGGCTCTGTTCGATAATCCCCCCGGTCGCCCCCTGGTTCCCCTAGGATCGCCGATTCCGCAGGAACAGGCCGCCCAGGATCACAGCAGCCCCGCCGACGAGCGCCGCAGCCGCGTGTGGCCGTGTCCGTGCCGCCAGGGTTAGGCTCGATCGGCGCCCTTCCTCGTTGCGCGAGCGTGCCTCGCCATCGGCGCCCGGCCCGAAAAGATTGTCACCTTGCGTCGCGGGCTTCGAGCGATCGACGAGAAAAGGCCCGACGAGCGGCGCGAGACGCTCAAACAGCGCCGGAAAATGGCTGGCGAACAACACCTCCAGCCGTCCGATGCCGCCGACCGTGAGGGCACGAACATTGTGGGTCGCGGTATAGAGTATGGCATCGGCCACGAGCGCCGGATCATAAGGCGGCGGCGGGATCCGCGCTTGGCCGTCCTGGTGATTGGCGGCATGCATCGCGATCGGCGTGGTCATGCCCGACGGCTTGATCAGCGTCACCCGCACCGGCGATCGCGCGGCCTTGAGTTCGATCCGCAGCGAGGCGACGAAGGCGTGGATCGCATGCTTGGAGGCAGTATAAGCGCCCATGACAGGCGAAGGCATGTCGCCGGCAATCGAGCCGATCGTAACGAGCGCGCCGCCACTTGCCGTGAGATAGGGCACGGCGACCTGCGCGCTGTTGACCGCCCCGAAATAGTTGGTGCGGAACAATCGCTCATGTTCCTCCAATGGCGTGGCGAGCAGCGGCGCATAGATGGCGACCCCCGCGTTGCTGACCCATGTGTCGACGCGGCCGAAGGCCGCTATGGCGCAGGAAGCGGCGCGCTGCAGCGCCTCGCGATCCCCGACATCGGCGACAGCGTAAGCCGCCCGGCCACCGTCCGCCTCGATCTCCTGCACGATCGCGCGCAGGGCCGCGTCATTCCGGCTGATGAGGAACACGCGCGCGCCGGCCCCTGCCGCCTTACGCGCGGTAAGCAGGCCGATACCGGAGCTCGCGCCAGTGATGACGAAGACCTGATCGGAAAGCGGTCGGTGCGGCATGGGGCGGTCCGGTCGGTTTGCGGCGGTTGCCGTGCGACCGGCATAATGGATGCGCTATGGGAACTCGCCTGCCCGGCGACGGGTTCCGGCACAGACGCTAGATCCAAGGAACACCTCATGCCGCAGCCGGTTCTGTTCTCCCCCGATGTCGAGACGCCTGAGCCGGAGGAAGCGGAGACCAGCATGGCGATCGACCGGGAACTGCACAGGATCCTCGAGACGACCTCGCAGGATTATGGGCACGCGGTGCGAAGCGTGCATGCCAAGAGCCACGGCCTGCTTGAGGGTATGCTCGCCTTGTTCGACGGCTTGCCGGCCGAACTTGCCCAGGGCATCGCCGCCCGCCGCGGCCACCACAAGGTCGTGCTGCGCATCTCGACGAACGCCGGCGACATCCTTCCCGACAGCGTCTCCCTGCCGCGCGGGATGGCGATCAAGATCCTGGGCGTCGAGGGCGAGCGGCTTCCAGGTTCCGAGGATGCCAGCACGCAGGACATCATCATGGTCAACGGACCGGCCTTCTCGGCGCCGCGAGCCAAGGACTTTCTCGCCAATCTGAAACTGCTCGCCAAGACCACGGACAAGGCGGAACGCAGCAAAAAGGCGCTGTCAGCCGTCCTGCGCGGCACAGAAGCGGTGATCGAAGCCCTTGGCGGCGAGAGCGCTAAGATCAAGCAACTGGGCGGTCACCCTGTCACGCATCCGCTCGGGGAAACCTTCTACAGCCAGACCGCTTTTCGGTTCGGCGACCATATTGCGAAATTTTCCCTCGCTCCTGTTTCGCCGCACCTCGTTGCGCTGAAAGACCAGCCGGTCGATTTGGCGGGCCGGGACAATGGCTTGCGCGAAGAAGTAGACGCGGTGATCGCCGCCCACGGCGCGGAATGGGAATTGCGCGTGCAGTTGTGCACCGATCTCGAGGCGATGCCCGTAGAGGATGCCACAGTGGTCTGGGACGAAGCTCAAAGCCCATTCCGCGCGATCGGCCGGATTGTCGTCGAGCCCCAGCCTGGCTGGAACGACGAGAAGGCCAGGCGCATCGACGACGGGCTTGCGTTCAGTCCATGGCATGGCCTTGCCGCTCACCAGCCACTCGGCGTCATCAATCGCGTCCGGCGCAGCGCGTATCCGATGTCGGCCAATTACCGCTCCGCGTACAACCGCTGTCCGATTCACGAGCCATCTGCCTGATCGCGGCAGTGTCATAGCCCGTGACGCCATCGAGATGATCGGACGCGAAAATCCTCCGGATGACGCGCGTCTCGACCAATCCTTGCTCGCCGGCAAGTAGCGTCGGCAACCGGCGCGACATTCCAAGCACCCGGGCCCCTCCTGCTGACGAGGGCTACTGGCGTCTCCTCGACGTCATTTTATTGCGCATGATCCATAGGCGCCGGGAGCGCAGCCGGGCCTAGCGCGTTCCACGACCGAAGGATCACGCGAGGCAGGACATGAAAGCAGCTGACAGTATCATCGAACGCGCCACGGCCCCGAGCCGGCGTCGGAAATTCATCCGGTCGCTCGAGGAAACCGCGGCACGGGCAGTGGTCACCGCAACCGTCACTTTCGCGGTGGGCTGGGTGCTCAAGAAGATGTTCGAAAAGTCGGTGGCCGAAGCCGCCGAAGAAGGTGCAAAGGCCGGCGCCGCGGAGGCTGACGCCAGCGCGCAAGACGCCATCCCTCCGGGCGGTTCCGCCTAGGAGGGGAAGCGCGCCGGCCTTTGCATCAAAGCCTAACCTGCCGCTGCCAAATAGAATGGCCACCGAGCGGGCGGATCACGAAAGCCTTGGGCCAAGCCGCTCGATGATCATCGCGATCCCTTGCCCGCCGCCGATGCACATGGTCACGAGGGCGTAGCGGCCGCCGGTGCGGCTCAACTCGTAGAGCGCCTTCACTGTCAACATGGCTCCGGTTGCGCCCACCGGATGGCCAAGACCGATCCCTTTTGTGACCACGCGATTTGTCGCTGATGCTCCACGACACGCCGAATTGTATCGCGGTGCGGTCCTGTCCTTTTAACAGGCGTTCCACAGTCTTCCCCGCTCTTTCCGCCGACTTTCCCACTGCGCGCGAGCCAGGCGCGTCACCGGCGTGCCTTTGGCGATAATCCCCATCTTGGTCGCGCCTATTGGCGGGCGGCGACTGGCCAACTAAAGCCGGCGCTTGCCCAAACGATAGTAGCGCTGGCGGAGGCGGCTCCCACGCCGGGTCACCCTGCCCCGCCCGGCAGGTTCTGCTCGCTGCATGGTCTCGAGCGCGCGGCGCAGGCCATGGACCTGGTCGAGCAGGTGGAGAACGATCTCGATACCCTCGTCGTTGATCCCGAAATCGCCTTCCAACTGATGAATGAGCCGTGCTCTGGCGGCATCCATCTCCGAGAGCTGCAACGTGCCGGGGTGCTCGGCGACCAGCCATTCGCGCTCGATCCAGGTCGTCAGAACCTGCCGTGCGATACCCGTGCGCTGCACGAAGTCGTCCAGGTCGATCATCGGCTTGCCTCCCGCGGATTATGTGCCCTGCCCGCCTCCCAGTTTTTCACAAAGGCTTCGAGCTCCGGATCGGTCGGCTTGGGCAGTACGATCTTCAGCCTGACCAGTTCGTCGCCGCGGCCGCCGCCTGCGCGCGGGGCCCCCTGCCCCTTCAGGCGCAATGTGCTGCCGCTGTTCGAACCGGCCGGCACTGTCATCGACACCTGACCCGTCGGTGTCGCGACCTGGATCTTGCCGCCAAGTACCGCTTCGCTCAGCGAGATCGGAACCTCGAGAACGAGATCATCGCCTTCTCGCGCAAATCGCGGATCGGGCAGAACCTCGAGCATGATATAGGCGTCACCGGGGCCGCCGCTGCCAAAGCCCATCCCGCCCTTGCCCTTGAGGCGCAATGTCTGGCCATCGACGATCCCGGCGGGAATCTTGACGTCGAGCGTACCACCGCCCGGCAGGGTCAGTCGCTGTTCGCCGCCCGTGATCGCCTGCGCCAAGGTCAGACCCAGGCGGAACTGGAGATCCTCGCCGCGCCGATTGGGCTGCGCTCTCCCACGTTGCCGGAACAAGTCGGCGAACAGGTCCTCGTCGAAATCCGCAAAGCCGCCGCTGTTGGCATATCGGCCGTAATCATTGCTGGCATAGTCCCGGTAATAGCCCTGCGGCGGTCGCTCGGCGCCGGTCTCGTCGATCTCGCCGGCGTCGAAGCGACGCCGCTTTTCGGGATCGCGAAGGAGATCATAGGCTCCCGCGACGGCTTTGAACTTGTCTTCAGCCGTCCGGTCGCCAGGATTGAGATCGGGATGGAGGGTCTTGGCGAGCTTTCGGTAGGCCTTCTGAATTTCATCCGCCGAGGCTGTCGGCGATACCCCCAAGACCTCATAAGGACTGCTCAACGTGGTGCCCTCGCTCCTGTATCATTGGCCCAGCGCGGCATAGCCGCGCTCATCCAATTTTGTTGCGGTCGGGACAAAAACAAGATTTCGGTCGGGGCTGGCTGCACGATTTTCTTCTGGCTCCGTCCCGCCGTCAGGGCCGCCGGCAAATGAGCGCTGACACTCAGTCTAACCTCTAATCTGCATCAACCGAAGCGGCGAGCCGCCACCAGGACAACGGCCAGAACCGCGAACGACAGGACGAGACTGCTAAGGACGTAGCCTATCGCTGCCGCCTGTTAGCCGCGTTCCCAGAGACTGTACGCGTCAAGGCTGAACGTCGACCAGGTGGTGAAGCCGCCGATGAGGCCGGTGGTCAGGAAGACCCGCAGCTCATGGTTGGTCCCCGAACGCATCGAAAGCACTACGATGACCAACCCCATCAGCGCTGAGCCGAAGACATTTATGGCCAGGGTTCCAGAGGGAAAGCTCGGTCCGAGCAGTCGAAGCGATACAAGACCTACGAGATGGCGTAGCGCGCCACCTATCCCTGAACCCACGAACACGATGAAGAACAAACGCATGATTCCTCCTTCGCCAGATGGTGCCGGTAGGAATCATCGTCCCTTGCGAGGGCGGTTCGGCGATGTGCCAGGCAGGAATCCATTGCCTTCCGCAACATTTAGCGGGCGATATATGTGATCAATAATTGCCGAAACGACGCGGCCGGCGGCGCCTGGCCGAGCCTCCGGTCGGCCCGGGGATAAGGAGCAGCCGCCAAGTGGCGGGGACACTGCGACTATGGCTGCGCGTATCCAACCGTTGCTTGCGCCACCAGGCGATCCTCGCGCCCCTGCCAGATCCGCACGTCGATCGTTGATAGCCTGCGCCCGAGTTTGAGCAGCCGGGCATCGGCATGGATCGCCTCGAACTGGCAGGCCCGCAAGAAAGAGATCGAAAGGTTATGTGTTACTGCCATAGGTTCAGGACCATAATGGGCGGCAATCGCAGCATACGCCGCAATGTCGGCCAGCGCCATCAACGAAGGGCCTGATACGATCCCTCCAGGCCGCGCCATCGCCGCAGTCGGCTCGAGCAGCATCCGGACACGCCCCGGAGCGATCTCCACGAGCGAACCTAAATTGGCGCGCGCTTCGAGCGGAAAGGCGGCGTCGAGAAACGCATTGAGGCCGTCAAAATCCAGGCGCGGTTCGGGAAGATCATTGTTCATGTCGACCGCTCTTATCGCAGGAAACCTGTTCTGATAACCGAAAGGAAAATCAAGCCGATCAGGCCTATCTACCTCTTCGCTGCCCATACCCGGGCTGGCGGGCCCTAACCCAACCGAGGCGCGCTGCCTCTGCCGCTCGTGACCAGGCCGGACGACGCCGCCGAGCGGCCTTCAGGCCTGTCCAAATCACGGCGCGCGAGCTTCATGGCAACGACCACGCCCGCCGCGAACAGCGCGCCCTCAACGAACGCAGAGGCCGCCTCGGCCACCGGACCAAGACCTTGCTCGCCGAACAGGCCGCCGATCTGCGCAAGGCCGATCCGCGATTGCGGGAATGTCTGGACGAGTTGCTCGAAACTCCCGGCCATGAGATGTCCGCCAAGAAGAACGACAACGCTGCCCGCCGCACCGCCGCAAAGCGCCGCGCGCGCTGCCACAGAGCGAAGGGAACGATCAGAGCGGCCCATGCCGGACAAAGTAGCACCAAGGCCTACCCCAGCCCCCAGGAAAAGCCCCTCGAGCCCGCCCGTAATCCCTGTCGGTGACTGGCCGAACAGGAGATTGAACGCGTCGATCCCAAGCAACTTCACGACGCCGCCGACGATCATTCCGCCGACTGCGCCGCCAAGAGTAAGCCATGGGCGTTTGCCTGCGGCCTCGGCTATGGCGATCCCCAGGCTGACGCTCGCGCCGCCCACGAAAGCCACCGCCAAGGTGAGCCAGAGCAACACGAAGACGGAGGACGCGGCGCCGCCTCCGCCTGGCAGTGGCGGCGTCGCGGCGACAAACCCATAGGCGAGCCCGCCGATCAATCCGGCGCCCCCAGCACCCAGCGTTCCGGCTCCCGCCATCATCGCTACGCGGCGGAGCGCCGAGGGCGCGGCCGACGGGTGAAGCGTGTGGGGGCCGAGTCTTCGGCCGGGGCAGAGCCTTCGCGCCAGTTGACCTCGGCAATGAAGCGGTAGCCATGCTTGGGTACCGTCTCGATGAAATGCGGACGGCTCGCATCGTCACCCAGACGCTGGCGAAGGAGCCGGATGCATTGGGTCAGCGCCTCGTCGGTGACAGGCACATCTTTCCAGACTTCCCCCAGAAAACGGTCCTTGCCGACGAGCGACCCGGCATTGCGCACGAGAAGCGCCAGTGCGTCGAGATAGCGAGCGTTGAGCTCGACCGGAACGCCGTCACGCAGCAAGGGCCGATCCTCGGGATCGAGGACGAACTGGCCGAAATGATATCCGCGCGGCGGCACTTTTCAGCAAAACCTCATATGCTTCTCATGACGCTCATCGGTCTTTCCGGGACCCTGATGATCTGGGCAAATCTCGCGGTCGGCATGATCGGCTCGGAAGACAGTCCCTTCAACCTCCTCTTCGCGGGCGTGCCCATCATCGCCTTCATCGGCTCGGCGATGGCGCGCTTCAGACCGCTGGGCATGGCGATCTCCCATAGCGCGGCTGCCGCTGCCCAGGCAGGCATCGCGGCGATGGGCGCACAGATTGATGCGCGCGGCGGAACATTCAGCGCCCTGTTCGCCGGCCTCTGGCTTATCGCCGCGGTCCTCTATTGGCTGGCAGCCTCGAGGGCCGAGGGCGCGTCGAAATCGTCACGGTAGCCCTTGATCCCAAGGGCCGGCGCTTGCTCTTGGCGCCGCGGGCCGCGCCGAACTGTCCGCCTCATCGCTGCGCAAGTATCGGCGCGGCTGAAAGCCTGTTGACGCCCTGACCGATGATGCCCACCCCTTGGTGCAACGCTGCCCCGCCCCGCATGCGAAATGGAGACGTGACATGAACCTTGCCGATCTGCTTCCCGAAGGAAGCCTCGACGCCTTGACCCAGCAACTTGGCATTTCACGCGAAGATGCCGAGCGCGGGGCGCAGGCTCTTGTTCCCTCGCTCATCGGCAGTATCGACGGCAAGACGGCGGCCCCGGTTGAGCCGGCGGGTCTAGCGGCGCAGGTCCAGGCGTTGGGCGGCTCGGGGCTCATCGATAATGTCGTCGGCTCCAGCCCCACTGACACCGGCCTTGGCAATCAACTGCTGGCGAGCCTGTTCGGCTCGAAGGACGTCAGCCGGGAGGTCGCCGGGAAAGCATCGCAAGCCACTGGCCTCGATCCCGCGATCCTCAAGAAGATGCTCCCTATCCTCGCGATGCTTGTCGCGGGGCACCTCGCCAAGCGCTCCGGGGGGCAGCAGGGCGGACTGGAATCCATTCTCGGCAGCATTGCCGGTGCGCTCGCCGGTAGCGGCGGGTCCTCCGGGAGCGCCGCATCAGCCGGCGGACTCGGCGGCATATTGGGATCGATCCTGGGCGGCCGTTGACCGCCCTCCCTTTCAAACGACTTTGGGGCAGGCCTGCTTATGGACGACCGCGCGCAGATCGAGCATGCCGAAGGCCGGCTTCGCGCGTCGATGCTCGCCAGCGATGCGGCGACCCTCGATGCCCTGCTCAGCCCCGATCTGATTTTTACCAACCAGGTCGGCGTGCGGCTCGACAAGGGCGATGATCTCGGCGCTCACCAGTCCGGCCTGCTTCGCATCGAACAACTGGACCCCATCGAGCCACCCCTCATTCGCCTCCTAGGCGACAGCGCGGTGGTCTGCGTCACGGTCCAGTTGTCGGGATCCTACGACGCGCAACCTTTCAGCGGCACCTTCGCCTATACGCGCTGCTGGCACCGGCTGCCGGGCGATCAGTGGCGCATCGAGGCGGCCCATTGCTCGCCCGTCGTTCGGCCATGATCGTTCCGCAGGGTCGGCGCGGTCGTTGACCGGACGACCGCTTCCCTCGCGCTCCTAAGCTCGCAACGCCACGGTCTGGCACGCGCTCGCGGCTTGCGGACGCCCGAACAGCCAACCTTGCAAGCGGCCGCAACCCGCGATGCGCGCAAGCTGCGCCTGTCCCGGCGTCTCGATCCCTTCGGCACAGACTTCAAGATGATAGGCCTTCGCCAGGCCGACGATGGAGATCAGCACTTCTCGCATGTCAGGCTGCGATTCCAGCGGAGCAAGGAACGACCTGTCGCTGATTTAAGCTGGAGATGTTGTCGATGCCTATACCCGCGAGTGCCTGGCGATCCACGTCGATCAGGGGATCAAGGGTGAACAGGTGGTCGATGTCATGGACCGCCTGCTGTTCGAGCGCGGCAGTCCGCCTGCCAAGATCAGGGTGGATAACGTCCTGGGTCACGAAGGAAAGCGAGATTTGGTCAACAGATCTCTATGCGCCGACATTGAGCGGCGAGGCATGCATTCTGAGCCAGATGGCTTCCACCGTCAACGGGATCGCTCCCTGCCATAGCAAACACAGGATCCAGCGGCGCCGAAGCGGCCGTGGTCCTCACCGTCCTTAGAACGAGATACGCACCCAGGTGGAAGGCCCGAACATTATCTACAGGGTCGCTTTCGCGCCCTCACGGCACTTGCAGAGAGGGGTCCTTCCACCTGGCATCCGACCGTTCAAGGAACGGTCGGTACTCTGTCCCCGTCTTGATGACGGCATGGGCAACGCGCGCCATCTTGGCGGTGAGCGCCGTCATCGCCTTGCGGCGACGATCGGCATCATCCGCGTGCCCGGCAGTGTATCGTCCGAGCTTGTCGCGGAAACTGTTGTTGCGCTGACGTGCGGCGACCTGGGCAGCCATCCAAAAGGTCCGCCGCAATCGCGCATTACCGTACTTGGACAGCATCGTGCGGCCTCGGAATGTACCGGACTGCCGGGTCGCAAGATCAAGACCGCAGAACTTCAGGAACTGACGGTGATGGCTGAAGCGGCGTAGATCGCCTGCCTCGGCGAGAATGGTCAACGCATTGATGGGCCCAATGCCGGGGATCATGCGCAGAAGCTGATAATCGCGGTTTTCGGCCAGCATGGCATGCGCCGTTCGCTCGATCTCGTCGCGCTGCCGGATCAGGTTGCGTGCTTGGGCGATCACCATGCGGAACATAGCGATCGAGACGGAATCCTCGTTGACAGGTAGCGCCACGGAGGCGCAGGCGGTCTCGTAGATATCGTTGATCAGCCGGGCTTTGGACACTTTGCGGCCGACCAAGTCCCATGCTTCGCGGGAGAAAGTCTCCTGGCCGAGCACAGTCATGCTGGCTGGAGTCGGGAATCGTTCGAGCAGAGCAAGGAACCAGTCGGATCGGCTGTTGCCAGCGAAGCGTTCAATCTCCGGGAAATAGAGCGGCAGGTAGTGGGTCAGGATGCGATGCCATGTCTGCGTCTTAGCCTTGGAGATCGCCTCGTGCGTTTTCGACATCTCCTGCAGGTCGTTGATCCCGGCGGCGAGCGGATCGACGTATCGCTGGGTGGCGCCGATCCGCAGCATGTGCAGGATCACTTGCGCATCCTTGGAATCGTTCTTGTCCCAGCCATTGTGCAGAGCCTCGCGCGTTCGAGCCAAGGCAACGGACGAGATCAAGCGCAACTCGAAGCCGGCGGACAGCAGGCGATGCGCCAGCGTGCGATGGTAGTTACCAGTAGCCTCGAAGCCGACGATGATCGGACGCCCGATGTCGCTAAGATCCGTGGCTAGGCGATCATAATCTGCCTTTGTCGCCATCACCGTCATGCGACGTCGGCGTCCGCCTTCTGGACGTTCGATCAGGACCTCCTGGCGGTGTTTGGACATATCGATGGCTACCAGCACGGCGTCGGTGGGATTAGAGCTACGCTTGGTCATGGTCGGTCTGTCTCCAAAGGGTTGAGTCGACAACTTCACTTTAGAGACCTGCGGGCCGATCATGACTGCCTTGATGAAGCCTGCGGGCGCTACGCGCCCTTGCCTTCATCAAGGCAATGCGCCCCTTCGAGGGGCCGCTTCCCAATGTGCTATGGTCCGGAATTTATTTCGCGGGCGCTCGACCACTGGGCCTACATCAACCGCGTCACGCCGGACTTCAGCAGGCCGGGAAAGCCGACCTACACGGATGTTGTAGAAAAGTCCTTTCAACCGGGCGCGGGCATTTTCTTTGAGCGGGAGCTGGCGCGATCAGGTCAATCCGGACATACGGACTGGGCTCGCAGTGGGCTTGGTTGTTAGTCGACAGAGGCTTGTTGCTAGAACATCAAGGACGATCTCGCCTGGACGATTACACCGCAGCCGGCCATCGATCGAGTGCCATTTTGGTGATGGAGAGCAGTTCGTTAATCGTAGCGCCGTCGCGCGCTTGAACGGACATGCCTTCCATGACCGTATTGATGAATTTGCCTAGCACGGCCGGATCGGCATCGGCCGCAAGCTCGCCCTGCGCGGCGCCGCGATGCAGACGCTCGATCAGGAGGGCCTCCGCCGCGATACGCTTGTCGCGCAGCAGGCATTCGATGGCGGCGGACGCCGGCGACACGGCTGCCGCTGCCGAATACATGAAGCAGCCGGCCGGCGTTCCAGGCTCCGAGAACGATGACGCCGCTCGCTCCAGCAGGCCTTTGACGGCCTCGAAGGTGGACAACGCCGGGTCGTTGATGGGGGCATAGAGGTGGACGCTGAACGTCGCGGCATAGCGCTCGATCACCGCCGCGAACAGCCCCGCCTTGTTGCCAAACGCCGCATAGAAACTGGCGGCGGCGACGCCAGTCTCTGCCACCAGATCGGCCATCGAAGTCGCCTCGTAGCCGCGCTGCCAGAACAGCCGTACCGCCTTGTCGAGCGCTGCGTTAGTGTCGAACACGCGAGGGCGACCTGCGCCGCGACGTGCTTTCGTCTCTGTCATTTCTGGCGCCTGATATGGAATGATCGATAAATAATAGCTTGAGCCTCGTCGCTGACATCGATACAGAACGATCGTTCAATAATCAAGGAATGTCCCATGAGCCGCATCGTTCGAATCCACGAATATGGCGACGCCAGTGTCCTCAAGATTGAAGATTTGGCAGTGCCCGCGCCCGCGGCCGACGAGGTGCAGATCGCGGTCAAGGCGATAGGCATAAACCGCGCCGAGGTGATGTTCCGCAACCATGCCTACCTTCAGGAAGCCGAGTTCCCGAGCCGCCTTGGCTATGAGGCTGCCGGCACCGTCGTTAAGGTCGGCGCGGACTTGACCGGGTTTGCGCAAGGCGAAGCCGTCAGCGTCATCCCTCCGCTCGATATCGCGCGCTGGGGCACTTATGGCGAGGTCGCCAACGTGCCCGCCCGCCTCGTCGTCAAGCATCCGGCGGCGCTGTCGTTCGAGGAAGCGGCGGCCGTGTGGATGCAGTATGTCACCGCCTGGGGTGCGCTGGTGGAGCAGGCGAAGCTCGGCGAAGGTGATTTCGTCATCGTCACCGCTGCTTCCAGCAGCGTCGGCCTTGCTGCCTTCCAGATTGCGCGGATGGTCGGCGCGACGGTGATCGCGACGACGCGTACCGGCGCCAAGCGCCAGGCCTTGCTTGATGCCGGTGCACATCATGTCGTCGCGACCGGGGAAGAGGATCTGGTGGCGAGGGTGATGGAGATAACCGATGGTGCAGGTGCGCGCGTGGTGCTCGACCCGGTTGGAGGCCCGTCGTTCGAGCCGCTGACCGCGAGCATGGCGCGCGGCGGCATCCTGCTCGAATATGGCGCGCTCAGCGAGGAGCCGACGCCGTTCCCGTTGTTCTCCGTGCTGGGCAAGAGCCTCACGCTCAAGGGTTATCTCTACAGTGAGATCGTCTCGGACGACGCCGCCCTCGATCGCGCCAAGGCGTTCATCGTGGCGGGTCTGGAATCGGGCGCGCTCAAGCCGCGGATCGCGCGCACTTTCCCGCTCGACGCCATCCAGGACGCGCACCGCTTCCTCGAATCGAACGAGCAGATCGGCAAGGTCGTCGTTACGGTCTGACCGGCATACCGGTGGGGGAGTGAGCGATCGCGCCCCCCTTCCCCGACAGAGGATCGGACTTGCGGCGCCCGTGCCAAGGCTGCTCGTGGCGCATCCTTGAGAGCATGACCGGAACCTCGCCCGATCATAAAAACGCCCGGCTCTGTGCAGGATTGAAACTCCCCCCCTGTATAGTATGCTGGAGCGATTTCTCGGGAGAACGCGATGCCACATTCATCAGAGGACAAGAAGCGAGCCATCACACGCTTGCGGCGTATCAAGGGTCAGGCGGACGCTCTGGAACGCGCGATCGAAGCGGGGGCCGATTGCGCTCCCCTGCTGCAGCAAATTGTCGCCATGCGTGGTGCGACAAATGGACTGATGACAGAAGTGATGGAGAGTCATCTCAGGGAAACATTCGGTGCGGGCGCAGATCGGGCCGTCGGAGGCGCAGGCGGCGATCACGATGACGGCGTGGAGGGCGTAATGAAGATTCTGCGTACTTATCTTAAATGACAATTTCAGGCTCATTTTCTTGCCCGCGTTCTCCCGAACTTAGAAGCCAGCCCCTGCTGCCTTCTCTGGTTTGAGATCCTCGCCAGGACACCTCTTGTATACTGGTAGGGAGTATGATAAAGATACTCCCTACCAGTATGAGAATGTCGTCGAATTTGCGACGACGCAACGACCTCCCACCAGCAATCAGTTTAACTCAACGAGGGTATCCCAACATGAAATCTCGCGCCGCTGTAGCTTTCGAGGCGGGCAAGCCACTCGAAATCGTCGAGATCGATGTCGCTCCACCCCGGAAAGGCGAAGTCCTCATACGGGTGACGCACACCGGTGTGTGCCACACCGACGCGTATACGCTGGAGGGGAGTGATCCGGAGGGTGTTTTCCCGGTGGTTCTGGGCCACGAGGGCGCGGGTATCGTTGTCGAGGTCGGTGAAGGCGTCACCAGCGTCGAGCCGGGCGATCACGTGATTCCGCTCTACACCGCCGAGTGCGGCAAGTGCGACTTCTGCCTGTCGGGCAAGACCAACCTGTGCGTCGCTGTCCGCGAAACGCAGGGCAAGGGCTTGATGCCCGATGGGACCACCCGCTTTTCGTACAACGGTCAGCCCCTCTATCATTACATGGGCTGTTCAACCTTCAGTGAATATACTGTCGTCGCCGAAGTCTCGCTCGCCAAGATCAATCCCGAGGCAAACCCCGAACATGTCTGTCTGCTGGGCTGCGGCGTCACGACCGGCATCGGCGCAGTCCACAATACCGCCAAGGTCCAGCCCGGAGACTCGGTCGCCGTGTTCGGCCTTGGCGGGATCGGCCTCGCGGCGGTTCAGGGCGCCCGCCAGGCGAAGGCGGGTCGCATCATCGCCATCGACACCAATCCGTCCAAGTTCGAGCTGGCACGCCAGTTCGGTGCGACCGAGTGCATCAACCCCAAGGACCATGACAAGCCCATCCAGCAAGTGCTGATCGAGATGACGGGATGGGGCATCGATCATACCTTCGAGTGCATCGGCAACGTCAATGTCATGCGCGCCGCTCTTGAATCAGCGCACCGTGGCTGGGGTCAGTCGATCGTGATTGGCGTTGCCGGCGCGGGCGAAGAAATCTCCACCCGTCCATTCCAGCTCGTTACGGGCCGCGTCTGGAAGGGGTCCGCTTTCGGCGGCGTTAAGGGACGTACACAGCTCCCCGGCATGGTCGAGGACGCCATGAGAGGCGATATCGATCTGGCCCCGTTCGTTACCCACACCATGGGTTTGGAGGAGATCAACGAGGCGTTCGAACTGATGCACGAAGGCAAGTCGATCCGCACGGTCATTCACTACTGACCCGCCGATCCCAGGCGCCTCTGGCAACACCAGTCATCGAGGAAGTTCCGGATGACCAGTCCGGTTATCTGGGGTGACAGCATTTTCTTCCCCCTCTTCCTCGACGCCGCCAACATCGACCGTTCAGTCGCGTTCTAAGACGCGGCGCGAGGCGCTCGGATCGACAACTCGGCCGTCATCATGGCCCGACCCCGGCCATGATGACGCGCGCTCTGGCAAGTGGGCAACGCGTCGCGATGCGGTAAAAAGCGCCGAAGTGCGGTCGTTACATGCCGATAGCGGCACGGACCAGGGCCGTGTGGCCCAGGCGCTTGACAGCGGAGCGTGTGTGGCCTCGTCGCGTGACCAAGGTCGCGTCCGTCAATGTGGTGTAGAATTGGGTGTGGCCAGCGGGCTGCATTTTCAGGCGGCCTTGGGTGTAATCTGTAGCGGCTGTGCCTCCTCGATCATTGGTGTAGCAAGGGCGGCCATGCCCTCGATCTGCATGTAGCGGTGCTGGAGCTGGTATTCGTCATTCTGCTCCAGCAGGACGGCGCCGACGAGGCGGATGATGCTATCCTCGTTCGGGAAGATGCCGACGACATCGGCGCGGCGCTTCACTTCCTTGTTCAGGCGTTCCAGTGGATTGGTGGAATGTAATTTGACGCGGTGCTGCTCGGGGAAGGTCATGTAGGCCAGCACGTCGTGCTCGGCATCGTCCATGCAGGCGCCGAGCTTTGGCCAGCGGGTACGCAACTGGTCGGCGACCTGGCGCCAGACCTGTGTCGCGGCGGCATGGTCGGGCTGGAGGAAGACCTGGCGGATGGCAGCGGCGACGACGGTGTTCTGGCCCTTGGGCACGTAGGCCAGGGCATTGCGCATGAAGTGGACGCGGCACCGCTGCCAGGTGGCGCTGAGCACGCGAGTGATCGCTGCCTTGAGGCCCTCGTGGGCATCGGAGATGACCAGCTTCACGCCGGTCAGTCCGCGGCGTGCGAGGTCCTTGAGGAAGCTCGACCAGAATGGCTCGGCTTCGGAGGGTCCAATGTGAAGGCCAACGATTTCGCGCTTGCCCTCGGTGTTGACGGCAACGGCTATTATCGCGGCGACACTGACGATCCGCCCGCCCTCGCGCACCTTGAGGTAGGTAGCATCGAGCCAGAGGTAGGGCCAGTCGCCGGTGAGCGGCCGCTTAAGGAAGGCATGGACACGTTCGTCGATATCCTTGCACAGCTTGGACACCGAGGATTTGGAGATGCCGGTCATGCCCATGGCCTGCACCAGCTCGTCGACACGCCGGGTGCTGACGCCGGCGATCCACGCCTCCTGGATCACCGCGACCAGCGCCTTCTCGACGGTCTTCCTGGGTTCCAGGAAGCCAGGGAAGTAGGCGCCGGTCCGTAGCTTGGGAATCCTCAGGTTGAGCGTGCCGAGCCGGGTATCGAGGCTGCGGTCGCGGTAGCCGTTCCGCCAGGTCGTCCGGTCGCCGGAGCGCTCGTGTCGGCTAGCGCCGACCAGGCCATCGACGTCGGCCTCCATGATGATCTGTAATACGCTCTCGGCGATCGTGCGCAGGAAATCTCCATCTCCAGTCTTCGCCATCAGCTCGGCAAGCGGTAGTCTGTCGTTGGTCATCGGGATCAACTCCTCGGTGGGCGTGTGAAGTGTGGTAACTCCACCTTACCGATGAGCCCGGTGGCCACCGAGATCGAAATCGCATGGGGTGGGGCATGCCCCACCCCATGCGATCATCTCAATCTACACCAGAAATTACACCACGAGCGCGGACGCTAACGTGACCAACGGGAGAAATGGTTTTGTCGTAACCTTGTCTAATGCCGGAAAAATACTTCAAAGGTGCCGAACATCAGGCCAGCCTGGCCGTTGGATGTCTTGAGTCGGAAATGCATTCATCGGTCACCCGATCTTGATGAATCACGGGCCGCACGGGCGTATAGGGCAGGAAGACTGAATTGAAGAGCAAGGATATTCACGCGACGACGCAGGCCACCGATCATGGGAATACAGGGCCGCCCGCTTGCGTGCAGGTTCGCGGCGCGCGCCAGAATAACCTCAAAAATATTGACGTCGATGTACCGCGCGACGCCTTCGTGGTGTTCACCGGCATATCGGGCTCGGGCAAGTCATCGCTCGCGTTCGGCACCCTTTATGCCGAAGCCCAGCGGCGTTATCTGGAATCGGTTGCGCCCTATGCCCGTCGCCTGATCGACCAGGCCGGCGTGCCGGAGGTCGACACGATCGACGGATTGCCGCCTGCGGTCGCGTTGCAGCAGCAGCGCGGCTCGGCCAACGCGCGATCCTCGGTCGGCAGCGTGACGACGCTCTCCAGCCTCGTGCGGATGCTCTATTCCCGCGTGGGCGAATATCCGCGCCATCAGCCCATGCTCTATGCGGAGGATTTCTCCCCCAACACGGTCGCGGGGGCCTGCGCGACCTGCCACGGCATCGGCCGCGTATATGACGCGACCGAAGAGACGATGGTTCCTGACGACAGCCTCACCATTCGCGATCGGGCGATCGCCGCCTGGCCGACCGCCTGGCATGGCCAGAACCTGCGGGATATCCTCGTTTCGCTCGGCTATGACGTCGATACGCCGTGGCGCGACCTGCCGAAAAAGGATCGCGACTGGATCCTCTTCACTGACGAGGCGCCGACGGTGCCGGTCTATGCGGGCCTGACGCCCGAACAGACCCGGACGGCGCTCAAGCGCCGCATGGAGCCGAGCTACCAGGGCACCTTCACCGGCGCGCGCCGCTATGTGCTGGAAACCTTCGCCAACACTAAAAGCGCGCTGATGAAGAAGCGCGTCTCGCAATATATCATCGGCCGCGATTGCCCGACCTGCGATGGCAAGCGCCTGAAGCGCGAAGCCCTGTCGGTCAAATTCGCCGGCCTCGACATTGCCGAGTTCGGCGACCTGACGGTGCTCAAGCTGAAGGACTTGCTGATGCCCGTAGCGCATGGCGAATATGGGACGGCCTCCACCGCCTCGAAGGGCCATGTTCTGGAAAAAGTGGCCCGCGATGCAGCGGTCGAACAACGGGTTGCGGCGGGCGGCTCTGCGCACAAGAGCGCGCCCGACGTGCGCCGCACGCCCAATCTCTCTGACGAGAAGCGGATCGCCGCCCAACGCCTCGCCTGCGAATTGATCGAGCGGCTCGAGCCGCTGATCGATCTTGGCCTTGGCTACATTTCGCTCGACCGCAGCACGCCGACGCTCTCCTCCGGAGAGCTGCAGCGCTTGCGGCTTGCCACCCAGTTGTCGTCACAGCTTTTCGGCGTGGTCTATGTGCTTGACGAGCCTTCGGCGGGGTTGCACCCGGCAGATGGCGAAGCCTTGCTCACTATCCTCGAGCGTCTCAAGGCGGCGGGCAACTCCCTGTTCGTCGTCGAACATGATCTCGACGTGATCCGCCGCGCGGAATGGCTCGTCGATGTCGGGCCAGGAGCCGGGGAGAAGGGCGGTGAAGTCCTCTACAGCGGGCCGATAGAGGGGCTTGCCGACGTCGAAACTTCGATCACCCGCCGCTACCTGTTCGCAGAGCCGCTTCGGAGTGAGCGCACACCGCGCGATCCCAAGGCATGGCTACGCCTGGAAGGGATCAGGCGGAACAATCTCCATGGTCTCGACGTCGAGTTTCCCATCGGCTGCTTCACCGCTGTCACCGGCGTTTCGGGATCGGGCAAATCCAGTCTTGTCAGTCAGGCTCTGCCCGAGCTTGTCACGGAACACCTCGGCGGCTCCCCCGTGGCCGCGGAGGAGGATATCGATCCGCTGCTCGATGTTGTTCAGAACGATACTGAAGGACGCATTATCGCGGGCATGGAGCATGTTCGCAGGCTGGTGCGGGTCGATCAGAAACCGATCGGCCGCACGCCGCGCTCGAACCTATCCACCTACAGCGGCATGTTCGACCATGTGCGACGGATCTTCGCTGATACGCCGCTCGCCCGCCGGCGGCACTACAGCCCGGGCAGGTTCTCGTTCAACGTCGCGCAAGGCCGCTGCCCTGTTTGCGAGGGCGAGGGATACGTCATGGTGGAGCTGCTGTTCCTGCCGAGCGTTTTTGCGCCCTGCTCGACCTGTCACGGCTCTCGCTACAACCCGCAAACACTCGAAGTCGAATGGAACGGGCGCAATATCGCCCAAGTGCTCGAACTGACGGTCGACGATGCGTGCGATTTCTTCGCTGGCGAGGCATCTGTGATGCGCTCCCTCGACGTGTTGCGGGAGATCGGTCTTGGCTATCTGAGGCTCGGACAGCCGGCGACCGAGCTGTCTGGCGGGGAGGCGCAGCGCATCAAGCTGGCGACTGAACTGCAACGCGCCCAGCGCGGCAACACGATCTACATCCTCGACGAGCCAACTTCGGGGCTTCACCCCTCAGATGCCGACCGGCTGATGCAACACCTGCAGGGCCTCGTCGACGCCGGCAATACGGTCGTAGTCGTCGAACATGACATGCGCGCCATCACGCAGGTGGATTGGATCATCGATCTGGGACCGGGGGCCGGGGAAGATGGTGGCGGTATCGTTGCCAGCGGAGTCCCTGGCGTCGTTGCGGAAGCGGAAGGCAGTCTCACTGCCCCCTATCTCAAAGCGGCGCTGTAGGTCGTAAACCTGACCGAACGGGCGTTCGATCAGGTGCATCTCGACCACACGTTGGAATGGGTCGAATCTGGAAGCGGGAGCCGGCGATGTGTCACCGCGGTTGACGCGGGTTAGGGTTTGAGTGCCCGTCAGGTGCGCCGTGTTCGTGTGATACGCGGCGTGGCCGACAGCCAATCGCCGGCCATCCGCCACGCTCACTTTGTGCGGACCTTCCCCAGGGAGAGGGCCCTCACATCGTTTCGTCGAAACGCCCCGCCTTAATTCCCTGCTGCGGGCGCTGCGCCGACACCTTCTGCGATTTTCTCAACGAGTTTGGCACAGAAGGCGGGCAAATCATTGGGATCGCGGCTGGTAACAAGGCCGTTGTCGACCACGACTTCCTCATTGGTCCATGCACCGCCGGCGTTCTCGATATCGACCTTCAGCGTCGGGTAGGACGTCAAGGTGCGACCCTCAAGCACGCCCGCCTCGATCAATGTCCAGGGTGCGTGGCATATGGCCGCAACAGGTTTTTTCTGATCAAAGAAAGCCCGGATGAAACCAATTGCCTCGACGCTGCCGCGCAGCTTGTCGGCACCGACAGTCCCTCCGGGCACAACAAGTCCGTCGAAATCGTCGGCTATCACCTCGGAAAACGTTTTGTCGATAGTATAGCTGCCGCCCTCGTCAAGATCGCTATTGACCGTGCGAGCCTTGCCCGGTTCAAAACTGATCACGGTCACTTTGCCACCAGCGTCCTCGACAGCTTGCTTGGGCTTCGAGAATTCTGGTTCTTCCGTCCCACGGGGTGCGATCAGAATGGCAACTGATTTGCCTTCCAAAGTCATGATTTATTTCCTATTCCGTCGAAGACCAAGGTCAGGTGCCCGGCTTGAGCACGACCTTCGTCCAACCAGCATCGCGCTCGTCGAAATGCTTGTAGGCGTCTGGTGCCTGATCAAGCGGCAGTCGGTGCGAGATGATTTGGGCAGGATTGGCCCGGTCTTGCTCGATAAGCTTCATCAGTCGCCGGTTGTAGTGCTTTACATTGCACTGGCCGGTGCCGATCTTCTGGCCCTTGAACCAGAAGTTGCCGAAGTCGAACGCCATCTTGCCTTCCTTCTGGAGATCGTCGGGCGCGTTCGGGTCTTCCGGAATGAACACGCCGACGACACCGATTCCGCCGGTGGCCTTCGTGCTTTTGACGAGGCAGTTCATCGTGTAATTGCTGCGCTCCTTGCCGTGGCGATCGCAACACTGGTATCCGACCGCCTCGACCCCCCGGTCGGTCCCGAGGCCGCCGGTTGCGTCAAGGATCTGCTGGGCGGGATCGCCCTTGCGCATGTCGATCGGAATGGCGCCCATCGCCTCGGCGAGTTTCAGTCGGTCATCGTGAGAATCGACCACGAAGATCTGAGAGGCACCGCGAATTTCGGCTGAGTGCGCGGCCATCAAACCGACCGGACCAGCCCCATAGATCGCGATACTCTCACCAGGCAAGAAACCTGACAGTTCGACGCCATGCCAACCCGTCGGGAAGATGTCGGAGAGCATGACATAGTCGTCCTCCTTCTCTTCGGCGTCCTCGGGCAGTTTCAGGCAATTGAAGTCTGCATAAGGAATGCGCATCAACTCGGCCTGACCGCCTTGCCACGGCCCCATCTCGGCAAAGCCATACGCTGCGCCGGCGGTTCCAGGATTGGTCGTGAGGCAAAAACCCGTCAGACCGCGTTCGCAATTTTCGCAGAACCCGCAACCGACGTTGAACGGCATGCAGACGCGATCGCCCTTCTTGATACGATCTACGGCAGCGCCGACTTCGATGACCTCGCCAAGGTTTTCGTGACCGAAGACCCTGCCCTTCTCAAAGCTGGTACGGCCCTCGTACATGTGAAGGTCGGACCCGCAAATGTTGGTCGTGGTCAGCCGGATGATAACATCGGTTGGCTTTTCGATCTTGGGATCATCGATGGTATTGACGGAAACGTCTTTGGGCCCGTTGTACACGATAGCTTTCACGGATCTTCTCCTTTTGTAGCTCTGCTCTGGGCGTCATCAAATCGAGAGCTTGCTGATGATCCGGACCAGCGCAAAGGCGCATAGCATCGCATCTTTCCAACCGATGTCTGTTTCCTAAACCGCCTGATGCCTGAGCGGTTCCTTCCCGTTCGGCAACTCTAGGATCGATTTACGGCGGCTTTTCGATTGCCTGGGCCAGGACGATCTAAAAAAGCGGCAGATTGATGACCTCAAGAAGTTCCTGCGAAACCAACGGCGCCATGATAACCCAACACATCAACGCCGACTTATCAGCAGCAGCATCAAAAGGCCGGATAAGCGCAAAAGACAAGGCCATCCACTATCGCGGATGGCCTGTCGTATTCTTCTCTTTAGTTCCAGAGCCGGCCGGGCCGTCCATTCCCGAGGGCAGGCGACCCTAACCGTGCAGTCGTACGGCAGCTTGGGGTGCCGACCGCTCCGCTATTTCGCGGCCAGCAGGGTGAACTTGTGAATCTGCGGCGGTTCCGAGAACAGTTCTTCCGCCTTCTCCATCAGCGCGGCGGCAACCTTGCCGTCAAGATGGGCCTGCCGATCCTCCTCTGTGTCGAACGTATCGAAGATCGCGTACGCACCGGGACCTTCCTCGATCGCATACCAGGTCAGAGTGCCCGGCTCAGCTTGAACGAGCGGCAATGCCGAGGTCAGGAAATTGGCGACATCGCTCTCTTTACCGGGTTTGGCCTTCAGTGGCACGTACAGCGCGAGTTTGGGCATCATCGACTCCTCAAGTTAAACGGACAGATATCATTTGGCAAAATAACGGACGAGCGGGCCGGTACGTTCCCCAGGAGGCGGAGCACACGCGGCCCCGCCTCCTCGTCGAAATCAGAACTGCTGTGCGGTCGGCCGGATGACGATCGCGTTGACATCGACGTCATCAGGTTGTTCGACAGCGAACGCGATAGCACGCGCCACCGATGCCGCCGGAATGGCCTGCTTGTAGAAGTCCAGCACCGTCTCGGCAGCCGTGCCAGAGGTCGTGAACTTCAGATCGCTCTCGACAGCTCCAGGCTCGATTGACGTGACCCGGACCTTTTCCCCCACCTCGTGGCGCAAGCCCTCGCTGATCGCGCTGACGGCGAACTTGGTGCCGGAGTAGACCGTGCCGCCCGGTGCGAAGACCTTGATGCCTGCAACCGAGCTCAAGTTGATGATGTGACCGCTGCCCTGCTCGAGAAAACCGGGAAGGGCCGCCGCGATGCCGTAGAGCGTACCCTTCAGATTGACGTCGATCATCTGGTCCCACTCGTCGGTGTTGACCTCGGCCATCGGACGGATCGGCATCAGCCCGGCGTTGTTGATCAGCACGTCGAGGCGGCCGAAGTCGGCAATGATTGCGGCGACCACGGACTGGACCGCCGATTTGTCGGTCACGTCCAGCGCGTAGCTACGTGCCGTGCCGCCAGTTGCGGCGATGTCCGCGACGACCTCGTCGAGCCTGTCCTTGCGCCGCGCGGCGATGGCCACCTTGGCGCCGCGTTCCGCGAGAAGACGCGCGGTTTCCGCGCCGATGCCGGTGCTGCCGCCGGTAATGAGAACGACCTTGCCTTCGATACCCTTGGTCATGACAGTATTCCTTCAAGTCAGTTGTTGATTTTTCGCCGGATCGCGGGCCCGCGCGAGCCCGCCCGGCCTGATGGGGTCACCGCGAGCGCAACAGGACGGGAGCGGTGCCCACCTTGATGCGGAGCAGCTCGTAGGGCTTGCGGCGCAAGTCCCGCCCGCCGTGGAAGCCTGGCTGGCGGTGAAGCTGGTTGGCGGTGAAGTAGAGATAGCCGTCGGTGCCGATCGACAGCGTGTCGGGCCAGCTGATGCGCGGGTCGCTGACCACCGTCGTCCAGCGGCCCTGGTCGAGCATGCGGATCGCGTTGTTCTCGTAATCGCCGGCGAACACGCGGCCCTTGTCGTCTTCGGCTATCCCGTCCGAGGCGCCTTTGCGCCCCAGGCTGCGGACCGCGCGGCTCAACTCCTCCTCGGACACCGCGGGATCGCGCAGCATCGCCGTGGGCACCGCGTGCAGCGTGCGGCCCGACAGTGGACCGTAATACAGCAGGCTGCCGTCGGCGCTGAGCGCAATCGCGTCGCTTGCGATCGTGACCGGCGTCGCGGGGCCGTCAGCCGGGCGGTTCATGAGCACCGCGCCGTCGACAACCGGGGTGAAGCCGGGCTCGGGGTTGGTCGTCGCATGGTTCGACAGGCGCCGGATCGCACGCCCGCTGGCGATATCGACGACGATAATGCCGCCGACCCCCTCGTTGCTGCTGTCGGTGATGTAGGCGACGCCCTCGGCGCCCTGACGCAGATCGAAGCGCACGTCGTTGAGGTAGGTCGTGGGCAGCACCACGCTGGGCGGCAGGACGATCGTCTTCACCACCCGGTCGGTCGCAAGGTTGATTGCCACCAGCTTTGCACCGCCGGCCTGCGGTTGAGAGAATTTGGGCGCCGCCGTGTCGAGCACCCACAAGCGATTGGCGCCGTCGGCCACCACGCTCTGCACCGAGATGAAATGCCCCGCCGGGTCGGCCGGATCGGGCCGGTTGGTCGCGGCATCGGGATAAGGCACCGCCTTGCCGTCGACCAACTCGGCAACCGTGAACGGCGCGTTGTCGCCCCATTGCGGGAAGTTGACGAAAATGCGCCCGTTGGGGGCGACGGTCACGCCAGTCGGCATCGCGCCATCGAAGGTCGCGACCTGTTCGATCTGGGGCGCGGATGCACCCTCGCGGGTCGTCGCGCAGGCGGCGAGCGAGAGGGCGGCGCCAGCGGCAAGAAGCAGTTTGACGGAGATTTTCATGGTGTCATTTCCTTGAGGATGCGGCCCGCCTCGGGGGGCTCGGACCGGAGGTATTGCGGCGGAGCCTTGACCGATGCGCCGAGCGCGGCGGCGGCGTGCCAGGGCCAGCGCGGATCCCACAGCGCAGCGCGGGCAATGGCTATGGTGTCGGCATGCCCGTCTTCGAGGATGCGCTCTGCCTGCTGAGGATCGGTGATCATTCCGACCGCCGCGACAGGCATGGCAACCGCGTCCTTGACCGTCCGCGCCAGCGGCACCTGATAGCCGGGGCCGACAGGGATCTGCTGGCGCGGGTCGAGGCCGCCGCTGGACACGTGGATCGCCGAACAACCGCGCCGCTCCAGTTCCTGCGCAAACCGTGCGGTTTCTTCCGCCGTCCAGCCGCCTTCGACCCAATCGGTACCCGAAACGCGAACGGTGACCGGGCGGTCGGCCGGAAACGCCTCGCGCACGGCATCGAACACTTCGAGCGGGAACCGCATCCGGTTGTCGAGACTGCCGCCGTATTCATCGCCGCGCCGGTTGGAGATCGGCGAAAGAAACTCGTGGAGCAGATAGCCATGCGCGACGTGGATCTGGATGGCTTCGATGCCCAGCCTGCCGGCGCGGCGGGCGGCGTCGGCAAAGGCGCCCCGGATGCGGGCAAGCCCCGCCGTGTCCAGTTCGACAGGGGGATGGTCGTCCGGAGAGAAGGGAATGGCGCTGGGTGCCACGGTCTGCCAGCCATTCTCCGCATCGGGGGCGATCTGCGTTCCGCCTTGCCACGGCTTGGCGCAGCTCGCCTTGCGGCCGGCATGGGCCAGCTGGATGATCAGCGGCATGTCCGACCAACGGCGCACACTTTCGAGCACGCTTCGCATCGCCGCTTCGGTACGGTCATCGTACAGGCCGACGTCACCGTAGGTGATGCGCCCTTCCGGGCTGACCGCGGTCGCCTCGATCGTCAGCGCGCCCGCGCCCGAGAGCGCCAACTGGCCGAGATGCATCTGGTGCCAGTCGGTCATCGCGCCGTCGACTGCCGAATACTGGCACATCGGCGCGATGACGATGCGGTTGGCGAGCCGCAGCCCGCCAACCTCAATCGGTTCGAACAAATTCGCCATCACCATTCGCCTGTGTTGGGCATGGAGGCCCAGGGTTCGGCCGGAGCCTTGTGTTCGCCCTTCTGCAGCAGTTCGATCGATATCCCGTCCGGCGAGCGGACGAACGCCATGTATCCGTCACGCGGGGGGCGATTGATCGTCACGCCGCCCGCCTGCAGCCGCGCGCACGTTTCGTAGATGTCGTCGACCCCGTAGGCGAGGTGCCCGAAGTTTCGGCCGCCCGTGTATTTCTCGGCAGGGCTGCCGTCCTCGGGCGGCCAGTTGTACGTCAACTCGACCTCGGCTTCGCCCTGCTCGCCGTCGCCGCGGAAATCCTCGTCGGCGGCAAGGTAGATCAGCGTGTAACGCCCGGCCTGGTTCTCCATGCGCCGGGTCTCCTTTAGACCCAGCAGCGTGAAGAACCGGATCGCCGCCTCGGGATCGGCGACGCGCAGCATGGTGTGGAGATAGCGCATGATCAGGCGACCTTGTCCTTGAGGGCTTCCATCACCAGCTCCGCGGTGCGGGTAGCGCTGGCGGGGTTCTGGCCGGTCACCAGATTGCCGTCGCGCAGGGCGAAGGGGGCAAAATCGGGGCCGCCCTCGTGCTTGCCCCCAAGTTCCTTGAGGCGCGTTTCGAGCAGGAACGGCACCGCCTGATCGAGGCCGACCGCGCGTTCCTCGCTGTCGGTGAAGCCCGCGACACGGCGATCGGCGACGAAGGGCGTGCCATCGGCCTTCTTCGCCGAGACCAGCCCTGCCGGTCCATGGCAGACGGCGGCGACGATCTTGCCTTCGCGGTCGAAGCGTTCGACCAGGCGCGCCAGTTCGTCGCTGCCGGGGTAATCGAACATGGTGCCGTGGCCGCCGGGCAGGAACAGCGCGTCGTAGCCGGCGGGATCGATGCTTGTGAATACAGGGGTGCTGGCAACCTCGGCCTTCAGGGCCTCGTCCTTCAGATAGCGCTCGACCGAAGCGTCGTTCTCGCCGTCGGCGTTGACGCTGCGCTGGTCGACGGGGATGGCGCCGCCCTTGATCGAGGCCAGCGTCACCTCGGCGCCCGCATCGCGGAACGCGTAGTACGGGGTGGTGAGTTCCTCGAGCCAGACACCCGTCGGTTCGGTGCCGGGAGTCATGCGGTCGGCGGAGGTGGCCACCATGAGAATGCGGGTCATCGTCAGTTGTCCTTTTCTAGTGATGTCGGGAACACGAGCAAACGCACCCGCCGGCGCCGCGCCCGCCACCAGGACAGCGGTGAGGGCTTGCAGCATTGGCGGCGATTTTGCATTCGATCGTTCCTTTCGGCGGCTTAGATACGCAGGGAACGGCATCATGAAATCCAGCGGGAATGGCGGACGGCCATAAATCCGCTTATGGAACCGCAATGTCCCTCCTGCAGTTGCGCACCTTCGTTGAAGTCTACCGCCGTCGTTCGCTGAGCGAGGCGGCCCGGGCAATCGGCATCACCCAACCGGCGGCGTCGCAGCACATCGCATCGCTCGAGGCGCAATTGGGCCGTCCCTTGTTCGATCGCCATTCGCGGGGTGTTCGACCAACAGCGATTGCCGACGATCTCGCGGCTTCGATCGGAAGCAGCCTCGACACGGCGGAATCGGCACTGGCCAGCGCGCGGGCCCGATCGTCGCGCATCTCGGGCACGGTCCACATCGCCGCGCCGTCGGACCTGCTGGGGGAGATGATCACGCCCCGGCTGGCCCCGCTGCTGGAAGCAGGGCTTGACCTGCGCCTGCATATCGGCGGACGCGAGGCGCTCTATGCCTTGCTGCTCGAAGACAAGGTGCACCTGGCCGTCACCGCCTCGCAACCCGAAGATGCGCGGTTGGCCTTTCATGTGCTGGGCGAAGAGCACCTGCGCGCCGTAGCCTCGCCCGCCGTGGCTATGCGGATTGCCGAATTGCCGCTTGCCGACGGGCTCAACCGGACGGTCCACCTCGCCTACGATCTTGACCGGCCGCTGCTGCGGACCTGGCTCGAGGCAAACCAGATCGAGCTGACCAGCCAGCCAGCCTTGACCGCGCCCGATCTGCGGGTGCTACGGTCGGGATTGCGCGCGGGCCTCGGCTGGACGGTGCTGCCCGGCTATCTCACCCGCAGCGAACGCGCTTCTTGCACGCTGATCGAGATCCCCGCCCCGATCACGGTGCCGCGCAACGCTTACTACCTCGTCTGGGCACGCTCATCGCTGCGACACCCGCGCGTGGCCATGGCTCGGGACGCCCTGATTGCTGCACTCCGAACATAATTGTGGCCACGCCTGTTGGGCCGTGAGCGCAATGTCGGGCCTGAACCAGTTGAGCGTTGGCGAAGCGAATGGCGGCTTTCGGAATCGTCGGCGACAAGGCCGAACGGCCGGATGTGGGGCGCAAAGCTGGCGTTATGAGGGCAGTGAAACCAGAATTTCCCAATAATCACAGTGCTCATCACTTTCATGTTGGGTGCGCCCCGGGCCTTTGGTTTTCCTCGAGAATGCGTGAAATTGGACGATCTGCAGCACAAGGGGAATGAGTACCTCTACCCGATCTTGATGGGATAGCGGCTTTTTGAAGCCGCAGTCCCGAAAGTCTTCGCGTATTCATTCCGGTACACCGCCCAAGGCCTGATAAAGTCCGACCAGCGTCGTGAGTTCATCGGTCCTTACCTGCACCAGCGACAGCTCGACGCCCAGCAAGGCACGCTGTGCATCGACCTGCTCGATGTAGGGTGTGTCAATTAGCGACAGTCCCCCACTCCCCCCGGCTGGTTACCGACGACATGGCGGTGTTGCGGGAAGCGGCGATAGCGGGGGCGGGCGCGGTACAGCTACCGACGATTTTTATCTGGGACGACGTTAAGTCCGGACGGCTAACGCACATACTCCCGGACTGGAGACCACAGGCCGGCATAGTCCATGCGGTCTTTCCGTCGCGGCGCGGCCTTCTGCCATCGGTACGAGCGCTGGTCGACTTTCTCGCCCGGGAATGTGCAATTCAGCGCGCCCAGGCCAACAAGATCGTTCCACCCCTTACTGATTGATTTCGAGCGTGGTCGTTGACCGGCCGACCGCTTCCTCGCGCTCCTAAGCCCGCAAGGCCACAGCCTGGAAGGCGCTCGCGGCTTGGGGGCGCCCGAACAGCCAGCCCTGCAAGCGTCCGCAGCCCGCGAGGCGCGCAAGCTGCGCCTGTCCCGGTGTCTCGATCCCTTCGGCGCAGACTTCAAGACGATAGGCCTTCGCCAGGCCGACGATGGAGACCAGAACCTCTCGCATATCAGGCTCCGATTCCAGCGGAGCAAGGAACGACCTGTCGATCTTGAGCCGGTCGATCGTGAGTTGCTGGAGATAGGCGATGCTCGCAAACCCGGTACCAAAGTCGTCGAGCGCCATGCGGATACCGAGTGAGCGCAGCCGGTCGATCACAGCCGCCGCGACCTGGGGACGGCGCAGCAGCAGGCTTTCGGTGATTTCCAGCTCCAGCCGCTCGGGAGGAAACCTGGTCCGTTCCAGGACCTGCTGAACCTCGTCGTAAAGATTGCCATCCCAGAATTGCGCCGGCGACAGGTTAACGGCCAGATCAAGCCCGGTCTCGCGCATTTCCCGGCAGGCATGGAGAAGCACCTGGCGGCCGATCGCGTTGATCAGCCCGCTGATCTCGGCGATAGGAATGAACACGTCCGGCGGGACATCGCCATGGACGGGATGAGACCAGCGCGCCAGCGCCTCGACGGCGACGACCTCGCCCGACTGGGCATCGACGATCGGCTGATAGCGGACGTAGATCTCTTCGTTCTCGACCGCGCGCTTGAGATCCTGCTCGAGCCGCTGGCGCCTTTCATGGCCTTCGTCGAGCGAGGGGTGGTAGACCCGCGCGCAGTTCCTGCCCGCATCCTTGGCGGCATACATGGCAACGTCCGCCTTGCGAATGAACTCTTCCGCGCTATCGCAGGATGTGTCGCTCTCGAAATAGCCGATACTGGTCCCGATTGTGATGCTGTAGGCGCCAACCTTGAACGGCGTCGAGAACGCTTCGAGAATGGCCTCGCATGTCTCGGCCGCCACGCCAGGCGATGGCGATCCCAAGAGAACGGCAAACTCGTCGCCGCCCGCGCGCGCGATGAAGGCCTCCCCCGCCGCGGCCTTCAGGCGACCGGCGGCTTCCTTGAGCAGGAGATCGCCGGCACTATGGCCGTAGACATCATTGGCGTCCTTGAACCCGTCGAGATCGAGGAACAGCAGGGCCAGTCCTTGCCTTGCCGCGACAAGCTCGCCCAGCCGCTCCCCTAGCGCGCGGCGATTGGGCAGTTCGGTCAAGGTATCGTGATCCGACAGATGCCGGGCAAGAAGCTCGCTTGCGCGCAAAGCCTCGATCGACTGGCCGCCCCGGCGAAGAATTAGGCCGGCAGCCACAAAGGCGACGAAAGCCACCGCCAGGATCGCCGGCACCAGATGCTGCCTCAGCGATTCACCCGGGTGATGCGACCGCCATTCCAGCCAGGCGATCCGTTCGCCCGACCGGCCCTTGATGGCGATGGCGTCCATTCCCGCTGTCCGGTTTTCCAGCGTCATTCGTACATCGTGGACATTGAGTTCGCGCGTGAGGTCCGCCAAAAACGCCTCGTCGACGCGCCGGGCGATCACCAGAAGGCGGGTCGGCCCTGGGGGTGCGGCGATCTTACCCGTCAGAGGCACCACGGCGGCCGTGGCATAGACCATGATCTGCTGGCCCGAGCGCGTGAAGCCACTGACGATCGGGCTGCCCTCAGCCGGCAAGCGCCGCACTTCGGCGATCGAGCGGACGAAGTCGGCGCCAAGACGCAGGTGAGCGGTCTTCGCGGCGATCTTCCGGTCGTTAAAGCTGTAAAGGGTCCGATCGTCCGCGCCGAGCACGAAGATGTCGGAATATCCCTGGGTGCGGCCCAGATAGGCCACGACATTGTCATCCATCCAGGCCGCATCGAACCTCGAGCCGATGTGACGCACGGCATCGTCCCATTTGGCGTAATCCTGCAGATCGTGCTGCACCATCGCGGAAGCGGTGGCGAACACGCCCCCGAGCGCTTGCCGCTCCCGCTCGAGCTGCTGAGCATCCTGGGCACGAGTGCTCAGGAAAATGAGAAGGAAGATGAAACCGAAGCATACGCTGAGCAGCGACAGGAGCGGCCAAAGATACTGCCGTGGCACAGAAACGCGGAGAAGTCGGACAGCTACGGCCATGGACTCGCGATATCGCAACTTGGTTAAGGCTCTCCTGCCGATTGCCTCGGTCAAGATCGAACGGCCGGTTGACGAGCCTTCCAGACATCCGGCGCCCAGTGTTGCTGCTTCGCTGCAAAGCCGACCGATCTCAGTTTGGAGGAGGCGATCCCTGTGCATCCCGCGTGACAGCGGGCGAAGATGGCCCGTTGTGATCGTCGCCCGGCACGGACATGTCGCCTGCCAGCCGGTCACGATAGAGGGCGGCACGGGCCAGCAGCATGAGGGTCAGCGGCGTCGTCAAAGTCACGAACACCGCAATGAGGATCTCATGCACAACGGGCCTGGACTGCATCGCGGAAAAACAGGTGATGGACGCCATGAGGATGAAGGCCGTGCCCAGCGTCGGGCCGAGCGTCGGCGGATGGAGGCGCTCATAAAAGGTCTTCATCCGCACGAGGCCGACCGTGCCGATAAGCGTGACACTCGCGCCGAGCAGCAGGCAGATACCCACGATCAAGGCCGCCCAGGGCGGAAGGTCAGGCGCCTGGATCATTCGATCACCTCGCCGCGCATCAGAAATTTCGCCAATGCCACGGTTCCCGCAAAGCCCAGCAAGGCGATAATGAACGCGGCCTCGAAGAACAGGGTGCGTCCGGTCTGGATGCCGTATGTAAGCAAGAGCAGCATTGCGGCCAGATAAAGCGCGTCGAGGCCCAGCACCCGGTCCTGCGCGCGCGGTCCACGTAGAATCCGGAAGCTTGCGCAGGCCATGGCCAGGCCCAGAAGGATTTGGGCTGCAGTGATCGCCAGGCCCAGGAGGAGGTGGCTCAAACGAAAATCTCCTTCAGGAGGCGCTCATAGCGGCCCTTGATGAGCGCGATCCAGTCCGCCTCGTCCTTCAGGTCGAGGACATGGATGAGGACTGTCTGCCGATCGGGGTCATGCTGAAGCCAGATGGTGCCGGGCGTCGCCGTGATGATGACCGCCAGAGTGGTAAGCGCATAGGGATTACGCAGTTCGAGCGGCACTTCAATGAACCCCGACCGCCGCCGCCGCGAACCGAACAGAACGATGCGCGCGACCGCCAGATTGGAGCGCAGGATATCGAGCAGCACCAGGCCGACGAGGCGCGGCACCGCCCTCCCCCACCGGATCTGGGCCGACGCTGGCCCGAGAGGCCGCATCACCTGCGGCACGAGCAGCGCCGCCGCTGCAGCCAGAAGGCATTGCCCCGCAGAGACGCCGCTCAGAAGGATCCACAGGAGACAAACTGCCGCCGCCAGAAGCGGATAGGGGAAGAGACGCCCGATCATCGCGGCGCGCCCGCGTGAGATCCCATCACCGCCTCGATATAGGCACGTGGCGCACCCAGCCCCCCGGCGGTCGTCTCGACATAGCGGTAAATCGGACCCGCCGCGACCATGAGGGACAGGCAGATTGCCAGCAGCAGCCCGATCGGGACAACCTCGATCACGCTCAGGCGGGCTGGCGCATCCTCGCCCGGCGTCCAGAGAAGATCGATGCCGGCGCGGGTCATGGCGACCAGCGTCGCGAGACCCGAAAGGATGATCAGGCCGGCAAGCGTCCACGCGGAGGGGGAAATGGCGTCCTGGTCGAACAGGGTGGAAATGATCGCGAACTTGGCGATGAAACCGGAAAGAGGCGGCAGACCGGCAAGAAGGAGCGTGCAGAAGATGAAAGCGCCGCCCAGGACCGCGATCGTGCCCGGTATTATAATCCCGACCTCGTCCGTCTCCTCGCTGACCGCGCCCACATATTCGTCGTCGAATACGGGTTCGGCGATTCCCGCGATCAGATCCTCCTCGTCGGCATTGCGCTCCACCGGTTCGATGAGCAGGTAGAGCGCGCCCACCGCGAGCGTCGAGCTCACCAGATAGAAGAGCAGCGCCGCCACCAGCGCCTGACCGCCCAGCCCGATCGCCGCGATCAGCGTACCTGAAGACACCAGCACATAGTGACCCGCGACCCGGGTCAACTGGCGGGTCGCCAGAATGCCCAAAGTTCCGAACAGCATCGTCGCGAAGCCCAGGAGAACCAGCGCATGATCGGCAAAGCCACCGCCGCGCCCGACCCTTCGCCGAATAGTAAAGAGCTGAGCCGCAGGATGATGTAGACCCCGACCTTGGTCATGATCGCGAAAACCGCAGCGACAGGCGGCGCCGCCGCCGCATAGGTGCGCGGCAGCCAGAAGTTGAGCGGCCAGATGCCCGACTTGACGAGAAAGGCAACGCCCAGCACCGCGGCGCCCGCCTCGAGCAGCATGAGATCCCCGCGCGCGACCTGCGGGGTCTTCACCGCGATGTCGGCCATGTTGAGCGATCCTGTCACTGAGTAGATCATCGCGACCCCGACCAGGAACAGCAGCGATGTCGCGATATTGATCGTGATATAGTGAAGGCTCGCCCGCGTGCGCTCCTCCCCCGAGCCATGCAAGATCAAGCCATAGGACGCGGCCAGCAGCACCTCGAAGAATACGAAGAGATTGAAGATGTCGCCGGTCAGGAAGGCGCCGTTGATCCCAGCCAGCAGCAGCAGAAACAGCGCATGGAAACGCGGACCCGAGCGGTCCCACCGCGCCAGCGCATAGACCAGCGCCGTCACTCCCAAGAGATCGGTCAGGAGGACCATCAGGGCCGAAAGGCGGTCCGCCACCAGAACGATGCCAAAGGGCGCCGGCCAGTCGGCAAGACGGTAGACCTGCGGCCCCCCGGTGCCGCCCCCACTTGTCCATCGCAGCTCAGCACCAGCAGCCCCGCGACGGCGACCATGGTGACAGCCGTCACGAGGCTGATCGCCCGCTTGAGCCTGCGTCGCCGCTCGGCCACCGCCAGCAGCAGCGCGCTGGCCACGATCGGCAGGACGACGAGCAGGACGGGCAGATGCTGGAGCCAGAGGGGGGCCGCGCTCATGGCTCTTCATCCTCGCCGTCGACGTGGTCGGTTCCGGTCAGGCCGCGCGCGGCAAGCAACACCACCAGGAGCAGCGCCGTCGTGGCGAACGAAATGACGATAGCCGTCAGCACCAGGGCCTGGGGCACGGGATCGACATAAAGCGCCGGATCGACGGCCTTGCCGTCCAGGATCGGCGGTGCGTCGGTTCGCAGCCGACCTGCGGCCAGGATGAAGAGATTGACCGCATAGGAGAGGAGCGACAGTCCGAGCACCACCTGGAACGTGCGCGGGCGAAACAGCAGCCACAGGCCGCTGGCGACGAGGATGCCGATCGCAAGGGCCAGCACCGCCTCCATCAACTCTCACCCTCGGCAGGATCCTCGGGCGAAGACCCGGCCGCTGGACGCGACCGAGGCGCGCGGATCGATTGATGGGCAAGCGCGATCAGGATCAGCGCCGTTGTCCCCACCACCACCATGAACACGCCAATGTCGAACAGCAGCGCGCTCGCCACCGGCACCGCGCCTGTCAGCGGCACCTCGAAATACTGAAAATAGGTGGTGAGGAATGGCGCGCCGGACAGGAGCGCTCCGGCGCCGGTCGCTACCGCACAGACCAGGCCCGCGCTGATCCAGACCAGCGGCTGCACATTGAGCCGCGCTTCCACCCAGCGCGTGCCACCCGCCATATAAAGGATGATGAGTGCGATGGAAGCGGTCACCCCCGCCGCGAAGCCGCCGCCCGGCCAGTCGTGGCCGCGCATCAGGAGATAGAGCGCGAACGTGACGATTATCGGAAACAGCCATTCCATGAGGACCCGAGGGACCATGAGATAGTGGCGCGCCGTGTCGCCTCGCTCCCGCTCCGCGCCCGCGTCGTCGAAGGCATTCTGGACCTTCTGCTGGTCGGGCGCTTCGACGCTTTCCGCAGCGGGTCGGAAGCGGCGCAGCAGCGAGAAAATGGTCACAGCAACGATCGACAGCACCGTGATCTCGCCCAGGGTGTCGAAACTGCGGAAATCGACAAGGATGACGTTGACCACATTCTTGCCGCCGCCGCCGGGATAGGCCTGCTCCAGGAAAAAGCGTCCGACGCCTTCGGGCGGCGCGCGCGTCATCGTCGCATAGGATAGCGCCGCCATGCCGACGCCCCCTATGCCTGCCAACAGCAGGTCGCCGCCGCGGCGCAGACGAACGGCGAGCGGTGTCTGCGCGCCCGGCCAGACGTCCGGACGGCGCAGCGGAAGCCAACGCAGCCCAAGCAGGAGAAGGACCAGGGTCACGGTCTCGACCAGCAGCTGTGTGAGTCCAAGATCCGGCGCCGAGAGCCAGATGAAGCTGACGCAGGTCATGAGCCCGGCGACGCCGACCATGACGAGGGCCGCCAGACGATGGAACTTCGCGCGGTTGGCCGCGCCGATCGCAGCGGCTCCGCCGATCAGCCAGAGCAGAGCGAATATGGGATTCAGAAGCGTGCGCGGCGCGGTCCCGGCGCTATAGCCCAGGAGGAAGACCGGCAAGGCGCCGGCACAGAGCGCGGTCACGATGAGGAGGCGCAGTTGCACCTGCAGCCGGCCCGAGCTGATCGCCCCATAGGCGGACCGCGCACCCTGAATAAGACCGGTCAGCGTCCGCTCGAACAGGCGGTGTCCTTTCAGATGGCCGATGACAGGGGAGGCTTCGACACTGTTGAGCCGCCGTCCGAAGACCCGGTAGAGCAGGAGGCCGCCGGCCAGTGCGATCCCGCTCATAAGCAGGGGCAAGGTGAAGCCATGCCAGACGGCAAGGTCATAAGCCGGCGTGCGCGCGCCCAGCACGGCGCGAGCGGCGTCACCGAGCAGCGGGCCAATCGTCGCGGCAGGCGCGACGCCCACGACCAGGCAAAGCAGCACAAGCACCTCGATTGGCAGCCGCATCCAGTGGGGCGCCTCGCCAGGCTGGTGCGGCAGGTCGCTGGGCGGCGGGCCAAAGAAGGTCTGGTGGATGAAGCGCACCGAATAAAGCACGCTGAACATGCTGGCGAGCGTCGCCAGCACCGGCAGCGCCTTGTCGAGCAAGGTGCCGCTATGCGCCCCGAGCGCCTCGGCCAGGAACATCTCCTTCGACAGGAAGCCGTTGAGCAGCGGCACGCCGGCCATCGCCGCCGCCGCCACCATTGCCAGCGTCGCGGTGACCGGCATGCAGCGAAAGAGGCCGCTCAGCCGCCGCAGATCGCGTGTGCCCGTTTCATGGTCGATGATCCCTGCCGCCATGAACAGCGACGCCTTGAAGGTCGCGTGGTTCACGGTGTGGAAGATCGCCGCCACAGCCGCGAGCGGACTGCCGAGCCCCAGAAGCAGCGTGATGAGCCCGAGATGGCTGATGGTCGAATAGGCGAGCAGGCCCTTGAGATCATGCTGGAAGATCGCGGCCCAGGCCCCGACCAGCAATGTGGCAAGGCCTGTGGTCGCGACGATCAGATACCAGGCCTGCGTGCCGGCCAGCACCGGCCAGAGCAGGATGAGTATGAAGATGCCGGCCTTCACCATCGTCGCGGAATGGAGATAGGCCGAGACCGGGGTGGGCGCCGCCATCGCATGTGGCAGCCAGAAGTGGAACGGGACCTGCGCGCTTTTCGTAAAGGCGCCGATCAGCACCAGCACGAGCGCGGGAAGATAAAGGGGATGGGCGCGGATTAATCCGCCCGAGGAGAGGACGACCTCAAGATCATAGCTGCCGGCGATGTGCCCGATAAGCAGAAAGCCCAGGAGCAGGCAGACGCCGCCCGTGGCCGTCACTATAAGCGCCATGCGCGCACCGTCGCGCGCGCTCTGGTTGTGATGCCAATAGCCGATGAGGAGAAAGGAAAAGAGGCTGGTGAGCTCCCAGAAGAATATGGTCTGGATGAGATTGCCCGACAACACGATGCCCAGCATTGAGCCCATGAAGGCCATCAGAAAGCTGAAGAAGCGCGGCACCGGATCGTCCGGCGACATGTAATAGCGCGCATAGAGAACGACCAAGGCTCCGATCGCGAGAACCAGCAGCGCGAACAGCCAGGTAAAGCCGTCCAGACGCAGGACCAGATCGAGCCCGAGGGACGGCAGCCAGGGCTGGTCGATGCGCACCACGTCCCCTTGCGATACGGCCGGATAGAAGCTGAGGAGCGCCCCGATCGCCAGCAGGGTGACGACCCCTGCCAAGCTCGAAGCCAGATTGCGGGTCACCGAGGGTAGAAAGGCTGCGGCCAGGCTCGCGAGAAACGGCAAGGCGAGCACCAGGTAGAGAAGGTGCGGCTTGATCACGAGACCAACCCCTCCCCTTCCCGCAAGGCGCGACCCTGGTGCCGCCGATGTCGGATCATGACCTGTCCCGGGCGCCAGGCGCGCTTGGTTGATATCAAAACCGATTGCACCCCCTCATATCCCCTGCAGCGGCCTGAACGGTCTTTCCTCCTGTGAAACACGGCGGCGCGCGACTGGCTCCCCGCCGAATATGGACTCGGCCCTTTTCTCACGCGTCCGCAGAATGGCGCACGATCAGAAGGTCGCCCTCGAGCGCTTCGACCAGACGCTTGGCCGTGCTGCCGATCAGCGCGTCGAACAGGGCGCCATGTCCGTGGCTGCCGACGACCGTGAGATCGACGCGCTGGTCCTCTACATAGTCGGGGAGAAGGGCCTCGGGCGCGCCGTAATCGGCCACCACCGAAACCTTGCCGCCCAGACGGGCGTCGAGGCGGTCATCGGCGCGAACCTTCGCCATCATGTCCTCTTGCATCGTCAGAAGCGCGCGCCCGTCCTGCCGCGCGTCGGCGAGCGCGGCACTGGGGACGTCATAGGCATGAAATAGCGTAAATGCCGCTTGGGGAAACAGGTCCCAGGCAGTCTGCAGTCCCGCAATCGACGCATCGGAAAAGTCCGTCGCCACGACGATCTCGCGATAAGGCCGGAAGGCGCGGTCGTGAACGACCAGGATCGGCTGCTCGACCTCGCGAGCCACGCGGTTGACGGTGCTACCGAACAGGATCCGGCCCATCGATCGCGCTCGCCGCCCCTGTCACAATGAGATCGCAGGCTTCGCTGCGTGCATGGGCAACCAACTGTTCAGCCGGATCGCCCTGGGCCGCGATGACCCTGATCCCTTCGAACGCCTCGGCAAGGTCGCGCTGCAACCGCCAGCGCATCCGTTCGGCGGGGTCAGGCACGCGCCGCCAGGACCGCTCTCGCCGATCGAACATCGAGTCGGACTGGTCGGCCGCGTCCATGACATGAACCGCCACCAGTTCGGCCTGGCTCTCCCTCGCCAACTGGACGGCGCGGTCGAGGGCGCGATCGCATCGCGGGGTAAGATCCGTCGCCACGAGGATCTTCCTGATCGTGGCTGCAACAGGCTCGGCCACACGACGCTCCTTTCGGTTCGCCCCCCAAGCTGCTGAAGCTAGAACATTTCGCCTTTTACATCCACCTACGTCCGCCTGAATGGGTGCGTTGCCGGCCCGCGGATCAGGGAACCGTAAGGCCCCAAGCGCCTTCTATGGCGATGGCAGTTTGAAATCCGGAGAAGACTAATGAATCGCGCCTTGTTCGCTCTGGCCTGCTCGGCTGTCCTTATCACAGGTTGCAACAGGGCCGATTCCCCCAGTGATATCGCCGAGGACAAGGTCGAACGCGACGCCGAAGCGGCGGCGGCCGCCGCCGGCCCGACTCCGGCCGCGCTCGGTCTCACCGAGGTCCAATTGCTGGAAGCGGACCTAGTCGGCGGCAACGGCGTGGAACTCGGAGACGTGAAGTCGCTCGTGCGCGGCGCGGACGGCTCGGTGTCACAGCTTCTGATCGAGATCGAGGACAGCCATCCTGACAAGTTCGTCCACGTTCCCGTGGCCGGATTGCAGGTCGTTCGCAAGGGCAATGACACCGACCTTTCGACGACGATGACAAAGGAACAATTGAACGCCCTGCCCGCAGTCGACCTCACGAAAACGCAAGGCGCTTCCGGAACCTGACACGAGCGGGCCTTAAGGTCCCTGGTGGCCCCATAGGGAGATGCTTGCCCTATTGGCTGGTATGATCCGGATCACCAGCAGGAGTCCGACAGCGGCGGCCAGGGCCCGCGATATCGCAACGTGGTAAGGCTCTCCTGCCGGTCACCTCGGGATAGGCCGTGTCAAAGCTATCGATCAGGCGGCGCTGGCCTCTTCATAAGCCTGCGTTTCGGCAGCGATGAGAATGTCGGCAAGCATCCAGTAGGCTTCGCCCCAGGCAGCCAGCACGTCGTCCGTGGCGACTTCGGCGCCCAGAACTTCACGGATCGCCGGAAGTAGAGCGGCCGCGACATGGGGATAGTGCTCGGGCCTGACGCCGGTCTCGACGTGCCGGGCGACCATGCGCTGCACGGCGCTCCCAAGGTTCTGGAGCTTATCGATATTCCTTGCGTAGGCCAGGATCGCGCCGGCGAGCCGGCGCGGCTGCTCCCCGCTTTCCTGCGCCGCCCGATCAAACATGGCGGCGATCTCGGGATCCTGCAGCAGCCGGGCATACATGGCCGTGGTGATCTCAACGCCGTGCTTCTCAAGAGCGGGGGCCGTGGCCTTGACGATCTCCATGGCGGCGGGTGAGGCTGTACGCATCAGGGAACTCCTTGATAAACTACCGAGGTTGGGAACGAGGGGACGTGCCGGTCAGGCGATCAATCCATCCTTAGAAATTCGACGTGGAAGCGGACCGGCCCCACCGGCGCCACATGGTGCAGGATGGTCGGTTCGACCACGCCCGGCTCGCCGGCCGCGGTGAGGATCCGCTCCGAAGGCGGCCGACGCTCGTCCGTCACCACATAGCGAAGCGCGCCGTTTTCTACCCGGATGAGGCCCCAGGTGCCCTCCTTGGTCGAATGGTCGCCCAGCAGGCCTGCCGGGATGGTGGTTTCGGTAAAGGTCGCGGTGCGCTTGTAGGACTTGGCGTTCGCTGGGATCGCGACAGTCATGCGGCGCTCCGTTCGCGATAAAACTGCATCCCTAGCTGAAGGCTTTGGGCGATACGGTCCGCCTTTTCCTGGAACGCCCTGGCGACGGCCGGCGCGAGAAGTTCGTCCGTGGTCTCTCGCCAGATCGCGAGCCAGCGGGCAAAGGCCTCATTACTCAACGCCCTTTCGTGACGGATATGGGCGGGCATCGGCTGGCCTTTGTAGCGCCCGCTTGCCAGCATCACCGACGACCAGAAATCCTTCAGCTTCGCCAGATGATGGGGCCAGTCGTCGATGGCACTCTCGAAGATCGGCCCGAGCAACCCATCCGCCCGGACGCGGGCATAGAAGGCAGGCACGAGCAGGTCGATGACGGTTTCGTCGATAGAGCAAGCAGACATGTCAGGCGGCCTTGGAGGAAGCGATGATGGTCAGGAGGGCATCAGTGAGCTCGTTGCCGAGCAGCGGCTTTTCGATCAGGACTGCTCCGAGCGGCTTCATCCGTCGCCGGAGTTCCCGCGAGGGATTGGTCGCCAGCAGGATTGCCGGTACGACAACGCCCTTGTCCCGCAGATCCTGCAGAAAGCCGATCCCATCGGCGCGATATCGCTGGTCGATGACGAGGCATTCGGCCGTCGCGGGGTCCGCATCCGGCACATTGCCATCCGCGGGCAGGAACCCCTCGAGGCTCAGGGCGAACTGCAGGGAGGACAGGACGGGCTGATCGCTTTCGAACAGCAGGACCGGGCGATCCAAGACCATGTCATGTCCTTCCGCAGTCAGGCCGAGGCTCAGGCGGCCTTCTTCCAGTTGGGGACGAGCTCGGCGTGGGGCGGGCACTGCGCGACGGCTCCAACCGGCAACCCGCCCAGTTCATTGGCGAAGCCGTGGTTGACGTCGCGGTGGTGCGCCTCGTCGGCGCGGACGACCAGCACCACGTCGCGCAAGGTGGCCTCCTCGGGCAGCCCCCAGTACCGCTTGGCAATCTCGGGCGCCGGCACATTGGCGCTGCGGCCCTCGTCGATTTCCGCGAGATAGTGCGTGTAGCTGATCACCGCCTCTTCCTCGAAATAGCCGACGACGCGGTGGGCCGTCTTGGCGCTCAAGAGATAGAGAGCAAAGAAGAACACATAGAACACCCATTGCACGCCGATGATCACGGCCCGCTCGAACCAGGTCGGCTTGGAAATCTCGATGAAGGTCATGAGGTGCATGCGCTCATTCTCGGCCTCGTCCATGAGCGTCTTGATCCAGCCCTTGTCGTCACACATGCGGCGCAGGCAGGCGAGGTGGTTGATCGTCGCACCGACCATGCCGGGCACCGCGGCGACGGTCTCGAGCACGACGGCCCGGTGACCGTAGCGCTGGGCGAAAAAGGTGTCCGCGCACCAGCGCAGGACCTTGGTGAAGCCGAGCGCGACCTTGTCGGAGAGTCCGCTGGCCTTATGGTGAACGCCCAGATCGATGAACGGTGCAGTCATTGTCGTGTCTCCAATGGCGACGCGATTGACGGGGCGCCGCTGATGGGCCGTAAGTAGACGGGGAAAGGAAGGACGAAAATTTGGATGATGTCCCTACCGCAGCGCCCCTAAGGGACTTACCGGAGGTGGCTCGCAGCGATGGTGCAAGCCGGCTCCTGCCGCGGCTCGCCCTGCCCGCTGCCCTGGGCGTCGCGCTGCTCGCGATCGCCGGCGGCCTCGCGGTGCGGCTGCTGTTTGCCGATCAGCTCGGCGCACGCGCGACCTTCATCTTCTTCGTCCCGGGCGTGGTCGCCGCCAGCGCCCTGTCAGGCCTTCGCGTCGGCGCGATGGCTTCGCTGGCCGGCGCAGCCGCCGGCCTGTGGTGCGACCACCTGACAGGCCCGATCGAGGAAGGCAGCGTGATTGCCGCGGTGGCCTTCGTGGCGATCGGGCTCGCCATCGCGCTAGGGGGCGAGTGGTTTCAGCGAGCCCGACTTGCTTCGGACGAGGCCGCTGCCGGCCTCGCCAGCCGAGAAGCCCATCTGCGCTCGATCCTCGACACCGTCCCCGACGCCATGGTGGTGATCGATGCTGCGGGACTCATTCGCGACTTCAGCCCCGCGGCGGAACGGATGTTCGGCTGGAAGGCGCAGGACATCGCGGGCCGCAACGTGCGGCTCCTGATGCCCGAGCCCTACCGCGCAGCCCATGATGGCTATCTGGATCGCTACTACCAGACGGGAGAGCGCCGCATCATCGGCAAGGGCCGCGTCGTCGTAGGCGAACGTCGCGACGGATCGACCTTTCCGCTCGAACTCGCCGTCGGCGAAGTGCAGGCCAACGGGCAGCGGTTCTTCACCGGCTTCGTCCGCGATCTCACCGAGCGCCAGCATGCCGAGGCGAGGCTGCAGGAACTGCAGAGCGAACTCGTTCACGTCTCGCGGCTGACCGCCCTGGGTGAAATGGCCTCGGCCCTCGCCCATGAACTGAACCAGCCCCTCTCCGCCATCGCCAACTATCTCAAGGGCAGCAAGATGCTGCTCGAACGCGATGAGGGTCGCAACGACCGGGTTATTGATGCGGTCGGCCGCGCCGCCGCCGAGGCGCTGCGAGCCGGGGAAATCATCCGCCGGCTGCGCGATTTCGTCGCGCGCGGCGAAACCGAACGAGCGGTCGAAAGCCTGCCGAAGCTTGTCGAGGAGGCGAGCGCGCTGGCGCTCGTCGGCGCCAAGGAGCATGGGATACGCGTCCAGCATGACTTCAGCCCAGAGATCGATCTCGTGCTCGCGGACAAGGTGCAAATCCAGCAGGTGGTGCTCAACCTCGTTCGCAATGCCATCGACGCCATGGCCGGGAATGGGTCGGGGCCACGTGCGTTGACCATCGCCATCGCGCCGGCCGACGCCGACATGGCGCGGGTGACGGTCGCCGATACCGGCCCGGGCATCGCGGCCGATGTGGCCGACCGGCTGTTTCAACCATTCATCACCACGAAACGCACCGGCATGGGTGTAGGCCTGTCGATCTCGCGCACGATCGTCGAGGCCCATGGCGGGCGCATCTGGGCAGAATCTCATGAAGGGGGCGGGGCCGTGTTCGGCTTCACGCTGCCCAAGGAGGACAAGGAAGGGCCAGGCGATGGCGAGTGACCCAATCGTTTATGTGATCGATGACGACGATAGCGTCCGGCATTCACTGGAATTTCTCCTCGATGTAGCCGGGATACGGGTGCGCTCCTATGCTTCGGCAGACGCTTTTCTCAAATCATCGCCGCCCCTCGCAGGCGCCTGCCTCGTGACCGACGTGCGCATGCCGGGGATGACCGGCATCGAGCTGGCCGAAAAGCTGCAGCACGGAGGCGCAGGAGTCCCTGTCATCGTCGTGACCGGCCACGCCGACGTCCCGCTGGCGATCCAGGCCATGAAAGCCGGCGTGGCGGACTTCATCGAAAAGCCTTTCGATGACGAGGTCATGCTGAGCGCGATCCGCAACGCGCTGGCTCGCACCGCGGGAGATGCCGCCTCCGCCGCGGAAAGGCAGGCCATCCTCGACCGCATCGCCACGCTCAGCCCGCGCGAGCGCGAGGTCATGGACGGCCTCGTCGCGGGCCAGGCTAACAAGGCGATCGCCTATGACCTGGAGATCAGCGCGAGGACGGTCGAGGTCTACCGCGCCAATGTCATGATGAAAATGCAGGCAAAGACCTTGTCCGACCTCGTCCGGATGGTCACGATCGCGCGGCTATCCTGAGAGGCACCAAGGGGCGTCCTTGATAATCGGCGGAAGGGCTCGCCCGGCCCTCCGCAACCGTCGGACAATGCAAGGGCCGATCTCAACCAGACAGCCCCTCACCCGGCAAATCACATCGGTTCAATACTGCGGGCGCCAGATCCGGCACGGACGCCGTTGCGCTCGATGAACTGGAGCGCCGTCTGCGCGACCTCTTCCCAGCCGAGCTCGTTGCAGATGAAGTGGCTCCGGCCAGGAAAGGACACGAACTCCGCAACGCTCCCCTCATCCTTATAGGCGCTGTGGTTCTTCTCGGTCAGATGCGCCGGGATGATCTCGTCCTCCTCACCGCCGATCATCAGCAAGGGCGCGTGCGGCGCGTCGAGATCGATCCGGCCATCCTCGCCCATACAGTCGCGCAGGATATTGCGGCTGTCATGCGTTGCTGTCGCTTCGAACGCGCGCGCTGCCTCCTCTTCGCTCAAACTGTTGGCGAAAGCGCCGTGGAATGTCTTGGCATCCATGTAGATCGGTTCGTCACCCTTCAGCGGATTGGCGATAATCGCGCTGTTCTTGAGAAAGCCCCAGTCAAAGTCGACCATGGCGTTGGGCGCGACGGAATCGATCGCCACCCCGGCCGAGAGCAATCCCCGGCTCAACAGGATCTGGGTAATGAGACCGCCCACCGAATGGCCGATCATCACCGGGCGGTCGAGGCCACGCACCGTAGCCTCGATAGATGCGATGACATCCTTGAGGCGAAGTTCGCCCAAACCCGGCGGCGGATTGTCGCGCAGCGAGCGCGGATCACCTTCATGCAGCGGCCAGGCCGGGGCGTGGCAATTGTACCCCTTGTCGCTGAACATACGGATCCAGTTCTCCCAGCTCTTGGGGTTCTGGAACATGCCGTGGACGAAGACGATGTCGGTCATGCGATAATCTCCTGCTGATCTGCCTTCCCGACACGCGTCCGGGCAGGATGGGTTCCTCGCCTGTTTGAAGGCACGGGACGAGAACGCGCGACTATGAACGGCGTTGCCCGGGATGATTTCTCGCGATGACTGCTCCTCGCCGCGTCGGCGTGCCGGTGGCTTCCTCCATCCTGTGCCGGCGCCTGGGTTCCTAATGTTTCGCTTCGTCGCCAAGGCGAAGAACCGATCCGCGGTGGGCGAGTTCTCTTGTGAGAAGGAGATGTCCATGAGCGATACCCAGGGGATGATTCACGAAGATGCGCTTCCGGGTCGCGAGAGCGGTCTCGATCCGCGGCCAGAGTGGCAACCGCGCTACAAGGGTTCCGATCGCCTCGCTGGCAAGGTCGCGATCATAACCGGTGCTGACAGCGGGATCGGGCGGGCGGTGGCGGCTCTCTATGCCCGGGAGGGCGCCGACATCGCGATCGCTTATCTGTGCGAAGATGACGACGCCGCCGAGACGAAGCGCATCGTCGAGGCCGAAGGCCGCCAGGCGATCACCATTCGGGGTGATATCGGAGAAAAGGAAACTTCGGAGCGGATCGTCGCCGAGACGCTCAGCGCGTTCGGCAAAATCGACATCCTGGTCAACAATGCCGGCGAGCAGCATCCCGACAAGGACATCACCGACATTACCGAGGAACAGCTACGGCGCACGTTCCAGACCAACATCTTCGGGATGTTTTTCCTCGTCCAGGCGGCGCGGCCGCATTTCAAGGAGGGCGCGGCCATCATCAACTGCACCTCGGTCACCATGTACCAGGGTTCAAAGGAGCTGCTCGACTACAGTTCAACCAAGGGCGCCATCACCGCCTTCACCCGCTCGCTGTCCGAGAACCTCGTCAGTGACCGCATTCGCGTCAATGCGGTGGCACCGGGACCGATCTGGACCCCGCTCAACCCTTGCGGAGGCGCCAGCCCGGAGAAGCTCGAGCATTTTGGCGAAAACACCCCGATGGGCCGGCCCGGACAGCCCAATGAGGTCGCTCCGGCCTTCCTGTTCCTAGCCTGCGAGGACTCCAGCTACATGTCGGGCCAAGTCCTCCATCCCAATGGCGGCACGATCGTGAACGGCTGAAGCAACCGACGCTGAGCATCTGTGCGAGGGACCTTCAGGGCTTACGGAAAGATCGAGACGGGCCATCGCCCTGCCATTCATCATATGGCTACAGGGCCGGAACCTTTGCCTTTTCGGCGAGCCGCCGCTGGAGGAAGGCCAGCACGACCGCTTCTTCCGGACGGAGGCGGGACAGGTCTTCCCGCAGCTCTTTCTCGACGGCGTCCCGTGTCTCCAGGACCAATTCGTCGCTCAGGTAGCTTTCGAACACTTCGGGATGAATGTAGCACTTGCGGCACACGGTGGGCGTATTGCCCAGCCGCGAAGCGACGGCTTCGATTGCGGTCCGGACATTCCGTTTCGCCGCAGCCTGGCTGTCGACCTTTTCATATTCGGAAAGCGCCAGGGCGGCGAGCACCGTGCCATTCCAGGTGCGGAAATCCTTGGCGGTGATGTCCGTCCCGGAGATCTCCCGAAGATAAGCGTTGATATCGTTCGAGGTGACTTCGTACTGCGCGCCGTCTTCGCCCACATATTGGAACAGATGCTGTCCGGGCAGATCCTGGCTGGCCTTGACGATCTTCGCGATGCGCCGATCCTTCAGCTTCAGCCGCCACTGCTTTCCGCTCTTGCCCTTGAAATTGAATCGGAGCTCAGCGCCCTCGATCGCGACATGGCGGTCCTGGAGGGTCGTGAGGCCATAACTCTTGTTCTGCTTGGCATAATCCGCGTTGCCGATGCGGATCATCGTGGTCTCGAGCAGATGCACGACGGCGGCCAGGACCTTCTCACGCGGTAGCCCGCGCTTCTTGAGATCGGCATCGATGCGCTCGCGCACGCCAGGAAGGGCCTTTGCGAAGTCCAGCATGTGCTCGTACTTGGTGCTGTCGCGTACCTCGCGGAAACGCGGGTGGTAACGATACTGCTTGCGGCCCTTTGCGTCACGGCCGGTCGCCTGGATGTGCCCGTTTGCCTTGGGGCAGATCCAGACATCGGTATAGGCCGGGGGGATGGCGAGCGAAGCAATTCGCTTCAGAGTTTTTTTGTCCGTCACGACGTTGCCCCGGGCATCGCGATATCGAAACTTGCCGCGGTAGGGCTGGCGGACGATTCCCGGGCTGTCGTCGGTTACGTAGACGAGACTCGCATTTTCCGCGGCTTCCTGCGCATCGACGATCGTTCCTGCCTCGCCGGTGTCAGCCGGCCCATCCTCTTGTGTTTTCATAACCGCTGAAGCGTCCAGCACGGGTTCGCGTTCCCCACCCAGGCCGGACTCTGGTTCGCACTGTCCAAGAGCAAGACTCGATCCTCCTATGCGCCTGTCATGATCAGGCGCCAGTCCTTGCCCCCGTCTCGCCGGTAACGGGGTCATGCTTCGGATCGGGAAGCGCCTCCATCCGCGCGCGTGCCGCATCGTCGGGCGCTTCGCGGCAGATGTCCCAGCCCTGTCCCCGCGGATAGGCGCCGACAACCTCGAAATCCTGGCTCGCATGAATCGCGCGGTGGCCGGTACCGGTCGGCAGCATGAGCGCATCGCCGGCTGCGACGGACACCTCGTGCCCGTCTGGCCCGCCAAGCTCGAGGCTCGCCTTCCCTGCGAACACAACCTCGTGCGCGGTCGAATGAATAGTGGTGATAGTCGAATATGCCGTCGCGCCAATCCGGTGGCCAACCATGGTCCTCGAACAAGGCCTCGAACCGGCCGGCCAGGTCTTCGCCCTCGCCGTCCAGCGCGGCGCGATAGATGACAACCGGCAACCGCGCATTGTTCGGCACCCAGTCATTCTCGCCGAGCAGGAAGCTTTCGATCTCCATCACATTTTCGCCTTGGGGACTCGCTTGCGCTTTGGCTTGTCGGCCAGTTCGATCCAGACCGGGGCATGGTCGCTGGTCTTTTCCCAGCCCCGCACATGGCGATCGACCTGAGCATCGAGCAGTCGGTCGGCAAGCGCGGGGCTGAGCAGCAGGTGATCGATGCGCAGGCCCGCATTGCGGCCATAGGCGTTCCGGAAATAGTCCCAGAAGGTGTAGATGACCTCGCCCGGGCGCAGCGTGCGCAGCGCGTCGGTCCAGCCCTGATCCAGCAGCCGGAAATAGGCCGCCCTTATTTCGGGTGCAAACAGCGCGTCGTCGAGCCAGCGCTCCGGCTTGTAGACGTCGAGATCGGTCGGCATGACATTGAAGTCGCCCGCCAGCATCACCGGCAGTCCGCTCTCCAGCAACCCAGCCGCGTGCTCGACCAGCCGGTCGAACCAGCGCAGCTTGTAGTCGAATTTGGGGCCGGGCCGCGGATTGCCGTTGGGCAAATAAAGCCCGCCGATCAGGATGCCGTTGACCGCCGCCTCGATATAGCGGCTCTGGCTCGGGTCGGGGTCGCCCGGAAGCCCCCGCCGCGTCTCGTGGATTTCGCCGACGCGGCTGAGCAGCGCAACGCCGTTCCACGACTTCTGGCCGTGCCAGATGACATCAAAGCCAAGATCGCGGATCGCACTTTCCGGAAACTTCTCCTGCGGCGCCTTCAATTCCTGGAGCACGACCACATCAGGCTGCGCTTCCTCAAGCCAGCGCAGCAGCACCGGCAGCCGGCCATTGACGCCGTTCACATTATAGGTGGCGATCTTCACAGGTCAGGCAGGGTCTGGTCGGCGCGGCCCCAACCGCTGAGCGCCTTGGAGCCGGCCCGCTTCACCAGTTCGGTGCCATCCCGAATGGTCCAGTGCGAGGGCTTGTCGATCGTCTCCATTTCCTTCCATGTGATGGGTACGGCGACCGGCGCGCTTTCGCGCGCGCGGACCCCATAGGGCATGACCGCCGTCGCACCGCGCTGGTTGCGAAGATAGTCGACAAAGATGCGGCCCTTGCGCTGCGCTTTCGGCAGGGCGGCCGTGAAATGCTCAGGGTCGCTCTGGGCAACCGCCTGGGCCAGCCGATGCGCAAAATCTTTCACCTCCGGCCACTCCGCTTGCGGGACCAGTGGCGCGATCACATGGACGCCCTTGCCGCCGGTCACCATCGGGAAGGTCTCAAGCCCGATCGACTGCAGGATCTCGCGAAAGTGGAAGGCGGCGCTGCGCACATTCTCGAAATCCAGACCCTCGTCGGGGTCAAGATCGAAGACCAGCCTGTCGGCCTTCTCGACATCCTCGATCCTGGCGCCCCAGCCATGGAACTCGATCGTGCCCATCTGTACGCAGGTGAGCAGGCCGTCCGCGGTATCGACATAGAGATAGGGCTCGTCATGCCCGTCCTTCTCGCGAATGGCGACATGCCGGACAGCGTCGCCAAAACTGCCCGCGTCATGCTTCTGGAAGAAGCATTTCTTGGCCCGGCCTTGCGGGCAGCGCACGAGGCTGATCGGCCGAGACCCGATCCAGGGCAGCATGATCGGAGCGGCCTGCGAATAATAGTCGGCCAGTTGACCCTTGGTAAGCTTCCCCTCGGGAAAAATGACACGGTCGCGGTTGGTGATCTTGATCGACGACGTCTCGGCCGCCACCGCCCCAACCGGCGCCTCGGTCTCGACGACCACAGCCTCGGGCTTCTTGTCTTCGCGTAGGCCCAGAAAGGACGGATGCCGGAGGGTCCCTTCGTTTGTCATTTCGGTAAACGCGATTTCTGCGACCAGCTTGGGCCGCAGCCAGTGCGCGCCGCGCACCTCTGCGCGCGGCGCCTTGACGGCCGGCGCTTCCTGCTCGAGCGGCGCCATCACCGCCATCAGGTCGATAATCTCCTGGGTATCGAAGCCGGTGCCGACCTTGCCGGCATAGCGCAGGACGCCGTCCTCGTGGACACCCAGGATCAGCGATCGGAATAACCGCGACTTGTCCGAAGGGGTCCAGCCGACCACGACGAACTCCTGCCGCTTGATGCATTTGGTCTTCAGCCAGCCGCCCGATCGCGAGCCGACATAGCGGCCGTCGGCCCGCTTCGAGATGACCCCTTCAAGGCCCGCCGCGCAGAACTGGTTGAGCAACTTCTCGCCATTGCCGGCAATGTGATCCGAATAGCGCAACCGCGACTTGCCCTTGGGCAGGATCTTCGCGAGCTTCGCCTTGCGCTCGGTGAGCGGCAGCTGGGTTAGATCCTCGCCGTCGAGCTCCAGCAGGTCGAACGCGAAATAATCGATCGAAGCCGGCGGCCCTTTGAGCGCGTTTTGCAAAGCCTGGAAACTCGAGCGGCCGTCGGCATCGAGCACGACCGCCTCGCCGTCGATGAGCGCGGAGGAGACCTTCAGCTTCAGGGCGTCGACAACCAGTCCGCTAAACTTCTCCGACCAGTCGAGTCCCGAGCGGGTATAGGCAACGGCCTCGCCCCCGCCGACGCTCAGCAGCACACGGTAGCCGTCATACTTCATCTCGTGCAGCCAGCGGTTGCCGGTGGGAACGGTGTCGACCAGCGTTGCGAGTTGCATAGGGCGGAAAGGCGGCGCGCGGCCGGTTGAAGCCGCTTTCCCTGGCGCTGAGCTCACGCGCGCCATGATGGAGGGCCGTTGTTCTTCATGGAGACCAAAGTGCGTGAGCGGCGGACTCGTTCCAGCGCGCCGCGGACTCGGCTCGCCGAGCGACGCCCCGCGTCTCACCGATCGCGGCAACCGCATCGTCCCCCCGGCGTTGCGGACCTAGGCCACCGACGAAGGAGATGAGCAATGGCAGACGACAAGGACGCTCGCGGGCCCCAGGACCGGGCGCGTATCTCGCTCGGAGAGGATTATGAGGTCGATTACTGGACCGGCAAGTTTGGTGTCAGCAAGGAAACGCTGGAAGCGGCCGTGAAGGCCGTCGGAAACGGCGCGGACGCTGTCGAGCAGCACCTGAAGGGCTGAGGCCGACCGGGCTCGTTTAGAATATGTCGCTCCGCGGTCGCGCTGCCCAGCGGACGGCGTGTAACTCGCATTTCATCAGATGTGGACCCGACGCGACCCACGCGCCGGGCCCCCTGCTACCTATGAACTCTGGGTCTAATTGGCCGCGAAATGCTTGGCTGAGCTGATATCGTTCGCCAACCGAGGTTCATCCTCTCGCGCAACTTCCGCAAGATGAGCTTTCACCTCATCACTGCGACGCGCAATTAATGACGCAACCTGCGCCCTATTCTCCGAGCATTTGCCAAAATGGCTGCCCCGGATCATTCGATCGGCATCCAGGCGATGGCTCAAAGATGCGCCCTTGGTACCTGCCACATCGCGAACGACGGCCACCCGGGCGGTCCAGAGGCAGCGTTCCGTGGTGGGTCGGGTTCCCGCGGACATGCCGATCTGCCGGGTAGATACCTTGGTATCGGCCCGATAGGTCACATCCAGGGATCTCCCTTGATGATCCACGCTGGTCCGATGAACCTGATCAGTAAAGGGCGCAACGGAAGCGGTTGCCAGGGCAAGCAAAGACAAGATCACAACATACTCCTCTTTCCAAACAATGGATCGAGCTCAGGGAGTATGATTGAGACGGCCCCTGAGTTCGATACGTCCGACATCACGAGACATTCTCGCCAGAGGGGCCCGGTACGCATCCCAAAGCTAGGCCTCAGATCGAGTTTATCAATGGGCCCGTCACGGTTTCGATTGGGGGACACACTTTCTTACAGAACTTCGTCGTCAATGCCTGACCTGTGATCGGCAGCGCTCGCAGCCAATCCGGGCGCTCGGTCGTCGAGGAAGTCGTTGCCGGTTCCAGCCAACGAAATGCCGCTCGGCGGATTGCGCAATTGCTAAGGACCCACGCGGTCCCTACGGAAGGGGCGCCGCGAAATTACTGTCTGTCAGGATCATCGGATGCCGCTTCGCCGCGCCCATTATCTCGTCCTGGCAATGGTGCTCGCCACAGTCGTGGCATTCTGGCCGACCTACTTCGCTGTTTTGCGGACCGCGCGGACAGAACTTTATCTTCATGGAGTAACGGCCACCGCCTGGATGTTGCTGCTGGCGCTCCAGAGCTGGACCATTCATCATCAGCGACGCGGCGCGCACCGGATTTTCGGGATCGTGAGTTTGTTTCTGTTTCCGCTTTTTCTCGCGGGGAGCGTCGCTGTCCTTTTGAGCATGGCGCGCAACACGCCGTCAGACCCTTTCTAGGCCCAGTCGGCCCGAAGCTGCGATTTTGGCC
>NZ_CP022746.1:435000-711561 GCF_002288285.1 Sphingobium xenophagum | reverse complement strand
CCTTGCCCAGGATGAAGGAAGCCACGCCATTGGCGTCCATCGCCGACGCGACGGTGGCGGGAATGAATGGATTGTCGCGCTTGATGCGGCCCAGCAACGTGCCATTGAAGTCACGGAAGATCGCGCCGTCGACCGTGCCCTTGACGCGGCCATAGGATATGTCGGCGGTGAGCGTCACATCATCGGTCAGTTCCGCCGTCAGCGCGCCATAGCTGGAAACCCGCTCCAGCGGCACTTTAAGCCGCAGGGCCGAAATGAAGCCGTTACGCCCCTGTCCTTCGCCGCCAAGCATGAAGAGCGGGCCGACCAGCGTGCCATATTGGAATTGACCCGGCGTGCCGTCGGGAAGGAACTTCGTGCCGCGCAGCGGGTCGGTAGCCGTCGTGCCGATCGCCTGACCAGCTGCATTATAGGATCGGTTGATCAGGCCGCCCGGCGTCATCGTCGATGTATTGACCCCGGCGATGATGAGGTTGGCGGGCAGGCCACCGGCGCCCGGCGTGTTACCGAGGATCAGGGTCTGGCTGTTGCACCAGCTACGGCTTGTACAGGTGCCCAATCCTTCCAGCTTTTCATATTCCACTGCGCCGATGATATGGACGCGATCGCTCAGGCGCATGCCGCCCGACAGGCTGGCGAACAGATTGCCGTCATCGCCCCGCTGGGACATGCCGGCGGCAAATTCGCCGTCCAGCCCTTCCTTCTTGCGGTCAAGGATGAAGTTCACGACGCCTGCGACGGCATCCGAACCATAAGCGGCCGAAGCGCCGCCAGTCACGACATCGACAGTGCGCAACAGGGACGATGGAATGAGGTTGGTGTCGACCGAACCCTGCACGGTGCTGGGGACGAAGCGCTTGCCATCGACCAGGACAAGCGTGCGTTGCGGATCAAGTCCTCGCAGATCGAGCAACCGGGCGCCGATATTGCCGCCCAGATTGGCCTGGGCCGCAGGACCGCTCGATGCGCGGAAACTGGGCAGCTGGTTCAGCGCTTCGCCGACATTGGTGATGCCCAGCGCATCCAGACGTTCCGCCCCGATCGAGGTGACGGGCGTCGGCGCGTTGAAGCTGGACCCAAGGCGCGTCCCCGTCACGACGATGTCGGTTGTGGGGAGATCGGCGGGGACCACGTCGTCCGATTGCCGGGTGGCGGGCGGCGAGGCCGTCACGGCATCCTGTGCGGCTGCGCCGATCGGCAATGCCGCCATCAGTGCCCCGGCAATGGCCCGGCCGCTCACATTTGCACGCATGTGCTGGGTGCTCAATCGCATCATCATTTCCCTCTCCTGGCCTTCTGCTGCGGCCTCTGGAGCAATGTATGTATCACGGTACATATATTGTCAACGGCTTCATCCATTGGCCAGATCGGCAGGAAAACGCGCATTTTGCAGTTGCTTAAGAGCGCCGCTAAGAACGACTGAGGGGGATAAAATTCAGCGCACCCCGCATTGCGATGGGAATGATATGGCTACCGACGACTCCAATCCGGTCGACCCGTTCGACAGCAACACGCCGCAATATCGCGCCTATTTTCCCGAAGGATCGCGGGACGATGTCGAATTTCGGCTCACGCGCATGCTCTCGCTCGCGGCGCGGCGTTGGGGAACGCATGTCGAAAGCCGGATGCTGGCGGCGACCGGTCAGTCCAGGCCCAGATGGCAGACCCTTTTCGTCCTGAGTGTTGCGCCGCCGCCTGTTACCACATCGCTGCTCTCGGCCCGTCTGGCGATCCAATGGCCGCCGCTGATCCGGACGTTGAACGCCTTGGAAGCCGACGGTCTGATCCGCCGGACGGAAAATCCCACCGACAAGCGATCACGCCATATCGAGATAACGCCCGCCGGTATCGAGGTCGTCGAACAGGTGCAGCCGATCCTGTCCGAGATCCGGTCGGCGGTATTTGCCAAACTGAGCGAACAGGACATGGAACTGGCGACGCGCGTGCTGGGGATGATCATTGCGGGCGTGGGTGAGGCTCAGGACATGGACGATGACCCCGTGTAACGGGGATGGCTTGTCCCTGTGGCGATTACGCCCGTCTTGCAAAGCTGGCCGGATCGGCCGCGTTCCACCAGTTCGCAAGCCGCGGATCGCGTGCGCCGTCCAGCAATTCTCCCGGTTGCACGAACGGATAGATTTCGTCGATCGATCGCATCTCCGCCGCGTTGATCCGCTGGCGCAGACCATCGGGGGTGAATTCGTCCGGTGAATTGAGGCCAGCGGCCACGACAATGTCGTGGAGCGCGTCGAGCGTCGCCCTCTGGAAGCGGGCGACCCGCTCTGCCTTTTCCGGCACCACCAGCGCACGCTGACGCGCGGGCGATTGGGTGGCTACCCCTGTCGGGCATGTATCGGTGTGGCAGCGCATGGACTGCACGCAGCCAAGCGAGAACATGAAGGACCGGGCCGCATTGCACCAGTCAGCGCCCAGCGCCGCATTCATCGCGATCGCCGCGCCGGAATTAACCTTGCCCGATGCGGCAAGGCGCACCTTGTCCTTGAGGTTCGTGCCCACAAGCGCGTTGCGCGCCAATATCAACCCTTCGCGCAACGGCATGCCGACCCGATCGGACAATTCGGTCGGCGCAGCGCCCGTACCGCCTTCCGCGCCATCAATGACGATGAAGTCGACCAGTATCTCCGTCTCGATCATCGCTTTTACCACGGCGAACAATTCATGCGGATAGCCCACGCATAATTTGATGCCGACCGGCTTCCCGCCGGAAAGATCGCGCATCTGCGCGGCGAAGGCGAGCAGTTCGCGCGGCGTCGAAAAGGCAGTGTGAAAAGGTGGCGACAGGCAGTCCTCGCCTTCTGGAATATCGCGAATCCTGGCGATCTCCGCCGTCACCTTCGGGCCTGGCAGCAAACCGCCATGGCCGGGCTTTGCACCCTGGCTCAACTTGATTTCCGTCATGACCACTGCGTCATTGGTGGCCTTGTCGCGAAAATGAGCCGGATCGAAATTGCCGCTGGCATTGCGGCAGCCAAAATAGCCAGACCCCAATTCCCAGACTATGTCGCCGCCATGTTTGAGATGATAGGGCGACAGTCCGCCCTCGCCCGTGTCATGATAGAATCCGCCAATCCTGGCACCCAGGTTCAGCGCTTCGATCGCATTGCTGCCCAATGCCCCGAAACTCATCGCCGAAATATTGAGCCGTGCGGCGCTGTAGGGTCGACTGCACTGGTCCGTTCCAACAGAGACGCGTGTATATTTCTCGGCATGGCGCGATGGCGCTATCGAATGGGCCAGCCACTCATATTCCTCGGAATAGACGTCCAGTTCGGTACCAAAGGGATGGGTCGACACATCACCCTTGGCGCGCGCATAGACGAGCGCGCGCTCGTCATGACTGAACGGGCGTCCATCCAGATCGCTCTCCACGATGTAGGATCGCAGGAAGGGCCGCAGCCATTCAAAGAACCAGCGGAACCGCGCCGAAACGGGATAGTTGCGGCGAAGGGAATGGTGCGTCTGCAATAGGTCGATCAGCGCCACGACCAGCAGCGGCACGAACAGCAGCAGCAGCCAAAAGGCGCGGGGATGGCGCAAGCCTATCAGCGTCACGGCGATCGTGCCGACCAGACCCGCCAGCAGCAGGGCGTTGCGGGACAGGGCGTGGTCGCGGAACAGGGAGTCCGCCAGGGCAGGGCGCCTGTTCATGACAGCAGGTTCCGCACGATGCCCACGACATCGCGCCCGCGTCCGTTCAGTACCGCCTTGGCCGAATAGAGCGCCATGCCGGCCACCTGCCCCGGCTTCACATTGGGCGGCATCACCAGTTCAAACCGATCGGTCACGACATCGAGCAGTGCCGGGCCCGGCTCGGCAAGCCAGGCTTGCACCATCGATTCAAGGTCTTGCGCCTTTTCGACCCGCCATGCGCGAAAACCGATGGCTTCGGCCACCCGCGCAAAGTCGGGATTGACCAGTTCCGTATAGCTGTCGAGCAGCCCCTCGACCTTCTGTTCAATCTCCACGAAGTCGAGCGCGCCATTATTGTAGACAACCACCTTGATCGGCAGCTTTTCCTGAATGGCGGTCAGCAGGTCACCCATCAGCATGGCGATCCCGCCATCGCCCGACAGGGAAATGACCTGCCGGTCCGGGAAGGCCGCCTTGGCCCCCAGCGCCTGAGGCATGGCATTCGCCATCGTGCCGTGGCTGAGACTGACGACCGTGCGGTTTTGCCCGGTCGAGGCGATATGGCGCAGGCACCACACCATCGGCGATCCGCCATCCGCCGTGAATATCGCATCGGCGTCCGCATGACGGGAGATCATTTCCGTCAGATATTGCGGATGGATCGCGCCGCCCTTGCCTTCCGTCGCGTGCTTTGCCTGCGCCGCCACCGCCTTGCGATGATGATCCAGGCATTCATTCACAAAGCTGTCATCCTCGCGCGGCGTGATGCGCGGCAGCAAGGCTTCAAGCGTCGGGCCAATATCGCCAACCACCCCGATATCGACGGGATGGCGGCGTCCCAGATGCGTGCCGTCAAGATCGACCTGCAGGATGGTTGCCTTGTCCGGGTAGAATTGCCGCCATGCAAAATCGCAACCAAGGAGCAGCAGCACGTCGCATGACATCAAGGCGTGATAGCCCGACTCGCTGCCAAAAATGCCGGTCATGCCTACGTCGAACTGATTGTCGGCTTCCAGAAAATCCTTGGCGCGCGATGTGCGAGCGACCGGCGCGCGCAACCGGCTGGCCAGCGCTACTACCGCATCATGCGCCATCTCGCATCCTGACCCGCCATAGATCGCCACGCGCTTGCCGGCATTGATTGCGCTTGCCAGCCGGTCAAGCTCCGCGTCGGAAGGCAGCACGACCGGCGCGGCGCGGTGCACGGCGAAATGCGGCTCGTCAGGCGCTTTGGCGCTCGACACGTCGGCAGGCACGATCAGCACCGCCACTCCGCGCTTCGCCAGGGCGGCTTGCGCCGCCATCGCGGTCATGCGCCGCGCCTGGGCAGGCGTGCGGATTTCCTCGCAAAAGACGCTGCACGATGCATAGACCGATTTGAAATCGACCTCTTGCGGGAAGTCAAAGCCAAGCTCGTCGCGGACGATCTGGCTGGCGATCAGTATCACGGGCGCGCGATTGCGGTGCGATTCGAACAGGCCGTTGATGAAATGCAGGCTGCCGGGACCACAGGACCCCGCACAGGCAGCAAGTTCGCCGGTCAGCATGGCGTCGGCGCCCGCCGCAAAGCCTGCCGCTTCCTCATGCCGGACATGCACCCAGCGTATGTCGCTGGTCCTGATCGCATCGGTGATGTGATTGAGCGTGTCTCCGGGAACGCCATAGCAGCGGCGTACGCCGGCAGATTGCAGCGTTTCTATGATCACCTGTGCGACTGTCGTCATGCGCCTGTCCTTTGAAGCGTACTCGTCTGAGCCAGGAAACGCACAAGGGGCGCAAGTGGGATCATTGCGCACGCGAAAATATCGCGCAGAAACAAATCAGGCGTAGAGTCGTTCCTGAGGATTGGCTGAAAGGCAGGGGGTAGAGAATGTTGGACGAGCAAGAGGCCGCGACCGGCGCGCAGCCTGCGCCCCGGATGCAGGTGAATGCGCCGGTATTCTATATCTCGGCGGTGCTGATCGTCGCCTTCGCCGCGTTCGGCGCGCTGTTCCCCGATCGTGCGGGGGACATGTTCAACTCTGTGCAGAGCTTCATCGTGCGCGATTTCGGCTGGTTCTACATCGCCTCTGTCGCCGGCTTTCTCATCTTCGCGCTCTACCTGATGCTCAGCCGCTATGGCGACATCAAGCTGGGGCCCGACGACAGCGAACCGGAATATAGCTATCTTTCATGGTTTGCGATGCTGTTCAGCGCAGGCATGGGGATCGGCCTGATCTTCTTTGGCGTGGCCGAACCGGTGCAGCATTATGCACTGCCCCCGGTGGGCGAAGGCAAAACCGTGGAGTCCGCCAGGCAGGCCATGGTCCTGACTTTCTTTCACTGGGGCCTTCACGCCTGGGCGATCTACATCGTTGTTGGGCTGGCCCTGGCCTATTTCTCGTTCCGCCGCGGACTGCCCCTGACCATCCGTTCGGCGCTGTTTCCCCTGATCGGACGGCATATTTACGGGCCGGTCGGCCACGCCATCGACATATTTGCCGTCTTGGGCACGATGTTCGGGGTGGCGACGTCGCTGGGCCTTGGCGTGCTACAGGTCAACGCAGGTTTTAGCCATTTGTTCGGCATCCCCACCAACAGCAGCGTCCAGCTCATACTCATCGCCGCGATCACCGGCATGGCCACGCTGTCGGTCGTGGCCGGGCTCGACAAGGGCGTCAAGCGCTTGTCGGAACTCAACATCGTGCTGGCCATCGCGCTGCTGCTCTTCGTGCTCTTCGCCGGATCGACCGTATTCCTTCTACAGGCCTATGTGCAGAATATCGGCGCCTATCTGGGCGCGGTGGTCCAGCGCACGTTCCGCATGTACGCCTATGAGCCGAACCCGTGGATCGGCAGTTGGACGATGTTCTACTGGGGTTGGTGGATCGCTTGGTCGCCCTTTGTCGGCATGTTCATCGCCCGCATCTCGCGCGGGCGCTCCATCCGCGAATTCGTGACCGGCGTGCTGCTCGTGCCGGTGCTCTTCACCTTTCTGTGGATGACCGTATTCGGCAATACAGCCATCTCGCTCGACATGAGCGGCGTCGCGCCCATTGCCCGGACCGTGGTCAACAACCTTCCCGTCGCGCTGTTCGAAGTGCTGGAGCAACTGCCGCTTTCGACGCTGGCGTCGGGTATCGCGACCTTGCTGGTCATCACCTTCTTCGTAACGTCGGCTGATTCAGGGGCCCTGGTGATCGACATGATCACGTCTGGCGGGGCGGAAAATACGCCCGTCTGGCAGCGCGTATTCTGGGCGGTCTGCGCCGGTACGGTGGCGGCGGTGCTGCTGCTGGCGGGCGGGCTGCGCGCTTTGCAGACCGCCGCCATCGCCAGTGCCTTGCCCTTTGCCGTTGTCATGATCTTCATCTGCTATGGCCTCTTAAGGGCGCTGCAAACCGAGTCCGACACGGACGCGCTCGACCTTTCCGGCGCGCAAGACAGCGAAGATGAAACGCTGGGCTGGCAACGTCGCCTCGCCAATATCGTCCATTTCTACAAGGAAGCGGAAGTCCGCGCCTTCATAGACGATGTTGCGTCCCCTGCGCTGGATGCCGTGGCTGCGGAAATGAGCGCGGCGGGCTTTGCGCCTGACATATCGCGCGGGCCGGACCATGTGACGCTCGCCGTAAACCATGGCGACCGCGGTGCCTTCAGATACAGCGTGAAGCTACGCGGCTTTCGCACGCCAAGCTTTGCCTGGGCCGAAACACGCAAGGCGCAGCAAGGCGACAAGCTGCACTATCGCGCGATGGCGCAAAGCCCCCAAGGCGATCAGCCCCGTGATGTGACCGGCTATACGCGCGAACAACTGATCCACGAAATTGTGGGCCGCTATGCCAGCTTTCGCCACATACGCCGCATGGCTTGATCGCGTGGCCCCGTCAGCATGGCCCCTCCAGCCGGGGATTGCCGGAACCGACGGGCTTGTCCTGCGCGGTGATCGCAGCAATCAGGCCGTCGGCCAGCCATTGCCCCAGCCACTGGCCGACAAGCGCTATGCCGCGATCTTCGCCTAGCTGGACCGTCACCTTTCGACATGCCGCACCGAAGGGCAGGCCGCCACGCAGGTCAAGCAACGTCTGCAACTCCATAGCGTCGATGGTCCTGACGCGACATTGTTCGTCCTGACGCCATAACAGCGCCGTTTCAGGCGTCCCCAGATATTGGGACGCTGGCGGCTCTTCCCCGGCAACCAAAGCGGACCAGATGGCAAAGGCATTCGTCTTGAGGTCAACAAGGTCGATTGCCCTCTGGAACGTCAATAAGGCGTATTCCCAGTCAAGGTCGTGCAGATGATCCAGCGCGACCGCCGGGCCGTCCGCCGAGATGAACAATTCTTCCAGCCCCAGTTCCAGGCAGGCGATTTCCGCGATTTCCGGATCGTGCGGTTGGAGCCTTGCCAGCGTCACGGGGAAATCATGCGCATAGGCGTCGAGCGTCCAGCTGCTTGGCGGCACATCGTCGATATGATGCGCGGCGGCATGCAGAAACCTCTCCTCGCCAATCCAGGCACGGGTTCGCGCAAAGCTGCTTTCAAGGCAGGTGACGAGCTGGGACCGGTAATTATTCTGATAGACGGCAAAGCCCGCCTCGCAGGACGATTGGATACGCGCAGCGGCAGCCATATCGGCGCGCACGAGCCAGTCGCGCATGTCGCGCTGAAGTGCGAGAAGGCTCATGCCGCTGCCCTCACTGCGCCAGCGGCGATCGTCCGCGCGGTGCCCAGTTCCGCGAGCAGCTCCCCCAAAGGCGGTATGTCATCGTCCCGCTCGATCATCGTCGCCACGGGGCCAAGGCGTGGCAGGATATGGGCGTAAAGGTCCCATACCGACGGGGGGACAGGCCGATCATGCGTGTCGATCAGCAGATGTTCGCCCTGGCTATGGCCGGCAAGATGGACCTGACGCACATGATCATGCGGGACACCATCCAGATAGGCGATCGGATCGAAGCCGTGATTGCTGGCGCTGACAAAGACGTTGTTGACGTCCAGCAGCAGGCCACAGCCCGTTCGTGCGCACACCCTGTTCAGAAATTCCCACTCAGTCATGTCGCCCGACGCGAAATCGAGATAGGATGACGGGTTTTCGATCAACATGGCGCGGCCCAGCGCATCCTGCGCCCGATGAATGTTCGCGCAGACAATATCGAGCGCTTCCATCGTATAGGGCAGGGGCAGGAGGTCGTGGGAATTGAACCCCTCGATCCGCGACCAGCTCAGATGATCAGACACGAACAGCGGTTCGATCTCGTCGACGAGTGCGCGCAGGCGGTTAAGATATAAGCCGTCGATGCCGTCGGCGGAACCGATCGACATCGACACGCCGTGCAGCGCGACCGGATAGCGGGCGCGAATGTCGCGCAATATCCGCCGGGGCCGACCACCATCGACCATGAAATTTTCGGAGATCACCTCCAGAAAATCAACGGCGACATCGCGGTCGAAAAAGTCGGCATAGTGCGGCGTGCGCAGGCCAAGGCCGAAGCCGGAGAAGGACGGGATCATCAGGACGCTCCCTGCTGCAAGGGAACCCGGCGCTGACGGGAGCGCCGGGCTTTCGAATGTTATTGGGGTTCGGTCAGGCTGCCGCCAGCAGCCTTGCATGCCTTGACGGTCATGGCCTTGAAGCCGTGGCCCTTGCAGACATTCTGCCCCTTGCATTCGTTGCTGGCCGTCTTGCAATCGGACGTGCCCTTGCAGCTGTTGATGCCGTAGCAATGCACGACCTTCGTATCGGCGCTATCCTTCGCGATGGCCGGGGCAGCGGCGGCAGCCACGATCGCGATGGAGGCAGCGGAAGCGGCGATGCCAAGGCCAGTGTTGAGAGTGAGCATGAGGGATTCTCCAAAAAAGCAGGTTGCGCCACGATGGCTCCTGTCTTTCGGTCCCGCCGGTCGACTGGTTACAGCAGCGAACGAAAATTCCTGCTGGAACGCTGTGTCGCCTCACCAGCGCAGCAGCCTTGGCCCCACCAGCATGCCGAGCAGGGTCGCCAACACGATGCCGAGCGAATACCAGGTCAGAACGAAGATGGCCGACACTTCGGGGCAGTGCAGGCAATAGACGGTCGCCGCAAATGCGCCGGCAGAAAGGCCCGCCGCCGCCCCGGCCGCCCTGAGCCGCGTAGGGGCGAGCCTGCGGAAGGACCAGAGCAATCCCGCAAAGATCGGCGCGGACAGCGACAGGACCATCCATGGACAGCTTTTCCAGCTCTCGCCCAGCCACATCGCCAGCCATTGGGACGACGGAGTCCGCGCCAGTTCGAGAAAGCCTATGCCCGCCAGCAGGACGACCGGGATCACGAGCAGCCACAGGCCACGCAGCCGACCGCTATCGGGCCGGGCGAGTTGCGCGGTTGTCATCAATGCGGCGACCGCCAGGGAAAAGGTATAGCCCCATTTCATCCAGAAGGATGTGCCCTGCATCGCCGTGCCCAGATCCGGCCGCATCCCAAGCGCGATCAGGATCAATATGGCCGATCCTGTTCCTCCGGCGGCCATGCCGATGGCCAGCCTTCGCGCGACGCTATTGCGACCGACCGGGCGCGTTTCCTTGGCCAGATGCCTGACCAGATCGTCCGTGTTCATCGCAGCGCTCCTTGTACCCGACCCATCAGCGCCTTCAGTCCGCGATGTACCGAAACCTTTACGTCCGATTCCCCTATACCCTCCGCGCTTGCCGCCTCGGCGACGCTCAGTCCCTCGATCCGCGTGGCGCGGATCGCCCGCGCCTGCTTGTCAGGCAGCCCTTGCAACAGGTCGTCCACATCCAGCCGGGCGATGCTGCTCGCCTCGAAATCCGCAGCGGTGAGCCATTCATCGTAATCCTCGATCGGCCGCAGACGGCCGACGCGGCGCAGGTGGTCGATCATTTTGTATCGCGCGACCGCGTACAGCCAGGCGGTGAATGGGCGCTCTCGGTCGTAGGTGGCGCGGCGGGTATGAACGGCAATAAGGGTTTCCTGCACCATATCCTCGACATCGTCGTCAGCGCCGCGAAGCCGACGCCGATAGAAGCCCCGCAGCAGCGGAACAAGCAGGCGCAGCAATGCTTCATGGGCCTTGGCGTCGCCATTCAGCCCATCGATCATCAACGCACGCAGATGCTCCTCTGTGGTATGCATTCTGTCTCCTCATTCGCATGTTCGGAGGAAGTCGTGGCCAGGTTACAGCTTTGCGCGAAAAATTTTCGCGCGAAATGTCTGTAACCGGATTTGCGCCTGTCACGAACTTGCCGACGTGACACGGGCTTTCCCCAGCCTCCTCCCCGGTCACCGCGCGGTCCGGCCTGTCCGGACCGCGTGAAGAGGCCCAGGATCAAAGAGGACATCATGATGCGTACCACCCATGCCGCGCTCGCTGCGAGCATCGCCATCGCTTCGGCAGCCGCGCTCGCCATGCCTGCCCATGCCCAGGAAAAGCCGAAGATGGAAAAATGCTACGGCGTCTCGCTCGCCGGCAAGAACGACTGTGCTGCGGGCCCCGGCACCAGCTGCGCGGGCACGTCCAAGGTCAACTATCAGGGCAACGCCTGGAAGCTGGTCAAGGCAGGCACCTGCACATCGATCAAGACGCCCAAGGGTAACGGATCGCTGACGCCCAAGGCCTGACCGAAGCGGCCGGGGCGTGCCTTCGTCCCGGCCCTGCTGGAGATGATCGATGCTTGTGCCAATCCATGATCGTTGCACTCGGCGCATCGCCGCGATGTTGCCGGATGCATTGCTGCTATTCGTCGCCCGTATGGCCATCGCGTCCATATTCTTCCTGTCCGGACGCACGAAGGTAGAGGGTATCCTGACCATCACGGACGGCACATATGAGCTGTTTCGTACCGAATATGCGCTGCCGCTGGTGCCGCCGGACATCGCCGCGACCATGGCCACCGGGGCGGAACATCTTTTCTCTATCCTGCTCGTGCTGGGGCTGGGTACGCGTTTTTCAGCGCTGGCTCTCCTTACGATGACGTTGGTCATCCAAATTTTCGTCTATCCCGACGCCTGGCCGACGCATCTTAGCTGGATTGCCATCCTGCTGCCCCTCATCGCGCGCGGCGGAGGCGCCTGGTCAGCCGATGCGCTGCTGCGCCGAAGGTCGGATCGCTGAGTTGAGGCCGAACAAATGCCGGCAGGATCGAATGATCCGCCGGCATTTTTTCATATTATAACCGTCCGATCATTCCGCCGCCGGAGCGCTGGCGGGTGTGGATGTGATCGGCCCGCCCTTCACCGCAGGCGCACCTTTCAGATAATGGGCCAGCCAGCCCTGCACCTCGCGATAGAATTGGCGGCTATCCTCCGGCTTGGTGATCCAGTGCCATGCGTCCGGGAAGATCAGCAGGCGGCTTGGCACCTGCATCCGTTGCAGCGTCGACCAGGTTTCCAGCGTGTTCGACATCGGCACGCGATAGTCCCTTTCGCCTGCGGTCAGCAGCATCGGGGTCTTCCAGTCCTTGCCATATGTGATCGGGCTCTGGTCGCGCCAGACCTTGCTGTCGCCCCAGGGCGGGCCGCCGCTGGCCACTTCGCGCCCATAGTTGAAATCGCTGGTGCCCCATTGGGTCAGCAGATCGACTTCACCGGCATGACTGACGATACATTTGTACCGGGTGGTCGTGGCTTCCATCCAGTTGGCAAGATGCCCGCCATAGCTCGCGCCGCCGATACAGGCATTGGTGGTGTCGATAAAGCCGTACCGCTTGCCGGCCTCGTCCACAGCCTGATTGATTTCGTTGGCAGGGCCGCGCAACGGGTCGAGCTTGATGGCGCGGGCAAAGGCTTCGCCATAACCCGTTGATCCGGTATAGTCGGTCAGCAGCACGACATAACCGGCGCTGGCCAGAAGATGGTAGTTCCAGCGCAGACCAATCTGATCAGCGTTGGACGATGCCGGGCCGCCATGCATCAGCACCATCAGGGGATATTTTTTCGTCGCGTCGAATGCGGGCGGCGTGACGACCATATTGTGGATACGCCGTCCCCTGTCGCTGGTGAACCAGAAATGCTGGGGGCTGGACCAGTCGATCGTTTCGGCAAGTGCCGTGTTGACGTTGGTCAGATTGCGATGACGCCCACTTTTGGGGTCGATGCGGACAATCTCCGCCGGGTTCACCGCGCTGCCATAGCTGGCAATCAACTCGGTCGATTTGGCATCGGACGGAATGTCTATGGCGGTATAGCCGCCGACCTTGGCCGCGATCGCCAGTTCGGGTTTTCCACCGGCAACCGGCACGCGATAGACATGCTCCAGACCTGCGTCAGGCACGGTCAGAAACAAGGTCCGGCTGTCAGGCGTCACGGCGTAGCCATCCACTTCGCGATCAAACGCGCCGGTCAGCAGCGTTGCAGCGCCGCCAGCGGGCCACGCAACGCGATGTAGTCGGGCCAGATCATATACTTCATCGCCCTGGCTGTTGAATTTGACGATCAGATTTTTGCCGTCGGGTGTGAATTTGGGATCGCCATATTCGCCCAGGACCGGCGTGGCCAATGTCGGTTCGCCACCGTCGGCGGACATGCGGTACAGGCCGTAATTGACCCGTGCATGGGCTGCATCCCACCGCTGCGTCGTGGCGATGAACAGGATTTCCTGTCCATTGGGACTCCATATGGGCGACAGGCTCGCGCCGCCATCATTGCGCGGGGAGCCGCCAAATCCCTCCATTTTCGCCAGTTGCGTCGTGGAGATGATGTCACGCGCTGCCGCGCCCTGGGTTAGCGGCTGGACCCACAGGCTGGGGCGGCGATCGTCCAGCCATTCGTTCCAGTAGCGGATCGGGAAATGTTCATAGACGCGCATGGAAAATTTGCGCGCCTTGCGCTCATCGGCTGCCTTCTTGTTGGTCGCCGCGTCGACTGCGCCGGGATAGACCATGCTTTCAAACAGGATCGCCTGCCCGTCGGGTCGCCATTGCGGTCTGGCCGCACCCGTCGGCACGTCCGTCGCGCGCCGGGCTTCGCCACCCGCCAGGTCGAGGATGTAGATCTGCGCGACATCATCGCCTTCGCGCTTGGTAGAAAAGGCGATGCGGCGGCTGTCGGGCGCCCAGGCCGGATCACTCTCTCCCGCCTTGCTCGACGTTATCCTGCGCGGAGCCGCGCTGCCGTCGGTCGGCACGATCCACAGATCGCTGACGGATTCATCCTTCGCATAGGATGGTTCGCGCAGGGAATAGATGACCCATTTGCCGTCCGGGCTGGTCAGCGGCGCGCCGACCGACTTCATCATCCACAGCGTCTCATGCGTGAGCACCTGCTTGGGCTGGGCGAACGCTGGCGTGGCGCTCAGCCCCGCGACCATCGCCGCGGACACCAGAAAATGTGCGATCTTTCCCATAGTCAATCCTGTTCCAAGACGGCGGCGCAGCAGTTGTGGGCCGCGCGGCCTCATTCTATCGAAGCTGCCCGAACCGGCAGCGATAACATAGGCATATGCGTCACCTTCACGGCGGACGGAAGAAGGAAGTCGATCCATTCGCCGCTTGAGCGGCGATCGCCCGAACACGCATAGTTGCGGGATACGGGCAATGGTCCGCGAAGGTAGCGCGCTTCCTTGGGCCCGGTTGCTTTGGAGCCAGGTCAAATTTCCGGCAGGGCTTGCGCTGCAAATCCCCAGCCTTTGAGGCCTTTGCTCCTCTTCAGCAGGGTGTCGGGATCATCGATGGAGAAGGGATGGGCGTCCTTCATCCTGTCCAGTTCTTCCCAGTCGATCGGTATGGCGACAGGCGCGCCGGGGCGGGCGCGGGCGGAATAGGGGAGGATGGCCGTGCTGCCACGCTGGTTTCGCAACCAGTCTATGAAGATGCGGCCCTTTCGCTTCGCCTTGCTCATCGTCGCAGTGAAGCGGTCAGGCTCTGCGGCGCTCAGAGCCTGGGCGAAGCGCGACGCGAAATCCTTGTGCGTGTCCCAGTTGTGACCGGGCGTCAGCGGTACGACGACATGCACGCCCTTGCCACCCGACAGCATCGCGAAGGAGACAAGCCCGATGTCAGCGAGATGATCGCGTATATCCTTGGCCGCTCGCTTCACCTTGTCAAAGTCCAGTCCTTCGTCCGGGTCAAGGTCGAAGATCATACGGTCGGGCTTCTCCACATCGTCGGTTCTGCTGGCCCAGCCGTGAAATTCAATCGTCCCCATCTGGACGCAGGCCAGCAGGCCGTCCGCGCTGTCGACATAGATATAATCTTCCGACCCGCCGTTTTTCTCGCGAATGGGCATCTGTCGGACTTCCTGTCCGAAGGCGCCGCTGTCATGCTTCTGAAAGAAGCATTTCTTCGCTCGCCCTTGTGGACAGCGGACCAGGCTGATGGGCCGGTTGGCGGAGAAAGGCAGCATCAGCGGCGCTATGCGGGAATAATAATCCGCCAGTTCCCCCTTGGTCTGGCCGGTTTCGGGGAAGATGACCCGATCACGGCTGCTGATGTCGATCGCGCTCTTCGGCACAGGGGCAGGCGCGGGCTTTTCCGGTTTCACCGTCTTTGCTGGCTTATCGGCACGCAGACCCAGGAAGCTGCCATGACGGACGCGACCATCGGCAGTGAATTCGGCGAAGGCGATTTCGGCAACCAGCTTCGGCTTGATCCAGCTTACGCCGCGCGTCTCCGCGCGGGGCACGTCGACCGGGGCCGTGTCGGTTGCCAAGCGGGCCATGGCCTTGTCCAGTTCGTCCATCGCCTGACTATCGAAGCCGGTCCCGACCTTGCCCTTGTAGACCAGCTTTTGCCCCTCATGCTGGGCGAGCAGCAGGGACGCGAAAGGACGTCCCCTGGCATTGCTCCTGGTCCATCCGACAAGGACGAACTCCTGGCGCCGGGTGCATTTGACCTTCACCCAGCTGCGGGTTCGGGAACTGCGATATGGCGCGTCGGCGCGCTTGGAGATGATGCCTTCCTGCCCGGCCTCGCAAAGCGATCGGAACAAGGTTTCTCCGGCCCCCAGAACATGATCGGAGACATGGATGGGCGATTCCGCCTGATGCAGCAGCGCTTCCAGCCGCTCCTTGCGCTCGATGGTGGGCAGCCCCTTGAGGTCTTGCCCATCGAGCGAAAGCAGATCGAAGGCGAACAGGTGCAGCGGCCGTGTCGCATCCTCCTGCCCATGCCCGCGCTTGAGCGTCTGCTGCAATGTCGAGAAATCGGGATTGCCATTGCCGTCCAGCGCCACCACTTCGCCGTCTATCAGGCACGGCGGCAGGTCCAGCGCGGCGATCGCACCCGTGAGCGGCGCGAATTTTTCGGTCCAGTCCAGGCCGTTGCGCGTAAAAAGCGTCACTTTCTGCCCGCTTGCGGCGATCAGCGCGCGATAGCCATCATATTTGATCTCGTGCAGCCAATCGTTCCCGGTCGGCACGGCATCCACCAACGTGGCGAGTTGTGGCTTCACGAAGCGGGGCAGGGCCGTGGCGCGCGTTTTCCGCCTGTCGCTTATTTTGGCGGTATGATCCTTCGCTGCCGCCATCTTCGCAGCGAAGCCTTTGCCATGCGCCCCGGCAAGGGACTGTTCGCCAGCCTTGTCGGCCTCAATCTCCGCCATCGATCGGCCCGTCACTATGCTGGTAAGCGCACGTTCGACCAGCGCATCGCCCGACCCGGCCTCCTTGTCGTCAATCTTGCGCAACAGCCAGTTTTCGCGCTTCTCCTTGGGACGCCCTTTCATCCGCACCAACAGCCACTCGCCCTTCATCCGCTCCCCATGCAGAATGAAATGCAGGTGCCCATCCTCTATATCGGCAGCGCTCTTTCCTGCGATCGGTTCCCAGGTGCCGCGATCCCACAACATTACCGTGCCGCCGCCATATTCGCCCTTGGGGATCAAGCCTTCGAACGTGCCATAATCCAGCGGGTGATCCTCCGTCCGCACGGCCAGCCTTTTGTCGGCCGGGTCGATGCTTGGCCCTCGCGTTACGGCCCAGCTTTTGAGCACCCCGTCCATTTCCAGCCGAAAATCCCAATGCAGGCGGGTCGCGGCATGTTTCTGCACGACGAAGCTGTTGCCGCCTGTTTTCGCCACCTTGCCCTTGGGTTCGCGCGTGCGGTCGAAATCCCGCTTGGCATTGTAGGTGGAAAGGGCATCCTTTCTGGCCATCATTTCGTCCGATCCAGCGGATCGAGCCAGCGGCGTTCGACAAAGCCCAGGACGGTGAGCATGATGATCGCCACGATCGTCGCGCTGACGACCAGCGGCCAGAGCGCCGCGCCGCAGGCGATGCCGATAACCGCCGCCAGCCAGATATGCGCTGCGGTCGTCAGGTTGCGGACCTCGCCCTTGCTGAATACGATCAGCCCGGCCGCGATGATGGCGGTAAAGGCGGCCGCTGCCTCGAACACGCGCAACGGGTCGATATTGCCCCCGCCTTGCAACTGGAGATGCAGGGCGATGGCGCACACGGTCATTAGCGCCGCGGTAAAGCAGATAAGGCCGTGGGTCCGCATGCCCGCTGCATGGCCACGCAATTCCCGGTCCATGCCCAGCAACAGGCCCAGCACCGCCGCAGCACCCAGCCGTAGCAGCACGGGGCCATCGATCAGATGGAGGGGCGTGACGGGGTTCAGTTCCATCACGCGCTCTTGCGTTTTGACGCTGCGGCTTTTTTGGGCTTGGCCTTGGCGGCGGTGCTTTTTGTGGTCGCGCTCTTGCCCGATCCAGCGGATTTTTTCAGTGCGGCCATCAGGTCGATGACATTGCCTGCCTTGGCCCCGGCCGGTTCATCGTCGACATCCTCGATGATCCGCTTGCCCTTCGCCTTCTTTTTCTTGTCGATCAGACGGTGAAGCGCATCGACATAGCGGTCGTGAAACTCCTCCGGCTCGAAGGGGGCTGTGCGCTTCTCGATGATGCTAACGGCCAGGTCGAGCATCTCCGGGTCAGCCTCATCGCCAGGGAGTCCGCGAAAATAGCTCTGGGCCTTGTTGACTTCATCGGCATAGCGCAGCACTTCCAGCACCAACCCGCGTCCGCAGGGCTTGAGCGACACCAGTTGTTCGCGCCCACGCACGGATAACTGCCCCAGGCCGACTTTCTTCGTCTGCCGCAGCGCATCGCGCAGCACAGTATAGGCTTCCTCCGCCAGATCGTCGGCGGGGACCACGAAATAGGGCTTTTCATAGTAAAGCACATCAATCGCATCGGCGTCGACAAATTGAACGAGGTCCAGAGTCTTGCGACTCTCGATCTTCACCGACTCAATCTCTTCCTGATCCAACAGGACGTAATTGCCCTTGGAAATCTCATATCCTTTGAAGATTTCGTCGCGATCGACCGGACCGATGCCGCTGACCACCTTGTCGTAATGGATCGGCTTGCCGCTGGGTTCGTGGATCTGGCGGAAGGATATGGCCGGTCCAGACTTGGTGGCAGGATAGATTTCGACCGGAATCGAAACCAGCGCCAGCTTGATTTGACCCTGCCAATATGCGCGTGCGGGCATGCATTACCTCCGCGCTATCAGCGTATGGCCGCAAGGTTGGTTCCACCGCCGCACTGGCACGCAGCGGCAAGCAAGTCCCCCGATCGGCAAGCGGCCTGATCGTCAGCCGCGATTCAAATAGCCCGCTATTTTCGGAAACGAAAAGCAGCGAAAAAGAGCGAAGAAAACATGCCGTCATCCCGTCAGAGAGATGCGGCTTTTCGGGAGGGAATCATCTTGCGCACCAGTCATCTGAGCCTGCTCATCTCCACCAGCCTTGCCGCCGCGTTCGCAGTTCCCGCTTCGGCGCAGGATCAGTCGGCGGCTAACGCGGTCGTGAGCGATCCCAACGAGATTATCGTCACGGCCCAGAAGCGGGCACAGAGCGTGCAGGACGTTCCCATCTCGATCACTGCGGTCGCCGGATCTTCGCTCGGCACGCTACAGATGCGCAGCGGCACCGAAATCGCCCGACAGACACCCAATCTCTCGGTCAGCGTGCTGGGCAATGAGGACCAGCCCAAATTCTCGGTCCGCGGCATCGCCCAGTCGGCATTCGACCTTAACGCTTCCTCGCCCACTGGCATTTTCTACGACGAAGTTTTCGTCCGCGCTTCCTTCCTCGGTGGCGCGCAACTGTTCGATATGGACCGGGTAGAGGTGCTGCGCGGTCCCCAGGGCACGTTGTTCGGCAAGGAAACCGTGGGTGGCGCTGTCAGCTATATCACCCGGGCGCCGCAATTCGACAATTCGGGCTTCATTTCGGCCGAGCTTGGCAATTATAGCTATGTTGGCCTGCAGGGCGCGGCCAATACCCAACTTGTCGAAGATCGTCTCGCCTTGCGCGTCTCTTTCAATACCAGCGACAGCGACGGTTTCGTCAAGAATCTGTTGCCAGGAGGACGTGACAAGTCGAACTTCAACAAGGTCGCGATCCGCACCGCGCTTAAATACAAGGATGATGCGGGCTTCGACGCAACCCTGCGCTACAGTTTCACCCGTAGCGCACCCGAAGCCGTCGGCACCAACGTCACGGGATATCTGCCAGGCAACACCAATGCATTCGGATTTGACCCGCACCGTGACCCCAATACCGGCGAACTGCTCGGCCCGCGCGAGGGCTATTATGACCGGGACGGTCGCATCCGGGTACGCGGCGATGGCGTCAGTCTCACGCTCAACAAGGATCTGGGCAATGTCGCGCTGACGTCCATCTCCTCCTACCTTAAGGGCTATTTCCTCAACGAAGTTGACGGTGACGGCAGTGCCGCCAATCTGTTGGCTCTGGATTTCGAGGCAAGGACAAAGGAATATTCACAAGATCTTCGTCTTGCGACGCAGTTTGACGGACCGTTTAACCTGATCGCGGGCCTTTATTATTTCCGCGATACGCTCGACAACCTGTTCCATGTGTCGCAGTTCGACGGAGGCTTCGACGCGCGGCAAACCTATCGTCAGACGCGGACCTCCTATGCCGCATATATGGACGGTAGCTTCAACTTCTCGCCGACATTTAGCCTCTATGGCGGTGTCCGAGTGACGCATGACAAGGCGAAAATGCGCAATTTCCAGTCGGTCGTGAACATTCCCGGCCTTGGCATTCCGACGACCAATGTCGATTATACCGAGACCCAGCCCAGTGGCCGGTTGGGCCTGCGATACAAGGCATCGTCCGATTTCATGGCGTTCGTCCAATATGCGCGAGGTTATCGCAGCGGCGGCTTTAACGGGGGTGCGGTTGTGTTCCCAGGTGACCTGACGACCGCCAAGCCCGAATTTCTCGACGCCTATGAAGCCGGGATCAAGAGCCGGTTGTTCGACCGGCGCGTGACATTGAACCTGTCTGCATTCCACTATCAGTTCAAGGATCAGCAGTTCATCGATTCGATTTCGGTGATCAACCAGGCGCTGGTCAATGCGGGCAAATCCCGGATCAATGGCATAGAGGCGGAAATCACTGCCAGCATCACGCCACAGTTGCGGCTATCGACCGGACTTGGATTGCTCGACGCGAAATATACGAGCCTGATACTCAACGGTACGGACCTTGCCGGCAATCGCATGATCGAAGCGCCCAAATTCTCGATGAGCGCCGCGGCAGACTACAGGATTCCGCTCAGCGCTTCGGCCGAACTGACGCTCCATGGCGACATGGTCCACAAAAGCTCTCAGTTCTTCACGGCCTATAACGACAAGGTCTTTCCCTTCAGCCTTGGCCGTACGCCGGGATTCGAAGAATATAATGCGCGGATCGGCGTTTCCTTTGACGACGGGCAATATGAAGTCGGGCTGTGGGGCAAGAATCTGACCGGAAACGACACGCTGGTTGGCGTCGGTATCGAAACGAACACCTTCCTGCGGTTCGGGACTGTCCCCTATCCGCGCCGCTACGGCATCGATTTTCAGGCGAAATTCTGATGATGCCGTACAGGGCCAATCCGGGGCTGCTTGTCGCCCTGATCGCCAGTCTCGTCGCCATTGCCGGGCTCTTCCTCGCTTCAGCGATCCAGACCGGCGACGGCGTGACTGTTTCGGAGGTCCATTTCCGGGGCGCAAGCGGCGCGCAAATGCGAGCATTGCTGTTCCGGCCGCGCGCAGCGACAAGTGCGAAGCCCGCACCTGCCATCCTTGCCGTCCATGGTTATCTCAACAGCGCGGAGATGCAGGCCAACTTTGCAACTGAATATGCCCGCAGAGGCTATGTCGTGCTGGCGCCCGACCAGCGCGGACATGGCGGCAGCGACCCCGTCGCCTTCGCCGATGGTTTTGGCGGCCCGGATGCGCTCGCCTATCTTCACAGCCTGCCTTTCGTCGATCGCCGCAATATCGGGCTGGAGGGACACAGCATGGGCGGGTGGACCGTGCTCAGCGCGGCCAAAGCGATGCCCGACGGCTATCGTTCGCTCGTGCTGGAAGGCTCAAGCGTTGGGGCGCCCTTTGCGCCAGAGGGCACACGGGCTTTCCCGAAAAACTTGCTGGTCGTTTTCGGGACGCGCGACGAATTTGGCGGCTTCATGTGGGGGCCTGAATCGCCACTGGCGACCGGCGCGGTCAAGAAGCTGCGCGACCTGTTCGGCAGTACCGAACCGATCGTACCGGGGCGCCTCTACGGTCGGATCGCAGATGGCAACGCCCGCATGCTGCTGACGCCCGCCGTGACCCATGCATGGTTGCACCAGTCGTCCGCCGGCATCACCCCTGCGCTCGACTGGTTCAGTCGCACATTGGACGGGGGCAGGGCGCTTGACGTCACGGATCAGGTCTGGCCGTGGCGGGAGGCGGGTAATTTCGTGGCGCTCATGGCAGTGCCCCTGCTGATAGCCGGATTGATCGCGGCTTCGGCAACTTTTTTCGCCACAAGGTCCGCGCCCAAGCAGAATCCGGCCCCGCCGCCATCGGGGGCCAGGCCGATCGCCAAACTTGTCGCCATAGCGCTTCTCCCCGCTTTGCTGTTCATTCCGGCCTGCATGGCGACCGAAGCCTTGCTCGGCCAGAACGCCCTTTTCCGGCAGACATTCACAAACCAGTTTGCAGGTTGGGCCCTGCTCAGCGCTTTGATCTCCCTATTCATGCTGCGGCGCAAGGCCGGGGGTCTGGGCATGCGTGAGGTGCCGCGTGCATTGGCGCTTGCCGCGATCATTCTGTTGCCCGCTTACCTGCTGGTGCTGGGGGCGGACCAGCAGCTTCACGTCAATCCTTCCTGGTGGTTCATCACCATCCGTCCGATCTCGCTGGAGCGCGCGCGCGATTTCCTTCTTTATGCGCCCTTCTTCGTGATGAGCTGTCTCTGCTCGCTGCAACTGATACAGGCCGTTTCGCCGCTTGATGTCGGCAGCATGGGCGGCGCGGTGGCCCGTGCCATGGCTGCGCTGGCTGGCGGGTTCGCCCTTTTCCTCGTTGCCCAATATGGCGTGCTGGCGGCCACGGGTCACCTGCTTATGCCTGGAGAGGGACTGCGCGTGATTTCGGCGATCGGCTTTGCGGTGATTCTGGCTTTTGTCGGCCTGTTCGGCGCCGTGTCGCAGCGCAGCCATGGTTCGGTCGTGCCGGGCGCCCTTGTGTCGGGGCTATTCGTTACTTGGCTTCTCGTCGCCACCCAACCGATCGGAGTGTGACATGAGGCGCTTTGTTGCGGCTCTCGCCGCCTCCATGCTCCTGACCGATGCAGCGGAAGCGGCGGCAGCATCCACCGGCGCGCCGCAACTGCGGTTCGTTTTCGAGGAACGCGTTGATCTAGGGCCGAGCGAACCGGCCGGCGAAGGGCCGCATGGCACCGGGAACAGAATCGCTCTGCTGGGCGGCACAGTCAGCGGTCCGGCCTTGAGCGGGGCAGTCGTTCCCGGCGGGGCAGACTGGCAACTGATCCGCAAGGATGGATGTACGGAGATTGTCGCCGATTATTTCATCCGCACGCATGACGAGGCTCTGATCCATGTACGCAACCTGGGCCTTGCGTGCGCGGCAGACGGCCAGCGTATCGCTTATGCACGGGCGAACCCCGTTTTCACCGCTCCGCTCGGCAACCATGAATGGCTTAACAAGTCGGTCTTCACCTCGACGATCGAGCCGGTAGTGCTTGGCGGCCAGCTTCGCCAAGTCATTGTGCGCTTCTATGAAGTCCTTTGACCAAAGCGCCGCATCCGTCGGGTTTGGCCTCCACGACGATTATGTCTATGCGGGATGGCATGGTTCAACGACCCAAATCAGACGAAAACGCCTCACGCGACCTGGCGGCAGTGCGGCAAGTGCGACTGGTCGAGCATCTTGGTGGCGCCGGGCATGCCAAGGTGGAGGATCTGGCGCAGTTGTTGGGCGTAACGCCACAGACGATCCGTGGGGACTTACGCCAGCTGGACGAGCAGGGCGCGGTTTCACGCGTGCGGGGCGGAGCCATGCTGCGATCGCGGCTCGACAATATCGGCTATCATTCGCGTCAGGCCATGGCAGCCGACGCGAAAGGCCGGATTGGCAAAGCCGCAGCGGATCTGGTGCCGGACGGTGTGTCGCTCTTCATCAATATCGGCACCACCGTGGAAGCGGTTGCCACCTTCCTGGCCCAGCGCCAACGGTTGATGGTCGTCACCAACAACCTCAATGTCGCCGAAATACTTGCCGATGCACGGGGGATAGAGGTCATCGTGGCGGGCGGTCGGCTGCGGGCGGAGGACCGCGCTGTTGTAGGTCCGCTCACGGTCGATTTCCTCGGCGCTTTCAAGGTGGATTATGCGGTAATCGGTGCGAGCGCGCTCGATGCGGATGGCAATCTGCTCGATTTCGACATAGACGAGATCAAGGTTTCGCAATCGATCGTCGCGCATGCCCGTCATGTTGTCCTTGTCGCGGATTCCTCGAAGCTTTCTCGCCACGCGCCGGTGCGCTTCGCGACGATGAACGATGTCGATACCTTCGTAACCGACCGGATCACCGATCCGCGCCTTGCACAAATCTGTGCCGAAATGGGCGTTCGGGTCATCGCGACAGACCCGGCGTGATCAGCATGCCGTATCAGGAGCCATGCCCTGTACCGCGCGGCAGCCTTGCAACGCCGCCCTTTCTGGACGTTCGGGACATGATTTGATGCCAGATTCAGCGACAGACCCGGAAATGCCCCCAGCCAACCCTCCGCACGGCATGCCTGCGATATACGATATTCTGGTCATTGGCGCTGGCATCAATGGCGCGGGGATCGCGCGCGATGCCGCGGGCCGAGGCCTGAGCGTCCTTGTCATGGAGGCAGGGGATATAGCCCGCGGTACCTCTTCGGCATCGACCAAGCTCATTCATGGCGGTCTGCGCTATCTTGAGCATTTCGAATTTGCGCTGGTACGGGAATCGCTGGCGGAGCGAGAGCGCCTGTGGAAGATCGCCCCGCACGCGGTTCGACCGATGCGCTTCGTTTTGCCGCACCGTTCGGGCCTGCGCCCGCGATGGCTGCTAAGGCTTGGTCTGTTCCTTTACGACCATATTGGCGGCCGCCGAAAGCTGCCGCCGACCAGTACGCTTGACCTGCGGACACATGAGGCTGGAAAGCCGCTGAAACATGGTTTCCGCACCGCCTTTGCCTATTCGGATTGCTGGGTCGACGATGCCCGCATGGTCGTGCTTAACCTGCGCGATGCGGCTGATCGAGGGGCAACCGTCCTGCCGCATACGCCTGTTGCCGGTCTTGAGCGGGCGCAGGGCGTCTGGCGCATCCGCGCAGGCAATGGCACGCAATATGCGGCGCGCGCCGTGGTCAACGCCGGCGGGCCGGCTGTGCTTGACGTGCTTGACCTCGCCGGCCAGCGTGGCAGCCAGCGCATGCGGCTGGTCCGCGGTTCGCACATCGTCGTATCCCGCTTGTTCGACCATGATTTTTCCTATTTCTTCCAGCTCCCCGACGGACGCATCTTCTTTGCCATTCCCTACGAGCAGGACTTCACCATGATCGGCACGACCGATGCCGACCACAGCGGTTCACTGACCGACATCAGGCCCGATGCCGCCGAGATCGCCTATCTCTGCGAGGGCGCGAACGGCTATTTCCGCAAGCAGATCACGCCCGCCGACATAGTGTGGAGCTTTGCTGGTGTTCGCCCGCTGATCGATGACGGATCGGGCCGGCCGGAAGCGGCGACGCGCGGTTATCGGCTCGATCTGTCGGAGGCGATCGAGGGCGCGCCTTTGCTCAGCGTGTTCGGTGGCAAGCTTACCACCTACCGCCATCTCGCGCAGTCGGCGATCGACCTCCTGGCCAGTCGGATACCGGAACTGGCAGGCCCCGGCTGGACCGACAGCGTGGCCCTTCCCGGCGGCGACTTCCCGATGGACGGGGCTGCCAAGCTGGTGGAGGAACTCATCGCGCACTATCCCTTCCTCCAGCGCGGCTGGGCGGAGCGGCTCATCGCCTCTTATGGCAGGCGCGCCTGGCTCGTGCTGGGCGGCGCGCAGGGTTTGCAGGATTGCGGCGTTCACTTTGGCCATGGCCTGACCGCATGCGAGGTCGATTATCTGATCGCGCAGGAATGGGCGCGAAAGGCTGACGACATACTCTGGCGGCGCAGCAAGCTGGGCCTGCATCTTTCCGCCGTGCAGGTGGCAAGCCTGGAATCCTACCTGGGCACCAAAATGGGAGCGTCATGATGAAGGCGGTGCTGGCAATCGATCAGGGCACGACGTCGACCCGCGCGCTGATTGTGGGCCAAGATGGCGCAATTGTAGCGCGAGCGCAGGTCGAATTGCACCAATCCTATCCCCGGACCGGCTGGGTGGAGCATGATCCGGAGACGATCTGGCGCGATGTGGTGGCAACCGCGCGGCAGGCTCTTTCGCAGGCCACAGAAGCTGGAATTGACGTTGTCGCCATCGGGATCACCAACCAGCGGGAAACCTTTGTGGTGTGGGACCGGGAGACCGGCAGGGCCGTTCATCCCGCGATCGTCTGGCAGGACCGGCGTGGCGCGGCTTTATGCGAACGCCTGATCGGGGAAGGCGTGGAAACGGAAGTATCGGCGCGCAGCGGCCTTCTGCTTGATTCCTACTTCTCGGCCAGCAAACTGGCCTGGCTTCTCGATACCATGCCGGGTTTGCGGGGCGACGCAGAGGCGGGCAAATTGGCCTTCGGGACGATCGACACCTATTTGTTGTGGCGGCTGACGGATGGCCGCGTTCACGCAACCGATCCCAGCAACGCCGCGCGCACCCTGCTCTTCGATATTGAGCGGATGGATTGGTCGGACGAACTTTGCGCGTTGTTCGGCATATCCCGCACTATGCTGCCACAAGTGATGGACAATGACGCCCTGTTCGGTACCGTCGACGCAGCTGTCCTAGGACGGGCGTTGCCGATTACGGGCATGGCCGGCGACCAGCAGGCCGCGCTGATCGGGCAGGGATGTCTGAAAGCCGGTCAGGTCAAGATCACTTATGGCACCGGCGCCTTTGGCCTGATGCACACTGGCGACACGATCAGCCGATCGCGTCATCGGCTCCTTTCTACCGTCGCCTACCGTGTCGGGGGGCAGACCTGCTATGCGCTGGAAGGGTCCATATTCGTGGCAGGGGCGGGCGTGCAATGGCTGCGCGACCGGCTCGGCATCATCGCCTCGGCCGCTGAAACCGAAACACTTGCCCGCACTATTCCGGATAATGGCGGGGTCTATCTTGTCCCTGCGTTCGCGGGGTTGGGTACGCCGCACTGGGACTCGCAGGCCCGCGCTGTCCTGTGCGGCATGACTTTGGGCACGGGCGCGGCGCATGTGGCCAGAGCGATGCTGGAGGCGGTCGCGTATCAAAGCGAAGAACTGATCGACACGATGCGCGAAGATACCGGGCTTTGTGCCGATCTGATCCGGATCGATGGCGGCATGGCGCATAACGCATGGCTCTGCCAGTTTCTGGCCGATGTGCTGGCAACGCCGGTCCGGCGCCCGGACAATGTCGAATCCACAGCGCTTGGCGCGGCCTTTCTTGCTGGCACAGCCGCCGGAATTTGGCCGTCGCTGGCCGACACGCCATCTTCGTCAAACAGGGATGCGGTGTTCGAACCCGCGCTGGCAGCCGCCGAACGCGCGCGGCTGATTGCGGGGTGGCGTGACGCGGTGGCCAGGACCAGGCACCGTACGAACGTGGAATGAGCAGGGTCCGGCGGTCCTACCAATAATTCTCCAGCGCCTTCTGGCAGCGAGATTGTGCCGCTACGATCGGGGCCTGACAGGCATCGTCCAGATGATCCAGAATCTGGACGCTTGCCGACAATAGTTCGCGCGCAGCGTCGTCGGGCAGTGCGGCGCTGCGAGTCCGGCGCATTAGAATGGAAGACGCGAGCGCCCTGGCCATGAAATGCATCAGGGGATTGGCTGCCATGTCGGCAATTTCCCGAATGAAGCTGTACCAGGCTGTGCCAAGGGCGGTACCATTGTTGGCCTGCTGCATCTGAACGAACGCGTACCGGATACGGTTCAGCCCCTCCAATGTGCGCCTTTGCCGCGCAAGTTCGATCATGCCGGTATTGATCTGGTCAAGCACCTCCCGGCAATCGGCAGTGGAAACACGCTGTGTGGCTAAATACGCATTGGCGACATGCAGCGCGCATCCTGTTCCCGACGCGCTGGCAAAAACGCCTCCCGCTCTGCCGCGGCGGACCTTCACGATCCGGGCATCGGCAAGTATACGTACAGCTTCGACCGCCACCTCAAGGCTTACGCCATAGTCGCTGCTGATGTCGGAAAGTGATCCCAGGAAAATGTCCCGGTCCTGCGATACGGAAATTCTTCCAAGCAGAAGATTGGCAAGCCATTCGGCAAGATTGTCGCTCCGGTCGGGCGCCGGCATTGCATCCCTAACCCCCTGAAAGCGCAGTAACGAACGCACCATCTCGGAAAGGGCATCGTTCCGGCTGGCCAGTGATGGAGCAAGCCAATGCGCTGCTTCGTTCAGGACATTATGGGCCTGATCAAGGCGCAGTTCGTCGGCAGCCTTTGCAACCGTTTCCCCCAAACTCGGCGCTGTGACCCAAAGCCCGCCCAGGCCGTTCCCACCGCGGCGCGGAGCAAGGACACCGCGTTGCTGCAATATGCGACTGGTCTGCCGCACAATCCTGCGACCAACACCAAATTCCTTTGAAAGGACGCTTTCGGTAATGGGTCGATGCGGCAGGGGAGCGTTGCAAATCCATTGCTCAACTCTGTCTGCGATCGACGAAGAGTTGGAAAGCGTATCGGCATGTTCGTTGATCACCCGCCTGAACAACTCTCGCGCTCTGGCGCGCTGCGGGTTGTCAAATCCCGGCCCTGTCATTGTGTCGGGCAATGACGAAACGGTCAGATCGCTCTCCATCCCCAACCTTGCCGATCAGCATCCAGAACATTTTCTGATATGAGCTGCGTTGAATGTTTAAGTTCATACGCAGGGCAAGGCCACAAAAATCGGACAAAGAACTGGCCCGCGCGGCTTGAATAGGCAGGTGGGCGCAGTTCTCAACCAGGTGTGATCAAACTGAAGTTCAGCGCAACGCGCAATCTGGCTGAACCGCAACATGCGGCACGAAAAGGGGTAGATATTGCCTTGGCGGGCGATGGATACAGCTCGTGGATTACGCAGTTCCGCTGGCAAAACCAGCCTCACTGCCTATTGTCCCGAAAAACATCTCAATCACACGCTAAGCAGATCACCCACCAGAGCTTTTACAGCTGTCTGTTGTGTTGTTGACCCTAGCGCATCAAACCTGCCGACCGCAGCGCATCCTCGATAATCTTCTGAACGCTGCCCTTATTCGCGGCGGCTCGTGCCGGTTTGACCGACGATAGGGTTTCAAGTCCTGTTTTGGCCGTCGAAAGTGAATTTGGCGTTTCTACTGTCGCTCGATCCATTGGTTTGGGGCGTTGTACGACCTTTTGATCGTTCAGAAGGCCCCATGACGCCGCGATCCGTCGTGTGGAGGAGATACCGGCTTCCAGCATGTGCGGCATCGGTGTTCCGCATGCGTCATTGCCGGTGGTGGCAAGCGGCGTGCCATGGCCCATACCCGTGATGCGATAATCCTCGATCAGAGCGCGACCCTTTGCGTCGTGCCAGATGCGATAGCGATGACCGGAAATATCCTCAGTCGAGTTCGGCGCTTCGTCCAGTTCGTGGACCGAGAGCCATTGGGCCAGGATTGCGTCGGCATTGCTGCTCTTGACGGTTTGGTCAGCCGCGCCATGCCAGATCGCAATGCGCGGCCAGGGACCGGCGTGATCGGATGCGCTTCGTACGCGATCACCAAGCTGGTCGCCAGAGAGCGTGTCAGGCGCGCGCATCGCTTCCAGCGCCTGCTGAACATTGGAGGCCGCGCCAAAGGGCAGCCCGGCTATGATCGCGCCCCCAGCGAATAATTCCGGATAGCTCGCCAGCAATATCGAGGTCATCGCGCCCCCAGCTGACAGGCCAGTGATGAATATGCGCGATGTGTCGATCCCATGGGCGTCGATCATGGTTCCGATCATCTGGCGGATCGACAATGTTTCGCCACGGTCGCGGACATTATCCGCGCGGGAAAACCAGTTGAAGCAGAGATTGGGATTGTTGGAGCGCTGCTGTTCTGGAAATAGCAGGATGAAGCCATGATCATCGGCAAGCTGTGACCATCCAGCACCATGATCATAGCCGTCCGCAGTCTGGGTGCAGCCATGCAGGACGACGACCAGTGCCGGCTTTTGAGCGACTTGCGCGGGGACGTAGCATTTCGCCTTCAATGCGCCGGGATTGGTGCCAAAGGATTCAACCTCCTGCAATCGGCTCGGCTGGTTTGCCTCCATTGTCGGACCTGCGGCGGCGCGCATGGCCACCAACTGGGCGATATTCGCGGACAATTTTCTCATGAAATGACCTCCGGCCTTGAAGAGTGGCCAAGCTGGCCATGATAATCGGCGGCGGATTATGCTGCACTGCACAATATGGCGATCGACATCGCTACGGCAAGGTCAAAGTTCAAAATTTTCAGGTTCGCCCGCTGACGGGCGGACATTGTCCCGGTCCAGGTCTCCGGTAACGAAAAAGGCGGCGAGGTTGCCCCCGCCGCCCCAGCATCAATGCTGCATCGAATGTTTGATGTCGCGCATCTCATCATGGCCGGCCTTGACCGACATATAGCTGGTTTCGACCAGGTCGCGTACGGCTGGGCTCAGCTTTCTGTCTTCCAGCGCATCCTCGAACTTGGCTTTGATATGATCTTCGCCAGCTTCGACTTCGTTGATGATCGCCTTGTCATCATTGCCCGTCACGACCGACTTGAGGTTAAGGAACATGCGATGGGCGCCTGCCAGCAGAGTGCCGTCATCTTCCGGGTTGCCGCCGAGCGCTGCGACCTGCTGCTGCAAGCGAGTGGCAATGGCGCGCCGTTCGCCAGCACGGCTGGTGAACAGGGCAGTGAAGCGGCTGTTCTCGCTGTCCTTGGCGGCTTCGGTATAGCCATCGGCGCTGTCGATCGTCGTCGCGATCAGGCTGTTGAGGGTCGAAATATCGTGGCTGTTGTCGGACATGGGGATTTCCTCCTGTGGGGGTGGCAGTCACCCCGGCGTCGGGCGACTGCTTGGTCCATCAACGACGATCCCTCCGGAAAGTCGCATCGATTATGCCCGGCTTAACCTCTATCAGTATGATTTTTCGCCGGCCGATTGCACCTCGTCAGTATGGACGTCGAACCGGACGAGATTGGTCGGGCCGAATGCCGTAGTGAGCGCCACATCGGTAGCGTCGCGTCCGCGCGCCATCAGGATGCGGCCTATGCGTGGCTGGTTGTGGCGGGCGTCGCGTGTGTACCAGTTGCCGTCGATATAGACGTCGAACCAGGCGCTGAAGTCCATAGGTGCGTCGACTGGCGGGACGCCTATGTCGCCCAGATAACCGGTGCAGTAACGCGCGGGGATATTCATGCAGCGGCACAGGGTAACGGCCAGATGCGCAAAATCCCGGCACACGCCCCGCTGTTCCTGAAAGGCGTGCCACGCGGTCATGTCCGAGCGGGCATGATGATAGCCAAATTCTATATGGTTGTGGACGAAATCGACGATCGCATCGACCCGTGCCTTGGCCGTCGTATAATGCGCGAAATTGCCCCAGGCGAACGCCATCAACCGGTCCGTCTCGCAATAGCGACTGCCCAGCAGGAAGGGCATCACGGCATCGGGCAATTCTTCGACCGGCGTGTGCGGACCGTCGGGGGCGGGAACGTCCACCAAACCGCTATCCTCGATCACGAAATCGCATGACAGGGTGACGCCGCCCGCGGGAATGGTGAGGCGCGTGGCGACATTTCCAAACCCGTCTTCAAAATGATAGAGCGGTACATCCGGGTCGGCCAGCAACCGCTGGGGCGTGCGCAGGTCGAGATGCCGGGAAGGATGCAGGCTGAGCAGCGCCATGATCGCTGTCTTATTCTGTGTTTCAAATCTGATGTCATATCCGCAACGGATCAGCATGGACGGGACTTTCCTGAGGTGCCGACGGAGCGGCCGTTAATGGCATTGTTTGGGGCAGGGCGACGCGGGCCGGGGATCAGTGCAGACCGGGGCGCTGGCCAAATGGCTCCGGCAAGCGCATCAGGGTGGTATGACTATGCAGGAAACCCCGGTGCCGACCGCTATGACGGATAACAAAAAGGGTCGTCGGCTTGGGCATGGGGAAATATCCTGATGGCCGGAGACGGGACGGGTGCATTGTTGGGTCTGAACGATCCGGCACCGTTCGGGCTATTCAACGCAGCAGGCGCTTCCCCGTTCCTGCTGATAGGTGATCATGCAGGAGCGGCCATTCCGGCTGCATTGGGCGACCTTGGCCTGAGCGCTGCCGACCGGCGGCGTCACATTGCCATCGATATTGGCGTTCATGAACTGGGGCATAGACTGGCCGAACGGCTCGATGCGGCCTTTCTGTACCAGACTTATTCGCGCCTCGTCATCGATTGCAATCGCGATCCCGTGCGCGACGATGCGATCCCGGCAGTTTCCGACGGGAGCCGTATCAATGGCAATGAAGCGCTGGACGCGACGGCCCGCGCCGCGCGGGTGGCGGCGATCCACGCACCCTATCATCGGGCGATCAGCGACATGATTGCGGCGCGATGCGCGTCCGGGCGCGACACCATCCTGCTGTCGCTGCACAGCTTCACGCCGGTCATGGACGGGATCGCCCGACCATGGGATGTGGGTGTGCTGCATTGGCGTGGCCGCACCGATTTTGCCCATGCCATGCTGGCTACGTTACGGGATGACGGCGTCCTGGCGGTGGGAGACAATGTCCCCTATGCCATGGACGCGACCGACTTTACCGTGCCATTCCATGCGTTTGCCCGCGACCTTTCCTATGCGGAAATAGAAGTGCGGCAGGATTTGATTGGCCACAGCGAAGGACAACGCATCTGGGCCGACCATCTGCGCCGCGCCGCAGAAGCAGCTTTACTGCGTATCAGCGAATAGTGTCCCGGCATGATACTCACCGTCAATTGCACTTGTGCTAGCGCTGGCAACGATTTAGGCACAACCCATGCCCGACCCAGAAATCATGGCGCTGCAAGTCGCCTCGGACGATGATGTAGCCGTTGCGTTGACGCCGCTCGTGCCAGGGCAGGTGGTCGTCTTGGCTGACTGCCAAGTCACCCTTGTCGACGCGATTGCACCGGGCCACAAATTTGCGGTCCATGACATAACTGCCGGAAGCGCCGTCCGCCGCTATCGTGCCCCGATCGGGGTGGCGACACGGGATATCGGCGTTGGCCAACATGTGCATAGCCACAATGTGAAAACCGCGCTGCGCGGCGAACTGGCCTATCATTATGTGGCCAAGCCTGTTGAGACGGTCGAAAGGCCGGTTGATACGCAGCCCGGTTTCATGGGCTATGTGCGGCAGGACGGCAGTGTCGGCATCCGCAACGAAATATGGATTTTACCCTCGGTGGGCTGTGTCGGACGCCTGGGCGAACGACTGGCGCGCTGGGGTGATGGGCTGGTTAGCGATCATGTCGATGGCGTTCATGCATTCAACCATCCTTTTGGCTGTTCGCAATTGGGGCATGATCTGGAAGGCACGAGCGCGATCCTGGCCGCACTGGCACAAAATCCCAATGCTGGCGGAGTGCTGATTTTAGGGCTCGGTTGCGAATCCAATCAACTCGACCTGATATTGACCCGGATTCCGCGGGAAATGCGCGCACGGATACGCACGGTAAGGGCGCAAAGCGAGCAGGATGAATTTGCCGCGGGCAAGGCGGCACTGGAGGCGCTGGCTGAACGGATGGCGCAGGATGTGCGCAAGCCCGTACCATTGTCGGCGCTGCGGCTGGGGGTCAAATGCGGCGGTTCCGACGCCATGAGCGGCCTGACCGCTAACCCCCTGATCGGCCGGATGGCCGATGCGGTCACGCAGGCAGGCGGCACCGCGGTCCTGACCGAAATTCCCGAGATGTTCGGGGCCGAACAATTGCTGCTCGTGCGCGCGGAAAATGAGGCTGTGTTCCATCGGCTGACCCGGGTGGTCAACCGGTTCAAACGCTATTTCCTGGACCATGGTGAACCGGTGTCGGAAAATCCCAGTCCAGGCAATATTGCAGGCGGCATCACCACGCTGGAGGAAAAATCGCTCGGCGCGGTGCAGAAGGGTGGGCTCTCGAACGTCGTCGATGTCATTGATTATGGCCATATCGCGACCCGGACAGGCCTGACTATATTGGAGGCACCGGGCAACGATGCTGTATCGACGACAGCATTGGCAGCGGCGGGGGTGACACTGACGCTATTTTCCACTGGCCGCGGCACGCCGCTCGGCAGCCCAGTGCCAACGATGAAGATCGCCTCCAACTCTGCCCTTGCGGCGGCCAAACCAGGCTGGATCGACTTTGACGCAGGTATGGTCCTGACCAATGGCATGGACGCAGCGGCTAGCGCGTTGCTGGATCGTATCATCGCGGTCGCCAGCGGCGAACCGGCGTGCAACGAACGTAATGATGAGCGTTCGATCGGTATCTGGAAACGCGGCGTCACTCTGTAACAGCGGCAAGGCGTCCCTATACAAACCGCCATTTGAGCGGCATGCAGCAATTATGGACTCCGTTGATAAGACCCTGGACGAACTTGGCTGGCGCCCGTTTTTCAGCGCGCAAATGTCAGAATTGGGCGATAGCGGGTCCAGGCCGTTTCGCGTTATGGCCGTGCATCGCGGTAAGATCGTGGTCGCTGGCGAGGGTGGGGCTCTAGACATTCAGCCCGGCTTTGGCGACGGCTTGGCGGCGGAGGATCATCCCACTGTCGGCGACTGGGTGCTTGTCGACAGCGCCACTTGCCAGATCACGCATATCTTGCAGCGCGCCAACCTGTTCAAACGGCGCGCGCCGGGTGGTGACCAGAAAACGCAGTTGATCGCTGCCAATGTCGATACGCTGTTCATCGTCGCCTCCTGCAATCAGGATTTCAGCATTCCCCGGCTGGAGCGTTATCTGATCCTGGCGCGCGACGTAGGGGTTCATCCCGTAATCGTCCTGACCAAGACCGATCTGACCGACAAGCCAGAGGCTTTCGCAGCGGCGGCGCGCGATTTGCAGCCGGGATTGGAGGTGGAAAGCATCAATGGCAAAGACCCCGCCAGCGCCGCCCGCCTGTCGCGCTGGTGTGGCATGGGTCAAACGGTCGCGCTTGTCGGATCGTCCGGCGTCGGCAAATCCACGCTGGTCAACACATTGCGCGGCTCTGATACTATCGCGACCCAGGCCATCCGCACAGCCGACGACACCGGACGGCACACCACGACAGTGCGGGAAATGCATCGGCTGGACCATGGCGGCTGGCTGCTCGACACGCCGGGGATGCGCGAATTGCAGCTTACCGATGTGGCGTCGGGCCTTGCCGCTGTGTTCGCCGACATTGTCGAGGCCGCCGAGCAGTGCCGCTTTTCGGACTGCGCCCACAACAGCGAACCGGGTTGCGCGGTCCAAATGGCGATCGCAAATGGCGTATTCACGCCCACCCGCCTGGATCGCTGGCGTGCCCTGGTTGCGGAGGAAGCCTATAATAGCGCCAGCCCGGCAGAACGCCGCGCGCTTGACCGTCTTGCAGCGGCGGCGGCCAGGCGAAAATAGGTTGTGCCGGTTGCGCGGTTCATGCCCGTCCAACGGATGATCGACGAAGCGCAGGGCGCACCGCCCCAGCGCTGAACCGACTGGACAGATCGCTGCAGATCAGCATCTAATGCGCGCGACACAGTCAAAGGTGGGCGGCATGGCGATCAGTCTGACGGTAAATGGCAAGAAGCGGCAGGTGGAGGGTGATCCGGCCAAGCCGTTGCTATGGGTGTTGCGCGAGGATCTTGACCTGGTCGGCACCAAATTCGGCTGCGGCGCCGGGCTTTGCGGCGCTTGTACTGTTCATGTCGACGGACAGGCGGTGCGGTCGTGCCAGACCCTGCTGGGCGATGTGAAGGGCGCAGCGGTCACCACGATCGAGGGTGCGGCAGCCACTGACGTTGGCAAGCGCATTGCCGCCAGCTGGATCGCCCAGGACGTCCCTCAATGCGGCTATTGCCAGGCCGGGCAGATTATGAGCGCAACCGCGCTGCTCAGCCAGACGCCCAAGCCCACCGACGAGGATATTGACGCCGCGATGATCGGCAATCTGTGCCGCTGCTCCACCTATGTCCGCATCCGCGCCGCGATCAAGGCGGCCGCGGCATGAGCCGCGCGACACTCTCCCGCCGCGGGTTCATTTCCGCGTCACTGATCGCGGGCGGCGGATTGCTGTTCGATCTTGCCGTGCCGATCGCGAAGGCGGCGGACGGCACGCCGGTCATCATCAACGCCTTCATCCGCATCCTGCCGGACAATCGCGTCATCATCGGCGCGAAAAATGCTGAAATCGGCCAAGGCGCCAAGACGATGCTGCCGATGCTCATCGCGGAGGAACTGGACGTCGACTGGGCGCAGGTCAGCATCGAACAAACCCATGCCGACGCCAAGATTTTCGGCGGGCAGAGCGCAGGCGGCAGCCGGACGACCCCGCGTGAATGGCTGCCCATGCGGCAGGCTGGAGCGGCGGCGCGCGCGATGCTGGTCGCCGCTGCAGCAGCGCAATGGGGCGTTGCGGCAGAGATGCTGACGACCGGCAGCGGCAAGGTGACCGACCCCAAAACCGGCAAGTCGATCCCGTACGCCACACTGGCAGGCGCAGCGGCGAAGCTGCCAGCCCCCGATCCCGCGACGCTCAAACTGAAAGACCCGGCAAATTTCCATATCATCGGGCAGTCGGTCGGCGGTGTCGACACGCCTGCCATCGTCGCGGGCAGGCCGCTGTTCGGCATCGATGTCAAGCTGCCGGGCATGCTCCATGCTGTGCTGGAAACCTGCCCGGCATTTGGCGGCACGTTCAAATCGGCCAATCTGGACGCCGTGCGCGCGCTGCCCGGCATTGCCCATGTGCTGACGATCAAGGGCGATGGCACCCCTGAATCCGGCTATGATGGTGTCGCGATCCTCGCCAAAAGCTGGTGGACCGCCAATCAGGCGCGCGAGACGCTGAAAGTCGAGTGGGACGACAGCGCGGTCACCGGCTTTTCGACCCAGGGCTATGCCGCGCAGGCCGCGACCCGTGCGAAGGGCAAGGCGGACGGCAATATCGTCCGCACTGGCGATGTCGATGGCGCCTTCGCGTCGGCGGACAAGGTCGTGACCGCAGACTATAGCTACCCCTTTCTCGCCCATGCCACGCTGGAACCGCAAAATTGCACGGCCCTGTTCAAGGATGGCGCCATCGAAATCTGGGCGCCGACCCAGAATCCGGAGAGCGGGCGCGGACTGGTCGCACAGGCGCTGGGCCTGCCGCCGGAGAAGATCCGCATCAATTTCTCCCGCATCGGCGGCGGTTTCGGGCGGCGGCTGATGAACGACTATATGGTGCAGGCGGCGCGCATCGCCGCGCAAGTGCCGGGCGTACCAGTCAAACTGCTCTTCACCCGCGCTGACGACATGGGCCGCGATTTCTATCGCCCGGCAGGCTGGCACGGCTTCCGTGCCGCGCTCAACAAGGATGGGGCGCTGACTGCCTTCCACGATCATTTCATCACCTTTGGCAAGGACGGCAAGCCCGTGCGGTCGGCCGAACTGTCACCCGGTGAGTTGCCTGCGGGTCTGATCGACCATGTGCTGTTCGAGCAAAGTTTCCTGTCCACCAACATGCCGACCGGCTGGCTGCGCGCCCCCGGCTCCAATGCGCTGGCCTTCGTCTATCAGGCTTTCATGGATGAGATCGCGGCGGCGGCGGGCAAGGATCTGCCTACGCTGATGCTCGAACTCCTGTCCAAGACTGCGCAGGTCAGTCAGGGAGCCAATCGCCCGCCCTTCGTCACCGCGCGCGCCAGGGGCGTGATCGAAAAAGCGCTGGCCATGGGCGACTGGGCGAACCGCACAGCGTTGCCCAAGGGGCAGGGCAAGGGCTTTGCCTTTTATTACAGCCATGCCGGCTATTTCGCCGAAGTGGTGGAGGTAGCCGTTGCCGATGGCGTGCCGAAGGTCAGGACGGTCTGGGTTGCAGGCGATGTCGGCGGCCATATCATCAACCCCATCAATGCGCTGCATCAGGTGCAGGGGTCGGTGATCGAAGGGCTGGGGCAGGCGCTCGCCGGGCAGGCCATCACCCAGGTCGCCGGAGCGATCGAGCAGGCCAATTTCGATACCCACCCGCTTCAACGCATTCCCGACACGCCAACCATCCATGTCGAATTCGTCAAGACCGATTACCCTCCCACGGGCCTGGGCGAACCCGCGCTGCCTCCAGTCATTCCCGCGCTGATCAATGCCATCCACGCCGCGACCGGCAAACGCATCAGATCACTTCCGGTGACGGCCGAGATGCTGGTCTGAAAACAACCCGGTCGGGTAGCGCGATGGGTTTTGGCGCGGCTGATTCCGGGCGGCCATTTCAGGATGCTTTCATGCCGGGATCGGCGTGGCACCCCTTCGCGCAAGTGTTGCGATTGGGGGTCGGAAGAGGCCGATCAGCCCGTTTGAAAAAATCTTGATAGCTGTCCAGTTTCCTATGGCGGATTTACACAACGCCATACGTTTCCGAAACGATAGCGCACGATGTGCGTCTGCCTGAGCTTGGGTTTCGCGCATCTTATGGTGCTTGTGGGGGAAACGGGGTGAAGCGGGTAACGGTCTCGAAATTCGGGTTGCTGGCGCTGTTTTCTACGTCAATCCTGTTCGCGCAGGCCGATGGCGGGCCGGATGGCGCGCTTATGAAAGAAAGCGATCCGGGGATCCCGGTCGCAGACGCGCTGGTCAAGGAAAAATGCGGCACCTGCCACGCGCCCGATGCCAAGGGGAATTTGTCGCGGATCAGCTGGGTCCGCACCACGCCTGAAGGTTGGTCGCAGGCGATCAAGCGTATGGTCCGGTTGAATGGCCTGGCGATCACGCCCGAAGAATCGCGCGCTATCGTCAAATCCCTTTCCTCGTCGCATGGCCTGGCCCCGCAAGAGGCGCTGCCGGTCATGTATCTGGCCGAAAAGCGGATGATCGACGAGACCAATATCCCGAACGAAACCATGCGCGGGGCGTGCGCTGCCTGCCATAGCTTTGCCCAGCCCCTGTCTTGGCGGCGGTCGAAGCTGGAATGGAAGCAGTTACAGGATCTGCATGTCGCCATGTATTCGCAGGCGGACGCTCAATATCGACGCCCGGCCGAGGATAGCGAGCAACCGGCGGGCCGCGATCCCAAGGACAAGATGCTGCGCGGCGAATATGCGCTTGGCTATTTGGCGAAGGCCGCGCCGCTGCACACGCCCGAATGGGCCGCATGGCAATCGCGCCAGAGCGTGCCGCGTCTGGTGGGCGAATGGCTGGTCGTGGCATCGGCGCCGGGGCAGGGGCGTTTCGTGGGCAGCTTCAGTATCAAGCCCGGCAAGGCAGCGGACGAATTCCTGACCAGCAGTGTGCTGCGCTCGCTCAACAATGGAGCGTCGGTGAACCGCAGCGGGGCAGGCATCGTTTACGCCGGTTATAGTTGGCGCGGATCGTCAAAAGGCGCGGCCGTCGCTGGCAGGCCCGATGATCTGGGTAGCGCCGCGCGCGAAACAATGTGGTTCGCGCCGGACCAGCAAAGTGCGGTGGGGCGCTGGTATTGGGGCGATTATCAGGAATTCGGGCTGGACGTGAAATTGACCCGCGCAACGGCTGCGCCAGCGGTGCTGGCCGTCATCCCCGGTTCGGTGAAGGCCGGGACCAGGGGCGCGCAGTTCCGCATCGTCGGCCACAATCTGCCCGCTTCGCTTACGCCCGCCTACATTGATCTGGGCATGGGCGTGACCGCGACCAGAATACTGTCGGCCAGTCCGCAGGAACTGGTGGTGATGGCCGACGTTGCCGCCGGGGCGGCGTCGGGACAGCGCAATGTCGCGGTCGGTGGCGCGGTGCTGGAACAGGCTTTCCCGGTCTACAGCAAGATTGATTATATCAAGGTGACACCGGAAACCGCCCTGTCGCGATTGGGCGGGATCAAATTCCCTAAAGGCTACGCCCAGTTCGAGGCGATAGGCTTCGAAAATGGCATCGACGGCAAGCAGGGGACGGCGGATGACATTGCGGTAGGGCCGGTCGACGTCACCTGGTCGACCCAGGAATATCTGGCGGTCTATTATGATGATGACGCCAAATATGTCGGCACGCTCAGTCCCGCGGCGCTCTTCACCCCCAATAGCGAGGGGCCGAACCCCGCCCGCCGCTTTGGTCGCAATAATTATGGCGATATTTGGGTCGTCGCCACGGCCAAGGCCGAAAAGGACAAGTTCGGCAAGCCGCTGACCGCCCGGTCCTACATGGTCGTCGCCGTGCCTGCCTATCAGAAATGGGATCAACCGGAGGTGTCGCAATGACCGTGATGCAGGCACCCACCTATCGCCGGGCGGAATATCACGGCTTTGCCGCAGGCGGCAGCGAGTTCGTCTATCTGGTAAGCGCGGGCGCCATCTTCGAAATCGACACCCATGTCCGTGTGGTTCTGGACCGTCTTGATGGACAGGAACTTACTCACGCAGCGCTCGTGCGCGAATTGGTAGCCGAAGGCAGCACGGCGGAAGAAGCCGATGGGCTGGTGCGCGAATTGCGGCAGGCGCGGCTCATCCATCTGGGCCACGCCATGCCGGTTGCAGAGGCGCCACAAGCTCCTCCGGCGGACTTTCCGTTGCAGGCGCTGGTGCTGAACGTCACCAATCAGTGCAATCTGGCCTGCACTTATTGCTACGAATTCGGCGCGGACAAGATCGCGACGCCAGCGGGCAAACCCAAATATATGACGCTTGAAACGGCGATGGCGTCGGTCGATCTGCTGATCGCGGAGGCGATCGGCCGCAAGTCGGTACACATCACCTTTTTTGGTGGTGAGACCTTGATGAATTTCAAACTGTTACGCGATGTTGTGGCCTACGCTAATGAAGCTACGAACGCAGCCGGCAAGGACATCACCTACAGCCTCACGACCAACGCAACGCTGCTGACGCCGGAGATTGTCACCTTCCTGTCGGACAATCGCATCGGCGTGACCGTATCGATGGACGGCCCGCCGGAATTGCAGGACAAGCATCGCGTCTTCAAGAATGGCAAGGGCAGCTATGCGGCGATCGAGCCGCGCCTGCGCACGCTGATCGCGCATCACAAGACGCGGGCCATCACCGCGCGGGTGACGCTGACCGAAGGTGTGACCGATGTCGTCCGCATCTTCCGCCATCTGAAGGATGATCTGGGCTTCCACGAGGTCGGCTTCGCGCCGGTGACGACGGGGGAGACGCGCGCCTATTCTCTGGACGGCAACGGCATGGATAGCGTGCTGGCGCAGTTCAACAGCCTAGCGGACGAGTGGCTGGAATATGCCCTGCGCGGGGAGTCGCACGGCTTCACCAATGTTAGCGAAACGATCAGCGAGCTGATTTCAGGCGTCAACAAATCGCACCCCTGCGGCGCGGGGCTGGGCCTGATGGGGGTCAGTCCGTCGGGCGACCTGTCGCCCTGCCATCGCTTCACGGACGCTGACACGCATAGCATGGGGCATGTCTCCATCGGCATCGACCGCGTCAAGCAGGGAGATTTCCTGGCCAAGGGGCATGTCCAGGCGAAATATGACTGCCAGAGTTGCTGGGCGCGCCCGCTATGTGCGGGCGGATGCCATCATGAAGCATTTGTCCGCTATGGCGATACCGGCCACGCCAACCTCCATTATTGCGACTGGATACGCCAGTGGACCGACACCTGCCTGCGTATCTACGGCGTGTTGTCGGTGCGTAATCCGGGCTTCCTGGAACGCTTCGCCGAGAGAAAGGGGTTGTCATGAAGCATCTTCGCGCCATCAATAAAAAGGCGCAGCGGATCGACGAGGCCGTGACGCAGATGGAGGCAGCCGCTTCCCCTGATGCGGACATGGAGGAGGATGTCGTCGCCCTTCAGCAGACGCCGCGTCCGCATGTGCCGATGGGTTGTTCGCTCTCCTTCTCTCCCGGCTGGGAAGTCGATGCCAGTGGCGGGACGGCGGGGCTGTGCCAGCCGGTCGAGCGCGATATTTATGATTGCTACGTCACCTGTTTCTGGCCGGTTCAGGTGCCCGATCATGTCAACTACTCGCCCGACTGGGCCAGTAACTGCGCTACCGCGACCAAGGATTGGCGCAATCTCGATCTCGTTTTCCCATGAGGGCCGCCATGCATAAATTTCGTCTGATGCTGGGCCCTGGCCTGGCGATGCTGGGCGCTGCGCCCATGCACGCAGCTACGCTGTTCATGGGCTCCTATCCCGACCGCCTGCTGGTGTTTGAAGAAAGCAAGGGGGCCGTCACCGGCACGATCAAGCTGGACACCGGCCTGCCCACGTCGATGCAATTGTCCGACGATGGCAAGCGCATCTATGTAACAACCATCACCACCGGCGGGATCGAGGTGATCGACACCGCGACGCGCAAGGTGATCAACAAATTCAGCCTGAATGACGGCACCACCCGCTATCGTTTCTGGGGCGGAGTGCCCGATCCTACGGGTCGCTATTTCTACACCGTCCTCTCCAAATTCGATAAGGGCATAGACCGCTATACCGTCAGCAAGCCCATGTATGGCGTCATCGACCTGAAACAGCAAAAGGTTGTCCGCACGGCCGAGCTCGACAAGGAGGATGAACGTTCTGGCAGCTGGCGCGCGGGGTATAAAGTGTCGCCAGACGGCAAAACGCTCTACGCCTTCGGGGAAAAGGTCGCGATCATCGACCTGACGACGCTCAAGGTGACGGACCGGATCGACCTGGCCAAGCCGGAAGGCGCCGGCATGGAAAATGTCGGCTTTGGCGGCACGTTGGACGCCATCCGTACACCGGGGCAATATGTGGCGCTGTTCAATGCCGCCGACACCTATGTCCATAACAAGATGTTCGGCCTGGCGCGCTTCGATTTGTCGACCCGGCAGTTTGATTTTACCCCGATCGGCCCTGCCCCAGACGCGATGGCCGGACTACAGGTTACGCCCGACGGCAAGCAGGCCTACACCGTCGTCACCAACGGCAAATATGGCAATAAGCGCTGCGAATTCTGGCATATGGACATGGCCAGCAATGCCGTGGTCGACAAGGCAGAGTTCCCATGCCGGTCGCGTTTCCGCCTGGGCATGTCCATCGATGGCGCGAAACTATATATTTACGGCGCGAGCTATGATCTGGAAGTCTATGACGCCCGAACGCTCAAGCATGAGGTGACGCTGGATCTGGGCTATGACACCACTGGCGCAGGCATGGTCGCAGTGGAATGAGCCAAAGGCGCTTGATCGTCGGCATCCGGGGCAGCGGGATTGCGGCGACGACATGCGCACATCTATTGCATGGAGCGGGCCTTCGGGTCGCAAGCGAAGCCGCTCATCGCACGCCGGTGCCGACGATCCTGTTGAGCGATCCCGCTCTGGCGCTACTGCGCGACGTGTTCGGGCGGCCCGGCCTCTTTGCCGATAGCCCTAGGATCAAGCGTCGAGTGATCGCTTGGGGCGGTGCGCCGGTGGCGGTCCCCCACAGCGCGGCTCTGGTGTCGGAAGAAGCGGTGCAGGCGGCGTTGGCCAGCGACAAACCTGCCGCCGGCCCCGTGCCGGTCGATTTCTCCATTCACGCCGCGCTGCCGCAGCCATCGGGCAAGATGCGTATCTTTGGTGATCGCAACGCCGTCGCCGCGAAGATACGCTTGCGTGACCCGGCTTGCGCGCAGGAGGGCAGGGTAGAGGCGGTACCGGATGGCTGGCTGTTTCTGGTGCCCGCCGGAACGGGGGAAGGCTGGTTGCTGGGGGTAGGCGGGCCTCTGGACGACCTGCTGGCGCAGAGCGGATTGATTGCGCCAGTGGTCGACGCCGTCGGGGCGGCCTCCATGCCCTTTCTCGCAGCACCGCGCCTGCATCTGCCCCTGTGCGGCGACGACTGGCTGGCCTGCGGAACCGCAGCATTGGGCTTCGATCCACTCTGTGGCGATGGCACCGCGCAATCTGTGCGGGAGGCGATACTGGCCTCCGCCGTGCTGATCGGCATTGCAGAGGGCGGCGATCGCGCGGCATTGCTGACCCATTATCAGTCAATGCTGATTGCGGCGATGCGGCGGCATCTGGCGCTCTGCGCGCAATTCTATGCCAGCGGCGGGACGGGTGACTGGTGGCGGGCGCAGCATGATGCATTGATGGACGGGCATCGCTGGTGCACCGGCCTGCTGGCAAAGATGCCGGAGCCAGCCTTCGTGCTGGACGGGTTCCGGCTGGTGCCCCGGCGGCAGGCGGCATGAGTGGCACAACGCCCACGCCGGTTGCCGACTGGAGCGCTTACAAGCGACTAAGCCCCTTCCTGCGGCCCTATCGCGGCGCGCTGATGGTCGTTTTGGCGATCAGCCTTGTGTCGACCGCGCTGGGGCTGGCGCAGCCCTATCTGTCCAAACTGATGATCGACCAGGCGCTTTTGCGACGTGATATGGGCGCGCTGGTGCGGATCGCCGCGATCATGATTGGCGTGACCGTTGCCGGGTTCGCGGTCAATATCCTCGCCAGCTATCGCTATGTCGCCCTGTCGGCGGCGATGCTCTATGATATTCGCGCAGCCCTACTGCGCCATCTCCAGACGCTTTCGCCACGCTTTTACGGCAGCTTCCGGCTGGGCGACCTCGTATCGCGGATGAACAGCGACGTAAGCGATGTGCAGCGGATCGCGTCCGACACTATGCTATCGGTCGTCAGCAACCTGCTCTTCTTCGTCGGCTGCGTTGCCATGATGCTGTGGCTCGACTGGCGGTTGTTCCTGGTAAGCGTCGTGCTGGTCCCGGCAAGTCTCGCGACATTCGCATATTATCAGCGGCGGTTGACCGCGCTGACCCGTGACATGCGGGAAAAGGGCGCGGACCTGGGTAGCTTGCTGGTCGATACGGTCATGGGTATGCGGGTGGTCGCTTCGCTACGCGCAGGCGAGCATGAAGTCGGACGCTTCCAGCGGAAGAATGATGCCTTTGTCGGCGCAATGTTGCGGATGCAGGTCGCCTCCTACATGACTGGCGCGTTGCCCGGCACGCTGATGACCGCCGCGACATCGGCGGTGATCCTCTATGGCGGCTGGCGCATCATCGAAGATGGCATGAGCATCGGTACGCTGGTCGCGTTCATGACCTATCATATGCGGCTGCTATCGCCGATCCAGACGCTGATGGGGCTGACGTCTGGCCTCGCGTCGGCACGGGTGTCGCTGGGGCGGATATTCGAACTGTTCGATACCAGGGCCGATGTGGTCGAGTGCGCCGATCCAGTGCCGCTGGAGCGGGCGCAAGTGATCCGGTTCGACCGGGTGGCGATGCGTTATGATCGTGATGTCGTGCTGCGCGAAATAGACCTGACGATAGCAGCGGGCAGCCTGTGCGCGATTCTTGGACCGAGCGGGGTGGGCAAATCGACCATGGCGGACCTGATGGTGCGCTATCTTGATCCCGATGCCGGGCGCGTGATGGTCAATGACCGTAACCTGCGCGACTATGTGCTTGACGATGTGCGGCGGGAGATCATTCTGGTCGACCAGTCGCCCTATCTGTTCAACGATACGATCGCGGCGAATATCGGCTTTGCGCTTCCGGATGTGCGACAGGCCCAGATAGAAGCTGCGGCCCATGCGGCGGGGCTGGACGATTTTATCGCGCGGCTGCCGCTGGGGTACGACACGCGGGCGGGGAGCGTGGCATGGCATTGTCGGCGGGGGAGCGGCAACGGATCGTTCTCGCGCGGGCATTGCTGCGCTCGCCCAGCATCCTGATACTCGACGAGCCGACATCGGCGCTGGACGGGGAAACGGAGCAATTGATAGCTGGTCGGCTGCGCGGGGCGTTGCCCGATGCGACCATCATCATCATCACGCACAAGCCTGCCATGGCGCAGCTGGCCGACATGATCGTGACGCTGACGGACGGGCGCGCCAGGGTAGAGCGGCGCGGCGAGCCGGTTCATGCCTGATCCGGTACGGATCGCGATCATCGACAGCGGGGTGCATCCCGACCATCCGCATATTGATGCCGCGCGTCTATTGCCGGGATTTTCCGTGGCGCGCGATGGCAGCTTTACCCAAGGCGATACGCTGGACGACCTGGGCCATGGCACGGCCGTAACCGCTGCCATCATGGATCAGGCGCCCGATGCCTTATGCCTGCCGATCCGGGTCTTTCATGCGGCGCTTCGCGCCAGTGCGCGGGCACTGGTCAGCGCGATTGATCTGGCGGTCGAGGCGCGGGTCGATCTGATCAATCTCAGTCTTGGGACCGTCAATCTGGCGCACAGCGCGGCTTTTGCGGCGGTAGTGGAGCGGGCCAGGGTTGCAGAAATTCAGATTGTCGCGGCGCGCGATGTTGACGGACAGGCCTGCTATCCGGGCAGTCTCGACGGGGTACTGGGCGTCACCCTCGATTGGGATTGCCCGCGTGGAATCTATTCTGTGACGGAAGGGGTCATCCATGCCAGCGGACATCCGCGGCCGATTCCCGGCGTTGAACAGCGGCGCAATCTTCATGGGGTGAGTTTCGCGGTCGCCAATGTCAGTGGGATCATAGGGCGGGAGCGTCAGGCCGGATAGGCTGCGATTTCCGGTCCCAGCGCCTCTTCCAGAGGACCGAGCCAGGGCGCGAAATGCCGCCAATGATCGACGCCATCAGTGAAGATCGGCTGACGCACCTGTTCCGAACTCGCGGTGCGAACTGCCCGCTCCGTCCGCCAGAAGGCAAGGCATGCCTCCTCGAACGGCAGGCCGAGATAGTCGAGCAGCCGCGCGACTTCGCCGGGCGTGTCGGCGACCATATGTTCATAATGCACACGGTGGACATGGCCGGGCGCAGCCGCATCGAACGCGCTCATCAGCGCCACATAATCGCGATAATAGCGACCGATCTCGCTCAAATCGTAAGTAAAGGCCTGACCGCGGGCGAAATGCTGTTTCCATCCCGAAAAGCAGCAGCCCATCGGATGGCGACGCGCGTCAATGATCTTGGCGTTCGGCAGGATCAGCCGGATCAGGCCAACATGCTGCCAATTATTGGGCATTTTGTCGATGAAACGGGGCTTGTCGCTCTGGCGGTGAACGCGGGTGCGATCGATATATTCTTCGCCCAGCCGTTGCCGGTCGGCTGGGGTCAGCGACATGATCATCGTGGCGAAATCGGGGAATTCGCCTTCGTCGATGCGCGATTGCAGACGGCTGGCGATGATCATCATCTCCGGCAGTTCCATCGTCCCCTCAACCTGACTGTGGCTGGAGAGTATCTGTTCGACCAGCGTGGAGCCGGACCGGGGAAGGCCGACCACAAAGACGGGATCGGGCGCAGCGGCGCCGCCCGTTCCCATTCGCGTGAGGAAGGCGGCAGTAAAGCAGGCTTCCGTTGCCTTGACTTCCGCGGCAAATTCATCGGCATCATAGGATAGTAGCGAGCGGCGCAGGCTGTTGCCGCGATCATAATGACCAAAGGAAGCGGCATAATCGTGCGCATCCTCCAGCGCCTTGCCGAGTGAGAAATGGAGGTGGAAGATGTCCTCGCTCCGTGCCGCCGCCTCCGGCGCCAGCATCGACAGCGCCTGTTCCATTACGGCAATATCCGCTGCGTCGAGCTTGACGGTCTTGAGATTGGCAAGGCTCCACCAGGCTTCGCCCATGGTCGGCAGATAGCGCACCGCCTGGCGATAGGCATGAATTGCGTCCGCCTGCCGCCCCACCGTCTTGAGCGCATGGCCCAGATTCTGCCAGAGCTGCGGCTGATCCGGCTTTTGCGCTAGCAGCCTTTGATAAATGGCTGCCGCCTGCGCCTGATCACCCAGCCGCACAAGCACCGAAGCACGCAGCAGCGCATAGCCCGGATTGTCGAGCGGGGATTGCGCCAGAACATCCGCATGGGCGAGCGCATCGGTCAGGCGGTTGTTCTGGAGCAGCAGCCGGATCAGGAAATCGCGCGCCAGATCGAACCCCGGCGCGGTCGCCACGGCCCGTTCGACCAATATCAGGGCCGCGCTCATATCCCCGCGACGCCAGTGAATTTCGCCCAGCAACCGCGCAGCGGCGGGATCGTCCGGCAACCGGGCAAGCCGCGCATCCAGAATCGCTGTGGCATCGTTCAGGCGCCCCTCATTCATTGCCACCGCTGCTTCAAGCAGATCGCGATCGCGCGACGAGGCATGGATGCCCGACAGGTCTGCGCGCCATGCCTGGTCGTCACGGCCGACTTTCCGCAATTCGCGCGCCAGCAGGAACCAGCCGCTCGCCACACCGGCTTGTTGGCGGACCAGGCGTTCCAGCGCGGCGATAGCCTGCGCACTATCGCCCGTTTCGCTTGCTGCCTGTGCGAGTTCCCATAACAGGGCGGCCACGTTCGGCTGGCGACGGGCAAGCGCTGCAAGCCGCGAGAGAGCGGCATCTGACTGGCCCAAGCGCCGCAAAGCCTGGGCAGCGACCAGTTCGGCGGGCGGCAGGCCGGGGGCTCTTGTCAGTATCTCTTCTGCATGCACCAAAGCCTCTGCCGGCCGGGTGTCCAGCAGCTTGGCAGCGCGATCCACCGCCACGTTCAGTGCGCGGGAAGGGGAGACCGGCGGGTGCGAAGCAGCGTCCATGGAGGCTTTTACTTCCTTTCTCGTTTGCACAATGAACAGGATATTGCAGTTGCGCAACAACAGGAGCGACCGAAGGGCGGGAACAGTAAAATTAGGCTGTTGACTCCTGCCATCGTTACAGCATTATCAAACTTGGACAAGCGTACGAAATAGCGAAAGTCCAAGGGGTATACAGGTAAATTGTGATGCCATGCCGTCGTTCGGCAGGTCTGGAGGCGTGCGCCGTTTCCGGTCGTGGGGCTGTTTTGCCCTTGCGAAATTCGGGTTGTGACACGCTAGCTGAAAATACGCTGCAATGCGTCATAATCGCGCGGGATAACCGCGATTTTGGGAGAGTGGAGGGCATCTTTTAAAGGGGGAGTCCAACACTATGAAAATTCCGTCTCGTCGCCGGTCGCAACTTGTGAAGATATTGGGCGTGACCACCATATTGGCCGGGCTGGGCGCTACAGGTATGGCGCGCGCGGCCAGTGCCGTTGCTGACCAAGCCGCTGATCCAGCCATGACATCACCTGCCGATGAAGCGGGCGGTGGCCTCACTGAAATCGTCGTCACGGCGACCCGCAGTGCGCAGAGCATCCAGAAAGTGCCGATTTCCATGCAGGCGCTGGGTGCTGAAACGCTGGCGGAGCGGCAGGTCAAGGGCTTGAGCGATTTCGCCACGCTGTTGCCATCCGTATCGTTCGAGGGGATCGGGCCAGGCCGCAACACCGCCTTTTTCCGCGGCATCGTGCCAGCGGGCGGCGCCTATGCCTCGGTCGGCTATTATCTGAACGACATTCCAATCACGGGCACGGAAGTGCCCGACATCCATGCCTATGATCTGGAGCGCGTAGAAGCGCTGGCCGGGCCGCAGGGCACGCTTTATGGCGCGGGATCGCTGGCCGGCACCATCCGCATCATCACCAACAAGCCCAATATGGACAAGTTCGAGTTCGGCTACGATGTCGAGGCCAATAAATATGGCAAGGGTGACTTTGGCGGCCAACTGGAATCCTACATCAACGTGCCGTTAAGCGACACATTGGCGGTCCGCGCCATGGGCTATTACCGGCGTGATGGTGGCTATATCGACAATAGGCCCAATAACGGTCTGCTCAACAATGGCGATCCGGCCGTTTATACGCTGGGGGACGAAAACCCGGCGACCTTCTTCAATCTCGACAATTCCGACATCGCCAAGGATGACTATAATAGTATCAAGGAATTTGGCGGTCGCGTCCAATTGCTGTGGGAGCCGGTGGATGGATGGTCGGTCGCGCCGGAAATCACCGCGCAAAAGCAGGTCGCCAACGGCTATTTCGGCTTCGATCCGCGTGTCGGCGATCTGGAAGTGCATGATTATGACAAGACCAGGAATGACGATCGCTGGTATCAGGCGGCGCTCAGCATCCATGGTCATATCGGCGACTGGGATATTGTTTCGGCTACCGGCTATTTCAAACGTAGGACGCGAACTCTCAACGATTATACTTATTATACAGTCACTTATGACGGTTTCGGGCCGGGCTACGAAAGCTATTTGCAATTTTTCGATAATTGCACCGGGTCGGGCGCATCACAGCAATGTTCGCTGATCGACCCGACGCAATATTATCATGCCGATACACACCGCAACAAATTTACCCAGGAATTACGCCTTTCGACGCCCAAGGATTGGCCGTTCGACGTGACGATCGGCGGTTTCTATCAGCGGCAGAAAAATAAGACGAACACCTATTATGCCATTCGCGGGCTGGATACGATCACGGGCTATACCCAGACCGGCGGCGGCGATGTGGCAGGTGGCCTGATCGGCGTACCGGCGATGTTCGCGATCGATTATGATCAGGATGGAATACCCGACACCGCGGATGATAGCGTACCTTACTTCACCGACACGGTTATCAACCCCAACGGCAATCCGCTTGGCACGATGCTGCTGGGGACACAGGCGGTAAAGGGCGATGGCTTCTACGCTGTCGAGCAGAACCAGCTTTATCATGACAAGGCGATCTTCGCCGAAGGCCATTATAATATCACGCCGACACTGAAACTGACCGGCGGCATTCGTTATTTCTGGACCGATTATGCGGTCAAGGGCTTTGCCGGTGTCGCAGGGTCTGCGGCGAATACGGTCACGTCGGTCTTTGTCCCGACCGGGGAAATGGGTTGCCCGACTCCGCTCCCAGCCGAGCGGCTGCAATGCCTCAACACCAATTTCCGCGCGACCGACCAGACCGGGCGCTATAAGGAAGATGGCGAAACGCACAAGGTCGCGCTCGACTGGCAGTTCCAGCCCAACAAGATGGTCTATTTCAATTATTCCACCGGCTTCCGCCCCGGCGGTTTCAATCGTCCACTGCGCATCCGCAACTTCGGCCCGGTCGATGTCGCTCCGTTCAAGTCCGAAACGCTCACCAATTTCGAACTCGGCGTCAAAACGACCTGGAACAACATCTTCCGCTTCAATGCAGCGGTCTATTATGAGAAATGGAATAATATCCAATATGGTGTCGTGGTGTCGGGTGCGCAGGGTGCGGGCATGACCGGCAATGCGGGCAAGGCGGTGGTCAAGGGTATCGAATATGATGCCGACCTGAAGCTGGGCAAGGTGACGATCTCGACCTCCGGTGCCTATAATGACGGTAAGCTCAAGGGCAATTTCTGCAACTTCGCGCTGGACAAAGATACATCGACCATCTCCCAACTATCGAGCTGTACGCTAGGTCAGGATGTGCCCGAATCCAGCCCACCAACGCCGCAGGTCGCTGCTGCCAATGGCACCCGCCTGCCACGCCAGCCCAAGTTCAAGGGCACGACATCCATCCGCTACGACACCTATATGGGCGACTATAGCGCCTATGTGCAGGGCGCGGCGCTCTACCAGACCGGAGCGACCCAGGATCTGAACGTCGATAATAATGCGCTGCTCGGCAACACAAAGGGCTTTGTCAGCTTCGACTTTTCCGGCGGCATCAAGAAGGACAGTTGGAGCGTGACGCTGTTCATCCAGAACGCCTTCGACAAGCGCGGTCAGCTGACCAAAAATACCTTCTGTTCGATCGACTTCTGTTCCGGGTCGTCGCGTACCTTCACCATCAAGCCGCAATTTTTCGGCATCCGCTTCGGCCAGAAATTCTGAGCGCCTGCTACTGACTTGATAATGCCGCCGGACCAACGATCCGGCGGCATTATTATTACCAATTCAGTTATGAAATCCTTTTATTCCTGCCCCGGATAGAGCCGTCGCATGGCGGCCGGCGCGCCGCACTGGCGGATTGCCACCTCGACATAGCGGGTGCGCTCCGCCTTCAGCGAAACGGATGTCAGCGCGAACTGGCGTTCGTGTGCCACCTCTTGCGCCGTGAAAGGCTTGGCGCCCTTTGGCACGCTGGCCCCGCCCAGGCCAAAGACCATGTAATTGACCAGATCGGCAAGCTGTTGATTGTCCTTGATCCGGCTGTGCGCGATATTGGGCAGGCGGATAAGATAGGCCCGCGACTGGGGCGTACACATGAACCAGCCAACCCGCCCGCGCAATTCGGGCAATAGCGCGGGTGCAGCGCTGCCCTGAATGCCATGACAGCCACCGCAATGTTCGGCATAGTCGGACCGCGCAAGGTCAGGATCGGTAATTGCGGCGGGCAGCGGACCCAATGGCGGCAGCGCGGCGCGGCCAATACCGACCGCGCCGATCAGGAACAGCGAACCAAGAACAAGCCTGCGCATCGCCGCCCGATCCTAGCTGGCGGATCCTACCAGCACCGCGGTCGAACAATGATACTCCATGCTGGTCGTACCGAAGCACCAGATCACGTCATTGTTGAGTTGCGGCACATAGAGTTGGGTTTCGCGGTCGGTATTGTCGCAACCGCACTGCCCGCAGGCCGGTTTGCCGCAACAGTCGCGATAGGCGATGAGATAGGCCTTGCCGTCGTCCGGGTTGATGCAGGTGCCTACCCAGGACACGGGCGAAGGCTCGGCCCCCGGCGGGCAACTGTGGATGCCGCCGCCGCAGCATGTGCACAGCGCTCCGTCGATGGCGCAATAGCGCCAATAGTCGCACTTGGTGTCGTCTTTCGTCTGGGCGTTGCGCGCGAAACCGGTCTTGCCTTCCGGTGACCGGTCTGGCTTGGCTGCTTCGGCGCGACTGACCGGCAACAGAGGAAAGGCGGGCGCCGCCACCAACGCCGCCCCCAGTCGCGACAACATGGAACGGCGCGACGTGCCGCCCGCCAGCTTGCGCAACAGGCGTTCCCCCATGGCGTCGGCGTCAAATTTCTTCATCTCACTGACCCCCTATATGCCGCTCAGGCAGCCTGCGCCTTTAACGATCCGATATAATCCTGCACGGTCTTGATCCCCATCTCATGGGCCACGATCAGACTTTCGAGATGTTCGCGGCTGTTGACCAGTCCTTTGGACAGGATCGTCCCCTCCGCGTCGATCAACACCGCATAGGGCAACTTCGCGACGCCGAAGGCCTGTCCCACTTCAGGGCCATTCACGAATGGATAAGCCTCCAGCCCGTGCTGCGCGATCATCGCGCGCTGGGCCGCGGCATCATCGTCACCGACGAAACTGAGCGCGACACGCTCGTCGCGGGCAAAGGATTTCGCCATCGGAATGATTGATTTGCACAGCGGGCATTGCGCGGACACGAACATCAGCAGGCGCAGCGGTATGTCAGGGGCGTGCCCGCCGATCGTTACCGGGCCGCCGTCCAGCAAGCGCGCATCGACCTTGACCGTGGCGTCGCCCACCGCCGGGCCACCGCCGGTCGTCAATGCACCGGCAGGCGCAACGCGAATGTGCAGCACGCCGACCTGACGCGCGATCGCGAGCAGCGCCACGCCAAAGCCAAGGATCATGATCCACGACAATATTTGCGAGACAATGAGCGATGTCATCATGATTGCTTATCTCCGGTGGGCGGCGGGCAACGCGAGGAGCGCGCCGATGGAATTGCAGAGTAGATAGGCCAGATAGAGTGCGACACCGCCGACCATGGCCGTGGCGATGTCCATCGCGCCGAGCGGTGGCGCGTCCCATAGTCGCGGAACCAACAGTGTCGCCAGCACGGCGTTGCGGCCAACCAGCGACCAGCCGATCGGATGGCGCAGCTGCGGTCTGCCACAGCCGCAATCGATATGGGTCCGGCCACGCCGGATATTGATCGCCATCGCCCCCCCGAACAACATCAACAGCAGGATCGCCAGCAGCACCGGCAGCGGCCATCCGCCCGCGATCAGTGCCGCGCCAATCAATATTTCGGCGATCGGCAGGATTGTCGCGGCGGGTGCCACCAGGCCGTTGGGGAGTAGGCGGTAATTGGCGATCACGCCGGGCAACAGGATGCGATGGCGCAGCTTTTCAAAGCCCGCGATCAGCAGGATGAGTCCAACGCCTACCGATGCGGCCAGTCCCATAATTGCCAGCCCCAGCGCCATTGTCAGGACGGGTCCGCAACCGTGATGGTGCTGCCCCCGGCTCTTTCTATCCTGTGCTTTTCTTCACCCGTCGCGACGTCGACGACAATGGCGTTGCCGCCTTCCCCATTCATGAACAGCATCGGCTTGTCGGTCTGCGACACCTCGATATTGTTCATCGGTTCCTTGAGCGTGCGCCGCTTGACGACCTTTTGCGTGGCCAGATCGACCTCCCACACTTCGGTGCCGGACGCCTTGTGCGACCAATATTCGCCCATATGCATCAGCACGAACAGATGGCCGGACGGTCGATGCAGCGCCATGGGCTGGCGACCGCCCGGATACCAGTTCAGCTCCAGCGGCTTGGTTTCGCCCGGACGGATGCCAGCGGCCGCCTGGATCGAGAAGGGCGCAGAAATGGTCGGCGTCGGACCCAGCTTGGCCTGATAAATCTGGCCGGTATAGGTCAGGAAGGTCGTTTCCTTCTTATGCTTGTCATAGGTGAAATTGTCGAAGATCGGGTCGTCGGTCGCCGAAAAGAAGGGCGCGCTATGGGTGATGTTCGCCTTGGTCCCCTTGATCGCGACCGTTGCCAGCGATCCGTCCGAGCAAAGGGCGGAAAAGCCAACCCCCGGATTGGGCATCATGCTGGCGCAACCGGGCAGTTCCACGGCGGTTACGAACTTACGCTTGACCAGATCGACGATATTCACCCCGGACACGGGACTGAAATCATAGACATAGGCGGTCTTGCCATCGTCGCTGACGATGAAATTATTCTTCCGCGCGCCAATCAATATGCGGCCCGGCAGCGGGACTTCGGTGATCAGGTTCAATGTCTGGCTGTCATAGACAGAAACCATGTCCTGCCGCGTGCCGCGATCGCCCTTCGACCAGATGGTTTCGGCGACATAATAATATTTCCCCGCCGGATCGATCGCGAAATCGGCTAGGCGGCGGGTTTCAACCATGCCCTTCATCTTGCCGGTTTCGCCGTCGAAGATGCTGGTGCCCGGCATGTCCCAACCGCCATCCACAAAGAACCAAGTTGGTTTGGGCGGAGTGATACTCAGGACGTCAGACGTTTCCATTTCCAGCGCCGCGCCGGTATCGGCGGGCGCGGCCTGCGTCGGGCCGGCGAGCAGTGCCCATCCCCATGCGGCAGCAGCGAACAATCCCCTGGCGGCGGTCCTCGGCATCTGGCGTGATCCCCCTTGATCGTGCGGACGGCGGGGCTGACTCATCGGGTCTGTACGCCGGCGTCTGCGCAAAGATTGGACAGCTGTCCGGTATTGGTCAAGGGGTTTCGGGGGCGGAACGGAAATATATTTTGCAATGCAGCAATATGGTGCCCATTTGGCCGGTTTGTTCGCTCTAGGCGGCCTCTGTCATCAACCCTTCAAGATCCCGCGATGTCACCGTTTTGGCCAGCTGGATCAACGACGTCGCGGCAAGCGCGGTAAAGGCCGGCATTTTGTGCGCCCATGGTTTGCCATAGCCCAGAAACGGGGTGGATCCTTCCATCGACGCGCTGATGAACAGGGCGACGCTATGCACTTCGTCGGCGGTCAGGTCCGGGTTGAGCTCAGCGACATATTCGCCGATGGCGCGATGCACCCGTTCGTAAAAGGCGCGCACCCGATCGGCGACGAAATCGCTATGATTGGCCAATGCCCATAATTCGGTGAATAAATGGGTGGTGCGCTTGCTCTGTATATCATCCAGGCACAGGATGATGACGCGCCGTAGCCGTTCTTCGACCGTCAGGCCCGGCTTGCGCACCATCTGGTCCATCATCGCGCCATAGGAATCGACCAGTTCGTCCAGCATCACCTGGATCAGCATTTCCTTGCGCGGGAAATGATAGCTGACATTGCCGACCTTCATATCACAGCGCGCGGCGATTCGGCGCAAGGTGAAGGCGTCCGCCCCTTCGTCGATCAATACCGCCAGCGCTGCCTTGAGGATCTGGTCGACCGTTTCGGTCCCGCGTGCGTATATGCCGGGACGGGTGGGTGAGGATGTCATGTCACTATCTGCCTTGCGCCGCTCCTATCATCCAATAGGACCGGTGGCCACCCTTTGCCGCCATTTCGGGCGGAGGCATGATGTCATCTGTTGCGTTTTTGCCCGGCTGGCCTACCCCTTGGCCCTGCATGGTGCGTTGCGATTGGCGGCCCAGCCGATGGCGCTTTCGAGCAGGCTGACATGCTGCGCCTGGCTGTAACTTTCGGGCAAATGGCCAATGGCCGAATAGAAAATACGGCCTTTGCCGATGCAGTTTGTCCAGGCCAGCGGGTGATCGCCCATCCGCAAACCATCCGCCAGCTTATAGCTGCTCTCATCCAGGGTCAGCAGCACATCGGCGCCAGCCGCGCGCGGGTTGGTACCGAAAGAATACCATTCGTCGGTCATCCGCCATTCGGCGGGCAGCGCGCTTGCCAGAGGATGCGCCTTGTTCACCGCAATGCGCGCCTCCTGAAATTGCGGATTGGATGGATGCCCCTTGAACCGCGCGCCGATCAGCCTGTCCGCATACCAGTCCCAGAAATACACCGGGTCGCCCGCCGTGCCATGCATGCCCACAAAGCCGCCACCGCGCGCCAGATAGGCCTGGAGCGCCTTGCGCTGCGACAATGTCAGCACGTCGCCGCTGACATTGTTCCAGATGACAGCGTCAAATGTGCGCAGCGTGCCGGGATTGAATGCGCCACCCTTGTCGGTGACGACCATCGACCAGCCCATGCGCTTGGCCATGCCCAGCAACGCCTTGCGCGCTGCATCAACCGACGGTCCGTCGCGAAAACCGTTGATCTTTTCAAACAGCAACAGTCGCGGACGGCCAGCGGGCAGCGCGAATGTGGGCACATCATTGTCGTATCGGGCGCAGCGTGCCGCCTTTTCCGCATCGGTCAACGGCAGCGCCCTAAGCTCAGCCTCAATCGCGGCGACCTTGTCAGGCTTGATCTGGAGCATGCCGACGGCTTCACGAAGCGACAGGATTGCAGAGAAGCTTGGCGGCGTCGTGCCGGTAAAGAAAGGCGGCAATGTATCGATCCGGCCGGGAACGACTTTGTCCACCACGCTCCGTGCCGCAGGGCTACGCAATATGTCGATCAGCGGCGTTGCCGTCGAAAACGGCATATCGCGCAACGGGCAGTCGATCACAGGTTTGGCGATGGCAGGCATTGCCGATATGGAAGCCAGCGCTGCGACACAGCCCAGAAATGCCTGCCTGATCAGCACCGGGCGACGGTCCTTGTCAAATATAGTTCGTTTCCCAGGGACTAGGCCGGGCAAAAACCATGGTCAACCCGAATTATGATAGCGCTATCTTTTACTGGTCGGCGGCGATGACCCTGTATAGCCGCAGCCGGTTGCTGGCGAGCGCAAGGTCCGTGGCGATTGCGGTCCGCTGAGCGCTATAGAGCGATCGCTGGTTGACGAGTGTGTTCAGGAATGTGTCGATTCCCGACCGGTAGCGCTGTTCGGACAGATCATAGGCCCGTTGGCTGGCGGCGACCAGACGGCGTTGAGCCGCCTGTTGCGCGTCGATCGTGCCGTCGCGCGCCAGCGCGTCGGCGACTTCGCGAAAGGCGGTCTGGATCGCTTTCTCATATTGCGCCAGCGCCAGGTCGCGCTGTGCCTTGCTATAATCCAGACTGCCGCGGGCGGGGCCGCCGAATATCGGCATGGTGGCGGACGGGCTGGCCGACCAGGTGAAGGCATCGCCGGTAAAGAGCGAGGAGAGCGCCGAACTGGCAATGCCGATCGCCGAGGTGAGGCTGATTTTCGGAAACATCGCCGCGCGGGCCGCGCCGATATTGGCATTGGCGGCCTTGAGCTGATGCTCGGCCTGCAAGATGTCGGGTCGCTGGAGCAGCATGTCGGACGACAGACCAGCGGGCACTCTTGCGATCCCCGCGATCAAGCCATCGAGCGAGCTTGACAGCAACGCCTCCTCGATCGGGGCGCCGACCAGCAGGTCCAGCGCATTGCGGTCCTGCGCTACCTGCGTCACGTTGACGGCGACGTCCGACGCGGCCTGTTCCACTATGGTTTGCGCCTGAAAGACATCCAGCTTGCCGCTCAGCCCCGCGCCGTTGAGCGACTGGGTCAGCTTCAGGCTGCGCTCTGCATTGGCGAGCGTTTGGCGGGACAGGTCCAGCAATTCCCGATCCGCAGCCAGCGTTGCATAGGCCGTGGCGGTTTCCGCGATCAGGGCGATGCGCGTGGCGCGGGCGCCCTCCTGCGTGGCCAGATAATTTTCCAGCGCCGCTTCGCTCAAGCTGCGGACCCGACCGAACAAGTCGATTTCGAAGGCGCTGATGCCGATGTCGGCGCTATAGCTGTCATTGTGCCGGGTGACATTCGCCCCCGCATCACCCGTCAGCGTTGGCAGTTGGGCCGCGCGCTGTACCCGATATTGGGCGCGCGCCGACATTATGTTGGCCAGCGCCGCGCGCAGGTCGCGATTATTGGCGAGCGCCCGTTCGATCACGGTGCGCAGCGCCGGATCGCTGACGACTTGCCCCCAGGCCAGTCCTGGCTGCACGCCAACCTGTGCAGGCGCATAGGCTTCACCCGTCGGGAGCATCGCCGGGATCGGCGGGGCAGGGCGCTTATAGGCCGGAGCCATGGTACAAGCTGCCAGCATCAACCCAGCGACCAAAGGAAGCGCGGTACGGTTCATGCGGGCACTCCGGCAGCGGGCGGGGCCGGATCAGGCTTGGTCGGCCGGTCATTGCCAAACAGCCGGGCGATAGTGACGAAGAAGAGCGGCACGTAGAAAATCGCCAACACCGTCGCCGTCACCATGCCGCCCACCACTGCCGTGCCGATCGCGATACGGCTCTGCGCGCCCGCGCCGGTGGCGACGGCGAGCGGGACGACCCCTGCGATGAAAGCCAGACTGGTCATCAGAATTGGCCGGAACCGCAGCCGCGCCGCCTCCAGCGCCGACGACAGGGCGTCCTTGCCCTGCCGATGCGCCAGTTCGGCAAATTCGACGATCAGGATCGCATTCTTCGCCGCCAGCCCCATGGTGGTCAGCAGCCCGACCTGAAAATAGATATTATTCTCCAACCCGCGCGCCCACACCGCAACCACTGCGCCTATCAGACCCAGGGGAATGACCAGCAGTACGGCAAAGGGGATCGACCAGCTTTCATACAGCGCGGCCAGGCACAGAAAGACGATGAGCACGGAAAGCGCATAAAGCAACGGCGCTTGCCCGCCCGACAATTGCTCTTGGTAGGACAGGCCGCTCCAAGCATAGCTGGTGCCGGCGGGCAGTTGCTTCTGCAATTCGACGATCCGGTCCATCGCTTCGCCCGAACTCGCGCCGGGGCCAGCCTGTCCCTGAATTTCATAGGCGGACTGACCGTTGAAACGCGCAACGGTGGTCGGTCCCATCGTCCAGTGGCTGGTGGCGAAGGCGGAGAAGGGAACCATCTCGCCGGTCGCGTTCGACCGCACCATCCATTTGTCGAGATCGCTCGGCAGCGCGCGATAGGGCGCATCGGCCTGCATATAAACGCGCTTCACCCTGCCGCGATCGACGAAATCATTGACGTAGCGGCTGCCCCAGGCGGATGTCAGCACATTGTCGACATCGCTTTGGGTCAGCCCCAGAACGGCCAGTTTTTCGGAATCGATATCGACCTTGAGCTGTGGCGTATCTTCCAGCGTGGCGGCGCGCACGCCTGCAAGCTGCGGGTCTTTCTGCGCAGCGGCCAGCAACTGATCGCGCAACTCCAGAAAGCGCGCGCGCGACAGCCCGCCGCTATTGAGCAATTCAAAGGTGAAGCCGTTGGACTGGCCAAGGCCGCGAATGGCAGGCGGCGTCATCGCCAGCACCCGCGCATCGCGGATGGCGGCAAGCTGCTTGTTGGCCCGCCCGACAATTGCATTGGCGCTGTTTATGGCGCCCGGCCGATCGCCCCACGGCGCCAGATTGATGAAGCCCTGCGCGGTATTTTCGCCCTGGCCCGCAAAGCTGAAGCCGGTCATGACGAAGGCGAAGGAGATATTGTCCTTCTCGTCACTGAGGAAATAATTCTGCATCTGTTCCACCGCGCGAGCGGTCCGACTGGATTTCGCACCGGCGGGCAGGGTCATTTGCACCATCACCTGCCCCTGATCCTCCACCGGCAGAAAACTGGTTGGGAGCCGCACGAACAGCAGGACTAGGATGGCCAGGATGATCACATAACCACCCCAGAAAAGCGTCCGCTTGCCCAGCATGCGCGTCGTACGGCGAACATAGCCATCGGTGAGTCTATCAAACCAGCGATTGAACTTGCCCGACCAGCCCTGTGTCCGCCGTTCCTCTGCAATGGGTTTCAGGATCGTGGCGCACAAGGCCGGGGACAGGATCAGCGCCACCAGCACCGACAGCAGCATGGACGACACGATCGTGATCGAAAACTGGCGATAGATTACGCCCGTCGATCCGCCGAAAAAGGCCATGGGCAACAATACGGCCGACAGGACGAGCGCAATGCCCACCAGCGCGCTGCCAATCTCCTCCATCGACTTGATCGTCGCCTCGCGCGCCGAAAGGCCTTCCTCCTCCATGATGCGCTCGACATTTTCGACAACGACGATCGCGTCGTCGACCAGCAACCCGATCGACAGCACCATGCCGAACAGGGTCAGCGTGTTGATCGAATAGCCAAACAGCGCCAGCACGCCGAATGTGCCGAGCAGCACGACAGGAACCGCGATTGTCGGGATCAGCGTCGCGCGCCAGCTTTGCAGGAACAGGAACATCACGACGACGACCAGCAGCACTGCCTCGATCAATGTCTTGACGACTTCCTCGACCGACAATTTGATGAAGGGCGTCGTGTCGCGCGGGAATACGATCCTGTAGCCGTCGGGCAGGTTGGTCGACAGCGTCGCCACCCGCGCCTTGACCAGTTCCGCGGTCTTGAGCGCATCGGCCCCCGGCGCCAGCTGCAACGCCATGCCCGACGCTGGATGACCGTTCAGTTGGGCCGCAGTAGTATAGCTTTCATTGCCCAGTTCCACCCGCGCGACGTCGGACAAATGGACGATGGACCCGTCGCTCTGCGTCTTGACGATGATGTTGCGGAACTGCTCGGGCGTCTGCAGCCGCGCCCGCGCCGTGACCGTCGCGTTGAGCTGTTGCCCGGCAGGGGCGGGATCAGCGCCGATCTGCCCGGCGGACACTTCGACATTCTGCGCGGCGATCGCGCTCTGCACGTCGGACGGCATCAGCTTGACGGCGGCCAGCTTGTAGGGGTCGAGCCAGATCCGCATCGCATATTGCGATCCGAATATCTGGGACGATCCCACGCCGTCGATCCGCGCGATCGAATCCTGGAAATGATTGACCAGATAATCGGAAATGTCGGACTGCGAAGCCCGGTTGGTCTCATCATAAAGGCCAACCAGCATCAGGAAGTCGGTCTGCGACTTGGTGACCGTCAATCCCTGCTGCTGCACGGCGTTGGGCAAGCGACTGAGCGCCTGCTGCACCTTGTTCTGCACCTGCACCTGCGCCGTGTCCGGGTTGGTGCCCTTCACGAACGTCACCGTGATCGACGAACGCCCGGTCGAGGAGGATGAGGAGGAGAAATACATCAGCCCGTCGATGCCGGTCAGCTGTTGTTCTATGACCTGGGTAACGCTGGTTTCAACGGTTTCGGCGGACGCGCCGGGATAGGTCGCGTTGACGCCGACCGACGGCGGCGCAATGTCGGGATATTGGGCGATCGGCAGCGACAGCATGGCCCCGATGCCCGCGATCATCACGCCGATGGCTATGACCCAGGCGAAAATCGGCCGTTCGATGAAAAAGCGACTGAGCAAGACCGGGTTCCTACTTCTTGGTCGCGATGGTCACGGGCTTCACCTGGTCATCGGGTTTCACCTTGTCGGTGCCCTCCACGATCAGCCGGTCGCCGGCCTTCAGCCCGTCAGTGATCAGCCAAGCATCGCCAATCGCCTGTCCCGCCATGACCGTCCGCCGTTCGACCTTATTGTCCTTCGTCACCACCAGCGCCGTCGCATTGCCCTTGGGGTCGCGGCTGATCCCCTGTTGCGGGGCCAGAATGGCGTTGGGCACGACGGCCTGCGGCGCGACGACGCGCACGAACATGCCGGGCAGCAACAGCCCGTCGGGATTGGGAAAACGCGCACGCAGCGTCACGGTGCCGCTGTTGACGTCCACGATCGGTTCGGCAAATTCGATCTGCCCGGGCTGGGGATAGTCGCTGCCATCGTCCAGTTTCAGCCGGATCGTCGCGCTGGCTGGCAGCGTCCTGCCCGCCGCCAGCGACCGCCGCAACTGCAACAGTTGGGCGCTCGACTGGGTGATGTCGACATAGATGGGGTCAAGCTGCTGGATCGTGGTCAACGGGTCCGCCTGGCTGGCCGTGACCAGTGCGCCCTGCGTGAACAATGTTCGGCCAATCCGGCCACTGATCGGCGCGCGGACGAGCGTGAATTGCAAATTGACGTTGCTGGTCGCCAGGGAGGCGCGCGCCTGCTGAACGGCGGCGGCCGCCTGCCGCGCGGTTGCGTTGACGTCGTCGCGCTCCTGCGCGCTGACGGCTTCATTGTCCGACAGGGTGGCATAGCGCCGTGCCTTCGCCTGCGCCGCAGCAGCACTCGCCTGCGCGCTCGCCAGCGCGGCAATCGCCTCGTCGCGGGACGCCCGGTACAGCCGCTGGTCGATCTCATAGAGGGGCTGTCCCGCGCTCACCAGCGATCCTTCGGTAAACAGCCGCTTCTGGATGACGCCGGCTACCTGCGGACGGACCTGCGACATCATGGTCGATACGGTGCGGCCAGGCAATTCGCTCGCCACCGTCACATCGCGGGTCGTCAGCGTCACCACGCCCACTTCGATCGGTCCCTTTTGCGGCGGCGGCTTGTCGCCACAGGCGGTCATGGCCAGGCAAAGCGCCAGCAAGGAGAGGGATCGTACAGGCAATGGCGCAAACATAGGCGGCTGGGTTTCCTTCTTGACCAGGCGGAGCCTTGCGATGCGCTTGTCGCGCCGCTTTTGCCTTCCGGGCGCGCAGGGGGAGGGGGGAGCGCGCTGACGGCCGGATCGAGGGTGCTGATTGCCCGTCCCGCTGGACGGACAGGCATCGCAAGGACTCCGCATGGTGTCGGCGAGGGGGCAGCCGACCATCGTGTCTTGGCTATTTTACCAGCACCGGCATAGCCAAATTTGGCTTCCGTCTGTCCCAGTGTGCGGCGCAGCGTATCGCTTTGTATCACCCTGTATCATCGACGACCGCCGGGCAGACTTTCGCCCCGCAACGCGCTAGGGAAGGGGGATGCCCGACACTGCCTCCACTCGTGCCGCAACCATATTGGTCGTCGACGATGACGCGGACATCAGGGAATTGATCGTCGGGCAACTGGCCCAGGAAAATTACCGGCTGCTGTCTGCTGCCAATCTGGGCGAATTGCGGCAGACATTGCGCGATCATGCGGTCGACCTCATCGTCCTCGACCTCAACCTGCCCGACGGCGACGGTCTGTCGCTGTGCCGCGAATTGCGCGGGGAGGGATCGGATGTGCAGATCATCATGGTGACCGCGCGGGGCAGTGCGATCGACCGGGTGCTGGGGCTGGAACTGGGTGCCGACGATTATCTGACCAAACCGTTCGAGCCGCGCGAACTGCTGGTGCGCATCCGCAACCTGTTGCGCCGGGGCCGTGGCGACAATGGCGCGCAGAGCAGGGCAGGGTCGGCGCGCTACGCCCATTTCGGCCCGTGGCGGCTTGACCTGGTCCAGCGACGGCTGATTGCGCCAGATGATCGGCTGGTCATGCTGTCATCGGCGGAATATCGACTGCTGTGCCACTTTATAGAGCAGCCCAATATCGTGCTGGGACGGGAAGCCTTGCTGCCCGAACGGCGCGCCACCGCCGCGTTCGACCGCTCCATCGATCTCCAGATCAGCCGCTTGCGACAGAAGCTGAGCAGTGTTGCGGGCGGCAGCGAACTGATCCTGACAGTGCGGGGCGAGGGCTATGTGCTGGCCAGCGCGGTGGATTATTCATGATAGCGCGGCTGGGCGGCCGGGTTCGCAGCTTTTTCCGGTCCATGGCCGGGCAGATTTTCGTCATCCTGACGCTGGGCATGACGGTCGCGGCGATCATTGCGCTGCTGGTGGCGGAACAGACCCGCCGCCACGATTTTGAGCGGGTGCGGCGGCAGCGCGTGGTGGCCAGCGCCGTGGACATTGCCAACCGTTTGCAGCGGGATGCTGCGCGGACCGAGGCGATGATGGCCGACCACAGCATAGGAGGCGCAGCGCCAGCACCGCCCGGAGTCGCGCTTGCCGAACCGGATACAGCGTTGCAGGAGGCGCTTGTCGAACGTCTTGGTCCGCGATCGCAGCCCGAAGCCGGGCAGGTGCCGACGGGCCTCTGCTTTGTCAGTTACACAAATCGCTGGGAACGGGCAGCCGGCCTGATAGATGCGCCGCGGCCAGACTGCTGGATCGTCCGTTTTACCGACCATGCCGGGCAACGGCGCGAAATGGCGCTCAGCTTTCCGCGCCTCGCCAAGCCGCCCAGCACCATATTCAATCCGCTCTATTTGCTGGTGATCGTCGCCGCGTCAGCCGGTCTTGCGATATTCGTCGCCCGCTTCGTATCCAAACCGTTGCGTCGACTGGAACAGGCAGCGGAGGCTTTTTCGGTATCGCTCGACCCGGAGGAAATTCCAGAACGCGGGCCTGAGGAGGTGCGCGCCGCGCTTTCCACCTTCAACCTCATGCAACGGCGCGCAAGAGCGGGCTTTGCCGAACGGACGCAACTGTTGGCTGCGATCAGCCACGACATACAGACGCCGCTCACCCGGCTGCGTTTGCGGCTGGAACTGGTCGAAAATGCGGAATTGCGCGCCCGGCTGCTGGCTGATCATGAAGCCATGCAGCAACTGGTGCGGGAGGGGCTGGACCTGGCCAGCAGCACGGAAGCGAGGGAAGAGTGGTCGGTCCTCGACATCGACTCACTGCTTGCCAGCATGGCCGAGGATGCGGAAGAACTGGGCGCGCCGGTGCGGTTCCTGACCGGCTGCGGCGGTACCGTCCGCGTCAAGCCCAACGCGCTTATCCGCTGCATCGCCAATCTGGTCGACAATGCGGTACGCTATGGCGGCAGCGCCGACATCAGCTGCGCGCGGGCAGGGAGCCGTGTCCTGATCCATATCCGCGACCGGGGACCGGGCATTCCCGCCGACCGGCTCGACCAGATGTTCGAACCGTTTACGCGCGGTGCAACCGGTCAGCCCGGCGGACGCACCGGCACCGGCATCGGCCTCACCATAGCCCGATCGCTGGCCATGAGCTTCGAAGCGTCGGTACGGTTGCGCAATGCCGATGATGGCGGGTTGATCGCCACCATCGACATGAAGGCATGACGCCTATTTCGTTTCCGCTTTAAGATAGGCGATCAGATTGGCGCGGTCATCTGCCTTGGGGACGCCGGCAAAGGCCATGCGGTTACCCGGCACCAGGGCGCTGGGCTTGGTCAGGAACGTATCGAGTGTCTTGGCGTCCCAGCGGATCTTTGCCTTCTGCATCGCGGGCGAATAGGCAAAGCCCGCCATCGTGCCGGACGTGCGGCCAAACAGGCCAGCCAGATTGGGTCCCATCTTCTTGGGTCCCGGCTTGACATCATGGCATAGTGCGCAGCGCGCGAACACAATCTTGCCCTTGGCTGCGTCGCCGGCTTGGGCCAGCGCGGGCGTGGCAGCCATCGCGACCACAGCGATTGTCAGTCCAGTCAAACTCCGTGCCATCGTCATGCTTCCACTCATCCCTTCGCTATGCCTCATTACCGTGCACTCTCGTTGCTATGGCAATCCGAATGTGAACGGTGATTGAAGCAATTTCCACCACAGCAAAAACCGACCGCCGACGAACGGATGTATCATGGAGCCCACACAGGGCAACCAGCCTTTGGTATGATCGGTCGATCGGCATAGCTCCGGCCAGATCATCGCCAGATAAAGTCCGATAACAAAGATTATGTTAAATCACATATCATCTGCGCCTATGTTCGGCTCAGTGTCGGAATAGCTGATTATCGCTCCCCACTGGTCGGTCAGCGCCGCCTGGTCGTTTCGCCCATCCATATCCGAACACCGCCCATAACATGCTGTTTTCATGTCTCCGCCGCCAGACCGCGTCTCGCCATTCGCCGGTAAAGGCTCAGCCGTGACACTTTACCGGGTGGCAAAGTGTCACGAGCGACAAAGTGCGACTCGTTGGAAATAAGGGATTCACAAGCCAATCGGACTATGCTTGATTCACCTTATGTTTCATGCGCCCGTCCCATCCCGCATTCCCGTCGGCAGTGATTTGTCCCTGCTGCTCGACCAATTGTCACATTGCTGCTCCCGTCCCCGCTATGCCTTCATGCTGCTGACCCTGATCGCGGACGTCGCCAGGCCTGACGGCAGCGCTGGCCCGATGGTGCGGACGGGCCAAGCGCTTGTGCCGCTGCGCGACTGGTTGTGCGACGCGCTGACCCCGATGGGGCATCGCGATCCCCGGCGCATGGCGCTGGTCGAACGCGTGCGAGAGGAGTTGCGCAAGGACGATCGATTGACCGGGGACATGGCGGTTGATGAAGCGCTGGTGCAGGATGAAGTGCGCACGCGCGTCCGCGCGTCAGGCAAGACGAACCTGAGCCGCGCGGCGTCTGAACTGGTCAAGGCCGGATTGCTCAAGCGCCACTATCAGGGCTATCGCGTCGACCATCTCAATCGCGGGGCGCAGCGGCAGGCCGTCTACACGCTGACGGGGCGAGCGCGGGTGCTGGTCGGTACCCCTCGCCAGACCGCGAAACCGCCCGCGCGCCCGCGACAGGGCGATCTGTTTGCCGTTTAGCCTAAGCCCGTTCGCGCGCGGCCTTTCTGGCCTTGGCATAGCTTTCCCGCCGCATCTGTTCGAACCCGACGCGCTGGTCGTGGCCGGCATCTGCCGGATAGGGACGGAAATCGGCCAGAATTTCGTCGAACACCACCCGCAATTCATCCTGAAATTCCGGATGCGGGAAGATGTGAAAGCGGTTCTCCTGCATCGCCTCCAATGTGCGCGCGGCGATCACGTCCGGCTCCATGCCGAATTCGTGGATCTGGGCCAAACGGGCTACGGCATTGCCGTCGACGGGCTTGGCGTTTTCGCTCAATGTCGCTGGACGAACTTCGTCGCTGGCATAGATGTGGCTTTTGACCAGGCCAGGGCAAAGCAAGGACACGCCAATATCGTGCGGGGCGAGGCTGTAGCGGAGCGATTCGCTCATCCCCCGCACCGCGAATTTCGTCGTGTTATAGATGCCCGGAGCACCGCCGCACAGGAAACTCGCCATAGAGGCTGTGTTGACGACATAACCGCCCAGCCCCGCCGCTTTCATCCGCGGGACGAAGGTCATCACACCGTTGATGACGCCGTGGAGATTGACGCCCATCACCCAGTCCCAATCATCAAAACTGGATTCGTCGATCGTCTGGAACAGGTTGATCCCGGCATTGTTGAACAACAGGCTGATCGGACCCAGCGCCCGCTCCGCCTCATCCGCCGCGTCGGCAAAACCGCTGCGCGATGCGACGTCGAGCGGAATGCCGATTACGTGCTGATTATCCAGCGTCTTGAGCGCGGTATGGATGGCATCCTCGCGAATATCGGCGATCGCGACCTTGGCGCCACGCGCCAACAATGCGCGGGCCAGTCCCAGCCCGATGCCGTTGCCCCCCCCGGTTACAAAGGCGGTTCGCCCTTCAAAGTTCAGCATCGCTCTCTCCATCACCCATATTTCTAACGGTCGTGAATTTTTACTCTCGCCATATTCGTATACTTCACTTACAAATTCTCCAAGCCGAAAAAATCAGCCCGGTACAGGGGCAGGCGGAAAGAGGAGAAGGCTTGTGGCCCTGGCACCTGCGCCGATCGCGACCGAGAATCGATGCGAAGACCATGCGCGCCCGGTCACGCAGGGCGTCGCATCTGCCTATTCCATGACGGCGGCCTATTGGGCCTTGTTCGTCATCATCCTGGCGACGTTCGTGACATTTTTCGAACAGGTCGTGTTCGCCATGCTGGCCGAACGGATAAAGGCGGATTTCGGCCTTTCCGATTCGCAGCTCGGCTTTTTGGCGGGACCGGCGAGCATTGTCTGTTATCTATTCGTTGGCATCCCGCTTGCTCGCCTCGCTGACATCTTTCCGCGCAAATTCGTGCTGGCGGGCGGGGTCGCGGCCATCGGCGTCATTACCGCGCTGGGCGGTGTAGCGCAGAGCTTCACCCAATTTGTCGGCACGCGCGTGTTCCTGGCGGCCGGCGGATCGGCGCACGCGCCCGCATCCTATTCGCTACTGGCCGACGCATTCCCCCCGCGCATCCTGACCCGCGCATTCGCGTTACTACAATTCGGCTTTATCGGCGGTACGACGCTGGGACCAATCATCGGCGGAATGCTGATTGGCGTGGCGGCGGGATGGGCGCCGACGGTCCATGGCGGCTTTACCATATTGGGCTGGCAATGGTTGATGATCTGGCTGGGCCTGCCCGCGTTGCTGGTCGCGCTGCTCTTCCTCACGATCAAGGAACCGTCACGTCAGGCAGCACCCCTCGGCAGCATCATGCCGCCGGCCCACGCACCGCTTGGCCGCCGTATCCTGACATTTACCGGGCTGGATGCAGCCAAGGCGATCCATGCCAAGCGCCGAGTTTATTATCCGCTGTTCGCGGGTCTTGCACTCAGCGCGATCGAGGTATTCGGGCTGCAATTCTGGCGGGTGCCGTTCATGATCCGCACCTATGGCTGGAATGAAGCGCAGATCGGTGCGGTCATGGGATCGATGACCTTGGTCGCCTCGCTGCTGGGATTGCTGCTGGGCGGGATATTCGTCGAATGGCTGGCGAAGCGTCATGCCGACGCCAATGTGCGGGCCGCCGCCATCTTCTTCGGGTGTGTGACCGTCTGCGCCATTCTCGCGCCACTGATGCCCAATGGCTATGCCTCGCTGGCTGTTTCGAGTCTTGGCGCGGTTTTCGGTATGGCGGGGGCCGTACCTCAAAACGCCGCGATCCAGCGCGTTGCGCCTAACGCCATGCGGGGTCAGGTGACGGCCATCTATTTGTTCATGTTTACCTTTTTTGGCGCGATGGGCAGCTTCCTGGTGGGGTTGGTACAGGACAATCTGGTCGGTGATCCGACCCAATTGTGGAAGGCGCTGGTGATGACCGCCAGCGTGCTTTTGCCGATCGCTACGCTCTGCATGGTGCGCGCCATCCGGCCCTATCGCGAAGAGGTAGAAAGGATCGCCGCGCAGGCAATCTGAAGCCTGGTTTCTGTAAGCATCACATACAAAATGGAGAGTGGAATGTCTGACGTGGATCGTATCGCAAAACTCGAACAAAGTGTCGCCAGCCTCTCCAGCCGCCTGCAACGGCGGGAAGATGAACTGGACGTGCGCAAGCTCCAATATCTGTACGGCTATCTGATCGATAAATGTCTGTATAACGAGACGGTCGACCTGTTCACCGACGACGGAGAAGTGCGCTTCTTCGGGGGCATCTGGCGCGGCAAGGAAGGGATACGCCGCCTTTATGTAGAGCGGTTCCAGAAGCGTTTTACGCATGGCACGAACGGACCGATCGACGGCTTCCTGCTCGATCATCCGCAATTGCAGGATATTGTCGACATAGCCGAGGATGGCGTCACCGCCCATGCCCGTGCCCGGTCGATGATGCAGGCCGGGCGGCACAAGGATCATTGTGACCCAAATAATCCGATGTTGGCGCCGCGCCAATGGTGGGAAGGCGGCATATATGAAAATACGTATCACAAGGTGGATGGCATCTGGCGGATCGCGGTCCTGAATTATCTGCCCCAATGGCACGCCGATTTTGAAACCGGCTGGGCCAATACAAAGCCGGAATATGTCCCTTTCCCCAAAGAAGTCTATCCTGCCGACCCGACCGGTCCCGATGCGCTGATCGAGGATGCCTGGCTGTGGCCGACGCACAAGGTCGTCCCTTTCCACATGAAGCATCCCGTGACCGGGCGGGAGATTGTGGCGGAACGCTGGCAAGGCGATATCGACCGCGAACGCACCGCCCGTAGCGCTGTGAACGTCTAATCTCCATGACCTATCCAGAGCTATATTTGATGATCGATGGCCAGCGCGTCATTGGCGGGGGTCGGCGAACGCACAGCGTCGTCAATCCCGCCACAGGCGATGTGCTGGCCGATTTGCCGCTGGCCAACGCGGAAGATCTGGACGCCGCCTTGGCAGCGGCTCAACGCGGCTTCCTGCGCTGGCGTGACTCCACGCCACAGGAGCGCTCAGCGGTGTTGCAGGGTGCGGCAAGGCTGATGGTCGAGCGGCAGGAACAGCTCGCTCGGATCGCAACACTGGAACAAGGTAAGACGCTGGCGGAAGCGCGCATCGAAGTGATGATGAACGTCGGCCTGTTCAATTTCTATGCCGGTGAAACTTTTCGCCTTTACGGTCGCGCACTGGTGCGTCCGGCAGGTCAGCGATCGACCGTGACGAAGGAGCCGGTCGGCCCGGTCGCCGCTTTTGCCCCGTGGAATTTCCCGATCGGCAATCCCGGACGCAAGCTGGGCGCGCCCATCGCGGCGGGATGCTCAGTGATATTGAAGGCAGCGGAGGAAACGCCGGCGTCCGCGCTGGGCATATTGCAATGTTTGCTTGACGCTGGCCTTCCTGGCGATGTCGCACAGGCCGTGTTTGGCGTGCCGGACGAAGTGTCGCGCCACTTGCTATCATCGCCGATCATTCGCAAGATGAGCTTCACCGGATCGACCAGCGTAGGTAAGCATCTGGCCAAGCTGGCGGCGGACGATTGCAAGCGCACGACGATGGAACTGGGCGGCCATGGCCCGGTATTGATCTTCAACGATGCCGATCTTGACCGCGCGCTTGATACGGTGGTTGCAGGCAAATATCGCAATGCCGGGCAGGTCTGTGTGTCACCGACCCGTTTCATCGTGGAATCAGGGGTTTACGATCGCTTCCTCACAGGCTTTGTCGAGCGGGCGGAGAAAATCGTCGTTGGTGATGGTCTGGCCGATGGCAGCATCATGGGGCCTATGGCCAACGCCCGGCGGCTTGACGCAATGGACCGGCTGATCGGTGACGCGGTGGAGAAGGGCGCGTGCCTTGAAACCGGCGGCGCGCGGATCGGCAATGCGGGCTATTTCTACGCGCCAACTGTCCTGTCGGGCACGCCGCTGACTGCGGCGATCCTGAACGAGGAGCCGTTCGGGCCAGTGTCTCTTATCAATAGCTTCCCAGACGAAGTTGCGATGATTGCTGAAGCGAACCGCCTGCCCTACGGCCTTGCCGCCTACGCCTGGACCAGCGACGCCGCCCGCCAACGTCGGGTCGCGCGCGCGATCGAAGCGGGGATGGTGGGGATCAATACCGCGATGATCGGCGGGTCTGACGCGCCATTTGGCGGAGTCAAATGGTCTGGTCATGGCGCGGAGGACGGGCCGGAGGGCATTGAAGCCTGTCTGGTTACCAAAGCCATCCATGAAGGATAATCCATGACGCACGACTTAAAAACCGGCGGCGATCGCGGCTATCTGCGCATCGCGACCGAGGAGGCTTTCGCGACACGAGAGCAGATCGACGCCTATCTGCGCATGGTGCGCGATGGCAGTGCGGACCGGGGCATGACGTCGCTCTGGGGCTTTTACGGGCAGTCGCCTTCCCCGCGCGCTACCGAGATTATCGACCGCCTGCTGGATTTGGGCGATCGGCGGCTGGCCGATATGGATGCGACCGGCATCGACGTCGCCATCCTGTCGCTCACATCGCCCGGCGTGCAACCGTTGCTGGACATGAGCGAGGCCAAGGCGATGGTCAGCCGCGCTAATGATCATCTGGCTGACCGCTGTGCCGCGCACCCGACACGCTTTGTCGGCATGACATCCATCGCGCCGCAAGACCCGGATTGGTCGGCTGCCGAAATCCGGCGCGGTGCCCGCGACCTTGGCTTCAAGGGCGTTATGGTCAACAGCCATACGCAGGGTGAATATCTGGACGATCCCAAATTCGATCCGATCTTCCGCGCACTCACGGAAACCGGCCAGCCGCTCTATATCCACCCTTCCACCCCGCCCGACGCGATGATCGGGCCGATGTTGGATGCCGGGCTGGACGGCGCGATCTTCGGCTTTGGGGTGGAAACGGGTATGCACCTGCTGCGCCTTATCACCATCGGCATTTTTGACCGCTATCCTGATCTTCAGATCATCGTCGGTCATATGGGGGAGGCGCTACCCTATTGGCTGTATCGGCTGGATTATATGCATCAGGCGGGCGTGCGTTCGCAGCGGTACGAACGGATGATGCCGCTCAAGAAGACCATCCACGATTATATGCGCAGTAATGTAAGCGTCACGACCAGTGGCATGGCGTGGGAACCAGCCATCCAGTTCGCCCAAAAGGTGCTGGGAGAAGATCGGGTCCTGTACGCGATGGACTATCCCTACCAATATGTGCCGGATGAGGTGCGCGTCCATGATCTGCTGGACATATCCGACACGGCCAAGCGCAAGCTGATGCAGACGAACGCCCAGCGTCTGTTCGGCCTGTGAGTTTGGGCGTCCCGCCTCGCAGCACGGCCTATTATGCGCTGGCACTGGTGGCAGCGACCAACATGGTCAGCCTGCTCGACCGCAACATCCTTGCTATACTGGCCCCCTCCATCAAGGCGGATCTGGGCATTGGCGACGCGGAGATGGGACTGCTCTACGGCACAGTGTTCGCGCTCTTCTATGCGCTCTTCTCCTTGCCTTTGGGTCGACTGGCCGATGGCTGGATCCGTACGCGGCTACTGGCGACAAGCATCAGTTTCTGGTCGATCGCGACCGCCGGGGCGGCTTTTGCAGGGGGCTTCTTCACCCTGATGCTGTCCCGCCTGTGCGTCGGCGTAGGCGAAGCGGCCACCCAACCGGCTGGCACGAGCCTGGCCTATGATTATTTTCCCCAGCAGCGGCGCGGTCTGGTCATGGCGGTCATCGCCGCTGCCATAGCCCTCGGCCTTGGCGGGTCGCTGATCATCGGCGGAGTTGCCGCGCAATGGTGGGACGCGCGCTATGTCGGTGGCGGCGCCCCGCTGGGGCTCGCTGGCTGGCAATTTGCCTTCGCCATCGCCGCTGCGCCCGGCTTCATCATCGCCATTCTGATGGCCAGGCTGAAGGAACCACGGCGCGGTGCCATTGACGGCATCGCGAGCCCACCCGATCTCCACCCCTTCCTCGCCAGCTGGGCGGTGTTGGCGGCTGTAACGCCTGGCGTTCATTGGCTCAGCCTCCGGCGCGCGCGCGCCAGTTGCCGGGAATGGGCGCTCAATATCGGGCTGCTCGCCATGATCATCCTCGCTTCACTTGGCGCTATGCACGCTGCGGAATTGGTATCGCCCCGTCCGCCCTTGCTGCTCGGCGGCTTTTCGATCAGCCCGCATGTCGTGCAATGGAGCGTTATTGGCTTTGGCGCCTTCGTCATTGCCAATCTGCTGCAAAATCTCAAACGGCGCGATCCCGTTGCTTTCACCGTCATTACTGGAAAGCCCTCGCTGCTGCTCTGCATCGCCGCGGGCGCGCTGCAATGTGTGATCAACTATGGCGTGATGGGCTTTACCCCATCGTTCCTGATGAAGACCTATGACCTTTCGCCTGCAATGACGGGCATGCAATTTGGCCTGCTTTCGGCAGGTTTAGGGGTCGTCGGCCCGCTAATCGCCGGCCCCCTGTCCGATCGCATCGGCGCACATCGTCTTTCACGCCGCGTTTGGGTCGCATTATTTGCCATGGGGGTATCGCCGTTCGTTGCGCTGTGGGTCTATCGCGCGCCCGATGCAGGCGATTTCTACCTGCGCTTCACCCTCTACAGCCTCATCCTGACGATGTGGATGCCGCCAATCTATGCGTTGATGTTCGAGCAAGTATTGCCCCGTATGCGGGGGCTGACGGTCAGCCTTTATGTCGTGGTCTCGACCATCTTTGGCCTGGGGACTGGCCCCTATGTCGTGGGCATGATCAGCGACGCGCGGGGCGGCGATCTGGGCGGCGCGATCCTGGCGATCAACTGGGTCGCACCGCTGATCGTCATCCTGCTGCTGATCATCCTGTTCCGGGTCGAGCGCGACCATGCCAGCCTGCTCCCCCGCGCCCGTGCGGCGGGGGAGCCGGTATAGTCCCTAAGCCGCCAGTCCGATCTGATCGGCATTTGCCCAGTTGCCGTGCAGTCCAAATCGCAGGCGGATGGGTACGCGGATCTGCGCTATCGGTCCCTTGGCGATGTCGGTCGCATCGAACAGCAACAGGTCGGAGCGATGTTCGGCCAGACGATTGCACACCATGACGATCCAACCGTCCCCCTCCGGTGCGTCGACCGATCGCGGGATGAAGCATGGCTCCTGGAGCGACGACACGGGTCCGCACCACCATTTTTGTTCCTTGCCCGTCTTGTGATCGACCATGCCCAGCGTGTTCATGATCATGCCCCCGGCGCTGCCGCCTTTCAATTCGACCGGCTGGGTGGGATCAATCACCAGCATCCAGCCATAGCGATAGGGCAGCCCGGTGAAGCGGTCGTCAATACGCGGAAATTCACCGATCATGCCCGTCAGTCGCTGCGTTCCGGCAAAGGCATCACCATTGGATGCCATGTCCACGGTCCAGCGAGTCAGGAAACTTGCGGCCTCCTGCGGATTGAACGGTGCACCGTGAATGTCGGGGAAGAAGGGAAACATATTGTTCTTCGCCTCTGGCGTGTCGAAATGGATTTTCGTCCCCTCCTGAAATGCGTTCATGACATGGCTGGCGAAGCAGTTGTCGCGCTTGAACCAGCGTATGTCGGCGGCGGTTGCATCGGCGCGGCGAGGTAATACGCCAAGATAGACCGGCAGCGTCGTATCAAACCCGAAATGGGGCAGGCCCTGTTCCAGCCTTTCCCAACTGGACGTGCTGGGAACGACATGGAACAGGGCATAATTTGGCGTAATCGCGAAGTCATGCATCATCGCATAATAGGGAAGCTCGAACCAAAGCTCCTGTTTCAGCGTCCCGTCCGGCGAAACGACATAATAGGTCATATCGCGAGTCAGCACCCCCTTAGCGGCATAGCCAAACGCGATCATGTCGCCGGTTGCCGGGTCAATCTTGGGGTGGGCGGTAAAGGTCTGGCCGGTCATCGCGCCGCCAAAGCGGGTATAGCCGTCCGTCTCCAGCGTCGCGGGGTTCATCGCCAGTGCGGGGCTGTCCTCCTTCAGCGCATAGAGTGTGCCGCCATGGATGAAGGCGGTGGTGTTGGCCGTGCCGCGTATTTTTCCGCTGACGGACTCATCATCGGTCAGCGGGTTGCGATAGGCGCCGAACAACGCCCTCCCCGCTTCATGCTCCAGTCGCCATTTGTCGGTTTTGGCCCAGCGCTGGCGGAAATCGACCCGGCCATCCTTGAACCGGAACATGGTGATCATGCCATCGCCGTTGAAAGCAATATCATCGCCCAGCCGAGGCGGAAATTGCGGGTCGGGCTGGACCCGATAAAAGGCTCCGTCCAGTTCGGGCGGCACCGTCCCGATCATGTCCAGGTCCGCAATGTCTGCCTCGATCCGCGATGGCGTATTGAAGCCGGTGAAGGAAGGCGTTTCGGGGAAATGCGCCACAACTGATCCTCCGCTTATGATTCTTCACCTTATTGTATGTGACACACACATATATTCAAGTTCCAGGATTGACGTAAAAGCCTTTAGTCTGCACACTGTTACTATGAATACCATGAATAAGGATCTTGATCCGCTCGCGCTGTTCCCTGACCCCCGCCTCAGCGGCATCGACGGTCTGGTTGGATTCCATATCCGGTTGGCGAGCGCGGCGGTCTATCAGCATTTTACCGAAACATTCAGCGATCTGGGGCTGACACAGAAACAGGTCGCGGTGCTCTGGCTGATCCAGGATCAACCCGCCATAGCGCAAGCAGATATTGGTCGGCGGCTGAAAATGGACCGGGCCAGCGTGATGGCGATCGTCAACCGGATGCAGGATCGCGGCTTCCTAAAACGCGGAGAATCCAAGCAGGATCGCCGTCGCCAGACACTCAGCCTCACTGATGCTGGGCGCGAGTCGCTGGCGGCGGCCCGCAATTGCATTGCCGAACATGAAAACTGGCTAAAAGCCCGGTTCAGTCCAGCGGAAACCGCGATGCTCGTGGAATTGCTTCGCCGCGTCTATGTCTGACGGGTCAAAACCAGAGGCAAGGTTTATCAAAGAGTTGCTAACAGGCCCAACTCCAGCCTGTTACTGCTAATAACACCAACATAGATACCAGCATTATTTGCGATCTCCCAATATTGGGAAATATTGGGTCAATAGTCGTTGCAAGGCCAAAGAGGCTCTTGCAACGTCGAAATTTGTATGTCTTACTAACAATCGACGCACAGCAGCGTCACAGGCGGGTCACGTCCGGGCAGGACGGATCTCAAGCCAGTTTTGGAGAGGGGGTTCCCCATGCAGTACGTGCTTCGTACCACGATGACGCATGCCTTGTTGGCATCGGCATCAATCCTTGCAATCACGACGCCGGCATCCGCGCAGTCTTCGGCTCCTCCGCCATCGGCGCCGCAGGCCGCTGAACAGGATGCACTGTCGTCCGCCATGGTTGCCGACATCGTCGTTACCGCCCAGTTCCGCGAACAGCGGCTTCAGGATACGCCGATTTCCATCACCGCCGTCAGCGCGGCAGAATTGGAGGCGAAGAGTCAGGTTAATCTGGCCCAGGTCGCGGATGCGTCGCCGAACGTTTCGCTCAAGCCCCAAGGCGCGTCTTTTGGTCCGTCCATTTCCGCATCGATCCGCGGTGTGGGGCAGAATGACTTTAACCCTGCCTATGAACCAGGCGTCGGCATCTATATTGATGATGTCTATTATCCTCAACTGACGGGCGCAGTGTTCGAGCTACTCGATCTCGATCGGGTTGAGATATTGCGCGGGCCGCAGGGTACCCTTGCCGGGCGCAATGCCGAAGGTGGCGCAATCAAGCTCTACTCAAAACGCCCGTCGGGAAACGGTGGAGGCTTTGTCGAGGTCAATTACGGTATCCGTAACCGCATCGGCATCCGCGCAGCGGCGGACTTTGGTATTACCAGCACCCTGTCGGCCCGCATTTCCGGTGTGGCACGGCAGCAGGAGGGGTTTGTCGATCGTATCGACTATGGTTGCGCCAATCCGGGCAGCGGTATCGCATCGACCCAACCTGCGGGCGACTGCGTTATCAGCAAGCTGGGCGGCGTTGGCTATCAGGCGATCCGTGGCATCCTGTTCTGGGAACCGAGCGACAGGTTCGATGTCACGATCATCGGTGACTATACCCGCGACGAACATACGATTGCTGGCGAAGTGCTGCTGGAAACCAGCACGGTCAATTCACCCAACACCAATCCGGCGCCAGGCATCCCCTATGACAATCGGTTCATATGCGGTCGCTATTGCAACTATATTGGCACTGGTCAGCCCGCAGGCGTTTGGACGCCGCCGATCCCGGTCGATCCTTTCGGTGCGGCTGGCACGCCGCTGGCCGCAACGCAAGGGACAGACCGCAGCCTTTACCAAGGTTGGGGTGTGTCGGGCCAGATCAATTACAAGCTGAGTGACGCTTTCGCGGTGACCTCCATCACCGGCTATCGGGCGTTTGATACGCAATTCGATTCCGATGATGACATCTCCCCTGCCAATATCGGCTTTGGCCGCAATTATCTGGAAAACTGGAGTTTCAGTCAGGAAGTCCGGCTGAATGCCGAATTGGGCGATACGTTGAACGGAACTGTGGGCGGCTATTATTTCAAGCAGAAATCGACCTATGATTCCCTTCAGGACATTCGCTATGTCCCGGTCTATCCGCTCCAGTTCCGCCAGCCCGATCCGACCAAGGCCGACGCCAAGGCCGTGTTTGCACATTTGTCGTGGAAACCGATGGAGCGGATGACGATCAGTGGCGGGGTAAGATATACCAGCGAGTCAAAAGATCAGACCTATTTCCGCCTGAACTATGACGGCACCGTCAATGCCTTTCTCGACCCGGTCGGCGCTGTATATGGGCTGAGTTATTCAGGCGCGGACACACTGGATTATAATCGCAACGGCAATGTCACCGAAATCGTGAGGGCATTGTCCGGATTGACCGCCCACTATAGCGCAAAGCGTTGGGACTATCGGATCGCGGCCGATTATCGCTTATCGGATCATGTCATGGTCTATGGGTCGGTTTCCACCGGCTTCAAAGGTGGCGGGAGCAACCCGCGTCCGTTCAATACCGACCAGGTTATCGCCTTCCAGCCAGAAAAGCTCATCGCTTATGAAATTGGCTTCAAGAGCGATATGTTCAACCGTCGTCTGCGTTTCAATGCCGCCGCGTTCATCAACGACTATACGGACATTCAAATCCCGGTGCTGACCTGCCCCGGCGCTCCTTGCGCTGCCCGCCTCAATGCCGGCGACGCGCAGGTCAAGGGGTTCGAGGCGGAGCTGACAGCCTATCCGGTCGATGGCCTCGCGATCGACGCATCGATCAGCTATCTCGACTTTAAATATAAGGCGGGCAGCCTTAGCCCGGCGGCGGCCTATCCGACCAATCCGGGCGGCGTTTCGGCTGACGATCCGCCAGTATCGCCACCCTGGAAGTTCAGCCTGGGCGCGCAATATAAGATCGACCTCGATAGCGCAGGCAGCCTGACGCCCCGTTTCGATGTCACTTATGAGGACAAGAAATATGCCGGTTCCTCGGTAATCGGCACCACTCGCAACCTCAATTTCGTGCCAGCCTATACGCTCGCCAATGCGCGCTTGACCTGGGCAAACGCCGACAATGACCTCGACATATCGCTCGAAGTCACCAACCTGTTCGATAAATATTATTTCCTGTCAGTGTTCGACCTGCGCGGCGCAGGCGCGGGCGTGCGCAAGGGGCGCCCTGGCAACCCACGCGAATGGGCGATTTCGGTCAAAAAGAAATTCTGATCCCCGCCTGACCGGGCGGTCTCGCGCCGCCCGGTCTTCTGGACCATGGAGACATTATCGGCATGACCGACGTTACCCTCTACCATTGGGAACCCAACGCCAATTCGGGCAAGCCGATGCTGGCGCTGTTTGAGAAAGGCGTGGCGTTCGACAGCCATTATCTAGACCTGTTGAATTTCGACCAGCACAAGCCGGATTATCTGGCGGTCAACCCGCTCGGCACCATTCCTGCGATGACCCATGGGCAGCATGTGCTGACCGAATCCACCGCGATCATGGAATATGTCGATGAGGCGTTTGATGGTCCCCGCCTGATGCCGGTCGACCCGGTGGATCAATGGCGCACGCGTTGGTGGATGAAATTTCTCGACCAATGGCTTGCCCCCAGCTTCTCGATGATCGGATGGAGTGTGTTCGTTGGTCCTTCCGTGCGGCAGAAGGACCCCGCCGAACTGGAAGCGGCGATTGATCGCATTCCGATGCCGGAACGACGCATTGCCTGGCGCAAGGCGATCAACGGCGCCTTTTCGGCGGAGGAGATGGCCGAATCCCAGCGTCGCGTCGCTCTTGGCATCACCTATTTGGAAGAGGCATTGGGCCAGCGCGATTGGCTGGCCTCCGACAGCTATGGCCTGGCCGACATTAACGGCTTCAATCTCGCTTACGCCATGCCGCTGTCGCAGCCGCAATTATGCAATGACGATTTGACGCCCAATATCATGCGTTGGCTGCGCGCCATCTACGCGCGCCCCGCGACGCGAGCATGCTGGGCGCTGGGGCGCACAGACCTCGCCCGCCGTATCTCCCTGCTTGAAAGCGAACCAGCATGACGAGGATCCTCTACCACGGCCAGCCCAATGGCCCATCCTTCACCGTTCTGGCAGCCGCATTCGAGAAGGATGTGGCGCTGGACTTGCGGGAGTTCGACCTGGTCGCGGGCGATCGTCACGCGCCCGCCCTGCCCCATCCGATCGAAGTCGACCAGTCTATCGAAGGCGAAGGGCCAGTCTTCATTGTCGATGGCGTCGCGATGACCGACAGCGTGTTCCTGGCTTGCTATCTCGACGAGATTGGCAGTGGTCCTGCGCTGCGCCCGGCCGATCCCTATGCCCGCTGGCAAATGATGGCATGGTGCCGCTATGTCATCGAGCGCGTTGCCCCTGCCGCAGCCTGCCTGGGTGTCGCCGCACACCCGCCTGCTGCTGTTCCCGCCGGGATCGCCAGCGCGGATCTGGAGCAACGTTGGCGCGATGCGGTGGAAGGTCACGCTGACGAAGCCCGACTGGCCGACAGCCGCGTAAAGATTGCCCAGGCGGTCGAGAAACTGGAAACGCAACTGGCCGATGGTCGCGACTGGCTGATGGGTGATTTTTCCATCGCCGATCTGGAAACCCATGCCTGGTTGGCTGGCATGCGAAGCATCGTTCCGGAAGCCTTTGCCGCGTCACCATTGACTAATGCCTGGGAAATCCGATTGCGTGCCCGCCCGGCGGTAGTGCGTGCGCTCGGCCTTGCCAATGTTGCGCATCCCGAAGCGATCTGGGCGCCTGGCCCGGAGATTAACCGCTGGGGCTGAAACAATGCGTGCGATCGACTATTTCGACCGGGGCCATGACATCGACCCCGATCATGCCTGCCTGATCGACGCGGCGAGCGGCGAAACGCTCAGCTTCGCGCAGGTCAGCAAGCTGACCCGGCAGATCGCAGTAGCCCTCTACGCTGGGGGATTCCGCAATCAGGAACCGATCGCACTTTACGGTCCCAACAGCGCTGCAATGATGGTCGCCCTACTGGCGATTTGGCGCGCCAATGGGCAGTGGGTGCCGGTCAACACCCGCAACGCGATCGACGCAAACGCCGCCTATCTCAACTATGTCGGCTGTAGCTGGCTATTCTATCATAGCAACCAGTCCGCCGACGTGAGGCAGCTCAAGGCGCGCGTGGCGGGACTTCGGCATTTCATCTGTCTGGATCGCGCGCAGGATGGCGACCTATCGCTCGACCAGTTCATTGCCAAAGCCGATGGTGACGCCCTGCCCGACCTGTCCGATCCGTTCGGGCGTCCCGACGATGTCGTCGGTCTCTTCCCCACCGGCGGCACGACTGGCCCGTCCAAGGGCGTGGTCGTCACCAACAGCGGCTGGGGCACGATGATTGAAACGGTCGCCCAAGCGGTCGATGGACGCACCCCCGCCCCTGTGTCGCTGGTGGTTGCTCCCATTTCGCACGCTGCTGGCCCGGTCGCGCTGGCGACCCTGTCGCTCGGCGCGACGCAGATCATACTTCCAGCTTTCGATCCCGCCGCCGTGCTGAACGCGATCGCTGCGTACCGTGTGACCCATGTCTATATGCCGCCAACCGCGCTTTATGGTCTGCTCGACGCGCGCCAACTGGCAGACGCCGACACCTCGTCGCTCAAGATTTTCCTGCTGGTCGGCTCGCCCGTTTCCCCGGAAAAACTCCGCCGCGCGGTCGAGATTTTCGGACCATGCCTGTGTCAGGCCTATGGTCAGGTGGAAGCACCGATGATCGTCACCTGGCTCTCACCCGAAGTCGTGGCAGCGGCGGCCGCAGGGGATCGGCCGGAACGACTTTCCAGCTGTGGTTCGCCAACCCGTTCAGTCATGGTCGGCATCATGGACGATGACGGGCATTTGCTGCCCAATGGAGAGGCAGGCGAACTGGTGGTGCGCGGCGCGCTTGTGTCGCGCGAATATTATGCGATGGCACAGGAAACTGCCGACATCCGCACCTTTGGCTGGCATCATACGGGCGACATTGCGCGCCGCGATGACGACGGCTTTTATTATATTGTCGATCGCAAGAAAGACATGATCGTGTCCGGTGGCTTTAATGTTTTCACCGCGGAAGTGGAGGCCGCGATCACCGAACTGTCCTTAGTGCGCGAATGCGCGGTCATCGGCATCCCAGACGCAAAATGGGGAGAAGCCGTTCATGCCGTTGTTGTTGCCGATGATATTGAGGAAGCTGTCATCATTGCCCACGCCAAGGCCCGGTTGGGCGGCGTAAAGGCACCTAAAAGCGTGGCCTTTGTCGCCGCCATTCCACGGACGGCGGCGGGGAAAATGGACAAGAAAGCTTTGCGCGCGGCCCATTGGTCGGGTGAGCGCATGGTGAACTGAACGACGGGTGAAAACATCCGCGAGAATGAAGGACGGGATGAGCATGCGGGTTGCAGTCTGGGCAATGACGATCGGCAGTCTGGCGCTGGCCGCCTGTAGCCAGGGCAATGGCGCGACCGGCGTCGGTGGCGTTGACGCGGCACGGATCATTGCCGCCGCGCCCGCGCAATGGCTCTCGACCGGGCGCACCTATGACGAGCAGCGTTTCAGCCCATTGACTGCCATCAATCAGGATACGATCGGCAGGCTGGGCCTGGACTGGTTCGCTGATCTCGATACCAATCGCGGGCAGGAGGCGACGCCTTTGTTCATCGACGGCGTGCTCTATGTCTCGACCGCCTGGAGCATGGTGAAGGCCTATGACGCGCGCACCGGCAAGCTGCTCTGGTCGTTCGATCCGGCTGTGCCGCGCGAAACATTGGTGAAGGCCTGTTGCGACGCGGTCAATCGCGGCGTGGCGGCGTGGGGCAACAAGATTTTCGTCGGGACGCTCGATGGCCGTCTGATTGCCATCGACCGCGCAACCGGCAAAGCGGTCTGGAGCGTCGTCACGCTGGACCAGAGCAAGAATTACACCATCACCGGCGGCCGCGTGTCGTGAACGGCATGGTCATCATCGGCAATGGCGGCGCGGAATTCGGGGCGCGTGGCTATGTCGCGGCCTATGATGCGGACACGGGCAAGGAGCGCTGGCGATTTTACACTGTCCCGGCCCAGCCTGGCACTGAAAAGGAACCGGACTATCTGAAGGAGGCAGCCGCCACATGGCATGGCGAATGGTGGAAGCAGGGTGGTGGCGGCACGGTATGGGACGCAATGGCCTATGATCCGGAGCTGGACCTTCTCTATATCGGTGTCGGAAACGGATCGCCCTGGAACCAGGCCTATCGGTCGGATGGGAAGGGCGACAACCTCTATCTTTCGTCCATCGTCGCAGTCCATGCCAGGACAGGACAATATGCCTGGCATTATCAGACGACGCCGGGCGATAGCTGGGACTTTACCGCCACCCAGCATATCATGCTCGCCGATCTCGACATCGGTGGTGCGAAGCGCAAAGTGTTGATGCAGGCGCCCAAGAACGGATTTTTCTACATGCTTGACCGTACCAACGGGAAGCTGCTCTCGGCGAAGAATTTTGTGCCGGTCAACTGGGCCAGTGGCATCGACATGACGACCGGGCGGCCGATCGAAAATCCGCAAGCGCGCTATTACAGGACTGGGCAGCCCTTCATCGGCTCCCCCGGCCCAACCGGCGCGCATAGCTGGCACCCGATGGCGTTCGATCCTAAATCCTCGCTGGTGTTCATCCCCGCCAACTTGGCCGCTTTCCCCTATATTCCCGAAAAAGGCTGGAAGGCGAACAAGTTGGGGTTCAATGTCGGCATCGATTTCGCTGCCGCCGCCATGCCCGCCGACAAGGCAACACGCGAGGCGGCGATGAAGGCGACAAGTGGCGCGCTGATCGCTTGGGATCCGGTTGCGCAAAAGGAACGCTGGCGCGTGTCCTATAAAGGGCCGTGGAATGGCGGCCTGCTCGCAACCAGCGGCGATTTGGTGTTTCAGGGCACGGCTACCGGAGAGTTCAACGCCTATGCCACCAGAGACGGACGCAAGCTCTGGTCCTTTCCGGCGCAAACCGGCATCGTAGCAGCTCCGATCAGCTATGAACTGGACGGGCAGCAATATGTCGCAGTGATGGCCGGCTGGGGCGGTGTCTGGGCTTTGGCGCCCGGCATTCTGTCGGACAAGAGCGGGCCGAGCCGCAACATCTCGCGCCTCCTGGTGTTCAAACTGGATGGCAAGGCGGCTCTGCCCGCTGCCCCGCCGCTGGCCAAAATGCCGCTTGATCCGCCGCCATCGACAGCCAATGCTGCGAAGATCGCGGCAGGCGGCGCGCTATTTGGCCGCTATTGCAGTGTCTGCCATGGCGACGCGGCGATTGGCGGCAGCATTGTCCCTGACCTGCGCCATAGCGGCATGCTGAACGACGCTGACATATGGGGGCAAGTCGTGCATGACGGCGCGCTCAAGGATAATGGCATGGTCAGCTTTGCATCGATCCTGTCAGCAGCCGAAATTGAAGACATCCGCGCCTATGTCATCCACCGCGCCAACGAAGACAAGATATTGGAATCCGCCCATGCCGATTGATCCATCCAAAATCCTGGCCATCGACGTGCATGTCCATGCCGAGGTGTCCTGCCATGATCCGGAGGACCCGGTGATGGCCAAATTTTTCGATGCGGCGTCGACCTATTTCAAGGCGGACCGCAAGCGTCCGACCATTCCCGAAACCATCGCTTATTATCGCGCGCAGAATATCGCCTTCTGCCTGTTCACGGTCGATTGCGAGAGTGGCATCGGCGCCAAGCGGATCAGCAATTATGAGATTGCCGACATTGCCGCGGAACATGACGATATCGTCATTCCCTTTGCATCGATCGACCCGCGCAAGGGCAAATTCGGCGCGCGGGAGGCGCGCGATCTGGTCGAACATCATGGCGTCAGGGGATTCAAATTTCATGGCATCATGCAGGATTGCCACCCCGCGGACCGGGTGGCCTATCCCATCTATGAAGTGATCGCGGAACATGGATTGCCCGCCATCTTCCATACCGGCCATTCTGGCATGGGCACGGGAATGAAGGGCGGCGGCGGGGTACGCCTGAAATATGGTCAGCCGATTCTGGTCGACGATGTCGCGGTCGATTTTCCCGACATGAAGATCATACTGGCCCATCCCAGCTGGCCATGGACCGACGAAAGCCTGTCAATGGCATTGCACAAGGACAATGTGTTCATGGACCTGTCGGGATGGTCGCCAAAATATTTCCCAAAGCAGGTGATCCAATACGCGAATACGCAACTAAAGCATAAGATGCTGTTCGGGTCGGACTGGCCGCTTATCCGTCCGGAGAAATGGATCGATGCCGCGCGTGCGGCGGGGTTTCGCGAAGACGTGCTGCCGCTGATCATGAAGGACAATGCGGCCAAGCTGTTGGGACTTGGCTGAAGCGTAGATCTCGATCGCTATATTGTTACAGAATTAAGTCAATCAGTGTCATATAGCTGTCATTCAATCGACATAAACGCCCCCCGGACAGACGAGGGGCGAGCGAATGATCGGATCGAAACATTTCCAGATGGGCCTGGCGGTCAGCCTGCTGGCGTTGATGCCGCAGGCCGCACAAGCCCAGACGGTAGAGCAGTTGCAAGCGCAGATCGACGAGCTCAAAGCCCAGGTTCAATCGCTGATGACGGCCCTTGCTGCGAACAAGAACCAAGCAGCGCCCGTCGTCGCGCAGGTGCCGCCGCAGTCTGCCGCGCCCACCACGACACCGGCCCCGGCTTCCATTGTGCTGGCATCGGCCCCCGCACCGACCCCTGCTGCCAAAGCGGGCAAGTCCAAGGCCTGGTATGACCGGTTGACCCTGCGCGGCTATACCCAGATGCGCTACAATGCCTTCCTGTCCGGCGATGACAGTGCGCCTGCTGGCCAGTCGCGGCTGCGTTCCGTGCATGATAGCGGGATTTCGGATCGGGGCGGTTTCTCGCTGCGTCGTGTCCGTCTGGTCATCCAAGGGGACGTTTCGGATCGCGTCTCGCTCTATCTCCAACCCGACTTCGCTACCGCCGTCAATAATCAGGCGGGCGGCGAACGGCGCGAGGGCTTTGCCCAGTTGCGCGACGCTTATGCCGACATTTTCCTCGACAAGGCCAAGACATTCCGCCTGCGCTTTGGCCAGTCGAAAGTGCCCTATGGCTGGGAAAATATGCAGTCATCGTCCAACCGGCTGACACTGGACCGCAGCGACGCGATCAACAGCGCGGTTCCGGGTGAACGGGATCTGGGTGTGATCGCCTATTACACCCCGCCTTCGGTTCAGAAAATCTGGGATGATCTGGCCGATGACGGGCAAAAATTGTTCGGTAATTACGGCGCTTTCGGCATCGGTGTGTTCAACGGGCAAGGCATCAACAAGACGGAACAGAATCGCGGCCTGATGAAGGTAGCGCTGGCGACATGGCCGTTCGAGATTGGCGACCAGGTCGTCGAATTTGGTGGATCGGCCATGATGAACGACGTCCAGCCCGAACTGCGCAGCGGCGGCGTCAGTCCTGTCACCTACAAGGACAACCGCGTTGGCCTGCACGCCATGCTCTATCCCAAGCCCTTTGGCATCCAGGCCGAATGGAATTGGGGCAAGGGGCCGCAATATGATGTCGCCACCCAGTCGATCCAGACGAAGAACCTGCAAGGCGGCTATGTTCAGGCGATGATGCGTCTGCCCACGGAAGGTCTGGGATCGTTGATGCCCTATGGCCGCTGGCAGCATTATCGTGGCGGCTGGAAGGCCGGGACCAACGCTCCGCGTCTGGAAACCGACGAATTTGAACTGGGGCTGGAATGGCAACCATGGAAGGCGCTGGAAATCACGATGGCTTATGCCCGGATGAAGCGCGCTGAAGCGGACGAACGCCGCACCGGCCGCGCCGAAGGCAATCTGATCCGCACCCAGGTTCAGTGGAATTACTGATCAGCCCGCTGATCCAAAAAGCTGACCGGGCTAGCCCCTTCTCGCCCGGCCAGAGGCACATGATGTTCAATTGGCGACAGTTTCCTTCGCTGTGCGCCGCGCGAGTTGTTCGTCGAATGCAGGATTGGACAACAGGAAACCAATTTCCCTGGCGCGTGCCTGATTGACGGTTTCCTGTGGCATCGATGCCATGATCGCATCGAAGCGCGATTGCATACCCGGCGCAAATTCCGGGTGGGTCAGTATATAGAGGTCATTTGCGCGGATGCCCGCCAGCACCCGCTCACCCACTTCGTCCGCACTCATCCAGAGTGGTGAGACGGGGCGCTTTTCCAGTTCTTCCTCGCGCTCACGATAGCCGCTATCTTCACGATATTCCGCGGGCCGCAATTCGCCGCTATGGGCGATATTGCTCTGCACAGGCCCCGGCATGAACGCCGATACGCCTATATTCTCTGCCGCGAGTTCCCCACATATGGCTTCCGATATGCCCAGCACAGCCGCCTTGGCAGCGGTGTAAATGGCCGAATAATTGATGGGAAGAAGGGCCGACTGGGACGATGTCGTGACGATCTGACCGCCCTCGCCATGCGCCTTGATCCGGGGAAGGATGGTGACGAGGCCGTTGATTACCCCGCCCAGATTGACGCCCATGCCCCAATCCCAATCGTCAAAGCGTGCTTCCAGTACCGGCCCCATCACGCCGACTCCGGCATTGCCGACCAGTATATGGATTTTCCCGAATCGCGCCTCCGCAGCATCGGCCGCCCGCGCGAAAGCAGGCCGATCCGTAACGTCCAACTCCACGGTTTCGACCTGCTGGTCTGCCGCCAGATCGGCTTTGGCTGCCGCCAAGGCACTCTGCCGAATATCGGCGATCACCACATTGGCCCCGGCGCGCACCAGCGCCCGCGCTATGCCAAGGCCGATGCCGTTCGCGCCGCCGGTAATGAAGGCCGTCCGCCCCCGCAGATCGGCCATCGGTGCTGTGATTGCCTGCATCATTTCCCTCTCCTTATTGTTTCAGGCCAAGCATCGCGCGAGTCTCTCCTGCGCTGGCGATATCGCCGCCCATGCGCTCGACCATTTCCACACCCCAGCGCACCAGATCGGCATTGTCAGCCGCCAAACGTCCACGCCGCAGATAGATGGTGTCTTCAAAACCGACCCTGACATTGCCGCCCAGCAGCACCGATTGGGCCGCCATCGGGAAGCTGTGGCGGCTGACCCCGAAGCCCGTGAACGGCGTGTCGCGCGGTATCTGGTTTCTGGCGTAGAGCATCGCTTCGGTCGTGGCGGGCAGACCATATTTGGTCCCCAGTACGAAGGTGAAGGGCGCGTTTTTCGGAATCGCGCCCTTGGCCATCAGATCGTCGGCAAAGACGAAGTCCCCAGCCTCGAAACATTCAATCTCCGGCAAGACGCCGGCATCCTGGATCATATGACCCATGGTCGTGATCATCGGGTCGAGGTTGATCGCGACGCCGCCCCAAAGCTGCATGGTGCAAATGTCGAGCGTGCACATGTCGGGTTTCAGGTCCAGAATATGCTCCAACCGTCGTTCCGCCGTGAACATCAGGGTGCCGGGGCCACAGACCGCGGGATCATCATCGCTCTGCATCCAAGTGCAGCCAGGGCCGGTCGTGACGTTCAGGATCACTTCGTCATTCTTCGCGCGAATGAGGCCTACCACCTCGCGATAATCGTCCAGCGCCTGTGATGGATCGCCGGTTTCGCGGTCTCGCACATGCAAATGGATGATCGCCGCGCCAGCCTGCGCCGCGGCCAGCGCTTCGGCCGCGACATGATCGGGCCGGAACGGGAAATTGGGATGATCGGGCATGGGTGAGCTTCCCGTCACCGCGCAGGTCAGAAATAGCTTGCCAGCCAACCGCACTCTCCTGTCTTGTGTCGGGCATGTCGCCGACCCTTGAACAGGGGTCTTGCAGAGGAAACGGCACGCAAGAAGGCCGTTGAGTGTCCCATTATAGAGAGTAACTGGATAAGGCATGGCACAGCGGGAAGAATTGTCGCGTTTCCTGAAAGCCGCCCGCGCCAAGCTGGCACCGGCCGACGTTGGCCTGCCTGCGGGCGAACGCCGCCGGACGCGCGGCCTGCGGCGCGAGGAGGTGGCGACGCTCGCCGGGATGAGCGTGACTTGGTACACATGGTTCGAACAGGGTCGCGAGGTGCAATTATCCGCGCCGATGCTGGAACGACTTAGCCGCACTCTGCGCCTTAGTCCCAATGAGCGCGAATTTCTCTTCGCCCTGGCTCAGCACCGCCCGCCGCCACTGGCAACCCGCCGCGACGAGACGATCCATGCAGGCACGCAACATCTCATGGACTCGCTGTCCATTCCCGCGCTTGTCATCGTGGAGGATTGGACGGTCATTGGCTGGAACCGACTGGTCTCCCGCGCCTTTCGCGATTACAGCCAGATGCCGCGCGATCAGCGCAACCTGTTCCGCATCCTGATGCTCAATCCGCGCTATCGGGCCGATCCCGACAAGTTTCGCGACATGTGCCGCCGCCTGATCGCGCGCTTCAAATGGGATTATAGCCGCACCAGCCAGCCCGACGTCTTTGAAGGCATCATTGCCGACATGATGGAACAGTCCGAATTTTTCCGTCAATATTGGCAGGAATCGGAAATCATGGCGCATTTCGAAGATACGAACATCGCCGATATGCCCGGGGTCGGCGAAATCATGTTCCGCCATACCAGCTACGCGATCGAGGAAGCGCCGGGGCAGAGGCTATTGCTGTTCGCGCCACTGGATGATGTCAGCGCAACGCGTCTGGCGCAGCTGGTGGCGGAAGCTGATGCGGTCTGCGCCTGATTGGATCGGCCACCAACAAGCCTCTTCTCCAGCCGGGCAATTATGCTATAGTGCCCGGCATAATATAATTGAGAGGAAACCATGCTTTTACTGGCGCGGTGTCTGGACTGGCTTTGCCTGGCGTTTGCTTCGGGCGTTCAGGATGAAATGCGCCTGAACGAGTTGATTTTGCGTGCGAAGCAGCGATCGACCGCTGCGCATGACGCAAGCGCACAATCTCTGCCACGTCGCTGAAACCAGTCTTACCGACCCGCATCCTTTGCGTCGCTGATCGCCAGACGCTTTGCCGTGACCAGCGTCTGAATGACGAACAGCAGGATCAGGACGACGGAAACGGTGCCGACGAACAGGTCGAACCCCGAAATCGCGCCGAACCAACCCGGCGCATAGCCGAGCGCCATCATCGCCAGCGTCATGCCGATCAGCATCAGCCGCAATTCCGTCGGTCCCGCGGACAGGTAGGACAGTTTGAACTCCCCCACCACGCGCGCGGCCAGATAGGCATGGATCGACAACAGCAGATACCCCGCCAGCGCCACCAACGCCACGTCCATGCGGATATAGGGGCTGGCCCCCATCCCGGCCAAAATCAGCAAGGTCGCCAGCCCGTCGCAACTATGGTCGATAAAATAGCCATAGGAGGGCCGCTCGATCTTGCGAAACCGGGCCAGGCTGCCATCCATCGAATCGCCGAACCATTGCAGGACATAGCCACCAATGGCGAGCCACAGCCAATGGACTTCCAGGCTGCTGGCGGCATAGCCGGCGAAAATGGCGAAGGCTCCGATCATGCCGAGCACGGTCAAAACATCTGGCGTCACCCATAACGGCATCCGGGCGCAAAGCCAGTTGAGGAGGCGGCGTTCGGATGCTGCCAGCACATTTTGCTGGATACGATCGATCGGTGGAGAAGATGGGCCGGAGGGCAATGTCATGGTGCCTTATGACGAACGCATGACGGTGTGACAATCACTCCGCCATCTCCAGTCGTCGAAAATGACGATTATATTACGCATTGCCGCCCGGCTCATGCCCAATCGAGCGTTGAAATGCACAAAAAAAGGGCCGATCCGAAGACCAGCCCGTAAAAGTTTAGGAGAGGATGCCTGAAAGGCACCCCCTATGTCCGGCAAATCACGCTTTGCTGCAAGTGCGAAAACCTTGTTCGCGGTTGCAAAATATGCATCTGCCGTATCGGCACAGCTTTCCGTAGCGGAAGCTTTGCGCGCCTTCGTTCACTGCGGATGGCGGGGGAAAGCGAATCGGTCGCCGGTGCGGGATTTGCCCGATAGACGACTCGCGCCAAGCGGGGCTTCACCTGTCATATCCGGTGTGTAGATTGGCGTGGTTGCGGCGGTGCCGATTTGCCGCCCGTCCTGATCGGAGCGAAACAATAATGCCCAATTCCGCCGATAATGCTGACCAACCATGGTGGAAGGGTGCGGTCCTCTATCAGATTTATCCGCGCAGCTTTCAGGATAGCAATGATGATGGCATTGGCGATCTGAACGGGATTACGCAGCGGCTTGATCATATCGCCCGGCTGGGGGCGGACGCGATCTGGATTTCCCCCTTCTACCCTTCGCCGATGCGTGATTTTGGTTATGACATTGCCGATTATTGCGATGTCGATCCGATATTTGGAACCCTCGCGGATTTCGATGCGCTGGTTGCCCGCGCCCACGCTTTGGGGCTCAAGGTCACGATCGATCAGGTTTTCGCCCATAGCTCGGACCTGCATGACTGGTTCACGCAAAGCCGCGCCAGTCGCAACGGCGACAAGGCGGACTGGTATGTCTGGGCCGATCCTCAGGCAGACGGCACACCGCCCAACAACTGGCAGTCGGTGTTCGGTGGCCCGGCCTGGACATGGGATGCGCGGCGCGGGCAATATTATATGCACCAGTTCCTGACCAGCCAGCCACAACTCAACGTCCACAATTCGCAAGTGCAGGATGCGCTGCTGGATGTCATGCGTTTCTGGCTGGATCGCGGCGTGGACGGCTTTCGTCTCGACGCCCTCAATCATGCGATGCACGACCCCGAATTCCGTGACAATCCTCCCGCCCCGGACGATGGTAGCCCGCGCACACGGCCATTCGACTTTCAAATCAAGCGCTATAGCCAGTCGCACCCCGCCATCATTCCCTTTGTCGAGCGCATCCGGACATTGTGCAACGAATATGGCGCGATCTTCACGGTGGCCGAGGTAGGCGGGGCGCTCGCCGAGGAGGAGATGAAAGCCTATACCGCCGGGGAGAAGCGCCTCAACAGCGCCTATGGCTTTACCTTCCTCTACGCACCCGTACTCACCCCGGCGCTGGTCGCGGAAACGGTCGATCGCTGGCCCGACGAGCCGGATATGGGCTGGCCAAGCTGGGCCTTCGAAAATCACGACGCGCCCCGCGCCCTGTCGCGATGGTGCGCCCCTGAAGATCGCCCGGCCTTTGCGCGGATGAAGATGACGCTCCTGATGGCGCTGCGCGGCAACGCCATCCTCTATCAGGGGGAGGAGTTGGGCATCACGCAGGTCGATATTCCGTTCGAGCGATTGCAGGATCCAGAAGCCATCGCGAACTGGCCGTTGACCCTGTCGCGTGACGGCGCGCGCACGCCCCTGCCATGGGCGGCCGACGCCGCGCAGGCTGGTTTTTCGGGCGTCGAACCCTGGCTGCCCCATGGCGAGGATCATCTGGCGCTTGCCGTGGATCAGCAGGAAGCCGACCCTGGATCGCTACTGCACTTCACCCGCGCCATGCTGGCGCTGCGCAAGGCCAATCCGGCTCTGCGCCATGGCGCGCTCGACATCCTCGTGGCCGACGAAGCCTGCCTGGCGTTTCGGCGGACGTGCGCCGATCAGTCTTTGCTCTGCTTGTTCAATCTGTCGAGTGAAGCGATCGCGCGGCCAGTCGATCTTGACGGGTCGGGGCGCATCCTGATGGCCGTCAACGGGGCAGCGCCGGGCGATTTGCCACCCTATGCCGCCCTGCTGATCGAACAATGAGGCTCAGGCCGCGACCAACTGCGTGCGCAGCATGTCGTTCAACCGGCCGCTTATGATCGCTTCGGCATCACTCACGATCCGTTTGACCAGCGCGTCGCACGTCGGAATGTCGTGGATCAGCCCCTGGACCTGCCCGGCCCAGATCAGCCCGGCGTCCAGATCGCCCGTTTCCAGTGCAACCCGCCCCTTTGCCCCGGATACCAGCGGTTGGATGTCCTGAAACACTGCGTCCTCGCGCAGTGAAATCTCAACAACCTGATCGGACACGCTGTTCTTGGCTACACGCCCGGTATTGTGGAACTTGCGGAAGATGAGGTTCGTCCCCCGCTCGTCATTATCGACCAGAAACTGCTTCACATTGTCATGGATAGGCGCTTCAACGGTAGCGCAGAAGCGCGTTCCCATATTGATGCCGTCCGCGCCCAGCGCCAGCGCCGCGGCAAGCCCGCGCCCGTCGCCAAAGCCACCGCTGGCGATCATGGGAATCGTCAGCTTGTCGGCAGCGGCGGGGATCAGGATCAGGCCTGGAACATCATCCTCGCCCGGATGCCCGGCACACTCAAACCCGTCGATCGAAATCGCGTCCACGCCCATCCGTTGCGCCGACAAGGCGTGACGCACCGCCGTGCATTTATGGACGACGATGACGCCATGCGCCTTGAAATGGTCGACATGCTCCTGCGGCTTGTGCCCGGCGGTCTCCACGATCTTCACGCCGCTATCGATGATCGCCTTGCGATATTCGGCATAGGGCGGCGGGTTGACCGACGGCAGGATGGTGAGGTTCACCCCAAACGGCTTGTCGGTCATCGTGCGGCAACGGTCGATTTCGCGGCGCAGATCGTCGGGCGTTGGCTGGGTCAGCGCGGTCAATATACCAAGGCCGCCTGCATTGGAGACTGCGGCGGCCAGTTCTGCCCGGCCAACCCACATCATCCCGCCCTGGACGATCGGATGCTCGATCCCGCACAGATCGGTGAAGCGCGTCCTGATCCCCATTACAGCGCCTCTACGATCGTCACATTGGCGACACCGCCGCCTTCGCACATCGTCTGCAGGCCATAGCGCTTGCCACGAGCCTTGAGCGCGTGGATCAGCGTGCTCATCAACTTGGTGCCGCTGGCCCCCAGCGGATGCCCCAGTGCAATCGCGCCGCCATTGACGTTGAGCTTGGCCGGGTCCGCGCCGATCGCCTTCAGCCATGCCATCGGGATCGCCGCGAACGCCTCGTTCACCTCGAACAGGTCGATGTCGTTCAGGCTGAGGCCCGACCGCTCAAACGCGCGCCGGGTCGCCGGGATCGGTTCTTCCAGCATGATGACCGGATCGCCTGCCGTCACGGTCAGATTGACGATGCGCGCCATGGGTTTCAGGTTGAACCGCTTGATCGCCGCTTCGCTGGCGACCAGCACGCCCGACGCGCCATCGGTCATCTGGCTGGCATTGGCAGCGGTAATCGTCCCGCCTTCCTCCAGCGTCTTGACGCTGGCCATCGCCTCCATCGTGCCACCGCGCCGGACGCCATCGTCGATGTCGAAAAGGCCTTCGGGAGTCTCGACCCCGACGATTTCGGCCTTGAACGCGCCATTGTCGATCGCCGCCGCCGCCTTGGCATGGCTGGCGAGCGCATAGGCGTCCATTTCCTCGCGGGTGAAGCCATATTTGTTGGCGACCGCCTGTGCGCCGTGAAACTGGCTGAATTCAGCAACGCCATAACGGTTCTGGATGCTCTTTGGCCAGGGGCCGATACCCACGCCAGCGGCGGCGTGGAGCTTGTAATTGGACCCCATCGGCACCCGCGTCATGCTTTCCGCACCCGCCGCGATCACCAGATCCTGCGTGCCGGACATGATCGCCTGCGCGGCGAAGTGCAGCGCCTGCTGCGAAGACCCGCATTGCCGGTCGATGGTCACGGCGGGGACGCTGTCGGGCAGCTTCGATGCGAGCACGAGGTTGCGGCCTAAGGCAAAGGCTTGTTCGCCCGCCTGGCTGACGCAGCCGACGATCACATCGTCAATGGCTGCCGGATCGACGCCGGTGCGATCGACCAGCGCGTTGAGAATGGTCGCGCCCATATCGGCGGGATGTACGTCGATCAACCCGCCCTTGCGCGCCCTGCCCCCGGCAGTACGGACGGCTTCAACAATATAGGCTTCTGCCATGCTATCAAACTCCCCTGAAATTGGCGGTGCGCTTTGCGAGTAATGCGCTCAGCCCCTCTTCGCTTTCCGGCCCCGCCCCTGCCCTCGCCATGCTGCGCAGTTCGCGGTCCAGTTGCGTCTCCAGCCCGGTCTCGAAACTGTCGGCCAGCAGCGCGCGACTGGCGGCCAGCGCTGCCATCGGAGCGTCGGCAAGCGCGGCCGCTGCCTTCAATCCCTCGTCTGCCAGAGCCTCGTCGTCCACAATGCGCGTCACCAGCCCGATCGCCTCGGCCTCGTCAGCCTTGATCCGGCGGTTGGTCAGGATGATGTCCTGCGCCTTGCGCAGTCCCACCAGACGGGGCAACAGCCAACTGAGGCCGCCGTCTGGCGTCAGTCCGATCGCGCCATAAGCAGCGGTGAAATGGGCCGACCGCGCGCCGATCACGACATCGCCCAGCATGGCCAGGCTGAACCCCGCGCCCGCCGCCGGGCCGTTGACCAATGTGACCAAAGGCTTGGGCGCGCGCGCCAGTCGGGCAACGGCGGCGTGGAACGTGGCGATCAGCTCGCTCAGCACGTCCGATCGTCTGTCGCCTGCGCCGGCCAGCAACTGCACGTCGCCACCCGCACAGAATAACCGCCCATTGCCGGTCAGCACGATACAACGGATCATATCGTCGGTCTGGCACCGGATCGCCGCCGCCAGCAGCGCGCGCGCCAGTGGCAGGTCGATGGCATTGCCTGCCGCTGGCCGGTCGAGCGTGATCCGCCCGATCCCGTCCTCGACCGTAAAGGCGATCCCGTCCATTAACGCGGCGTCATGCGAATGGCGCCATCCAGCCGGATGACCTCACCATTCAGCATCGGATTGCGGACGATCGATTCGACCAGTTGAGCATATTCCGCCGGTTTGCCAAGGCGACTGGGATGGGGCACCTGCGCGCCCAGCGCATCTTGCACATGCTGTGGGAACGCCTCCAGCATGGGGGTCAGGAAAATGCCCGGCGCGATGGTCATCACGCGGATCTTGTGCTGCGCCAGATCGCGCGCGATCGGCAGGGTCATGCCGACCACACCGCCCTTGGACGCGCTATAGGCCGCCTGGCCGATCTGCCCGTCATAGGCCGCGACGGAGGCTGTGTTGACGATCACGCCGCGCTCGCCGTCAATCTCCTCCGCCGCGGCGAGCCGGGCGGAAAATTTGGAAATGACGTTGAACGTGCCGATCAGGTTGACGGTCACGGTCTTGGCGAACGTGTCGAGCGGATGGGGCGCATTCTCCTTCCCCACCGTCTTGACCGCAGGTGCGATCCCCGCACAATTGACCAGGATGCGGGCGACGCCATGCGCTGCTTCTGCGGCATCCAGTCCTGCCGCGACGCTGGCGTCATCGGCGACATTGACCCCGACATAGATGCCGCCCAATTCCGCGGCGACTGCCTTGCCCGCTTCCTCATTCAGGTCGAAGATCGCAACCTTGGCCCCCTGCGCTGCCAGCATCGTCGCCGTCGCCTTGCCAAGGCCCGAAGCTCCGCCGGTAACGATGGCTGGCAAACCATTGATATTCATAACTATACCCCCTGCTATCAGGCCAGTTCGATCGCCATCGCGGTTGCTTCGCCGCCGCCGATGCACAGGCTGGCAACACCGCGCTTCAGCCCGCGCGTTTCCAGCGCGCCGATCAGCGTCGCGACGATGCGCGCGCCCGACGCGCCGATCGGATGACCGAGCGCCGTCGCGCCGCCATTGACGTTCAGCTTATCCGCCGGGATGCCCAATTCCTTGGCGGCGATCATCGCGACGACGGCAAAGGCTTCGTTGACCTCGAACAGGTCGACATCGTCGACCGTCCAGCCTGCCTTTTCCAGCAGCTTGCGCATCGCCGGGACCGGGGCGGTGGTGAATTTGGATGGTTCATGAGCGTGTGCGGCAGTGGCCACGACGCGGGCGACGATCTTCATCCCCTGCCTGGTCGCGACGCTTTGCCGCGTCATCACCAGCGCGGCCGCACCGTCCGAAATGGACGACGCATTGGCGGCGGTGATCGTGCCATCCTTGACGAAGGCAGGCTTGAGGCCCGGTATCTTGTCCGGCCGCGCCTTGCCCGGCTGTTCGTCAGTGTCGACGACCGTGTCGCCACCCCGGCCCTTGACCGTCACCGGCGTGATTTCGCGGACGAACGCCCCGCTGCCGATCGCCGCATTGGCGAGTTCGAGCGAACGGATGGCATAGTCATCCTGATCGGCGCGGCTGAACTGATAGTCGCGCACCGCTTCTTCGGCGAACACGCCCATCGCCTTGCCGGGTTCATAGGCATCTTCCAGCCCGTCCATCATCATCGTGTCGATGATCCGGTCATGACCGATCCGCGCGCCGCCGCGATGCTTGGGCAGGGCATAGGGGGCATTGGTCATGCTCTCCATGCCGCCGGCGATCACGACATCGACAGCGCCCGATGCCAGCGCCTCATGCGCCATGATCGCGGCCTGCATGCCCGAACCGCACATCTTGTTGACGGTCGTGGCCTCAGTGTTCAGGCCAAGGCCCGCGCCCAGCGCCGCCTGGCGCGCAGGCGCCTGCCCGAGACCCGCAGGCAGGACGCAGCCCATATAGATGCGATCGACCGCGTCGACCGACACGCCCGCGCGCTCGACCGCTGCCTTGACCGCCGCTGCGCCCAGTTCCGTGGCCTTGAGGGGCGACAAGACGCCCTGAAAACCGCCCATCGGCGTGCGGGCATAGCTGGCGATGACGACCGGATCGTCCTGCATATCCATTCCTTTCAAAGACTGCGCGCGATGACCATGCGCTGTATGTCCGACGTGCCTTCGTAAATCTGGCATACCCGCACATCGCGATAGATTTTGGCGACGCCATATTCTTCCAGATAGCCATAGCCACCCAGCGTCTGGAGCGCGCCCGACACGATCTGTTCGGCCGCTTCCGATGCAAACAGCTTGGCCATGGAGGCTTCGGTCAGGCAGGGCTGGCCCGCATCCTTGACCTGTGCGGCGTTGAGCACCAGTTGCCGCGCGGCTTCCAGCCGGGTGGCCAGGTCTGCGAGGCGGAAGCCGACCGCCTGATGTTCCATGATCGGCTTGCCAAAGCTTTTGCGATCCTTGGCATAGGCGACCGCGATGTCGAGCGCGGCCTGCGCCATGCCGACGCATTGCGCGGCGATGCCGATGCGGCCGGTCTCTAGATTCGCGAGCGCTATGCGGTAACCTTGCCCTGGCTCACCGATCAGCAGCTCATCCTCGACGAACATATCGTCGAAGCGCAGCGCGCAGGTGTCCGACGCGCCCTGCCCCATCTTATGTTCGACCTTGTCGACGCTATAGCCGGGCCGGTCGGTCGGCACGATGAATACCGACAGGCCCTTCTTGCCTGCGTCCGGGTCCGTCACCGCGACCAGCATGACCACGCCTGCTATCTTGCCCGACGTGATGAACTGCTTGGCGCCGGAGATGCGCCAACCGCCATCGACCTTGATAGCGCGGGTGCGGACTGCCGAGGCGTCCGACCCGGCGTCTGCCTCGGTCAGGGCGAAGGCGCCGATTGTCCGGCCGCCGATCAAATCGGGCAGGAAGCGGGCTTTCTGCGCCTCACTGCCATCCTTGAGCAGGCCGGAAACCAGGATGCTGTTCTGGATCGACACGATGGTGGACAATGCCCCATCCGCCGCCGCCAGTTCGATCAGCGCCAGCGCGTAGGATACGGCGTCCGCTTCCGCACCGCCAAAGCATTCCGGTGCGGTCATGCCCCACAGGCCCAGTCCTGCCATCTCTTCGAACAGAGCAGACGGATAGCCGCCCTCCGCCTCGAAACGGGCGCTATGCGGCCGGATCGCGTCCTGCGCGAAGCTGCGCACCGTGTCGCGGATGGCTGTCTGGATTTCCGTCAGCATAAAACCCGATCGTCTCTTATATACTCACGGGTATATTGATTATCGACCGGTTTCTTGTCAAGAGAAACGGGTACGGAGACCAGCTTGCCCCGACCGAACGCCGCACCATCCCCCTTCCGATCGCGCGAGGAGCGCGAACGCGATCGTGAGGAGAAGCGCGAAGCCGTGCTGCGCGCCGCGGTACGCATGTTCAACGCGCGCGGTTTTCACGCCACCTCGCTCGACGACGTGGCCGCGAGCCTGGGGATCAGCAAGCCGACCATCTACCATTATCTGGGCAATAAGGAGCAGGTGCTGATCGAGTGTGTGACGCGCGGTCTGCAATTGCTGAGCGCTGCCGCGGATACGGCGCGCGCGCAGCCCGGCGACGGCCTTGCCAGGTTGCGCAGCGTCCTGCGCCGCTATGCACTGGTGATGATGGACGATTTTGGTCGCTGCGTCGTGCGCACTGGCGACGAATTTCTTTCCGCTGAGGGGGCGGCGCTGTTCCGCGCGCGCAAGCGGGCGATCGATCTGTCGATGCGCGCGCTGATCGAAGATGGCATCGCCGATGGTTCGATTGCGCCGCTCGACGTGCGCATGACCGCCTTCACCCTGGCGGGCGCGCTCAATTGGCCGGGGCGCTGGCATGATCCGGATGGGCCGCTCAGCGCCGAACAGGTCGCCGATTCGCTGGTCGATATATTGATCAGCGGCCTCGCCCCACGCGCCTGATCAGTCAGGGGCGAACAGGGCGCGCACCGCGTCTGGCACCCGCTGCGCGCGCAAACCGCCGGGGCGGGTCGTATCCGCTATGGTCCACACGCGCTTTTCGGTGCATTCCACGCACAGCCTGCCATCGAGTGACAGGCGGTGCGCGACGGTAAAGCTGCTATTGCCGAATATGGGCGCGTCCGCTTCCACCAGCACATCGTCGCCATAGGCGGTCGGCACGAAAAAGCGCGCCGATACGTCCACCATCGGGAAGCCCGCAAAGGGCATGGTCGCCAGCATCTCACGCTTTTTGGGCAACCCGGCCTGTTCGAACAGCAGCATGGTGCTTTGGCCGAAAATGTCGAAATAGCGCGGGGCGTGAACGATGCCGGCGGGGTCGCAATGGCCCCATTCGATGCGGACGGTCCGCTGGAGAAATGCTGTCACGCGATGATGGTCTTTCCTTGCAAAATGGTCTTTTCCGCCATGTCCTGCGCCGATGGCGGTTCTGGCACCAGCAGTCCGCGCTGCACCGCAGGACGTTCGGCGATCCGGTCATACCAGCGCAAAAGATGGGGAAATCCGTCTATCTCCACCCCGGCCCAATCATGGCCGCGTACCCAGGGGAAACAGGCAATGTCGGCAATGGAATAATCACCGACCAGATAGTCGCGGGTCGCCAGTTGCGCGTCCAGAACGCCCAACAATCGTTGGCTTTCGCGGGTGTAGCGATCGATCACGGATGGCAGCTTTTCTTCGAAATAGCGATTAAATACCGTTGCCTGACCCATCATTGGGCCAAGCCCCGACATCTGCCACATCACCCACTGGATCACCTGACTGCGCGCCTGTGCGTCGGCGGGAATGAAGCGGTCATATTTTTCCGCCAGATACAGCAGGATCGCGCCCGACTCAAAAACAGCGAAATCGCCCGCCTCATGATCGATCAGCGTCGGGATGCGACCATTGGGGTTGAGCGCGACATACCAGTCCTGCTTCTGCACTCGGTCGGTCAGCGCAATCGGCGTTACCGTGTAAGGAACGCCCAGTTCCTCCAGCAGGATCGAGACCTTCCAGCCATTGGGTGTCTCTGACGTCAGCAATTCGAGCATCCGCTTCTCTCCCCGGCGGGATCTTTGCCCGCTCGTGCATCACCCAAGCAAAGCGCGGCCGTCCCGGCAAGGCGAGTGGCGGCGCTATCATTGGCAGTGACAGGTTGCGGCCTCCGCCAGCCCGCCGGGTAGCGCCACTGATAGTATAGACAGACGACTTGCGGGCGCTGGCCCGCCCCTGCACCACGGGCAGCGAAAGCGCACAGACGCTGCACATCACAAGGTGAGGAAGTCTGCCATGTTGACGCTCTACAGCTTCGGTCCGGCTGCAAATTCGATGAAACCGCTGCTAACGCTTTATGAAAAGGGGCTGGAGTTCACGCCCCGCTTCGTCGATCCGACCCGGTTCGAGCATCATGAGGATTGGTTCAAAGCAATCAATCCGCGCGGTCAGGTGCCCGCGCTCGACCACGACGGGCATATCATCACCGAATCGACAGTGATCTGCGAATATCTGGAGGACGCATTCCCCGATGCCCCCCGGCTGCGCCCGGCCGACCCGGTAGGGATCGCGGAGATGCGCGTCTGGACCAAATGGGTGGACGAATATTTCTGCTGGTGCGTGTCCACCATTGGCTGGGAACGGATGATCGGCCCGATGGCGCGCAAGTTGAGCGATGAGGAATTTGAGGAGAAGCTGAAGCATATCCCGATACCGGAACAGCAGGCCAAATGGCGCAATGCCCGCGCAGGATTCCCGCAGGCGGTGCTGGACGAGGAAATGCGCAAGATTCGCGTCTCGATCGACCGGCTGGAGAAACGCCTGGCGCAGAGCCCCTGGCTGGCGGGCGACGAATATACGCTGGCCGATATCTGTAATTTCGCGATCGCGAACGGGATGCAATTTGGTCATGCCGATATCGTTAACGGGCAAGCCACGCCGCATCTGCTTGCCTGGATCGAGCGGATCAACGCCCGCCCGGCCACGCAGGCGATGTTTGCCAAATCGCAAACGGAAATGCCGCCGCGCCCGGCCATGTCGGCGGCGTGACGGCCATGGCATGGTGCGACGAACCGCCCGGCGGCCAGCTACGGATGTATCATATCCCCGGCTGCCCCTTTTCCGAGCGGATTGAGTTGTTGCTCGACCTGAAAGGGCTGCACGACATCATGGCCGACCATGAGATCGACATATCGCTGGCCCGGCCCGACTGGCTGCTCGCCAAGACGCGCGGCACGACGTCGCTGCCCGCGCTGGAACTGGAAAATGGCGAAACGCTGAAGGAAAGCATGGTCATCATGCGCTATTTCGAAGATCGCTTTCCCGATCCTGCGGTGGCGCGGCACGACCCGTATGAACATGCCGTCGAGGCGATGCTGTGCGCGGCTGACGGGCAGTTTACGGGGGCAGGATACCGCATGATCCTGAACCGGGATCGGGAAAAGCGCGACGCACATCAGGCCGAAGTCGATGCGCAATATGCGCGGCTGGACGATTTTCTGCGCCATTATGCGCCCGACCGCGACTATCTGTTCGACAGGTTCGGCTGGGCAGAGGTCGCCTTCACTCCCATGTTCAAACGGTTATGGTTTCTCGACTATTATGAAGCCTATGAGATCCCGCAGCATCTGACCCGATTGCTGCGCTGGCGCGAAGCCTGCCTGTCGCATCCCGTTGCGCAGCGCCATCATGGCCATGATGAGTTGATGACGCTCTATTATGACTATGCCCAGGGTGGCGGCAACGGGCGCCTGCCGGAAGGCCGCCGCATCTCCAGCTTCACGCTCGATCCGCCCTGGACCAACCGCCCCATGCCGCCGCGCGACAAATGGGGAAAGCCCGCCACTGATGCCGACCTTGGCCTTCTTCACGCATAAGGACCTGCCCATGCCCAATACATGCAAACATTATATCGATGGCCAATGGGTCGACAGCCAGGGGGGGCGCACGATTGCGGTGATGAACCCCGCAACCGATGCCAGCGCGACAGACATGATCCTTGGCACCGCAGCCGATGTCGATGCCGCCGTGATCGCCGCGCGCCGCGCATTTGAGACCTTCTCGCTCACCAGCAAGGAGGAAAGGATCGCGCTGCTGGAGCGGATTATGGCGGAATATCAAAAGCGCATCCCCGACATGGCTCGCGCGATTGCGACCGAAATGGGCTGTCCCATCTCGATCGCGCAGACGGCGCAGGCTGGGTCGGGTCTTGGTCATCTGGCGCAGTCGCTCGCGGCGCTGAAAGACTATGAATTCAGCGAGAAAATCGGCGACAACAGGGTGGTGCGCGAAGCGATCGGCGTGGTTGCGCTGATCACGCCGTGGAATTGGCCGATGAACCAGATCGTCGCCAAAGTTGGCCCCGCCCTGGCGGCAGGCTGCACGATGATCCTCAAACCCTCCGAGGAGGCGCCCAGTTGCGCCGCGATCTTTGCCGAGATCATGCACGCCGCGGCTGTCCCGGCCGGTGTGTTCAATCTGGTGCAGGGCGATGGCGACGGGGTCGGTACGGCACTGGCGAGGCATCCTGACATCGATATGGTGAGTTTCACCGGGTCGACGCGTGCCGGAATCATGGTCGCCAAGAACGCAGCCGATACCGTCAAGCGCGTCGCGCAGGAACTGGGCGGCAAGTCACCCAACATCATTTTGCAAGGTACGCCGCTGGACATCGCTCTGCCCGGTGGCGTGGGCGGCGTGCTGCTTAACAGCGGCCAGAGTTGCGTCGCACCGACGCGCATGCTGGTGCATCGTTCCCAACATGACGAAGCGGCACAAAAGGTCGGCGCCATGTTCGCGGCCAAGAAGGTCGGCGATCCGCAAAGCGAGGGCGACCATATTGGCCCAGTCGTCAGCCAGCGCCAGTGGGACCGCATCCAGTCACTGATCCAGACCGGGATTGACGAGGGCGCAACGCTGGTAACAGGTGGCCTTGGTCGTCCTGACGGGATGGATCATGGCAGCTATGTACGCCCGACGGTGTTCGCCAATGTGACGCCGGACATGACGATCGCTCGTGAGGAGATTTTCGGCCCTGTGCTGGTGCTGATGCCCTATGACGATGATGAGGCAGCGATCCGCATCGCCAATGATACGCCCTATGGCCTTGGCGCCTATGTCGCGGGTGATCCGGCCCATGCGCGCAAGTTCGTCAGCCGCCTGCGGGCGGGCGCGGTGTTCGTCAACGCGGGCGGCCTGGCCTTCGACATGCCCTTTGGCGGCTACAAGCAATCGGGCAATGGCCGCGAATTCGGCCGCTTCGGGCTGGAGGAGTTTCTGGAAGTCAAGTCCGTCATCGGCGCTCTGCCGGAAGGGGTGGATTGATGGTGGCCGGGACGTCCTGCTGCTGTCCACGCACTGCATGAAGATCGAGGACTGACGGCCGCTTCCTGCGAGCGGCCGTCAGTCCTGTGGCATCAACACTACCGGCTTGATCACCGCCCCGCTTTCCGACGCGGCAAAGGCAGCTTCCAGATCGGCAAAGGCATAGCGCTTGATCAGCTTCTCCAGCGGCAGCCGACCTTCGCGATAATAAGTGATCAGGCGCGGGATGAATAGCTGCGGGTCGATGCCCCCTTCCACCACGCCGACAATCCGTCGTCCCATGCTCATGATGGATGAAGGGTCGATCGTGAAGCCGCCCGGCGGATAAGCGCCGACCAGCGCCAGCGTGCCGCGCTGTGCCAGCCGATCGACCGCAAGGCCGAGCAGCGCCGGGACGCCGGTGGTATCGGCGATATGATCGAACTGTCCGTCAAGCGCGGCCAGATCATCGCCTGTCTCGGTCGCGCCCAGTTCGCGCGCGAGCGCAAGGCGGCTGGCATGGCGATCAATCACCGCAATCCGTCCCGCGCCCGCAATGACCGCCGCCATCAGGGCCGACAGGCCGACGGCGCCGGCACCCAGTATCGCAATCGACTGGCCGGGTTGCACCTGTAATGTTTCCAGCACCGTCCCTGCGCCGGTCTGCACTCCGCACCCCAGAGGCGCCAGAATGTCGAGCGGCAGGTCGCGATCGATCCGCACGACATTGTCGCTATGGGCAAGAGCATGGGTGGCAAAGGATGACTGGCCGAATATATTGCCGCCGATCCGCTCGTCCCCACGCCAGATGCCGCCCTGCCCCGGCGGCGTCACGCCCAGAAAGTTGCGCGGCACAAATTCCGCGCAATAGCCGGGCTGATGATCGTGGCAGGCGCTGCACGCGCCGCAACTATGAAAGCTCAGCAACACATGATCGCCTGGTGCGACCCCATCCACGCCTGGCCCCACGGCATCGACGACGCCAGCGCCTTCATGGCCCAATATGACGGGGAACGGGATAGGCAGCGCCCCGTCGCGCATCACCATGTCGGTATGGCAGATGCCGCAGGCATGGAGCCGTACCCTGATCTGGCCCGGCCCAGGCGCATCCATGGCCAGTTTTTCGAAACGGAAGGGGTTGCCAGCCCCCTCCACCACCGCCGCGTCGATCGCGATGCTACCCATGATCAGAATTCGAACCCGAAGCGAACATACCATTCGCGTGGACGGTTATAGGTGCCAAACATAGCCCCCGCCGCGATGTTCGACCCGCCGGATGTCAGGAAGCGCTTGTCCGTGAGGTTGGTGCCGCCCGCCGTGAGCGACCAGTGGCCGTCGGGTTCGCGATAGCTGATCGAGGCGTTCACGATGTCGGTCGATACACGCTTGAGCAGCAAGGTCCGCTGCGTATCGTTCCACGCGCTGGACGTATAGGTCCAGTCCGCCAGCAGCACCACCGATCCGCCATTGCCCAGCGTCGCTTCATAACGCGGACTGAGATTGACCTTCCATTTGGGCGTTTTGGGGAGAGATTCGCCCACCAAAGTGCCCGCCTGGAAGGGGTTGGCTCCGCCGACAGCCGCAGCCCCTGCCGACACCGACGTATATTGGGCGTCGATATAGCCGATCGCGCCGTTGATCGTCAGGCCATCGACAGGCGCCGCAACCATTTCCAGTTCGAACCCGCGAATACGCGCGTCGCCCGCATTGGCAATGGTTGGCGACGTGCCGATCTGAATATTGAGCTGAATGTCGCGATATTTGGTCGAGAACAACGCCGCATTGAGTTGCAGATGGCGGTCGAGCAGCGTCGACTTGATGCCCGCTTCCCAGGTCGTCGCCTTTTCCTCGTTAAAGTCGGGTGCGACATTGCCCTGCGGGTTGGTGAGGCGCGTGGTCCAACCACCCGTCTTATACCCCTTCGACCAGCTGCCATAGAGCATGACATCTTCCGACGGGTGGAGTTGCACCCCGACCTTGGGCGAAAAATCGCTGAATTTCTTGCGATTGACGCCCGGCGTATAGACGCGCACCGGGTTGGTCGGATCAGGATAGCTCAATCCCACCTGGCATGGGATCGGCGCCAGCGGAAACGGGCCGCCGGGGAAGATATTGCCATTGGCGTCGGCGCAGCCGAACAGCTTATAATTAAACCCGTTCAGTTCCTGCTGCCCGCCTTCGAACCGCTTGCGTTCATTGGTGTAGCGCCCGCCGATGGTGATGCCGATCAGGTCGATGGGCCGATAGTCGATCTGGCCGAAGAAGGCGTAATTTTTGGTGCTCAACTGGTTGGGGCCATCGACCTGCACCAGACCTTCGCCAAAGGTCACATAGTCATGCAGGTCGCCCGCTTCCTTGAAATAATAGGCCCCCAGCACATAGCGCAGCTTTTCATCGAACGCATTGCCGAGCAGCTGGAATTCCTGGCTGAACTGCCACTGGTTCATGGTGAAGCTGAGTTGCAGGAAGTTGAGCGGCGACCCGTCGGCATCCAGCCCTGCATTCCAGTGCAATTCACGATAGGCCGTGATCGATTTGAGCGCGATATTGTCGGCCAGATCGAAGTCGACAATGCCGCTCAACCCCCAGCTTTCCAGATTGGAATAGCTGTTGCCGCTGGCATAGCTGCGGTCCTTGTTGGCAATCAGGTAGCGGCCATCCCAGGGCAGCCGGTCATTCGCCGGGTTGCCATCGACATTCGCGCTGGCGACGCTGGCCAGCTGGAATTGCGGATTGAACTGGGTACCCGATACGCCGCACAGCGCCTGGGCGTTGCGCGCCGCAATTTCCGCGCCCGTGCTGCCGATGCAGAAATTATACAGGCCGGCAAACAGGAAGCCGGTAGTCCCGGTCGGGTCGAAGGCCGTACCGGGCAGGTTGGTCGTGCCAGCGAAATTGCCGGGTACGAATTCAGCCGTGCCGATCAGCTTGTTGGCGGACGTCCCCTTGTCCTTGCTATAGTCGCCGGAGAAGGTCGCCCGCACAGCGCCGCCATTGTCCCAGCGCAGCTTTCCGCGCAGGTTCCAGTTGTCGTTGGCCCCTTCCTTGTTGGCGCTGTCATAGCCAGCGGCGGAAAAGGCGGTGAAGGGGGGCGCATTATTGGCGCGCTGGTCCGGATAGCGCAGGCGCTTGAGAAACCCGTCGCGCGACTTGATGCCAAAGGTCAAGGCAGAGCTGAGGCCATCGGTGATGGGGACGGTTACGGATCCGCGCGCCTGGAACAGATTGTAGCTGCCCACCGTCACATCGCCCTTCGCCTTGAACGCGCTGCCCGGATCGGCAGTGACAATGGAGATCGAGCCGCCGATCGTGTTGCGACCAAACAGCGTTCCTTGCGGCCCCTTGAGGATTTCAACCCGTTCGACGTCCAGCAGATCCTGGTTCGCGCCGACGGTACGGGCGAGATAGACGCCGTCCAGATAGATGCCGACGCCCGGATCGATGTTGAAGGCGAAATCGTCCGAGCCGATGCCACGAATATAGGCGGACAGCACGGCGGTGGAGCCGGAGAAGGGCGTGCCTGCGTCCAGATTGACGTTGGGGGTGATAGCCGAGAGCTGCGCCACGCTGCCGACGGCCCGTTCCTGCAAGGATTCAGAGGTAAAGGCCGAAATGGCGATCGGCACGTCCTGCACATTTTCCGCGCGTTTCTGCGCGGTTACGACGATTTCGGCGATGCCGCCGCTTTGTTCGGCATCCTGCGCCATTGCTGGAGTTACGACCAGCGCGCTGGACGCCATCAGCATCGCAATCATGGACTTGCCCATCTTCATCTCCCCTGGAACATCGCGCCTGTATCGGCGGCTTGATGTCCTGATAGGCGCTATGGAGGCAAAGGTCTTGGATTCAGACGAACCTGTGATCAGGACGCAAGCGAACGCCCGTTGGTGCTTCGCCATTGGCTCGGCGCGACGCCAAAATGCTTGCGAAAACAGCGGGTGAAGAAGGCGGAATCGTTAAAACCGACTTCGAACGCAACGTCGGTAATCGTGCGTCCATCATCGCACGCCAGCAACGCGGCGGCGCGTTCGAGGCGTCGCACGGTGATGAAGGCGGTCGGCGTCAGCCCGACCTGACGGACGAAATTTTTCTGCACGGCGCGCGGCGACAGGTTCAGCGCCTGGCCGATCAGCGCCGTGCCAAGGTCGGGATTGCCCAGATGTTCCAGCGCATATTCAATCGGCGAGCGCAGTTGATGGATGGATGGCCTTTCCAATGTGCTGCGACGGCACATCATCTGCGCCGCATCGGCCAGCAATATCCCGGCATCGTCATCCAGATGATCAAACTGGTCGCGCTGCGACCACAGGCCGTGGAGCATATGGGCCATGAACAGGACATGGGGGTTGGTGGACGGCAACAGGCAACCATGCCAGTCGCGCCCCGCAATATCATCGCCCATCATCGCAACCGGTATTTGCAGGATCAGGCAGTCGTTATACTGCGAAATGTCGATGGAATAGGGGTGGCGGTCATCGGCGATCACGATGTCGCCCACGCGGGCAATACTGCTGCGATCGCCGTGCAGCATGGTCACCGACCCGCGATGGAGCAGATGGAGCAGCAGATGCCGTTCCTCTCCATCGGTCGCGATCCGGCTGACCTGCGCCCGTTCGCTGCGTGCCCGCGCCAGCCCCACGCCGCCCAGGGACCAGCGCGCCAGATCCGCCTTGATGCCTTCGGGCGCGTGTGCGGTCATGCCGGGGAAGGCTTCGGCAACGACCTCTCGCCAGAAACGCTGGCGACGCGGTGGCGGCACCAGCCGGGTGGAAAAACGCTCGACCGCGCTCAGCGGACGCACTCCACACGATCTAGAACATCATGAGCCATGCCCTGCATCCCTCTCTTCGCCCACCGCGACGCTATTGCTGGTCGTCAGCGAGTCATCCCACAGGACGAAAAAGTATCCCAAGCATACGAAACTGGCAATATGGCCGATATATCACAGGCTACCAACGCAGTAGGCCGATCAATTCCCTGCGCCATGGCCAGAGCAGGATGGCGTTGAGCAATAGCGTGACGATGCCGAACGCATATTCGACTACGCCCGGATCCAGCACGAAATTCCAGTAACCGATCACGACATTGAGCGGCACGCTGGCCAGCGCGGCAGGCAATACCGCGCGGTTCGCCAGCACCAGCAGCGCCACGATCACCTCCATGATCTTGATCCAGGCGAACAAGCCGCTGTGGATCAGCGCCAGGGTGAATTCCTGCGCCAGCGGCGTGTTGCCCAGCGGCTGAAGATCGAAGGGGGTGAAATATTCTACCCCCGAAAACAGGAACCACCCCCCATAAATGATACGTGCGGCGGTATAGGCGGCCCCCTGCCCCCGCCCCTGCGCATCCAGCACGATTATGCTCAAAAGCCGCTGGGCGTGGCGTCGAGCAACATGGTCTTGGTTTCCAGATAGGCGTGCAGGCCTTCCACCCCGCCCTCGCGCCCGATCCCCGATTGCTTGAAGCCGCCAAAAGGCAGGCCGAACTCCATCTTCATGCCATTCTGCCCAAATCCGCCTGCGCGGATGCGACGGCCGATGCGATAGGCGGCATCGGCGTCATTGGTCAGCACCGATCCATTCAGGCCAAAGGCGCTGTCATTGGCGATGCGGATTGCATCCTCCTCATCATCGGCGGGAATGAGGCACAGCACGGGGCCGAAAATTTCCTCCTGCGCGATGCGGCTCTTGTTATCCACATTCGCGAACAGGGTGGGTTCAATGAAATAGCCGCTGTTCATATGGGCAGGCCGGTTGCCGCCGGTCACGAGATCGGCACTTGCGCGACCCAGCGCGACATATTCCTCCACCCGTTCAAGCTGGCGCTTCATCGCCACCGGGCCAAGCTGTGTATCGGGCGCATCGCTATGGCCGATGCGGATGCCCTGCATCACCTTTGCAATGGCGTCGGCCAGTTCGTCATGACGATGGCGCGGCACGATCGCACGCGACAGCATGGCGCAAACCTGTCCGCTCATGATCGTGATGGTGTTGCCCAGGATCGCAGCGGCGACCTCTATGGGAAAATCGTCGCGCACGATCGCTGCCGATTTGCCGCCCAGTTCCAGCGTGCAACGCGCGACCCGCCCGGCGCAGACCTCGCCGATCCGCTTGCCCGCCAGCGTCGATCCGGTGAAGGTCACCTTGTCGATGCCGGGGTTGCGGACCAGATGGTCGGATGCGTCGCGTCCCGCCGCGACCAGATTGACCACGCCGGCCGGCACCCCTGCCGCTTCCGCCGCTTCGGCTATGATATAGGCTTCCAGCGGGGTCTCCGGCGACGGCTTCATGATGACGGTGCAGCCTGCAACCATGGCATAGGCGACCTTGGACGACATGATGCCATAGGGCGCGTTCCAGGGCGCGATCGCGGCGACAACGCCAGCGGGTTCCTGCGCAACTATCGCCGTATGGACCTGGCTCGCCGGACGTTTTTCGACAAAGGGAAAGCTGTCGGCATAGCCTGCGATCGCCATGAATGTTGCGGTCGCACCGCCAGTCATGATTGGCGCAAAGCTGGCGAGGCCACCGACCTGCGCCGTCCAGGCGGCGGACAGTTCAGGCGCGCGCTTGCCCAATTCTTCACCCATCCGCCGCACGATCGCGCCACGCTCGGCAGGCGCCATGGTGGACCATGGGCCATCATCGAACGCCGTGCGGGCGGCAGCGACGGCGCGGTCCATGTCCGCTTCGGTCCCATCGACGACGCGGGCAATAACCGCCTCGCTGTTGGGCGAAACGATTTCGATCATCCGGTCAGCCGTCGATTCGACCCATGCGCCACCAATGAACAGCTTGTCGGGGTGGGCGATATGGATGTTGTCGGGAACCATGGTCTATCCTCTTCCTGGCTGGCGCACTACGCCTTTTCAGCGGCACACTATAACGGTCGTTATTATTATCGCAACCCGTTCGCTCGTTTTTTAGCGCTTGACAGGCTGGGGTGGCGCCAACCAATTATATCATTCGTTACGATAAGCGCTGCGCAATGCCCACAGAGAGGAACGCCGATCCATGACCCGTCCGCAGGACATGGGCATAACGCCATCTTTTACCCCGCGGCTGATCCTGTCATTGCTCCTGTGCGGGCTGGTCCTGTTCGTCGATGGCTATGATCTGGCGGCGATGCCGCTGGCGTTGCCCCATATCGCAAAGGCACTCGACATTCCGCCCGCCCGCTTCGGCTTTGCCCTTTCGGCGGTATTGCTGGGCCTGGGCGTCGGCGCGGTTTTGCTGGCGCCGCTGGGGGATCGCTTCGGCCGCCGCCGGATGATCACCCTCTCGGTCATCTGTATCGGCCTGTTGACCATGGCGACGGCCAGCGGAACGAACATCGCCAGCTTCATCATATGGCGCTTGCTGACTGGCTTGGCTCTGGGCGCATGCCTGCCCAACGTCACTGCGCTGGCCGCGATCTGGGCGCCGCCGGGGCGACGCGCAAGCACGTTGACGATCGTATCGCTCGGCATCTCCTTTGGCGCGATCGTCGCGGGCCTGATTGCGCCGCCGCTGATCGCGCTGGGCGGTTGGCGCGCGCTGTTCCTGTTGCCGGGCGCAGCGACATTGCTGCTTGCGCTCGCCCTGTTCCTGCTATTTCCCCCCGAAAAGAAAGCAGAGCCCGGAACTGACGCCCGCGCTGTCCGCCCACTTGCCCGCATATTGCGCAGGCCACTCCGATTCCCGACGATCGTTTTTGCATTACTCTATGGTATCAATGCTTTCGGCCTCTATCTTATCATCAGTTGGACGCCGACCCTGCTGCCGCAGGCGGGCTTCACGCTGGATCAGGCCGCACGATCGATCACCATCATCCAGTCGGGTGGACTGGTCATCGCTCTGGCGCTCGCCTGGCTGATTGATCGCAACCATGCCGTGCTGGCGCTGGCGGGTGCCTATGTCACGATCATCGCGGCTTTCGCCCTGCTGGCGATCCTGTCTACCGGGACTTTGTCGACCAACCTGCTGCTGCTGGTGGCGGGCGGCGGCATTGTCGGGGTCCATCTGTGCATCATGGCCGTCGTCACCGGCGTCTTTCCGCCCGATTGTCTGGCCACCGCCATTGGCTTTGGCGTCGCAGTCGCCCGTATCGGCGCCATAGGCGGGCCGCTGGCCGGTGGCTGGCTGATCGGCAACGGCGCGGGTCCGGGGTCCTTCTTCCTGTTCGCGATCCTGCCGATGGCGCTTTGCCTGCTGATCACATTCGCCCTGCCCGCCGCACGTCGCGCTGGCCAGTCCGGATGCGATCACCCCTAGTCGATCAGGCGCGAACCAATGGCAAAGCGCAGCCCGACGACCCAGGCGTCGCGGATGGTCGGGTCAGCGCCGGGATTGTGGACATATTGCAGGTTGGGCTGCACCGTGAGCCATGGCGACAGCGGCGCACGATAGGTGATTTCGGCGACCGATTCAGTGCGCTGCGCGGCACTGCTTCGGCGATAATCGGGGGATGTGGAGGCGGTCACCACCGCCAGACCAAATTCGTCCTCCGGCCGCCCGTTCACCGCGCCTGTCCATTTTACGCCCAGACTGGCGAACCGGTCGAACATATTGAACCGCCCGCTTGACGTCCCAAGCCGGAAGAAGCCGTCCACCTTCTCATCGCCATCGCTCATCAGCGGCATTTCCCCACGCAGATAGACCCCGGCATTGCCCCGCCCCATGCTTCCATCCCAGGCTTCGAACGTCGCTGTGTAGCGCCAATGCCCCAGCAACAGTCGCGCGCCGGCAATCGGCACGTCGAGTTCACCGATCAGCAGCGCGCCATCGCCGTTACCCAGTTTGATCGCGGTGCGGGCAGGATGGTCGGGATCGCCCGGTACCCCGTCCAATATCGCCGCGCGCACAGCCCAGCCCTCGGCCGGCTGCCATTCGACACGCGCGGCCAGCGATGTCGATGGGAAGATCGACGGACCATTGCGACCCGTCAGCGAAATATCGCTGCCGATCCCATGCGCGCTGCCGACGAAAACGCCAGCGGCATCGAGCGCATCAAATTCCGAGTTGAGATCATATAATCCTGCCTTCAGCGACAGGCCGGGCGCGATCGTCTGGTTGATCCAGGCTTCATATAGTCTGAACGCCCGCGTCCCCGTTTCGATATTGCTGACTGCGTGCACATCCCCCACCGCGTTGGAGATCGACGCGCCATTATTGTAGAGGCCATAGACATGCGCCTCGGCCCCGCGCCAACCGAGCGTCGCCTCCAGATCGGCCTCCAGCACTATGTCGAGATTATCGAGATAGCGCGCGCGCCGCTTCAATCCGCCCGCTACATTGGCCATCAGTTCGCCGGTATAGGTGACCTCCAGCAGCACCGGCCCCTGCGTCTCGTCAATCTCTCCCGCCGCATGGATGTGCGAATGGGGTCGCCGCGGCAACGCATCATCCGCCGCAGCGGCCAGCAACAGAAAGGGGGCGATCATCATGATGGTAAAAGGGCCGGTACGCAGGTCATAGCAACAGGAAGAATAAAGGTCGGGCTGCGGCGTCGATAACGGATGATCCTCGCCAGACGCCATAGTCGACTGAAAACCGACCCCATTTCAGCATGAATATGCGCCAGACCCTCAGCCATCGATTGACGCCCGGTGCAGGACGCCATAGGCGCACCGACAGTTTCAACCCACGGGGTGTCCTGGCGCTGTCAGGGCTGAGAGGCGGATCGGGCGCAGGGGGCGTCCAGTCTGCAAACCCGCGAACCTGATCCGGCTCACACCGGCGGAGGAATAGGGATATGCGTCTTTACGCCATTATGTCGCCTGCCATATCGATCGCACTGCTACTGGGTTCAGGCTACGCCCATGCGGACGACAGCATCGTCGTCACCGCGCGTGGTCGCGCAGAAGCCGAAATCCGGGTGCCCGACACGATCGCCGTCTATGGTCCCGCCGCCATCGCCGCGCAGCGCCTGACCACGATCGACGATTTCATCGCGGCAACGCCCGGCATCTTCATCATCAACGATCAGGATCCCGGCACCAACCTCATATCCGTGCGGGGCGTATCCACCAACCGCAGCCAATCGCCCTCTATCGCCTATATTGTCGACGGATTGGCGTTGCCCGATTCCGAACTCTTCACGTTGCGCCCCTATGATCTGGCGCGGGTCGAGATTTTGAAGGGGCCGCAGGGCGCCTTGTTCGGCCGGTCGGCATCGGGCGGGGCCATCGCCATGACGACCAACGATCCCGGCCCGGACTGGGGCGGCGAAGCAGCCGTCGGGATCGGCAACGGCCTGACCTGGACCGCCGATGGCGTGGTCAACGCCCCGGTGTCGCAACAGGTGCAATTGCGCCTGGCCGGTTCCTATCGCAACAGCGACGGCTTCATCCGCAACAGCTTTCTGGACAAGAAGGTCGATGGCAGCATCAGCCGCAATCTGCGCCTGAAGGCAAAGGTCGCGCTGAACGAAACCGCTACGTTCCGCTTTCGCCTGGGCTGGGCCAACGAAGAAGGCGGGGCGGCCTATATTTCATCGGGCAATGTTACTGGCCTTTATGGCGGGCGACTGTCGGGTGCGGCATTGACCGACCCGTTCGGGGATTTTGAAGGGCGGGCATCGCGTACATGGTGGGGCGCGCAGGCCAGCTATGAACAGGAAGCGGGTGACGGGCTGCTCTTCACATGGACTGGCGGCTATGACGATTATCATAAGGATTTCGTTGAAGAACTGGATTTTCGCAACGACAAGCCATTGACGCTGTTCGGCGCGCCATTATTCCCGGATGGTATTCAACCCATCTCCCAACCTGTTGATATAAAAGCCTGGACCAGCGAAACCCGTCTGACGTCGCGCGGCGATGGGCCGCTGCGCTGGCATGTCGGCCTGTTCTACCAACGGCTGGAGCGCGACCGGACCGATGATTTCGGGCCGCTGCTGTTCGGCAGCGAAGCGCTGCGCGCGGAAACCCGCTCCAGCCAGATCGGTGTTTTCGGGCAGGCGAGCTACGACATTGCGCCACAGGTCGAAGCCACATTGGCGCTGCGCTATGACCGCGACCGGCGCAAGGAAGATACGGTCGGTACTGCGAGTGGAACGACGGTCGCGCAACGTGCCCGGACGTTCGAGAAATGGCAGCCCAAACTGTCCCTCGCCTGGCGCCCGACCGATCATCTGACCGCCTATGTCACTGGCGCGATCGGTTTCAAGGCGGGCGGCTTCAACCCCCTGCCCGGCCCGACCGATGTATGGCAGGCCGTGTTCCCGGCCGAAACCACCCGCTCGGTCGAGGCGGGCGTCAAGGGTGAGAGCGCGGATGGGCGTATTCGCCTGTCGCTCGCGGGCTTCATCACTGACTATGACAACTTCCAGAACACCGTGTTCCTTGGCAATTCGGTCGTCCTGTCGGTGCCACAGGTCGATGTCCACGGGATCGAAGCGTCGGCGCAGGCGGCGCTGGGCGCGGGCTTCAGCCTGGATGGTGGGCTGGCCTGGACCCACAGCCGCACCAGCACCTATTTCACGCCCAACCCCACGCCAGAACCAGGTGAACCCGCTATCCTGAACATGAGCGGCAAGCGCACCCCCAACGCGCCCGACTGGACCATCAACAGCGGCATTGGCTGGCAGGGTGCGGCCGGACCTGCGACTGTCAATGTTCGGCTTAGTGTCGCCTATGTCTCACGCGTCGATTTCGAGATCGACAATATCCTTCATTCACCTGGCTACACCTCGGTTGATGGGCGTATAGGCGTCAGCCACGGGGCATGGACGTTCGACCTTTGGGCCAAGAACCTGCTCGACAAACGCTGGGCGATCTCGGCTTTTGGCCAGCAGCAATTGCCGCTACTGCTGGGCCTTGGCCCTGATGGACCGTTCGACAGTTTCACCATCAACACCGGCCGCCAATTTGGCGCCAGCGCATCCGTGCGCTTTTGACGAAGGACATGGCGATGGGCTTTTGCGATCAGATCTGGGCAGACGTCGCCCCGTTGCGGCAGGCTATCCTGGCCCATCCATTCCTGACCGCGCTGGCAGACGGAACATTGCCACGCGATAGCTTCCAACATTATATCGTGCAGGACAGCCTCTATCTGGCTGAATATGCCCGCACATTGGCGATCGCCGCGGCCCGCGCGCCCAGTGCCGCAGGGCGGCTGGAATTTTCCGACGGCGCGAAAGTTGCGGTGCAGGTTGAAGAAGCGCTGCATCAGGCCTTCTTCGCTCAGTTCGGCGTCAGCGCAACCACAGCGCAGGGTGCCGAGCCAACCCCCTCCTGCCTTGGCTACACCAGCTATCTCGCCAGCCTGGCCGCGACCCGCAGCTATGAGGAATTGGTCGCTGGCATCCTGCCCTGTTTCTGGGTCTATTGGGAAGTCGGCTGCGCCATCAAGCCACGCGCCGTCAGTCCCAACCCCTATGCGCCATGGATCGAAACCTATGCCGATCCCGGGTTTGGCGCGGCGACCGACCGGGTTCGCGCGCTGGTGGACGAAGCGGCCGCCGCCACGACTCCGGCGGTGCGCGACGCCATGGCCCGCGCCTTCCGCAACGCGACCCGTTATGAGTGGATGTTCTGGGATTCGGCCTGGCGCCTGGAAAGCTGGCCGGTCTGATCCGCCAATAGTCCGCTGGCCCAAGCGGGGGGAGCATGGCCATTCTGGCGTCCGGCATGTTGCGGCGGATGGACTGGGCGTTCGCCTCGATCAAGCGAGTGGATGCGGGCAGACAGGGCATATTGCCCTGTGTAAAGAAGCGTCATGACACAGACGAACCCCCTGCTCGATTCCGGCCTGCTCCCGCGTTTTGGCGACATTCGGCCCGACCACATCCTGCCCGCCGTCGAAACGGCGATTGCCGATCATCGCGCGGCGATGCGGCGCTGTGCCAGCGCGCAAGGCTATGATGCGATATTTCTGGCCAAGGATCGCGCCGATGCCGCCCTGTCGCGGGTATGGCAGACCGTGTCCCATCTGGTCGGGGTCGCGAACACGCCCGAACTGCGCGCGGCGCATGGCGACGCGCAGCCGATGATCGACAGCTATTTTGCCGAAGTCGGGCAAGATCGCGCGCTCTATGACGCGCTGGCCGCCATCCCGCGCGACGGGCTGGACGAAGCGCAGGCACGCGCGCTAGCGCTGACATTGCAAGGGTTTGAGCTGTCTGGCGTGGGCCTGGACGGCGCGGAGCGGGAGGCCTTTGCCGCCAACAGCGTGGCACAGGGACGTTTGGCGACCGAATTTGCCAATGCGGTCATGGACGCGACCGAAGCCTGGACGCTGCACGTCACCGACCCCGCCCGACTGGCAGGCGTGCCGGAAAGCGACCGCAACGCCATGGCCCGCACGGCGGAGGAGAAGGGCCTGGATGGCTGGCTGATCGATCTTCACGCGCCGTCGGTGCGCGCGATTACCGGCTTTGCCGACGATCGCGATCTACGGCACACCGTTTATGAGGCCTATGGCACCCGCGCCTCCGATCAGGGGCCTCATGCCGGGCAGTTCGACAATAGCGACCGGATTACACAGTTGCTGGCGTTGCGGCAGGCGGCGGCGGGGCTGTTGGGCTATGCCGACCCTGTCGCCTTGTCGCTCTCCACCAAAATGGCGCGCGATGGTGAAGAAGTCGATGCATTTCTGGTCGATCTTGCCCGACGCGCCCGCCCACATGCGGAGCGGGAACTGGCCGAACTGGCGAAATTCGCGCAGGCGCAACTGGGTATCGACCGGTTGGAGCCTTGGGATATAGCCTATGCGACCGAGCGAATGCGGCGCGCGGTCCATGCCCTGGACGAGGCGGAAATTCGCGCACATCTGCCGCTCGCGCGCATATTGGACGGCCTCTTTGCGCTGGTCACCGAACTGTACGGGGTGGACATCCGACCGGCCGACGGCGCGCCGGTCTGGCATGAGGATGTGCGCTATTTCACCGTGCATGATGCCGATGGCGCACCGATAGCCGCGCTCTATTGCGATCTGTTCGCTCGCGCTGGCAAGCGCGGCGGAGCATGGATGGACGTGTGTCGCCCACGCTTGCGCGAAGCCGAGACGGTGCACATTCCCATCGCCTATCTGGTGTGCAATTTCGCCAGCGGCAGCGCGGATCGCCCGGCGCATCTGACCCATCAGGAAATGGTGACCCTGTTCCACGAAATGGGCCATTGCCTCCATCATCTGCTGACGCAGGTGGATGTGCCATCTGTCGGTGGCATATCCGGCGTCGAATGGGACGCGGTGGAACTGCCCAGCCAGTTCATGGAGAATTTCGCCTGGGAACCCGCGATGTTGCGGCGCGTGTCCGCGCATGAGGAAAGCGGCCGTCCACTGGACGAAGCCATGATCGCAAGGATGCTGGCGGCGCGGCGTTTCATGGGCGCGGTGGCGCTGCTGCGGCAGGTCGAATTTGCCCTGTTCGATCTGCGCCTGCACCAGTCGGCAGCGCAAGAGGATGGCCCGACAGTGCAAGAGATTGTCGCTGCCGTGCGCCAGGATGTGGCAGTGATCCACCCTCCGGCATGGCACCGCTTCTCGCACAGTTTCAGCCATATTTTTGCGGGCGGTTATGCCGCTGGCTATTACAGCTATTTGTGGGCCGAACGCCTGTCGGCCGACGCCTTTGAAGCCTTTGCCGAGGATAAGGCAGATCGCGCCGCGCTGGGCGGCCTCTTTCGCGACCATGTTCTGGCGCGCGGCGGATCGCGCCCGGCAATCGACAATTTTGTCGCCTTCCGCGGACGTCAACCCGATTCCGCCGCCCTGCTGCGCGCGCTGGGACTGGCGGCGTAAGGCCGTGTATCATCCACAAAAGTAATGCATAACCGGCGTCGCTCCTGCGAGAGACGCCGGTTCGGCCAATTAGCCGTTGAGCTTGTCCTTGACCGCCTTGGCCGGGGTAAAGCCGAGTTTCTTCGACGCAGCAATCTGAATGGTCGCACCGGTCGAGGGGTTGCGGCCTTCGCGCGCCGGCGAGTCCTTCACCTTGAACTTGCCAAAGCCATTGAGCGACACTTCTTCACCCTTGGCAGCGGCATCGGCGATGGCGGCAAAAACACCGTCGACAATCTTGCGAGCATCCGCCTTGGTGATGCCGTTCGCCGCGGCAATGCCGTCGGCCAGATCGCTATTGTTCATAAAATGCCTTCCGTATGGGAGTTATTGCCATGCCCGCATAACCAAGGCTGAGGCGCTGGTCCATATGCCACGTTGCGCAAACTTGGGCTTTGCGGGCAGTTTTGGCCGATTTTCATGCCGTTGCGCCCCTTTGCGCAGGTTTCGGGCGGGCCAGGGGACGTGGACCGCGTGGTTTCGCGCATTCGTCATCGACTCTGGACTGACAGGCATGTCGGGGGCTTTGCCATGGCCCCCGGCCTATCTCCTGCGCCAGCTTCAGGCGCGCGCGGCGGTAATGATTATTTCGACCTTGTAATCGGGCGTCGCCAGTTTCGCTTCGCCGGTCGCGCGTGTGGGCGCTGCAACCTCTGCGATCCAGGCGTCCCATACCGCATTCATTTCGGCGAAATCAGCCATGTCGGCGAGCCAGATCGTAGCGCGCAGGATATGCGCCTTGCTACTGCCCGCCAGCGCCAGCAGACGCTCAATTTCCGCCAGCGCAGATTGGGTCTGGGCGGTCACGCTGTCGCCTTCGCCAACCTGGCCCGCCAGATAAACGGTATCGCCATGAATGACAGCCTCGCTCATGCGCGGGCCGGTTTCGATGCGGGTGATGGTCATGAGGCTTCTCCTTGAAAATCAGCGACGATAACGCGCCAGAGCCAGGTCGGCGGTTTCGATGGCAGGGGTCTGGCCGCCGATCAGGTCGGCGATGACCTGTCCCGATCCGCAGGCCATGGTCCAGCCAAGCGTGCCATGGCCCGTGTTGAGGAAGAGATTGTCGATTGGCGTCGCGCCGATTACCGGGGTGGAATCAGGCGTCATCGGTCGCAACCCGCTCCAGAATGTTGCCTGGCTGAGGTCGCCTGCGCCGGGGAACAGCGTGCCGACGCTATGGTCGAGCGTATCGCGGCGCGCCTGCGGCAGATCATTGGTGTAACCCGACAATTCGGCCATGCCGCCCACGCGGATGCGGTCGCCCAGCCGGGTGATCGCAACCTTGTAGCTTTCATCGAGCAGTGTCGAGACCGGCGCGGCATCGGGCCGCACGATCGGCACGGTGATGGAATAGCCCTTCACCGGATAGACCGGAAGCCGCATGCCAAGTGGGGCCAGGAGCAAGGGCGAGAAGCTGCCCATGGCGACGAGATAGGCGTCGCCGGTGACGTCGCCTTCGTCGGTGACGACATGGGTGATCTGCCCGGCTGCGCGCGCCAGCCCCTTGATGGTGCGGCCCATCAGGAACTGGACGCCGCGCGCCCGCGCCATGTCTGCGAGGGCATTGGTGAATTTGAAGCAGTCGCCCGTCTCGTCATTGGGCAGGCGCAGGCCGCCCGCGATGGAGGACGCGCTGGCGGCAAGGCCAGGTTCGGCGGCGATACAGCCGGCGCGGTCCAGCACCTCGAAAGGCACATTATCGGCGCGCAGCACCTCAATATCCTTGGCGATGCCGTCGAGTTGCTTTTGTTCGCGAAAAAGTTGCAGCGTGCCCTGACGGCGCTCGTCATAGCTGATGCCGGTGGCGGCGCGCAGGGCAATCAGCTGATCGCGGCTATATTCGGCCAGCCGCACCATCCGTCCCTTGTTGATGCGATAGTCGGCGGCGTTGCAATTGCCCAGCATCGCGATCATCCAGCGCAGCATGGCCATGTCCACATTGGGGCGCAGGATCAGCGGCGCGTGCTGCATGAACAGCCAGCGCAGCGCCTTGGCGGGGATGCCAGGCGCGGCCCAGGGGGATGCGTAACCGGGCGAGATTTCGCCAGCATTGGCGAAGCTGGTTTCCTGCGCCACGCTGCTCTGGCGATCGATCAATACGACTTCATGCCCTGCCTGCGAGAGATACCAGGCGGAGGTGACGCCGATGACCCCGCCGCCCAGGATAACGACCTTCATGCCATGATACTCCTGTCTGGATTAGCGACCGACGCGGGCAGATAGGTCCGCGCATAGCGCTTGCCCAGCCGGGTCAATATTTCGTAGCTGATCGTATCGGCCTGCGCCGAGACATCGTCGATGGTCTGGTGCGGGCCGATCAGTTCGACCGGCGCTCCGGCATGGAGCAGGGCGTCTGGCACGTCCGTGACATCGAGCGCCATACTGTCCATCGACACCCGCCCGACGATGGGCACGCGCACGCCGCCAATCCAGGCGCTACCACGATTGCTGAGATGACGCGGCCAGCCGTCAGCATAGCCCACGGAGATAGTCGCAACGCGCGCAGGCCGATCGAACCGATGGGTCAGACCATAACCGACCCCTGCCCCTGCTTCGAGGGTGCGCAGCTGAACGATATAGGCGTCCAGCGCAATGACCGACCGCATGGGATTGGGCTGGCCATGGGGGGCGCCGCCATAAAGGGCGATTCCGGCGCGGACGATGTCGCCATGTCCCACGCCCGGCGTCATGGCGCCGCCCGAATTGTCGATCGAGCGCGGGACGCCGGGGAACTGGCGAGCGATGGCATCGAAAGCGGTACGCTGCCGCTCGTTGAACCCGTCGTCGGGATCATCGGCGCAGGCCAGATGCGTCATGACAAGGCGCAGGTCGATACCATCCAGTCGCTCCGGCGATATCCGCAGGATCGCCAGCTCATCCGGGGTCAGGCCCAGGCGACCCATACCGCTGTCGATCTGAATCACTCCGGGCAAGGGGCGGCCCATCGTGCGGGCCAAGGCGGCCCGGCTATCAATCTGTTCCAGAGAATTGAGGACGGGCACCGCGCCGACCGCAACGCAATCCCCTTCCGCGCCGAGCGGCAGCCCATTGAGGATGTAGAGGGTGGTATCGATCGGCAGATGCGGTTTCAGGATCGCCGCTTCGCATAAATGAGCGACGAAGAAATGTCGGCAGCCTGCGGCGTACAGGGCAGCGGATACCGGAACGGCGCCCAGGCCATAGGCGTCGGCCTTGACCACTCCAGCAACGGTAGCGGGCGCGACATGCTGCGCGATCAGCTGATAATTGGCCACCAGCGCGCCAAGGTCGATGCACAAGCGTCCCGCCGTTCCATGCTGCAAGACCATTCCCCTTCCTACGTCGAAGTACAATAAATCACGTTTGTTCGAATATCTACGCAATCAGCAGATGATTATTCGATATTTAGCGCCTATATCGCACAATGTTTCAATGGATTTGCACATATGGCCATGTCCTTCGATAATGTGGATCGCGCGATTCTGCGCTTGCTCAAACTGAACGCGCGGCGATCCAATGCGGAAATTGCGGCGGAGGTCGGCCTTTCGCCGTCGGCTTGCCATCGACGCATCCGGCAGCTGGAAGCGCAGGGCTATATTCGCGGCTATACCGTGGTCGCAGGCGGACGGGACGACAACAGTCTGGTCAACGTGCTGGTCCAGGTGACGCTCGATCGACAGACAGAGGATCATCTTGCCCGCTTCGAACATGCGGTGCGCCAATGTCCGGAAATCCGCGAATGCTTTCTGATGACCGGTGCCGTCGATTATTGGCTGCGTGTCGAAGCGGACAGCGTGGATGCCTATGAGCGCATCCATAGCGAAATTTTGTCGCGGATGCCCGGCGTGACCCGGATCAATTCCAGCATCGCCATGCGCGACGCGCTGCGCCCGCGCCGCAGCAAGGGCTAAGGCGATGCCGCGCCGCTTAGCGAAAACCGATGGCCCAGGTGCAGGCAGCGGCGATGAGCAGGCCGACAAGCGCTTTCCACGGTGATCCGACGGGCAGATCGGCCGCGCCTTCCATATATATGGTGCTGCGGCCATGGATCATCGGGCCGATCAGATTATGGCGCAGGCGCAGCAGATAATAGAGGATGGCGGCAATGTGCAGCGCAACGAGCGTGAGCAGCAGGTTGAACAACAATCCATGCAGATCAGCGGCCAGGCGCCCCTGATCGAAGCTGACATAGTCGGCGAGTGGCCCTGATTCGAGGCCATCGACATCCACCGCGAACAGGCCAGCCGTCACCATGGCGATCAGGCTGACGATCATCAGCAGGACGCTCCAGCCACCGACCGGATTATGACCCGCCGTGGCACGATAGGGCCGTGTCCGGAGCGTTTGGAGATAGGTGAAGGCCGAGCGGGGACTGCGCACGAATTGGCCGAAGCGGGCTGTGCTGCTGCCCACAAACCCCCAATAGATACGAAAAACCAGCAGGAACAGGATGGCATAGCCCGACAGGCGGTGCCATTCCATTTCATGCTGTTCGCCGCTCCACCAGGAAAAGGTCAAAAGGGCGACGAGCAACCAGTGGAACAGCCGGATATACATATCCCAGACAAGCGAACGCAGGGATGGCGCGTCAGTCGACACGGCGCAGTCGCTCAATTGTCCGCGCGGAACTGGCGATGACAGCCGGCGCAGGTACCGCCGGTCGCCTTGGCCTGTGCGCGGATCGCGTCGATATTGCCGCCATTGACGACGCCGACCAGCTTGCCCGATTCAGCAATCAGCTTGGCCATCTGTCCATCAAAGGTCGCGCGATCGGTCCAGATGTTCGGCAAGGCGTCGGTGGATAGGCCCGCCGTCGGGCCGCTGCCCGCCGGGAACAGCCGGGATTGTTCCCGCGCCGTGGCGGCGATCGTCTGGGCCGCAGCAACCATCGTGGCTTTTACCGGCGCGCCGCTCTTGAGCTGATCGTTCAGCGCCTTCATCGCCGCGCCCATCTTCTTGTAGCCTGCCTGGCGCGCAGCGATCGCCGCCTTGGGCGCAGGCGCTGAGGTGGGCGCGGCTGTCAGCGGTTGCGCCAGCATGGGCAGGATGATGAGCGGAAGCCCCAGCATTGCGAGCGTCGGGAGACGGAAAGACGGCGATATGGTCATGCGATGTTCTACCTTGCGGTTTGGCTGTCAATGGTCAGGAACGGTCTGCGGCGCGGCACCCGCCATCTTCACCGACATCTTGTCGGGAAAGACCGCGCGAAAAATCTGCTTCACTTCGGTAAGGCCACCGTCCGCCATTTGCGCGGCGGTCTTGCCATATTTGCTGGGAATGTCGGTGCGTGCACCGCGAGCAGCCAGAATGTGCAGCATGGCTTCCAGCTCTGGCTGGACACCGCCGGCAACCAGCAGGTGGAGCGCGGTCATGCCATCTTTCCCCGCTATATCGACGACCGGCGCAAGAGACAGGGCATAGTCGAGCGTCGCCGCACTGCCCCCACGCGCCGCTGCCAGCACGACGTTGGTACCATCCGCCGCGACGAAGCGCGGATCGGCCCCTGCGGCCAGCAACAGCATCATGGCATCCTTGCGGCCATTGGCGGCAGCAATCAGCAACGGGGGCGTGGGTGGTACCGACGGCGGGGGAACGCCGAAATTGGCTTCGGTCACCCAGGTGATCCGCGACGGTCCGGTCAGGCCATTGGGATCAGCGCCCTTGGCCAGCAGTAATCGGATGAGTTCGGCATCGCCTCCCGCCGCTGCGCCATGAAGCAACTGCTCGCCGGTCCGATCCCGCTCCACTATGTCCGCGCCATGCGGCACTAGCAGGACGGCGGCCCCGTAATTTTTCTGGTACAGCGCAAGCTGGACTGCACTACTATTTTCCGGGCCGCGATGGGCGCTGTCCGCACCGGCTGCCAGCATGATCTGCGTAGCGGGGACTACGCCGCTCTTGATCGCGAAGAACAGGGGCGTGAAGCCACCCTTCGACACGCGATTGGGGTTTGCGCCAGCCTTCAGCAACAGGGCCATCGCCACAGTCCGGCCCGCCGCGGCGGCCCACATAAGGGGCGTCTGGCCACGGCTGTCGACACTGTCCGGGGCCGCGCCCAAGGAGAGCATGCGGTCGACGGCTTCTGCGGGACCGTAGCGGGCGCAAATGGCGAGCGCGCTTGTGCCATCGGCCCGTGCGCCGCGCACATCGGCGCGCGCATCCAGCAACTGCGCCAATATGGCCGGATCGCCCAGTTCGCAGGCGAGCGCCAACGGCGTCACGCCATCCTGATCGGCAGTATCGACGGTCGCGCCGCCAGCCAGCAGCGCGGCGACAATCGCGGGATTTTGGGTGTTGACTGCCCAGCCTAGCGGCGTCGCGCCGAAGGCCAGCTTCTGGTTCGGATCGGCTCTGTCGGCCAGTGCAGCCTGAACGGCCGCCACGTCATTTGCCACGATCGCGCGCGCCAGCCCATCATCCCTCTGCGGCGCGCGGGCCTGCGCGATGCCGCATCCCGCCATCAGCGCCAGCAGGGCGACACCCAGGCATGCGCGATCAAACATTGGCCAGCGCCTTGAACGGGCCGTCGCTGTCGCCAAAGCGGGTCGCGGGGACATCCAGCACCTGCAGCGTGCTCAGCAGCAGATTGGACATGGTGGTCCCTTTTGGCGCCACAACATGCCGGTCGCCCGGTACCAGCCCGCCCGCGACAATGATGGGCAGATCCATATGGTCATGTTCATTGGGATCGCCAAAGGCCGACCCGCGCAGCACCAGCGTCCGGTCCAGCAGCGATCCTTCGCCGTCCTTCACCGCCTTCATCCGTTCCAGATAATAAGCAAAATATTCCATATGATGCCGGTTGATACGGGCCAGTTTCGCCTTTTTCTCCGGGCTATTGCCGTGATGGCTGAGCATATGGTGGGAATCCGGCACGCCGATTTCCGGATAGGTGCGGTTGCTGAGTTCCCGGCCGATCATGAAACTGCCGATGCGGGTGATGTCGGCCTGCATCGCCAGCACCTGTAGGTCGATCATCAGGCGGACATGCGCATCGAAAGTGTCGGGAATGCCCGCCGGTCGTTCCAGATCAGCACTCTGCGCGCCACCGCCCGACGCGATCGCGCGCTGGATGCGCCGTTCAATGTCGCGGGTCGCTTCCAGATATTCGTCGAGCTTGCGGCGATCCTCCATCCCCAGCGCGCCGCTCAGGCGCGCACTATCGTCCATCACGAAATCCAGGATGCTCGATTGCCGCCGTAGCCGGGCCAGGCGGCTCTTGGCGTCCAGCGCGTCGCCATCGCCGAAAAGTCGCTCGAACACGTCGCGCGGATTGGCGGTGACGGGCAGCGGGACGGTAGGATTGCGCCAACTGATGCCATTGGTATAGGCGCAGCTATAGCCGATGTCGCAACTGCCCAGCAGGCTGGCCTGATCGATACCCAGTTCGAGCGAACTCAGCTGGGTCGCGTCGCCCAGATGATCGGCATAGGCCTGATCGACAGAAATGCCGCAGCGTATGTCGGTGCCTTCGGTCTGTTTCACATGGACGCCGGTGATGAAGGCGGGGCAAGAGCGGCCATGCCCCGCCGGACGATCCCCCATCGCCGCCGCGCTGGGATGGCCAAGGCCGGTGATGACGCTGATCTGCGCGCGATGCGGCGCCAGCGGCTCCAGCGTAGCTGGCAAGATGAAGCCCGGCCCCTCTGATGATGGCATGAACTGGTCCATCATCATGCCATTGGGTGAATAGAATATCTGGAGCCTTTTGGGCCGGGATGCGACATCGGCCGCCTTGGCCGATGGCATCATCGCCTCCAGAAAGGGCAGCGCCAGGGCCGTGCCAGCGCCACGCAACAGGGTTCGGCGGCTAAGCGGTTTACGCAGGATGATCATCGCGTTGCCCTCATTGACCAGTTGTTCGCCGCAGGGTGAAGGGCGCGCTGTGTACGATCCCCTTGATGACGGTCTGGATGCGATAGCCATCTGCGGCGGCGCTGCGGGTGATGGTGCGGATGGCCGGCATGTCGCGCGCATCCACCCCGCGGGCCAGCGCATAGGTCAGCAGCCTTTCGGTAAAGGCGCTGGCGAATTCGTCCTTTTGGCTGAGCAGGATGCGCTTCAACCCCGACAGGCCGGCAAATTGGGTGCCGTCGGGCATCCGCGCCGATACGTCGATGGGCTGGCCCGCATCTTTCTGGCGAAAGGCGCCGATCGCATCGAAATTTTCAAGACTGAAGCCCAGCGGGTCCATCTTCACATGACAGGCGGCGCAGGCCGGGCTTTTGCGATGCAGTTCCAACTGCTCGCGCGCGGTCAGCAGGCGACCGTCATGCTTTTCCTGCAATGCGGGCACGTCGGGCGGCGGCGGCGGCGGTGAGGCGGCGAGTAGATTGTCGAGAATCCATTTGCCCCGCTTCACCACCGATGTGTGATTGCCATAGGAAGTGACGGTCAAGATGCTCGCCTGCCCCAGCAACCCGCCACGATTGGAGGCCGGGTCCAGAGTGACGCGCCGCATGGCGGTGCCGGTGATCCCGCCAATGCCATAATGGTCGGCCAGCCGCTGGTTGAGGAAGGTATAGTCCGCCGCAATGAAATCCAGCAGGCTGCGATTGGTGCGCAACACATAGGTGAAGAACATTTCCGTTTCCTGCGCCATGGCACGGCGCAGGCGCGTATCGAATTTGGGGAATATGCTGATATCGGGCCGATGTTGGTCCAGGTTACGCAAATAGAGCCACTGGCCTGCGAAATTGGTCGTCAACGCCTGCGCGCGCGGATCGGCGAGCATCCGGGTGATCTGCGCATCCATGACGCCGGGCTTTTGCAACTGGCCCGTTTCGGCCAGCGACAGCAGCGTATCGTCGGGAATGCTGCTCCAAAGAAAGAAGGACAGGCGGGACGCGAGTTCCAGGTCGGTGAGGCGCCGAACGCCGCCCGGCTTGCTGCCTACCGGATCCTGCTCGACCAGGAACAGGAAATGGGGTGAGACCAGTATCGCTTCGACGGCTGCCTCGATCCCATGTTCGAAATCGGACTGGGCGCGCTCGGTCGCATAGACCCGCATCAGCGGCGTCAGGTCATTGTCGTTCACCGGCCGACGATAGGCACGGCGGGCCAGCGCCCCGACGATCTGCCGGGCGCAAGCGGCTTCAGCGCTGGCCCGCCGGGGCTTGCAGATGAAGATGCGATCGCGGCTGGGGGTCCGGCCGACACCCTTTGGCGAAAATGGCCCGGCCACGTCGATCTGGAGGACGTCGCGCGGGAAATTCTGCTGCGAATAGCGCGGCGACATGCGATAGGACCGCACGTTAACGGTTTTGACCCGAACGCCATCAACCGAGACATCCATTGGCAGCATGACCGGCGCCGCGGTCGGCACCGGCACCTTGTCGAGATCATTGCGTAGCGTCTGGACGCTCTCGTCGGGCGCCAGTTGGCGCCGGAAGGACAGGCCGATGACATGTGCCCCGGATTTCAGCGGCACACGGACGCTGACCTTATCCTCTGGCTGGCGGTCGGTTTCATTGTTCGTATTGGCGTTCAGCCAGCCGCTAATCTCGTAGGTGGCATCATAGCGGGCATAATAGGTAAACGCCCCGCCCCCGCGCGAACCGAGCGGCAGATCGTCGCTGGCGCGCTCATTATAGGCAGGGCGGCCCCCATTCATGACCGATCCATCCTTGGGTACTTCATAGGATGTGACGAATTCCCGCCGGGACGTCAGGCCCGTCGCCAGGCGGCCAACTTTGCTCGCGACGGCGATATAGCGGTCCATCAACGTCGGTGAGACGCTCAGCACATCGGCGATATTGTCAAAGCCATAGCCCGAATTGTCCTGCGGCAGTTCCCGGCTGACATCGACGTCGAGCGCCAGAAGGTCGCGCACCGCATTGGCATATTCGACCCGGTTGAGGCGACGGATCGTCGCGCGGCCGGGATCGGGATGCTTTGCGGCATAGGCGTCCAGTCCGCTCTCTAGCCACTGGACGAAAGCGGCTCTGGCGGCAGCTGTTGGCTGCGGCTTGTTGAGCGGCGGCATTTCGCCCTGGCGAGTGCGACGCAGCACCTTTTCCCAGATCTCCATATTCCTGCCATGGAAAAGATCGCCATTGCGCACATCATCGAGCGACAGGTTTGCGACCTTGTCATTGTCGTTATGGCAGCGCGAACAATAGTCGCCCAAAATGGCCGGGGTCGCTTCGGGCGTTGCGAAAGCTTCTACAACAAGCGGCTGCTCTGCTTCGTCCGGCCGCGCCAGAACCGACGCCGTGGCGACCAGCGCGCTGAGCGCCAGAATGCAACTGGGCAAGGTCGGATGCCAGTTCAGGCCCATCACATATGATCCCATGTCCCGCAGGCGGCCATGCGCCGTCCCCTTTCCCCTTGTCATGACGATCGGCGGCCCATCGTCCGCCGTTTGCATGCAAATCGGGTGTGAGCGCGGGCCTATTGCGGATTCCGCGTTGCGTCCATTGCCGTTAACGGGACGGATGAATCGCAAAATTAGGCCACCCCGCGGGATGGCCCCGCCATTCTGCCCGCTCCGCCCGCCGCTCTGATTTTGGCAACGCGATGTCCGCAATATCGTCATTGAACATCCTGGGCCTCGTCGCCAGAAAGGCCGCGAAACAGGGGATTGCTATGACGTGGGTGGCTGCATTGTTGATGGCGCTGATGGTTGGCGCCGGGCCGGTCGTGGCGCGAACCCCAGCCACCGCCTTGTCCAACGAGGCGCGCACGGCAGCCTATCTGGATCGGATCGTGCATAGCAGTCCGCGCCTGCGCATCTTCCTTCAGGCCATGCCCAAGGGCGGCGACCTGCACAATCATGCTGGCGGCGCCAATTTCGCGGAGGATTATCTTCGCTGGGCAGCCGCGGACGGCCTGTGTATCTCGACCGTCACGTATCATATCGTCGAACCGCCCTGTACGCCGCCGGAACATATCCCGGCCGCCGGGCTGGAGCGCACCTATCCCCATTATTCGCGCGCGATCGACGCCTTTTCCACCCGCGGTTTCGAGGCGGGCGTGGGCGACCCGGAAGTGTCGGGCTATGACCGCTTCTTCGCGACCTTCGATGCGTTTGGCCCGGCCTATAGTCGCCATGTCGGCGAAGCGATGGCGCTGACCCGCAGGCAGGCGGCTGCGGATCATGTCTCCTATGTTGAATTGGGCAGCGGCGCGCGCGCAGGCTGGTTGCTGGGCATGAAGATGGCCGATGCCGACGCCAGCGATCTTGCCGCGCTCTACGCCAGGATCGCGCCGCTATTGCCGGATGCGGTTGCCAGCGCGAGGGCCGATTATGACGGCTATGATGCGCAGGGTGCGAAGTTCAACGGATGCGGAACGGCCGATCGCGAACCTGCCTGCGACGTGGCGATGCGCTATCTCTACACGGCGATCCGCACCAATCCACCGGCGCAAGTGTTCGCGCAACTCGCCTTCGGCTTTGCCCTGGCCGATGCCGATCCGCGTTTTGTCGGCGTCAATATCGCCGCGCCGGAGCATGATCCGGTGGCGGTGCGCGACTATGCGCTGCATATGCAGATGATCGCGTTCCTCAAAGCGCGCCATCCCAAGGTGCAATTGTCACTGCATGCGGGCGAACTGACATTGGGTCTGGTTCCTTCGCGCGATCTGAGCTTCCACATTCGCGATGCAGTGCAAATCGCGGGTGCCAGGCGGATCGGCCACGGCATCGACATCGCTTATGAGACTGACGCGCCCGCGCTGCTGGCGCAGATGGCGCGCGATCAGGTAGTGGTGGAGATCAACCTGACCAGCAACGCGGTCATACTGGGCGTGAAGGGCAGCGATCATCCGCTGTCGCTATACCGGGAAGCGGGCGTGCCGGTGGTACTCTCGACCGACGATGAAGGCGTGTCGCGCAGTGACATGACCAATGAATATCTGCGCGCCGTCACCGAACAGGGGCTGCGCTACGCGGATTTAAAGCAGATCGTGCGTAACGGGCTGCATTACAGCTTCCTGCCGGGCGACAGCCTGTGGCAGGACAGGCCGGGCGGTGCGCGGGCTGCGGCGTGCGTGTCAATGGATGCGCCAGGATGCGGCGCATGGCTGGCGAAAAATGTGAAAGCGGCAGCGCAAGCCCGACTGGAGCGCGATCTCCAGGCCTTCGAAGCTGGACACCTCGAAGAACCGCTGGATTTGCGTGTAGGGTCGACGGTGCGGATTGAGGCGGCGTGGAAGGAGTGATGTTGCAGCGTATTTGTCGGTGATTTCGATATTGCCGGTGCCGCAGTGGCCGGATTTACCGTCGGTGGCGCTTGGTTCATATCAAGCAGGCGCAGTTCGCCCTTCGAGCCAGGCCAAGCGCTGGAAGTTATAGGCCAAGTTGGCCATGCCGATCTTGATGGTAGCGCGGGCGATGCCGATGGTGCGCACGACCAGCCCCATGCGGTTCTTTTGCCCGGCGAACACATGCTCGACCTGGGCGCGGATCTTGGAACGCCGGGTATTGGCCTTGGCGATCCGCTCAGGCAACGCTCGCCGCGGTTTACGCCGCTGGTGAATGTGGCTGGTGAACATGCCACTGGCCAGGAACGCCTCGTTCTTCTTGGATCGATAGGCGGTATCAGCCCAGACGCCGGAGGCAGTGTTGTCCTTACTGATCAGAACCGGCAGCCGTGCGCCGTCATGGGCATTGGCGGCGCTGGCATCCCAGGTGCGGATCAGCCCATGGGTTTTGTCGATGCCGATATGATTCTTGTACCCGAACATCGGGATGGCCAGATCGACCGGCCTAGCCGCCTTGGGATCGGCGCCCTCTTTGATCTTGGCCTTGCTGTACTTGATCGACCAGCGCGCATCACGGTCCTTTTGCCGGGTCTTGGCCGGCTTCCAGCCCTCGGGCACGCCGCCTTCCTTGATCGCTGCTTTCTCCGCTTCGGTATTGCGCTGTTTGGGTGCCTGCACGACCGTAGCGTCGATGATTTGCCCGCCCATGGCGAGATAGCCCCGATCCTTGAGGGCAGCGTCGAAGCGAGCGAAAAGTTTGTCTATGGCCTTGGCATTTACCAGGCGTTCCCGAAACAGCCACACCGTGGTCGCATCCGGCACGGTGCCATCGAGCCCAAGGCCCAGGAACCGTTGGAATGACAACCGGTCTTTGATCTGAAACTCGGCGGCCTCGTCCGACAGCGAATAGAGCGCCTGTAGAACCAGAATCTTGAACATCAGCACCGGATCAAAGGGCGGTCGCCCACCCTTGCCGCGAACGCAGCGACGAAGCGCTGCCACCAGCGGACCACGGAAAACCTCGAAATCCACAACTGCCGCTAATCGCTCCAGCGGATCGCCCGCCGCGCTCAGCGCATCGTACCGGTCCGAAAGATCGAAGAAACCAGGCTGACTTGCCATCATCGCCTCCTACGCATCGCCGACGAAGTGAATCAAATCCGCCGATCAAACGCCAGAGTTTTTCGAGGTGTCCAGCTGACTTGCCATCATCGCCTCCTACGCATCGCCGACGAAGTGAATCAAATCCGCCGATCAAACGCCAGAGTTTTTCGAGGTGTCCAGCTATGCCGCGCTAATCCGATCGGGCACGATCAGGTTCAGGGTGACCGCAACCAGCGCGGCAGCGGTCATGCGCGCCGATCTTTGGCGCGAAACCGCGCAGGATCAGGAATAGCGCGCCAATGGTGACAATATGCCGCTCATGATGCCAGTGATGCAGCTCCGTCGACAATCTCCCAACCGGGGATCGTCCATGCAGACCAGCACGTCGGCATTGCGGATAACGCAAAGCGCCATGCTATTGCGGGACGGTCTTTTCGTAGCGATCCCAATGATCGATCAACTCGTCCACCACCTTGGAGCCCACCAGATAGAGACTTTCGAGCGCGGCGTTCATACCGGCATAGCCTTCATTTTCGGTCAGCAGATAATGGGCGGCGCTGTCGCCGGGCGGGGGCATGGTGAAGTTGCTGCCCGCGCGCAATACCATGAAGCGCTGCTTGTCCACCCGGCCGATGCGGTCGAGATAGACGATCGACTGATAGGTGCCGGTTTCCTCCATGGCGGAAGTGACGAATTCACCCTTGCCCTGCGTCCAATATTTCACCCAGTCATTGGCCCAGTCGGTCATCCGCGCGCCGTGCCAGAATGTCATGGCTGCCAGTTGATCGCCCTTCAGCACGAAGGGCGGGCGCTGCGCCATGGGATGGTCGGTGAAGCGCGCCCGTTCCTTGCGGATCGAAGGATCGTCGGGCAGCGCCAAATCCTTGGTCAGGTCATAGGCCCAGTCACGCAGCGCCGGGTTGATCTCGAATATTTCGCCCTGGCCCACGGGCGGACTGGGATCATTGGGGCCTTTGCTGTGCAGCGGGAAATAGCCGCTTTTCCAGTCGGCAGGAATTTCCCGCGCGTCGATTTCATGGGCGAGATCGCCATCCACCAGATAGCGCGCCCAGGCAGCCGAGCCGATGGAGGCATTTTGCGGATCGATGCCCGCAATGCCCGCGACCAGCCAATAAGCGTGGGAAAGGTCGAACCGCTGATCGAGACCCAGCGCCATCGTCGCAGTCGCCGACTTTATATTGCCCATGCCCGTGACCATGCCCAGTATCTGGGTATCGGGATTATAATAAAGGTCATGATGGGACTGGGGGAAAGGGATACGGGTATCGAGATGCCGCCGTTCCTTCCACAGCTGGAATTCGCCCGGCTTGTCGCCGCTATCCTCGCCGATTTCAAACAGCGACACGATAACGACCCGGACTGGCAGTGGATGGGCGCAGGCTTTGCCGGGCAGGCAGTCCTCGACGCCCGAAGGCAGCGCGGCGCAGGCCGGGACTGGCGCGGCAATGAGCAGGGTCGCACTCGCCAGTGTCGCGACATAAGACAGAAGGCGCATGAAACGTCCCTTATAACCAATCAGCTATGGAAGGCGCCGACAGTCCGACGCCTTCCATAATCATCAGAATTTGTAAGATACCGTCGCCTGGAAACTGCGCGGCCGTTCGGGCAGGACAATCGTGCTGCCGAACAGTTCGGTGAAGTTGGCGCGGAAATATTTCTCGTTGGTCGCATTTTTGACCACGAAGCGGAACAGCCAATTGTCCAGTTGATAGGACGCGCCCAGATCGACCAGCGCATAGCCCGGCAGCTTGACCGCCTGCGACTGGCCGGAAAAGACCGAGTCCACTTTCACGACGCTGGCGCTGAGCGCAAGGCCGTTGTCGAACGAATAGGTGCCGGTCAGCGAGTAGAGATTTTCAGGGATGCCCGCACGACGGGCGTCATTCTTGCTGCCAATCGGCAGCAACGCCCCCGGCTGACCCCCAAAGATCAGCGACGGGTCGTTCAGATAGGCCTTCAGATCCTCATAGCCCAGAAAGCTGAACGCCGTGCCGCTATCCAGGAAGGTCAGGTTGACCACCTTCGTCTTGGTATAGGCGCCGGTAATCAGGAAATGCCGATCAACCGACCAGCGGAATTCCGCTTCCAGCCCCTTGGTCTGTACCGACTGGTTGACCGTGGACGACTGGATATTGTGATCGGTGCGCTCCTGCTTGTACACCGACAGCGCGGCATAGAGCTGGCCGCCGAGCCAGCTGCCCTTGACGCCGCCTTCAACCATTTTGGACGCGGTGATGAAGCCGTTGGCGGCCACCGTGCCGGCATCGATCTCCGAGCCCTGGCCCGCAATCACCGTCGATTGGCGTGAAGCAGTGGCATAGGGGATCAGGCCGAAGGGCATCTTGTAAGACGCGCTTGCCGTCCAGGACCAGCCGCCCTTGCTGCCCTTGGCAGAAGTAACGGCGGGCACATTGTTCATCTTGGTCGGGATGAAGCTGGAATTGACGCTGATATCGTCATAGCGGGCACCCAATATGAGGCCCAGGCCGAAGTTGAAATCAAGGTCGGCCAGGCCCGCAAAGCCATAGTCGGTATAATGGCCCTTGAGATAATTGGAATAATCGCAGTCGCATTCGGTCGATAGCAGACGATCCGACAGAGCGTCGTAGCCCTTGGTCAGGTCGACGCGGTGGAAATATTCAAAATCGAAATCATCGCCATGAAGGAATTTAGTGTAGCGTACCGAAGGCGACAGCTGGAAGGAGAATTTACCCGCGCTGCTATCAAAGCTTTTCGAGATGACGATCTTGTCCTCGATCACCCAGCTTTTATGAAACTGGGAGAAGCCGTAGCTATTTTCGTTATCATTATCGATGCCGTCATAGAAAAACTGGTTCTTGATCTCCAGCCCGTTGTCGGCGGTGTAGATCATGTCGAAATAGGCGGTCTTGGCCTTGTTCACCAACAGATCATTCTTGCCGGTCAGCACTTTCTTCCGGCTGAGCTTTGTCGTGCCGACGTTGGTAAGCCCAAGCCAGGGATAGTTGGTCGCATAGCAGGCGTCATTATTGGACGCGTTGGCAAAGACGCTGCCGCCGCCACAACCGAAGGAACCGAACGGGTTGAAATCGCCGATCGCGGTGAATTCCTGCTGCGATACCTGTCCGTCACCATTGGTATCGACCGGCTGGGCCGATCCGGTGATGTAGGTGCCGTCATCGACCAGAGCCTGAGTCAGGCGGTTCCAGCCGCCATTTTGTTGACCCGAATATTTCTGGTACATGCCGCCAAATTCAATGCGGAAATTGTCGGTGATCTGGCTGTCGAACGCGGCTTGCAGGATCGTCTGGTTGGTCGACATATTGTCGTAATAGCTGTCGCTATCCTCGACCTCGGCATACAGGCTATAGCCGAATTCGGCCGTACCGATCTTCGCCGGGCCGCGCAGTTCTGCCTTCAGCACATTGCGGTTCCAACTGCCGGTCGTGTAGCTGATTTCACCCTCCGGCCCGGTCAGCAACGAACCATCCTTCACGCGCGCGGATTTGGGCACGAAGTTCATGTAGCCGCCGGTTTTGGACGGGCCATAAATGGGCGAGGCCGGGCCGCGCACAATGTCGATCCGGTCCGATGCGCCGATGGGCGTGGGATAGTTGCCGGGATTATCCAGGCGACGAACGCCGCGAAAATAGACTTCGCCGGGCGTACCGCGAATGTCGAGCGCACCACCGACGCCGAAGAAGCTGTTGGTGAAGGTACCGGGCGCCTGGGCGACCAGATCATAAATGTCCGTGATGCCGAAGCGCTCAATCTGTTCGCTGCTGACCGTCGAGGCCGAACGGGGCGTTTCAACCAATGTCTTGGCAAAACCGAAGATCGATCCGACATCCTTGTCGGGCAGCGCGTTCAACGCGCCGGTAACGACGATTTCGGCTCCCGGCTCTGACGCATCGCTCGGCACGGCATCCTGCGCCAGGGCCGGTGTCGTCAGTGCGGTACAGGCCATAAGACCGGCGGCGATCACGCCAAAAGGCCGACTGCAACGGTCCGGACGCGGCGCGACATGGTGCTGTCCGCGCAAGCGATCAATATTCGCCATGAATAAGATACCCCCCTTTTGAAACAGGGCGGCCCATATTGATCGCCCTGCTGTTAATTCTCCCTGTTCCTCTCCCATTTGATCGTCGGCTGGATTTCATTGAGAAATTCCAGCTCTATCCATTTTCACGGTCGGCTCTTGCCGCGGTCGCAAGGCGCCTTGGGCGCCCCCCTTTCGCGACGGTGCATTGCAGCATGCACAGCCATGATCCCCGCCAATCGCCGCCGGACGATGTGGTGTGCATTGCAACTAGGGGCTTGACGTGGTGCGATCAAATGCAATGAATTCGACGCAGTGTTGCAAAAAATAGGGTGGGTATGCCGGCACTTTCACGTTTCTTGCGCTATTTCATAACGGTAGGCCGATTGGGCTCGATCCGGCGCGCGGCGGACGAACTGAACGTGTCTGCGTCAGCGATCGATCGTCAGATTTTGAATGTCGAGGCCAATCTGGGCATGCCGCTGTTCGAGCGGCTGCCGACCGGCCTGCGCCTGACTGCTGCGGGTGAGATCATGATGGCGGCGGGCACCAAATGGCAGAAAAACATGGCGGATGTTCGCGCGCAGATAGAGGATTTGCGCGGGCTGAAACGCGGGCATGTCGATATTGCGGTCATCGATGCCCTGGCCAAGGGCTATATCCCCGCCGCGATCCGGGCGCTGCAAAGCAAATATCCCGGCATCACCATCGGCGTGCGGGTGCTGGAAAATGACGCAGCCCGGCTGGCGACGGTGCGCGGAGAGGTTGATTTCGGCATATTTTTCGAACCGCAGACCGTGCGCGACCTAGCCGTCCGATCCTTCGTGGAGGTCGTGCTGGGCTTCGTCACGCCGACCGGCCATCCACTGGGCGGCAAGAGGGAAGCCCGATTTTCCAGTTGCGTAGGATCAAGGTTGATCGTTCCGGCTGAGCCATTGGCGGTTTATGAGCAGATTTCGGTGCTGGAAGGGACGACCGGCGTGGTGATCGACCGGGCCGTGTCATCGGACAATATCCAGATGATCACGTCGCTCGTATTGCAGGGCATCGGCATCGGCGTACTGACATCGCTCGACGTCATTACCGAGGTGCAGCGCGGCCTCCTGTCCTTCACCAAGATTTCCGACCCGATATTGCGGCCAATGACGCTGGCGCTGTGTACCGCATCGGCGCGCACGCCGTCTTATGCGGCTGGCATAGCCTTGCAGGAAATCGAAAACGGCTTCCCGCAACTCAGCTATCCCATATCGATCGACGGTCCCGCCATGACATGATGGCCCCTCAGCCAATTGCCCAAAGCGTGCAGACCCGATAACGGACAATCTTTCCAGACCGTCAACGGACCTTCTGTCATGAGCCAAACTGCCGAGCCTCAGCTCCACTATATTTCCAACGACGCCTTTGTCGCCGACGTGCAAATGCTGGCGCGACAGGTTGAACAGGGCGACTGGACGCCCGATTTCATCATCGGCATCGGCCGTGGCGGGCTGGTGCCTGCGGTCTATATCTCGCATCAGACCGAATTGCCGATGCTGTCGATCGACCATAGTTCAAAGGTACCCGGCTTTGCTGACGAACTGCTGGCCAAGGTCGCGGCGAAGAGCGCGGCAGGCCAGCGATTGCTGTTCGTCGACGACATCAACGATAGCGGCGGCACGATCGATTATGTGCGGCGGTTGCTGGCCGACAATGGCTGCAATGGCGACAATCTGCGCTTTGCCGTCATCATCACCAACAGCCGATCGCGCGTGACGGTGGACTATTGGGCGGAGATGATCGACCGGGACGAAGACAAGCGCTGGTTCGTGTTTCCCTGGGAAGCGGTCGGTGCAAAGGGTACGATCGTTGAAGAGGCGCGTTCCGTGCCGGAACGGCTGGCCTGATGCGGATCTGCGTTTATCTCGGCTCCTCGCCCGGCAACTCGCCTGTCTATCGCGAAGCCGCCGAGCGGGTCGGCACGCTGCTGGCCGAGCGGGGCATTGGCCTGGTTTATGGCGGCGGGACCGTCGGGCTGATGGGTGTGATCGCCGATACGGTCTGCGCTGCGGGCGGCGAGGTGATCGGCGTCATTCCCGAAGCGCTGCGCGCGCGCGAACATGACCATCCGGGTATCACGCAACTGCATGTCGTCAAGACGATGCATGAGCGCAAGGCGATGATGGCGAAATTTGCCGACGGTTTCCTGTGCCTGCCTGGCGGCATCGGGACGCTGGAGGAGATATTCGAGGCCTGGTGCTGGTCGCAGCTTGGCTATCATGAAAAGCCGTGCGGGCTGCTCAACGTCAATGGTTTCTATACGCCCATGTCGACCTTCATCGATTCTGTCGTTGCGGAGGGTTTCCTCCAGCCCCGGCATCGGGCGATGCTGCTGATCGACAATGACCCGGACATATTGCTGGACCGCATGGCGCAATATCTGCCGCCGCAGACAGAGCATTGGCTGGGCGACGACGACGTTTAGCCGATGGTGTCGATCAGGGCGGGCAGTTCGGCCAGCCGATCGATCTGGCGGAAGCGGGGATGGTCGGCGGGCGTGTCGGCGATTTCATGGACCCACGCCCCCTCCTGCGGGATATAGGCGGCCCAGGCGCCAGCCTCCAGCGCGGGGCGGATGTCCGACCGCAGCGAATCCCCCGCCATGATGGCTTCGTGCGGGGCGGCGCCATATTGGCCGAACACACGGCGGAACGTATTTTCGGTCTTGTCGCTGACGATCTCAATGCCGCTGAACAGGTCGCCCAGGCCTGAAGCTGCGAGTTTCGATTCCTGGTGCAACAGGTCGCCCTTCGTCACCAGCACGAGCCGACCCCGGTGGGCCAGCGCGTCGAGCGTGTCGGCGACATCGTCGAACAGGTCGACCGGATGGGCCAGCAGCGCGCGCCCGGCCGCCAGAATATCCTCGATCATCGATTTGGAAATCTGGTCCCCAGCCAATTCCGCTGCGGTCTCGATCATCGAAAGCGTGAAGCCCTTGGCCCCATAGCCATAAAGTTTGAGATTGCGCCCTTCACAGGCATTGAGCGTGTCGCGGGCGATGTCGGCGTCGGCAAAGGGCTGGAGCATCGCCACCAGCGCCTCTTCGGTCGCGTTGAAATGCCGCATATTGTGCCAGAGGGTGTCGTCGGCATCCAGGCAGATGAGCTTGATTGTCATGTCCTTATCCTAGCGTTGAGCAGCGGGACTGGCTGTTATAATCGACATAGAGCGTCGATCGTCGCGAACAGCGAGAGAAGGACTCCAGGCAGCCTCATAACAGGGCATCCAACCGTTCCAGATGGGCGGCGATGGCATCGGGCGGCAGGAAGGAGCCGGTGAAGCTGTTTCGGGCAAGCTGACCCAACTGCGCCCTGGTGAGCCCACGCGCTACGGCGGCCGCGCGATAATTGTCGGCGATATAGCCGCCAAAATAGGCGGGATCGTCCGAGTTGATCGTCGCGCGCAGGCCGCGGTCCAGCATCCGGTCGATCGGATGGTTGACCAGATCATCGACCACGCACAGCTTGAGGTTGGAGAGCGGGCAGACCGTGAGCGTCATGCCTTCGCGTGCCAGCCGGTCGACCAGCGCATCATCCTCCAGCGCGCGATTGCCATGGTCGATCCGGTCGACCTGAAGCAGGTCGAGCGCCTGATAGACATAGGCGGGCGGCCCTTCCTCTCCGGCATGGGCCGTGAGGCGCAGGCCCATTGCCCTCGCCGCGGCAAAAACACGGGCGAATTTTTCGGGTGGATGGCCGGTTTCGGATGAATCGAGGCCGACGGCGGCGATCTGGTCGAGCCAGGGCTCGGCGGCGGCCAGCGTTTCGAAGGCCGCCTCTTCGCTCAGATGACGCAGGAAGGAGAGGATGAGCGCGCTGCTGATCCCATGGCGCGCCTGCGCGTCGGCCATGGCGGACAGCAGGCCCTCGATAACCGTGGCGAAAGGGATGCCCCGATCTGTATGGGTCTGCGGATCGAACATGAGTTCGGCATGAACCACGCCATCCGCCGCCGCGCGATCGAAATAGGCAGCGGCGAGATCGTGGAAATCCCGCTGCGTCCGCAGCACGTCTGCCCCGGCATAATAGATGTCGAGAAAATCCTGCAAATTGCCAAAGGCATAGGCCGCACGGACATCCTCCACGCTGGCATAGGGAATGGCGACGCCGTTGCGCTCGGCCAGCGCGAACATGAGTTCCGGCTCCAGACTGCCTTCGATATGCAGATGAAGTTCAGCCTTGGGCAGGGCGCGGATGAAGCTGTCGAGATCAGTCATGATGCTGTGCCTTGTCGGTTCCAGGCGCATTGGCCCATGATGTAGGTCCGCGCGATGGCGCGGTCGTCGCCCAGGATTTGCAACGCGAAGAGGCGCTCTGCAAGCGTGGCCTTTGCCGTGCGACGCGCCAGTAACGGCGTGGCCGCACAGTCGAGCAGAACGAAATCCGCTTCCTGCCCCGGCTCCAACCCGCCGACCCGATCGTCGATATGCAGAAGCGTAGCGCTGCCCGCTGTCGCCAGATAAAGGGCGCGGAAGGGATCGAGCGGGTAATCGCGCGACAGGGCGGCCTGATAGGCAAGACCCGCCGTATGGAGCAGTGAAAAGGATGTGCCCGCGCCGACATCGGTGCCAAGGCCAATCCGTACGCCATGGGCATCGGCCTGACCAAAGTTGAAAAAGCCTGAGCCCAGGAACAGGTTGGAACTGGGGCAGACGGCGATTCCAGCGCCGCTTTCCGCGAGGCGGGTGCAGGCATGGTCCGACAGGTGGACGCCATGGGCAAAAACCGACCGGGCACCGACCAGACCAAAGCGGTCATAGACATCGAGATAGTCGCGTGCCGTCGGGAAGCGGTCAGCCACGGCGGAACATTCGCGGAGATTTTCGGCCAGATGCGTGTGCAGCAATATGTCGGGGTGATCGGCCAGCAATGCGCCGGCGACCTGCAACTGCGCGTCCGACGACGTGAGGGCGAAGCGCGGCGTCACGGCATAGCCCAGCCGTCCCTGCCCCCGCCAGCGGCGGATCAGCGCTTCGCTTTCGTCCCGCCCGCTTTCCGGCATGTCCGCCAGCCCGTCCGGCCCCAGATCCATCAAGATCTTGCCTGATAGAATGCGCATGTTCCGGTCGAGCGCTGCGTCGAACAGCGCGTCGACCGAATGCGCGTGAACGGTAGGAAAGACAAGCGCGCTGGTCGTGCCGTTGCGCAGCAACTCGTCCAGAAACAGGTTCGCCAGGCTGGCGGCATGGGCGCGATCAGCAAACGCCTTTTCCGCAGGAAAAATATGGCGATCCAGCCAGTCAAGCAACTGTTCGCCGTGCGAGGCGATATGATCCATCTGCGCATAATGGACATGGGCGTCGATGAAGCCGGGGACGACAAGGCCGGGGAGATGATCGATCGGGATGCCCGGATAGCTGGGGGCCAGACTTGCATAGTCGCCACGTGCGACGATGAGGCCGTCCTCCACAATGAACAACCCATCCGGTTCGTAGCGAACGGCATCAGGATGACGATGCGGATCGCGCGACACTGACAGCATTTCGCCGCGAAAGCCCTTGATCCCCTTGGCCATCTGCATCATGCCGCCCTCAATTGCAGCAGTTGGGCCAGGACGGCGATGGCGATGACATCGGGTTCCTTGCCCATGACCCCCGGCACGCCGATCGGCGAGGTCAACCGGGCGCGGGCCTGTGCATCGATGCCATCGCGCGTCAGCCGCGCATGGAAACGCGCGCCCTTGGTGGCGGAGCCGATCAGGCCGACATAGGCGCAGGGCGGACGGCTCAACGCAGCCTGGGTCAGGCGATAGTCGAGGCCATGGTCATGCGTCAGGATGAGAATGGCGGCATCGTCAGGCGCGTCGGCCACACATTGCTCTATTGCTGCCTCCGGCACGACGGCGACCCCATCGATCGTTTCGAAAACCGGGCGCGTGTCGAACCAGGACAGGCGGAATGGCAGGTTTGCAGCGTGGCGGGCGATTGCCTGACCGACATGACCCGCACCAAACAGATAGAGCGGCCGACGGTACTGACCGATAATTTCCGCCAGACAGTCGCCCGCGCGGGGACGGTCCCCCCGCGCCGACGGGGGCGACGGCACGGCATGATCGCCCACATGCCTTTCCACCCGGTCGGATTGGAACGTCGAAACGAGAATTCGATCGTCCGCGGCATCCGCCAGCCAGCCCATGGCGCCGGGATCGCAATGTTCAATGAGCAACCGTACCCGACCGCCGCAACATTGGCCCAGCAGCGGCCCAAGCGGATAATCCTGCACCCGCCACTGACCCGGCGGCAGCGCCAATATGGCGCGCGCCTGTTCGACCGCGCGATATTCGAGCTGACCGCCGCCAATGGTGCCATGCAGCCCCTGATGCGTGACCAGCATGCGCGTCCCCGTCCCACGCGGCGCGGAGCCTTCGCTGCCCAGGATGGTGATCAGTGCGCTTGGTGTCTTGCCTGCAAAGTGCCGCAGCCAGTCCAGCCACTCGCTCATCGCGCGCGATGCTCGCTGACCGCACGCAATATGCGTTCGGGCGTGGCGGGGGCGTCAAGGCGGGGCAGCGCGCGAACATCCGGCGCAACCGCCGCCACGGCGCGGGTCAGGGCGGAAAAGACCGAGATGGCGAGCATGAAGGGCGGCTCACCGACCGCCTTGGACCGATTGATTGTCGGCTCCACATTCTCCCCGTCCCACAGGCTGATCGTCATATGGGCGGGGCGATCCGACGCGGTCGGGATTTTGTAGGTCGCTGGCGAATGGGTGAGCAAGCGGCCCTGATCGTCAAAGACCAGTTCCTCGGTCGTCAGCCAGCCCTGCCCCTGAATGAAGCCGCCCTCGATCTGGCCGATGTCGATCTGGCGATTGAGCGAACGGCCAACATCATGGAGAATGTCGACGGCCAGCACCTTATGCTCGCCGGTCAGCGTGTCGATCGCGACTTCGGACACGGCAGCGCCATAGGCGAAATAATAGAAGGGGCGTCCCTGATGCGCTTGCCGGTCATAGGCAATGTCGGGCGTCGCATAATAGCCGGTGGCGGCAAGCGAAACGCGGCCAATATGCGCTTTGCGACACAGATGCGCAAAGGTCAGCCGCTCGGTGCCCGCGATCACGCCTTCGGGGGTAAAATGCACCTCGCTGTCGGGGCAGCCGAAGGTGCGGGCAAGGAACCCGGTCAGCCGTTCGCGGATCGTCATCGCCGCCTGATAGGCGGCCATGCCGTTCAGGTCCGCACCGGACGAGGCGGCGGTGGCCGATGTATTGGGCACCTTGTCGGTGCGCGTGGCGGTGATCCGCACCCGGTCGATCGGCACGGCAAAGACGTCGGCGACGACCTGCGCCACCTTGATATACAGCCCCTGCCCCATTTCCGTGCCGCCATGATTGATCTGGATCGACCCGTCGGCATAGACCAGCACCAGCGCGCCGGCCTGATTGAGGTGCGTGGTCGTAAAGCTGATCCCGAACTTGACCGGGGTTAGGGCTATGCCACGCTTGATGATCGGGCTGGTGGCGTTGAAGGCATCGATTGCGGCACTGCGCGCGTCATAACGGGCGTCGGCGCGCAACCGGGCGATAAGTTGCGGTGCGATATTGTCCGCGATGGTCATGCCATAAGGCGCGACATCGCGACCGGGACCATAGAGATTGGCGCACCGCACCGCCAGCGGATCATGACCCAGATGCGCGGCAACATCGTCCATGACGCGCTCTATCGCCAGCATCCCCTGCGGCCCGCCGAAGCCACGAAAGGCCGTGTCGGACACGGTGTTGGTCTTGAGCCGTTCCGACAGGATTTCAACATCCGGCAGCCAATAGCAATTGTCGGCATGGAACATCGCCCGGTCGTTGATCGCGGGGGACAGATCGACCGTGGCGCCGCAGCGAGAGGCGAGACGCAAATGCAGCGCCAGTACATGGCCCTGCGCGTCGAAACCGACATCATAGGTGACGCGGAAGGCGTGCCGCTTGCCCGTCATCACCATGTCATCGTCCCGGTCGCAGCGGAATTTGGCGGGGCGGCCCGTTTTGTCCGCGACCAGCGCGGCCGCCGCGGCGAACAGAGCCGCCTGCGTTTCCTTGCCACCAAAGGCGCCGCCCATGCGGCGTACCTCCACCGTCACGTCGGCGGAGCGGCGATGCAGCATATGGGCGACCAGATGCTGGATTTCGCTGGGATGCTGGGTGGAACAGAGCAGATGAATCTGGCCATCTTCGCCCGGTGTCGCGACAGCGACCTGCCCCTCCAGATAGAAATGATCCTGCCCGCCCATATCGAAGCTGCCAGTCATGCGATGGGGCGCGCTGGCCAGCGCAGCAGCAGCATCGCCGCGCGCCATCCGCTGGGTCGGTTCGATCAGTGACTTGGCCGCCTGCGCCGCCGCGATCGTCAGGCAGGCGGGCAATGGTTCATAGTCTATACTGGCGAGGCGGGCGGCCTTGCGCGCCGCGCGCTGGCTGGTGGCGGCGACCAGGAAGATGGCTTGTCCAACGCAGATCACTTCGCCATCGGCCAGCAGCCGATCGTCGCCTGCGACCGGACTGACATCATTCGCGCCGGGGATGTCGGCGGCGGTAAAGACATGCACGACACCTTCGGCCGCCCGGACGGCAGACAGGTCCATGGACCGGATGCGGGCATGGGCATGGGCGCTCTGGCCAAAAGCCAGATGGAGCATGTCGACAGGTTCCGGCCCGTCATCGGCATAGCGGGCCGCGCCCGTGACATGGAGCGGCGCGCTGTCATGCGGGTGTGAGGGCTTGGGCAGAACATGCCATGCAGGATCGCGATCAGCCATGGACGGCTTCCAGACCAAGCACCGACACGGCCTGCCCCTGTTCCCGGTGCCAGAGGCGCAGCAGCAGATTGGCGGCGGCGTCGAGGCGATAGGCAGCGGACCCGCGAACGTCGGAGAGGGGGGCATAGTCGGCGCGCAGCGCGTCAGCCGCCTTTTCCACCGTCGCCAGCGTGAAAGGCTGACCCGTCAGCGCGGCTTCGCACATCGGCGCCCGGCGCGGCGTGGCCGCCATGCCGCCAAAGGCGACACGCGCGCCGGTCACGATCCCGTCAGCGACGGCCAGATGAAATGCACCGCAGACCGCTGAAATATCGCTGTCGAAGCGGCGGGACAATTTGGCGATATGGATGATGGCTTGGGAATCGGGTCGCGGAATCCACAGGCTTTCGACAAATTCCCAGGGGCGACGATCCTGCTTGCCATAGTCGAGGAAATAGTCCTCCAGCGCCATCGTCCGTCGCCCGTCCCGGCTGCGCAACGTCAGTTCCGCCCCAAGCGCGATGAATGCGGGCGGACCATCCCCGATGGGCGATCCATTGGCGATATTGCCGCCGACCGTCCCGGCATTGCGCACCTGAAGCCCGCCGATCCGGCGGGTAAGTTCGCCCAGATCGGGATGAAGGCGGGCAAAGGCGGCGTGGGCGTCGGCATAGCGCACCCCCGCGCCCAGCCGGACGCCTGCAGGGCTTTCCTCGATCGTCTGTAATTCGGTAACGTCGCCCAGAAAGATCAGCGTGTCGATGCTCCGCAATCCCTTCGTCACCCAAAGGCCCACATCGGTGGCGCCCGCGACCATGCGCGCATCGGGATGGTCGGCGAGCAGGTCAGCAAGCTCGGCTCCACTGCGCGGCGCGAACCAGCGGCGATCGCCATGCTGGCCTGATGCTGCGGGCCGCTCGCGCAACGCCTTCAGCGCGACCGCGGTTGCCGTGTCGTCCCGCTCCAGCGGCCCGGTGGCATCGGCTGCGGCCAGGATGGGGCCATAGCCTGTGCAACGGCACAGATTGCCCGCCAGCACGTCGGCGACCGGCAGGTCATGCCCACTTGCCCCGACGCAGCGACCATAGAGCGACATGACGAACCCCGGCGTGCAAAAGCCGCATTGCGAACTGCCATTGGCAGCCATGCATGCCTGCAACGGATTAAGCGCGCCGGCGGGCGCCAGGCTTTCGACGGTCAGCAGTGCGCGACCATCCAGCATCGGCAAGAACAGGATGCAGGCATTGACCGCGCGCCAGACGATAGCGTCGCCATCCAGATCGCCAACCAGCACGGTGCAGGCACCGCAATCGCCCTCCGCGCAGCCCTCCTTGGTGCCGGTGCGGCGCATCCTGTAGCGCAGATGATCGAGCAGGGTAGCGGTGGGATCGACATCGGCGATCTCGACCAGATCGCCATCCAGCAGGAATTGCACGCTCATTTCAACTGCCCCGATAGGTTGAATAGCCATAGGGCGAGACGAGCAAGGGGACGTGATAATGGCTCCCATCGGCAATGCCGAAATCGATGATGACGGAGTCGAGGAAGGGCGGATCGGCCAGCGCAACGCCGCGCCCGGCAAAATAGCGGGCAATCGCGAATTCCAGCCGATAGCGCCCCGGCGCGACCGGCGGCAGGCCGGGGCAGCGGCCATCGGCATCAGTCACACCGGCGAACAGGATCGTCCCGTCGCTATGGAGCAGGCGCAGCGCGACGTCGGCGGCGGGGCAGCCATGGCTGGTGTCGAGGACATGGGTGGAAAGGCTGGCCATCATGCTGCCTCCTCTTGGGGTTTTGGCCACTGCCCGACAAATTCCGCTTCATCATAGGCCAGCAGGTCAGCGACCAGCGCGGTGCGGTCATCCAGGAAAAGCTGGTCGGTGATGCCGCGCAGCAGCCGGGGCAGCGCGGTTTGCAGGCCCGACAGGGCGGATGCCGACAGGCCAAGGCTGATGAGCGCTGAATAGTTGAAGGCGAACAGTCCGTGCAGCGCCGCTGCGCCAGCTTCGGTCCGGGGTATCAGTTCAAAGCCCTCGCCCAGATAAGGATGCGTATCGATCAGCGCATTGGCGCCGCCGGGCGGAGGGGTGAAACGATCGGCCCAGCGCGCGATATGCGGCGCGACCGCGCCCAGTTCGCTGCGCAGGCCGGGGTCGCTGACAAGGCCGGTCGACAGGATCACGAAATCGAACGCATACGCACCCTGCGGCGTGGTCACGCATACCTGATCGTCGATCAGATCGACCGACAGCCAGGGCGCGCCCAGATGAAGGTCGAAGCCGGGCCAGGCGGCTGCGCGATCGAACGTGTCGTTGGTGGGCGGCTGGTTATGGCCAAGAAACGACGCCATCACCGCATATTTGTCCGCGTCTGACAGCGCGGGATAGCGGCCGGTGAAACCGACCCGTTCCATGAAGCGGATCGGGTTGATGCGCGGCAGCACGGGGCGGCGTATGAAGACATGCGCCTCACCCACGCCGAGGCTCAGCGCCGCATTGGCATTGTCGAAGGCCGAGGCCCCTCCCCCCAATATGCCGATGCGCTTGCCAGCGAGCGCGGCAAAGTCGATCGGTTCGCTGGTATGGGCGTAGCGGTCGCGGGGCAGGGCGTCGCGGATCATGGCGGGCGCGTGCCATTCGCCACCGCCCTGTATGCCGGTCGCCAGCACCACCTTGCGCGCCAGTAGCGGCGGCTGACCGTCCAGATGCAGGCGGTGAACGCCATCCTCCATCGGCTCGATCAGGGAGAGTTTGGTGTCGTTGCGCACTGGCAGGTTCAAGACGCGACGATACCAGCGCAGATAGGCCATCCAGTCGCCACGCGCGATCTTGTCGACCGCCTCCCAGCCCGCCGCGCCATGCTGCGCTTCCCACCAGGCGCGATAGGTCAGCGCCGGAATACCGAAATCGATGGGGTTGAGTTCCTTGGGCGTGCGCAGGGTTATCATCCGCGCATAAGTGTCCCATGGACCTTCCAGCCCGGCAGGATTTTCGTCGATGACCAGGATGTTGGACACACGCTCGCGCAGCAGGCCAAAGGCTGCGGCCAGGCCGCTCTGCCCGCCGCCGACGATGATGACGTCATGGACATGCCCGTTCGGATGGGTGCGCGGACGGGTCCAGTCGGCGCCGCCATGGCCGATCAGCACGAGTTGCCGGGCCAGCTCGGATTCCAGCGCGGCCAGGCTCATGCCATATCCTCCAGCCGCAGCCGGACGATCTCGCCAATCTGGGCAAGCGCGGTTGCGATCTCTTCGTCGCGCCCATGGCTGAGCCGCTGCTCCATGGCGGCCAATATACCCGCCTTGTCGGTCAGCCGCACGCAGATGATGAAGGGGAAATCGAAGCGCGCGCTATAGGCCGCGTTCAAGGCGTGGAACCGTGCATATTCTTGGCTGGTCAGTCGATCCAAACCCGCCGACGCCTGTTCAGCGGCGGAGGCATCGGTCAGTGTCTTGTCAATCGCCGCCTTGCCCGCCAGTTCAGGATGCGCGCGGATCAGCGCCAATTGTTCGTCGGGCGTCGCGTCATGGACAACCGCCATCAGGTCGGCATGGCGGTTGCCCGACGATGGCCGCGCGTCCGCCCGCGCCTCGACCCAGGGACTATGTTCGAACAGCGCAGTCAATGCGTATTGCCCTCCAGACTGACATGGGCCGATACGACCTTCCAGCCATCCGCGAATTTGACCCAGCTCTGGGTCTGGCGGCCACGCCGCTCGCTATTGTCGCGGAAAAATTCGGCGTCAGCGGTAGCGAAGCTGTCGCCATAGACGGTGATCGCCACCTTCCCCAGCTTGCGCTGCGGCGATCCGCCGCGGCCCTTGCGGAATTCGCGGATCTCTTCAATGCCATAGAGCACTTCGCCCACGCCATAACGGTTGGTGGTGGGCGCGTCATGGAACAGCCCGTCCATGGCGGGCACATCATCCGCCATCAGCGCGCGCTCATATTCCATGAAGGCAGCGGTGACTTCGGCGAGCAGGATCGGATCGTCTATGGTCATGCGGGGTGGACCTCCATCCAGTGGCGGGCAATGTCGATGCGCCGGGCGACCCAGGCATCGCCGCTGGCGATGACATGGTCCAGGAAGCGGGCGAGCGCGGCGGCGCGGGCCGGTCGCCCGGCGATGCGACCGTGCAGGCCGACCGACATCATCCGGCCACCCTCGGCACGCAGCTGATCGAACGTGTCGCGCAGATAGCGGAAGAACTGCTCGCCATCGGTAAAGCCGTTAAGCGCAACGCACTTCATGTCGTTGGCGTCGAGCGTGTAGGGGACGATCAGCTGCCCTTCTGCATAATAAGGCAGGTCGTCAGCATAGCTGTCCGCGTCATAGACGAAGCCACCTTCTTCGCGCACCAGCCGCGCGGTGTTGGGCGACGTGCGGCCCTGATACCAGCCGAGCGGGCGAGTGCCGGTCAGCTTTTCATGCAGCGCGATGGCCTGTGCGATATGGGCGCGTTCCACCTCTTCGGGGACATATTGATAGTCGATCCATTTAAGGCCGTGGCTGGCGATTTCCCAATTCGCCGCCAGCATGGCCTCTACCGCACCGGGGTTCATCGCCATGGCATTGGCGACGCCGAATATGGTCACGGGCAGGCCGCGTTCGGTGAACAGGCGATGCAAGCGCCAGAAACCGGCGCGGCTGCCATATTCATACAGGCTTTCCATCGCCATCGCCCGCGCCGGGTGGCTTGCCGCCCCGACCATGTCCGACAGGAAGGCTTCGGACCCCTTGTCGCCGTTGAGGACGCTATTTTCCGCGCCTTCTTCATAGTTGACGACGAACTGGACCGCGATGCGCGCGCCACCGGGCCAGCGCGGGTCAGGCGGGTGCTGGCCATAGCCGATGAGATCGCGATTCATGAACGCATTCCCCACATAAATCCTCCCCCTTTGGGGGAGGGGGACCGTTCGCGAAGCGAATGGTGGAGGGGTGTTCCCCTATCGAGAGAAAGACACCCCTCCGTCTGGCCTGCGGCCAGCCACCTCCCCTGCAAGGGGAGGATGACATAATCGCGATCAACACTCATGCGTCCCACGCCTCCAACGCTGCCGGGACCGCTGCGCCGGGCGGCAGGGCGAAACCTTCACGCAGCAGACAAGCTTCCAGAGCGCCCAGTGTTATCAACACCTTATGCTTCATGGCATTGTAGCCCATCGCGCCCATCCGCCAGATGCGGCCCTGCAACGGCCCGAAGGCGGTGCCGATCTCAATTTCGAAATGATCGCGCATGGCGGCCCGGACCCGGTCATTATCGACGCCATCGGGGATGAACACGCCGGTCACATTGGTCATGCGATGGATGTCATCGCCAAACAAAGTAAGGCCCATGGCGCGCAACCCTGCGCTCATGGCCCGGCCTGCGGCGGCGTGGCGGGCATAGCGCGCCTCCAGCCCCTCCCCCAGCATCACGCGCGCACATTCCCGCGCTGCGTACAGCATGGATGTGGCTTCGGTATGATGGTTCAACCGCTTGTCGGACCAGTAATCCATGATCATGGCGAGGTCGAAATAGTTGGAACCGATACGCGGACCTGCGCCATCGACGCTGTCGGCGCTGCGGATGCCCGCTTCGGTATGACGGCGAGCAAAAATATGATCAGCCGCGCGATCCGAAATGGTGATGGGGGCAGAACCGGACGGGCCGCCGAGGCATTTTTGCAGCCCGCCGGTCACGACATCGACGCCCCATCGATCGGCAGCAATTTCCATGCCACCGATAGTGGCGGTCGCATCGACATAGCAGAGCGCGCCAGCCGCCCGGCACAGGTCGCCAAGGCCATCGAGCGGCTGGGCCATGGTCGTGGACGTGTCGCCATGAACGCAAGCCACGATCCTGGGGCCGGTGCGGGCGATGGCGGCGGCGATCGCCTCCATCGGCACGACTTCGCCCCAGGGCGCGTCGACGGTTTCGATGACCGCGCCGATACGGGTCAATATTTCACGCAGCAGCAGCCCGAAGCGACCAAAGTCGATCACCAGCACCGTGTCGCCCGGCGCGACCAGCGACACCAGCGCCGCCTCTATTCCCGCGCGGGCTGTCCCGTCGATCAACATGGTCCATTGGTTCTGCGTGCCGAAAATCGGGCGATAGAGCGCCATGACCTGGTTCATATAGCCGGTCATTTCCGGGTCGAACTGACCCAGCAGATCGGCCGCCATGGCGCGCAGCACGCGGGGATGGGCGTTGACCGGCCCCGGCCCCATCAACAGGCGTTGCGGCGGGTCGATTTCGCCAAAGAGCAGAGGATCAAGCGGGGTCAAATGTCGCTCCCAATCGGTCGATAAAGCCAAGCATGACCTGCAATGCCACATCAACGTCGGCGGGGTCGACATGTTCGGCCGGATTATGGCTGATACCGTGCCGACAACGGATGAAGAGCATGGCCGTAGGACAGAGCGCTGCCATGACCATGGCGTCATGCCCCGCCCCCGATACAAGGCGGCGGACCGGATGCCCCACAGCCGCGATGGCGGCGTCCATCAGGTCCATGAGCGCCACGTTGCACGGGCTGGCGGGCAGGTCGTGGACGCGCTGGATCGCGAAATCGAGATCGCGGCGATCGGCTATGCCGGCCAGCGCATCGCATATAGCTTCCGCGGCCCGATCACGACGCGCCGCGTCACCTGATCTTATGTCGATCGTGAAGCGGACTTCGCCTGCTATGACATTGGGCGCGCCCGGCATCGCCTCTATCCGTCCCACCGTCGCGACCAGATCGGACGCATCGGCGCGGGCGATCCCCTCGATCGCCAGGATCATTTCGGCAGCGCCAGCCAGCGCATCGCGCCGCAGCGGCATCGAACTCGTGCCCGCATGACCGGCCATGCCCCTGACGATCGCCTGATAGCGCAATTGGGCGGCGATCCCGGTCACTGTCCCAACGGCCAGTCCCTCGGCCTCCAGCACCGGCCCCTGTTCGATATGGGCTTCAAGATAGGCAAGGGTGGAGCCGGGCGCGCGGGCCGCGGACAGATAGTTGGACAGGTTGACGCCCGCATGCGCCAGCGCCACACCGTCCGCATCCACAAGATCGAGTGCGTCGAGAGCCAAAGTCCCGGCAACTGCACGACTGGTGAGCATGGCTGCGGGAAAGCGAGACCCTTCCTCATCCCCAAAAGCAATGACTTCGATCGGGAAAGGCGGGCGCTGGCCGTTCTGTTGCAGGGTCGCCACGGCCTCGACACCCAGCATGATGCCAAGCGGCCCATCATAGCGCCCCCCATCGCGCACGCTGTCGAGATGGCTGCCAATGAGCAGAGTGGGCGCGCCAGGCAACGTGCCTTCATAGCGACCAATAAGGTTGGCGGCGGCATCGCGGCGCACGGCCATGCCCGCCTGCGCCATCCATCCGGCGAGCGCTTCCTGCGCCGCGGCATAGGCCTTGGTCAGATAGCCGCGATAGAGACCATGCGCCATGTCGCTATAGGGCGCGACGCCCAGTGCGTCGCAGCGCGCCACCGCTCTTGCGCCTCCGCTCACCATGCCGCCACCTGTCCGTCGCTGCGCGGATCGGTCGCCCCATCCAGGCGGCCATCGCCATGGCGAACGATCGCCCCGGCATGGCCCATCATCGCGGTCAGCGGCCCGACCCGCTCGACATCATGGCCTGCCGCTGCAAGATCGGTGTAGAGCTTGTCGTCGAACCCGTCCTCCAGCTTCAATGTCGTGCTGTTCTCGCCCCATGTCCGCCCCAGCAGCCAGCGGGGCGCGCTGATCGCCTGCTGGAGATCGACGCCGAAACGGGCGTAGCGGGAGAAGAGCGCAGCCTGGGTCTGGGGCTGCCCCTCCCCGCCCATCGTGCCATAGGCCATGAGGCGCCCATCATCGAAACGGGCAAGCGCGGGGTTGAGCGTATGGAACGGCTTGCGTCCGGGCCGAAGCGCGTTCCAGCCGTCCGCTGCCAGACGAAAGCTGCTGCCCCGGTTCTGCCAGGTGATGCCGGTGCGCGGCAGCACCAGCCCCGATCCGAACTCGAAGTAGGTGGACTGGATGGCGCTTACCATCCGCCCGTCCTTGTCTGCGGCGGCGAACCAGCATGTGTCCCCCTGTGCCGACGGGCGAGGCCAGGGCATGGCGCGGGCCGGGTCGATCGAGGCAGCGATGGTGTCCAGCGCGGCGGGATCATCGAGCAGTCCCTGATAGTCGAAATCATGGAAAGCGGGGTCGCCGACATGGGTATCGCGCAGCAGGAAGGCCTGCTTGGTCGCCTCGACCAGGCCGTGAACATGATCAAAGCCGTCCGCCTGAACCGCGCGCAACCGGTCGAACAAGGCGAGGATCATCAGCGACGCAAAGCCCTGCGTCGGCGGGGCGCTGTTGTAGAGGTCAATGCCGGTGATGCGGGTCTTGAGCGGCGCGGGTCGGCTTGCCTGATGCGCGGCCAGATCATCGCGACCAACCGGGCTGCCCAACTCCGCCAGATCCAGCGCGACCATATCGGCCAGCGCGCCGGCGTAGAAATCGGTCGGGCCATCGTCGGCGATCCGCCGCAGCGTCGCGGCGAGGGCGGGCTGGCGCAGCCTGTCGCCTTCGCGCAAGGGGCGGCCTTCCGGCTCGAAGATAGCGGCATAGGCGCCGGGCTGGATGCGCAGCTCCGCGCCCTTGGCCGCTGCGATGGCCGCGCCGCCGCTGGTCACCGCTACGCCAGTATCGGCATGGTGGATGGCGTCGCGCAACAGACGGGACAGGGGCAGCCTGCCCCCACCGCTTTCCAGTATCGCCGCCCAGCCAGACACCGTCCCCGCCACCGTATTGGCGGCAAGCGGCCCGCGTGTGGGCACCGCGTCCATCCCGGCATAGAGGCCAAGGTCTGCGCGCGCTGCGGCCCCGCCGCAGCCATGGACGCTGTGGACTGCGCCATCCGGCTCGGCAACCAGCCAGAAACTGTCCCCGCCGATGCCGGTCATGTGGGGATAGACCACAGCCAGCGTGGCTGCGACGGCAACCGCGGCTTCAACGGCGTTGCCGCCGTCCTTCAGCACGTCGCAACCCGCCTGCGCCGCCAGAAAATGGGGGGCGGTTACCATACCGTTCGTGCCGCTGATGGTGGAAAGCGCCATCGTCCTAGTCCGGCAGCGCAGCAACGAAGGCGCGCACGACATCGGCGCTGTTGACCGATGCCAGCGCCATGAACGTCGTCATCTGGTTCGCGCCAGCATCTCCCCCGGCCAGATCGGACAGGCTGCGGAACACGATGACCGGCACCTGATTGGCATAGGCGACCTGCACCACCGCCGCGCTTTCCATGTCCAGAACGCGCGCTTTCCACGCCTTGGCCAGATAGTCGCGAAATTCGGCATTGTCGGCATAGACCCCGGCGCTGACGCCCGTGCCGCCAACCACGATTTTGGGTTCATGCGCGAGGCAGGTTGCGCTGGTCGCCTGCCCTTCCACGCAACGGCGCAGGGTAAGGCCCGGCGCGATTTTGCGGGCGATCGCCAGCAATGCCGGATCGACGGCCTGCCGATAATGGCGGCGCGGCGCGTCGGTCGCATTGCCCAGCCGCACCCCGCGCGGGAACATCATGCCAAAGGGCGGCGGCGCGTCGGCATCGACAGGTTCGGGGACAACCCAGCCCTGCGGCGTCTGGCGCGCGAAGGACACTTCCAGATATTGCGCCCAATCTTCCGCGACGATGACATCGCCGATCGACAGGGCCGGATCGACCCCGCCTGCAATGCCGGAAAAGACGATCCGCTTCACCGTGAAACGATCCAGTACCAATTGGGTATTCATTGCGGCGTTGACCATGCTGACGCCGCTCTGCATCAGCAGCACCGGCTTGCCCGCCATGGTGCCGGTCAGGAAAGTGAGGCCGTTGACCTTATAGGTTCGGGGCTTGGCGACGGTATGAGCGAGCGCATCCCATTCTGGCGCAAAGGCGGTCATGACCACTGTACGCGGGGTCCGGTCGAGCGGCTTTGCCTGCACGGACAGGGGCAGCAATAGCGCGCATAGGGCGAGGAAGAGCGCGCGGATCATGCTGCGCTCATCCAGATGAAGCGGACAACGAACAGGCCAGCGAGCAGGAATAGGAACCAGTCAGCGCGTGTCGCCGTGCCGCGCAACAGCTTCAATATCGCATGGGCCGTGATGCCAAAGGCAAGGCCGTTGGCGATCGAAAAAGTGAGCGGGATCATCGCCACGGTCAGAAAGGCGGGAATGGCCGAAAGCGGGTCTTCCCACTCGATTTCAGTCAGCGGCAACAGCATCAACCCGCCAACGACGATGAGAGCGGGCGCGGTCGCGGCCAGCGGGACGATCTGGGCATAGGGGGCAACGAACATGGTCGCCAGGAATAGCAGGCCGGTGACCACAGCGGTCAGCCCGGTACGCCCGCCCGCCTGCACGCCCGCCGCACTTTCGACATAGGAGGTGACGGTGCTGGTCCCTGCGACCGATCCGACGATCGTGGCTGCCGCGTCGGTGATGAGGATGCGATTGAGGCCGGGAATGCGACCCGCCTTGTCGATCAGTCCCGCCCGCTTGGTCACTGCGACCAGCGTGCCGATATTGTCGAACAGGTCGACGAAGAGAAAGACGAAGAGGATTTCAAGGAGACCTAGCCCATGGCTGCCGGTCAGGCCGAACACGCCCGACAGGTCAAGCTGGAAGGCGGTGCCGGTCAAGGCGTCAAGGCTGTAGGGTTCCGGATTGATGACGACCTGGCCACATAGCCATCCTACCAAAGTGGTCGCGACGATGCCGATCAGCATCGCGCCGCGCACGTTCCAGACGCTGAGCACGCCGATGACCAGCAGGCCGAACAGGGCCAGAGCGGCGCCTGGTGCCTTCAAATCACCCAATGCCACGAAAGTCGCAGGATTGGCGACGATGATCCCGGCATTTTTGAGGCCAATAAACCCGATGAACAGGCCGATCCCGCCCGCAACTGCGGCGAACAGATGCATCGGTATGGCCGCGACGATCATCTGCCGCACGCCGGTCAGCGTCAGGATCAGGAAGGCGATCCCTGAAATGAACACACAACCCAGCGCAACCGGCCAGGGGACGCCCATCTGCTGGACCACGGTGAAGCTGAAATAGGCGTTGAGGCCCATGCCCGGCGCCAGTGCCAGCGGCGTGTTGGCGACCAGCCCCATCAGGATCGATCCAAAGGCCGCCGCAAAACAGGTCGCCGCCGCCACCGCTGCAATCGGCATCCCCGCCTGTCCCAGGATAGCGGGATTGACCAGCACGATATAGGCCATGGTCAGAAAGGTGGTGAAACCGGCCAGCACCTCCGTCTGGGCCGACGTTCCCCGTTCCCACAGGCCGAAATAGCGTTCGAGCCCCCCCGCCCCCGGCTGTACCGCCACGTCCGTCATTATGCGTCCCCTGATATGCGCCCGCTGGCCATGTTATGCCGGTCAGCCCCTTGTCTTCCAATAGGGCGGCGAAACGGAATAATGTCGCTTCGCCCCCTTCCCTGCCGATCAATTGCAGCCCCAGCGGCAAGCGACCCGGACGGCGCAGCGGCACGCTGAGCGATGGCAGGCCGGTGAAGCTGATCGGCTGGCTGTGAATGCCCAGGTCTGCGCGGGCTGGCGACAGCGCGCCGTCGATCAATATCTGCGGATCGGCGATCAGCGGCGCGGGACAGGGCGTTGCGGGGGCCAGCAGCACATCATAGTCCGCCATGATGTCTGCGATGCGTTGCCTATATTCCGCGCGAAACGCCTGCGCCGCGTCATAGAGGGCGTCGGGCAACAGGGCCCCTGCGATCAGCCGGTCCCGCGTGGCAGGATCGAACGCCATTGCGTCGCGGGTGAGCGCCTCTCGGTGCAATCTGCCGCCTTCCGCTGCGGTGATCAGGAAAGCGGCAGAGCGCGCGCGGGCAATGTCGGGTAGTTCGATCAGGGGCGCGTCGGGCGCAATGGCATCCATCGCGGCGATCTGATCGGGATCGACATTGTCACGAAACCGCCCGCCCAATCGCGCGATGCGGATCGGATCATCCTGCGCTGCCTGCCTTTCGGCCAGCACGTCCCAGATAGACCGCATGTCCGCCACGGAGACGGCGAAGGGACCAATATCGTCGAAACTGTCGGCGAAGGGAAATACCCCGCCCATCGGCAGCGCGCCGTGGCTGGGCTTGATGCCGTAAATGCCGGTCAGGCTGGCGGGAACGCGGATCGATCCATTGGTGTCGGAGCCAAGCGAGAAGGGCAGAAGCCCCGCTGCCACTACCGCCGCCGATCCCCCCGATGATCCGCCAGCCAGCCGGTCAGGAGCATGGGGGTTGCGGGTCGTGCCGTGCCGCGCGTTGATGGTGGCGAAGCCATAGGCGAATTCGTCCATGTTGAGCGTCGCGACCAGCACCGCCCCGGCAGCGCGCAGGCGGCATATGGCCTCCGCATCGGATTGCGCTGGCGGCGCATCGGCATAAAGGCTGGACCCGGCCGTGGTGGGCAGGCCGCGCACATCGAACAGATCCTTCACGCCATAGGGCACGCCCGCCAATGGTCCGGCTTCGTGCCCTGCCGCGATGGCGGCATCGACGGCGGCTGCCTCCGACCGGGCGCGATCGGCCAGAATGCGCGTCACCGCGACCAGTCGCCCGCCTTCGGCCGCCAATCCGGCCAGGCATTGCTCCAGCACGGCCATGGCGCTGGTCTTTCCCGACCGGACAGCGGCGGCGATCTCGACGGCCTGCTTCACGCTTTTCCAGCCGCAAACAAGGTGTCGGCATGACGATCCAGCAGCGCCAGATTGGCGCTGACGCCCGCCATGCAGGGTTCGGCGATGGTCAGGCCCCGCCTCTGCGCAGCATCCTCAATCTCTGCCCCGGTGCGCGGCAGCGCCGGGCGTTGAAGTGTTGCCCCGCCTCGCGCAAAGCGACCCGCCAGCGCGGCGCAGAGGAACAGCTGGATCTGGTGAAAGATCATCAGCGGCAGGATGATGACGCCAACCTGCGCGGCGGGGAAAAGCGCGCCCGCCATCGGCACGCCCGACACCAGGCTTTTCTTGGACCCGCAGAACAGCAAGACGATCATGTCCGCGCGCGGCAGGCCGACCAGGCGCGCAAGACCCAGAATCGCGCCCATTACGATGATCAGCATCAACAGACTGAGCAGCAATAGCAGCAACAGGTCCGCAATGCCCACCTGCGACCAGATACCACCGACCACGGCGGCACTGAACGCTGTATAGACGACCAGCAGGATCGACCCGCGATCGACCGGCATCAACAGCTTTTTGTGGCGATCGATGAATGCGCCGATCCAGGGCCGCAGCAGATGGCCCGCCAGAAAAGGCACCAGCAATTGCAGCGCGATGGCCTGCACCGAATGCCAGGAAAAGCCGCTGCCTCCGCCATCCACCGCCATGAACAGGCCGACCAGAAGCGGCGTCAGGATGATGCCGACAATGTTGGACAGGGATGCACTGCATACCGCCGCAGCGACATTGCCACCCGCTATGGCGGTAAAGGCGATAGAGGACTGGACCGTCGATGGCAGCAGGCTGAGATAGAGGAGGCCGGTCAACAGCAAGCCATCGCCATAGCCGCGCAAAAGGGCGACGAGGCTGAGGCCAATCGCCGGAAAAAGCATATAGGTCGAGGCCAGCACATAAAGGTGCAACCGCCAGTTGCCCGCCCCCGCAAGCACCGCGGCGCGCGACAATTTTGCCCCGTGCAGGAAAAATAGCAACGCGATCGCAAAGTCCGTCGCTGCCCTCACCCAGGATATGGCCGCGCCGCGCACCGGTGCGAAAGACGCCCCTGCCACCGTCGCGATCAGGCAGAGCAGAAACGGGTCTGGCAGGAAGGAAGGCTTTGACAGGCGGGCCATGGCCCCCCTTTAGGCCCATCCTGCCCTACCGATCCAATAGAATGACTTGCACGGATCGTTGCAAAAATGCGCTTACCCCAGGGCGAAACATGCCCGCGCGGCCCGTCGCCGCCATATGGATGGCGAATGAGAGCTATGATCGCCTGACCATCATTCCCGTTGGAGATACAGCGTGACCGCACCCGATGGCAGCGTCGTGGCGCTATAGCCTTGCGCCTTGGCCCAGGCGATCAGGGGCGATTCGAGACCCTGGGGACTGGCAGGCGAAGGCGCGCTTTCCTGACCCGTCACGATCGCTGCGGGCGGATAGCGGGTCAGGCCTTCCGCGACGCTGTCGCCATTCAGGACATGAAATGCGGCCCGCTGCGCCGGGGTGAGCAGGTTGCGCGTGCGAAACAGGAACGGGCCTGCGGCAAAACGCGGATCGAGCCTAATCCCGCTGTCAGCGACCCGTTCCGGCGTCAGGCTGACGATCGGACCAGTCACACCGGCGGCGCGCACGATCCGCCCGATCGCATGAGCGTCCATCGTTGCCGACAGGATGGGACTGTCGGCGCTTGCGACGTTCGGGGCAATGCGGATTGCCGTTTCGGCGACCCCTGCCCCCATGCACAATATCAAAATGGCGGTGATCGCGGGGCGCGACCAGCGCAGGTCATCCAGCATCAAGCCGAAGCGGAGAAACAGCGCTGGCAGCAACGGCACCAGATATTGGGCATAAATGGGTCGGGGCAGCCATGCAGCGACCAACCCCGCCAGGATCACGAAGTTCAGCAGCCCCTCTGCCATGGAAGATTTCCCATGTCGAAGGCGCGCCATCCCTATCATGATAAGCGCAAACAGGGCTGGGCCCTGCGCCAGAAAGCGTAGCAGCCGCACCGCGCTGAGCGGCGTTTCCACCATATAGGCCCGCTGGTTCAGCATTTGCCATTCCAATGGCGCCTTCAGGCTATAGTCGATAATGCCGAACCAGGCGGCGTCTGGCGCGATCCCCCACAGGATCAGGATAGGCAATCCACCGGCCATCCCCCTGCCGCCAGAGCCAGAACGTTCATCGGCCCAACCCGGCGCATGTTCAGCAGCGTGAACAAGCCGATGGCGGCGGCGGGCAGGCCATAGCTGATCTTGGCTGACGCCGCTGCGCCCAGCAACAGCCCGGCGAGCATGTAAGACAATGGGCGGCGAGCCTGACCGAGCGCGCCCAGCAGCAGCGCGAGGCCCGCCATGTGCAGCAGCAAGGGCAAGGCATCGTTGCGCGCGACCGTGGCAGCAAACAGGAAAGCATGGCAGGTGACGAGCGCGATGGTCGCGATCCCGGCGTTGCGCGACGATCCACCCTCCCTGCACAGGGCCCGAAATAGCAGGGCCGCCGCCCCTGCCGCGCACAAGGCATTGACCGCGCGCAGGGCAAGAAACAGCCAGCCCTCGCACAGCCATGCCAGCGGCGCGAAGATCAGCGGTTGCAGCGGCGTCTGGAGATAGGCGAAATCGCGATAGGGCAGACCCGATCGCATCAATGCGACCGCGGCGACATATTGCCCTTCATCATGGTCGATCGGCCGGAACGCTGCGATGCCCAACAGCACGGCGAGCACCAGCAGGAAAATGGAGAGCGTGTGGGCGCGCACGGCCTTGGTCATGACAGGGGAGGACGCTTACCAGCCCATGTCAGCGCTGAACATCACGGCCCGCGCCTGATCGACCGCATGGACGCTCCCCGCTGGCGCAGGGCCAAAGGCGCCGTTGCTGACAAGGCGGCTGGGATTGATGAAGCGCGCGGCAAGGCGCAAACGCCGGCGACCCGTTTGCACCGGCGCATATTCGATGCTGCCTTCCGCACGCAGCGGCGATTGCTGGGCACCCGGCAGCGCAAGCGCCGCACGACCGGTATGCGATCCCTGCGCCGCGACGCGCCACGGCCCGACAGTCCAGGCGGCGGCCAGGGTCATTTCCCGTTCCTGCACCGATCGCCCGGTCATGGTTTCAACCGCCGCCTGCTGGTAGCGAACGGACCAGTCGATCTGCGGCGTCAACTGGTGCCGGGCCATCATCTTCACGCCCAACAGGCTGGCGGACCCGATATTGACCGGCAGATAGGCCCGGTGCGCAAAGGACAGGCCATTGCGGACGTCGGCGCGATAAAGGCTGGTCGTGACCGTCATGTCGCCGCCCGACCATTGGCCGCCTACCGACGCGACACGGCTCTTTTCAGGCCGCAAGGATCGGCGCAACGCTTCGAAATCAGGCCGCGAAAGGCCAAGCGGGCCGGTAAATCCGGTATCCCCATAGGCGCGCATGGCTTCGTTATAGTCCATCGACAAAGTGAGTGCCGGGATGGGACGGAAGTGAACGCTGGCATGGGGCATGAACCAGTCATGTGCGCGCAGCCGATCGTCGCCGCTGCCGATCGTCACATTGGCATTGCGGTTGCTGACCTTCACCCCGGCAAAGCCGAGCGTCATCGCTATCTGATCGGAAAGGGCAAAATGATCATCGACCAGGAGCATTCGGGTACGGCTGCGTGGGCGGTGATCGTAACCCCGTGCATTTAATGGCCATGCGGTGTCTGCCTGCGCAGCGACGAACCGGCGGCTCTGGCGCTGGAGGCGCAGGGCCATGACATGATCCGGCTCGTCACCCGAAAGCGGGCGGATCGCGCCTATCAGGCCATAATCCGGCGTGGTGCTACGCGCTTCCACAAGGGGCGATCGCCATATCGCTGGCTTCAGCGCATAGCTGATGCTCTGATCGATGATCTTGTCCTGTGCCGCTGCAGTGGTACCCTGCAACGCCACCATCGCCAAAGCCAGTAGATGCCGTCCGCGCATCAGCGATGATCCCTTGCGCTGGCGGCTGGGGCATCGGCCATCGCCAACTGCGGGCGCTGACGGTCATAGGATATGACATAGCCGAAATGGTCGGAGAGTGGCTGCCCATCAGGCTCCGATCCGAAAGGCACATGCGCGCCCCTGACGACGAGCGATGAGCCGCGCCCCGCGCGCGCGAAGATCCAGTCCTTGCGGCGCTGCATCGCATGTTTAAGGTCCGCCCGTGCCTGCGGGGCCGGGATCGTCGCCTGATCGAGCGCCAACTGCGCGCCGCCCTGCCTCGCTGCGACGAACGACAGGCCATGGCGAGCAAAGCCGTCGAAGAAGATGCGGCTGCGGTCGCTATTGCCGCCAATATTCATGTCGCCACCGATCATCAATGTGCGCGTGTGCGGGACCGCGCTGGCGATGAAACGGGCGCTCAGATCGACCTGCCGCGCATAGGCCGCCAGCGATCGGCTCACGGAAACGCCCGACGCCTTGCGCGCATTGAGATGGATATTGACAATGGCGACAGGTTCCGCTTCGCCGGGCACCTGCATATCGGCAATCACGACGCCCTTGTTGGCCAGGCAATCGAACCCGGCGCAGGCGAAATCCGGAAAGGCCAGGCGTCGGACGCGCAGGATGGGATAATCGGACAGGATGATGAGGCCGCTGTCGGTCTGCTTCCCCAACGCCTCGCCGCGATCCCAGCGGGCCTCAGCAAGAAACGCCTGATCCGCAGCGCTTGGCGCAATCGGCGAACGCATCTGCCGATCCGGCCCGAATGTCATGTGCCGATAGCCGGACGAGCGCGCAATCTCGGCCGCTTGCGGCGTGAACGCTTCCTGTAGCAACAGGATATGCGGCTGATGCCCCCGTTGCCGAAGGGCGCGCAAACGCGTGCCGATCCGCACCAGCGCGGTATCCCTGTCGACCGCGAGCGGCCAGGGCAAACCCTTGATATTATATGTCATCATGGACAAAGTCGTATTGCCGCCATCCGGCAATGCCTGCACCATGTTCAGGCGGTCTGGCAGGTTGCTGCTGGTCGATCCGGTTGCAACGAAGCTGACCAGCCCTGCAAACAGCATGGCTCGCAAAGTCTTATGCATGATGATGCCCCCCACTGGCTGGCGTCCTCCTAGCTCGCCAATGAGTCGTGCGCGTTTCTTCCGCACTGCAATATGATGAAAGTTGGATGGCGGCGGCGTCACTGAACCGACCAGTAATTGTCATGCAGCGATCGGCAGGCTGCGTCTGGTCGCTTCATAGAGGGTGAATAGGTCGGCGAAATGCGCGTCCATGGTGCGCGTATCAATGGCGGCGGCGCTAGCATTGGCCAGATGACCGGACGGACCCTGCGCCAGGAAAAGGCGAATGGCCGCTGCCAGGCTGGATGCGTCGGCCGCGCGGTAATGATGGCCAGCGCCCGGCACCAGATGATCCGCCGCTGCCCCGCCATCGGGCAAGAACATCGGAATGCCGCTGGCCCGCGCCTCTGCCGCGATCATGCAGAAGGTTTCGGATTCGCTGCCATGGACCAGCGCGTCGGCGCTGGCGAGCAGGCTGGCAAAGCCATGGCGGTCCGTGATCGGCGCCATCAGCCGGACATGCGGATTGTCCGCTGCGGCGCGCTGCACGCTGGCGCGCGCGCGACCATCGCCAGCAATGACGAGGCCGACCGGGCGATCGAAGCCACACGCCGTTACCGCTTCGATGATCATCGGCCATCGTTTTTCCGGGGCGTGACGCCCGGCACCGAACAACAGCAGCGCATCCTCATCCAGGTCGCACCATTGCAGCAGCCTTCGCCGCAGATCGGGGTCGCGGTGACGGGGCGAGAATATGCCGGGCTGCACCCCCATTCGATTGGTGACGACATGCCGCAGGCCGCCATTTACAAGCCGTGTCGCCAGTTCGTCGCTCGCGCACACGATATGATCGAAGCGCGCGTCCAGACGCCGCAAATGCCGCCAGAACCAGTCAAATCCGCGATCAATCTGTTCGCGGCTGGCAAGGCTGCGAAACCAGCGATAGGCGTAGTTGCCCAGTGGATCGGCATGCATGATCAGGCTGCGCGGAACATCGCCGCGCCAGTTGGCGACCATTGATGCGCTCCCCCATGGCGTCGATGCCTCCACCAGATCGGGGCGCAGGGCATCCAGCCGGGCGTGCAGGGCCGCTTCATCATGAAAATAATGATAGCGTCCGTCGAGCGGGAAGCGGCGGCCGGGCACATATTCGATGCGCCCATGATCGCCAAAATATTCCACATGCGCCTGCGCCGCTGGCGCAAGAATGATGATTTCATGCCCGCGTGCAGGCCCGGCCAGCATTTTGTGCCGGACATAGGTTTTAACGCCCCCGCCCTGCGGCGCGTAAAAGGCGCAAATGTCGACGATCCGCATGACCTAAAGCGCCTTGATCGGGCCGAAGGACAATAATCCCCGGCGATAATTCATGATGATCCGCCCGCGCGTCGGCCCGCTGCCGACGATCATCGTGGCGGCTGCGGCCTTGGGCTTGCCCATGCCCAGCTTCGGGTTGCCGCCAAAGCCGACGCCGTCGACCGATAGCCCGAATTTCCGATTGCCGTCGCGATCATGCAGCACGCTGACCGCATAACGGCCAGGCCCCGGCACACGGATGCAAATTTGCGCCACATGGCCATTTTGCGTCGCAACTTGCTCGACCGGCGCTTCCACCCGGCGGAATGTCTTGCCCTGGGAAATCAGGATATTGTCGTCCTGAAGAAAATCCTGATCATTGGCCGGATAGACTTCCGCCTTCAGGCGGCCTTCCCGATCCTTCAGCCCCACTATGTCCAGCAGTAGGGAAGGGCCGTTCTCGCCGGGGCGACAGCGCGCTTCCGCTTTCCCCAGATCCGGGGTCGACGGGATGGTCGGCACCGCCGCAGCGGCGATGATGCCGATCGTCCAAAGGGCCGGAATTGTCATGCCTGCCTCCGCTGTTTCACAAGCCCGCTCACGCCCAGGATCAATCCGACCAGCAGATGCGCGGCCAGCAGCAGGCTGGCGATCACGGCCAGAACCTGCGCAATTTCCAGTTCACGCCCGACGAGGAAAACGGCGACGCCTGCGAACAGCACGTCCTTGTTAGGCACCATCGGCAGGCGGGAGAGGACCAGCCGCAGCGTCGAGAGCATGAACCACCAGCTCAGCGCGACATCGGGCAGCAGCAGGTGCCACAATGTCGCATAAAGCAGCACATTCGCGACAATCCGCGCCAGATGCACCCCCGCCACCATCCGCCGTTCGGGCCAGGGCAGGCTGAAAACCTTGCGGCTGAACAGGATGGGGCCAAAGGAAGTCGCCACAAGGATGGTGAGCGAAATGCCCAGCGCCCGCCCGTCCATCGCCAACCGCAGCGATGACAGCAGCGGCAGCGTGAAGAGCAGCATCGCCAGCGTGACGATATTGCCCATCACGCCCGACAATATCGCTGAATCCTTGACTGCGCCGAAGGGCGATCCGGCCATCGTCACATGCCGCCGCGCCCATGCGTAGAAATAGACATCGCCAAGATAGCCAAGCAGCAATTCATTGCTGATCCGCTTGCGAAACAAGGCTGACAGGCCACCGGCTGGTATCGACCATAATCGGTTGAAAATGACCCAGTCGCACACCGGCGTCAGGCTGTATGTCACGGCAAACAGCAACCAGAAGAGCGGCGTTCTCGGCAGCATCGCGACAAGCTTGTGAAAATCGAAGGAGCCGATCTGGACGAATACGACCGCCAATATCGCAAAGGAGATGAGCGGACCGAACCATGCCGTCCAGTTGCGGCCAGACCGCACCAGCGGTGTCGGGTCCAATATGGCGCGCGCACCCTGCGGGTTGATCAGCGGGGCAAGGGTATCGGCTTGGCTCATGACAGCTGCGCCTCCAGAGGGGATTGCGAATGGAGCGTGGCAAGCGCGGCGTGGCGCTGGCGCGGGGACTGGGTCAGCATGTGACGGAAAAGCGCGCGATAGGCTGGAACGGCGCGTTCGATGGTGAACGCCGCCGCCTTTGCGCGGGCGCGCGGACGATCCTGCATATCGCTGTGCGCGGCACGGATGGCATCAGCGAACGCCGCTTCATCATCGCCATCGACCAGCGTGCCGAGCGCGCCATCGTCAAGCAGGGGCGACATGCTGGCGCAGCATCGGGTGGCGATGATCGGAAGGCCGCATGCCAGCGCTTCGACCACCACGCCCGGCTGCCCTTCATAGCGGGATGACAGCAGCAACACGTCATGGTCCGGCAACTGGCGTCGGACATCCGCGCTGAATCCGGCAAAACAAAGCTTCCCTGCAATGCCGAGACGGGCGGCCAGACGTTCGAGCCCGTCACGCGCGCGCCCTTGTCCAAAAATGGTCAGCCTGTCGTCCGGCCCGCGTCCCGCCGCGAAAGCGCGCAGCATCAGCGGATAATTTTTCTGCCGTTCCAACCGACCCACCGCCACGAAATGCCTGCCCCGGCGCGGCAGCGACGATGACGGCAATGGCGCGACGTCATCGAGATCGGCCAGCGCCAGCACCGGATTGGGCACGACATGCACGCGCGCATGATCAACGCCCATCCGTGCTGCGACTTCCTGTGCCATCGGATCGGACAGGGCGGCAAAATGGTCGATCGCCCTGCCCTGTATGCGCAGCCAAAGCCGATAAAATGGCCGCATGATCCATGGCATGTCGGATCGCATCAGGTCGTTGCTGATCTTGGCCAGAATGAGCGGGCAGCGCCGCCCCAGCCGCAATTTCAGCAGCACGGCCACGATCGCATAGACATTGCCGGCACAAAACAGAATGTCGGGCCGGTACGCATCAATGGCGCGCGCCATAGCAACCAAAAGGCGCAGGCTGGCCAGGCGTCGGCCGATCAACGGCCAGGCCGGAAGATATTGGGTGGCGTCGCCGGGCGGCATTTCATGCTGCATCGACCCTTCAGGGTTGCCGAGGAGCAAGCGCACGTCCATGCCGTCCCGCCGCCAACCGTTGATCAGCCGCAACGCAATGCGTTCGACCCCACCGGGGCCGGGTCCATGCAGAAAGACCAGAACGCGCGGTGACAAAGCCGCTTCACGGTTGCTGCCGACGATAGCATTGTCGCTTGGCGGTAACGGCGGAAGAGAGCAGTGCATGACCCGCCCATGTCGGATATTCATAACAGGCTGATGCATTATTCGTGACGGAATGATGAAGGCTGGACGAACCGCTTGTCATCGTTGCGCCGATCATGAAGCCGTCACAAATGTCGGCATATAGGGTGGAGATGCTCGTCTCTCTCCTTTTGCCCGTGCTGCTTGCCGTTCAGGGCGCGGCGCAGCCAGCCGTCCCTGCCGACATTGCGCCGGTGACCCTGCGCATAGAGGCAGAGGAAGCGCGGCAGGGCGTCGCTTCCGATGGCGTTCATATCTATGCGATCGATAATGATCGGATCGGCAAATATCGGATCAGCGACGGCGTGCGCATCGCGCAGTGGAAGGGCGACCGGACATTATTTGCGCATATGAACAGCTGCACGGTGGTAGGCCGTGAACTGATATGCGCCGCGTCCAACTATCCGGCGGTGCCACAAACGAGCGCTGTCGAAATCTTCGATACCAGGAGCCTGCGCCATATACGCAGCATCAGCCTGGGCATGGGACCAGGATCATTGACCGCGCTTGATAGGCATGACGGGGCCTGGTGGGCGATGTTCGCCAATTATGACGGCAAGGGCAGGGAAGCCGACCGCGACCATCGCTACACGACCCTCGTACAGCTTGACGATCAGTTCCGGCAGTTGCGGGGATGGCTGTTCCCGGCAGAGGTGCTGGCGCGTTTTGCGCCGTTCAGCTGCTCGGGCATGAGCTGGGGACCGGACGGGCGTCTATATGTCACGGGGCATGACCGGCCCGAACTCTATGTCATGCGCCTGCCAAGCGCTGGATCGACGCTGGAGTTGCTGGCGACCATCCCCATCGCGACGGAGGGGCAGGCGATCGATTGGGACCCCAAGACAGCCCATCGCCTCTGGTCGATTATGCGCGGCCAGTCCATTATCGCGGCCAGCGACATCCGTTGGAATGGCGGCAAGCCCGACTAGACGCCTTGCCTACAGCATCATGCGCTTTCATCTTCGACCGGCCGAAGCCTTGTTTTCAAAGAATACGGGCGAAACCGGCCACGCCTTCGGCTGCTGGCGCCGATATTGTCGTGGGTCTTGCAACGGGTAAAACCGGGCTACCACCGAAGCCAAACATCGCCTCGATATTGCGTACGCAGAGCGCCACATTCTCGTCCGCCAGCCTGTACCAGACCTGCTTGGCTTCCTTGCGCGTCTGAACGAGGTCAGCGCGGCGCAGTTCGGCCAACTGCTGGCTGAGCGCTGGCTGGCCGATGGAGGTGATGTCGGCGATTTCCCCGACATTATACTCGCCGCGCAGCAGGCAGGACAGGATCATCAGGCGCTGGGCCTGGGCGAATGTCTTGATCTTGTCCGCAGCAGCCGCGGCTGCATCGCGATCCTGGTAGAGCGCGGTCATGACTGGGGCGCCATCCGGCAGAACCAATCGGGCGCGGCGTCGGTGCCTTGCGCAGGCGGCAGCAAGACCGGCTGATCGGGTATCCAGCCTTCCGGCGTCAGGCTGGTTCCGCTGTCGACCCGTTGCAACGCGCATAGCAGGCGCAGCATTTCATCCACGGATCGACCGACATTGTGGGGGTAGGCCGTGGTCGCGCGGATCACGCCCTGCGGGTCGATGAAGAAGGTCGTCCGCATGGTCATGCTGTCCGCCGCATGCTCGTCGATCATCCCATAGGCGCGGCCAACGGCCATGCTGGGGTCTTCGATGATCGGGAACTCGATCTCTACATCGAACAGATCGCGCAGCGCCCGGACCCAGGCGATGTGGGAATACAGGCTGTCGACGGACACGCCCACCAACCGGCAGTCGCGCGCCGCAAAGTCCGCCTGCCGCCGTGCAAGAGCCGCAAATTCGGTGCTGCACACCGGCGTGAAATCAGCCGGATGGGAAAAGAAAATCACCCACTGTCCCCGCAGCGCCGACAACTGAAAATCGCCCATTGTCGAGCGCGCCCGAAAATCGGGTGCGGGGGAACCGATACGAAGCGGGATCGGGCGGGAAGTCGTGACATCATTCATGGCGCTTTCCTGCAACTGCCAGAGGCGTGTTGCAACCCCTTGACGATTTCATATTATATAAATACATGGTATGTGTAAATGTGAAATTGAAGGAGAGTCGCATGACCGATCCCGCACTTGAAAAAGCCTTTGTACAGGTCAGTGTCGCCAGAAGCGGAGTGCCGGTGGTCAAGGCCTTCTTCGACGCGCCGACCTTCACGTTCACCTATGTGGTGCATGACGCCGAAACCCGTCGCGCGGCCGTGATCGACAGCGTGCTGACCTATGATCCCGCCGCTGGACGTACGGGCCATGAAGCGGTCGAACCGGTCATCGCCTATGTAGAAGCGCAGGGGTTGAGCGTCGACTGGCATCTGGAAACCCACGCGCATGCCGACCATCTGTCGGCGGCGCCCTATCTTCAGCAGAAACTGGGCGGCAAGATCGCGATCGGCGCGCATATCTGCGAAGTGCAGCACACCTTTGGCGCGCTGTTCAACGCAGGTACGGCGTTTCAGCGTGACGGGTCGGACTTCGACCATCTTTGGGCCGATGGTGACCAGTTCATGATCGGCAATATCGCGGTCACGGTGCTGCATGTCCCCGGCCATACCCCGGCCTGCGTCGCCTATGTCATCGGCGACGCAGCGTTTGTGGGCGACACCATGTTCATGCCTGATTATGGCACGGCCCGCGCCGACTTCCCCGGCGGCGATGCACGCACCTTGTTCCGGTCGCTCCGTCGCCTGCTGGAATTGCCACCGGAAACCCGGCTGTTCCTGTGCCACGATTATCTGCCCGAAGGGCGCGATCATTATGCCTGGGAAACCACGGTCGCCGAACAGCGCCGCGCCAACATCCACGCGCATGACGGCGTGAGCGAGGATGATTTCGTCGCCATGCGCGAAGCGCGCGACGCCACCCTCGACATGCCCCGCCTCATCCTGCCATCGGTGCAGGTGAATATGCGCGCAGGCCATCTGCCGCCGCCCGACGACAATGGCGTCACCTATCTCAAAATCCCGGTTAACCAGCTATGATAGCGGGGTTTCCAGATGCGCAGCCAATTGCGGGCCTGATCGGCGGCCTCATGATCGGGCTGGCTGCCGCGATCATGTTGCTGGGGCTGGGGCGGATCGCCGGGGTCAGCGGGCTTGCGGCGCGGGCCATCGGCCTGTCTGCCAGCGGCCCGCCGCGCGGCGTGGCGATAGCATTCACCGTTGGATTGCCTGTTGGCGCGGTCCTGGTTGCGCTGCTGTCAGATGGCATCCCTGCCACCTTTCCAGCGCCTGGCTTGTTGATCGTCGCGGGTCTGATCGTGGGATTTGGCACCCGGCTGGGATCGGGCTGCACCAGCGGCCATGGGGTATGCGGCCTGTCTCGCCTGTCCCGCCGATCAATCGTGGCGACTGCCTTGTTCATGGGCAGCGGCTTTGCAACCGTGGCGCTCATGCGCCTGACGGGCATGATATGATGCGGATCATCATTGCCTTATTGTCGGGCGCACTCTTTGGCGGCGGGCTTGCCATTTCGGGCATGGCAGACCCCATGCGGGTTCGCGCCTTCCTTGACCTGTTCGGCGCATGGGATCCCACGCTCGCCTTCGTCATGGGCGGCGCGATGATCCCGATGGCGCTTGCATGGATGGTCCAAAGACGGGTCAGCCGCCCCTTTGCCGACCGTGCTTTCGCTCTGCCCGACACGCGCGCGATCGACGGCAAGCTGGCGCTTGGCGCAATAGTGTTCGGTATCGGCTGGGGCATTGGCGGGCTTTGCCCCGGTCCCGCCATTGCCAGCCTCGCGCTTTCCCCGGCGGCGGCCGCACCCTTCGTGCTGGCCATGCTGGGCGGCATGGCGATCCATCACTTCACGATAAAATCATAACCGGCCGCGCCGGATAGAGGAGGTTCATCATGGCCATCAAGCAATTGACCCCGACACTGAGTGTCACCGCGCAACTAACCCCGGCGGATATCGCGCAGGCAGCGGCGATGGGTTTCCGTGCGATCCTGTGCAACCGCCCCGATGGCGAAGGCGCGGATCAGCCGACGGCAGAGGAGATGGGCGCCGCTGCCCGGGCCGCGGGACTGGACTTTGCCTATGTTCCTGCGGTGGCCGGGGCGCTGACCGATGCCGATGCCATCGCCATGCGAGCCGCGCTCGACAGCCTGCCGGGACCCGTGCTTGCCTATTGCCGGTCGGGCGCACGCGCGGAAAAGCTGGCGGAGATGGCGGGGGCATTGGTCCGTCAGGACGCTGCCCATTATGACGTTGTAATCGTGGGCGGTGGCAGCGCCGGGATCGCGACCGCCGCCAGCATTCTAAAACGACGGCGGGGTATCCGCCTTGCGATCATCGAACCCAGTGAGGCCCATTATTATCAGCCCGGCTGGACCATGGTGGGTGCGGGCGTGTTCGACAGCGGCTTTACACGGCGTGAGGAAGCGCGACTCATTCCGCGCGGCGTGACGTGGATCAAGGCATCGGCTAGCGCTTTCCTGCCCGATGAGAAGCAGGTAGTACTGCATGACGACCGACGGGTCACCTATGGCGTGCTGATCGTTTGTCCGGGCGTTAAATTGGACTGGAACGCCATCCCCGGTCTGTCGGAAGCCTTGGGCAATGACGGCGTGACCTCCAACTATCGCTACGATCTGGCCCCTTATACCAACCGTATCGTCAAACAGTTCAAGGGTGGCCGCGCCCTGTTCACCCAGCCGCCCATGCCGATCAAATGCGCAGGCGCGCCGCAGAAGGCGATGTATCTGTCCTGCCATCGCTGGGAGAAGGCCGGCATGCTGGGCAATTGCGACGTGCAGTTCCATACGGCGGGCGCCGTCCTGTTCGGCGTTCCCGCCTATGTCCCGGCGTTGATGGACTATGTCAGGCGCTACGGCATCAACCTGAACTTCGGGTCGAAGCTGGTCGAAATAGATGGGCCGTCCAAAACCGCGATCTTCGAGCAGGCGGACGGCGACAGCGTTCGGCGCGTGGCCGAGCGGTTCGACATGATCCACGTCGTGCCGCCACAAATGGCCCCCGATTTCATCCGCCATAGCCCGCTGGCGGCGGCCTCTGGCTTTGTCGAGGTGGATGAAGCCACGCTCCGCCACCCGCGCTATCCGGACATTTACGCTCTGGGCGACGCTTGTTCGGCTTCCAATGCCAAAACCATGGCGGCCGCGCGCAAGCAGGCGCCGGTGGTCGCGGTCAACGCGCTGGCGGCACTGGATGGCCAGCCGCCTGTCGCGATCTATGACGGCTATGGCAGTTGCCCGCTGACGGTCGAGGCAGGCAAGATCGTGCTGGCTGAATTTGGCTATGGCGGCAAGTTGATGCCAAGCTTCCCCAACTGGTTGATCGATGGCACCCGGCCTTCGCGCCTGTCCTGGCTGCTGAAGGACACGATCCTGCCGCCCGTCTACTGGCACGGGATGCTCAAGGGGCGCGAGTGGATGGTAAAGCCCTGCCTGATCGGCGCGCAGTCATGATGACGAACATGCAATATCTGCTGGGCGGCCTGTCGGGCGGTCTGGTCGGCTTCGTGCTGGGCCTTGTCGGCGGGGGCGGATCGATCCTCGCCGTGCCGTTGATGGTCTATCTGGTCGGCGTGCCCAACGCCCATGTCGCCATCGGCACCAGCGCTCTGGCTGTCGCGGCCAATGCGGCGGCTGGCCTCGCCAGCCATGCCCGCGCGCATCATGTCAAATGGCGGTGCGGCGGCATCTATGCGGCGGCCGGGATCGTAGGCGCGCTCGCCGGATCGACCTTTGGCAAGATGGTCGATGGCGACAAGCTGCTGTTCCTCTTTGCATTGGTCATGCTGCTCGTCGGTGTGCTGATGCTGAAAGGGCGCGGCAATCCGGGCAATCCTGGGGCCGAATGCAATCGGGAAAAGGCGCCCAAGGTCGTTACCTATGGATTGGGGTCGGGATTATTTTCCGGCTTTTTCGGGATTGGCGGCGGTTTCCTGATCGTGCCCGGACTGGTGGCATCGACGGGCATGCCCATGTTGATGGCGGTCGGCACGTCGCTTGTCGCGGTGACGGCTTTTGGCCTCACAACGGCCGCGAACTACGCCTTTTCGGGTCTGGTCAACTGGCCGCTCGCTGGGATATTCGTGGTCGGTGGTGTTGTCGGCAGCATTGGTGGCACGCGGTTGGCCGAAACGCTGGGCGGCAAGACGGGCCGGCTGACCATGGTGTTTGCCGGGCTGATCTTCATCGTCGCCCTCTACATGCTCTGGCGCAGCGCGGCTGCCTTTTTGCCCGGCATGACAATCTGACCAATCCCCTTCCCCCTCCCCGCCTGCTACATGGCGGGTGAAAGGACATGCCCATGTTCGACTCGCTTGACGCACTGCTTCTTGCCCGCGCGCAATTCGCCTTCACGGTGAGTTTTCACTTCCTGTTTCCTGCCTTTTCCATAGGCCTTGCCAGTTATCTGATGGTGTTGGAGGGACTATGGCTGGCGACCGGCAAGGGCGTTTACGCCAATCTGTTCCGCTATTGGCTCAAGATTTTCGCGGTCGTATTCGCCATGGGCGTGGTATCGGGCCTGGTCATGTCATATCAGTTCGGCACCAACTGGTCGGTCTTTTCCGATAAGGCCGGCCCGATCATTGGCCCGTTGATGGCCTATGAGGTGTTGACTGCCTTCTTCCTGGAGGCCGGCTTTCTGGGCGTCATGCTGTTCGGCATCAACAAGGTGGGGCGCAAGCTGCATTTCACGGCTACGTGCGCAGTCGCGATCGGCACCTTCATTTCGGCCTTCTGGATATTGTCGGTCAACAGCTGGATGCAGACGCCGACAGGCTATGAGATCGGCGCGAACGGACAGTTCCTGCCAGGCCCAAGCTGGACAGCGATCATATTCAATCCCAGCTTTCCCTACCGGCTGGTCCATACCGTGTTGGCCGCCTATCTGACGACGGCCTTTGCGGTCGGTGGCGTCGGCGCCTGGCACCTCCTCAAGGACCGGACCAATCCCGGCGCGCGCACCATGTTTTCCATGGCGATGTGGATGGCGGCGATCGTCGCACCAATCCAGATATTTGCAGGCGACATGCATGGCCTCAACACGCTGGAGCATCAGCCGGTCAAGGTGATGGCGATGGAAGGCCATTATGAGAGCCATCCTGACGGTGCGCCGCTGATCCTGTTCGGCATTCCCGACAGCGCCAGGAAGCGCGTCGATTACGCCATCTCCATCCCCAAGGCGTCGTCGCTAATCCTCAAACATGATCTGAATGCCCCTATGAAGGGGCTGGACAGCGTACCCGATGCCGATCAGCCCCCGGTGGGTATCGTGTTCTGGGCGTTTCGCGTCATGGTCGGCTTAGGGCTTGCAATGCTGGGCCTTGGTCTGTGGAGCCTGATCGCCCGCTGGCGCGGCAAATTGCATGAATGGACGTGGCTGCATCGCGCGGCGTTACTGCTGGGACCATCGGGTTTCATCGCAGTGCTGGCCGGCTGGATCGTAACCGAAGTCGGGCGGCAGCCCTTCACCGTCTATGGCCTGCTACGCACTACCGCCAGCGCTTCGCCGCTGGATGCGCCCGCGGTCGCAGCATCGCTGCTGGCGTTCGTCCTTGTCTATTTCAGCGTATTCGGCATGGGCATCTGGTATCTTCTGCACCTTATGAGGAAGCCACCGCAAGCGCATGAAAGTACGCTGGACGGCGCGCCGATCCGCACCGCCGGCATCACACCTGCACCCGCCATCGAAGGAGGCGAAGGATGATCGACCTGACTGTCATCTGGGCCGCCATCATCGGCTTTGCGATCATCGCCTATGTCGTGATGGATGGATTCGACCTTGGCATCGGCATCCTCTTCCCGCTGTTCAAGGTGGGAAAAGATCGCGACACGGCGATGAACAGCATCGCGCCGGTATGGGACGGTAACGAAACCTGGCTGGTGCTGGGCGGCGGCGGCCTGCTCGCTGCCTTTCCCCTCGCCTATGCCATCATCCTGCCCGCCCTGTATGCGCCGCTGATCGCAATGCTGCTGGGCCTTGTCCTGCGCGGCGTGGCGTTCGAGTTTCGCTGGCGCGATCCGGCCCACAGGGCGATGTGGGACCGCGCCTTTACCGGCGGTTCGGCAGTGGCGACCTTTGCCCAAGGTGTGGCGCTGGGCGCATTGTTGCAGGGGATCAGCGTGGAGGGACGCGCCTATGCCGGTGGCTGGTGGGAATGGCTGTCGCCCTTCTCGCTGCTGACCGGGGTTGCCCTCATGGTGGGCTACGCCCTGCTGGGTGCCTGCTGGCTCAACTGGAAGACGGAAGGCGGGTTGCAGCGGCAGGTGGTGACCTATGCCGGACGGCTGGGCATCGCGCTGCTCATTCTGATCGGCGCGGTCAGCCTGGCCACATTGACATTGGAGGCGAGCTATCAGAGCCGCTGGCTCTCCTGGCCCGGCATCCTTGCCACAGCGCAGGTGCCGCTGGCGACCGTCATCGTCACCGCGCTATTCTATCGCAGCCTGTCGCAGCGCAAGGACGCGCAGCCTTTTCTCTGGGCGCTCGCGCTGTTTGGCCTTTGCCTGCTGGGACTGGGGATTTCGATATGGCCCTATGTCATCCCTGCCCGCGTCACGATCTGGGAAGCGGCGGCCCCCTATCGCAGCCAGTTGTTCATGCTGGTGGGCGGGGCCGTTCTGGTGCCGGTGATCCTGGCTTATACCGCCTGGGCCTATTGGGTGTTCCGGGGCAAGGTCGACAGCGAAGGATATCATTGATGCGCGCGCACCTGGTGAGGCTCGGCTGGTTCGTCGGCATATGGACGGCGAGCGTTGCCGCGCTGCTGCTGGTATCGCTGGGACTGCGTTACTGGCTGGTGTAATGGCTCGGCCGTCGGCCCGATGCCCTGCCCTACCCTGGCTCAGGTCTGCCCATTGTCATGATCTAGGCGTTTCTGCCGGATCGTGACGAGCGGACTCCGCTTCCGCATCTGTCTCGGCCGGCGGTGGCAGGAATGAAAGCGAGAGCGCGTGGTAAAGCCGCTCCTTCGAGACGGTCTGTGCAACCACATCGGCGATCAGCGCCGAGGCGAGCAGCGGCATCATCAAGCCGCGGCTGGCCGTCGTTTCCGAGATGATTATGACCGCAGTCAGCGGTGCGCGAACAACGCCGGTAAAGTAAGCGACCATTCCCAGCAGCACGATCGCGCCACCCGGATAGGTCGGGAACAGCCAGCGAAGCATGTCGCCGACACCTGCGCCGACCGACAGAGACGGCGCGAAGATACCGCCGGGCATGCCCGACACCGCCGTTGCAAGCGTCGTCGCCAGCTTGGCCAAGCCATACCAGTGGGGCGCATCGGCCCCGGTGATGATCGCACGCGCCGCGCTGTAGCCGGTGCCCCATGTCAGCCCGGTGGCGACCCCGATGATCGCGACGATGGCGCCAAGCAGCCCGGCGAACAGCATCGGTCGCGCCCGCAGCCACGCGACGGGAGACCAGCGCGTGCGCCCTGTCACCAGTACAGCGCGCGAAAAGAACGCACCCATCAGCCCGCCCAGCACGCCAGCGCAGGGCGCTGCCAGCATCGTCTCACGCACTGACAGCGTCTGCCGCATCACACCAAAATAGACATAGTCGCCCGACAGGCCGAGGCTGGTCATGCCCGCGATGAGCACGGCGGTCATGACGAGCAAGGTCATGCGCTGTTCATAGGCGGCGGCCAGTTCCTCGATAGCGAAGGCAACGCCGGCAAGCGGGGTATTGAAAGCGCCAGCGACGCCAGCTGCGCCACCTGCGATAAACACCGACGCGCGCAGGGGGATGGCCATGATCCGGTGCGCATAGCCCATGATCGACGCCGCGACCTGAACGGTTGGGCCCTCACGCCCGGTCGATGCACCAACAAGCAGCGTGCCGATCGTCAGGCCAAGCTTTACGATGACGATCCGCGCCGACACGAGCGCCGACATGGCATGATCGGGATCGCGCGTCGCCGCCATGACTTGCGGTATGCCCGACCCGCGCGCCGCAGGCGCGAGGCGAGCGGTGATGCCGGCAATGGCGGCATAGCCCAGCGGCGTGACGATCAGCGGCGCCCACCACCAGCGCATGGCAAGGACGGTAAAGCGTTCGCCCGCCCAGTCGGCGAGATGCGCGAACAGCAGAGCGACCAGGCCGATCGTGACTGCGCCGCCAAGAATAGCGACACGTCGCCGCCATACGGGCGCGGTGGGGCCATGTTCGCGCAGCAGATCGCGCGCCTGTTCGGGAAGATTCACCATGATCCGTCCGCCATAGCGCGTAACACTGCGGAAGTCAGGCAAAGCCGCCCGGCAAATGCGATAATCATGCGGAGCCGCCCAGCCAACCAATATCGTCCCGTAGCCGGCGTTTGTAATCCGGAGCCGCCAACGCCCGGAGCAGAAGGTCGGCGCGACCGACAACCACGTCGCGACACGCCCCGTCCAGCTTCCCCTCCGCCAGCGTCCGAAACGCGCGCGCCTCGTCAACAAGCGTGGCAATCCGCCCAGCATCGTCGCAGCTAAGCGCGACATCGCCGAGCGCCTCCAGGAAGCGCTTACCCGCGATCCTGTCCGCACTGGCATATTGGGCAAGTGCACCGAACGCGCGGTCAATGAAGCCGTCGAACGTCACCGGATAGGCAATGACCCGCAGCGCATGGTCTTCGTCAGTGCGCAGGTGCGATGGAAGGTCGCGTCGGGCCAGTTCCGCCATCGCCGCGCCAAGCCAGTCGAGGCAGCTGTTCGCGGTGAACGGGTCATTGACCCCCGGCGAAAGGGCGCGCGCCGCAATCTCCACCAGTTCATCGATCAGGAAGCGCAGATCCTGGAGAGCCGTGCGCCGCGCGCCGACCGCGAAGGCTTCACGCAACGCCTTCACCGCATCCTCACCGCATCGTTCGGCGGGCCAGGCTTCCAGCAGCACGCTGCCATTATGCGCGAAGTCGCCGGACTGATATTGCAGGCGGATCACCAGATCATGCTCACGCGCGGCCGCGAGCAGCGTGCCTTCGTCGATCAACTGGATATAGCCGATGTTCTTCGATCGAACAGGCGTCCGGCGCTCATATTCGGCAGAGGTCGCGTCTTCGCGGAAGGCGGAGGGAACAGAAGGATTGTCCGGGCGCTCGCCGGGCGCTTCGCCTATATAAGTCGGAAAGCGGGAGTCTATCTCCTCAATCAATCGGTCGCCAATGCGTTCGATCACATTGTTGATATGTATCCGCATCGGCACATGGTGAATGAAGAAGATCAGCACCGCGATCGAACAGAGGACGAGGATCAACGCCACCAGCAGCGCCAGTTGCGGCACGAATGCGGGTGCGCTCGCGCCGCTTTCCCCGGCCGATCGTATCGTGCGCAACACCGTCAGCGAATAGACGAAGGTCGCGATAAAGGTACCCAGCGTTACCTGGTTACCGCGATCGGACATGAAGTTGCTGAGCAAGCGCGGGCCATACTGGCCGGAGGCGTAGACAACGGCGGCGATCGTCACCGAAAAGGTGGTGCCGGCCACCCCGATCATCGACCCGCCGATCGAGGACAGCAGGGCGCGGGCACCATCGGGACGCGCGGCATAGAGCCACGGCATCCCGTCCATCCAGGTCGAACCAGCGTGGCTGTCGACATAGACCATTCCCGACGCCAGCAGCAGAGCGGCGATGGCCATGATCGTCGGCACGAACCAGTAGCTTTCGCGCAGGTCGTTGGACAGTCGCAGCAGGCGTGCCTTCATGACTGGTTCCTCGCATCGGCAGCAGTGAGCCGTTCCAGCACCCGCTTGATCGTGCCGCCCTGAACAATGACGGAGAACAGGACGACGACATAAGTGGCGGCAAGGATCACCGAACGCGCAGGCCCATCGGGCAATCCGAGCGCCAGCGCAATTGAGATGCCGCCACGCAAGCCGCCCCAGATCAGGGTGACCGGCACAACCCGGCCATATCGGTGCCCTGGCCGGATCGCACGAAGCGGCAGCAACACCGACAGCGAGCGAGCTACGAGCGCCAGAGGAATGGCAGCCAGTCCGAGGACGAGGAGCCGCAAATCAGCGGGGATCGTCACAACCTCCAGCCCGATCAGCAGGAACAGCACAGTGTTCAATATATCGTCGATCAGATCCCAGAATTTATGGAGATAATCGCGCGTCGTCTCGCTCATCGCATGCGCGACCCCGGCATTGCCGATGATGAGCCCCGCCACCGCCATCGCTACCGGGCCGCTGGCATGCAGCGGCCGGGCAATCGCATAGCCGCCCATCACGACTGCAAGGCTGATCAAAACCTCGACCTTATAGTCGTCGATCGAACGCATCATCCGGAACGCCAGCCACCCGACAATCAGTCCAAGCAGCACGCCGCCGCCTGCCTCCACCGCGAATAGTTCTGCCGCATGGGCCATTGAGAATGCATCGCCAGACAGGGCGGACGCCAGGAGAATGGTGAAGATCACAACGCCGACACCATCATTGAACAGGCTCTCACCGGCCACAGTCGCCTCCAGCGTGGGCGAGACGTTCGCGCGTTTGAGTACCCCCATCACCGACACCGGATCGGTCGGGCTGATGAGCGCCCCGAACACGAAGCACCAGATCGCTGGCAAATCGAACCCGATCGCGCGGGCGAGCAGCAGGAAGCCACCACCGACAAGGGCGGTGGAAAGGGCTACACCAATCGTACTCAACACAATGATCGGCCAGCGCCCGCGCCGCATCTCCCCCCAGTCGACGTGGAGCGCGCCCGCGAACAGCAGGAAGGAAAGCATCCCGTCCATCAACGTGGTGTGGAAATCAATGCCGGCGATGAACCGAACGACATCGCGCGCAAAGTCCGCGCCGGGCAGAATTCGGTCGATCCCGACCACGAGCAATGAAGCAATCGCACCCATCACGGTCAACCCGATCGACGAGGGCAGCTTCAGATAGCGATAGTTGAAATATCCAAGAGCGGCGGCCAGGACGATGAGGATCGCTGCCGCGTCAAACGGCGTCAGCCTGAGGCCGCCGATCATTGTGCGTCCCCGATAGACAGGCTGAAGCGTTGCCCCCCGCCCGGCGCGGGGGCGGCACGGATGCCCTGCGTCGCCAGCAGGGCGGCCACGGTCATGGCGCGGCGTTGGGTCAGGTTGGGACGTGCTGGCGGTTCGCCGACCGGCAATCCGGGCACAGCCAGCATCGGCACGTTCCAGCGTTGTGCCGCCCAGATGGACGTCAGCACTGCAGCGCGCGCCGATGGATCGAGCGTATCGACATTATCGGCGAAGGCGATCTCCGGCAACGGGCCTTGCGGCGGTACGATCGCAACGTGCCAGCCATCGGTTTCGGCTGCGGCGCGTTCCTCCAATGTGCGATAGGTGGCGACGGTCGCGCCCGGCAGCGGAACGGCGGCTGCGGTCGCGCGGCGGTGATCGCGGTCGATCGTCACATCATCGCTGGCAACTCCGGTGATCAGGGCGATCATCCGCGCCAGCGCGGCCATGCGCTGCGCCTCCAAATTTGTCTGTTCGCCCGCTTGCCGCAATTCCTCGCGCTGCGCGTCGAGCGCGCCGGCGCCCGGTTCGAGCAGGATCTGATCGATATCGAGCCGAACCGGATAGCCAAGCGCCGTCTCGATCGCCTGCTGCAGATCCGCGGTTCTCTGGGTCCGATTGCGTGGCGTGATGACGACCGCACGGACGACATTGGGATTGCGGTCGAACGCCACTTCCAACTGGGTCACGCGCGCATCGCCGCCGAAGCGTTCGTTCAGCAACGATCGAACGCTGGATATCGTCAGCGCCTCACGGGCAATGCGGTTGAGCGACAGGCCGAGCGGCACGGCCATGACGGCAAAGACGAGCAGCAGCACCACGGTCTGCGCCCAACTCTGGCGGCTGGAGAGATGATGCCCGAAGCCATAATAGCGCGCCATCACCGTTGCGGAGAGCGAGATGGTAATGAAGTTGGTGACAAATAGCGCAAGCGCGCCCCCCAGCACCGGCAGGTTCCAGGTCGCAAGACCATAGCCCACTACGGCGAGCGGCGGCATCAACGCCGTGGCGATGGCGACGCCCACGATCGTCTCGCCCCGGCCGCGAATGATCGCGAAGCTGCCGGCCAGCGCGGCAAACAGCGCGACGCCAAGGTCAAAGAGATTGGGGCGCGTGCGCGCGACAATCTCCGCCGTGGGCGCCTGCAATGGCGAGGCTGTCACAATCAGCGCCGTGAAGGCAACGGCAGCGAAGGAGCCGATGGCAAGCGCCAAAAGCGATCGCCGCATCTCGGCGAAATCGAACAGCGCGAGGCTGAATCCGAAGCCCAGAATTGGACTCATCAATGGCGAGATCAGCATCGCGCCGATCACAACCGCCGGGGATGATAGCAGCAGGCCGAGCACCGCAATGCCCGCGGACATCATCGTCATGAAAGCATAGCGGGGCGACCATCCACTTTCGTCGATGATGCGGGCGACGACCGCCTGATGGTCGATTGTCCCGACGACGCGCCGCCGCCACCAGCGATACAGGGCCAGCCGGGCCAGCCCCGCATTCACCCGCCTGCCCGCGACATATGCGCGTTCGGTCAATCCTTCCATGCTCATTCCGCCATGTCCCCCGATGCATGTAGCGCCACATTACCCGCCCGATGCAGCACGGCAAAGCCGATCAGCCCGGAGACAAACGACCCCGTCAAAATGCCGATCTTGGCCTGCGCTTGCAGCAATGGACTGTCGGGAAACGCAAGAAGCGTGATGAAGATGCTCATCGTAAAGCCAATACCGCAAAGAAGCGCTATGCCCAGCATCTGGATACGGCTCGCATGGGCGGGAAAATCCGCTATCCCCATGCGGACAGCCAAGGATGAAAAGCAAAACACGCCGATCGCCTTCCCGAATATCAGCCCGGCGGCGGCACCGAATGTGACGGGCGCCATCAACGCGCCGGATGGCAATCCGAGCAACGGCACGCCAGCATTCGCCAAGCCGAAAATCGGAACAACGATAAAGCCGACGGGCTTTTGCAGCGCGCGCTCGAGACGATGCAAGGGGCTGTCGCAGTCAGCGTCGGAGCGGCCAGGGGTGCGCTCCATCGGTATGGCAAAGGCAAGTATGACGCCAGCCAGCGTCGCGTGCAGGCCCGACCACAATATCAGTAGCCAGAGGAGCAGCCCAACCAGCAGGTAGGGCGACAAGCGGCGAACCCCGAAACGGTTAAACCCGATCAGGACAAAAATCGCGAGGATCGCGCCCGCAAGATAAGGCAGCGAAAGGCCAGACGTGTAAAAAGCAGCGATGATGATCACCGCACCCAGATCATCAATGATCGCCAGCGCAGCCAGAAATATGCGCAGCGATCCCGGCACCCGCCTTCCAAGAAGCGCGATGACGCCCAGCGCAAATGCGATGTCGGTCGCCGCCGGGATCGCCCATCCGATTGCTGTCGAACCTCGATTAAAACCAAGGTAGATCAGCGCCGGAACGATCATCCCGCCAAGCGCGGCCACACCTGGCAGGGCGCGCCGCGGCCATGTGGAAAGCTGGCCATCCAGAATCTCTCGCTTGATCTCCAGCCCGACCAGCAGGAAGAATATCGTCATCAGACCATCGTTGATCCAATGTTCCAGCGAAAGCGGTCCGACGTTGGCATGGAGGATTGCAGCATAATCCTGCGCCAAGGGCGAGTTGGCGATCAGCAGTGCCGCGACCGCAGCGCCCATCAGCACGATTCCAGCGGACGACTGCGCTTCAAGAAAGCGCCGGATCGCGCTCGGGTGCGCGTGGGGGTGGTACATGATATGATCGTCCGAATACGGCTAATGGTCGCTGGCGGCCCGACCAGCGTGAATACCTGCCCGCACCTGCATATGGAAAACGAACACCCGGCGCCTCCATCGCATCGGCGGGAGGCAACCGCAACCGCTTCCGGGATTTTCTGACCAAGGTCTTAGTCCTCAAAGCGCTTCTGTCATGGCGCCGCTGCACCATAGGGGTGAGCAGCCGTTCTCTCAGCCCTTCCGCCTTGAGTGTTGACGCTGCCGAGATTGATGTTTGACGGGACGTGATGGAGCACGAAGGTCAGGGCATTGCATTTCCGACAACGGACGTGATCTTGACCAAGCACGCATCCGCGGTGACGTTCCGTATCAGGATGAAACCGCCGCGAAATGTTGCAGCCGGGCGCCCTTCAGTGCGATTTCGCGAAGTTTGGCAAGGTCGGTGAATATCATGGAGCCCTGATGGAGCGACATGATGCCTAACTCCTGAAACTCGTGCAGCACCTTGTTTACGGTCTGTCGGGCGGTGCCAACCATCGCCGCGAGTTCGGACTGCGAGAGCCGCCGGGACAGACCGATTCCATCGTCGCGCGCAACGCCGAAGGTTTCCGTAATGTCGAGAAGGCGCTGGGCGAGCCTTGACGACACTTCGTCGAACGTAGCCGCCGCAAAATAGTCGCTGAGCAGCCGCATATGCCGCGACAGCAGCTTCAGCAGGGCATCGTTCAGTTCGGGATGCGCTTGCCGCAGTCGGTTTATCGTCGCGCGGTCGAACACCTGCAATGTCACGTGGTCAAACGCTTCTGCGGTATGGGGGCGTGGTTCTTCGTCAACGACGCTGCTGGTGCCGAAACAATCGCCGGGGCTGAACAACTGGTATAGAAGATCGCGGCCATCATCGCCGATCAGCGACAGTCTGACCGTCCCGGATACAAGCCGGAACATATCCCGGCCTTCTTCGGACTGCAGATAGATCGAACTGCGTGCAGGAAAGTGGCGCGTTTTGCCTTCCGCCAGAAACGCATCGGCGGTGTCCTTTGAAAGCCATTGCAGCAAATCGAATGCCGAATATCGTTCAGTCATCACTCCTTCTCCTTCGGTTGGCAGGGGAGAGCAATCTGCGCTGTCATGCAGGTGACAGCGCTTCATCAGCGCTTCCGATAGACGGTCACGGACGAGAAACGGGACCGATATGACCATAATCACCCTAGACGACAAATGGAATGTAACCACTGGGCGCGTGATGCTGAACGGCACCCAGGCGCTGGCCCGCGTGATGCTTACGCAGGCCGCGCTCGATGCGCGGGCGGGATTGAAGACGGCGGGCTATATCAGCGGCTATCGCGGATCGCCGCTGGGCAATGTGGACATGACCCTATGGTCGACGTCCAGGCGGCTTGAGGCGGCGCATATCAAGTTTCAGCCTGGCGTAAATGAAGACCTAGCGGCGACTGCCATCGCCGGCACGCAACAGATCGATCAGCTGCCCGGCGCTCGATATGATGGCGTGTTTGCCGCATGGTATGGCAAGGGTCCCGGGGTCGATCGGTCGGGCGATGCGTTCAAGCATGGCAATTATGCGGGCGCTCATGCCAAAGGCGGTGTCGTCCTGTTCTATGGCGACGATCATGGGGGCAAATCGTCAACCGTCGCGCATCAAAGCGAACAGGCTATTGCCGCGAGCCTGATCCCCTGTTTCTATCCCGCCGACGTGAGCGAGATTCTGCACTATGGATTGCTGGCGCTTGCGCTCTCGCGCCATTCGGGTCTGTGGACTGCCGTGAAGTGCGTCAACGAAGTGGTCGAACAGACCGCTACGATCGATATCGACCTCGAACATTTCGCGCCCGCGCTGCCACCCATCGCATCGCGGCCGCCCGAAGGGCTGCACGCTGCGATCCGACCCTATAATCCGCTGCGCGCGGAACAGATCGTGGTCGAGCACCGACTGCCGCTGGTCATCCCGTTCGTTCGCGCCAACCGGATCGACCGAACGGTCTTTCGTGCGGGGACGCCGCGGCTTGCCATCGTGAGTACCGGCAAGAGCCATGGCGACGTGATGCAGGCGCTGGAACTGCTTGGCCTGGACGCGGTGCGCGCTGCGGCAATGGGCATCTCGCTGTACAAGGTCGGGTGCATCTGGCCGCTCGACGGCGAGCGTGTCGCCGAATTCGCGAGCGGGCACGACACGCTGCTGGTGGTCGAGGAGAAGAAGGCGTTTCTCGAGGTGCAGATCGCCGAGGCGCTCGTCAACGATCGCGATGCGCCGCTTCTGATTGGGAAAAAGGATGAAAGCGGACGGGCACTACTGTCGTCCGTCGTTCAGCTCGATCCCGCCGATATCGCGCGGCTGATTGCGGGCAGGCTGGCCGAACTCGGCATTCGCGACGCGGCAATCGATCGGGCGATTGCGCACCTTACGTCCGCCCGCCCCGACAATGCCCATATAGCCAGTCTGAAGCGGAGCCCGTTTTTCTGCTCGGGCTGTCCGCACAACCGCTCGACACTAATCCCTGACGGCAGCGTTTCGATGACCGGCATCGGGTGCCACACGATGGTCAACTTCGTCACCCCCGACAAGGCGATGCTGCCGACTCAGATGGGGGGCGAGGGCGCCAACTGGATGGGGCTGGCGCCCTTCACCGACACCCCGCACATTTTTCAGAATATGGGCGACGGCACCTATTATCATTCCGGATTGCTAGCGATCCGGGCAGCGGTCGCCTCCGGCGTCAACATTACCTACAAGATCCTCTACAACGATGCCGTTGCCATGACGGGTGGCCAGCCTGTCGATGGCCCTTTATCGGTTTCGGAAATCGCACAGCAGCTTCTGCACGAAGGTGTCGGCAAGGTGGTCGTCCTGAGCGACAATCCCGATCACCATCGTCGCGACCGGACCATGCCGAAGGTGGTAACCATCGAGCATCGCGACGAGCTGGACAGCGTACAGCGGATGCTGCGCGAAACGCCGGGCTGCACGGTGCTGATCTATGAGCAGACGTGCGCGGCAGAGAAGCGACGCCGTCGCAAGCACGGCAATTTCCCTAATCCGCCCAAGCGGATGTTCATCGCCGAAGATGTTTGCGAAGGCTGCGGCGATTGTTCGGTCCAATCGAGCTGCGTCAGTATCCTGCCGCGGGAAACCCCGTTTGGCCGCAAGCGCGCGATCGACCAGTCGAGCTGCAATAAGGATTATAGCTGCGCCGACGGATTTTGCCCGTCGTTCATCACCATCCGCGATGCCGAGCCGCGAACGCCGAGCGGTGTCACACTGACGGACGCGCTGTTCGATTCACTTGAAACGCCCAAGGTGGTGCCGGGCAAATACAACATCATGGTTGCAGGCATCGGCGGCACGGGCGTCATCACCGTGGGTGCCCTGATCGGCATGGCGGCGCATATCGACGGACGCGCAGCATCCCTGTTCGACATGACGGGACTGGCTCAGAAAAACGGTGCGGTGTTCAGCCACATCCGCATCGCAGACACACCGGACGATCTGCATACGCAGCGGCTGGGGAGCGGAGAGGCCGACCTGCTGCTCGCCTTCGATCTGGTCGCGGCGCTTTCGCCCGAATCAGCATCGACGCTGTCGCCGAAAAGCCGTGCCATTGCCAATGAAGCGGTGGTTCCGACGGTGGCGTTTCAATTCGATCGCGACGCTGTTCCGCAAAGCGAAGTGCTGGTCGCGCATCTTGCCGAAAAGATCGGCGCGGAGCGCATGCAACAGGTCGATGCGACGGCGCTCGCGCTTGGCCTGACCGGCGACACCATTGCTGCCAATCTGATGGTCGTGGGCATGGCGGCGCAATCGGGCCTGTTGCCGGTTTCGGTTGCGGCGATGGAACAGGCGATCACGCTGAACGGCGTCGCGGTCCGTCTCAATCACAATGCCTTTCGTCTAGGACGCCTTTTGGTCGCCAATCCCGGTCGGGTGACGGCAATGATGCCTCGGCCAGACGTCGAGGATGCCGTACCCAACACATTGGAAGCGATCGTGGCGCATCGTTCCGCGCACCTTGCCACCTATCAGAACGAAGCACTTGCGCAGCGCTACCGCGAACGCGTTTCGGCGGTGCAGGCGCGTGAAAGCGCGGCGGTTCCCGATTCAACTATTCTGACGACCATCTTTGCGCGCAACTATGCCAAATTGCTGGCAATCAAGGATGAGTATGAGGTTGCGCGGATGCTGGTCGATCCGAAGCTGCACGCGCGTTTGCGCGAGAGTTTCGCCGAAGGCGCGCGCCTGAGCTTCAATCTGGCGCCTCCCTTTCTGGGCGGACGCGGGCGCGATGGGCGGCCGGCCAAGCGCGAATTTCCCGCATGGTTGATGCTGCCCGCATTGCGTTTCCTGAAAGGCCTGAAATTCCTGCGCGGAACGATGTGCGACCCTTTCGGCATGACAGCGGAGCGCCGTGCGGAGCGCAAGCTCATTGGCGACTATGAGCAACTAGCGGAGCGCACGCTCGATGGGCTGAGCGATGCAAATCTGCCGGAAGCGGCTGCACTGCTGGACGAAATTGACGCCGTGCGTGGCTATGGGCCGATCAAGGAGACCGCGATGGAAGCCTATGCAGAGCGGATCGCTGCTGCTGAAGCGCGGTTTGCGTCCCGCAATGGTGCCGCGAGCAGCTGGCCCTGAGCTATTGACGTTGGACACCAGCGGAACAAGACCTCCGCCCCGACGCCCCCGAAGTCGTCACCTTGCGTAGCGACTTGCGATCTGCTCCTGCGCCGCGGCGGCGAGTTGCCGGATCTGATCGGCATTTTCGGGTGCAGCGGCGGTGACGGCAATCTCGAAAGACGGACGGTTCTGAACCCGCTTCCACCATTGATGCAGGCGGGGCCCTTCTGCCTCAGGGAGCAGCAGTCCCAGCAATTCCATTCGCGCAAGAAACGGCGTCAATGCTGCGTCGGCGAGGCTATAGTCGCCCAAGAGGAAATCGGTAACCAGGCTCCGTTCGGCTTCTTGCTGCAACGCCTTGAGTCCTTGCAACGCGCCCGCCACTTCCAGCGCCTCCAGTCCCTGTTCGACTAGGTTGCGGTAGAGTTGCCGTCGCTCCGGGATCTGGACCGATGCATAATAGGCTTCGCGCTGTTCGATGGGCAGAGCGAGGATCGGATGCCGCATCGCAATCGCATAGGTGGCGATGCCCAAATGTCGCAGGCTGTCGTCGAGGAGCTTCAACCAATAGTTCACCCGTGCACGGCCGAGCGGGTGGTGGGGTCGTAAGGGTAGTCTGTCAAACGGCGTTCAAAAGGGACCCCCGATCGGCGTCGAAGAGGGACCCCCTTTTCAGATAATATGATGCTGGTTTGTTGAAGATGGCCTTGCGCTGCGTGCGGCGGAGGGCGGGCGTAGCCCGACCGGAGGCGCGCGCAGCGCAAGATAGATTTTTGAAGGCGCCGAAGGTGGCTGTCAGCTGCGGTTTTTGAAGCGCCAGCTGTCGTTGCCCGTCTCGACGATATCGCAGTGGTGGGTGACGCGGTCGAGCAGCGCCGTGGTCATCTTGGGATCGCCGAACACGGTCGGCCATTCGCCGAAGGCGAGGTTCGTGGTGATGATGACGCTGGTCCGCTCATAAAGCTTGCTGATGAGGTGGAACAGCAACTGCCCTCCCGAGCGGGCGAACGGCAGATAACCGAGCTCGTCGAGAACGATCAGGTCGAGCCGCGACAGCTGCGCCGCCAGGGTCCCGCCTTTGCCGATCCGGGTCTCCTCTTCGAGGCGTGTCACCAGATCGACGGTGTTGAAGTAGCGGGCGCGAGCGCCCCTTCGCACGACATTGGCGGTGATCGCGATGGCGAGGTGGGTCTTGCCTGTCCCCGTGCCGCCGACCAGCACGATATTGCGGCGAGGCGGGAGGAAGGAGCCATCGTGAAGGGAGCGGATCATCTCCTCATTGATCGGTGTGCCCTCGAAGCTGAACCGCTCCAGGTCCTTCACCACGGGCAGCCTCGCAGCCGTCATCCGATAGCGGATGGAGGCTGCATCCCGGTGGGTCGCCTCAGCACGGAGCAGGTCGGTCAGTATCTCCATGGTGGTGCGCTTGCGCTGGAGGCCGGTGGTGACCGCCTCGTCGAACGCCGCCGCCATGCCCTTGAGTCCGAGGCCGCGCATCGTGTCGATCATATCATGCCGCTGCATCATAGCCTCGCAGCAGATCATAGCGGGCACAGTCGGCGAGCGGAGGATGCTGCAGCATCCGGTCTTCCGAAGTGACGATGCTGTGGGGTGTCGCCGGCTCGCGGCGCCGGGAGAGGATGTTGAGGATCAGCTCGTCGCTGGCCGTTCCGTTCGCCAACGCTTCGCGCACGGCAGCCTCTACCGGCTCCAGGCCATCGGTGAGCACCGCCGAGAGGACCCGCACGAACCTGCGATCGGCCTCGTCCCCGGTGCCGAGCCTTCGCCGTAATCGGTGCAGGGCGGGCGGCAGATCCCAGTCCTGGAACGGTGCGCCGTTACGCAGCGCGCCGGGCTTGTGCGCGAGGACCGGCAGATAATGCCAGGGATCGTATATCGTGCGGTTCCGACCGAAGTGGCGCTCATGCTCCCCGACGATCGCATCGCCGCAGCGTATGACGATGCGATCGGCATAGGAGCGCACCTGAACGGTCCGGCGTGCGGCCGTCGACATGACCGAGTAGCGGTTGCGATCGAAGCTGATGAGGCAGGTGCCGGTGACGGCATGCTCGCTCTCATGGAAGCCGTCGAACGGTGCCAGGATCGGCTGCAGGGCCGGTCGCTCCATATCCAGCGCCTCGGCGACGGTAATATCCCCGCGTTCGGGATGGGCATGATGCTCGGCCCAGCGCCGGCACTCGGCCTCCAGCCACCCGTTGAGCTCGGCCAGGCTGGCGAACCGGAGCCGCGGCTGGAAGAAGCGGCCTCGGATTGTCTGGACCTGCTGCTCGACCTGGCCCTTCTCCCATCCCGCCGCCGGCGAGCAGGCGGTCGGCTCGACCATGTAATGATCGGTCATGATCAGGAAGCGGCGGTTGAACACACGCTCCTTGCCGGTGAACACGGCCGTCACCGCCGTCTTCATATTATCGTAGATACCGCGTCGCGGCACACCGCCGAAGAACGCGAACGCCCGGGCATGGGCATCGAACAGCATCTCCTGGCCCTCGCGCGGATAGGCCCGGACATAGGGTGCGCGCGAGTCGCAGAGACGCATATGCGCCACCTTCACCCGCATCGGCTTGCCGGCGATCTCCACATCCTCGTGGCTCCAGTCGAACTGGTAGGCCTCACCCGGCTGGAAGGTCATCGGGATGAACGCCGGTGCGCCTTCGCCAGCATCCTTCCGCCGCGCAGCACGCCAGCGCGCCGCATAGCGGCGCACCGCATCATAGGATCCATCGAACCCCTCGCGCACCAGCAGGTCATGGATACGCGTCATCCGTAGCCGATCGCGGCGGCCGCGACCTTCGTTCTCCTCAAGCAGCGCATCGAGACGATCCTGATAAGGACCGATCCGCGGCAGCGGCTGGACTTTGCGCTGATAGTTGAACGCCGCCTCCGGCGACCGGATCGCTTTGCGGACGACCTTCCGCGACAAACGAAGGTCACGAGCGATCGCCTTGATCGCCTTACCCGCTGCATGCTCACGCCGAATCCGAACCACTGTCTCCACGATCAACATCCCGTTCTCGCCAACTGATCAAAACCAGTCGGCCGACTAAATCCCCGGGATGAAGGGGTCCTTTTTGCACGCCGATCACCCCACGAAGGGGGTGCCTATTGCACGCTGATCCTCAACCTTGGTCACGCGCGACTGTTCAAAGATGCGCCCGCCCAGTGCCTCAAATGCTGCCGCTTCGCCTAGCACATAGTTCAGCGAGTGCATGTGGCCGCCGCGCGGATCGTAATAGCCACCGACATAGCGATCGGAGTTGACGACCTTGCGGATTGCATCGCCTTCCAGCAATTCGACGTCGGTATAACCGTGGCGGTGCCATTCCTCCACGCGACCACGCAGGAAGCGCATGTGCGCATCGTGCATGCCGACAATGCTGTTTCCGTCGCGCAGGTCACATTCGATGCCATATTTTGCAACACGTTCGCGAATGATGTCCGATCCTTCGCGCGCAATTTCGCCAAACTGGCGCTCCGCCTCCGCGCCATAATGCTTGCGCACTTCGGAAAGCTGGCGGCTGTAACCGTTGACGAGTTGGCCGCCATTGCGACCGGAAGCCCCCCAGCCCACCCGTTCGCCTTCAACCACGATGACGCTATATCCGCGTTCGGCAAGTTCAAGCGCCGCCGACATGCCGGTGAAGCCCGCACCTACGATCGCCACGTCGCACCTTTCCTCGCCGCGCAGCTGCGGGCGTTCGGTCACGCGATTGGCGGTTGCGGCATAATATGAGGGCAGGCCGGCATAGGGCTTGCGGATCGGCGCATGTTCCATCGATCAGACCGTTTCTGGTTAGCTTTTAGAACCGCACGACAACCGTGCGGCTGGGAATAAGTTTGGCGGCAGAACGATCCGGACCCACGACTGCGTGTGGCATTTAACGGACTTCGTCACAGTAGATCATGGATCGTTGCATACTGCTATAATGTGATCACATATTAAGACATCCTTTGGTTGTCAACACCCATAGCGATGCGATAGAGGCGGGATGTTGGCATCACATTTTCCCGTAGCCGTCTGTTTGAGGTGAAAAAATTGTCTAGGATCGCCGAGATTGAGCCGGTGGACCAGGATGCTGCGGTCGACGTCGTGACTGTGCAGCAACGGGTTTACAGCGAGTTGCGGACCGACATCCTGCTCGGCCGGATCGCACCCGGTGAACCGCTAACGATTCGCGGCCTGGCCGAACGACTCGGCGTAAGCGCCATGCCCATCCGCGAAGCGTTGCGGCGTCTTGCCGCGGAACGCGCCGTCGAACTGCTTGGCAACCGGCGCATTCGCATTCCGGTCATGTCGCCCGAGCGATTCGATGACCTGCTGGCGGCGCGCATAGCGCTGGAAACAGAGGCTGCGTCGCGGGCGCTGGGATATGTGGACGATGCCCTGATCGCAAAACTCGTCGAGTATAACGATGAAGTCGATGAGGGAGTCAGGATCAGGGACTATGATCGATGGCTGGCTGGCAACTTTGCTTTTCACCGCACGCTATATTCGGCACAGCCCGATTCGGTGTTCGTACCGTTGATAGAATCACTCTGGCTGCAGATCGGGCCGTTCCTGCGCCAGGCATTGGTATATATCGGGCCTGAATTCACGGTAGATCGCCATGCCGAGGCGCTGGACGCCGTGCGCGCCCGGAACCGGATGGCCCTTCGCATTGCTATCGAGGCCGATCTTCGCGACGGCATCACCCACATCGGCAATGAACTGATGCGCTTCAATGCCGCAGCAGCAGCGAAGGATAGCAAGCCGCGAAAGCGCGGCTAACGACCGGCACTGATCAAGGGTTCAGCAATCGGAATATCGACAGCTGTACCGCCGGCTTCTCGGCAGTACCGCCCTGCCCCACGGTTCCGGTGAAAATATAGCGATTGAGCCATTCGTAGCGACCGTCGGGTGCCTCCAACTGCGGAGTCGTCACCGCATAAGTTGCAGGCCAATCCCCGCTGGCGCTGTACCAAAGACCCTGATTTAACACATGAATCTGGACGCCGTCCGTAGTTTCCATGAAATAGTCGGCGGATAGTTCCCAATAGGCGTCCCGACGCAGGAGCTGCCAGTCGAAGCCGCCCGGCAAAATGCGACCGCTCATCTCCGGGCCGGAGAATGTGCCGCCGATGATCGGCACGCGAAAACGATCGCCCCGTATCGTCTTGCCCATCGGAATGTCCTTCTCAAGCTCCACCGTGGCGTCGTAAATCCACTCCGGGCGCGGCGCAGGTCGCGCTTTGCCGTGCGCCATGCCAGCCGAGGCAGCAGGGGCCGCGCCCGACGCACCGGCACTGGCAGCAAGCAACGATATGCCGCCTGCGCCTGCCGCCGCCATCATCCTTCGCCTCGTCAATTGGGCCATGACATCCTCCTTGTGATCACTAACACGACAGTTGCGGTTGCAAACGGGTTCGAGCTGAGGCAGGATAATGTGATCACACCTTGAGGTCTATAATGAAAAATATCCTTCTGATGGAAGGCAGCAGCCAGCCCGCACGGGAACGCGCCGCGCATCTTGGGCAGGAGACGACGGCTGAAGTCTATGTCCGGGCTTTGCTTGCCGAAAACCCGAACTTGCAGATCGATGTCCTTTACGGCGCCGACGAAGGCGCGCAGCCGCCTCGCTCGCCTGAAAATTATGCGGGCTTTGTCATCTCCGGCTCTGCCCTGCACGCTTACGACAATGAGCCGGACGTCACGCGCCAGATCGACTGGGTGCGGCGCGTGGCTGACGCAGGCCTGCCGATCCTTGGCAGTTGCTGGGGGTTGCAAATTTGCGCGGTCGCGGGGGGTGGCGCGATCGAGCGCAACGACGCCCATGCAGAGATGGGCTTTGCACGAAAGATCGTCCCAACCACCGATGGGTTAGGCCATCCTCTCCTTACCGACCGCGCCAGCGCGTTCGATGCGCCATGCATTCACTACGACCATGTCTCACGCCTTCCTGAAGGCAGTGTCTTGTTGGCCAGCAACAGCCGCTGCCCGGTCCAGGCCGCCGTCATTCCCCTTGGCAGGAGCATCGCCTGGGGCGTGCAATATCATCCTGAGTTCGACCTCCCGCATCTTGCCGAAATATACGAAGGCTATGGCGACGACATGGTGGGCGGGCAATTCTTCGATACCCGCAATATGCTCGACAGTCACATCGCAGACTTGCGGATCGCTGCGGAAGCCGCGGTCGACGCACCCGTGGTCTGGCGGCTCGGGATCGACACCGACATTCTCGATGGCAGCATCCGCCGCACTGAACTGCGCAACTGGCTGCGCCATCTCGGCGAATAGCAGCAAAGGGTCGCATGCCATGATTACTCCAGATGACGCCTTGGCGCATGTGTCGCTGCTCGTGCATAGCCTGCCTCCGCAGCCGTTCGTCGACGGCGCTTTCCGCGCAACGGCGCATGGCGAAACGCTGGACAATGTCAGCCCGCGCGATGGCACCAGCATCAACCGGATTGCGCGGTGTACCACAGCAGACGTCGATCTTGCCGTGGCGAATGCGAAAGCGACTTTCGATGCCGGACAGTGGCGCCACATGGCTCCGCGCGATCGCAAGCGCCTCCTGCTCCATTTTGCCGACCTGATCGAGGCGCAGGCGGAGGATTTTGCGCTGTTGGAATGTATCGATACCGGCAAGCCGATCAGCGCCACGCGCAGCTTCGACATTCCACAGGCGATCAACACGCTGCGCTACTATGCCGAGGCGATCGACAAGGTCTATGGTGAGGTTGGCCCGTCACCCGCCTCCCGTCTGTCTTATGCCGTGCATGAGCCTCTTGGCGTGATCGGCGTGATCGTACCGTGGAATTTCCCGCTTCATCTGGCGATGTGGAAGATCGCGCCCGCACTGGCGACAGGCAACACCCTTGTGATGAAGCCGTCCGAACTCACATCTCTGACTGCGCTCAAGCTCGCCCGGACCGCGATTGAGGGGGGCCTTCCCGCAGGCGTGCTCAACGTCGTGACGGGCCTTGGGCACGAGGCAGGCGATGCTCTGGCGCGGCATATGGACGTGCAACTGATTGCCTTTACCGGTTCCGAACGAACGGGCCGACAATTGCTGCGTGCGGCTGCCGATAGCAACCTGAAGCGGGTCAGCCTCGAACTAGGCGGCAAGTCGCCGCACATCGTCTTTGCCGACTGGCAGGATCTGGATATGGTGGCCACCCAGGCCGCCTGGGGCATCTTCTATAACCAGGGACAGGTGTGCACGGCAGGCTCACGCCTGCTGGTGGAGCGTGCGGTGATGGAGACGGTGCTCGATCGCGTGACCGCCGTTGCCAGCAACATCATTCCCGCCGATCCGCTGGACGAAGCGACGAACCTTGGTGCGCTGTCGAGCAAGGGTCATCTCGAAGCGGTCTTGGCACAGGTCGACCGTGCACGGGCGGACGGGCTGAGTATCCTATGTGGGGGCAGGCCGCACGCACAGATACAGGCGGCTACTATATGCTGCCCACGATCATTGCCGATGTGCCGTCCGACCACCCACTGGCGCAGGAGGAGATTTTCGGTCCACTGTTGTGCGTCACCGCATTCGACACTGACGATGAAGCGTTGAGCATTGCCAACGGCACGCGCTACGGCCTTGCGGCAGGGCTCTGGACGGCCAGCATGAACCGGGCGCACCGCTTTGCCGACGCGCTGGTAGCGGGCATGGTATGGATCAACGGTTGGGACAGCTGCGACATCACTATGCCTTTCGGCGGCTTCCGCCAGTCCGGCTTTGGCCGTGACCGCAGCATCCATGCGCTCGAAAAATATTGCGACGTGAAGGTCATAAGCCACACGTTCGGCTAAGTCAGAAGCCATGCGCCGGCCACTGCCCCCGCGTCGGCGCATCCTAGCGTCAGGACGCGAGCGCCTTTTGAATGTCCTGCGCAAGCTTTGGCATCCAAAGCTCTTTGCGCAGGTTTGCGGCTATATCGGGCCGCATTTCGCGCCAACTCACCAGTTGTAACGACCGTAGGAGCAGGAACAGATCAAGCTGTTGCAGAATGTCAGCCTGCAACGCATGCTGCATTTCGTAGCCTGCAAGAAAATGGTCGCGGATCGATGCGAAGTCAGCATGGCCCCAACTGCTGTGCAAGGCCACGCACATATCGAATGCCAGCCACCCATAGCAGCAATCATCAAAGTCGATCAGACCAAGACGGTCTCCACTGATCAACACATTGTCGAGATGACTGTCGGCATGAATCAGGCCGAACAACGCGCCGTTGGCCTGAAGATCATATAGTCTAGCGGTGGCCCATTCCCGCGCGCTCAACAGCAAGCGTTTTTCCTGATCGTCGAGCAACGCGCTGTCCCAGAAGCGACCCCAGAAAGGCGTTTCGCCCACCAGGCCATCGATGTCGAGCCGATGACGAACGAACCCTGAAGGGATCACCCAATTCCGGGTGTGGGTGTGCAATTCGCCAAGCAGAGCGCCCAGCCTGTGGAACCACGGCCAGGTTTCAGGCCCACGGTCCGATCCGATCCTGCTTTCCAGCGTTTGCCCTTCGTGCCAGATCGTCACCCCGGCATGGCGAAACCCACCGGGATCGGGCGTCGCAATAGGCACATACCAGTCTCCATTTGAGGCCCGTCTTCCAGTCGGTACCATCATCCCCTTGTCGGCCAGGGCCGTTGTCCAGTCACGCTCGGAAACCAGCGTGTCCAGCGCGTGATAGCCCGGACGGTGCAACCGCAAGGCATAGAGTTGACCTGTCTTCGCTTCACGCAGTCGAAACACGACATTTTCGGTCATCGAGATCGGACGCAGTTCCGCAGCCTGGAGGCCGAAGGCATCAGCCGCCGCCTGCGCCGCGTCAGCATAGTGCTCGATCGTCAGCTTTTCAGGCATGGATGGATTTCATGACGACGTCGAACGCATCGAGAAACGCGGCGGCGTCGGCAGCCTGCAATGGCAGCGGCGGGCGGATCTTGACCATGTTGTTGAACGCCCCGTCGATAGAAGTGAGGAAACCATGATCGCGCAGGCGGCACACCACGTCGAAGGCGAGAGGCTTGTCTGGCGCGCCCCCGCCATCGACGAACTCGATCCCGATGAACAAGCCGACACCGCGCACATCCCCTATGCTATCCCAGCGCCCCATGCTCTCCATCAGCCCGGCCTTCAGCGCCGCTCCCACGGTGCGGGCATTGTCGATCATCCCTTCGGATTCGAGCGTGTCGATCACTGCAAGCCCGACCTCGCCCTGCAACGGACTTGCCGCAAATGTGTTGAAGTAGCGGGTTTCTGCGCGGAAAGCTTCGACCAGATCCCGGCGAGCGGTGGTGGCCGCCAGTGGCAGGCCCGCCCCCATGGGCTTGCCGGTGACGACGATGTCCGGGATCAGCCCGACCGCGTCATAGCCCCACCATTGTCCAGTGCGCCCGTACCCCGCCTGAACCTCATCCGCGATGATGAGGCCACCGGCGGATTTCACCTCGTGCATGGCCTTGCCCATGAAACCCTCCGGTATGTCCGGAAGTCCCTCGTTAGCGAGGATCGGGCACAGGATCAGGGCAGCGATCCCTGCGCCTTCGGCCTGTAGTTCATCAATCGCCGCGCGGAGCCGGGCGATATAGGCATCGGCCAACGCTGCCCCCGATAAACCATGTTCGATCGGACGATAGGTTTCGGGAAAGGGTATCGACCGCAGGCCGGCATGGCGTCTGTCGTCCACGCTCAGATTGGTGAGCGCGCCGACAAGCGCGTTATTGCCATGGTAAGTATGGTTCGTGCAGATGATCCCGCGCGCGCCAGTAGCAATTTGCGCCATGCGTAGCGCTACTTCGACGGCCTCGGTGCCGCTGCAACTGAACACGGCGCTTTCGGTGACCCGTTGCAAGGCGGTAAGCCGCTCTGCAAGAGCTATGGCGCTTTCGTGTAGATAGCGACTATGCGTGTTGAGCGTGCCTTGCTGACGCGTCATAGCCTCTACTATGCGCGGGTGGGCGTGGCCGACGCAGGGTACATTATTGTACATATCGACATAACGGCGACCGCCCGTATCGAACAGATACGCGCCTTCACCCCGCGTCAGGTGCAGCGGCTTTTCATAGAATAGTTTCGCTCCACGGCCAAAGGCAGCATTGCGGCGCTTGATCAGGTCGGCAATGGCCTGATCATTCATAGGCTCGTTCACGGCGTTGTTCCCTGTCCGGTGGGCTGGCACCAAAGCGGGCGGATCAGACGGTCTTGAGATACCAGTCGTAATCCAGCGAAACGACTTCGCTGAAGAAGCGATCCTGCTCGACGCGCTTTACGGCGCAGTACATGTCCACGAACCGCGATCCGAGATAATCCCGCAGGATGTCGGATTTATCGAGCGCATCGATCGCTGCGTACCAGTTGCCCGGCACCTGGTGGGGCGAGCTTGCAGCAGCCTTATAGCCATCACCTTCGACCGGAGGGCCGGGATCGACCTGGTTGATGATGCCATGGTGGACACCTGCCAGCATCGCCGCCAGCGCCAGATAGGGATTGGCATCGGCACCTGCGAAACGATGTTCGACATGGCGCGACTTGGGCGGCCCGGCTGGCACGCGCAACGAAACCGAGCGATTGTTCACGCCCCAGATCGGCGCTGTGGGCGCATAGGAATTGGCCCGGTAACGCCGGTAGGAATTGGCGTTGGGCGCGAAAATGCCGAAAGCTTCGGCCTGCGTTTCGCGCAAGCCGCCGATGGCATGACGCATCACGAGCGTGCCTTGTGGATTTTCGCTGGCAAAAATATTGTCGCCTGCATCATCGTTGATGCTGAAGTGCAGGTGCATGCTACTGCCTGCTGAATGGGTGAACGGCTTGGCCATGAACGTGGCTTCCATCCCCATCGTCGCCGCCAGGCCGCGCGCCAGACGCTTGTACATCAGCGCCTCGTCCGCCGCGCGCAGGGCATCGGGGCCATGATGCAGCGTCAGTTCCACCTGGCCCGCAGCATATTCCGAAATCACCGCTTCAAGCGGGATGCCCTGTATGTCAGCCAGACGCCACAGTTCCTTGAAGAAAGGGGCATAGTCCTGAATGTCACGCAGGCTGAACACATCGATAAGTTCGGGCGGGTTCGCCTTGCCCGGCGGTGGTGCCAGGCGCAGCTCGCCACGCGGTCCGCGCACCGGATCGACCAGATAATATTCGATCTCGCAAGCAACCACCGGCGTCAGGTTGATCTCGGCAAAGCGATCAAGCACCCGCTGAAGCACATGGCGCGGATCAAGATCGTTGGGTGTATCGTCGAGATTGTACATAGATGTGATCACTTGTGCCACACCTTCGCCCAGCCAAGGCGCCTTGACCAGCGTCCCTGGAACCGGACGCAGCAAGAAATCGGGATCGCCATTGCCCCAGACCAGCCCGGTCTCTTCGCAATCCTGTCCGGTGACATCAACCACCAGCATGGAGCCCGGCAGCAGCCGCCCATTTTCGTATATGTTAAGCAGTTCCGAGCGTCGCACACGCTTGCCACGCGGCACCCCTGCCATCGAGGTAAAAATGACCTCGATGAATTCAATCTCCGGATTCGCCTCTAGAAATTCCAAGGCATCGGCTGGTTGAGGAATGTTCTGCATGGCTTCCAAACTTGACTGACGCGGTTTTATACAGTTGCACGCCAATATAGTGATCACATTATCGACGTGTCAAGGCTATTGTCGGCACTGTGGCAGGCGGTGACAACCAAGTGAATGGCGCGTCGGCGTTTTGCTGGGCCGGAGGGTGTTGTCGAAAATGTACGAGCTTTCGCTGCTGTCGGTGCAGTTGGGTTGTGCGTTCTGGCTGAGTCGGATTATAGGATGACCAGAGCACGCCAACTGATCATAAATTCGCTGCGACTGCCCACCGAGTATATCCACAATGCGAGGTCGAGAAATTATGGACCTGTTCGACACCCGAAAGGCGCTCGTTCGCATTTCAGGACCGGCTCTTCCATGTAAGTAAATGTTGCACAGCAGCATTGCCATCTTGTCGGCGGCCAGCGACCTTTTTACATGCGCCACACACATAAGATGAGGACGGAAATTGGCTGGCGAGCAGTTCGGTCTGCGGCATGCTGCCGCGTGGCTTGGTGAGATAGTCGGACCCGACAAGGGCTATGTGAATGTTGGCGTCGTCTACACGCTGGCCATTACATTGCTGTCACTGGCGACACCGATTTCGGTCCAGCTACTCATCAATTCGGTGGCGCGCACGGCCCTGGTCGCGCCGCTATGGATATTGTCGGGCGTCCTGCTGGTCCTGCTGCTCCTTGTCGCTTGCCTGAGCGCCCTGCGCCTCTACCTGCTGACGATGTTCGAGCGTCGGATTTTCGCGCGGGTGGTCGCCGAAGTCACGGTTCGGGCTGTTCATGCGCAGAACCCGTTTTTTCTGGATGAGAGCCGGGGAAGCCTGTTCAACCGCTATTTCGACATGATCGTCGTTCAGAAAGCGGTGCCCAGCCTCGTCATCGGTGCCTTCACGATCATCCTTCAGGGCGCGGTCGGCCTGGTCGTGACGAGTTTCTACCACCCCTTTTTCCTGGCGTTCAACATAGTGCTGATCGTCACCTGCATTGCCATCTGGATGGTATGGCGTCACGGCGCGATCACAGGCGCTATCGGCGTGTCACATGCCAAGCATGAGGCCGCTCAATGGCTGGAGAGCGTCGGCGCATCGAACGGCTTTTATAAATCGGCGCGGCATTTGACCTTTGCGATGGACCAGTCGGAGGCCGTGACGGCCAATTATATCCGCGCCCACCGTCGCTACTTCCGCTATAGCTTCGCGCAGGCTCTCGCCTATTTCCTGGTCTATGCCTTCGCTGCGGCCGCGCTGCTCGCGCTAGGCGGCAACCTCATCCTGGCAGGCGAACTGTCGATCGGGCAGCTCGTCGCCGCCGAACTCATATTGTCGGGGGTGTTCTACGGGATTGCGCAACTCGGCTGGTATCTCGACACTTTCTACGATCTGGTGGCCAGTTCGGAAGAACTGTCGCAGATTTTCGCCATTCCCCAGGAGGCGCTGGACTTAAATGGCCAGGCTCCGCCTGACGGTTCGGTCCGCTTTCGCAATGTGGAACTGGCCAGCTCACGCTTCAATTTTTCGATCGAGAGCGGCGAGCAGACCGTCATGCTGGCAGAGCCCGGCGTCGAGAGGCAGATCGCGTTGCTGCTCAAGCGTCACGTCAATCCCGATACCGGCCTGCTGACGATCGGTGGCAGCGACCTTGGCAGTTTTGATATGTATCTGCTGCGGTCCGCCGTGGTGGTGCTGAACCGGCCCAGTATCGTCGATGTGACCATCCGCGAATATCTGAACATGGCGGCAGGGGGAGATGCCGACAGCGCCGTCATCATCAAGGTGCTCGACATTGTCGGCCTCACGACGCGCATTTCGAGCCTGCCCAAAGGTCTGGACACGCAACTGGCAAGTTCCGGGTCACCGCTCTCCATCTTGGAGGTGATGCAGCTCAAGGCCGCCACCGCGCTGATCAGCCGGCCCAAAGTATTGCTGCTGTCACAGCTGTACGATATGATGCCCGACGGCCCCCTTCAGGCGACGTTACGGATGTTGCGCGAACAGGGCACGACGGTACTCTTGTTTACCGGAAGGCCCGAAGCCGTACATCTCGACAGCTGCTATTGGCTGGGGGCGACGACGCAACATCGCTTTACCGACACGGCCGCCCTGTCACGGTTCCTGGTTGAGAAGGAGGCACAAGCGTGACGATCAGCGCGAGCCACCTGACGCATTTCCGTTCCCTTGCCAGCCTCAACCCGCCACGCTTGGTCATCGTCGTGGCCTGGCTGATATTCGTTGGCCTGTGCCTTGCCATCGCGATCCTCTTCGTTCCCTGGCGGCAGACTGCGCAGGGCGGCGGACAGGTCATTTCGCTCGACCCGGACGACCGGCCGCAGCAAGTGTCGTCGCTGGTGGAAGGCCGGGTGGACCGCTTCTTCGTTCAGGACGGGCAACTGGTCAAGGCGGGCGATCCGATCGTCAAGGTCGTTGATCTCGACCCCAACTTTCTGGAGCGCCTTGCAGCGGAAAAGGCCGAAGTGCAGGCGCAGATTGCAGCGGTCGAACAGGCCCGCGCGGTCGCCTCGATCGACGTTGGACGCACCGGCCAGCTATTTTCCGAAGGATTGGCCGCGCGACGCGACTATGAACAGACGCAGATCAAGGTTGCGGATGCCAACGCCAAGCTTGCTGAAGCGCGGGCGAAGCTCAAGCAGATTGAAGTCCGGCAAATGCGGCAATCGGCGCAGATCGTCACCGCGCCGCGGGGCGGACGCATACAAAATCTGAACGCGCAAGCAGGCGGCGCTCTGATTTCTGCGGGAACGGTGCTGGCCACCATCGCGCCAGAACAGATTGAACGTGCTGTCGAACTGTTCGTTGACGGACGCGACATCCCCCTCGTCGACAGAGGGCGCCCTGTGCGACTTGAGTTCGAAGGCTTCCCCGCATTCCAGTTCAGCGGATGGCCCGCCTTCGCGGTCGGCATCTACGATGGTCAGGTCCGCTCTGTGGACCCGACCCCGCGCACCGATGGCCTGTACCGAGTGCTGGTCGAACCGCGGCCCGGAAAGCCGGCCTGGCCGGACCGCCGTTTCGTCCGCCAGGGCGGGAAGGTGCTGGGCTGGATACAGGGTGACAATGTAACGGTCGGCTACGAACTATGGCGCCAGCTCAACGATTTCCCCTTGAACTTCGGGCAGGATCAGGTCGCGCAGAAGGCGCAGGAAACATCTGGCAAAAGCTCGATCGAAAAGAAGAAGTGACGATGCGGATCGTGATCGGCATGGCAGCATTGCTAAGCGCTGCCGTACCTGCGACTGTGCATGGCCAAGAGAATGCAGCGCAGTCGTCGGTGAACGAAGCGGCCCGGCCGCTAACGCTGCAAGAGGTATTGCGGTCGTCAGCCCGTTCCGCGCCAGAAATCATCGCGGCACTGGCACGCAACCGTCAGGCCGAGGCGCGCGCGCTGACCGCCCAGGGCGCGTTCGACACTGTCTTTGCGGTCGAGGCGCGCAGCCGGACGCTGGGCTATTATGACGGCACGGAAATTGCCGGCAAGACCGAACAGCCGCTCAGCAACAATGGCGGCTATGTCTATGGGCAATACCGCGCGTCGCGCGGCGACTTTCCCATCTATGAAGACAAATCCTACACCAACCGGCTAGGCGAACTGAAAGTCGGCGGGCTCTATTCGCTGCTGCGCGATCGGCTGATCGACGCGCGGCGTTCCGAGTTCAGGCTGGCCGCCAATGATATCGACATCGCTCGCTTCGAAACCAGAGCGACGAGCATCGGGGTCCAGGCCCGCGCGGTTGAAGCCTATCAGAAATGGGTCGCCGCCGGATTGAAGCTCAAGGCTTACGAAGCACTACTGGCGCTGGCGGGGGGACGTACCGACGGAATCGAGCGGCAAGTGCAGCTTGGTGCCAAACCCGACATCCTGCTGACGGAGAATGAAGCGAACCTGGTCAGGCGGCAGGCTTTCGTGGTCGAAGCCCGGCAGGATTTCCGGGCCGCTGCGGTAAAGCTGTCGCTCTATTATCGCAGCGCGGATGGCACGCCGGTTGTTGTCGACGAAGCGCGGCTGCCAGCCGATGCTACCGCACTCGATGGCATCAGGTCAGATCCCGCCTTCAATCTGGAGGGCCGTCCCGACTTTGCAATCATGCTTGAGGAGATTGACAAGGCAACCGTCAAGCTCGCGCTCGCCCGCAACGACCTGATGCCCCGGCTTGACCTTGGCGGAGAGGTCGCCAAGGACGTTGGACCGGCGGGCCTTGGCGGCACGAACCGGACGCCGCTTGAAATGATCGTCGGCATCACGTTTAAGATTCCGCTCCAGAACCGCAAGGCCAAGGGCAAATTGGCCGAAACACGGGCGAAGATCGATGAACTGTCGGTCAAGCAACAGTTTCTGGCCGAGAAAATCCGCGCCGAAGTCACCGCAATCGGGATAGAAGTGGACACGGCAAACCAGTTGGTCGCGACGACCGAAAAAGAGCTCGTGCTGGCGCAGCGGTTGGCAAGCGCGGAACGCCGCCGCTTCGCGCTTGGATCAAGCGACTTTTTCCTGGTCAATCAGCGCGAGGAAAGCGCGACGAACGCCGAGGTGAAGCTGATAGAAGCCCAAGCCCGCATCGCCGCAGCGCGCGCTGAACTCGCCGCGGCGACTGCCGATGAAGACGCGCTCGGCCTGGCCGTCATTTCAGAGTGATGAGACAATATTAGCAATCGACCAATCGCTGCTGTGATGTCCTCCAGCAGGTCATGCAGCCCTCCGCGACCTTCTGGTTCCTTGCTTCAATATCTTTCATGGGATACGGACTCGAACCTAATCCGCCTATTAGCTATGCCGCTAATCGGCAAATAATCTGTGGACATTGCGATAGGTTATGAAATCCACCCATGCCTCCAGCCTCGCGGAACTGGCAAAGATCGCTGGGGTCTCTGTATCCACAGTGTCGCGGTCCTTGTCGGGCAACCCGATGATCGCTCGCGCCACCCGCGAACGGATCGAGGCGCTGGCGCAGGAACATGGGTTTCAGATCAACCGCGCGGCACGGAACCTGCGGCTTGGACGCACCGGCGCGATCGGTGTGATCCTGCCCCTTGGCCATGAAACGCAGCAGCATCTGTCCGATCCCTTCTTCATGAGTCTGATCGGGCCGCTGGCCGATGCGCTGGCCGACCGTGGCTATGACCTGCTGCTCACGCGCGTCATTCCCACCGACGGTCAGTGGCTGGACCGGATCGTCGATGGCGGGCGGGTGGATGGCGCGCTGCTGATCGGCCAGTCCGACCAGATCGACGTGATCGAACGGGTAGCGGCGCGCTATCAACCGCTCGTCGTCTGGGGTGCGGCGGTCGATGGCTATGCCCAACTGACCGTAGGGTCGGACAATGTAGCGGGTGGCCGGATGGCGGCGGACCATCTGCTGGCGCAGGGCCGCAGCCATCTTGCCTTTTTCGGCAATCCCGACGTCCCCGAATTCGCCGCCCGCCATGCCGGTTTTCGTGCAGCGCTGGCGCAGGCTGGCAAGGGCGAAGGCCTGCTCCTTCCCGCCCATCTGACTACCCAGGCATCCTATGACGCCATCCGTGCCTTCCTGGCCGATCATCCGCCCGTTGATGGGATCGTCGCGGCGTCGGACGTGATCGCCATGAGCGCATTGCGGGCGCTGGGCGACGCCGGACTGCGGGTGCCGCACGACGTTTCGGTTGTCGGCTATGACGATGTGATGGTCGCGTCCCAGACCAACCCGCCGCTCACCACGATCCGGCAGGATGTCGCGCGCGGAGCGGCGCTGATGGTACAGCTTTTGTTCGATCGGCTGGCCGGAACGCCCGCGGAATCGGTCTGTATGGCACCGACACTGGTACAGCGCGCGTCCGCCTGACGATCAGGCCGGAATAGCCGCGCGCGCAGCCGGACGCTCCCGAATAGCCAGTGTCGCGATCGCTGCCAGCAGCATCAACACCCCCGCCAGCATCAGCACGTGACGCGGATCGCCGCCCAGCAGCGGGCGGTAGATCAGCGGCATGGTCAGGCTTTCGATCATCATCGGGATGACGATGAACATGTTGAAAATGCCCATATAGATTCCGGTGCGGGCCGGCGGAATGCTGTCTGCCAGGATGATATAGGGATTGCCCATCATGCTGGCCCAGCCCAGCCCGATGCCGATCATCGGGATGAACAGCATCGCCTGGCTGGAGCAATATGGCAGCGCCAGCATCGCGATGCCTGATGCTGCCACGCTCACCGCATGCACAGGTCGCGCGCCCATCTTGCGGGCGATCGGCACCATGGCGAAGGCCGCGATGAAGGCGATGAAATTATAGAAGCCGCCAATCTGTCCGTTGACCAGCACTGCCTGACGAAAGCCGGCGCTGCCTGAATCGGCCGTATCATAAAGCGAACGGGCGATGGCGAAGGCGACGAACTGCCAATAGCAGAACATCGCATACCATTGAAACAACATGGCGATGGCAAGCTGGCGCATCGGCACGGGCATCTCGACGATCGCCTGCTTCAGGTCGCGCAGCGTGGTCCGGGCGGACAAGGGTTCAGCCCGCATCGCGGCGATTTCCTCTGCGCTCAGCGGCAATTCCGGGACACGCAGCACCGACCAGAGGATGGTCGATAAGGACAGGACCGCGCCGACGATGAAGGCGATCCGCGTGATCACCGGAATTCCCGACGGGTCGACCGCATCGGCGTTCAGCCCGCCCCAGACCAGCAAGGAAGGCGCCAGATAGGAAAGCGTCTGGGCCAGCCCTGTGAACGCGCTTTGTGTCAAAAAGCCGAGCGGTCGCTGCGCCTGGTCCAGCCGGTCGCTGACATAGGCGCGGTACGGCTCCATCGTCACGTTATTGGCCGCGTCCAATACCCATAACAGGCTGGCCGCCACCCACAGCGCCCGGCTGTAGGGCATGGCGAACAGGCACAGGCTGCACAATATCGCACCGATCAGAAAATAAGGGGTACGTCGGCCAAAGCGGGTTACGGTGCGATCACTCATCGCGCCGATGATCGGCTGGACAAGCAACCCCGTCATCGGCCCGGCCAGCCAGAGCAGCGGCAAGGACGCCTCGTCCGCGCCCAGATAGGAATAGATCGGCCCCATATTGCTTTGCTGCAAGCCGAAGCTGAACTGAAGCCCCAGGAAGCCCAGGTTCATCTGCACGATCCGCCCGAGCGAAAGGTGCGGCTTGCGGGGTGTCGGGTCGCTCATGCTCTTTACCTCTCCGGTCTGGCGGACTGTGGCCGTCATTACAAGTCCATCTGTATCAGTTTCTCAATCGATTGCAATTCCGCTTGCAAACGATTGAGAAAAATATCATCACAGGATCAGGCCGGATCGAATCGGCAGGGAGAGAGACGATGAAGATGCGGATCATGGGGCTATTGATGACCTCCAGCATGGCAGTTGCGGTGCCTGCCTATGCGCAGCAACAAACTCTAGCTGAAGATCAATCCACTCCATCAGACGAAATCGTCGTTACCGCGGTTGCCCGCGGCCAGAACCGGCTCAACAGCAGCGTCACGGTCAGTTCGCTCAGCAACGACGACATCGCCAAAGCAGCCCCGCGTTCGGTCGCTGAAATCTTCCGCAATCTGCCTGGCATTCGCTCCGAATCTTCCGGCGGCGAAGGCAATGCGAATATCTCGGTTCGCGGCCTGCCGGTCGCGTCGGGCGGCGCGAAGTTCCTGCAGTTGCAGGAGGACGGCCTGCCTGTGCTGGAATTTGGCGACATCACCTTTGGCAATGCCGACATCTTCCTGCGCTCCGACTTCAACATCAGCCGGGTTGAATCGGTCCGCGGCGGATCGGCCTCGACCTTCGCATCCAATGCGCCCGGCGGCGTCATCAACATGATTTCAAAGACCGGGGAGCAGGAAGGCGGGGCCATTCAGGCGACAGCTGGCATCGACTATCGCGACTATCGCCTGGACTTCGACTATGGCGGCAGGATCAGCGACAGCCTGCGCTTCCATTTCGGTGGTTTCTATCGCCAGGGCGATGGCCCCCGCCAGGCAGGCTATGACGCCAACAAGGGCGGCCAGATCAAGGCGAACATCACCAAGGAGTTTGCTGGCGGCTATATCCGGCTCTACGGCAAATATCTGAACGACCGCGCCATCGGCTATCTGCCCAATCCCGTGCTGGTGACGGGCAGCAACAGCAATCCCAAATATCAGGATTTGCCCGGTTTCAGCATCAACAGTGACACGCTCCATTCGCGTTACTTCCGCGACAATGTGACGCTGGACGGTCGCAACAATCTGGTCACGCGCGACATTCGCGATGGCCAGCATCCCTTGGTTTACGCAATCGGCCTGGAATCGCAGTTCGAACTGGGCGATGGCTGGAACGTCACCGAACGCTTCCGCTATTCCGACGTGTCGGGCGGCTTCAGTTCGCCCTTCCCCTCCGCCGTCGACACCGGATCGGCCATCGCGACTGCGCTGGGTGGTGCCGGATCGACCCTGACCTACGCCAATGGTCCAAAGGCTGGTCAGGCCTTTGCGGGCAGCGATTATCTGGCACAGATTGTCCTGTTCGACGTCAAGATCAACAGCATGAACAACATTACGAACGACCTGCGCGTCAGTCGGGATTTCGACACCAGCATCGGCAAGCTGACCGCGACCGCGGGCTTCTACAAATCGCGCCAGACCATCGCCACGGATTGGCTGTGGACGTCGCATCTGTTTGAAGTAGCCGGCGGCGGCAATGCGGCGCTTGTCAATCTGACCAACGCAGCGGGTCAAGCGCTCACGCAAAATGGCACCTATGGCTATGGCGCAACCTTCTTTGGCAATTGCTGCCGCCGCAGCTATGATGTCGACTATAACACCAACGCTCCTTTTGCGTCCTTGAGCCTTGCTACTGGCGCTCTGACGCTGGACGGCAGCCTGCGTTATGATTTTGGCGACGCCAAAGGGACGATCGCAGGATCGGATCTGGGCGGCGGGCGTGTCGGCGTCACCAGCCGCGACATGAACGGCGATGGCGTTATCTCGATCCCCGAAACCAATGTCGCGGTAATCCCGACGCCAAGTGCGCCGGTCGACTATAGCTATGAATATCTGTCCTATTCGTTCGGCGTCAATTATCGCCTGGCCGATGATGTCGCGCTGTTTGCACGCTATAGCCGGGGTGCGCGCGCCAATGCCGACCGGTTGCTGTTCGGCCCGGCCGTCAGCACTGTCACCGGCAAGCTGACCGATAGCAGCGCAGCGGTCGATTTCGTCAAGCAACTGGAAGGTGGCGTCAAATATCGCAATGGCGGTCTGACGCTGAACGCCACGGCATTCCACGCCAAGACCGAGGAACAGAATTTCGAAGCGACGACGCAGACGTTCTTCAACCGCAACTATCGCGCTTATGGTCTGGAACTGGAGGGTGGCTATCGCGCCGGCCCGTTCAGCATCTCGGCAGGCGGCACCTATACCGACGCCAAGATCGCCAGCGACGTGCTGAACCCTGCGGTGGTCGGCAATCGCCCGCGCCGCCAGGCCAAATTCCTGTATCAGGTGACGCCGCAATATGACGCGGGAATCTTCACTGTCGGCGCGAATGTCATCGGGACGTCGAGCAGCTACGCACAGGACAGCAACCAGTTGAAGCTGCCCGGCTACACGCAGGTCAATGCCTTCCTGACGGTCAGGCCGATGGATCGCATTCAGCTTTCGCTCAATGCCAACAACCTGTTCGACGTAAAGGGTTTCACCGAAGCGGAGGACGCCACCATTCCCGCCAACGGCATCGTCCGGGCGCGCTCTATCAACGGTCGCACCGTCTCCGCCTCGATCCGGTTCGACTTCTGATCCCCTCTTTCCGGGGCGTTTGACGCCTGTGGAAATCATGGTCTCCGCCGGTGACTGCACGCACCGGTGGAGACCATGGCCTGACCTCCCTGTCCATGGATACCCGACAATGACTAGCCACTGGACCGCCGCCCATGTCGCCGCGATCGATCGCGAAACCATGGCTTGCGCGCCGCTCTTCCCCAAGCCGCAGCCCCTGATACCGGGGGTCGACCTTTGGGATTATTGGCCCGTGCAGGAAGAGGACGGCTCGCAGGCGGTGATAGCAGGCGGCACTTTGTTCATCCTGCTGTCCGCCCCCACATTACTGGATCCCGAAGCCCGTCATGGCATGGCCCGGTTGCGACTGATGCACCGGGTGGGCAACGTCTGGCGCGATCTTGGCTTGTTGTTTGAAAACGGCTTTTCACCGGGTAGCCGCGAATGGTCCGGCTCGGCGATCGTATCGGGCGACCATGATCATATCACGCTCTATTACACCGTTGCCGGCACGCGGGGCGAACAGGTGCTCAGCTACAGCCAGCGCCTGTTCGAAACACAGGCCGCCTTGTCGGTAGTTGGCAACGCCATCACCCTGTCCGCCTGGTCGACCCCGGTGGAGATGCTGGTTCCCGACGGTATCGACTATATGCGCGACATGGAAGGCGGCGGGGCGATCGGCACGATCAAGGCCTTTCGCGATCCCGCCTTCTTCCGCGACCCCGCCGATGGCGCGGCTTACGTCTTTTTTGCCGCGTCGCTTGCGCGATCGGCATCTTTCTGGAACGGGGCCGTCGGCATGGCTCGGCTTATGCCCGATGGCCAGTGGCAACGGCTGCCGCCCCTGATTTCGGCTGACGGCCTCAACAACGAACTGGAACGACCGCACGTCATCGTCCATGGCGGTCGCTACTATCTCTTCTGGTCCACGCAGCAAAAAGTATTCGCAGACGGCGGACCGACTGGCCCGAACGGTCTTTATGGCATGACGTCCGACAGCCTTGACGGGCCATGGCGGCCAATCAACGGCACCGGCCTTGCCTTCGCCAATCCTCCGGGGGCACCCTTTCAAGCCTATAGCTGGTTCGTGCTGCCAGACCTGACAGTCCAGAGTTTCGCTGATATGACAGGGATCGCGCATGTTCCGGTCGATCCGGCGGAGGCTCGCCACCATTTCGGCGGCGCTCCTGCACCCGACTTGCGGTTGCAGATAGAGGGGGACCGAGTATGGCTGGCATGATGGTGGGCGAACCGCTGATCGCGGGAATCGAATTGGGTGGCACCAAATGCATCGCCACGCTGGCGCAAGGCCGCGTCATCCTTCAGCAGCGACGCTGGCCTACCGGAACGCCGGACACGCTGAACCTCATATCGGATGCGCTGGCGCAATGGGCCGAACAAACGCCGTTCGCCGCCATCGGCATCGCCAGCTTCGGGCCATTGCACCTGGACGCCCGCGCGCCGAATTTCGGCCATATGGGCAATACGCCCAAGCCCGGATGGGCAGGGTGCGACATCTATGGCCACTTCGCCCGCCGCTTCGACGTCCCGATAGCCATCGATACCGATGTTGCCGGTGCCGCGCTGGCGGAGGGCATGTGGGGCGCATCGCAAGATTGCGCGGTCCACGCCTATGCCACGATTGGCACGGGCGTTGGCCTGGGGGTGGTCGTGAACGGGCAGGCTGTCCATGGCCATTTGCATCCCGAAGCAGGCCATATGCGGATTCGGCGACAGCCCGGCGACCAATTCGCGGGCGCCTGCCCCAGCCATGGCGATTGCCTGGAAGGACTGGTTGGCGGTCCGGGATTGGCTGCACGCCTGCCAATGCCCGTGGCCGAAATGCCCGACGATGATCCGCATTGGGACCAGATCGCCGGCGATATCGCTGAATGGACGACGATGCTGATCCTGGCCCTGTCGCCGGAGCGGCTTGTCATGGGCGGCGGCGTCATCCAGGCTCGCCCGAAACTGCTTCCCTTGATCGCCGGGCAATCGGCCAGGCTCCTCAACCGCTATATCGAGGATCTGAACGCGCCCGCGCTGGAACAATTGATCGTGGCGCCCGGCCTGGGCGCAGATGCCGGTCCATTGGGCGCGATCCTGCTCGGCCAGCAAGCCGCGATGACGCGAGGCGATGGATAGGCGAACGATATGGGTGGCATTACAGAATGCATCGGTGCGCATTTCTCAGCCCAACAGATCAGCCGCGAAAGCTGGCAGGATCAATCCCCAGCTTTTGCAGCCGGTAGTAGAAAGTCTTTCGTGGCAAGCCGAGCGCAGCGCAGGCACGGGTAACGTCGCCCGCCGCCTCGCCCAGGGCCTCCTCGATGAGTTCGGTTTCGAACGCGTCTAGCCTGCTTTTAAGATCCGTCGGTCCGGCGCTGGCGCTGGCGCCCAGATCATGGTCGCCCAGGCCGAGTACGAAATTTTCAGCAAAGCGCATCAACTCGCGGACATTGCCGGGCCAGTCATGCTTTTCCAAATGCCTGAATGCGCGGGCTTCCAGCTTGGGCGGCGTCACGCCGAGCCGCGCCGCAGCCTGAAGAACGAAACGTCGGAAAAGAGGGGCTATGTCCTCCCGACGCTCACGCAATGGCGGCAGCCTCAAAGTGACGCTGTTCAGTCGGTAGAATAGCGAAAGGCGGAATTGACCAGCCTTCGCAAGCGTTTCGAGATCCAGGCTGCTGGCAGATACGACCCTAAGGTCGATCGATCGCCCGGCGATCGCACCTACGGGCATCACTTCGCGGCGCTCCAGAACGCGTTGCACCGCCAGTTGCATGGAATCGCTGAGCGCGTCGATGTCATCCAGGAATATGGTGCCACGGTTGCCCTGTTCGAGCCGACCGGTGCGCGGCATGCGGCTGCCCGGCACCGCGTCAGCGACATTGCCGAAAAGCTCCGCCTCGACCAGCCCCGCCGGCATGGCGCCACAATCGATCGTGACGAGCGGACCACGGCGTCGCGAAGCCGCGTGCAGCATCTCCGCGACCAGGCCCTTTCCAGTGCCGGTTTCTCCCTGGATAAGAACGTCGACGCCGATCGGCCCGATCTGGGCAATGGTGCGCCGAAGCTGCACTATCGCAGGCGAATGGCCGACCAGCGGCCCCGCATCATCGACAGGCGCCGCCTGCCGAAGCTGCCTGTTCTCCGCAATCAAGCGGCGACGTTCCAATGCCCGTTCCACCGCAGCGACGAGTTGCTCGTTCGAATAGGGCTTTTCCAGCACATCATAGGCGCCCGTTCGCAGCGCCCCCATCGCGGTCGGCACGTCGATATGCCCGGAAATCAGGATGACGGGCATGTCGGGATCGCGCGCGATGACCTGCTGCAACAATTCCAGCCCGTCCATGCCCGGCATACGAATGTCGGATATGATGATGCCATCGAAACCGGCATCGACTTCCCGCACCGCCGCAGCGCCACTGTCAACGGCCCGGACATCATAGCCTGCAAGCGACAATGTTTGCGCGGAAGCCCGGCGCAAATCATCGTCGTCGTCGACAAAAAGGACCGTATTCGTCATGCCATCTCCAGGTCGATTACGAACGCCGCGCCCGCGATCGGCGCCGCTGCGACCAACGTCCCGCCAAAACCGGCCACGATGTCCCGGCATATCACCAGCCCCAGGCCAAGGCCGTTCCGTTTCGAGGTCTTGAACGGCATGAACAGCGACGCCCTGACCTCGTCCGTCAGTCCCGCACCATCGTCTGCGACGGTAATCGCGACACGGTCTTTGTGAGGGGCGACCGTAACCGTGATGGTCAATGCGCCGGCGTCCAGTGCGTTCTGGATAAGGTTGACCAGCACTTGTTCCAACCCGACCCGCTCGGCGCGAACCGCGACCATGGCGCCTTCGATCTCCAGCCGGGCACCAAGCATCCGCATGCGATCGCGCAGCAGCAGCGCCGTGCCTGCCAGCGCCTCCTTCACAGCCACCGGTTCGACGTCGCCCGACGATCGCCTCGCAAAGCCACGCAATTCGCGCGTGATGATGCCAATACGTTCGGTCAGCGCGCCGACCTGCTCGATCGCTTCGGATGCATGCGCATGGTCGCCGCGACGATTGAACGCCAACGCATTGCCCGCATAGGCAGAGATTGCCGCGAGCGGCTGATTAATCTCGTGCGCGACGCCCGCTGTAATCTGACCCAGCGTGGCCAGCTTGTTGGCCTGGACAAGCTGTTCGCGCAGCCCGGCCAGCCGTGTTGCTGTTTCCCGTTCGACGCGCGCTGCTTCGGCGCGGCGCCGCATGCGCCAGAGCAGGACAAGACCCACTAGGACGAGCGCAGTGATCGCGACAGCCAGCCGGGCGAAGTTCACCGCAACGCGGACAGCCCGCTCGGTCGGTTCCAGCACATGCACGCGCCAGCCCCCGCCTACATCCTCGCTCGCTTCGACATAGGCGAACTCCGGCGTTGCCCGGCCGCGCGGCGCGACTTCACCTGCAGCATATAGCGCATTCTGCACCAGCGGCACCGCGCCATATTCGAACGCGCGGCGCGCGCCCGACCGTTCTGACGCCGACAGGGGTTTGGTCGTCTGGAACTGCCATTCGGGGTTTGACGATATGAGGATAATGCCCCGCCCGTCCGTGACAAATGCGCTGGTAGCCGTCTCGCGCCACTCACGCTCCAGTGACGAAAAATCTACTTTCACGACGAAAACGCCGAGCAACCGACCGCCAGACTCTACCCGGCGGGAGATATACAGGCCCGGACGGCGGCTCCGCTGGCCGAGCGCGAATTGCTGCGCGCTGCCCAATCGCGCCGCGTCGCGATAATAGGCGCGGTAGGCATAGCTGTCGCCAACAAAGCTGTCCGGTCTTTGCCAGTTACTCGCGGCGACCGTTACCCCTTTGGCGTCGAGAAGATAGACATTGCCCGCGCGTGTCGCATTGCTCAGTGCCTCCAGCTTCCGGCTGAGTTGCGACAGCCGGGCGGGATCGTGCGTCGACAAGGCCTCACGCGCTTCCTGATCGTCCGCCAGCACGATCGGAACCAACCTGAACTTGTCCAGCTCTCGACGGAAGCTGGCCGACAGCAGGATCGCGGAGGACTGGGCTCGGTTCGAAACGTCAGCGATGCCCTGCTGCTTGGCGACGCGGTCGGAAATGACGAAGGCCAGCGCCAGGACGAGGACCGCCGCTGCGATCAGGATCGATCGAACCACAATTGTCAGCTGAACGGTGCGCATGACAGGTGTGTGGAGAATATTGGCCCATCAGGCAACTACCCATGGGCAACTTTTTGCACACACAAACGAGGGATCTATACCTAATTCATTGATATAACTAAACTATATTGGTTTTCTGTTTTTGTTGCGAAGTTTCGCCTTTTCGAGGATTCAAGGTGGGACGTTCCGAAAGAGGATGCAGATGGAGAGGCACCGCCGACGGGATACCGTCGAAAACATGCCTCTCGCACGAACAATAACTGCCCTTTGTTGAGGGGCGATAAATGGAGAGGCAAGGACATGATGAAGGGGCAACTGCTTACGGCATTGATGGTGGGCACGGCATTGACGGCGGCCGTGCCAGCTTGGGCTCAGGACGTTCCGGGGATGCGCCCGGCACCCGATGAACCGGCCGCGCCTGCCGAGGCCGCCATGCCAGAGGCGCAGGTCGAACCGCCAGCCCCGGACGCGCCCGCGGCGATGAGCGATCCGCAGTCCAGCGACATCGTGGTGATCGGTTCACGCGGCAAACCGCGCACGGACGTGGACCGGCCGGTAGCGGTGGACGTGGTCAGCAATGTCGAACTGCGCGCCACTGGCCAGACCGACCTTGGCCAGCAGATACAGTTCACTTCCCCCTCTTTCAACTCGGCCAAATATGGCGTCAACGGCGCAACCAATTTCGCGGACCCTGCCTCGCTGCGCGGCCTGGCCCCCGATCAGGTGTTGGTGCTGGTGAACGGCAAGCGTCGCCACCAATTCTCCGCCATCAACCTCAACGTGGCGCCTGGCCTTGGCACTGTGGTTACTGACCTTAATTCGATTCCGACTGGCGCTGTAAAACGGACCGAAGTGCTGCGGGATGGCGCCGCCGCGCAATATGGCTCCGACGCTATCGCCGGCGTGGTCAACATCGTGCTGAACGATCAGGTCGGCGGCTATCTTGAGGCCAATGGCGGCATCTATCAGGAGGGCGACGGCTTCACCAACAAGATCAGCCTGAACCACGGCATTGCGCTGGGTAGCGGCGGCGGCTTCATCAACTACACGCTCGAATATTTCGGGTTCGAAGGCACCAATCGCTCCGACACCTACACCGGCACGCTCTATCCCGCGACGCCAGCCGACTACGCCGTGACCGGCCCGACACCCAACTTCCCCTACAGCACCGCCAACCCGCGTGCGGACCGCGGCGTTTATCCGCAGACCCCGTTTGTCGTCGGCAATTATGGCGCGAACCGCAACCGCACTTATCAGGCGTTCGTCAACGCATCCTATCCGGTTAACGACGACACCAATATCTACGCCTTTGGCGGTTACAGCCGGAAGGACATTCGCGCGTTCGGCTTTTTCCGTTCGGCGGCGGTAGCGTCCAACGCCGCGCTCGGCATCTTCCCTGACGGCTATGTCCCGGTGCTGCCGGGCACGTCGATCGACTGGTCGGCTGTGGGCGGCGTGAACAGTGTGGTCGCCGACTGGAAAGTCGATTTCAGCGTCGGCTATGGCGACAACCATCTCGATCAAAATGCCCGCAACACCGTCAACGCATCCCTTGGCAATGCCAGCCCGACCGAATTCTACGTTGGGCGCACCGCCTTCAACCAGTGGACCGTCGACCTCAACGCGTCGAAAGATTTTGGCCCTGTGGGCTTCATCGGCAAGAGCCTGAACATCGCATGGGGCGGGCAATATCGCCGCGACAATTTCATGGTCAAACGCGGCGATCCGGCCTCTTATGCCGTGGGTCCGCTCGCCGTGACAGGCAAGGCGCCGGGCGCCAACGGCCGCCCCGGCTACGCGCCAGCGGACGAGAATGACGTGAGCCGTCACTCGGTAGGCGCATATGTCGATGCAGAGGCTGAGTTCGACGACCGGTTGCTGGTCACGGCGGCACTGCGCTTCGAGAAATATTCCGATTTCGGCAACAATCTGTCCGGCAAGTTGGCCGGGCGGTACAAGATCACCGACCAGATCGCGCTGCGCGGCTCCTACAATCGTGGCTTCCGCGCGCCCTCGCTCCAGCAGACCGGCAACCGGGTCAATACTTCGACGGTGCAGAACAACCAGATCTTCATTACCCAGCAAGTATCGAGCGACGATCCGCGCCTCGCCGCGCTTGGCGTACCTGATCCGAAGGCGGAAATCTCCAATAGCTATTCGCTCGGCATAACCGGCGACCTGCCGGATGTTCTTGGCGGAAAAGTCACCGCCACGATCGATGCTTTCCAGATCGACATCAAGGACCGCATCGTCATCACCGAAGGCCTGCTTACCGCGCAATATCCGGCGGTCCGTGCGCTCTTCCCGCAATCGCGCGAAATCCGTTTCTTCACCAATCAGATTGATACCAGAACGCGCGGCATCGACGTGGTTCTGACCTACAAGACGCAGATCGGATCAGACCAGAACCTCACGCTCACCCTGGCGGGCACCCACGCGCAGACCGACGTGCTGCGCCAGCGGGCGACCCCCGCGCCGATCCTGGCCGGCGCGTCAGCTACGGCGCAGCAGATCCAACTGCTGGGCCAGACCGCGACCGAACTGATCGAGGTCGCGCAACCGCGCACCAAGATTCTGGGATCGGCCAATTATGGCTGGGACAAGCTGAACCTGGGCCTGCGCGCTTCCTATTTCGGCAGTGTCAAGGCGTTCTCAACGGGTCTCTCTTCGCAGGACAAGAATGTGAAATGCGACGCGACGAACCGCTGCGTACAGACATTCCGGGGCAAGGCGCTGTTCGACGCAACGCTGAACTACGCCTTCACCGAATCCTTTTCGCTGACTGTCGGCGCGAACAACATCTTCAACACCTATCCCGACAAGTGGAAGAACAGGCGCGATGGCGATGTCGGTCAGGCGGCGTCCTATTCCGACGGTCAGACACCCTACACGCGGAACGCAAACCAGTTCGGCTTCAACGGATCATATTATTTCATCACCGCAGGCGTCAAATTCTGAGGGAGGGCGATATGGCGCGCATTTTACCGATGGGGACGATCACCAAGGAAGAGTTCGACCGGCTTCGCCGGTCGCTTCCCGCCGTCACCAAGGAAGGGGTCATGGCGACCTACGGCATCAGCCAGCACAGTTGGTATAAATTGCGGGACGGCAAACCAGTCAAGCAGAAGGTCATCGAACGGATGCGCGCGCGCTTCGCGGCGATGGCCGACCGCCCAAATCCGGGCCGATCCGCCCCTCCCATCGATCAGGACACACGCAGTAGCCTGATCGGATAACTAAAAGGTCGTTTGCGTGACAAAGCTTACAATGGATATGAATATCGGCGGCGAGGCGGTCGTCCGGCGGCCGTGGTATACCAGCCTGTATGTGCAGGTATTGACCGCGATCGTTGCGGGTGTCCTTCTAGGGCACTTCGCGCCGACCACTGGTGAGGCGCTGAAGCCGATTGGCGACGGTTTCATCAAGCTGGTGAAGATGATCATCGCCCCGGTCATATTCCTCACGATCGTGACCGGCATCGCCGGCATGCGCGACCTTGCTTCGGTCGCGCGGGTCGCAGGTAAAGCATTCGCCTATTTCCTGTTCTTTTCGACACTGGCGCTGATTGTCGGGCTTATAGTCGCCAATGTCGTGCAACCCGGCGCGGGGCTCAATATCGACCCTGCTTCGCTCGACGCGTCCAAGGTAGCAGGCTATGCGGCTAAAGCGCACGAAACGACATTGGTCGGCTTTCTCCTTGCCAGCATTCCCGACACTTTTCTGTCGGCGCTGACTGCTGGCAACATCATCCAGACGCTGTTCGTTGCGATCCTGTTTGGCGTCGGCCTGGCCCTGATCGGCGATCGCGGCACCCGCATTCTGGGCGCGCTCGAAGATCTTTCGCTGGCGGTTTTCAAGGTCGTGTCGATCGTAATGAAGGCGGCGCCGATCGGTGCGTTCGGGGCAATGGCGTTCACCATTGGCAAATATGGGGTGGGCACGCTCGCCAACCTCGCCGCGCTCGTCGGCACCTTCTACCTGACCTCGCTGCTGTTCGTGATCGTCGTCCTGGGCGCGGTCTCATGGCTCGCGGGCTTCTCGATCTTCCGTCTGATCGCCTATCTGAAGGCAGAATTGCTGCTGGTGCTCGGCACATCCTCGTCGGAAAGCGCGTTGCCCAGCCTCATCGAGAAAATGGAACGCGCGGGCTGTCCGAAATCGATCGTGGGGCTGGTGGTCCCGACCGGCTATTCCTTCAACCTTGATGGCACCAATATCTACATGACGCTGGCCGCGCTGTTCATCGCGCAGGCGACCAACGTTCACCTGTCCCTTGGCGAGCAACTGCTGCTGCTCGGGGTCGCGATGCTGTCGTCGAAGGGCGCAGCCGGTGTCACAGGCGCAGGCTTTATCACCCTGGCCGCCACACTCTCGATCGTTCCGTCAGTGCCGGTAGCCGGCATGGCCCTGATCCTTGGCGTAGACCGCTTCATGAGCGAATGCCGCAGCCTGACCAACTTCATCGGCAATGCGGTGGCCACCGTCGTCGTCTCATGGTGGGAAGGTCGTCTGGACCGCGACCGCTTCAACGCAGCGATGGCGGGCCAGCCCCTTCCATCCGACGCTGTTGCCGCCGAATAGACCGCAACAATGCCTTTAAAGGACGTACAGATCGTCAGCGGCCTTGTCGCGGCGCTGGCTGGCGCGACTTCTTCAGTCGCGCAGGCCGAACCGGCCGATCCGGTCATCACAAGCTATCCCAGCGCAGCGGCAGGGGATGGTGCAACCATCAATGGCTATAACCTGTCGCGCTGGGCCGAAGACTGGAGCACATATCGCGACCCGGCCAAGCGCACCGATCCTCTCGACAGCCTTAAATATCTCCCGCTCGACGATGATGGCGACATCTATCTGACGATGAGCGGGGAGGCCCGGCTGCGCATGAACATGACCAGCAACCCGCAACTGATCGAAGGCCCGGAACAGCGGCAGGACATTATACGCCTGGTGGGTGGCGCGGACCTCCATGTCGGCGATCATTTGCGCTTCTATGGCGAAATTGCCCATGGCCAGTTGTCGGGCAAGAATGTCGGCACGCCGTCCGGATCGTTGCGCAACAAATTCGTGCGCCAGCAATATTTCGCCGAAGCCAAGGGGCGTGTCGGCGATGTGGACCTTGGGGTCCGCTATGGAAGACAGGAATTTACGGACGGGCCGAACCTGTTGATTTCACAGCGCGACAATAACACGATCCGCTTCGTGCTGAACGGTACCCGTGCATGGGCCCGGACGTCGAAGATGCGGGCGACCCTGTTCGATTTCGAAACGACCGACCTTGGCAATGGCGGACTGGGCGACGATGTGCCGGACAAAAACCGGCGATTTAGCGGCGTGTCCGCGGGGTTCGTGCTGCCCGGTCAATGGCTGGGTGGATCGAACCTCTATTTCGATCCGTTCTTCTGGCGGCGACGCAACTACGTAGGCACCTGGGGAGGCGTCGTATCGCCCGCCGTGCGCTATTATGCCGGTGCACGATTGTGGGGCAATGTCGGGAAGGTGGCGCTGGATTGGACGCTGGTTCACCAATATGGCCGTTTCGGCAATCGCCCTATCCGCGCCTGGCAGGCCTTCGCCGCGCAGTCGGTCCGGCTGGGGACGGACAAGAGCGCGCCCCGCATCGGGTTCCATGCCGATTATGGCAGCGGCGGGGGCGGCTTTGGCAATGGCACGCTGCGCAACGCCTATGCGCCATTCGGCAATAATATCTATTTCAGCTATGGCCTGTTTCTGACCGCCACCAATTTGATTGCCGTCGCGCCCAATATCTCCTTCCAGCCGATCAAGGGGGTGCAGGCCCGACTGGAATATCAGTTCAGTTGGCGCGACAATGTGCGCGATGCCGTCTATCGCGCCAACTACTCGCCCTATATCGGCACCGAACGGGTGCCGGGCAAGGCCGTGAGCCGCATCGCCCGTGCGCAGATCATCTATGCAATCTCACGCCGGCTAACCCTGACCATGCGGGCGGAGTATCTACAGGCGCAGGACGTTCTGAGTGCGGCCAATTACAAGAATTCCGCCTTCCTGGCGACCTGGCTGAGCTTTCGATTCTAGCGCACATCCAAGCTATGCGAACTAAAGGCCCAACCTCCCGCAGCATTGGCGTAAAGGTTCATCCCCAACGGGACCAGCGCGGCACTGCGCTGGCCTGGACGAAAGAGGATAGTCAAGCGGCGGAATGCATCGGGCGTTTCGTCGTTTTTCCTACGATGACGACTGCTGTTGCGCTGGCGATTGTGAGGAAGGCTATGGGAAGCAGCGCCAGCACATAACTGCCGGTTGCCTCATGGATCAGGCCATAGACGTTCACCATCAAACCGCCGCCGATCAGGTTGGATGTCGCATTGATCGCAGCGATCCCGGCGGCGGCAGTGCTGGCGGAAAGCCAAGTCGACGCCATGCTCCAGAACGGTCCCTTGAAACAATAGGCTCCGACCAGAACGAAGGTCAGCAGCAACACCGTCGGGGCAAGGCCCGCCACGGCAAATGTACCGATCGTCCCGACCGCGATCAGAAGCAGCGGCAACGCCGTGTGCCAACGCCGTTCGCCGGTCTTGTCCGAATGACGGCCCCAAAAAACCATCGCCAACGCCGCGACGCCGTAAGGCACCGAATTGACCAGCCCCGTCTCAAGGTCGGTAAGGCCGAAGGATTTGAGCAATTGCGGCTGCCATACGCCCAGCACGCTGCCCGCTGCCGAAGCGCCGGAACAGGCGATGACCATCGCCCAGAAGGCAGGCGTACGGATCAGGCGCCAAGCCGATCCGCTGACCAGTGGCTTGTCGTTCCCCTTTGTGACCAAAGCGTCCGTGAGCCATGCGCGTTCTTCGGCGTCCAGCCAGTTCGCCTTTTCGGGCCGGTCCGTCAGCAGCTTGAGGCAGGCAAAGCCCAGAAGGACGGTGGGAATGCCTTCGCAAATGAATAGCCATTGCCATCCGCGCAGCCCGGCTAGGCCGTCCATCGCCAGCAGCAAGCCGGACAGTGGCGATCCAACGAAGCTGGAAACAGGGATGGCGATGGCGAACATCGCCAATGTGCGCCCGCGATAGGCCGGGGGCATCCAGTAGGTGAGATACAGGATGACGCCGGGGAAAAAGCCCGCTTCGGCCGCGCCCAGAAGAAAACGCATGACGTAAAAACTGTGCGCGTCCCAGACGAACGCCATGCAGGTGGACACCATCCCCCATGTCACCATGATCCGCGCGATCCAGTAGCGGGCGCCGACCTTCTGCAGCATCAGGTTGCTGGGCACTTCCATCAGGAAATAGGCGACGAAGAAGAGGCTTGCGCCAAAGCCGAACACCTTGCTGCTCAGGCCAAGGTCAGCATTCATTTGCAGCGATGCCATGCCGACGTTCGCACGGTCGATGAAGGCCATCAGGTAACAGAGCATGAGAAATGGCAGGAGCCGCCACGTCACCTTCCGCATGGTTCGCATCTCAAGCGCGTTGGGACTCATCATCGTCTCTCCTGCGGCCATCGCGATCCTGTGGCCTGCTTGTTAACCCATTAGGGCGATTTCAGACGCGCGCCATGGCGGCGTTGACATGATTGCGCGGGTCCAGCCGCCCGCTATCCAGATAGTCCGCAATTTGCTCGACGCAGCTTATGCCGACACGGATGCGGGCTTGCAGCGTATTGGCGCCCACATGCGGGCTGCCTACGACATTGTCGAATGCCCAAAGCGGATGATCCGCGCCGACCGGTTCGCTGGCGAACGTATCCAGGCCCGCGCCACCGATCGCACCAGCGCGCAGCGCCTCCACCAACGCGTCCTCGTCGATCAGTTCACCCCTCGCCGTGTTGATAAGAATGGCGCCATCCTTCATCTGCCCCAGAGCGGTCGCGCCAATCAATCCGCGATTGTCCGTGGTCAGGGGGCAATGCAGGCTGATGATGTCGCTGACCTGCAACAGCGTCTCCACGCTGTCGACGGCAATGGCACCCGCCGGCAAAGCGTCGCTGGGCAAATAGGGGTCGTACACCCGCACGGTCATGCCAAATGGTGCAAGCAGGGCAAGAAAGGCGCGGCCAATAGCACCAAGTCCGACAAGGCCGATCGCCTTGCCAGTGAGTTCCGTCCCGGCATAGGTCGACTTGTCCCAATGTCCGGCGCGAAGGCGGCGATCGAGATACGCCGTCGATCGGGCCACACTGAGCAGCAGCGCCAGCGCCTGTTCTGCGACCGACTGCGCATTTGCGCCGCCAGCGATGACGACGGGAACGCCCCGCGCAGCGGCTTCATCCAGATCGATGCCGTCCACCCCGACGCCATGCTTGGCGATGATCCGCAAGCCAGGCAGGCCCTGCAGGGCTTCGGCCGGGACTTTGCCCATCCGGATAATCAGCGCCTTTGCATCGCAGGCTATGACATGCGCGATCAGTTCGTCGACCGAAGGATAAGGATCACAGGACGCCAGCATGAGCCCCCGCGCCTTGGCGACAGACATCGCCGCCGGTGAAATCTTGCCGCCGACAATCAGGGCGGTGGGGCTTGCCATTGTGACCTAAATCCTCGTCCCGGTGCACGATAATGCGTCGACTTTACTGTAGTCGACCTATTTTGCAACGGCGTTTCAAAACAATGTTGCGATAATATATGAGATTTTTTCGGGCGCTGGTCGCCCTGCTACTTCGCGGTCTCGACAACCTGCTTGGGGGGCTGACCGCTCAGGATCGGATTCAGGCTCCCCGGCGCGGCCTTGAACACCGCTTCGTCGATGTCTGCGCTGAGGCAGGCACGCCACTCAGCGTCATAGCGCACCACGCCCTCGCGACCGACGACATAGGGGTTGGGATCGCCAGCCTTGCGTTTCTGCAGCGCTGCGACCCTCACCAGACCGTCATCGCCCACAGTATGGTTCGACAGCACGACATCGGCCTGCATCAGGTCGGTATAGTCAGCGAAATGATTGAGAGAGCGGCGAAATTCCAGCAGCGACGCCACGTCGCGCGGCGAACCCTGGCCGCCGAACAACGACGCCATGTGCGGTACGCCCTTGTCCTTGACCGGGAATAGCAACGATACCGTGCCCGGCGTATGACCGGGGGTCAAAAGCACCGTCAGCGTCTGGTCGCCCAGCGTAATCGTCTGGCCATCGGTCAGGTAGAAGTCGTCCGCAGCCTTCACCGGCAACGTCCCCCACTTCACCTCGGCGGTCCAGTCCGCCTCGCTCATCGCCAGTTTCGCGCCGGACAATGCCTTCAGATAGGCCGCCCCGCCAAAATGATCGAGATGATTGTGGGTGATGAGGATGATGCGGATGCGCTTGGGGTCCAGGCCCAGCGTCTGCATGTTCTTGACGATGACGTTCTTGGCGTCCTCCTCGGTCGTCAGCGCATCGAGCAGGATGATCCCATCCTTGGTATCGATCGCCCAGATATTATTTTCTCCCGTCCCTATCGAATAGACGTTGTCGAACACCGCAATGGGCTTTGGCATCGCCGCCCTGACGGGCTTGCGCGTTCGCACTGCCTGGCACCGATAGTAGAGCGTGACAGGCCAGAGCTTGCCGCCTGCCTCTGCGGCCATGTCTGCATAGGCGCGCGCGCCGGGCGCGGTATATCCGCCCATCTTGCGCATCTCTTCCACATTGTGGATTTCCGGCCGTCCGCCATTGGGGTTGACGGAGAAGGACGATGCAGTGGTCTGCGCGACGGCGGGTGTCAGGGCCGTCGAAAGCGCGAGAAAGGCGGTAAGGGTTTGCCGGAAACGCATGGGGCTTCTCCTTTGCGGAAAGGGCTATCGGACCTGATGGCCCTCAATCTGTGCGATATGCCGGACGCGATCCGTCACGCGTTCGGCCAGCGACCGGCGCACCGGACGCCCGGCAATCAGCTTTCGCCATGTATTGTAGCTGATGCCGAACCGGTCATTGAGCGCCTCGTCGGTCTTTGCGGTCGCCAGCCTTTTCATCTGCTCGACAACCAAAGGGTCGATGAAGGTCTGGCCGCCCGGAATTTGCCGATGGTCGAGGATGTCACTCATTACGCCCACCGATCAGAACGTCGCGATCGGGTTGACCGGCACACCGGTCCCGGTCTTGACCCGGATCGGCGCGGCGGTGAACAAAAAGCTGTAGCGCTTGAGCCGCGCTGCCTCTTTCGACAGAGGCCCCAGATCGGCATTGTCGATCAACGGCATGCCCAACGCCACCAGCGCGAAATTATGCACCGGCAGATAATCGTCGGGATTGTCGATCTTCGTCGTTTCAGGAAATGGCACGACGCTAAGCGCGGATTCGCTGCCCAGCAGGGCGATGTCCCGCTTCTTGAGCCATGGTATCACGGACGCATCGAGCCCAGCTGCCGACTTTGCGATGTCCCATGGCCCCTTGTCGGCTTCCCGTTCCCAGCGGCCGGTGCGAATGAATACAGCGTCCCCAGGCTCGATCCGTACGCCGGAGAATTTCTCCCACGCTTCCAGATCCTCGGCATAAATGGGGGTTCCCGGCTCCAGATAGGGCACGCCTTTGAGAAGCGGCATGTCCACCAGCACGCCGCGCGTAAAAACGCCATCGGCGACCGCCGCGATGCTGCCGCGCGTCAGGCCCTTGTCCATCAGCAGATGCTCGCTGGCGGCAAAGCCGTTGTACATCTTTCCGTCGAACAGATGGTGGCCCAGCGCGTCGAAATGCGTGAGATTATATCCGTGGGCAGCGATGTTGAGCTGGTCGGTCGACCCGCTGGGCCGCTTTGGCGGGCCGGACAGCATCTTCTGCTGCACGGGCGCCCGTGTTGGCGGAGCGTCACCGTCGGGCGGCAGAAGGACGGGCACGATCTCCCGCTCCATCGACACGGCGATGCCCTGCTTCACCAGCGCCGCGGCCTTCTTGCGGACCGCGGGGGTGATGAGGTTGAGCGTACCCTTCTCGTCATCCGGGCCCCATCGGCCCCAGTTGCTCTGGCTTTTCTTCCATTGATCCATGGTTGCCTGCGTGACGCTGTGATCGGCTGCGATCGCAACAGTCGCCGCACCCATCATCAACAGTGCCAGGATAGTCTTCGAGAGAGGCGTCATGATCCGTCCTTTTCAGAAACTGGCGCGCACGCCAAAGCGGAACATCCGCCCGGTAGTGTCATAGAGGAAGGGGTTGGTCACAATCACCAGATTGCCCGCCAGTGGCGCGATCCGGGGGTCGGTATCCAGGATGTTTCGGACATTCAGGTAAATCTGGCCGTTGCGACCAAGCTGCGGCAGTTTGTAGCTGATCTGTCCGTCCAGAAAGGCCTGTGCGGCGACGTCGCGGAAGCCAAGCTGGGCGGGAGAGCGGGACTTGTCATAGGTTCCGCTGCCGACATAGCGGCCGATCAGCGTCAGGTTCAGGCCATCCAGCGTATAATCCAGTTGCCCCTGCGCCCGCCAGTGCGGCTGGCTGTCGACGATCGAACCCGCAACATCGCGCGTGACCAGACCCGGTGCCGACGTGGTAAAATGGTTCACCCGGTTGGCGACCGCGCGCAGGTTGAGTTGGCCCTTCCACCAGTCAAACATGCTCGCCATCGGCACGGCGTAGGAAGCTTCGATGTCGATACCGCTGGTCAAAAGCTGCGAATAGTTGATGGGGGACGAACGGAACCCGGTCAGGTTGCCATTCGCATCGCGGCTGCTGAGGGCGCAGAAATCGGCCGATCCCTCAAAACACTGGTCGAGCGCCACCTGATCGGTAACGGTCGCGATCGCGCCGTCGATCTTGATCCGATAATAGTCGACGGACAATTGCAGTCCCGGCGCCCAGGACGGGCTATAAACGCCGCCATAGGTCAGCGTGTTGGCGATTTCCGGCCTCAGATTGGGATTGCCCGTCGTCAGGCTCGAAATATTCGACGCGATCACATTGTTGCGAAAAGGGTCGCGAACGGTCGAAACACTCTGCCGTCCTTTCGAAAATAGCTCGTTGAGGTTGGGCGCGCGGATGTCCCGCGACCGGGTGATGCGCAACCGCAGATCCTCGATCGGCTTGTAAGTCAGGCCGCCCTTCCACGTCGTCACTGACCCGCTGGTGCTGTAATGCGTCCGGCGCACGGCAGCATTGGCTTCCACCAAGCGCAGCATCGGCATGTCATTGGCCAGAGGCACGACCGTTTCTGCGTAAAATTCGCGGATGCTGTAGGCGCCGGACCAGGGCTGCTGGTTACCGATCTTATAGCCGTTCAGCAGCGACAGCGCGTCCGATTCCACACGCGCCGTCTCGCGCCGATATTCGGCGCCAACCGCCAGAGAGACCGGCCCGGCCCAGGTCGAAAAGGGTTCGCCCGACAGGTTGAGGGCCGCGGCCTGCTGCGTCGTGCGGATATAGGCGGGGCTGTCGCCATTCACATAGGCCAGCGATGCCGAGGACGGGCTGCCGACGCCGAAGGGATTGAATGGCACACAACCATTACCGGGACTTGTCAGCGTCGAACGGCACACAATGCTGCCGTCAGGCGCCCGTACTGCGTCTGTCGCCAGATTGAAGTTGGTGATCTTGTTGGTGGTCTTGACGATGTTGGTGTTGCGGTTCTGGCCCCACTGATAATAGCCGTCGAGCTTCCAGTCGCCGATCCGCCCTTCAAAGCCGCCAACGAGCCGGGTGGTCCTGTTGCGGTTGTCGGTATGGGTTTTGCCATCTTCCAGATCCCAGCGGGTCATGGTGAGGCTGGTGACGCCCGATGCGATCATCTGGTTGCGAATGCTGTCGGGCAGATAGGCATTGTCCTGACGGATCGTGATGAATGCAGTCTGCGCGGCATTGCTGTTATGGACATTGGGGCCATTGATATAGTCCGACCGCACTTCGCCATAGCTGCCTTCCCCGAACAGCGACCATTCAGGCGTGATGTCGAAACTGGCTCGGGCGAAAATGGCCTTGCGGGTCAGCGGGCGGTTGATCTGCTGGATAATAGCATTGTCGACGCCCGATCCGCCGACCTGGGTGCCTGCCGTGGTCAGGGTGCCGAAATCAAAGGCCTGCGGCACGCCGCCGGGGCCAAAGCTGATGCCCCGGAAGCTGGCGTTCGCGGCGGCCGTTCCCCCATTGCCATTCAGGATAAGCCCGCCATAGCTGGTGACGAGGCGGACGTTGGGCGAGAGAATCTGCGTGGGATTGGCTTCCGTTCCATTGCCGGTCGGATTTGTGATGACCTGATAGCCGCTGCGCGCCCAGTCGCGTGCGTCGCCACGAATGCCCTTATTCTCGAAATATTCGCCGCTGACGACCAGATGGCCTCGACCACCGGCAAACGCCGTTCCGCCTGTCAGCGTCGCGACAAATTCATGATTGTCGTCATGCGATGTCAGGCCATATTGCGCGCTGGCCTTGATGCCTTCGTATCGGCTGTCCAGCACGAAGTTGACCACGCCTGCGACCGCGTCCGATCCATAAGCAGCGGACGCGCCGCCGGTCACGACATCGACCCGTTGAATAAGGGCGGACGGTATGAGGTTGGCGTCCACGCTGCCGGTGATGTTCGTGGATACAAAGCGCCGTCCATCGACCAGCGTCAGCGTGCGGGTGGCGCCCAGCCCTCGCAAGTTCAGGAAGCTCTGGCCGCCCCCTGCGCTGCCTGAGTTGCGCTGCGTGCCGGACGTATTGGTGAGCGCAGGCAGCGTACGAAGCGCCTCGGACACGGTCGAAGGCGAGGATTTCGCAAGCTCGGCGCTGCTGAGCGCCGTTACAGGGGTAGGAGAGGTAAAGCCCGGACGCGCGACGCGCGATCCGGTAACAACGATGTCCGCTGCGCTAGGCCCGGCATCCGCTGCACCGGCTTCTGGTGCGCGAGGCAGCTGCATCGAGCTGTCGTCGTCTTGAGCAGGCGCGACTGCCGACTGGGCCGACGCAGGTGCGGAGCACATGAACATGATGGCTCCGACAGCGGTCGTGGCTGCCAGTGCGCGGCGAACAGGGGTCATATTGTATCTCCTCTCCAAACGCTCGAATTCGAGTCGGTCACGATCTCTAGGCATTTTCACTGAAACGCAACGACGTTTCAAAATATGATTGCAATCACTTTCCTGGCGATTATGAGGGCGGCAATGGCAAACGCTATCGGGAGGAGAGGTTCATGAAATCGGCAGTCATTGCGTCCAAATTTGGAAAATCCTTATTGCTCGGCTCGGTCGCCGCATTCGTGGCGGTACCCGTCGCCTACGGCCAGGCGGCGCCGGACGCCGCTGCTGTAGCCTCATCCGAACAGGACGCGATTGACGCAGGCGACACCGCGCCCGACGCTGGAACGAGCGACATCGTCGTTACCGGCTCGCGCATCGGCCGCACCGGCTTCACCACCCCCACGCCGGTAACGGTTCTCAACGCGGACCAGTTGAACAAGGCTGCGCCGTCGACCATCGCCGATTCGCTTCGGACGCTTCCCGCGCTGACCGCAACCAGCGGCCCGCAGCGCGCGACCGGCACACAAGGCGGCGGACAGAGCTTCCTCAACCTGCGCAACCTGGGCGCGGTGCGCACGCTGACTTTGCTCGATGGCCGCCGCTTTGTCGCTGCCAGCCAATATGGCACGGTCGACGTCAACCTGCTGCCTGCCGGCCTTGTTCAGCGCGTCGATGTCGTGACCGGGGGCGCTTCGGCGGCCTATGGCTCGGACGCTGTTGCCGGCGTCGTCAACTTCGTCCTCGATACCAAGTTCGAGGGGCTGAAGGGCGAAGTTTCCACCGGCATCGCCGATGAAGGGGATAATCAGGAACTGCGTGGCTCGCTGACGGGCGGCATTGCGCTCGCCGACAGCCGGCTGCGCCTGCTCGGAAGCGCCGAATATTATCGGAACAAGGGCATTTTGGAAGGCGAACGGGCCTGGGCCCGGCGCGGGTCCAACCTCATCAACGGCCCGGCAGGCGGTCCTGCCCTGATCGCAGCGGAAGATGTGCGCGCGATTGGCAGCAATGGCGGCATGATCAGCACTGGCAACGGCGGAAGCGCGGCCCAGAATGCGCTGTTCCGCGGCATACAATTTGGTCCTGGCGGAACGGTGTTGCCCTATAATTATGGCTCATACACCACCGCGACACAGCAGATCGGCGGCGACGGCTTCAACACCGAATTCCTTCAGGAAATCAATCGTCCGCTGGAACGGGCCGCCTTTTTCGGTCGCGCCGAATATGAACTGACCGATCGGTGGTCGGTATTTGGTGAAGCGTCCTATGGCTGGACCTATACTCGCTATTCAACCTCGGCCAATCGCCATCTCGCGACCAACCCGATAACGATTCGGCGCGATAACGCCTTCCTGCCTACGCCGCTTCGCACGCTGCTGGACGCCAATCCGCAGGTCACCTCACTGACGATGCTGCGCTGGTCGATCGAGGGCGGGCTGGCGGACGTGTCCGTGGATACCAAGACCGATCGCTACGTCACGGGCTTCGCTGGCGAGCTTGGTGGGCTGAAGGTCAATGGCTATTATCAGCATGGCCGCACCCGCCAGCAGACTGACGTCATCAACAACGAAATCACGCCCAACTTCACCCGCGCGGTGGATGCGGTCGTCAATCCGGCCAATGGCGCGATTGTCTGCCGATCGACGCTGACTGACCCCACTAATGGCTGCGCCCCGTTCAATCCGTTTGGCGTCGGTTCGCCTTCCGCCGCGGCGCTGGCCTATACGCGCGGTCTCAGCCGCACCGACTCGGTTTTCAAGGAAGATGTCGCGGCCATCAATATTTCGGGCACTTTGTTCGAAGGTTGGGCTGGCCCGATCTCCTTCGCCACCGGCGGCGAATATCGCAAGGAACAGGCGCAGTTGGCCGTCGATCCGCTCTCGCAGGCCGGCGCGTTCCTGTTCGCCAATCCCCAGCCTTGGTCCGGCAGCTATAATGTGAAGGAAGGCTATCTCGAAACCGTCATACCGCTGCTCAAGGATCTGCCCTTCGCCCGCGAACTCGAATTCAACGGTGCGGTTCGCTATACCGATTATTCGACCAGCGGCGGCGTCACCACCTGGAAGGCGGGCCTCAGCTGGACGCCGGTCAGCTCACTGCGCCTGCGTGCCACCCGCTCCCGCGACATCCGCGCACCCAATCTGTCCGAACTCTTCACCAGCGGGCGGACCCAGTCGGCGACGGTGGTGGACCCGTTCAAGAACAATGTCCGTACATCGGGCATTTTCATCACCACGACCGGCAACGCCAACCTGCAACCGGAAAGGGCGGACACGCTGACGTTGGGGGCGGTGTTCCAGCCGAGCTTCGTTCCTGGCCTCAGCATTTCGGCGGATTATTACGACATCAAGATCAACGATGCGATCGGTTCGCTGTCGGCGCAGCAGGGCGTTGACCAGTGCTTTGCCGGCAACCAATTGGCCTGTGGCTTCATCACCCGCGACGCAGCCGGAAACATCTCGGCCCTGACGGCCTATCCGATCAACCTCTCCACGCTCGTCACCAACGGCGTCGATGTCGAATTGAGCTATCGCGTGCCTTTCGCGGATATGTCCAACTCACTGTCGCTGCGCAGCATCATTTCCTATGTCGGCAAACTTGCGACGACGACACCGGGGTCGCCTTCCATCGACCGGGCGGGCGAAGTGGGTATCAATTCCAATCCGCACTGGCGCGTCAACGCCCAGGCCGATTTCACGCACGGCAATTTCAACTGGTTCAACCAGCTGCGCTTCATCGGTGGCGGGCGTTACGACAATACCAAGGGTCCGCAGGCAGTCAGCCTGCAGCACATCAAGCCGCAAGCCTATTGGGACATGCGCTTTGCTTATCGGTTCGAAGATCTGGGTAAGGGCGCGGAGATGTATTTCAACGTCCAGAACGTCCTTGATCAGGAGCCGCCCTATGCGCCGGGAGAAGGATCGATCGCGGTGGCGACCAACACCCAGCTCTATGACACATTTGGCCGCGTCTATCGCGTTGGCTTCCGTTTCAAATTCTGATCGCGACTGGAGATTTTATGAGCATCGGTTTCCGAGTATTGCCCGTCGAGCGTCGCGTGCCCGCCGATCTGGTCAAGCGTGCCGCACAATTGCCGGTCGCGAATGTGAGCGACGCCATGAACCGTATGTTCGCTGGCGGCGCGGCGCTTCGCCCCATGCACGGCGGCGGCGTTCTGGCTGGACCTGCCGTCACCGTGAAGGCACGACCCGGCGACAATCTCATGCTGCACCGCGCGCTCGATATTGCCGAACCGGGCGATGTGGTGGTGGTCGACGGCGGGGGTGACCTGACCAACGCGCTGATCGGTGAGCTTATGGTCGCCCATGCGGAAAGCCGCGGCCTTGCCGGCATCGTGATCTTCGGCGCCATTCGCGACGCCGCGGCGATCCGGGCGGGCAGCTTTCCGGTCTTTGCCGCTGGCATCACGCACCGTGGGCCTTACAAGGACGGCCCCGGCGAAGTGAATGTGCCGATCGCCATTGACGGCATGGTGATCCAGCCGGGCGACCTGATCCTTGGCGACGATGACGGCCTTATTGCCGTCACCATCGACGAAGCGGAGGCTGTGTGCGCCAAAGCAGCGGCAAAGCATGCTGCCGAAACCGAGCAGATGGCCAAGATCCGCCGGGGCGAAAATCCGCGCGCCTGGGTTGAAGAAACGCTCAAGCGTTTGGGTTGCGAAGGGATTTGATAGCCTGATCCCTGCCCGTCCGCTAAAGCAGTCGAAGTTTCAGAGGGATTGCGATGGCGACGGACTTCAAGGATCGACCGGCACTGGAAGGCGTAGCCGCCCTTGAAAGAGGGCTGCTGCTGCTGACAAGCTTCAAACAGGGCGACGGCGTTCTTGGTCTTGCCGAGCTTGCCGAGCGCACTGGCCTGGTCAAAAGCACCATCATGCGCCTGGCCGTCTCACTGGAACGCTACAATCTCCTGATCAGGATGCCCGACGGCCAGTATCAGTTGGGCAGCGAGGTGGCTCGGCTCAACTCGATCTTCAGGGAAGGCAACGATCTTGAAAAGCATGTCCAGCCGATTCTCGCCAAACTCGCCTTTGAAACCGAGGAAACAGCGACATTCTATGTGCGTCAGGGAGATGTGCGGCTTTGCCTGTTTCGGGTAAATTCTCCAAGCAATCTGCGGCTCGACGTCCAGCCAGGCACACAGCGGCCGCTCGATGGATCGGCATCCGCGCAGTTGCTGCTTTTGTTCGAGAACTGGCCGGAGGTTAAACCCGCACTACCGCCCCTGCCCATCTATACCTCTGGCGTCACGACGCCGCATGTTGCCTCGCTTTCGGTGCCGGTGATCGGCCATGGCGACCGGCTCGTGGGCGCGCTCAGTATCGCAGGGCCCGAAGTACGCCTGTCTGGGTCGCAAAAAAGACTGGCACTGCCTTTGCTACACGCTGGCCTCAACCTGTGCCGTTCCCTTGGGGGCAATGCCGAGGCAATCTATCGGGTGCCAATCGCGCTGGCGACATAGTCCAGAAGATCGGGCCGCTGTCATTCCATTGATCGGACTGATCACGTTAAGCTGGGCAGCCGCGCCACGATGGTCGGGGCGTGAGGGCCATCTTGCTGACTCCATTGATTCACGGCTTGGGCGGAACTGCCCGAATGCCGTCGATGGCTGAACGCACAGCCGCCCACACTATATAAAGAAACCTTTATATAACTCTTGACAATTATGCCTGAATGGCGTCAAACGAGCCTGTCAAGGTTCCCCGCCTCAGGCATGATGGCGGGGCTAAGACGGGAAGCCGGTGGTGCCTTTTCGAGGCAGAGTCCGGCGCTGCCCCCGCAACTGTAAGCGGCGAGCGGCGGTTCCATTTCGCGTCACTGGGTTTTTGCAAGAAACCCGGGAAGGCCGGAACCACCGCGATGACCCGTAAGCCAGGAGACCTGCCTTCGGCGCCATAACTTTCCTCGGACGGGGGTTCCTCCGATGGATCGCGCTTGAAGCGTTGCCCGTGCCGCAAAGCACTTTCCGGGTAATTCATGCCTTGCGCGTTCTTCTTTGGCCCTTCCGCCCGGCAAATGCAGGTGATCGGTCAATGCTTCCAATCCTGTTCCGCCTCATTCGCTACCGACGAATGCGTCCGCGCGCCGTGCCATCAGGCTGACCCCTGACGGAAGCGGCGCGCCGCCAATTTCCCATCATTCAGCCCGCTAAAGACGGACGGCGCTCGCGCCGGACCGAAGGAGCCTTTGCATGCCCGTGACTTGCGCCAATCCTGCCCTTTCCCGCCACGACCACAGCACGCCGACCATCGCCACCGACAAGCAGCCATCAGGGCATCGGATCATGACGGGCGAGGAGCTTACCTTTTCCATCACGCGCCTTCGCTTTGACGACGATTATCGCCCGTCGGATACCACGCGCATCACGACCAACTTCGCCAATCTGGCCAGAGGGGAGAACCGGCAGGAGAATCTGCGTGGCGTGCTGAGGATGATCGATAACCGTTTCAACGATCTAGCCGATTGGGACAATCCCGATGGGGATCGCTATGGCATGGAACTGGATATCATTTCCGTCGCGATGAGCCTTGCCGCTGCCAACGGCCTCACGGCGTTTCCCATCATCGAAATCCTGAACACCAGCATCATCGATCGCAAGACGGACAAGCGCATCGCCGGCATCGTTGGAAACAACTTCTCCTCCTACCTGCGCGACTATGATTTCAGCGTGCTGCTGGCGGCGCACAACCGGGACCGCGTCGGTTTCGACACGCCGGACGGCTTTGGTGATCTGCACGGCTGTCTGTTCCGCCATTTCGTGCAGTCCGATACGTACAAGGCCAATTTTTCCAAGCCTCCCGTCATCTGCCTGAGCGTATCCAGCAGCAAGACCTACCATCGCACGGAAAACCGTCACCCCATTCTGGGCTTCGAATACCGGCAAAGTGAATTCTCGCCGACCGACGAATATTTCGCCAAGATGGGTCTTAAGGTCCGCTTTTTCATGCCACGGGGCAGCCGCTCGCCCATGGCCTTCTATTTCTCCGGGGATCTGCTCGGCGACTACAGCAATCTGGAACTGATCGGCACCATCAGCACGATGGAATCCTTTCAGAAGATCTACCGGCCCGAAATCTACAACGCCAATCGCACAGCGGGAACGCGCTTCCGGCCCAGCCTGACGCATCAGGACTTTTCGTCCACGCGCATTGACTACGACCGCGAGGAACGAAGCCGCCTGGGCATCGAACAGGGCCGGTTCGCAGAAGAGAATTTCATCAAGCCTTACGGCCAACTTCTCTCGCAATGGTCCGCCACGCAAGCACCCAAGAACATGATTTGACCCAATAGAAGAAAAGGCCCTCCATCATGAATAGAATATTGCCCTCATCGACCGCCGGCAGTCTGCCCAAGCCATCATGGCTTGCGGAGCCGGAGAAACTTTGGTCGCCCTGGAAGTTGGAGGGTGATGAATTGGCCGTCGCCAAGCACGATGCCCTGCGCCTCGCCCTGGACGACCAGCGGCAGGCGGGGATCGACATCGTTGGCGATGGCGAACAGACCCGCCAGCATTTCGTCACGACCTTCATCGAGCATCTGAGCGGCGTCGATTTTGAAAAGCGTGAGACCGTCAGGATTCGCAATCGCTACGATGCCAGCGTGCCCACGGTCGTGGGCGCGGTCGCACGACCAAAACCCGTTTTCGTCGACGATGCGACATATCTGCGCGCCCAAACCAGCCAGCCGATCAAGTGGACCCTGCCAGGCCCGATGACGATGATCGATACACTGTACGATGCCCATTACCGCAGCCGCGAGAAGCTGGCCTGGGAGTTCGCGACGATCCTCAATCAGGAGGCAAAGGCGTTGGAAGCTGCAGGTGTCGATGTGATCCAGTTCGACGAACCGGCCTTTAACGTGTTCTTCGAAGAGGCGAACGACTGGGGAATCGCTACTCTGGAACGCGCGATCGAAGGGCTGACATGCGAAACGGCGGTCCACATCTGCTACGGCTACGGCATCAAGGCGAATACGGACTGGAAAAAGACGCTGGGATCGGAATGGCGGCAGTATGAGGAGACCTTCCCCAACCTGCAAAAGTCCAAGATCGACATCATCTCGCTGGAATGCCACCGCTCCCGCGTTCCGCTGGACCTGATCGAACTGATCCGGGGCAAGAAGGTGATGGTCGGCGCCATCGACGTGGCGAGCGACGCCATCGAGACCCCGGAGGAGGTGGCCGATACGCTGCGCAAGGCTCTCCAGTTCGTCGATGCCGACAAGCTCTATCCGTCGACCAATTGCGGAATGGCACCGCTGTCCCGGCAGGTGGCGCGCGGCAAGCTGAACGCCCTGGGCGCGGGTGCCGACATCGTCCGCCGGGAACTTGAGGGCTAATGCTCCGCTAGTCGACCGCACGCGCTTTACCATGGTGGTGCGGACCAGACGGGTCATGCGATGACCGCATTCGCAAAATTCGCTGATTTGCAAAAATCCGTCCGCACCCCTTCGCCTTTTCAGCCATTTTCGAAAAGCCGCGCACCGCCGATAACGCCCCCATGGCGCAGGATGAAGCGCCCCGACCCGATCCTGATGTCGATACCCTGATGGAAGACCCAGCGCCGATGAACGATGCCTATCGCAAACCGCTGCCCGGCACCGCAGTCGACTATTTCGACACGCGCGCCGCGATCGAGGCGATCCGCCCCGGCGCTTATGTTGGCCTGCCTTATGTCTCGCGCGTGCTGGCTGAGCAACTCGTCCGCCGCTGCGATCCTGCGCTGCTGACCGACGCGCTGACCCAGATCGTCGAACGCAGGCGCGATCTCGATTTTCCGTGGTATCCCGCGCGTGTCGTGTGCCACGACATTCTTGGCCAGACGGCACTCGTCGATCTGGCAGGACTACGTGACGCGATCGCCGATCAGGGCGGCGATCCCGCCAAGGTCAACCCCGTGGTGCCGACGCAGCTGATCGTCGACCACTCGCTTGCGGTCGAATATGGCGGCTTCGACCCGCACGCGTTCGACAAGAACCGCGGGATCGAGGATCGCCGCAACGAGGATCGCTTCCACTTCATCGAATGGACCAAGAGCGCGTTCGAGAATGTCGACGTGATCCCGGCGGGTAACGGCATCATGCACCAGATCAATCTGGAAAAAATGTCGCCCGTCATCCAGGTGCGCGATGGCGTCGCCTTCCCGGATACGTGCGTGGGCACCGACAGCCACACTCCGCACGTCGACGCGCTGGGCGTCATCGCCATCGGCGTCGGCGGGCTGGAGGCCGAAACGGTCATGCTCGGCCGCGCCTCGATGATGCGCCTGCCCGATATTGTCGGCGTGCGCCTGACCGGCCGCCGCAAGCCGGGGATAACGGCCACTGACATCGTGCTCGCAATCACAGAATTCCTGCGTCAGAGCCGCGTCGTCGGCTCCTGGATCGAGTTCTTCGGCGAAGGCGCCGACGGCCTTTCGATCGGCGACCGCGCGACGATCTCCAACATGTGCCCCGAATATGGCGCCACTGCCGCGATGTTCCACATCGACAGCCAGACGATCGACTATTTGTTGCTGACCGGACGCGATGCAGCGCATGTCCGCCTGGTCGAGGCTTACGCAAAGCGCACCGGGCTGTGGGCCGATGATCTGCGCGCCGCCGAATATGAGCGCCTTCTGGAGTTCGACCTGTCCACCGTCGTACGCAACATGGCCGGGCCGTCCAACCCGCACCGCCGCCTGCCGACGTCGGCGCTGGCAGAACGCGGCATCGCCGGCCATCTCGTAGAGGCCAAGGCGCAGGAGCGCGATGGGCTACTGCCAGACGGCGCCGTGATCATAGCTGCGATCACCAGTTGCACCAATACGTCGAACCCGCGCAACGTGGTCGCCGCCGGACTGGTCGCGAAAAAGGCGAACGCACTGGGCCTGGCGCGCAAGCCATGGGTCAAAACCTCCTTCGCGCCCGGTTCCAAGGTCGCGCGGCTCTATCTGGAAGAAGCCGGGCTGCTGCCCGAACTGGAAAAATTGGGGTTCGGCATCGTTGCCTATGCCTGCACCACCTGCAACGGCATGTCCGGCGCGCTCGATCCTGCGATCCAGAGCGAGATCATCGAGCGCGACCTCTACGCCACCGCCGTGCTGTCGGGGAACCGCAACTTCGACGGGCGCATCCATCCTTACGCCAAGCAGGCCTTTCTCGCGTCGCCGCCACTGGTGGTCGCTTATGCGATAGCGGGCACCATGCGCTTCGATATCGAAAATGATGTGCTCGGCGTGGCGGAGGGCAGAGACATCCGCCTGGCCGACTTGTGGCCGAGTGATGAGGAGATCGACGCCATCGTGGCAGCCTTTGTGAAGCCGCAGCAGTTTCGTGCAATCTACGATCCGATGTTTGCCCCGCGTAGCCGCGACGAGGCCAGCCCGCTCTACGACTGGCGGCCACAATCAACCTATATCCGTCGCCCGCCCTATTGGGATACCGAAGGCGTGGGCGCGATGGCTGCCTTCCCGCGAACCTTGAAGGCCATGAGGCCGCTGGCGATCCTGCCCGACAATATTACCACCGACCATCTCTCGCCATCCAATGCGATCCTCCCCAGTTCGGCAGCCGGCGAATATCTGGCGCGGATGGGGCTGCCGGAGGAAGACTTCAACTCTTACGCCACCCATCGCGGCGATCATTTGACCGCGATGCGCGCCACCTTCGCCAATCCGCAGCTGGTCAATGAAATGGCCGTGGTCGATGGCGCAGTACAGAAAGGCTCGCTCGCCCGCGTAGAGCCAGAGGGCAAGGTCATCCGCATGTGGGAAGCCATCGAAACCTATCTGGATCGCCGTCAGCCCCTCATCATCATTGCCGGGGCAGATTATGGACAGGGCTCCTCGCGCGACTGGGCGGCCAAGGGCGTGCGGCTTGCGGGCGTGGAAGCCATCGTCGCTGAAGGGTTCGAACGCATCCACCGCACCAACCTCATCGGCATGGGCGTACTGCCGCTGGAGTTCCAGCCCGGCACCACCCGCCTGACGCTGGGCCTCGACGGCACCGAAACCTATGATGTGGAAGGCGAACGCTGCCCGCGCGCCACACTGACTCTGGTGATCCGCCATGCCGACGAAGCGATCACGCGCGTACCTGTGACCTGCCGCCTGGATACGGCTGAGGAAGTCTCGATCTATGAGGCAGGCGGGGTGCTGCAGCGTTTTGCCGCCGACTTCCTGGCTTGCGAAACGGCGACCGTCTGATGTCCCAGATCGCCATCCCCGCCACCTATATGCGCGGCGGCACCAGCAAGGGCGTATTCTTCCGTCTGGAAGATCTACCCGAAGCGGCCCGCATTCCCGGCCCGGTCCGCAATCGCCTGTTCCAGCGGGTGGTCGGCAGTCCCGACCCCTACGGCGCGCAAATCGACGGCATGGGCGGCGCGACGTCCAGTACCAGCAAGTGCGTCATCCTTTCGCCCAGCGCCCGCCCCGGCCATGACGTCGAATATCTCTACGGGCAGGTTTCCATCGACGCCGACTTTGTCGACTGGTCGGGCAATTGCGGCAATCTCTCGACTGCTGCCGGGGCGTTCGCGATCCATGCAGGCTATGTGGACGCCGGTTCGGACGGGGTACGCACCGTGCGCATCTGGCAGGCCAATATCGGCAAGACCATTATCGCCCATGTCCCGGTCAACGGCGGCGCGGTGCAGGAAACGGGCAAATTCACGCTGGACGGGGTGACCTTTCCCGCTGCCGAGATCGTGCTGGAATTTCTCGACCCTGCCGATGAGGGCGGCGCGATGTTCCCGACCGGCAACGTGGTGGACGATCTCGAAGTGCCTGACGAACTAGTCGCTGGCGGGCGGATCAGGGCCACGCTCATCGACGCGGGCATTCCAACGATCTTCGTCGATGCCAAGGATCTCGGCTATACCGGCACTGAACTGCGGGAAGCCGTAAACGGCGATGCGGCTGCACTCGCACGCTTCGAGGCACTGCGCACCATCGGCGCGCTCAAGCTGGGGCTGATCGGGACGCCAGAGGAGGCGGCGAAGCGCCAGCACACACCCAAGATCGCCTTCGTCGCCCCGCCCGTCGATCATCGCACGGCAAGCGGCCGACATGTGATGGCAGGAGAGATCGACTTACTGGTGCGGGCGCTTTCGATGGGCAAGCTGCACCATGCGATGATGGGCACCGCTTCGGTCGCGATCGCGGCGGCTGCCGCCGTGCCCGGAACCCTCGTGAATCTTGCGGCGGGTGGAGGAGAACGCAAAGCAGTCACGTTCGGCCATCCTTCCGGCAGCCTGCGCGTCGGAGCCGAGGCCGCGCTGGTGGACGGCAAATGGACCGTTACCAAGGCGATCATGAGCCGCAGCGCCCGCATCCTCATGGATGGTCGTGTGCGCGTGCCCGCCGCTATACTGGAAGGAGGACAGATATGATCTCCAACCGCCCGGAAAAGGGTCTCGACCTTTTCGGAGCCATGGTCAGCGCCGCCGCCGATCGCGCTTCCTCGCATCTGGTCGGCACGATCCGCTTTGCCAGATGCGAATCTGTCCAGCTCAACGAAGGCTTCGCCTCGCCCGGCGTCGATCTCGAAACCTGGTCGGTCAGCGCCGATCATCAGGCCATAATCGTCTCTGTATTCGCGACCGCGACACAGGACGGCGGCCGGACCATGGCCGCCAGTGGCCGCTTCACTTTCACCACGCTCACCCACAAACGGGACTATGCCGCATGAACGCCGAAACTGCCTTCAAACCCAAAAAATCGGTTGCGCTTTCGGGCGTTGCCGCGGGCAACACCGCTTTGTGCACTGTCGGCAAGACCGGCAACGATCTGCATTATCGCGGCTACGACATTCTGGAATTCGCCGAGGGGGCCGAATTCGAGGAAATCGCTCACCTGCTGGTCCATGGCGAATTGCCCACTGCACCGCAACTGGCCGCCTACAAGGCCAAGCTCAAGGGTCTGCGCGGGCTGCCACATTCGGTGAAATCAGCGCTCGAAGCTATTCCGGCTGCCGCGCACCCGATGGACGTGATGCGCTCAGGTGTTTCTGCCCTGGGATGCGTGCTGCCCGAAACGCACGACCACAACCAGCCCGACGCGCGCGATGTCGCCGACCGGCTGATGGCCTCGCTCGGCTCCATCCTGCTCTATTGGTATCACTTTGCCCACCATGGCCGCCGCATTGAGGTAGAGACCGACGACGACAGCATCGGCGGGCATTTCCTCCACCTGCTGCATGGCAGGCCTGCCCCGGCACGCTGGGTGCGCGCCATGCACACCTCTTTGATCCTCTATGCCGAGCATGAATTCAACGCCTCCACTTTCACAGCGCGCGTCATCGCCGGCACCGGGTCGGACATGTATTCATGCATCGCAGGCGCCATCGGCGCGCTGCGCGGGCCAAAGCATGGGGGTGCCAACGAAGTCGCCTACGAAATCCAGAAACGCTACGCGACCCCTGACGAGGCCGAAGCCGACATTCGGCGCCGGGTAGAGGCCAAGGAAGTGGTGATCGGTTTTGGCCACCCGGTCTACACGATTTCCGATCCGCGCAATGTCGTCATCAAGCGCGTCGCCAAGGCGCTGGCGGACGAGGCGGGCGCCCAGCGCCAATATGCCGTCGCCGAACGGATCGAGCGCGTGATGTGGGACGCCAAGGCCATGTTCCCCAATCTCGACTGGTTTTCGGCGGTATCCTACAATCTGATGGGCGTGCCGACCGCGATGTTCACGCCACTCTTTGTGATTGCCCGCACGTCGGGCTGGGCCGCGCATGTGATCGAGCAGCGCGTGGACAACAAGATCATCCGCCCATCGGCCAACTATACCGGCCCGGAAAACCTGCCTTTCGTGCCGCTCGCCCAGCGCAGCGAAGCGGCTTGAGGAGACACCCATTGCCCTATCTTCTCGCTGACGACCTTCCCACCGAATCCGCCGGCAAACGCTTCCGCGCCGCGTTGGAGCGTCCGGGCATCTATCGGCTGCCCGGCGCGCACAACGGCCAGGCCGCGATCCAGGCGCGCAACGCCGGGTTCGACGGGCTTTACCTGTCCGGCGCGGCGATGACCGCCTCTATGGGCCTGCCGGACCTTGGCATTATCACCGTGGATGAGGTGACATTCTTCATTCGCCAGATTGTGCGCTCTTCCGGGCTGCCGCTGCTGGTGGACGGGGACACCGGCTATGGCGAAGCACTTAATGTCATGCACATGGTCCGCTCTTTTGAGGAAGCGGGCGCAGGGGCGGTCCATCTGGAAGACCAGATCCTGCCCAAAAAGTGCGGACACCTCAACGGCAAGGCACTTGTCTCCCCTGTCGACATGGCCACCAAGGTCGCCGCCGCGAAAAAGGCAAGCCGCGACATCATGATCGTCGCGCGCACCGACGCCGCCGGGGTCGAAGGCTTCGATGCCGCTGTGGATCGCGCTAGGCTCTATGTCGATGCCGGAGCCGACGCGATCTTCCCCGAAGCACTGAACACTCGCGAAATGTTCGAAAAGTTCGCCGCAGCCCTCCCAAACATACCGCTCCTCGCCAACATGACCGAGTTCGGCAAGACCCCATTCTACACAGCCGATGAGTTCGAGGCGATGGGCTACAAGATGGTCATCTGGCCCGTCTCCTCGCTTCGTGTCGCCAACAAGGCGCAGAGCCTGCTCTATGCCGCGATTGCACGGGACGGCGGCGCACATGCCATGGTCGATGCCATGCAGACCCGCGCCGAGCTTTACGAGACGATCGGCCTCCATGCTTACGAAGAACTCGACGCGTCGATCGTGAAGACGATCGTGCCCGAAGCGGTCCCGCAGACCTAGACGCTTTCTGCTTTCCAGTATCCCTGCGTGAGGGTGGTCTTTCGATCTCGATGGATCGGAAGGTCGTTTCCATGCGCGTGCCAATCACGAGATTACAGGACCATCGCCATGACCGCCATAGGCCACGACACCTTGGGCACCCGCACCACCCTGACCGTCGAGGCGCAGGATTATGCTTATTACAGCCTCCCCCACGCTGCTGAGCGATTGGGCGACATCAGTCGCCTGCCCTTCAGCCTCAAAGTGCTGCTGGAAAACCTCCTGCGCTTCGAGGACGGCGCTTCGGTCACGGTCGATGACATCCGCGCCTTCGTCGAATGGCAGCGGGACTATCGCTCCACGCGCGAGATCCAGTACCGTCCGGCCCGCGTGCTGATGCAGGACTTCACCGGGGTTCCGTGCATCGTCGATCTGGCCGCCATGCGCGATACCATGAACCGGTGGGGCGCCGATGCGTCGCGGATCAATCCTCAGATACCGATCCACCTGGTAATCGATCATAGCGTCATGGCAGATGAGGCCAGCACGGCAAATGCGTTCGATGCCAATGTCGCCATCGAATATGCACGCAATGCCGAACGCTACGAATTCCTCAAATGGGGCGCGGCCACGCTCGACAATCTGAAGGTCGTGCCGCCGGGCACCGGCATCTGCCATCAGGTGAACCTGGAGCACATCGCCCAGACTGTCTGGACCAGCGCGGACGAAAGCGCTGCCCTGATCGCCTATCCCGACACCTGCGTCGGCACGGACAGCCATACTACGATGGTCGGCGGCCTTGGCGTGCTGGGCTGGGGCGTGGGCGGGATAGAAGCCGAAGCCGCCATGCTGGGGCAGCCGGTGTCGATGCTCATTCCCGAAGTCGTCGGCTTCCGCCTGACAGGCGCGCTGACCGAGGGCGTGACCGCGACCGATCTGGTGCTCACCATCACCCAGATGCTGCGCGCCCATGGGGTGGTCGGGCGTTTCGTGGAGTTCTGTGGCGCCGGGCTCGACGCCCTACCGCTGGCGGACCGCGCGACCATCGCCAACATGGCCCCGGAATATGGCGCGACGTGCGGCTTCTTTCCGGTTGATCAAGCGACCATTGCCTACCTGCGCCTAACCGGGCGGGATGAAAGGCGGGTAGCGCTGGTCGAGGCCTATGCGAAGGCGCAGGGGATGTGGCGCGATGCGGCCAGCCCGGAGCCCGTTTTCACCGATCTGCTGGAGCTTGACCTGGCCTCGGTGCTTCCATCTGTTGCAGGCCCGCGCCGTCCGCAGGATCGCGTGCGGCTCAAGGATGTAGCCCACGGCCTGCGCACCGAACTGGCAGGTGCCTACGGCAAGGCGGACGAACTGAACGCGCGCGTGCCCGTTAACGGCGCGGACTTCACGCTTGGCCATGGTGACATCGCCATCGCTGCGATCACCAGTTGCACCAACACCTCCAATCCTTCGGTACTCGTCGCGGCTGGTCTGGTCGCTCGCAAGGCACGGGCGCTGGGTCTGGTGCCCAAACCCTGGGTGCGTGCGACGCTCTCCCCCGGCAGCAAGGTGGTGACCGATTATCTTGTCCGCTCCGGCCTTCAGGAAGACCTTGATGCGCTGGGCTTCGCGCTGACCGGCTATGGTTGCATGACATGCATTGGCAATTCCGGTTCGCTGGAAACGTCGATCAGCGAGGCGATCAACCGGAACGGCCTTGTCACTGCGGCCGTGCTATCGGGCAATCGCAACTTTGAAGGCCGTATTTCGCCCGATGTTCGCGCCAACTATCTGGCCTCGCCGCCGCTGGTAGTCGCCTACGCCCTGCTGGGTAGCGTGTCGCGCGACATTAGCACCGAACCGCTCGGCAATGGCGCGGAAGGACAGCCAGTATATCTGCGCGACGTCTGGCCGTCCAACGCCGAAATCGCCGCCACTATCGCCACTTCGATCGATCCTGAGATGTTCGCCGCCCGCTATGCCGATGTTTACGAAGGCGACGCGCGCTGGAGGGCGCTGGCGGTCAAGAAAGGCGCTACATATGAATGGCCGACGTCCTCCACCTACATCTCGGAACCGCCCTTCTTCGAAGCCCTAGATCGTCAGCCTGCGCCGGTGACCGATATCATCGCGGCGCGATGCCTCGCCATCTTTGGGGATTCGATCACCACAGATCATATCTCACCGGCAGGATCGATCAAAGCTTCCTCCCCCGCAGGCCAATGGTTGCAGGAGCAGAACGTGCTTCCTGCAGATTTCAACAGCTATGGCTGCCGTCGCGGAAACCATGAGATCATGATGCGCGGCACCTTCGCCAATATCCGCATCCGCAACGAAATGATGGGCGGTATAGAGGGTGGCAACACGATGTTGAACGGCGAAAGCCTGCCGATTTATGAGGCTGCCATGCGGCACAAGGCGGCCGGGACGCCCCTGATCATTATGGCTGGCAAGGAATATGGAACCGGCTCATCCCGCGACTGGGCTGCGAAAGGAACTGCGCTACTTGGAATTCGCGCGGTCATCGCCGAGAGCTTCGAACGCATTCACCGCTCCAACCTTGTCGGCATGGGCGTCCTGCCGCTCCAGTTTACCGATGGGATGACCCGCAATCGTTTCTTCCTACGTGGTGACGAGCGATTTACCATTACCGGTCTCGCTGGACTGCAGCCGCGCCAAATCGTGACGGTCGAAGGGGAACGGGCGGATGGCCTGCGCTTCAGCTTCAAGACGCTCTGCTGCATCGATACGACCGACGAGCTGGCCTACTACCTGAATGGTGGCATCCTGCCTTACGTGCTGCGCAATCTCGCGGCCTGAGCCTTTCGCAAACATTTCAGATTGCGGCTAATGCAAAAATGCGCTGATATTCAACGATAATGAGATCGGGGCCTGAGAATTTGCGAATAATGCGAAGAGCGACAGATTGATGCGCAAGGCCTTTATGGGCGTGCGATTGCGGCGGCTGCGGGAGGAAAAGAAGCTCAAGCAGATCGAACTGGCACAAGCGCTCGGCATATCAGCCAGTTATCTCAACCAACTGGAACAGAATCAGCGGCCGCTGACCGTGCCGGTGCTGGTGAAGATCAACGCCGTATTCGGTATCGATGTCCAGCTCTTTTCCGACGACGAGGAAGCGCGGCTCATTACCGACCTGCGCGACGCCCTGTCGGATGGGTCGGATACAATCTCGCTGGCCGAAGTGCGCGAACTGGCGATGAACATGCCGGCTGTTGGTCGCACGCTCATATCGCTGCATCGGCGCTATCGCGAAGCCTCGGAACGGTCCGAGGCGATGGCTGCGCAGCTAGGGGACGAATGGGTCGCCGGCGGCCCGCCGCGCATGCCTTTCGAACAGGTGCGCGATTTCTTCTACGCCCGCCACAATCACGTCGAACCGCTGGATGAAGCGGCCGAACGGCTTTACCTGCAAGCCGGTTTGACACCGCGAACCATTCATAGCGGCGTGATCATGTGGCTCAAGGAGCGCCATGGCGTACACGTCCTGTGTGACGACAGCGATGCTGAGAACAACTGGACGCAGCGTCGCTACGATCCGTTGACCCGCACGCTCCATGTTTCGGCCAATCTGAATACGGGCCAGCAAACCTTCCAGATGGCCACGCAATTGGGCTTCCTGGAACTGGGCCAAGAGATCGACCGATTGGCAGATGATCCGGTCCTGACTGGAGAGGAAGCGCGCAGGCTGGCGCGGATCGGCCTTGCCAACTATTTCGCAGGTGCGCTCATTCTGCCTTACGGCCCTTTTCTGGCGGCGGCGGAACAGGAGGCCTACGACATCGAGAAGCTCGGCCGCCGCTTCGGTGTCGGCTTCGAAACGGTTTGCCACCGCCTTTCCACGCTGCAGCGCACGCAGGCACGCGGCGTGCCATTCTTTTTCATCCGGGTTGACCGGGCAGGGAATATCTCGAAACGGCAGTCCGCTACCGATTTTCACTTTTCCCGCGTGGGCGGCACCTGCCCGCTGTGGAACGTCTATGAAGCTTTCGCACAACCCGGCCGAGTGCTGACCCAAGTGGCACAGATGCCGGACGGGCGCACCTATCTATGGGTGGCCCGCACGGTGGGCAGCGGCAACGCAGGTTACTCAGAGCCGAGCAAGACTTTCGCTGTCGGCCTTGGCTGCGATATTCGCCATGCCTCCCGTCTGATCTACGCGCGCGGACTGGACCTTGCCGATCCCGCCATGGCGACGCGAATCGGGGCCGGTTGCAAGGTCTGCGAGCGGCCAAACTGCCTGCAACGCGCTTTCCCACCAATTGGTCGCCCCGTGACGGTGGACGAAAACCGTAGCTCAGCCGCGCCATATCCGGTGGACTAAGGCGCGGCACTCAAACAGTCTCAGCCACGCCAAACCGCCACCGGAACAGATCGTCCGTACGCGGGATCGTACCAGCCCCTTGTGATAAGTCGTCAGGCGGGTAGCAGGGCGCGATTGCCCTGTGCTTCGGCGCGGCCATGATCCACAACCGCCTCGCCTATCAACAACAGGGTCGGTTCCTTGTCGCTGACGGCCTGAACCAAGAAGGCGAGCGCGGAGAGTTTGCCCCGAATGAGTCGCTCGGTCGGCAGGGAGACGTTGACCGCGACCATGACCGGCGTGTCAGGGTGCCGCCCCGCATCGATCAGATTACGGCTGATCTCGCTCGCCGCCGCGCGGCCCATGTAGATGCCAAGCGTCCCACTGCTCGCAAGCGCCGGCCAGTCAAGCGCGAGCGGCTCGCCGGCCATTAGATGGGCGGTCACCAGCGTCAGCCCGCGCGCGACGCCGCGCAGCGTGAGTGACATATGGCCGCTCGCTGCCGCTGCGCTCGCCGTGGTGATGCCGGGGCAGATGTGGACAGGGATGCCTTCACGCCCCAGATGCGCCATTTCCTCAGCCGAACGGCCAAAGATGGACGGATCGCCGCCCTTCAGTCGGACCACGCGCCGCCCCGCCTTCGCCGCCGCGAGCAGGAGGTGGTTGATGCTTTCCTGAGCTTTGCTGTGGCGGCCCGACCGCTTGCCGACACCCACCCGTTCCACGCCTGGCGGGATCAGGCCAAGCACCCCCGGCCCTACCAGTGCATCGTAAAAGACGATGTCGGCAGCAGCGATCAGCCGTTCGGCCTTGCGGGTCAGGAGGTCTGGATCGCCAGGCCCCGCCCCCACTAGCCACACCTGTCCGGGCGCTATCGGGGAATCTGGCAAATCATTCGGCTGCATGAAGCGTCTCCTGTTGTGCCTGCGCTAATATACTGGCCAGCGCGGGGCGGCATGACCCGCAATTGGTTCCTGCCCCCAAAGCTGCGCCGATCGCGGACACATCGACCAGACCCTGTTCACGAATGGCCGTGACAATCATGTTCAGGCCAATGTCGAAACAGACACAGATGATAGCGCCCTTGTCGGGCTGATTGCCTGGCCCGCGCGCGGCCAGCACCGATGCGCCGACTCCCTCGACCGCGAGTTGGCCGATCAGCCAGTCGCGGGTCGGCAATATGCCGGTACGGGTGACGATCAGCACGCCCGCCAGCTTGCCGTCGCGGATGATTGCGACGCGGCGGGTACCGCGCGCCCGATCGATCGCCTCGACCCGGTCACCCTTGGGCAGGCAGGCTTCCAGCCGTGCCGGATCGCCATTACCCGCCACTTCGTAGAGCGCGCCGCCCGGCACGGTGATGCGCGTCACCCATAGGCATGGCACGCGGACGGCTTCGGCCCCGCGCAGGATCAGAAAACCCTTCCATTCGGTGGCAAGCTTTTCGACCCGGACGGGGGTGGATTTGAACCCCGGCTGGCCCGAATGGGGATCGACCAAGGGGCGCGGCAGCAGGCCGGTGCGACCGCCGCTCGATTGCTGGTCGGTCCAGTGGATCGGCGTAAAGACTTCGCCGGGGCGCTGGCCATCGCTGATCCGCGCGCGGAACAGACTTTCCCCCTGCGGCGTCGATACGCGGGACAGATCACCATCGGTTATGCCCAGCCGAGCGGCATCGTCTGCATGGATTTCGACCAACGGTTCTTCCCGGTGTCGCGCAAGTTTGGGGCTTAGGCCCGTGCGGGTCATGCTGTGCCACTGATCGCGGTAGCGCCCGGTGTTGAGCGTCATCGGCCAGTCCCTAAGTGGACCCTGCAGGTCCATTTGCGTCACCAGCACCAGCCGCGCCTTGCCGTCGGGGGTCGAAAAGCGCCCGTCGGCAAAGGGCGTGCCGCCCCAGCGGAAGGGTTCCATCGCATCATAGGCGTCATTGCCGATCGTCGCTTGCGCCCGCAGGTTCAGCAGCCGCGCGCCATCATTCTGATAGGCGGTCAGCCGGGCATGTTCGCGCCAGATTTCGGCAGGACGATCATAGGCGAAGGCGTTGCGCCAGCCCATCCGGCGGGCAACCTGCGTCACGATCCACCAATCGGGCATGACCTCGCCGGGCAGCGGCATCAGCGCGCGCTGGCGGCTGATCGTACGGTCGGAATTGGTGACAGTGCCATCCTTTTCACCCCAGGCCGCAGCAGGCAGGCGGACATGGGCGTGGACAGCGGTATCGGTGGTGGCCATCACGTCCGACACGACCAGGAACGGCACCGTTTCCAGCGATTCGCGGACGCGATTGGCGTCGGGCATCGACACGGCAGGATTGGTCGCCATCACCCACAAAGCCTTGATCCGGCCTTCGTTGATGGCGCGGAACATGTCGACGGCCTTCAGCCCCGGCTTGGTCGCCATGGTCGGCGCAGCCCAGAAGCGCCCGACCCGCGCAACATTGTCCGGTGCGAAATCCATATGCGCGGCTATTGTCGAGGCAAGTCCCCCAACTTCGCGCCCGCCCATGGCGTTGGGCTGACCGGTGATAGAGAAAGGCGTCGCGCCCGGCTTGCCGATACGACCGGTGGCAAGATGGACGTTGATGATCGCATTTACCTGATCCGTGCCGCGGATCGACTGGTTGATCCCCTGGCTGAACAGGGTAACGGTGCGCGGCGTCGCGGCGAACAGCTCATAAAATTGCTGGAGCAGCGCAGGCGAGAGGTCACAGGCTTTCGCCGTGGTCCACAGGTCATGGCCGGTGCGAATATGATCCCAGAAACCGTTGGGCGCGCTGACGCTGTCGCGCAGAAAGTCCACGTCAATCAGCTTTGCCTGATCCATCCAGGCCAGCAGCCCGTTCATCAGCGCGACATCGCTGCCGGGCCTCAACGCCAGATGCAGGTCCGCGCCCTCGCAGCTTTCGGTGCGGCGTGGGTCTATCACCACCAGTTTCGTCCCGCGCGCGGCGCGGGCGGCCTGTATCCGCTGATAGACGATCGGGTGGCACCAGGCGGTGTTGGACCCGATGAGGACGATCAGGTCGGCTTTGTCCAGATCATCATAGCTGGCGGGCACCACATCTTCGCCGAAGGCTCGGTTGTGTCCCGCCACCGCGCTCGACATGCACAACCGGCTGTTGGTGTCGATATTGGCCGATCCGATAAAGCCCTTCATCAGCTTGTTGGCGACATAATAATCTTCGGTCAGTATCTGGCCGGAGACATAGAAGGCGACGCTGTCCGGCCCATGTCTGGCGATCGTGTCGCGGAACCGCTTGGCGACCAGGTCCAGCGCCTTGTCCCAACTGGCCCGTCGGTCGCCGATCATCGGATGGAGCAGGCGGCCTTCAAGGCCGACCGTCTCGCCCAGATGCGTGCCCTTGGAACAAAGCTTGCCGCCATTGGCCGGATGCGCCTCATCCCCCCTGATTGTTACGGCGCGGCCGCCGGTCGGCGTCGCTGCGATGCCGCAGCCGACGCCGCAATAGGCGCAGGTGGTGCGGATCGCCTGGCGCATCAGGCAGCCACCTTAGCCATTTCGGGCCGCGCGATCCATATACGGCCATACTCCTGCTTCACCGCGATCGTCGGAGTGCAGCCCTTATCCTCGCCCTGCGCCTCGCCGCTTTTCAGCGCGATGTTCCAGTTATGCAGCGGGCAGGCGACGCTATGGCCATGGACGATACCCTGGCTCAGCGGCCCCTTTTTGTGCGGGCATTCATTGACCAGCGCAAAAATCTGGTCGTCGCCGGTGCGGAATACTGCAATTTCTTTCTCGCCACCGATGTGAACGGTGCGGGCACCGCGCGGCGGAATGTCGGCCAGCGTGCCGATGTCGATCCAGTCGGTCATATGTCTCACTCCGCCGCGATGGAAATGGGGCTTAGGGGCTGGTGCAGGTCGCTATGGACGCCGACTGCACGCTCCGCCCACGGATCATCCTGCATGAACTGCTGCGAAAACAGGAAGCGGGCGCGCAGCGCCTCGCGCCCGGCATCGTCCTCGACGATGCGCTGCTTGACATAGGCGATGCCGACCCGCTCGATCCACGGCGCGGTGCGCTCCAGATAGCGGGCTTCCTCGCGATACAGCTGGGTGAAGGCGGCGCAATAATCGAGCGCTTCCTGTTCGGTCGCGACCTTGCACAATAGGTCGGTGACGCGAACATGGATGCCGCCATTGCCGCCGACATGGAGTTCATAGCCTGAATCCACGCAGACGATGCCGAAATCCTTGATCGTCGCTTCCGCGCAATTGCGGGGGCAACCCGACACCGCGATCTTGAATTTGTGCGGCATCCACGACCCCCAGGTCATCCGTTCGGTCTTGACGCCAAGGCCAGTCGAATCCTGCGTGCCAAAGCGGCACCATTCGGACCCGACACAGGTTTTGACGGTGCGCAGCGACTTGCCATAGGCGTGGCCGGACACCATGCCCGCCGCGTTCAAGTCCGCCCAGACGGCGGGCAGATCTTCCTTCCTGATGCCGAAAATATCGAGCCGCTGGCCGCCGGTCACTTTGACCATCGGCGCGTCGTATTTTTCGACTACATCGGCGATCGCGCGCAGTTCGCGCGGGTTGGTGAGGCCGCCCCACATGCGCGGGACGACCGAATATGTGCCGTCCTTCTGGATATTGGCGTGCATCCGTTCATTGACGAAACGGCTCTGCTGGTCATCGACATAGATGCCGGGCAGCGCACACAGCAGATAATAATTAAGCGCTGGGCGGCACGACGAACAGCCGTCGGGCGTGGACCAGTGCAGCTTTTGCATCACTTCGGGGATGGACCGCATATCCTGCGCCACGATTTCACGGCGGACATCGTCATGGCCGAAACTGGTGCATTTGCACATCGTTTTGGGACCGGACTGCACCTCATCACCCAGCGTCAGCGCAAGGATATTTTCGACAAGGCCGGTGCAGCTGCCGCAACTGGCCGATGCCTTACACCCTGCGCGGACCGCATCCAGGCTGCACGCCCCCTTGTCGATGCAGGCGACGACCTGGCCCTTGGAAACGCCGTTGCAGCCGCAAATCTCGGCATCTTCCGAGAGCGCTGCAACGGCCGCCTTAGGGTCCAGCGCGCCCCCTCCGGAGGCGAAGGCTTGGCCGAAGATCAGCAGGTCCCGAATGTCGGCGACATTTTCGCCGCGCTTCAACAAGTCGAAATACCAGCCGCCGTCCGCTGTATCACCATACAGGACCGCGCCCACGACCTTGTCGTCCTTCACCACGACACGCTTATATATGCCGCGCGATGCGTCGCGCAGGACGATGTCCTCGCACCCTTCGCCGCCGGAAAAGTCGCCCGCGGAAAAAACGTCCAGACCCGCGACCTTCAGTTTGGTCGACGTGACACTGCCCTTGTAGCCACTATGCTGATCGGTCAGGCCATCGGCCAAGGCGCGGCACATATCCCACAGCGGCGCGACCAGGCCATAGACATTGCCGTCATGTTCGACGCACTCGCCCACCGCCAATATGGCGGCATCGCTGGTGACCATATGGTCGTCCACCTTGATGCCGCGCCCGACATCCAGCCCCGCATCGCGCGCCAGCGCGACCGACGGGCGAATGCCTACCGCCATTACGACCAGGCTGGCGGGGATTTGCGTACCATCCTTCAGGCGCACGCCCTCGACCTTGCCATCACCGTATATTTCGGCTGTGTCGGCACCGGTCAGGATCGTCTGGCCCCGCCCTTCCAACGCACTCTTGAGCAGCCAGGCCGCCGCTTCGTCGAGTTGCCGTTCCATCAGCGTGGGCATGATGTGCAGCACCGTCACCTTCATGCCGCGCAGGGTCAGGCCATGCGCCGCTTCCAGCCCCAGCAGACCACCGCCGATGACCACGGCGTCACCGCCGCGATTGGCGGCATCCAGCATCGCATCGACATCCTTCATGTCGCGGAAGCTGATGACGCCGGGCAGATCCTTGCCGGGCACCGGGATGATGAACGGGTCGGACCCCGTGGCAATCAACAGCCGGTCATAGCCGATGGTACGACCTGACCGGCTGGTGACGGTCTTGCGCGCTCGGTCGATCGCCGACACCGGATCGGACGTGATCAGGGTGATGTCATGATCGTCATACCAGGCGCGGTCATTGATGATGATGTCTTGAAACGTCTTTTCCCCCGCCAGCACCGGGGACAGCATGATCCGGTTATAGTTCACATGCGGTTCGGCGCCGAAGATGGTGACGCGGTAGCGCACCGGGTCACGCGCCAGCAATTCCTCGACCGCTCGGCACCCGGCCATGCCATTCCCGACCACCACCAGATGTTCACGCACATCGTCCATTGGGACGCCGATGTCGTCCCCGCTGTCCGTCACCGGACTTGAACCGCCCTGAAATTCCATCCTCGTCACTCCGGAAAACAAAAAAGCCGCCATCCTGACCCCGGTAAGAACCGAAAGTCAGGATGGCGGCTTTGCCATCATATGCGCCTTGCCGATCCGCCTGTGGACCGCTTCGGCTATGGTAGGAAGGGCAGCATCGCCCTCTTGCGTTGCACCATAAACGGAATCGCCGATACGCTCAAGCGATTCCGTTCATGATCGATCAATAGGACCAATCAGCCTGAAGCCACAATTTCTGCGTGTCCGTCGCCATGGCCTTTGCATCATAGCGGGCGTAGCGGACGGAGAGCGCCGTTTTCTTCACCTTCGCAGATGCGATAAGGTTGATCTCGTCGCCATAATGCTGGTCCAGCCGGTCGCTGTCGAACCGATGCCACACAGCCATCAATGCCGCACCGGAAAAAGGGCCTAGCTGCTTCCAGCCGTAGCCAGCACCAACATAGATGTCGCGAATGCCGTTGCCTGGCGTCGTGAGGAATTTGTCAGCCCAGCCCTGAAATTTGAAATTGGTACCAAGCGGTGTCTGGAAACTGGTCAACGCAGCGCCGCTACTCGCGCCCAGGACTTCGTAACCAGCGTTGAGTTTCCAGCCCTTCACGTCCAGCGTCGCATCGGCCAGCCAATAATCCGCGCTGTAATTATTGGGGTTGGCGTGATGGTCGGCCTGCTTGGCATAACTCAGCTGATAGGAGAGTTTCGCCGCCTTGGACAAAGGCTGCGTCCCTGCCAGCCGCACGCCATAGGTCTGGCTGGACAGGCGGAATGCCTGCATCGCCGCTTCATCCTGATCGACCAGATAGGCAAAGCCGCTCAGCGTCCCGACCGGCGTGACGTAGGACAGGTTGACGAAGATATTGTCGCCGCTCACCGCCTGCTGCCGCGCGCCCTTGCCCTGAAAACCCCAGATGGTGCGCACGCTCCAGGCATAGGACAGGTCCAGTTTCAGCCCCTGCGCGGGGGTCAGTTCCATCCGCATCGCGTCGAATGTCTGGCCATTGTTGCGGAACGCGACATTGCCGACGAACCGTTCGTCGTCCAGCGCGATCCGCTGCCGACCGCCGGTCAGCGTGACCAGCTTGGTCTTGTACTGAAGCTGGGCGATATAGAGCGCGACATTCTCAGGATCGGCTATGATCGGCCGGTTCGCCGCCCCGTTCAGCCCATCATAATATCTGTCGACCACCGCCAGATTGCCCTGCCCAATGACTGTGGCGCTCAGCGCCCCGCTGGTCGCGGCCAGCCCGGCACGGGCGCGGATGGTCAGCGCATCGGACTTGTCTATCGCCAGTCCTTCCTGATCGGCATGTTCGTAACGCAGGCGTGCTTCGGCCACCGGCTTGATCCTGATGTCCTGGGCCTGGGCCGCGGACATGACGGTCCCTGCGGCGGCCGATATGGCCGCCGTCGCAATCATATATTTCATGGATGTCATCCCCCCTCGGATGATGGTGCGACCGGTATAAGGGGGCGGCCTTCCATGAAGGTCCGCCCCTCCCCTCCAAACGTCAACTCAGATTCGGGCGCCCGTGCTCCAGGTTGCGCGCCACCGGGCCTTGACCAGCGCCAGCCCAGCAAAGGCGATGACCGCCAGCCCCGCAAAGATCAGGAAACCGGCCGAAAAGCTGCCGGTCAGTTGCTTGGCAAAGCCCAGCGAACTGGCGAGATAGAAGCCGCCAATGCCGCCCGCCATGCCGACGAGGCCGGTCATCACGCCGATTTCCGCCTGAAACCGCTGCGGCACCAACTGGAACACCGACCCGTTGCCTGTGCCGAGCGCCAGCATGGCGATGACGAACAGGCCCAGCGCAGCCCCCAGCGTGGTGGCGAAGGCTACCCCCGCCAGCGCAATCGCGGCGACGATATAGACCATCATCAGCGCCTTGACGCCGCCAATCCTGTCAGCCAGCGCGCCACCCAGCGGACGGACCAGCGATCCGGCGAACACGCAGCCTGCAGTGCAATAGCCCGCCATCACCGGAGTCAGGCCGAACTGGTCGGTGAAATAGATCGGCAGGCTGGCGGCAAGGCCAACGAACCCGCCGAAAGTGACGGCATAGAAGGCCATCAGCAGCCAGGCGTCGGCCTGTTTGAGCGGCTGGAAATAATCGACCATCTTCTTGGCCGGGGGCGCATTGGGTGCATCCTTCGCCATGATCATATAGATGACAAAGACGATGCTGAGCGGGATGCAGGCCAGGCCCAGCACGGCGTTCCAGCCGAACAATTTGGCCAGGCCCGGCGCGAACAAGGCGGCCAGCACGGTACCCGAATTGCCCATGCCGGCCAGACCCATCGCCTTGCCCTGATGTTCGGCGGGATACCAACGGCTGGCGAGCGGCAGCGCGATCGCAAAGCTTGCCCCGGCGAAACCCAGCACTACGCCCAGCGCCAGCGTACCTTCAAAGCTGTTGATGCCCAGCGCCCAGGCAGTGAACAGGCCGATGATGACGATAACCTGGCTGATCGCGCCAGACAATTTCGGGCCGATCCGGTCGACCAGCAGGCCGTTGACCACGCGCAACAGCGCCCCCATCAGCGTCGGCGTGGCGACCATCAGCCCCTTTTCGGCGGGCGTCAGCATCAGCGTCTTGGCGATCATCGGGGCGAGCGGCCCCAACAGCACCCACACCATGAAGGCCAGGTCGAAATAGAGAAATGCCGCGATCAGGGTCGGCGTGTGGCCGGCCTTCCAGAAGCTGGTCGTGGCGGCGGGTTGCTGCCCTTCGCCCTCCCGGTCCCAATATGCAGTTGCCATGATAGGTCACCCCAGGTTCGAAAATGAACAAAAAAAGCCGCAGGCCGGACATTTCCCGATGGGACGTCCGGTCAGCGGCTTTGCTGTGTGATAGATCGGAATGGCGGTCCCGACCTTGGGATGACGCATTCCTGTTCAACGCGCATCGTCGCGCGGTTACAATCTTATCTCGCGATTCGCGTCATGTTGCAAGGCACAATTTTTCGCCGAAAATCAACGCAGCGGCGCAAAACCGCTCAGAAATTCGTCGATTCGTTCCGGGTCGAACACCCGCTTGTCAAAGAAGCTGTCCGGCCCCAGCGTCAGCTCGCCCCGGCGAGATCCGACCGCCAGCGGTGCGGCGACCGCCCCTTCCAGCTTCATGCTGGCGCCGGGCATCGGCACATTGCTGTCGGCCAGCGCGCGGCGGAATATGTCGGGGCGGAACACGGCCCCTGCCCGCGCAGCCATATCCGGATCATGATCGACCATGCCCCAGCGCACCAATTGCGAATAGATCCACAACGCCTGACTGCGCCAGGGAAAGGGCGTTGCTTCCCGCCCGAACAGCATGAAATCGGGACTGACGATCGAGGGTTCGCCAGCCCGCGCGACAAGTGTGCCGGAGAGGGCGCGATCGATCAGATAGGCGGGCTGGTCGACATAATCCGGTCGGGCCAGCAAATGCGTCAGGTCGTCGCGGTGCGCTGGATCATCGCACCATGCCGCCGCCCGCACCAGCGCGCGCAGCAGTCGGTCGACGGTTTGCGGATTCTCCTCCAGCCAGGATTCGCGGAAAGCCAGCACCTTTTCGACGCCGCGTCGCCAGATGCGCTCGCCGATCGCCACGGTTTCAGCGAGGCCCGCTTCCACCGCCGCGCTGCCCCACGGTTCGCCCGCGATGAAACCGTCTATCTCGCCCGCGTGCATCGCCTCGACCGTCAGTGAGGGCGGCAGCACGCGCAGCACGACATCGCGATCCGGGTCCACGCCCGCGCTCGCCAGCCAATAGCGCAGCATGATCGCATGGCTCGAAAAGCGGTGGACGACGCCAATCACCGGCTTACGCCGCCACAGGCCGATCGCGGCGGCAAAATCATGCGCGGTGCCCAGCGGATCGGCCAGACGGCTGGCGATAGCCTGCTCCAGCGCCTTGGCGAAATCGCAGGCCATGACCAGCATATTGCCGTTGACGTTCAGCTTGTAGGGCGCAGCCAGCGCGGCGGGCTGCTGGCTCAGCCCCAACGTCACCGCTACGGCCAGCGGCGCCAGCATGTGCGCGGCCTGCACCTGACCAAAAACCAGCCGGTCGCGCAGCGTCGCCCAACTGGTCGTGCGCACGAGATCAAGGGCAATCCCCTCCTCCTCGGCAAAACCCCTTTCCCGCGCCGCCACCAAGACGGCGGCATCGGTCAGCGGCAGGAAGGCGATGCGCAGCCCTGTCGTCATAATCCCCCTCCCAACAGGTCGCTGGCGGTGATCAGCGCCTGCGCCACTTCCACGATTTTCTTGCCCTGATTCATCGCTGCCGTCCGCAGCAGCGCATAGGCATCCTGCTCGCTCAGCGACCGCTGGTTCATCAGAATGGACTTGGCGCGGTCGATGATCTTGCGGTCGGACAGCGCGCTGCGCGCCTCTTCCAGTTCACTCTGGATCTTGGCAAAGGCGTTAAAGCGCCGCACCGCCAGTTCCAGCACCGGCTTGACCCGCTCCTTGCGCAATCCGTCAACGACATAGGCCGACACGCCCGCATCGATCGCCGCACCGATCATCGCCTCGTCAGACTGGTCCACGAACATGGCGATCGGCCGGGCGAGCGCACGGCTGACCGTCAGCATCTCCTCCAGCGTATCGCGACTGGGGCTGCCAAGGTCCATCAGAACCACATCGGGGGCCATGCGTTCGAGGCGCGCGACAAAGCCGCCGCGCGGCGGGACGATATGAATATCGTCATAGCCCGCCTCGTGCAGCCCCTCTTCGAGGACGCTGGCCCGCAGCCCGCTGTCATCAATGATCACGATTCGCATGGAGCTGACTCGCCGGACATGGGGACGGCAGGTCGGGCAACGGCAAGGCAAGGTCAAGAGGAGAAGCCACGGATGCGTTCCCTTCGCCTCAGATGGCCCTGTCACGCCTGCCGGCGAATATCGTCAGGAACTTTGACCTGAAGCTGCCTTGTGCGCCTTTTCGCGGGCTAGCGAATTGCCATGTGGTCGCAGAATACCACTACGGCACTAGCAACGACTTGCGCTATCATAGCGTCACAGTCGGTCGGGGACCAAGGCGTCTGTTCCTCCTCGACTCTCCCGACTTCCGAAAAGCAGAGAGGCGGAAGCGCCGCTTGACTTCACCATGCCAGAATATAACGTTATCTCATATCTGATCGGAGACATGCGTTGCGAGCTGCGGCTTTGTTTTTTTGCCATGCCATGGCGGCTGCGATCCTGATCGCACCGGCGGCGGTCGCGCAGCGTCCCGATAATTTGAAACCGTCAGAATCGATCTGGAAGCCTGCGGCTGCGCCGCCGGGCGGCATATCCTGGGCCGTGCTGGAATCGACCAAGGAGATCCAGCGACGCCAAGCTGGCACCATCTATTCAAAGCCTGCCTTCTCACCGAAGGTCAAGGCGCTGAAAGGCAAGCGGATCAAGGTAAGCGGTTATGTCATGCCGCTTCAGAACAGCCCCAAGCAGACGCATTTCGTACTGCTCGCCTACCCACCCGATTGTCCTTTCCACCTGAACCCGGCTCCTAATCAGTTTGTCGAGATCAGGACCAGTGCACCCATTGCGGTGCGATCGGGCGTACAGTCGTTCGAGGGACAGTTGATCTTGAGTGGCGAAGACGAAAGCGGCATTTTCTACCTTATGAAGGAGAGCCGCGAGATTTGAGCGCGGCGTCGAAAGGACGTGATTTATGCGAGGTCCAGTTTCAATCGGCGTTCAGCTCGCCTCGGCCGCGTCGCTGCTCGTCGCGATGCCGGCCATGGCCTGCGATATGCACGGATATGGCTTCGGGGAAGCGGATATTTTGGCCGCGATCGACTATACTGGCCTGTCCTACAGGGAACAGCTCGCCGCGCAAGAGGAAGCGCTGGCTCGCTATGAACAAGAGAAGGCTGCCGAACTGGAACGGGCCAAGACGGCGTTCGCTTCACGTTTCAAGGTTGATCCCGCACCGGTCGAAATGGCGCAGCAATAAACCCGTATTGACGATGATCAGCCATGGCTGGTGCAAAATGAACTGCCTGCGCCCGATGCTTGATCGCAAAGCCCAGATGCCTATTGCCGAGTAGGCTGCGGCTGGCAGAATCATGTGGTCACTGGCTTGGCCTGTCGCTCAACGATTTTGCCCATGGCAACGCGCTAATCTGATCGGAGCGGGGGCGGCTCATCCCGACACATAGCTGAACATAGGTGATCGTCTGCGCCGAATGTAGCTGCGCCGGACGCCACGAAGCAGCGATGGCAACAGAACCAGCAATATAAAATTACACGCACAGTATGTTATGGTATAACATACTGTGCAATATGAGATCATCTTGCATGTGCAAGAAGGCGGATCGGAAGCGGCTTTGCCTGTCCAAGGCAGAGCATATCGGAGTTGGCGAACGAATGTTTACGGAAGATATGGTGCATAACGCGTTGCAGACATGGTGCGACAACGTCGTCGCAGTCGGCAAGGCGCATTCCGAAGGCGGAGACGCCCGTGCTGTCGCGGTACAAGTCCTGCACGATAATTATGACTATGATAATGGAAAGGTTCTGTTCAAGCCGACCCTGACCTTTGGCACGCAGACCTATCGTCCCACAAAGGAGGGGGCGCTCGCCTATTTCACGGGCGGCGACGAGAATTTTCCCGACGACAAAGGCTTCAAGCTCAAGCCATGGGTCAAGGTCTGGTATAGCAAGGAGGATTTCATCCTCCATGGCGATCTGGCGATCGTGCAATGCAACGTGCATTTCATAGGTGGAGATGACAGCCACATCTTCGTGAACAAGAGCTTCGTGTTCAAGGAATGCGATGATGGCAGGGTCCGGATCATCTTGCACCAATCGTCTTTGCCCTATCAGCCATGACTTCAAGGCGCGGCAACACAGATGTCGCCTTATGGCAAAGGGCTGCCGTGCGATGGATCAAACAATGATTCATTATAACCCGTTGAGAAAAAGCAGCTTCTCCAGGACAGAATGGGCTTGTGGCGGGGGGCATATGTCTGTCCCCCCGCAAAACGGCGCGATGTGTGGAGCGATGTCGTGAATCGCGCCAAGATGGAGCAACTGGTCACGATTGCAGGCGACCGCGCCTCGCTAGACCGCATTGCGAGCCCCGATGCGGCGCTGGCAATCTGGTGGCGCCAACTACCGGAGACGCTCAGAGTGGCTCTGGCAGAACTGGACCTTCATTCCATTGCCGACATCTCCGTAGACATTGATTTCAGCGGTTCAATTGCCGCCGCTTTGCGTACTGCTGAATATCCCGAAGCTTCTGTTATGGCCTTGTCCTCCGACATCGATCTGCTTGTCAGGCGCGATGCCGCGCTGACAGGAGAAGATCGCCTGCACGTCCAGCTTGCCGTGGTCGAGAACGATCCTTGCAGCCGCTTTCGGGCAGACTGCACCACATTGCGTCTGCAATGCACCTATCTCGGACCCGGCACACAATGGTGTTGCGTCGACGGTCAGGACGCGATCTGCGAAGTCCCAACCGGGTCAGTGGGTGTATTCAAAGGCCGATCGCTGCTCGACCCCCCAGCCATTCTCCACCGCCCACCGCCATTTGGCGCCCCGCGCCTGGTGCTGACGATCGATCCCGCCGGGTCTCGCTAAGCCGAACGGAATAATCGCGATTATATTGTAATGCCGATCCTACTCGCGCCCGATCGGATAGAGCAGATAGCGATCATCGAAATAGGGCGTACGCTCATAGAACCAGGCGAGCCGCGCATTGCCATCGGCTGCGAACGCAGGATCGGCGGCCAGCTTGGTTTCGAATTCCTGCCTGAGCGCGGCATTCTGGGTCAGCATCCGCTCTGCCAGCGGCGCGATCGCATAGGCTTCGATATATTCGGTGCGCTGGAGCATGCCGGGGAAGAAATTCCAGGCAAGCACGCCATCCGCGCTCTCCGGCTCAAGCAATGCCGCCGCGAGCAAGCCAAGCGGCTGATCGGACGGCACCCGCACCGATCCCGCCGGGAATGTCTCGCTGCGGCGGCCATGCGTGAAACCGCCTGCCATGAGCGGCACCCTTCCCTCGATCGGGGCACCCAGCTTCGGCTCTGCGATACGCACCATGTCCAGTTCGATGGTGCGCGGCGCATCGATGGTCTCGAAGCGAATCCCGTGCAGCTTCAGTCGTTCGATCACTTCGGGCGCGGTCGCAGGCACCCACCAGGCCTTCGGCAACCGCACCGATTGGTCGGGCTCCTCACCGAACACCGGTATCTTCTGGGTGATGGGACGGCCAAGCCAGCGGATCTCCTCGCGCCCCGAAGCAGCCGACCGATAGCGATCATGCGCGATACCGAGGAAATCGACAGTGTAGATCGGGTCCTTCAGCGGCTTCCACTTGACCACGAGATCGGCAGGACGCTCGGCTCGATCGGCATCGATCGCCGCGCGGAGGCGTGCGCCTTCATTACCGGCCAGCCGCAGCGCTTCCTCAACGAAAACATATGTGCCGAGCACACGCTGGCGATAGGGTCGCAGCGAAAGTGTCTCGATCAGGATCGTCGGCACGTGGCGATAGTCGCCATAGCCTGTCGAATAACGCGGCGTGTCGGGATCGTGGCTGATGCCCTTGTCGGGATTGCGATTATCGACCGCGCTTACATAATAGCCTGGCGTGTGGCCCGCCCGCTTGAGCGCCGCGTCCATCGCGGGGCGCAGCCGCGTATCGAGCCAGCGACCGATGGCGGGCGATTTCGCATAATATCCGCGCCAGCCTGAAAAGGCATAAGCGACATCATATTGATGATCGATGCCGTCGGTAACATGCAGGTCCAGATAGAGGGTAGGATCGAGCCGATTGATGAGGGCGATCATCGCCTGCATTTCGGGCGCATCGGCCTTCAGATAATCGCGGTTGAGATTGAGATTCTGCGCGGTGGTGCGCCAGCCCATCGAGCGCGGGCCGCGCTGGTTCGGGCGGTTCCACGGACTTGCGCGCTCATGCCCATCGGCGTTGAAGATCGGCACGAAAACCAGGTCGACCTTGTCAAGCAAGCCATGCTTGCCGCGATGCGCGATATCGCGCAGCAACATCATGCCTGCGTCCTTGCCGTCGATCTCGCCCGAATGGATGCCCGCCTGGACGAGCAGCACCGGCTTGCCCCCGCCGCCCTTGCTCGCGCGCACGAAATAAAGGTCGCGGCCTTGCGCCGTCTTGCCGAAGCTCTCGATCGAAAGCAGCTGCGGCGCGGAAGCGACCAACCGCTCGAGCCAGGCGCGCGTCGCGGCATAGTCCGGCGTGTCGACGAAGTTCACACGCTCCGCGGGCGTAATCCACGGATCATTTGCGCCGACGATCAGCTTTTCGCTGGCGCCTTTCCATGGCGCGAGCGGGGGCAAAGGCGCCTCAAGCGACTGTGCCAGCGCCGGATGCGCGGCCATGAACAGGACCAAAGACAGAAGTCGCCGCATTGCAAATCCCCTTCACATCACATGCCCCAAGGCGCCGTGATAGCTCATATATTTGCCGGACTATCATAGAGGGTGCGGCCCTTGGGAGAGAAATAGACACAGGCTAGTCACGCCTGCGCCAGCGTCGTCCATTCGCCGAGCAGCGGATTGGCGGACTGGTCGGCGGGGATGGCCGCGACCGGCGAGGCGGCGGCGCAGGGAGGAGACAATGTCAGCATGGCAATGGTGGCGGTACAGGCAAGCAGGCGCGATCGCACGTTCAAACTCCGATTATATTGGGTGGTGGGGTCGAATCCGAAAAGACCCGCTTCGCCTCATGCTCACGGTTCGGGTGATCATGGGTCGCGCAGTCCCGGCAGCATCCGTGCATCTCGACTACGGTCCGGTCGACGGCAAAGCCGAACCGATGCGCGCAATCCTGTAGCCGGGCAAACAGGTCTGGGTCCGACAAGATCTGGACGGCTTGGCACTGATCGCAAATAAGGCATCCGTCGAATGACTGCTGCTTGAGCATATAGGCCGACAGGGATTCCACCCGATGGACCAGACCCTGATCGATCAGCCGCGCGAGGGTGCGATAAACCTGATTGGGCACAATCGACTGGCCAGCGACTATGGACCGGTCAGAAATGTCGTAGGCGCTGATCGGCCGGTTCGATGCGGCAAGCAGGTTAAGGACGAGCGCGTCCAGATCTTCAGGCGTTCGCCGTGCGGCCAGGCGTAATTTGGGATTGGCCCCGTGCAGTGAAGGAGACCCGGCGTGCATGATCACAACCGGGTTGGGTTTGGAAGGCCGGCATAAACGGTCTCTGCATCGAATGCGGCCCTATGCTCGACCCGCTCCAGCCGGATGGGAGCATCCGTCGCGACGCTGGCCAAGTCGACTTCGCGATAGAAGCATGACCTGAAACCAACATGGCAGCTTCCAGGGCCGTCGATTGTCACCAACAGGATCAGGGCGTCCTGGTCATCGTCGATCAGGACATGTTCAACCCTTTGGGCAAAACCGCTATGCTCGCCTTTGCGCCACAAGGCGCGTCGACTGCGCGACCAGAAATGCGCCTGGCGCGTTCGCAATGTTCGCTCCAGCGCTTCGGCATTCATGTAACCAAGCATCAATATCATCTTGTCGTCGGCATTGACGACAATGACCGGCATCAGCCCTTCAGCATCGAAGCGGGGCGCGAGAGTCTCGCCCAGTTCGATCTGCTCGACGCTCGATCGTTCGGCGAATATTGTCATGACGCCATTTTCTCCGGAATGAGTGAGGGCGTACGATCATTGAGCAGATCCTCGACATAGCCCGAAAGTTCGTAGCGGCGGATATGGTTGGTCAGCAGCATGAGCGTACCGCGCAATTCCTCGGCGCTAACATCGCGCGTGATGAAAACGAGCCGCGTGCGTCTGTCGTCAGAAGGCCAGTCATCGAGCAGCACAGGTGGATGAAAGATATGCTGAACGCCGTGGATGACGACCGGCTTCGGCTCGCCGATCAGGTTCACAATGCCCTTGATGCGTAGGATATCCGGTCCCTTGAACATGGTGAGGATATCGAGCCACCGCTCGAAACCTTCGGCATCGAGCGGTTCGTCGAACGTCAGGCAAGTGGCGTGAATATGGTCATCATGACGGTTCAGGTCGTGATGATGATGGTCGTGGTGGTCATGGTCATGCTCGTGATCATGTCCGTGATCGCTGCCTGCATAGGCTTCGGCCCGAAGCCAGCGCTGGACGTCGTTGGTCTTGGTCGCGGGATCGTAAAGACCTGCATCGAACAGCGATGCAGGATCAGCCTGTCCGTTGCTGACGGGAATGATAGGCGCGGCGGGATTGAGAGCGCGCACTCGTCGCTCGATCGCGGCGCGCTCTTCGCCTGACGCGAGATCGACCTTGGTCAACAGGATTCGATCGGCCATGGCGGCCTGCTTGACCGCCTCCTCCTGCGCGTCGAGCGTCGCCATGCCCGCGGCGGCGTCCACCGTCGCGATCACGCCGTCGAGCCGATAGAGCGTCGCCAGATCGCTGTCAGTCATCAGCGTGTGCAGGATCGGCGCAGGATCGGCCAATCCCGTCGTCTCTATCACCACACGATCGAACCAGCATGTTCCGTCACGCGCAAAGCGCCAGGGCGCATCGCGCAATGTTCGAAGCAAATCTCCGCGGATCGTGCAGCACAGGCAGCCGCCCATCATCTCGACCACCAGATCGTCGCTCGACCGGGTGATGAGGTCATGGTCAAGGCTGACGGCGCCAAACTCGTTGATGACGACCAGCGCACGGCTCATCTCTGGCGCATTGACCAGATGGTTAAGCAGCGTGGTCTTGCCGCTGCCAAGAAAGCCCGTCAGAACCGAAACCGGGATCAGCGACTGCGGACCGGCAAAAAGTGCGCTCATGCGATGCCTCCGGCAGCGAGTTCAGCGCGGGCCTGGTTAAACCAACCCCTCACATTATCGAGATGCGCTTCGCCCCACGTCTCGATGAAGCGCTGCGTTCCATAATCCCGCGGATCGGCGAGCGCTGCGATGCGCGCATCGACATAGCGGGGCGTCAGCGGAATCCGGCAAAGGACCGTGATACAATGCTTCCACTCATCATAAGAGCACGGAACGATAGGCGGCTTCATACTCTTCTGTTTCCCTTCTTTGGCGCGCCGCTCTTGTGCAATGCCTTCCAGTTGAGACCATGTCCCAAGGCAAGGAGCAGGGCACCAGCAACTGACAACATCGTCTCCATGGCTTCGGTGGGCGCCTGCAATGCCCCCAACGCCAGCAAAGCAAGTCCCGGCAGCGCAATTGCCGTCGGCATGATCCTGCGATGGCGGCGATAGCCAGTGGTCAGGGCCAGGACGCTGGTGGGCACGGCAAGCGCAAGTGCCCAGAGATGAAATGATTCGGGAAACGCCAGAAAGGCTGCAAGGGTCGGCAGCAAGACGATCAGCAGCGGCAGGACCAGACAATGGATCAAGCACAGGATCGAAGCGCCGATCGCCACACCGTCATATAATCGTTGCCCTTGCGTATTTACAGTCATGCCCGACTCCCATCAGCGCTGGACATCTCCTGCCCTAAATCCTATTTAGTGATGATATACCATATCTTTCAAGTCAAGGACCGTTTATGCCCGCGCAAGATTACCGACTGCCCATTATGCTGCTTGCGGCGGCAAAATCGCCGCTCTCAACAACATCCTCGCAAATCGCGAGAAACGAAGAACGACGCCACGCCGACGCTGGTGCGCTGCGCAGTCTATGAGTTCGGCGCGCGGGTCGAACGCGGTCCGGTCATATTCACGCTCACGCACTGGTGGGACCGCTCTGCGGGTGCGTCATGTCGGGTCACGCCCGCTGATCGAGGACAACAGCCTGCGAGGACCTGCTACCGCGATCGTCAATTGCGAGTGAGCGGAACGATATTGTTATAGTTCGTGTGAGCGGGACCATAAACCAAAGTCGCGAGTTGCACTCATGGGGAATGGGAACCGCCCGCCAGCATCAGGAGGACTAAATGAAGAGAATTGCATTGTTGTTGGCGATGGCCGCCGTCGTTCCAGCTATGCCATCAGCCCTTGCGCAGAGCGCTCCCGCGCCAGCCACCTTCACCTTGCCGCCGCTGCCCTATGCCGCGAGTTCACTTGAACCCGCAATCGACGCGCAAACCATGACCATCCATCACGACAAGCATCATCAGGCTTATGTCGACGCGCTTAACAAAGCTGTTTCGGCCGATCCTGCGCTGACGGGTCAGTCGCTCGAACAGCTTGTCGCAAAGGCGGGAACTTTGCCTGCGGTCGTCCGCAACAATGCCGGTGGGCATTGGAACCACAGCTTCTTCTGGAAATCCATGGCCCCGCCTGCGCAAAGTGGTGCGCCGTCACCAGCGCTCGCCGCCGCGATCGACGCCAGTTTCGGCTCGCTCGACAAGTTCAAGGCGGCGTTCAAAGCAGCCGGGACCGGGCGGTTCGGCTCGGGCTGGGTCTGGCTGATCGTCGGTGCGGACGGCAAGCTCGCCATTACATCGACACCCAATCAGGACAATCCGCTGATGGATGCGGCGGAAACGAAAGGCAAGCCGATCCTGGGCAATGACGTGTGGGAACATGCCTACTATCTTAAATATCAGAACCGCCGCGCAGACTATCTCGACGGCTGGTGGCAGGTCGTGAATTGGCCCGAAGTCTCGCGGCGCTATGCCGACGCGACGGCACGAAGGTAAAGGCGCCGATCCGGGGTGTTGCTGGCCGTACGGCCAATTGCCTCCCCAAACTTTGCGGACGCAATTGTGCGCAGCGTTACGTCGCGCGCAGGATCTGCCAATCCGCCAGACGCGTTTTCTGTCGTTTCAAGGGGCCGGTCAGGAATGCTGGATATTGCCTCCTGACCGGACCTGCCGTTCCCGGCATCCCAAAAAAACGGAAAGTCCACTTTGCCCGGCGGCTCACGGGTACCAGCCGCCGTTCGTCTCTACGATCGACGAGGCTCAACGACCAGCAATGATGACAAAAGCAAAATTTTAATCAGGATCAATGCTGGCCGCTGGTCGTTGACGAAATGCAGTTAAATTCGGGGGCATTCATGGCCGATCTTGTGAAGACCTTTTTCAAGGCCGCTCGATTGGCGCGCAAGGGACGCCCGATCTCTGCGGCCCTGGCGATGAGCGATAGCGTCACCCCATCGGTCCGCCCGGCTCGCAAGCGGGCCAAGAAGGCCAAGCAAGCCTCGCCACGGACGACGGTGCCGGTCTTGCCCCGCCCCGCACCGGGCAGCTTCATCACGCAAGAGTTCCACTGCAAGCACGGTACCTTGGCTTATAAGTTTTACACACCGCACGGTTCGGCTCGTCGACGCATGCCGCTCGTGGTGATGCTGCACGGCTGCTCGCAATCGGCTGCGGATTTCGCTGCCGGAACGGGCATGAACGCGCTCGCCGACGAACTTGGTTTCCTCGTGCTGTATCCCCAGCAGTCTCAACGCGCGAACCTGGCGCGCTGCTGGAACTGGCACAATCCCGCTCATCAAAAACGCGGTCGCGGAGAACCGGCGGTCATCGCCGCCCTCACCCGCCACGCAATGGCCCTTGGCCGTGCCAATCCGGCCCGCATCTATGTTGCCGGGCTATCGGCAGGCGGGGCAGAGGCGGCCATCCTCGCAGCAGCCTATCCTGACATCTTTGTTGCAGTGGGCATCCATTCAGGCGTAGCGCATGAGGATGTCCAGTCCCTGCAAGGCGCGATTGCCGCCATGCGCGGCGATACGCGGCCTCGTCCGACAGGAAAGGTCCGGCGGCCGTTGCCGACGATCGTGTTCCATGGCGACCATGATCGCGTGGTGCACCCTTCCAATGCCGGCGCGTTTCTGCGCGATCTTGAACGATCCAACCCTGGCCAACTTGTCACTAAATCCGTGTCTGGCCGTTCACAAGGCGGCCGGGAATTTACGCGCAGGATCCATAGATCAATGGCCGGGACCGTGCTGCTCGAGGACTGGACGGTCCATGGTGGGGGCCATGGCTGGTCGGGAGGACGCGGCGGCTCCTTCACCGATCCGGCAGGGCCTGATGCATCCAGGGCCATGCTAGACTTCTTCCTTGCCATTCGACGCAGGCCTTAAAATGACGCTTTTCTGCCGATTATCGCCCAAATTCCTGTCACCCAATGCAGACGTTCCGCTTAGCTCGACCCGAGCGTGCTGGCCGACGATCTCTACATTCCGTTCAGGGAAGTGCGGCTCGTTCGCTGGAGGCTTTGCGGGCTTGTTCAGTTCGATTGGAATCCATGTATGACCAATGTTCAACCCTCCATCGATCTCGATCGCCTCCGGCATATTATCGGCAGCCTGAGCGAAGGCGTAATCCTGGTAGATGCCAACCAGGCCATCATATGGGCGAACGAGGCAGCGCTTCGGATGCACGGCGTCGATGACCTGAGCGGCCTTGGAAAGGATGTCGACGATTACAGGGAGCGCTTCCAGTTGCGGTATCGCAACAAGCATAGACTGGGAGAAGGCGATTATCCGATCGACCGCGTCATTGCTGGAGAAGCCTTTGACGAGGTCGTCGTGGAAGTCATCCCGCGAGATGAGTGAGGATCAGCGTGCAATAGGCACCCCCTTCGTGGGGTGATCGGCGTGCAAAAAGGACCCCTTCATCCCGGGGATTTAGTCGGCCGACTGGTTTTGATCAGTTGGCGAGAACGGGATGTTGATCGTGGAGACAGTGGTTCGGATTCGGCGTGAGCATGCAGCGGGTAAGGCGATCAAGGCGATCGCTCGTGACCTTCGTTTGTCGCGGAAGGTCGTCCGCAAAGCGATCCGGTCGCCGGAGGCGGCGTTCAACTATCAGCGCAAAGTCCAGCCGCTGCCGCGGATCGGTCCTTATCAGGATCGTCTCGATGCGCTGCTTGAGGAGAACGAAGGTCGCGGCCGCCGCGATCGGCTACGGATGACGCGTATCCATGACCTGCTGGTGCGCGAGGGGTTCGATGGATCCTATGATGCGGTGCGCCGCTATGCGGCGCGCTGGCGTGCTGCGCGGCGGAAGGATGCTGGCGAAGGCGCACCGGCGTTCATCCCGATGACCTTCCAGCCGGGTGAGGCCTACCAGTTCGACTGGAGCCACGAGGATGTGGAGATCGCCGGCAAGCCGATGCGGGTGAAGGTGGCGCATATGCGTCTCTGCGACTCGCGCGCACCCTATGTCCGGGCCTATCCGCGCGAGGGCCAGGAGATGCTGTTCGATGCCCATGCCCGGGCGTTCGCGTTCTTCGGCGGTGTGCCGCGACGCGGTATCTACGATAATATGAAGACGGCGGTGACGGCCGTGTTCACCGGCAAGGAGCGTGTGTTCAACCGCCGCTTCCTGATCATGACCGATCATTACATGGTCGAGCCGACCGCCTGCTCGCCGGCGGCGGGATGGGAGAAGGGCCAGGTCGAGCAGCAGGTCCAGACAATCCGAGGCCGCTTCTTCCAGCCGCGGCTCCGGTTCGCCAGCCTGGCCGAGCTCAACGGGTGGCTGGAGGCCGAGTGCCGGCGCTGGGCCGAGCATCATGCCCATCCCGAACGCGGGGATATTACCGTCGCCGAGGCGCTGGATATGGAGCGACCGGCCCTGCAGCCGATCCTGGCACCGTTCGACGGCTTCCATGAGAGCGAGCATGCCGTCACCGGCACCTGCCTCATCAGCTTCGATCGCAACCGCTACTCGGTCATGTCGACGGCCGCACGCCGGACCGTTCAGGTGCGCTCCTATGCCGATCGCATCGTCATACGCTGCGGCGATGCGATCGTCGGGGAGCATGAGCGCCACTTCGGTCGGAACCGCACGATATACGATCCCTGGCATTATCTGCCGGTCCTCGCGCACAAGCCCGGCGCGCTGCGTAACGGCGCACCGTTCCAGGACTGGGATCTGCCGCCCGCCCTGCACCGATTACGGCGAAGGCTCGGCACCGGGGACGAGGCCGATCGCAGGTTCGTGCGGGTCCTCTCGGCGGTGCTCACCGATGGCCTGGAGCCGGTAGAGGCTGCCGTGCGCGAAGCGTTGGCGAACGGAACGGCCAGCGACGAGCTGATCCTCAACATCCTCTCCCGGCGCCGCGAGCCGGCGACACCCCACAGCATCGTCACTTCGGAAGACCGGATGCTGCAGCATCCTCCGCTCGCCGACTGTGCCCGCTATGATCTGCTGCGAGGCTATGATGCAGCGGCATGATATGATCGACACGATGCGCGGCCTCGGACTCAAGGGCATGGCGGCGGCGTTCGACGAGGCGGTCACCACCGGCCTCCAGCGCAAGCGCACCACCATGGAGATACTGACCGACCTGCTCCGTGCTGAGGCGACCCACCGGGATGCAGCCTCCATCCGCTATCGGATGACGGCTGCGAGGCTGCCCGTGGTGAAGGACCTGGAGCGGTTCAGCTTCGAGGGCACACCGATCAATGAGGAGATGATCCGCTCCCTTCACGATGGCTCCTTCCTCCCGCCTCGCCGCAATATCGTGCTGGTCGGCGGCACGGGGACAGGCAAGACCCACCTCGCCATCGCGATCACCGCCAATGTCGTGCGAAGGGGCGCTCGCGCCCGCTACTTCAACACCGTCGATCTGGTGACACGCCTCGAAGAGGAGACCCGGATCGGCAAAGGCGGGACCCTGGCGGCGCAGCTGTCGCGGCTCGACCTGATCGTTCTCGACGAGCTCGGTTATCTGCCGTTCGCCCGCTCGGGAGGGCAGTTGCTGTTCCACCTCATCAGCAAGCTTTATGAGCGGACCAGCGTCATCATCACCACGAACCTCGCCTTCGGCGAATGGCCGACCGTGTTCGGCGATCCCAAGATGACCACGGCGCTGCTCGACCGCGTCACCCACCACTGCGATATCGTCGAGACGGGCAACGACAGCTGGCGCTTCAAAAACCGCAGCTGACAGCCACCTTCGGCGCCTTCAAAAATCTATCTTGCGCTGCGCGCGCCTCCGGTCGGGCTACGCCCGCCCTCCGCCGCACGCAGCGCAAGGCCATCTTCAACAAACCAGCATCATATTATCTGAAAAGGGGGTCCCTCTTCGACGCCGATCGGGGGTCCCTTTTGAACGCCGTTTGACAGCTCTGCAGGCGGAATTTGCGCTGACGCCAGTCGAGGCGGGGTGGATGACGGTCGCATTCTACGCGACCTATGCCACGATGAGCATGCTATTGTTTCGCGTGCGACAAGAATTTGGCATCCAGCTGTTCTTGCGATGGGCGATGGCGGGGCTCGTGCTCGCCAATTTCGTGCAGCTTATCGGGCCGGGCTATCACGCCGAATTGGCCGCGCGTGCCGTTGCCGGAATTGCTGCGAGCGGACTGTCGGCTCTCACTATCTATTATCTTATGCAGGGCCTTCCGCCGACGATGCGGACTGCGGGTCTCGTACTCTCACTTGGACTCACGCAAATCGCTTTTCCGTTCTGCCGTGCGCTGTCCCCCGCGCTGTTGGTCGATGGCGATATGACCCATGTTTTCCAGTTCCAGTTCGCACTCTCGCTGCTGGGTCTTGCTTTTGTCTACCTGCTGCGTCTGCCACCGGGCGTGCGCAAGATGACCTTCGAAAAACTCGATATCCCGAGCATGATGCTGTTCGTGCTGGGCGTCGCCTCGCTCTGCGCGTTCCTGATCCTGGGACGCATCGTGTGGTGGGACGCGCCATGGCTGGGCTATACGGTGGTGCTTGCGGTTATCGGGCTAGGCGGCTGTCTGCTGATCGAGGCCAACCGAAGGAGCCCGATGCTCGACCTGAGCTGGCTATCGAGCCGTGCGATCCTCAGCATCGCGGCGATTGGGGCGACGGTGCGCATCCTGGTCGCAGAGCAAGGTTTCGGGGCGAGCGGCATGTTCACGGCGCTTGGTTATGGCAATGAGCAGCTGACCGGCTATTTCTGGGTGCTGACCGGAGCGACTACTGCTGGCATGCTGCTATCGGTCATCCGGCTCGACCCAAAGGATTTGACCCGGCCCGTGCTATTTGCCGTGCTCGTGATCAGCGTCGCAGCCTTTGCCGACACCCGCACCGGCGTCATGAGTCGCCCTCAGGATCTCTATCTGTCACAGGCAGCTATCGCCTTTGCTGCCGTGTTCGCCATGGGGCCCGTGCTGATGCAGGGGATGCTGCGCGCGCTTGCTGCGGGGCAAAATTATATAATCAGCTTCATTGCCATCTTCTCGCTGTCGCAATCGGTCGGCGGCCTTGCTGGCATTGCGCTGCTGTCCGCCTTCCACACGGTCCGGCTCAAGACGCATCTGATCGATGCTGGCACGACGCTCGCGATGAGCAATGTCCAGCTCTCTCAAGCTTTCTCGAACACGGCGCAGCGCACCGCGCCATTGCAGCAGGACCCGGCGCTGGTGCAGCAGGCTACCTCGGCCAGTATCTCGGCCCAGATCGGCCGCGAGGCAGCGGTGCTCGCGTTCAACGACGTCTTCTTCCTCATCTGCACGCTCTCGGCGATCACCTTCGTTGCGCTGCTCGTGCCTTGGGTGATCAACAAGATTCGCGGGCGCAATCCGCTCGCCAAGGAACTCGCCTTTATCGAGGCCATGCGCGCAAGGAACGACCCATGACATCCGTCAACCCGCAAGCTGCCGCCACCGAAACATCGGCCGCCGCCAGCACGCCTGCGCCGCCCGAAAAGGGCTGGTCGCCCCAGCTGTCGCGCGAGCGCGTGCTGATTGCTGGCGCGCTGATAGTCATTGGCGTGCTGGTTGCGCTGTTTGCTTGGGGGTTGCCACCCTTTGCCGGAGGCGATCAAACCACCAACAACGCCTATGTGCGCGGGCGCACGACCATCGTCAGCCCGCAGGTCGCAGGCTATCTCGTCGAGGTTCGCGTCGCCGATTTCCAGACAGTGAAAGAGGGCCAGTTGCTCGCGCGGATCGATGCCACGCCATTCCGCCAGAAGGTGCAACAGGGAGCCGCGAACATCGCCGCACAGCAGGCGACACTGGCCAATAGCGAGCAGAGCCTGCGCTCGGCCCAGGCACAGTTGCAGCTCCAGGATGCGGCTGTGGCCAGCGCCCAGGCGGGCTACCAGAAGGCACAGGCAGATATGAACCGCATCAACGAGCTGGTCGATGAAGGCTCGATCTCCTTGCGCGAACGCGATCAGGCGCTGGCGGCGCTGCGTCAATCGCAGGCCGGCGTAAGGCAGGCTGAGGCTCAGCGCGCTATTGCGGCCCAGAATGTCCGATCCGTCCGGGTGGGTCGCGGAGCGCTGGAGGCTCAAGTCCAAGGCGCCGAGGCATCGCGCGATCTGGCCGCCTTCGAGCTGTCGCGGACGGAAATTCGCGCACCGCGATCGGGTCGATTAAGCGAAATCACCGCGCGAGAAGGCCAGCTGGTCAGCGCCGGAACCCAGTTGATGTACATCGTCCCCGATGAACTTTGGGTGGTTGCGAACTTCAAGGAAGCGCAGACGGAGAATATGTCGGTCGGCCAGCGCGCCACACTGGAAATCGATGCGCTCGGCGGGGCACAGCTGACCGGCCGGGTCCAGAGCATCGCGCCTGCGGCCAGCAGCGAATTCAGTATCGTCAAGCCTGACACCGGCGCGGGCAATTTCGTCAAAGTGCCACAGCGGATCGCTGTGCGCATCGTGCTTGATCCTGACCAGAAGATCGCCCGACGGCTTGGCCCCGGCATGTCCGTAGTCGCCACCGTGCATACCGGGGAGTGAAGCCGATGCGCAGCCGCTTCATCGCCACGCTCACCGGCGCCCTGCTGATTTCTGGCTGCGCGCCTGCCTTGCAAGATGCACCCCGGGGTGCGTCGGTGGCTGCGCCGATCGCTTGGCGCACGCAGCTTGGCGTGCCCGCTCCGGTCGAGGCGCAATGGTGGCAACGCTTTGGCGATCCGCAAATGTCTGCACTGGTCGAAAAGGCTCGCGCGAACAATCCGGATGTCCGGATCGCCGCTGCCCGTGTCGAGCAAGCGCGCGCCACGGAGCGTGGATCACGCGGCTTGTTGCTGCCCTCGCTCGGCATAGGCGTCGATGGCGCGGTTCGGCGAGAAGTGTCTCCCTTCGGCCAAGGACTGGAATCAGTCGGTGTGCAACCGGCATTTCGCGCCAGCTACGAGCTGGACACCTCGAAGAACCGCTGGATTTGCGTGTAGGGTCGACGGTGCGGATTGAGGCGGCGTGGAAGGAGTGATGTTGCAGCGTATTTGTCGGTGATTTCGATATTGCCGGTGCCGCAGTGGCCGGATTTACCGTCGGTGGCGCTTGGTTCATATCAAGCAGGCGCAGTTCGCCCTTCGAGCCAGGCCAAGCGCTGGAAGTTATAGGCCAAGTTGGCCATGCCGATCTTGATGGTAGCGCGGGCGATGCCGATGGTGCGCACGACCAGCCCCATGCGGTTCTTTTGCCCGGCGAACACATGCTCGACCTGGGCGCGGATCTTGGAACGCCGGGTATTGGCCTTGGCGATCCGCTCAGGCAACGCTCGCCGCGGTTTACGCCGCTGGTGAATGTGGCTGGTGAACATGCCACTGGCCAGGAACGCCTCGTTCTTCTTGGATCGATAGGCGGTATCAGCCCAGACGCCGGAGGCAGTGTTGTCCTTACTGATCAGAACCGGCAGCCGTGCGCCGTCATGGGCATTGGCGGCGCTGGCATCCCAGGTGCGGATCAGCCCATGGGTTTTGTCGATGCCGATATGATTCTTGTACCCGAACATCGGGATGGCCAGATCGACCGGCCTAGCCGCCTTGGGATCGGCGCCCTCTTTGATCTTGGCCTTGCTGTACTTGATCGACCAGCGCGCATCACGGTCCTTTTGCCGGGTCTTGGCCGGCTTCCAGCCCTCGGGCACGCCGCCTTCCTTGATCGCTGCTTTCTCCGCTTCGGTATTGCGCTGTTTGGGTGCCTGCACGACCGTAGCGTCGATGATTTGCCCGCCCATGGCGAGATAGCCCCGATCCTTGAGGGCAGCGTCGAAGCGAGCGAAAAGTTTGTCTATGGCCTTGGCATTTACCAGGCGTTCCCGAAACAGCCACACCGTGGTCGCATCCGGCACGGTGCCATCGAGCCCAAGGCCCAGGAACCGTTGGAATGACAACCGGTCTTTGATCTGAAACTCGGCGGCCTCGTCCGACAGCGAATAGAGCGCCTGTAGAACCAGAATCTTGAACATCAGCACCGGATCAAAGGGCGGTCGCCCACCCTTGCCGCGAACGCAGCGACGAAGCGCTGCCACCAGCGGACCACGGAAAACCTCGAAATCCACAACTGCCGCTAATCGCTCCAGCGGATCGCCCGCCGCGCTCAGCGCATCGTACCGGTCCGAAAGATCGAAGAAACCAGGCTGACTTGCCATCATCGCCTCCTACGCATCGCCGACGAAGTGAATCAAATCCGCCGATCAAACGCCAGAGTTTTTCGAGGTGTCCAGCTTGATCTCTTTGGCAAGAATGCCGCGCAGATCGACGCGGCCAGCGCCGGCGTTGCCGCGAGCGAGGCCAGTGAAGAGGCAGTCAGGCTCTCCGTGACTGCCGCAACCGCAACTGGCTATATCACGCTGCTGGCGCTCGACGCGCGTCTGATGGTGCTCGAAGATACGGTCGTAGCGCGTCAGCAGGCGCTCAAGTTCGCCCGTGACCGCGCCGAAGTCGGCTATACATCGCAGCTCGAACTCCGTCAGGCCGAAGCCGAATATCAGGCGGCGGTCCAGCTGGTGCCACAGCTCCGGGCACAGATTGCGCGGCAGGAAAACGCGCTTGCGGTGCTGAGCGGCGATCTGCCACGAACGGTTGATCGTGGTGGCACGCTTGATAACCTGCGTCAGCCAGCGGCGCCCTCGACTTTACCTTCCGAACTGCTTCGGCGCCGTCCCGACATTGCGGTTGCCGAGTATCGCCTCGCCGCTGCCGATGCGCAGATGCGGGCAGCCCGTGCGCAATTTATGCCATCGATCAACTTGGGCGCGAGCGCTGGCATCGCGATTTCGGATCTGCTCGCCGATCCGATCAGCTTATGGTCGGTAGGCGGCAGCATCCTTGCGCCGATCTTTCAGGGTGGACGTCTTACCGCGCAGCTGGACGCCACAACTGCACAGCGCGATCAGGCCGCTTGGGCCTATCGCTCGGCGGCACTCAACGCGTTCCGCGAGGTAGACGACCGTATGGCGGTGCTCGCCAATCTCACCAAACAAGAGGTCGCGTTGCGGGCCCAGAGAATGGCGGTGGCAGACGCCCTGCGCCATGCTTCAAACCGATATCGAGCCGGCTATACGGCCTATATCGAGCAAATCGACGCTCAGCGCGCGCTTTTGGGAGTCGACCTGTCTTTGATACAGACCAGAACCGATGAACTCACTACCCTAATTGGTCTTTACCAGGCGGTGGGAGGCGCGGCAGATTAGATGGCGCCGCCATTATCAATGCGAAAATAGAAACCAGAGCACTTGGCAGCATATTAAGTCCCCTAAACAAGCGCGATTTCATAATAGTGAACCATGCCGGATTTGTCGAAGGCCCCAACTCTTAAGTAGATGGAGCTGATTACACCTTGGAAATGGCTCGACTGGTTGAGAATGCGCAAAGCCCCGGCACTTTTGCGTCGGGGCTTTGAGTAAGGTGTCTGGCATTGGTTGCGGGAGTAGGATTTGAACCTACGACCTTCAGGTTATGAGCCTGACGAGCTACCGGGCTGCTCCATCCCGCGTCACCAAAGGACAAAGGGCGGACCTTTTGGGTCCGCCCTTTGATGAACTGTGAATGGGTTTTTGTGTGTCCTGATATGCGCGTGCTTCAATGCCTGGCGACGCCCTACTCTTCCAGTGCTTGAGCAATAGTACCATCGGCGCAGACTGGTTTCACGGCCGAGTTCGGGATGGGATCGGGTGGGTCACAGACGCTATGGTCACCAAGCAATGAAGCAGGCGCATATAAGGGGTTTCAATCGATACCGTGCACATTTGTTTATGAGAGATCTATCTGGCTGGCTTTATAACCGACCATGTCTGTCAGGCATCTGTTGTCCAGAGCTGTCATTGATGGTGGGACTCTGCGGTTCGTGATGAACCGTTTAAGCGCGAATAGGACAATTAGTATCGGTTAGCTTCATGCGTTACCGCACTTCCACATCCGATCTATCAACGTGGTGGTCTTCCACGGTCCTGTGAAATCTTATCTTGAGGGAGGCTTCCCGCTTAGATGCTTTCAGCGGTTATCCCGTCCATACATAGCTACCCTGCTGCGCCACTGGCGTGACGACAGGTACACCAGAGGTATGTTCAACCCGGTCCTCTCGTACTAGGGTCAACTCCTCTCAAATTTCGACGCCCACGGCAGATAGGGACCAAACTGTCTCGCGACGTTCTGAACCCAGCTCACGTACCACTTTAATTGGCGAACAGCCAAACCCTTGGGACCTGCTCCAGCCCCAGGATGTGATGAGCCGACATCGAGGTGCCAAACGATTCCGTCGATATGAGCTCTTGGGAATCATCAGCCTGTTATCCCCGGCGTACCTTTTATCCGTTGAGCGATGGCCCTTCCACGAGGGACCACCGGATCACTATGACCGACTTTCGTCTCTGCTCGACTTGTCAGTCTCGCAGTCAGGCGGGCTTATGCCATTGCACTCTAACAGACGGTTTCCAACCGTCCTGAGCCCACCATCGCGCGCCTCCGTTACTCTTTAGGAGGCGACCGCCCCAGTCAAACTACCCACCACAGAGGGTCCCTGCACCGGATAACGGTGCGAGGTTAGACATCAGAAAACAGCAGGGTGGTATTTCACCTATGGCTCCACTCAGGCTGGCGCCCAAGTTTCAAAGCCTCCCACCTATGCTACACAGCTCTTTCCTAATGCCACTCTGAAGTTGCAGTAAAGGTGCACGGGGTCTTTCCGTCTAACCGCGGGTACTCCGCATCTTCACGGAGAATTCAATTTCGCTGAGCATATCCTGGAGACAGTGGGGAAGTCGTTACGCCATTCGTGCAGGTCGGAACTTACCCGACAAGGAATTTCGCTACCTTAGGACCGTTATAGTTACGGCCGCCGTTTACCTGGGCTTCAATTCAGAGCTTGCACTCCTCCTCTTAACCTTCAGGCACCGGGCAGGCGTCAGGCCCTATACGTCGTCTTGAAGCCGACTTAGCAGAGCCCTGTGTTTTTGCTAAACAGTCGCTACCCCCTGGCCTGTGCCCCCCACAAGTGCTTGCGCATATGTGGGGCCTCCTTCTTCCGAAGGTACGGAGGCAATTTGCCGAGTTCCTTCAGGATACTTCTCTCAAACGCCTTGGTATACTCTACCATTCCACCTGTGTCGGTTTAGGGTACGGTCTATACGGAGGGGCTATTTCCTGGGACGACTTCACAGCCTGGAGCAATCCAATAAGCCCAGACCATTTACGCCATCCGTCACACACCTCCAGGCCCACGAATATTAACGTGGTTCCCATCGACTACCCCCTTCGGGCTCGTCTTAGGGGCCGGCTTACCCTGCTCAGATTAGCTTTAAGCAGGAACCCTTGGAATTTCGGCGACAGTGCATCTCACACTGTTAATCGCTACTCATGTCTGCATTCGCACTTCCGATACCTCCACGACCCATTACCAGATCGCTTCAACGGCCTACGGAACGCTCCGCTACCGCTCAGTCAAAGACTGAACCCTAAGCTTCGGTGCATCACTTTAGCCCCGTTACATCTTCGCCGCAGGATCTCTTGTTTAGACCAGTGAGCTGTTACGCTTTCTTTAAAGGATGGCTGCTTCTAAGCCAACCTCCTGGTTGTTTTGGAAATCCCACATGCTTTCCCACTTAGTGATGACTTGGGGACCTTAGCTGTAGGTTAGGGCTGTTTCCCTTTTGACGACGGACCTTAGCACCCGCCGTCTGTCTGCCGAACTAGACTCGTTGGTATTCGGAGTTTGGTTAGAGTTGGTAGATCTCGCGACCCCCGCATCCATCCAGTGCTCTACCCCCAACGGCAATCATTCGACGCTCTACCTCAATAGATTTCGCGGAGAACCAGCTATTTCCCGGCTTGATTGGCCTTTCACCCCTAAGCACAACTCATCCGACAATTTTTCAACATTGAACGGTTCGGTCCTCCAGTGCGTGTTACCGCACCTTCAACCTGGTCATGCATAGATCGCCGGGTTTCGGGTCTAATGCATCAAACTTCGTCGCCCTGTTCAGACTCGCTTTCGCTGCGCCTACACCTAACGGCTTAAGCTTGCTTGA